>JBDIVY010000001.1:0-439567 GCA_039794165.1 Phycisphaerales bacterium
CCAGCATCCAGGACCAGACGCTGACCTTCGTCCCCAAGATCGCGGTGATGCTCGTCGTCGCCGCGCTCCTCATCCCCTGGATCGCCGTCAACCTCGTCGAGTACGCAAGCGTGCTCCTCTCGCTCCGCTGAACAGATGGAGGCGCCGACGCATGAGCCTGACCGACGGCCTGCTGGCGCACCTCGTTCCCTTTGCGCTCGTCACCGCGCGCCTGGGCGGCCTCTTCATGTTCGCGCCCCTTCTCAGCGGACCCGCCGTGCCCGTCAGGGTGCGCGCCATGCTCGCCGTCATGGCCTCGCTCGCCGTCTATCCCGGCCTCATGGCCGACGGACTCGCGCAGTCCCAGCCCCTCTCCCTCTTCGGCGTCGCCCCCTTCCTCGCCGCCGAGGCGTTGATCGGCGCGGCCATCGGGCTCCTCGCCTCCATCCCCCTCGTCGCCGTCCAGACCGGCGGCCACGTCATGGGCTACCAGATGGGCCTCGGCATCGCCTCCGTCTACAACCCCGAAATGGACACCCAGAGCGACGCCGTCGGCGAACTCGTCTTCTACCTCGCCGTCGCCGCCTTCCTCTCGATGGGCGGCATGGAACTCCTCTTCGGCGCGCTCGTCGGCTCCTTCGCCTCGCTCCCGCCGGGCGCCGCCGCCATGCAGCCGGGCGCGCTCGAACTGGCGACCGGCCTCGCCGCATCCGGCTTCGAACTGGCGCTCCGCGTCGCCGCCCCAGTCACGGGCATCATCATGCTCCTCATGCTCGCCATGGGCTTCATCATGAAGACCATGCCCCAGATCAACGTCCTCAGCGTCGGCTTCGCGATCAAGATCATCGTCGGCCTCATCGTGCTCGGCCTCGCCCTGCGCGTCCTGGACACGGTGGTCCGAGACGAACTGACCGACGGGCTGGGCATGGTCGTGCGATGGGCGATCGGAAGGGACTGAACGAGGCGAAGCGGGCCTGAAAGAGCACGCAACGGACAAGCAGCATGGCCGAAGACCTGGGCGAAAAAACCGAGCAGCCAACCCAGCACCGCCTCATGGACGCCAGGCGCCGAGGCCGGGTCGCCAAGAGCGCCGACCTCTCCGCCGCGGTCGATCTCCTGGGCGCGATCATCGTCCTCATCGCCGTCGGCGGCCTGCTCATCCGCGGCATGTCCACGCTCATCCGCCGCCTCCTCGAAGGCGAGACGCTCGGCCATCCCCTCACCATCGAGTCCATGACCGACGGCGCAGAGTGGGCCGCGTGGCAGGGCGTCATGGTCATCGTCCCCGTCCTGCTCCTCATGTTCGTCGTCGCCGCCGTCGGCCAGGTCATGCAGGTCGGCCTGCTCTTCTCCCCCGAGCCGCTCCGTCCGAAACTCGAACGCCTCAGCCCGATCGCCGGCGTCAAGCGGATGTTCAGCAAGCGCAACCTCGTGAAGACCGTCGTCAACACCGGCAAACTCATCCTCGTCGTCGCCATCTCGTGGCTGGTGATCGGCCGCTGGATGCCCCGCCTCATCGGGCTGGCCGCGCTCGAGCCCGTGCCGGGCATGCTCCTCATCGCCCGTGCCGCGGCGGAACTCGCGCTCTGGCTCGTCTTCCTCCTCCTCGTCCTCGGCGTCATCGACTTCATGTACCAGAAGTGGCAGCACGCGCAGGACCTCCGCATGACGAAGCAGGAAGTCAAGGACGAGCGCCGCAGCATGGAGGGCGACCCCCAGATGAAGGGCCGCCGCATGCGCCTCATGCGAGACATCGCCATGCAGCGCATCCAGGCCGCCGTCCCCGACGCCGACGTGGTCGTCACGAACCCCACGCACTTCGCCGTCGCCCTCAAGTACGACGCCGAGTCCATGGGCGCGCCGCGCCTCATCGCCAAGGGCGCGGACTACATGGCCGTCCGAATCCGCCACGTCGCCGTCGCGCACGCCGTCCCCATCGTCGAACGGCCGCCCCTCGCGCGCGCCATCTACTACGGCGTCGAGGTCGGCCGGGAGATCCCCCCGCACCTCTACGAGGCCGTCGCCGAGATACTTGCCTACGTCTACCGCCTCGAAGGCCGCGCAGCGCACGCCGCAACCAAGCGCGGCCCCGCACGCGGCCGCCGACGCACCGCCAGAGCAGGACGCTGACCCAACACTGACCAATGCCACAGGCAAACCAGCCACAACCCACCCCAACCAACGCCGGCGGCCTGCCGCCGTGGCTGCTCGCGCTCGCGAAGCACCGCGGCCTCATCGTCCCCATCGCCTTCGTCATGCTGATGGTGGTCATCCTGATCCCGCTCCCGCCCCCCGCCCTGGACCTGCTCATCTCGCTCAACATCTCCCTCTCCGTGATCGTGCTCCTCACCACGATCTCGATGGGCCGACCCCTCGAGTTCAGCGTCTTCCCCTCCCTCCTCCTCGCCACCACCATGTTCCGCCTCGTCCTGAACATCGCCTCCACGCGCCTCATCCTCACCGCCGACGCCGGCAGCCCCGAAGAGGCCATCGGCGTCGCCGGCCAGGTCATCAGCGCGTTCGGCGAGTTCGTCGCCGGAGACTCGCTCTTCGTCGGCGTCGTCATCTTCCTCATCCTCATCATCGTCCAGTTCGTCGTCGTCACCAAGGGCGCAACCCGCATCAGCGAGGTCGCCGCGCGTTTCACGCTCGACGCCATGCCCGGCAAGCAGATGGCCATCGACTCCGACCTCAACGCAGGACTCATCAACGAGACCGAGGCCCGACGACGCCGGGAGGACATCTCCCGAGAGGCCGACTTCTTCGGCGCCATGGACGGCGCCAGCAAGTTCGTCCGCGGCGACGCCATCGCCGGGATCATCATCACCGCCGTCAACATCATCGGCGGATTCGCCGTCGGCACCGTCGAGCGCGGCTGGCCCGCCGCACAGTCCGCCGAGGTCTTCACCAAACTCACCATCGGCGACGGACTCACAAGCCAGATCCCCTCCTTCATCGTCTCCATCGCCGCCGCACTCATCGTCACCCGCTCCGGCTCAAAGCAGCAACTCGGCGACGAACTCACCGGACAACTCACCAGCCAGCCCCGCGGCCTCGTCATCACCGCCGCCTTCCTCGCACTCCTCGCCTTCAGCCCGCTCCCCACCATCCCCCTGCTCGTCACCGCCGCCGGACTCGGAGCGCTCGCCTGGGCGATGACGCGATCCTCCCGCGCCGAGACCGCCAGGGAACACGCCGAGCACGCCGCAACCGCGCCCGAGCCGCCGCCCATCGAGGCGCTCCTCAAAGTCGACGTCCTCGAACTCGAAGTCGGATACGCCCTCGTCTCACTCGTCGACACCCAGCAGGGCGGCGACCTCCTCGACCGCATCCACGCGATCCGACGACAGATGGCCGCCGAGGCCGGCTTCGTCATGCCGCCCGTCCGAATCCGCGACAACATGCAACTCGAACCCACCGAGTACCGCATCAAGGTCCGCGGCGCGGAAGCCGCACGCGGCCACGTCCGCCCCGCGCGACTCCTCGCCATGGACTCCGGCCTCGCCTCCGGACCCATCGACGGCGAACCGACCAGGGAACCCGCATTCGGCCTCGACGCCCGGTGGATCGACCCCGCCATGCGCGCCCGCGCCGAATCCATGAACTACACCGTCGTCGACCCCACAAGCGTCGTCGCGACACACCTCACCGAGATCGTGCGCGCCAACGCCGCCGACCTCCTCACCCGCGAGGAAGTCAACAACCTCCTCGAAGGCCTCCGCCAGCGCACGCCAAAACTCGTCGAGGAGACCGTGCCGGCCGTCGTCAAGACCGCCGACCTCCAGAAGGTCCTCCAGAACCTCCTCCGCGAGCGCGTCCCCATCCGCGACGTCGAGACCATCCTCGAAACCCTCGGCGACTGGGCGCCCAAGACCCAGGATCCCGACGTCCTCACCGAGTACGTCCGCAACGCCCTCCGCCGCACCATCTGCGAACAGGTCGCCGCCCCCGGACCCGACGGCAAGCGCACCATCGTCTGCGTCACCCTCGACCCCTCGCTCGAAGACCAGGTCGCCGCATACATCGACCGCGGCCCCGGCGGCACCAGCGTCACCATGCCCGCAAGAGTCGCCGGCTCCATCGCAGGACAGATCGCCCGTGCCCTGGAGAAAGTCACCGCGGCCGGCCGCCTCCCCGTCGTCGTCGCCTCGCCACAGGTGCGGGCCGTCGTCAGGCAGATCGTCGAACCCCACCTCCCCTCCGTCGTCGTCCTGGGGTACAACGAAGTCGCGTCACCCTTCGAAGTCGAATCCCTCGCCCTCGTCACCACCCCGAAGCACGCCGAACCCGCCGTCACCGCGGCCTGAACAGGAGCCACTGGCGAATCCGAGCGACACCGTGTAGATTGCCCGAGTCTTCGACAAGCCAGGGACGGCGATGATGACACTCAAGACCTATCGCGGCAGCACCATGGCGGCGGCACTCGCAGAGGTCAAGCGAGACCTCGGCTCCGATGCCGTCATCCTCCACACACGCACATTCAAAGCGGGCGGAGTCCTCGGCGTCGGAACAAAGCCGATCGTCGAGATCACCGCCTCCGCAGACGCGGACTCAGTCCCCGCCCCGCGCCGACGCCCGCCGCCCCGCGCCGCCGCCCGCGCGGCCCCAACACCCGAGCCGAAGCCCCAGCAGGCTCCCGTCGCCCGCGCCGCCGCCGTCAAGGACGAGTTCGTCCCCGTGCGAGACTGGGCCGGCGTCGGCGCCACGCAACCCACCGCGGCCGAAACCGCGCCCACTCCCCGCGCGGAGCCGCGACAGCCCGCGCGACCTCCCTCCCCCAGCGTCCCCACGACAAAGGCCGCCATCGCGCCCGCCAACGAGTCCGGCCGCGCCGCGATCGAGGACGAACTCGCCTCGATCAAACGCCTCCTCGGCCACGTGCTCCACGCCACGGGGCGCGGCGTCGCGGCCCACGCCAACCGGGCAATGCCCGACGCCCTCGCCGACCTCTACCTCCGCCTCACCGACGAGCAGGTCGCCGCCGAACTCGCCGACCGTCTCATCGCCGCCGTACGCGACCGCCTGTCCGCAGCCGCGCTCCACGACGGAGAGCGCCTCCGCGACGCGCTCGCCGACGAGATCGCCGCCCTCGTTCCCGTCGCGCCCCCGATCCCGGAGCGAGCGCGAGCCGGCGCCTGCCGCGCCATCGCCCTCGTCGGCCCCACCGGCGTCGGCAAGACCACCACCATCGCCAAACTCGCCGCCGCAGCCAAACTCCGCCACGGCCTCCGCGCCGCGCTCATCACCAGCGACACCTACCGCATCGCCGCCGTCGAGCAACTCCGCACCTACGCCGAGATCGTCGGCCTGCCCATGCGTGTCGCCCTCACGCCGCGCGAGATGCACGCCGCCCGAGACGCCTTCCGCGACCACGATGTCGTCTTCATCGACACCGCCGGCCGCTCCCCGCGCGACGAGGGACGCCTGCGCGAACTCGCCGAGTTCGTCCGCGCCGCCGCTCCCGACGAGACCCACCTCGTGCTCTCCGCCGCCGCCTCCGAGCCGGTGATGATGCGGGCCGCCGAGCGCTTCGCCTCGCTCGTCCCCGACCGCCTCATCCTCAGCAAAGTGGACGAAGCTGAGGTCTTCGGCCCCGCCTTCAACGCCGTTGCCCGCCTCGACCTGCCCCTCAGTTACCTCACGACCGGCCAGGAAGTCCCCGACGACGTCGAAGCCGCCCAGGGCGCGACGCTCGCCCGGCTCGTCCTCGAAGGCCGCGGCACAACCGCTCTCGCGGGGGCCGTCGCGTGACGACCATGCTCGCCAGCCCCGCCCTCGCGCGCCCGGCCGACCAGGCCACCCGCCTGCGCGACCTCGTCCAGGCCCTCGCCGGCGAGCGCAGCGCCCCCCCGCGAGCGCACGCCGCCTCCGCCGCCGGCCCCGGCATCCCCATCCTCGCCATCGGCTCCGGCAAGGGGGGGGTCGGCAAGACCAACCTCGCCGTCAACCTCTGCATCGCCCTCACCAGGTCCGGCAGGCGCGCAACCCTCCTCGACGCCGACCTCGGCATGGCCAACGCCGACGTCCTCTGCGGCCTCAGCCCACACCGACGCCTCGATGCGCTCCTCGTCGGCCACGACGCGCCCGCACGTCTCTCCATGCGCGATGTCGCGGTGGACGCGCCGGGCGGCTTCCTGCTCGTCCCCGGCGCTGTCGGCGTCGCCCGCGTCGCCGACCTCGACGCGCCACGCCGCGCCGCCCTCGTCGCCGGCCTCAGCGAACTCGAATCCGTCAGCGACCTCATCGTCATCGACACCGGCGCTGGCATCGGACGCGACGTCACCACCTTCATGCTCGCCGCCTCGCTCGCCATCGTCATCGCAACGCCCGAGCCAACCTCGATCGCCGACGCCTACGGCCTCATCAAGTGCCTCCACCTCCTCTCACGCGAGCGTGGCTCCGCTCTTCCCCGCCTCGGTCTGGTCGTCAATCAGGCCCGATCCGACACCGAAGCGAGCGCGGTTCATGCGCGTTTGTCCTCGTGTGCGGGGAGATTCCTTGGATTTAACGTCCCGATGCTCGGCTGGATCGCGCAGGATTCGCGCGTTTCGGCCGCGGTGCGACGCCGCGTTCCCCACACCCTCCGCTGGCCTCGCGCCCGAGCAAGCCGCGATGTTCGGCGTTTGTCAATCGGGATCATCGCCTCCCTTGGGTCGGCCCGCCGCTCGGACCTCAAGGGCTAGTGGCTTCGCCCAGGGGGGGGGTTTGCTCGCGTCGCGCCGGTCGCGCCGCGCACGCCGATTGCGTGGGCTGCCCCAAACTTCTTTGCGCCCGTTCGAACTGATCGCTTGCCTTCGCGCGGACGATAAAGCACCTACCGGGGTGGCTGCGCGCTCGCGAAGTCGCGTCCGGTATTCGCTCTGCTCGTTCCATGAACGCACGCCCGATCAGCGCCGTCGCTCCCTGCTGCTCGCTCGCGGGCTTCGCCGTGGCGATCGTCGCCGGCGCGTCGGCCGGCGGCGAGGCCGGCTCCGTCCTCGGGCGCGCAATCGTCGCCATGCTCCTCATGTACGCCGTTGGCGCCGCGCTCGCCGCCGTCGCCTCGCGCGTCGTCGCCGAGCACGCCGATACCTACCAACGCACGAACGCCGACGTAAACGGTGCGGGGCGCGTGTCGTCCCGCGCGGAGGCAGAGTGAACATGACTTCCACAGCGCGGAGGACGCGGCTTGACAGCCCGCGAAAGTCTGTATACTCCCCGCCTGTCGGGTCATGGATCGACCGCGACACGCCGACCGGCACCACCGCCGACCGGCACGCCGAGGGTCAAGGAGAGGACCGATGGCCGCAGCACACGCATCGCTCGCTGGAAGTCGCATCGCCGCTCGCCGGAGCGCACGCCACGCCGAAGCCTCCAACGCGCCGTCGCCCTACGACGCGATGAAGGGCGAGGAACTCTGGCGCGAATACCAGGCGACCCGCTCCGACTCGCTCCGAAACTACCTCATGGAGAAGTATCTCCCCCTCGTGCGCTACAACGCCGAGCGCATCTACACGCGACTCCCCGACGAGGTGGACCTCGAAGACCTCATGTCCGCCGGACTCTTCGGCCTCATGGACGCCATCGACGCCTTCGACCTCGAACGCAAGGTCAAGTTCGAGACCTACTGCGCCCCGCGCATCCGCGGCGCCATCCTCGACGAACTCCGAAACATGGACTGGGTGCCCCGACTCGTCCGCCACCGCACCGGGAAAATCGAGCAGGCACGACAGCAACTCGAGATGCGCACCGGACAGCCCGCCTCCGACGAGGACGTCGCCAGGTTCCTCGGCCTCGACGCAGAGGAGTTCGAGAAATACCAGCGCGACGGCAGCGCGGTCGGCACCTTCAGCCTCAACCGCAAGGCCTTCACCACCGACGGCACACGCGACGTCCGCGAAATCGACGTCATCCGCGACGACACCCAGGTCAACCCCTTCCGCGAAATCCAGCGACGCGACCTCAAGGACCTCGTCACCAAAGGGCTCTCGCGGGCCGAGCAACTCATCGTGACCCTGTACTACTACGAGGGCCTCACCATGAAGGAGATCGGCGCCACACTCGACCTCTCCGAGTCCCGCGTCAGCCAGATGCACTCCTCCATCCTCGCCCGCCTCAAGGCACAGATGCAGCACCGCATGAAGGAACTCGAGCCCGAGGAGGAGTAGGGGGCCGCGTTCGCCTTCCGCGCCGCACGCGCCTTCGATTCGCCATGACGGCGACCCGGGCGCGGCAACCCGACACAGCGGCGCGCGAGCGCGCGTGCGTCGGCATCGGATCGAACCTCGGCGACCGCCTCGCCGCAATCGAACGGGCCGTGCTGGCGATGGCCTCGCTGCCGGGAACTCGGCTCGTCGCCCGCTCGTCCGTTCACGAGACCGAGCCGGTCGGGCCGGTCCCCCAGGGACCCTTCCTGAACGCCGCCGTCGTGCTCGAGACCGCCCTCGCGCCCCTCGACCTCCTCGAAGCCTTCCTCGCCATCGAGCGCTCATTGGGCCGTGATCGCACCGCCGCCGAGCGGTGGGGGCCTCGCATCATCGACCTCGACCTCCTGCTCTACGGGTCGCGCGTCGAGACCGGGCCGCGTCTCACGCTTCCGCACCCCCGACTGCACGAACGATCGTTCGTCCTCGAACCGCTGGCCGAGATCGCGCCCGACGCCGTCGTGCCGGGCAGCGGCCGCACGGTCCGTGACCTGCGCGATTCGCTGCGCGGGGCGGTGCTCCGATGAGCCTCCTCACCTACCTCCTCGGCTGGCTTGTCCACCTCGCCGCCGCGCTGTCGCCCGAGGCGTCGGCCGGCCCCATCGGCGCGCTCGCCTACGCCCACGCGCTGCTCGTCCATCGGTCCGCGCCCATCGCCGACCGCGCGACCGTCACGCTCACTCTCCCCGACGGATCCTCCCGCACCGAACGCATCACGGTTCGAGTCTGTGCTCGGGGCTGGGGCGCGGCATCGATCGAAACCCCCGCACTCGCGGCGTGGTTCGAGCCTGGGGGCGGTGCGGCCGCCCACCCCGGCGACCCCACGACCGCCGTCGCGTGGGCCGGCCCCGATCGAGTGGATTCCGCCGCCCTCATCGCACGCCTCCCCGCGCTTCCCTTCCCCCAGATCGCCCTCGCGCTCGACGACGCCGCCTCGCCGCTCGCGCTCACCGCCTACACCCCGGATGTCGAGTGGATCGGCGCGCTGGTGCACCGCAGGCGAGGCCACACCACCGTGCGGCTGGTCGGCAGCACGCCGACGGGCCGAGTCGCGCTCGAACTCGAGCGCGGCCGAGTGCGGGGCTACACCGCGGACCTGCCCACGGCAGAAGGCATCGCCACGCTCGAGACTACCTTCGAGCCGATCGAGCCCGGCGATCTCGCCGCATGGCGAATCGACACGCGAGGCAGGCGACTCATCGGCTCGATCGCAGGACTCTCAGCCCTCGAGAGACCCCTCCGCGTCGGCGACCGAATGCCCACGGTGTCGATGTTCGCCGGCGCGGCCGAGGTCCGCCCGGAGTTCGACGCGCCCTTCACCGCTATCGTCTTCG
Source organism: Phycisphaerales bacterium (assembly GCA_039794165.1). GTDB lineage: Bacteria > Planctomycetota > Phycisphaerae > Phycisphaerales > UBA1924 > CAADGN01. Next base: position 9,497 of record JBDIVY010000001.1, read on the forward strand.
TCCGAGACCCGTCGGACGCGGCGTGGTGGGCCGAGGGTCAGGATGACGCCCTCACCTCCGCGCGGCGAGCAGTGGACGGCATCGTCGAGTTTCGGCGCGAGTTGACGCGCCGATCCGTTCGATCGCCGAGAATCGGCGCCGTCCCCGCCGCGCCACGGGTGGAGACCATCGTCGTCGTCCTGCTCGAAGCCGGCGCGGCGTCGGTCGAAAGGTTCGCCTCGCTCCACGAGCGATGGCAGGCCGTCGGCGGACCCGCGAACGACCTGTTTCTCTGGTCCCCAGGTCAACGCCTCACGCTGGATCGGATCGCGCCGGCGTCGCCCGGCGCGGTCGTGCTCCTCGGCCGCGAACGATCGATCGTCTCCGTCGTCGAGTTGCCCGCCGATGCCGACGGGGTGGCCGGAGTTCTGGTTGGCGGCGTGGGTGGGGCGGCGGACAGGTAAGACGGACGACCGCGCCCGGAAGGGTCCTCGCCCGCGCAGGCCGCGCCGTGTTACGCCGCGGCCCTCGTGACAGCCACCGAACGCGACGCCGCCTCGTGCTGCGCCACGAGCCGGTCGAACTCCGAGAAGTCCAGCGTCAGGAACAGCGGCGCCAACTCCGGATCGAACTGCGTCCCCGCGCACCGACGGATTTCCTCGACCACGCGCTCACGAGGCATCGCCGGACGGTACGAGCGGTTCGAACTCATCGCGTCGAAGGTGTCCGCCAGAGCCATGATCCGCGCGACCAGCGGAATCTTGTCGCCCTCCAGACCGTGCGGATACCCACGCCCGTCCCACCGCTCGTGGTGCGAGAGCACACCGGGCAGCACGTCATCAAGCTGAGGGATGCCCTTGAGGATGTCGTACCCGATCACCGGGTGCTGGCGGATAAGCCCGAACTCCGCCTCCGTCAGCCGCCCTTCCTTGCACAGCACCGACTCGGGAACCCCGATCTTGCCGACGTCGTGAACCAGCCCCGTGATGTGCACCCGCTCCGCCTGCTGCTGCGTGAAGCCAACCAGGCGCGACAACTCCGTCGCCAGGTGCGCCACCCGCTCCGAGTGGCCGCAGGTGTACCGGTCCTTGGCGTCGATCGCCGCCGTCATCGCCTGCAGCGACCCGAGGAACAGCGCGTTCTGCTCGTTCAGGAGCGAAACGTTCTCGAAGAACGTGCCCAGAAACGCCGACGCCGTGGCGATCAACTGCGTGTCGTAACTGCTCACCTGCGGGTCGTCGCCGCCCTTCTCGCCCGTGAAGAGCACCGCGGCGAGCCGGGAACCACCGGCGATCGGCTGCACGACCATCTGCGCGCCGCACGCCAGCGGGCGATCGGCGCTCGAACTGGCGATGCAAGCCCCGGCGTCCGGCGACAGGCCCTCCACGAACTCCTCGATCATCGCCCGGAACGCCATCGCATCGCACGAAGGCGTGCCCGCGATGAAGATCGAGTCGGCGATCGAGTCCGGAAGGCGGGACCGCTTCAGCGTCCGCACCGCGACCCAGCCGAACTCCGTCGTCTGCTGCAACTGCTCGATCGCCAGCCGAACGAATCGCTCCGGGTCCTGGAGGTCGCTCATCGAGTTCCCGAGCGTGTACAGCAGCTCGATGTGCTCGTAGGCGTCGGTCAGGTGGCGGGTGAAGCCCCCGATGGTCCGCTCGCTCTCGTGCTGACGGTTCAGGTCGTTCAGCATCCAGTCGAGCGCCGGCACCGTCCGGTCGATCTCGGCCGCGGAGAACGTCGCGAGCCGGCCGACCGCGCTCCGTGCCGCGGCCTTGTCCGCCTGCGACGCGGCGCACACCGCCTCGAACTCCGGCGTCACCAGGGCCTCCGGCGTCAGGAACATGAACGCCGTGTACCCACGCCGCCTGCCTCGGATCGTCTCGACAGAGGGCACGACGTAGCAGCCCGTGAACAGCGCGAGCCGCTCCGGGTGCTCCTGGTCGTTCCAGCGGCGAACCGCGTCGGCCAGCATTCGGCACATCACGCTGCTGCGCAGCCAGACCCCAGCCAGCCCCGTCTGGTTCGCTTCGTCGATCACCACGCCCGACGTGTCCAGCCGCCACACCGGTAGCCCGAGAGCGCGGCAGCGCTCCCTGAGCGTCGTCTGCGGGGCGTCGTTCGGTTCGGCTGGAAGAGCGTAATTCATGCGACCTTCCGAAGGCTCCCGGCCTCTGATGCCGATCCGGGACCGAGAACTTCCTCGACCCGACGCAGAACGTCCCGCGCGCTGAACGGCTTCGACATCACGGCACGGATGTTCGTCGCCGCCAGCTCGTGCTCGTCCAGCACGTACCCCCGGGCCGTCAGCATCACCACCGGCGTCGCCGCCGTTCGCTCATCCGCACGCAGCCGCGTCGCCAGCTCGATGCCGCTCATGTACGGCATCTGCAGGTCGGTAATGACCAGGTTCGGCCGGTGCTGGAGCGCGAGCGTCAGCGCCTCCTCACCGTCGCGGGCCACCACCGTCGTGTACCCCGCCGACCTCAGCTTCGTCCCGACCACGTGCGTGATGTGGGCTTCGTCGTCGGCCAGCAGGATCGTCTGAGGCGTCATGATCGTGTGTCCTTCGAAACCCGGATGGACGGTTACAGGGCGTCGCGGCCGGTCCCCGCCCCCACGCCGCGCCCTGCATCGACCCCGAGCCGCGAACGCTTGAGCCGTCCCGGGCCAAGCCGTTACGCGGGCGCACGGTTCTCGGGATTGGCCCGTTTCTCGGACGGCGCGGCCGGCCGCGGCGTGGTACGATCAATCGATGCCCAACGCCGTCGAACACAAGCAGGCAAGGCCCGCCACACCAACGACCGAATCGACCCCCGGCACGCTCACGGCCCCCCTCGAAGCCCTGCTCCTCAGCGCGGATCGGCCGGTGCCCGGGCGTCGCCTCGCCGAGGTTCTCGGGCTGGTCACCGAGGGCGCGGACGCCCGCGAGGCAGCCCGGGCCGAGAGCGCGGTCCAAGCCGCCGCCCAGGCGCTCAACGCCGAGTACGAACGCACCCGACGCGCGTTCCGCATCGAGTCCGTCGCCGGCGGCTACCGCCTCATGACCCTGCCGGAGCACGCGACCGTGGTCTCCAGATTCCACGGCGCTCGGGCCTCCTCGCGCCTCAGCCGCGCCGCGCTCGAGACCCTCGCCGTCATCGCCTACCGACAGCCCGTAACGCGCGCGGAAGTCGAGGCCATCCGCGGCGTCGCCTGCGGCGAGGTCCTCCGCACCCTCCTCGAACGCCGCCTCATCGCCATCACCGGCCGCGCCGAGGAACTCGGCCGACCCATGCTCTACGGCACCAGCCGACAGTTCCTCGACGCCTTCGGCCTCTCGTCGATCAAGGACCTCCCGACCGTCGCGGAACTCAACTTCGATGGCTCAGGCGAGGGGGCGTGAGGCTCGGGCCGTGATCGCACGTTTGCACGAGGATGGTCGGTCGCGGGCGGTGCGCCGCCGCTACCACCTCCACCTGCCGGGCATGGTCTACGCCTCGGTCGCCGTCTTCACGGCCGTCGGCGCGCTCAACAGCCAGAACAACCTCCTCTTCTGGCTCTTCGGCGTCGCGGTCGCCGGGCTGATCCTCTCCGGCTTCGTCTCCGGGTCCGCGCTCATGGGCGTGCAGGTCGAGCGCGAGACCATCCCCGAGAGCGCGGTCGGCGCCCAGATGGTCGTTCGCTACCGCGTACGCAACCGAAACCGTTTCGTTCCCGCCTGCGCCCTCACCATCACCGAGTCGCCGACCTCGCGACGCGGACGCAGCCCCCCCTCGTGGCCCTCACACGCGCCGCAACCCGTCGCCTTCATCGCCCACGTCGGACCCCGACAGACCGTTCACGCCGAGGCCCTCGTCTGGCCCACCCGACGCGGCGAAGCCACCTTCTCCCGCATCACCGTCTCGAGCGCGTTCCCGTTCGGGCTTACACGCAAGAGTGTCACCTTCGAGCAGGAGCAGGGCGCGATCGTGCATCCCAGGCCCGCCCCGCTCCGCTCCGGGGTCCTGCGATCGCTCGGCCCGCAGGGCGACGGCAGCGCGGCCGCGCTCCGCTCCGCAGGGCTGGGAGGCGAGTTCTACGGCCTGCGCGAGTACTCGCCCGGCGACAGCCACCGACTCATCGCCTGGCGAGCCTCCGCGCGTACAGGCCAACTCGTCGTCCGCCAGACTTCACGGCCCGCCCCACGGCGACTCTGGATCGTCCTCGACGTCCCTCGCGAGCCTGCAACCGATGACGCGCCCGCCGCCCTGCGCGAAGAGGCGATCAGCCTCGCCGCCGGCGTCGCCACCTCCGCCTTCGAGGACGGCTACGCCGTCGGTCTCACCATCGGAGGCGGCGCCCGCCTCGCCGCGCGCTCCGGCCGACCCGCCCTCCGCGCTCTGCTCACCGAGTTGGCGCTCTTCGACGCACCCGCCGGCGCGCCCCCCGGCGAACCCGCCAACGTGCCACCCCCGGGCCGCTTCGACGCCTTTGTCGTCGTGAGCGAACGCCGCGCGAGCGGGCTGACGACGCCCGGCGGCACGCTCCGGCTCAGTGCGGACGAAGCGGCTCTGTGGATCGCGCCCGCGACACGCCCTCGGGGCAGCCGCAACGGCGGCGGGGTGGCGAGTTGAAGCGCGCACGTCTCAGGCCGTCGCTCGTCATCTCGACTGTCCTGCTGGGAGTGGCCACGTGGGGCGCCGCCTCCGGCGACGCAGTGCGAGCCGCGCTCGTCGGCGCGTGCGTCGTCGTGCTCTCGGTCGCCACCGGCGGTCCCGGCGGGCGCATGCCCTCGCGCTGGGTCGTGAACTCGCTCGTCCTCCTCGCCATGCTCGACGCCGTGCGAGTCGCGTTCGAACGCACGCTCGGCGTCGACGAGTTCGCCCGCTTCCTCATGTGGGTGCTCATCATCAAAGTGCTCGACCGCCGCCGACCGCGCGACGAGGCGCAACTGCTCTCGCTCAGCGTCTTTCTCGCCTTCGGCGCAGCCCTCACCAGCAACAGCCTCGCGACGGGCCTGCTCCTGCTGGCGATGCTGCCCACCCTCGCCGCCGCCGTCATGCGCCACCAGATCGCCTCCGGCCTCGAACGCGCGAGCGCCGCACGATCCCGCGCCGCGCCGGCGGGTGTCGCCGCTCCCGAAGCCGGCGCGGTAGCGGGCCGCCAGTACCGACGAGACCTGCGCCGACTCAACGCCTTCGTCGTCACCGGAACGCTCGTCCTCAGCGCGGGCGTCTTCGTCCTCATGCCGCGCGGCCTCGGCATGGACCGCTTCGGCCGATGGGGAAACGCCGGCGTCGGCCGCGTCACGGGCTTCTCCAACAAGGTCGACGTCGGCCTCGGCGGACTCATCTCCGAGTCGCAGACCCCCGTCCTCGACCTCACCGTCTACGACATGCAGCGCGGCGTCCGAATCGGCGGCGACGGTGAGGTCTACTACCTCCGCGGCGCCGCGCTCGACACCTACACCGGACGCGCCTGGATCGCGAGCGCCCAGCCCGGCCAGCGCGACGACCAGATCGGAACCCTCCCCGCAGGCTCCCGCAAGGAAATCGGCGCGGGCGGTGCGGAGCGAGAGACCCGCCTCAGCGTCACGCTCCGAAACGCGCCGCCGGGACCGAGCCACCTCTTCACCCTCTGGCGACCGCTGACCGTGACCTTTCTCGACGGCGGGCGCGAGTCACACAACCCACTCACCGGCGTCGTCTTGCGCGACGGGCAGGGCGGCAAGTTCCGCTACGAGGTCGAATGCGGCCAACCCCGGCCGCCCAGAGGATCGTTCTGGCGCAGGCTCGAGCGCCCCGCCTTCCCCATCCCCGGCGTGCGTGAGCGCGCCGTCGAGATCCTCACCGACGCCGGGATCGACCTCGACGAACACGGAAACTGCCCGCTCGACCGGATGCGCGAAGCGGCCGTCGCCCTGCGGACCGAACTCCGCAACCGCTACGCCTACACCCTGGACTCCGCCCCCACGCCACCCGGCGCCGACCCCATCGAGCACTTCCTCACCGTCTCTCGCGCCGGCCACTGCGAGCACTTCGCCTCCGCGATGGCCGCGATGTGCCGAAGCGTAGGCATCGACGCACGCGTCATCACGGGTTACGTCGCCGTCGAGTACAGCCCCGCTACCGCCCACTACATCGTCCGCGAGAGCAACGCCCACGCCTGGGTCGAGGTCGAGGAGGGGCCGGGCTACTGGCGAGTCCACGACCCCACCGCGCCCTCCGATCTGCGACGCCTCCACGCCCCGAGCCCCGGTCTGCTCGCCCGGATCTCACGCACCCTCGACGCCATCGAGTACGCCTGGATCACCTCAGTCGTCGGCTTCGACAGCTCCTCCCGCTCGTCGCTCTTCTCCTGGGCACGCTCCAAGGAGGACGGGACTGTCCGCCTGTATCAGGGAGTCGCCGGCGAGTTCGAGACTCCCGACTGGAAGTGGTGGGGGCGTGTCTTCGTGAACGCCATCGTCGCCGCGTCCGTCGTCCTGGCGGTCGGACTCGGCGCCGTCGCGCTCATCCGCCGCATCCGCGCCATGCGGGCGGACCTCGCCCGTCGAAATCCGCCCATCACCGATCCCGAGGTGCGTGCCCGCGTGCAGCAGGCCGCCTTCTACGCCGAAGCCCTCGCCCTCCTCAGGACCGCCGGGCTGGCCAAGCCCCACCATCGCCCACCCGAGTTGCACGCCCGCGAACTGGCCCGCCTGGACCCCACCCTCGCCGAGGGCCTCCGTGCCGTCGCAGCCGCCTTCTACGTCGCCCGATTCGCCGGCCGGGGTCTCTCACCCGACGAACTCCAGCAGGCACGCGCCGCCCTCGCTCTGCTCCGAGAGAGACTCGCGATCTTCGCCCGGTCCGCTTCCGGTTATCCCGGCTCCACCGCCCGCACACCCGCCCGATGATCCCTCCCCCCTGTCCACCCTCCAACGTGGCTCAAGCCACGGGCGGGGCCGGTCGATGCACTCCTCGGCTCTCGGACTCCAGCGAGGTTGCCGTGCCCCCCAATCGATCCAGAACCGAACGCTGGCGCGACAGCATCGAGCAGGTGCGCCAGCGCGGCGGCGCGCTCGAAATCACGCTCGCCCGCGGCGCCGAAGAGTCCCCGCTCCCCGGCGCGAGCGGCGCCGACCTCGTCTGGCGCGTACGCCTGCTCGACATCCGCGACGATCATCTGCTCGTCGAACAGCCCGCCGCCGCGGGACGAGTCATCCGTCTTCACGCCGATCTCGCCCTCATCGGAGCCTTCTCCATCGGGCAGAACCGATGGATGTTTCACTCACGCACGCTCGGCGACGAGCCGCGCGGCGGCCTCCGACTCGCCCTCCCCACACGCGTCGAACGATGCCAGCGACGATCCTTCTTCCGAATCTCAACCGCCGAACTCTCCCTCCCACGCGTCGAGTGCTGGCCCCTCCTCGACCCCATGACCGTCGCCCCAGCCGAGATCGCAAACCGCGACCACGTCCTCCGCCTCGCCTCCTCGGGAGCCCGTGCCGACGGGCCGACGCCCATCGACGATGCGCTCCTGCCGGAAGTCGGGCCGGGATTCTCCGCCAGCCTCCTCAACGTCTCCGGCGGCGGCATCGGCCTGCTCGTCGAGCCGGAAGACGCCCAGTCCCTCGACCGCTCACATTACCTCTGGATGAGAGTCGATCTGCGCCCCGACGTGCCAGCACCCATCGCCATGACCGGACGCGTCGCCCACTGCCACACCGACAGCACAGGACGGATTCACGCCGGCGTCGCCTTCGAGTTCGGCTTCAACGCCGGGCACCGCGAGTTCGTCGTCGAGCAGGTCGGACGCTGCGTCGCCGCGCTCCTCGCCGGCGCCCGCAGAGCCGCCGCGTGAACAACAGTGGACAGTGGACAGTGGACAGTTGAACCTATCCCAGAACCGCGAACAACGTGCTCACCGCGGAGACCGCTGAGGCGACGAACATCGAGAACTCAGAAGTTCTTCGCCGCGCTCTCCGCGGTGAGTGGATGGTTTGGGGATTGGATCTTGACAGTGGACATGCCCGAACGCCGCGTCCGCTGATGTCCACTGTCAACTGTCCATGGTCCACTGTCCGACGCCCCCCGGTCTACGGCTTGAATCGCGGCGTCAGGTAACTCTCAGGCTTCTCTCGCACGATCAACTGCGCGTCCCCGTTCGCCGTGTGCAGCACGATGTCGTTCGATCCGCCGTTGAGCGTCGCCGAGATCGCCGCTTGCGAAACCTGCGCCCCCAGCAGCACCGTCTCCGGCGCGAAGATCTTCGCCGAGCCGTGCGGCGCGTTCATGCGGATCTTCCCCGCCGAATCCGGCGTCACCACGCAGACAATCGTGCCTTCATCCGTGATCAGCCGCAGCGGCGCCACCACCGCGTGGTCTGATCGCACGCGAATCCAACCGCCGGGCCGGCCCGCGCCGCCGCTCTCAACGTCCACCGCACCCGACACCCCCACAACCTCCACCGGTCCGCCCGCGTTGCGCACCGTCAACCCGTCGCAACGCGGCACGAAGATCACGAGGTCCACCGGCTCCCCAACGCCCCCATCCGCGGGCGCCGCCAGCACCCGGAGCACGCTCCGACCGTCCTGGTCCACCGACTCCGCCGCGATCCAGGCCTGCGCATCCTCGCCCTCGGTGACGACTCGCCCGCCCGTTCGGGTCCGGGCGACCACCACAGGCTCCGGCCGCCACGAAGTGACCACCACCTTGACCCCACCGTTCTGGTTCTGCACGTCCAGCCCCACCGCAGCCCCAGCCACCACCGCCGGCCCGGCTATCGCGATCCGCTTGGACTTCGGGGCCTTGCAACCGGACAGCGCCGTGGCGACGGCGAAGGCCGCCAGGCCGAGCAGCAGCGTGCGGGCGACGAAACGGGGGGGTCGGTTCATGGGGGTTCTCTCGTTCGCAGTCTGGTCGTGGGAGACGGGCTTCGACTCCGTCCCCGCAGGTACGGAGTCTATCGGCCGACCGACGGCAGCGGTCCACGGGGCCGATCGGGAGGAATCCGGCGGATTCACCGGCCGCCGCGAAACTCGGACCCCCCGTCCCTGCTAAGATCGGGTTGAGGCCGGGACGATGCCGGCCGCCGAGAGGATGAAAGAACCGACCGACCCGCGACCGACGGGGTGGGCGGTGCGACAATCGACAAGAACGGCTCTGGCGTGACGGCCTCTCGTCGCCCGGGCCGGAAGGACGCCGGGGAATGCTGTTCAGAACGGGCAACGCGAGGGTCGGGGTGTCTGGGTTCGACACGCGTTGGTCCACGCTCGTGGCGGAGGCCGCGATCTGAAGGCAGTGGGGGCGTTCCACACCTCTTGACGATCACGCTCGCACCGAGGAACCCGGCGGGGTTTCCGGCGGCGTCCGCGCACGAGGCGACTCCATCGCCCGCGCCGGAACCGCGTCCGAGCGGGGTCGTCAGGAAGGCAGACCATGCTTGACGTCACGACGACGCTTGCCCAGATTTCCACACCCGGCGCCGTCCTGTGGGCGATCGCAGCCCTCGTCGCAGGTGCGGCCGGGGGCTTCGTGCTCTGCCGCGTGCTCGCGACCGGTGCCATGGCCCGGGCGAAGCAGGAAGCGACCGCGCTGCGCGAGCGCGCCGAACTCGAAGCCAGAACCGCCGCCGAGAAGATCCGACTCGAAGCCGAACGCGACGCCCTCGCCCGCAAGGAGAAACTCGACGCCGAGATCGAGGCCGCCCGCGCCGAGACACGCGACGCCGAACGCCGCCTCGCCAAACGGGAGGACCTCCTCGACCGCAAGGAAGAGACGCTCAGCCTCAAGGAGCAGCAACTCAGCCGACAGGTCGAGGCCGCCCGCGAACGCGAACGCAAGGCCGAGGAACGCGAGAAGGAAGTCGAGCGCCTCATCGACGAGCAGCGCGAGCGCCTCCACGAGGTCTCCGGCCTCAGCCGCGAGGAGGCCAGGCGACAGGTGCTCGAACGCGTCGAGCAGGACTCACGACACGAGGTCGCCAAGGTCGTCCGCAAGGTCGTCGAGCAGGGCGAAGAGGACGCCCGAAACAAGGGCACGCAGATTCTCCTCAACGCGATCCAACGCTACGCCAACGAGGTCACCTCCGACTCCACCGTCCGCACCGTCGCCATCCCCTCCGACGACATGAAGGGACGCATCATCGGCCGCGAAGGCCGAAACATCCGCGCCATCGAACGCGCCACCGGCGTCGACATCATCGTCGACGACACCCCGGGCGTCATCGTCGTCTCCTGCTTCGACAAGGTCCGACAGGCCGTCGCCGTCGAGTCCCTCGAACGCCTCATCGCCGACGGCCGCATGCACCCCACCCGCATCGAGGAAGTCGTCGAGAAGGTCAAGTCCGAGGTCGAGGAACGCATCGTCAAGATCGGCCGCGAGACCGCCCTCGAAGTCAACCTCCGCGGCCTCCACCCCAAAATCGTCGAAGCCATGGGCCGCCTCCACTACCGCACCAGTTACGGCCAGAACGTCCTGCGCCACTCCGTCGAGGTCGCCTTCCTCTGCCAGATCATCGCCGAGCAACTCGGCCTCGACGGATGCCTCGCACGCCGATGCGGATTCCTCCACGACATCGGCAAGGCCATGGACCACGAGATGGAGGGCGGACACCCCAAGATCGGCATGGACTTCGCACGCCAGCACGGCGAGAAGGACGAGGCCGTCCTCAACGCCATCGGCGGACACCACGCCGACATCCCCGCCACAACCTTCTACACCCCCATCGTCATGGCCGCCGACGCCGTCTCCAGCGCTCGCCCAGGCGCACGCCGCGAGAGCCTCGAACGCTACGTCCAGCGACTCAACGAACTCCAGGACATCGCCCTCGGCTACAAGGGCGTCACCGAGGCCTACGCCATCCAGGCCGGACGCGAGGTCCGCGTCATGATCGACGCCGCACGCATCAGCGACGACGAGGCCTTCCTCATCGCACACGAAATCGCCAAGCGCGTCAGCGAGGAAATGACCTTCCCCGGCGAAATCAAGGTCACCGTCCTCCGGGAGACCAGGGCCATCGAGTACGCCAGATGAAGCCGGCCCAGAGCCGACGCCGCGCCGCCGTACGCAACGGCCTCCTCCTCCTCGCCTTCTCCGCCCTCGCCATCGGCGTCGGCATCTCCGGCCGCATGGAGCGCCTCTTCTTCTATCCCGACCGCTCCACCTTCATCACGCCCCACGGCGTCCAGGACGTCAACTTCACCACCGCCGACGGCCTCACCCTGCACGGCTGGTTCATACCGCCGCGAGGCCACACCCCCGACGCGCCCCCCGCACCCGCCGTCCTCCACGTCCACGGCAACGCCGGCAACGTCTCGCACCACCTCGCCTTCTGCGACTTCCTCGCCGACGAGGGCTTCGCCGTTCTCCTCTTCGACTACCGCTCCTACGGCCGGTCCGACCACGGCCCCCTCCGCCGACGCCGACTCCTCGCCGATGCACACGCCGCCCTCGACGCCCTCATCGCACGCCCCGACGTCGATCCCGACCGCGTCGCCCTCTACGGCAACAGCCTCGGCGCCGTCATCGCCCTCGCCCTCGCCGCCGAGCGACCCGAGCCTCGCGCCGTCGTCTCCGCCGCCGCCTTCTCACGCTGGCAGCGCATCGCCTCCGACCACACCGGCCTCCTCGGCCGCGCCCTCATCCGCCACGGACTCGACGCCGAAGTCACCGCGGCCAAACTCACCGACCGCCCCCTCCTCGTCATCCACGGCACCGCCGACGAGATCGTCCCCGCCTACCACGCCCAACGCATCGCCGACTCCGCCCGAGCCGCCGGCGTGCCCGTCACCGTCTCGCTCCTCGACGCCGTGACCCACAACGACCTCATGGTCACGCCCGACGCGCAGCGCACGTCAGCCGACTTCCTGCGCCGGACGCTGGCGGAGACGAAGTGACAGGGAGCCGGGAAGAGCGAAAAACGAAAAACGAAAAGCGAAAAACGAGAGGCGACCAAGATTGAGGCGGCGAGGACCGTCGTCCTCATCGATGGCCGCTCTTCATGTTCGCTTTTCGCTTTTCGTTTTTCGCTTTCCTCTACTCCTGCCGCCGCGTCCGCCACGACCACTCCAGCGACGGATCGAACACCGTGATCCGCGCCGTCTCCACCATCTGCGACGCCGTCCGGTCCATCAGCACACGCTCCTGACGAATCCGCAGCAGCCGCTCCAACTCCTCCCGCACCGACTCGATCCGCGTGCCGTCCCCTTCCGTCCGGTCCTCGAGCATCAACAGCGCATACCCGCTCTCCAGCGCAACCACCGGACTCAGTTCCCCCGGTCGCAGCGCATCCAGCGCACGCCGCACCGACACTGGGTACGCCGGGTCCGCCGGGCTGATCGGCTCCAGCAGCCCCCCCCTCGGCCCCGACGCGTCGCTCGACCGCGCCACCGCCTCCTCAATGAACGCACCCCGCCGATCCGCCGCCCCCTCCACGCGCGACCGCGCCTGCGCCGCCTCCCGCTCGCTCAACACCACGATGATCCGCGCCCGGCACCGCGGACCGTGCCGAACCGCGTGCGCCGTCCGCACCTGCTCCTCCGTAATCACCACCTCACCCTGCACCAGTTGCCGCAGCATCGCGTTGCGCCGCAGCAGCCCATCGAACCGCGCCGGACCCAGACCCCGCGAACGCCGGATCCGCGACAGCATCTCCGACGCCGAGTCGCTCCCCGCCCCCTCCGCCGACAGCGACCGTTCCACCAACTCCCGCTCCCGCCGCAGGTCCGCCTCCGTCAGCCGAAGCCCGCGCCGCGCGAACTCTGCTTCCACGATCCGCGTCAGCGCGATCTCCTCGATCGCCGCCGCCCCCGCGGCCTCGGAAAGCGTCGCCCGCATCTCATCCCACGACACCGGCTCGCCGTCCACCATCACCGGCGGCCGCTCCACCGTCGTCGGCTGCCGCCCCGCAGAAACCTGCCGCTCCGAAGCCTCCAGCCCGCGCAGATCGCGGGCGCTCGGCCCCCCGCCGGTCTGGCTCTGGCTTGAGCACGCCGCCAGCACGCAGCATCCCGCCAGCGCGGCCGTGGTCCTCAGATACCGGCCCCAGCGACTCATTCGTGGGTGGGTCATGCCCGGATCAGAGGGGCACTCACCCCACGAGGTCAACCGATCCCGCCCGGCGAGGTGTATGGTGATGAGGGTGCCCCCGTTCCGCACGAACCGCCCGCCCCTCCCGATGACCGACCACGAACCCACACCCCGCCCAGCACCACGCCCGCAGCCTCGCGTCGTGCTCTGCCCTTACTGCGGCTCGCGCTCACGCGATCCCCACCGCTGCGAGTCCTGCTCCGGCTATTTCGATCCCCTCTCGCGCCAGGCCACCCAGAACGCCATGGGCCCATGGTTCATCCGCGACGACGCCCAGCCCTTCCGCCCAGGCTGCTCCTTCGAAACCCTCCGCACCCTCATCCATCGCGGCAGAATCACCCCCGAAACCCCCCTCCGCGGCCCCACCACCCGACAGTTCTGGGTGCTCGCCAAACGCTGCCCCACCGTCGCCAACCTCTTCGGCCTCTGCCACGCCTGCGCCCGCCCGGTCGAGCCGAGCGACCGCGCCTGCCGACACTGCGGCGTCTCCTTCGAACCCCCGCCCGATCGCCAGCAACTCGGCCTGGGGAGTGTGCGCCTGCTCCCCGGGCACGCCACCCCGGAGGACGTCGCTGCGATGAGCGACGCGCCCCCGTCAGCCACAATCACACCCACACCCTTCGCAGTCCCCGAGGAGCCGAGCGTTCCCGCCGCCCTCGACGCCTCGGCGCCCGCTGCTCCGCCCGATGAGGCCGTGCACGCCCGCGTCGAGATTCTCGAGCGCAATCTCCGCGTCCTGCGTCGCTCCCGCGCCGTCTACCTCGGCGCGGCCATCGTCGTGCTGCTATCGGCCGCGTTTGTCTTCGCCGCTCCGTCCCTGGGCATCGGGCTGGGTCCCGTGGATGCCTGGCTCGGTCGTTCACCTCCGGTCAAGCGAGAACTGGCCCAGCCCGGGCTGGGAACCTCCGATCCGGTGCAGGTCCGCCCGATCCCGGTCGCGCCGCCGAATGACGGGCAAAGCCGGCCCGATCCGAACGCCGCGACGCCGGGCGTCTCGACGCTCGAGCCGCATGCCTCGCGTGAGGCGCCATCGACTCGAACGGAGCCGGCCCCGGCCGAGCCTTCCCGCTCCGCCTCCCCCGCGTTGCAGCGGCTCGAAGCGATCGCCCGCATCGGCACGATCGATGACCTCGCCGCCGCCGAGGGGCTCGCGGCTCGGGCTGTTGAAGAAGGTGCGGACGCCGGTGATGCCGCCCGCCTGCTCGCCGCAGCAGAACGCAGACGCGCATGGGCGCACTTCCGTACATTGCCCTAATGCTCTGTGCCCGCTCTGGGCAGGCGTGGCCCCGGCAGGGGTCTTTTCTCGAAATGTCCGGGAATTGGTCGATTGGGGGCTGGACAAAGGGTCAACGATCCATTAGGTTTATTGATCGGGGGGGATCATTCTTCGGCCGCACTCGCGGCTTACGGAGGTCTGCCATGAAGAGTCGGACGCAGCCCCGCGTGAAGGGGTTCACTCTCATCGAACTCCTGGTCGTCATCGCGATCATCGCGCTCCTGATCGGCCTGCTCCTGCCCGCCCTCGGCGAAGCGCGCCGTGCCGCACGACTCGCCATCTGCCTGTCGAACATGAACCAGATGGCGACCGCGACGCACTCCTACTCCGCTGACTTCCACGACCGTGTGCGCTCGTTCACCTGGACCGTTGACAAGTGGGATCGCAACACCTGGAGCGACCTCCAGGGCCCGTGGAACTTCGACGTCGACGCCGCCGCCCGCCAGGCCGTGGACATCATCCGCCGGCGCACCGGCCGCGATGACTTCCCGCGCATCACCTCCTGGATCCCGCACATCCTCTACACGCACCTCGTGCTCAACGACTACCTCGCCCAGCGGCTCCCCGAGCGGATGGTCGTCTGCCCCGAGGACAAGTTCCGCATCAACTGGCAGGTCGATCCCGTCAACTACTTCGACGAGGACTTCTGGGTCCCCCACCAGCCCCGCGTCAAGGGCATGGGCGGATCCCCCTTCAACAAGCGCTGGCCCTACTCCTCCTCCTACGTCCCCGGCATCGCCACGTTCGACAGGGCGCACAGCATCAACATCCGCGGGACCAACCAGCAGTACAACAACAAGCGAACCAGAAACGCGCCCGGCAATCCTGTGCACAACTCGTACTACGTCAACTCCGATAACGGCATGCTCGGCGGCGTCAAGATCGCCGACGTCCAGTACCCGGGCTCGAAGGTGGACTTCTACGACACCCACCAGCGCCACTTCGGCAAGAAGGCCCTCTACTTCCCAGAGCCGGAGGCCAAGACCGTCATCAGTTTCTTCGATAGCTCCGTCGCCGTCCGCATGACGCAGGACTCCAATCTGGGCTGGAACCCGTTGTCCCCCACGGCACCGCAATACATCGTCAACTATGCCCCGGGCGTGTACGAACCACCGAACAAGAACGGCGAGACGACAAAGCCCCTCGCCCAGGTCTACAACTACACCCGTGGCGGCCTCCAGGGCAGCGACTACGACGGTGAGCCTCTGGACACCGGCCAGCCGAAGTAGGGTCGAGCCGTACATCAAGCGTCCAGTCGAGGGCCCGGTCGTCCGGGCCTTCTTTCATGCATTGCGCGAAGTGTGGTATCCGACAAACGGCAGGGCTCCGCTGAAGTCCGATAACTGTCCAGACTACCCACATTGACACATCGGCGATTGTGAGGTAGAGTCGTGTTGACCGGCAGCAAATCTGAAGCTGCTTCAGACAAGAAAGGGAGAAGCATGAACCGGAATCAAACCACGATTCGCCGATGGCTGAGCTCCATGTGCGTCGTGCTGAGTGTGCTGGTGGTTGGTCAGGTCGTCGTGGCTCAGCCCTGCCACGACAAGTGGGACGCCTCGTTCGGCGATCCCGGCCCGAACGGCACAGTTCATGCGCTCAAGGCGTTCGATGGAAGCTTGTACGTGGGGGGAGACTTCGACGAAGTCGGTTCGACGACGACAGGTCAGGTTGCCGAATGGGACGGCACCACCTGGTCGGCAGCCTCGAACGGCCTGCCGACTGGTGCGACGGTGATCGACCTCGAAGTGCACGATGGTGCGCTCTACGCGCTCTGCCAGTTGTACTCGCCCACGATGGCGATCGAGGTGTACAAACTGGACTCCGGCACGTGGGACGACGTTACCGGCGATCTCTCGCTGGAGACGGCGTTCGACATGTACTCATGGGCGAGTACCGGGAGCCTCTACATCAGCAGCGACGGCGGCTGCAATGACGGCACGTCCATCTGGGAGTTGCAGTCGAACGGCGACTGGGATCAGGTTTCTGCGAGCCCCAACTATGGATTCGCCGTCTGGACAATGCTTGGGTGGGAGATCGACTCCAATGCGGTACTGCTTGTCGGCACCAACGGGGATAGCCTCTTCCAGTGCACTTCCGGCAACGCAGATGTCGATGGGGGAGTCCTCGCGCTCAACGCAGGTGACTGGGAGTACGTAGGCCCAAACATCGATGACTGGGGAGACTGCAACACCCAGCCGGAGCACGGACCAGCGATTCCCGCTGCCCGCGCATTGGAACCGTTCGATGGCGGCGTGGCGGCGGCTGGTGAACACTGGTGGATATGCAACGAGATTGCGTATGCCGGCCCTGTTGCGGTTTCCACCGACGCTGACTTGTCTGGGTGGGAGGCACCTGGTGGCGAGGTTGCTTGGGGAGGCGTCCGCAGTCTGAAGTCTCTCACCTGGCCTGGGTGTGATCGTGAGCAGCTCTATGCAGGCGGTCACAAGATGGTTCCGAACGGGATCAGTGCGAGTGCAATCGTCAAGTTCGAGGCAGGTGGCGGTGTTTGGTACGAAGTCGATGGCGGGATACCCAGCCCGTCCAACCAAAACAAGAAGGTGCTCGCGATGGAGGTCTACAAGTGCGCTCTCTACGTCGGCGGACAGTTCGACGATGCCGGAGGGAATACAGTGAGCAACATCGCTCGCCTGACGCGGTGCATCGGTGACTGGAACAACGACGGTTCTGTGACCTCTCAGGACTTCATCGCGTTCCTGAATGACTACAATGCAAGTTGTCCGTGTGCCGACGTGAACTGCGATGGACAGGTCAACTCGCTCGACTACATCGCGTTTCTGAACTCCTACAACGCGGGCTGTTAAAGGCGTTCCTGTCCCAGGCAATCCCCCGCGAGAGATTGCAGCCCGGCCCCCCAGCCGGGCTGTTTCTTTCCCGGCGCGCCGCGGCCAGCCGCGCCTGCCGACATCACCTCCGCCGATCCCGCTCCCCGCCCCCGAAGGGGGCACGGTCACTTGCCCCGGGCGCAGCCCGGGGTGTGCAGCCCCTTGCCGTCTTCGCCCCCAGAGGGGGCGCTGCCATCCGCCCTCGGCGCAGCGTGGGGCTGCAATCCAAACTCGCGCGCACCCGCCGTATCATCCCCCGCCACGCCGCACCGAACCCTCGCAGGAGGCACGATGAAGGCCCTGATCGCGGACAAGTTCGACGCCGAGGGAATCGAGGCGTTGCGGTCCTTCGGCGTCGAGGTCGTCTCCGACCCCGCCCTCGGCCCCGACACCCTCCCCCAGGCCCTCGCCTCCCACGCCCCCGAAGTCCTCATCGTTCGATCGACCAAAGTCCCCGCCCCCGCCCTCGCCGCGGCTTCCACCCTCCGCCTCATCGTCCGCGCCGGCGCGGGCGTTGACAACATCGACGTCCCCGCCGCCTCCGCGAAGCGCATCGCCGTCTGTAACTGCCCCGGCATGAACGCCGCCGCCGTCGCCGAACTCGCCATCGGCCTCCTCATCGCCTGCGACCGCCGCATCCCCGACCAGGTGAACGAACTCCGCGCCGGCCGATGGAACAAGAAGGAATACGCCAAAGCCCGCGGCCTGCGCGGACGCACCCTCGGCGTCGTCGGCGTCGGCGCGATCGGCGGCCACGTCGTCCGCATCGCCCACGCCATGGGCATGCGCGTCGTCGCCTGGTCACGCAGCATGACCCCCGAACGCGCCGCCGAACTCGGCGTTCAGTCCGGCGGCAGCACCCGCGCCGAACTGCTCGGCATGGTCGCCGCCAGCGACGCCGTCAGCGTCCACGTCGCCCTCACCGAAGACACGCGCGCCCTCTGCGACGCCGCCTTCTTCAACGCCATGAAGCCCGGCACGATCTTCGTCAACACCTCCCGAGGCCCGGTCGTGGACGAAGCAGCCCTCGCCGACGCCGTCCGCGCCAAGGCCATCAAGGCCGCCCTCGACGTCTACGCCGCACAGCCCGGCACGCCCGAAGCCGACTTTAACCCGCCCATCGCCGCACTCCCCGGCGTCTACGGCACCCACCACTGCGGAGCCTCCACCGACCAGGCCCAGCAGGCCGTCGCCGACGAGACCGTGCGTATTGTCAGCGTGTTCAAGGAGTCCGGCCGGTTCGAGAACTGCGTGAACGCCGGAGAGATCCGGTAGCGAGCCGGGCCACGACAAGGGGTACCCGAGGTGACGACCATGCCAGCGACAGCGACCGATCGTGTCTTCAACTTCAGCGCGGGCCCGGGTGTGCTGCCCGAGGAGGTGCTCCGCCAGGTGCAGCAGGATGTCTGGAACATCGCCGGCACCGGCATGGGCATCATGGAGCACTCCCACCGCGACAAACTCTTCGACCGCGTCCTCGCCGAGGCGATCGCCGACTGCCGCAAAGTCGGCGACATCGGCGACGACTACGAGGTCCTCTTCCTCACCGGCGGCGCGACCACCCAGAACTTCATGGTCCCCATGAACCTCCTCCCCCAGGACGGCGTCGCCGACTACCTCGTCACCGGATACTGGGCCGAGAAGAGCGCGGAGGAGGCCGCCCTCTACGGCAAGGTCAACCTCGCCTTCGACGGCCGACCCTCCAGGCACACCTTCGTCCCGAAGCACAACGAGATCAACTTCATCCCCAACGCCGCCTACGTCCACTACACCAGCAACAACACCATCGTCGGCACCGAGTACCACGGCGTCCCGCAGGCGCCGAACGGCGTCCCCCTCGTCTGCGACGCCTCCAGCGACATCTTCAGCCGACCCTGGGACGTCACCAGGTTCGGCCTCGTCTACGCCGGCGCGCAGAAGAACGTCGGGCCCGCCGGCACAACCCTCGTCATCATCCGCAAGGACCTCCTCGACCGAAACCCCCGCCCCCTCCCCAGCCTCATGCAGTACCGCGTCTTCGCCAAGAACGAGAGCCGACCAAACACCCCCCCCGTCTTCCCCATCTACGTCGTCGGACTCGTCTTCAAGTGGATCCTCAAGCAGGGCGGCCTCGCCCCCATCGGGCAGCGCAACGCCGCCAAGGCCAAAATCATCTACGACGCCATCGACGCCTCCGAGTTCTACCGCGGCCACGCCCGCCCCGACAGCCGCTCCCTCATGAACATCACCTTCCGATGCCCCACCGAAGAGCAGGACACCCTCTTCCTGACCGAAGCGAAAAAGGAAGGCATGGTCAACCTCAAGGGCCACCGCTCCACCGGCGGCATGCGCGCCAGCGTCTACAACGCCTTCCCCCCCGAAGGCTGCGAGGCCATCGCCCAGTTCATGCGCGACTTCGAACGCCGCCACGGCTGATACGGAACGTGGGAAGTCCCTGCGCCTCGGGTACCCCGCCACTCCGTGGCGGCTCCGCCGCTTCCACCCTTACCACCGCGCAAGAACTTCCCACGTTCCGTATCAATCCACTTCTACGCCCGAAGGGCGCACGCCCGTGCCGGGGGCGCCGCGAGGCTCTGCGAGCAAGCCCCCGGAAGCATCCACTTCTTCGGGTTCTCCGCCCGGAAGGGCGGACGAGCGCACCGTATCTCCCGGCCCGCCCATCATCCGCGCTCTGTGCCCCTGTGGTGAACCCCGCTCCGCGCACCACGAAGGTGTTCCGTCGCCCTCTCAATCACTTCCTCAACCGTGATCCGCTCCATCATCGCGCGCCCCAGCCGCTCGTCCTTGTGGTCGAGCCGCTCTCCCGCGCGCACGTGCTGGATCACGTCCCCCTCGCGCCGCCACGGCCCCACCCGCTCCACCCGAGTCGGCCCGTACAGCCCCACCAGCGCCCGCCCGAACCCAACCGCGATGTGCAGCGCGGCCGAGTCGTTCGCCACCACCAGCGCAGCCCGCTTCACGATCGCCATCAGCCGCCCCACGCTCGTCGCCCCGATCAGGTCAACCACGCGCTCCTCGCGCGACGCGAACTCCAGCAGCGCCCCGCACTGATCCCGCTCCGACGCCGAGCCGACCACCACAACTCGATCGACCCCGCGATCAAGCAGCGCGCCCGCCAGCCCCGCGAACCGCTCTGCCGGCCAGCGCTTCCCCGCCCACCGGCTCGTCGGCGCGATCACCACGAACCGTCCCGCGAACCGCCCGTCCTCCTCGACCGCCCGCTCATCCTCCGCCGGCGCATACAGCCGCATGTCCTCCACCGCCTCCGTTCCCGCAGCCCGCGCGAGCGCAAGCATCCGCTCCACCGCGTGCGCCTCCGCCGATACGCGGCACCGTTCGTTGCAGAACAACCACCCCCCCTCGCGCGCATCCGCGTACCCGATCCGCCGCCGCGCCCCGCTCGCCCACGCGAAGAACCCCGACCGGAACAACCCCTGCGCATCGATGGCCAGGTCATACTCCGCCTCGCGCAGCGCCCGCACGAAACCCCGCAACCCCCCGGCCCGCCCCGCACGCAACTCCGCCCCCATCCGCCCACGCGCGAACCCCACCACCTCCGTCAGAGCCGGGTGCGCCCGCACCGCGTCCGCGAAACTGTCCTGCACCAGCCAGTCGATCCGCGCCCCCGGCCACGCCCCCCGCAGGCTCGCCAGCACCGGCACCGTGCGGCAGACGTCGCCCAGCGCGCTGGGCCGGATAAGCAGGATTCGGCTCGGGGTTTCCACGCGGCCCGGATCATACGAGCAACGCCCCCGAAACCTCCGCCCCCCAGGCCCCAACAATGCCACGGGCCGAAGCGCACCCGCGCCGTCCGTCCCGAACAAAGGGGTCAGCCATGCTCAGAACTCGAGTCCTCGCGCCGTTCGTCGCCCTCGCCGCCTCGCTCGCTGCCGCCGCGAACGCCCAGCCCGTCCCCGTTCTCGTCCTCCGAACGCACGGCGCAGCCGCCCTCTCCGCCGAAGGCCCGGACGCCGCCCTCCGCGCCGCTCTCGCCATGCTCCCCGCCCGCGTCGCAGAACTCCCCGGCGAGGCCCCGGACATGCCCCCCGAGGCCGCCGCACTCATCCGCACCGCCATGGCCGCCATCGCCCGACCCGCGACGCTCAGCCTCTGCTACGACCCCATGAACGTCGCCGGCGGCATGTTCGGCTACGGCTTTGTCCTCTCCTTCGAATGCGAGAGCGACGCCGACGCCGCACGCCTCCACGCCACGCTCGAAGAAGGCCTGCGCCAAAGCCCCGCTCTCCTCGCCCCTCCCGAGCCAAGCGCGGACTACGACGGCATGAACGAGGCATGGACCGCGATCGCCCAGGTTCGCTACGGCCCGCGCCGCGTCGGCCAGTCAACCCGCTACGAACTCCACCTCGGCTCCGTCAGCGACCCCGCCGCAGGCCTCGACGCCCTCCCCGCCCCGCTCGACGCCCCGGGCTTCACGCCAACCATCTCCGCCGTCGTAAACCTCGCCGGCCTCACGCCCGCAGCCACCATCGCCCGCTCCCTTCCCGGCCCACAGGCCCCGCAACTCGCGCAGGCCACCATGCAGATGCAGGCCGCCGGCCTCATCGGCGACAACGCCATGCGCATCTCCATGCAGGACGGCATCGCCAAGGACGCCGCACACACCCGCACCATCATCCACGGCGCGGCCCGCTACCGCGAAGCCCTCGGCATGTCCACCACCGGCCTCACCGCCGACGACCTGCGCATCATCCCCGCCGACGCACACTTCGCCTCCCTCGCCACCATGGACATGGGCTTCCCCGACCGCCTCCTTGCCCAACTCCGCGCCAACGGCGTTCCCGCCGACCAGGTCCTCGCCGAGATCACCCGTGCAACCGGCATCGACCCGCTCGAAGACATCCTCCGCACCCTCGGCGGCGCGGTCGCGGTCTACACTTCCGACTCCACCGGCGCAGGCTCGCTCCTCTCCGGCGTCGTCGCGTTCAGCGTCCGCGACGCCGAGCGCCTCCGCGCAACCCGCGCCACCATCGCAGACCTCGCCAACAACGCGATCGCGCAGCACGACGACCGCGCAGCCATGTACCTCCGCATCGAGCCGTGGACCCACGACGGCGACGAGTTCTACACCTTCCGCGCCCGCGGCCTGCCCGTTCCCCTCGAACTCACCTGCGCCCTCACCGACAAGTGGCTCATCCTCGCCCCCTCCGCCCAGGCCGCCGTCGCCGCCGTGCGCCAGGCGACCGCACGCGGCGACGAGGGCCTGACCGCCAACCGCGCCTTCGCCTCGCGCTTCGCCGCCGTTGACGCGCCCGTCACCGCCGCGACCTTCATCAACACCGACCGAACACTCCGCGCCGGCTATCCGTTCCTCGTCCTCGCCGGCGCGGGCATCGGCAACGCCGTCCGCTCGCCACACGCCGACACCCGCGACCCGGGCATGATCGTCCCCCTCTACAACGACCTCCGCAGCAACGCACAGCCCATCGTCCAACTCTCCTGGTGGGAGGGCGACGACAAGATCACCCACACCACCGGCGACCGCTCGCTCCTCATCCGCGCCGGCGGCGTCCTCGGTGCGGGCGCGCCCATCATGCCCATCGTCGCCGTCGCGGCGATCAGCAGCGGCTCACACCCGCGTGCCATCGGCGGATTCGACGCCGACTGGATCGCTTCACCGGCCACCGCTCTCGCCGCTCGCGCCATGCTCGGCGACCCCGCCGCACGCACCATCATGCTCCTCGGCACAAGCGGCGGCTACGCTTCCCGGCCGGACGACGCCCAGCGCGACACGCTCCCGCTCCCGGCCAACGACGCGAAGCCCTGATGCACGCGAAACCAACCACCCACACCGCGACACACGCCGGCCGGGCCTTCCGGTCGGCGTTGTGCGTTCTGGCGGTCATGTGCGCCGTCGTCCGCGCCGCCGCCGGTCCACCCCCGGACGCTCTGGCCTGGGCCGTTGTCGAGGCGAGACAACCGGGCCTGGAAACGCCCGGCCCCGAAACTTGGATCGATGCGCTCGTGCACTCAACCCTCCCGGCACGCACGCCCGTCTCCGACGCCGTCGTCCGTGTCGTCGGTCACGCGCTCGCGAGCGGCAACCGCGTCGAAGCCGTCCTCCTCGACCTCGCCGCCCGACCCGGCCCGAAGGACGGAACCGCGATCGTGGATCGCTTCTCCCTCGTCGTCCGCGTCGAGGGGGGGGACGCGGCATCGCTCCGCGCCGCGGTCCGCCACGCCTTCCCCGACGCGCCCGCCGACGCATCAACCTTCGCCGCCGACGGCGCGCCCGCATGGCAGGCCCTCGCCGTCGCAGAGCGCGGCGGCGCGTTCCTGCTCGGTGTCGGCTCGGATGCGCTCGCTGCCTGGGATCGCGCCGCCGCTTCCAACGCCGAGCCTGCATGGGCCGCACACCGCGCCGCGCTCCAGTCGCACGCGCCGGGCGCGGCCACCCTCGCCGCCGCATTCATTGACGCCAACGCACTCCGCCGCGCCTTCCCCGAGAGTTTCGCCTCCGGCCGACTCGGCCGGCTCGCCCACGCCTGGGGCATCCCCAACGCACGCTCGCTGATGATCCGCGCCGCGATTCAGCCGCGCGACGACACCCCCCCCGCGCTCCTCATCGCCGCGGCCTTCGAGGCACGGTCCAGGCCGCCCGGCACCATCAGCATCGAGCCGATCGTCGGCGCATCCTGGCCGCAGGGCGCGAGCGACCTCGCGCCCGACACCGCACCGTGGGCGTCAGCCATTCCCAGCGCATGGTCCCGCGCCTACGACTGGACCCTGCGATCCTGGGAAGTCTCACGCGACGGCTGGGGCATCATCGAGTTCGACGCCCGCCGCGCCCGCTGGGAACGCCGGCACATGCCCCGCCTGCAACGCCTCTTCGGCTCCACCGCCCCCTGGGCGATCATCACCGCCGACCGTCTCGTCATCCCCCTCGCGCCCGACGCCGACCCCGCGCGCGTCGCAGCCGACCTCGCTGCCCTCCTCGCCACCTTCGCCGACCGCGCGACCGCCGATGACCTCGAAGGCGCCATCCGCCTCGGCCCCGCGCCTGGCGCAACGCTGCGGTGGTCCGTGCGCGACGACGAATCTCCCGCGCTCACCCTTCAACTGACCAACTGATCTCGCCGAATCATCCCGGCGCGCGCTATCTCCGCCCCTACCACCTTCGCCCCCGGAGGGGGGGTGGCTTCTTGCCCCGGGCGCAGCCCGGGGTGACGCGCCCCACACGCACAGAGCCCCGGAGGGGCGCGGGAAGCCCCCCCCTCCTGCTCCATCGACACGCCGCGCGCGCATCCCGCCGCGCACCAACCACCCGCGCGCGCCAACCCGCGCACCTGCCCCCTCTCCCCCTCGACACCGCCCCAATCCCGTCGCATCATTCACGCATGGTCACCGCCACGCTCCACCTCAACGGCAAACCACACCACCACGACCACGGTGGCACAGGCGTCCCGCCTGTGCCAAACTCTTTCCCCACATCCCTCCCGCTCTCTCCCCCATCGCACGACAAGCTTTCGCCCCCGGAGGGGGCGCGGTCACTTGCCCCGGGCGCAGCCCGGGGTGACGCCCTCCCCCTTGATTCACAAAGCCCCGAAGGGGCGCAGGAACTTTCCCCCCCCCTTCTCCCCCCGCACATCCATGTCCCCGACCTTATCTTCAACTACTTCGCCGGCCGACTCTCCCTCCTCGACATGGCCACCATGTACGACCTCACCCCGCAGCAACTCATCGCCTGGCTCCGCCACCCCCACACACGCCAACTCTTCGACGCCCTCGACGAAGAGGCCGAACTCCGCGAACAACGCATCCTCGCCCACGCCCGCCCCGCCGCGATCCGCGTCCTCCAGCACCTCGCCGTCGAGGATCCCGAGCAGCATCCATACTCCCCGGTCATCGTCCAGCGACGCCGCGAAACCTCCCGCCGCGCCGCCGCACAACTCCTGCGATTCAACCCCACAATCCCAACTGAGCCAGGCGCGCAACCACCCCCCGGGAACGGTCACCCCGGACCGTCTCCCTCCACATCCCAACGCAACTCACACGGCCATCGCCCGCATCACCTCGGCGATCGTCGTCACGCCTGCGCGGGCCTTGTCGTAGCCGTCCTGCTTGAGCGTGAACAAGTCCCCGTCCTTGATCGCCCGGGCGGCGATCTGCGGCGCGTTGACGCGTTGCATCACCATCTCGCGGATGGCGGGGTTCATGCGCAGGAGTTCGTAGACGCCGACGCGGCCGCGGTAGCCGGTGCCGCGGCAGGCGCGGCAGCCCTCGCCGCGAACCAGCGACTCACTCTTCCCCAACTCGAAGTCCTCGGGCAGATCGCCCCGGTCCGGCTTGTACTCGACCCGGCACTCCTCGCACACCCGCCGAACCAGGCGCTGGGCCATGATGCCCTCGACCGACGACGAGACGAGGAACGGCTCGACCCCCATGTCCAGCAGGCGGGTCGTCGCCCCCGCGGCGTCGTTGGTGTGCAGCGTCGAGAAGACCAGGTGCCCTGTCAGCGATGCCTGCACCGCGACCTCCGCGGTCTCACGGTCCCGGATCTCGCCGATCATCACCACGTCCGGGTCGTGACGCAGCACCGCCCGCAGCCCGGCCGCGAAGGTCATCCCGATCTTCGAATGAACCTGGATCTGGTTCACCCCCCCGACGTGGTACTCGACCGGGTCTTCAACGGTGATGACCTTGATCTCGTCGCTCACGATCCGGTTCAGCGAGGCGTACAGCGTGGTGGACTTGCCGGAGCCGGTCGGGCCGGTGACCAGCAGAATCCCGTGCGGCCTCGCGATCAGCCGGTCCCACGGGTCGAGCACGGCCCGGGGCATTCCGAGGTCGTCGAGGCTCATGAGGACGGCGGACTTGTTCAGCACGCGCAGCACCACGCCCTCGCCGAACAGCATCGGGATCACGCTCACGCGCAGGTCGTACTCCTGGACCGGGCCGCCTTCGGGTCGGTGGCGGAAGGTGATGCGGCCGTCCTGAGGGGTTCGCTTCTCCGCGATGTTCAGGTTCGCCATGATCTTCAGGCGGCTGATGATCGCCGGCCCGAACCGGTGGATCGTCGGCGGCACGTTCGCCCGTTGCAGCACGCCGTCGATCCGGTACCGCACCAGCAGTTTCCCCTCGTACGGCTCGACGTGGACGTCCGTTGCCCGCTCGGTGACGGCCTCGACGAGGATGTCGTTCACCAGCTTGATGACCGACGCTTCCTGCGCCTGCTCGAGTTCCTCGGCCGTGCCGGGGGCGATCTCGGCCGACTTGCTGGCGAGCCCCGCCGACATCTCGTCCAGCGTGTCCCCGCCCACCCCGTAGTTCGCACGGATGAACTTTCGCAGGTCCTCCTCGTCCGCCAGCACCAGATCAATCTGGCACCCGGTCAGCAGCCGCAGCTCGTCGAGGACGGCCAGCTCGAACGGATCGCTCGTCGCCACCGTCAGCGTCCCGTTCTCCCGAGCGATCGGAACGCACGACTGCCGGTAGACCAACTTCGCCGGCAGGCTTTCGAGTACCTTCGCCTCGACGACCACCGCGCCCAGGTCCACCACGGGCAGGTGGAACTGGTCGCCGATCGCCTGGAGCACCTGCTCCCGAGTGACCAGCCCCAGCCGGACCAGCACCCGGTCCAGCCGCTCGCCGGTGTCGCGGTGCTCGGCCAGCGCCTGCTCCAACTGAGCCCGGCTGATCAGCCCGCGTTCAAGAAGGACGGTCCCGATGCCCATGGTGGTCTCGATTCTACAGGTCACATCGTCCCGAGAAGCGGCATATCTCGTAACTGCGACCACCCGATTCGGCGAATGCCCACCGCAGGCCCGAAAAAACCGCCCTCGGCAGGGTTTGCACGGGATTTGCTCGCACTTCACGCCGGGTAGGTCGCGCTCGTCCTCTCGCTCTCCCAGACCGTCACCGACCGGAGCCTCGCCCCGGCCACCGCCTCCCGCAACGCGCGCTCCAACAAACCATGGAACACCCGTGCGATGTTCTCCACCGACGGAATCACCCCCGTCCGCTCGTTGAACTCCTCCGTGTCCAGGTTCAGATGCTTGTGATCGAACCGGTCCACGATCGTCTCCACCACCAGCCGTTCCAGACCCGCCAGGTCCAGAACCGCGCTCCCGCCCTCCGGCGCGGGCATCGCCACGCACGGCTCCACGATGTAGTTGTGCCCATGCCCGTGCGGGCTGTTGCACTTGCCGAAGCACGCCCGATTCCGCTCGTCGCTCCACGACGCGACGTGCAGCCGGTGCGACGCCGCCAGTTCAAACCGCTGGCGCACCAGCACCGTCCTCGTATCGTCGGCGTGCATCTCCACGCAATGGTAGGGGGTCAGCCGCCAACGAACCCGGGCGATCGAGACGGGCAACGCCTCGCGCAGCGCGACCACGATCCCGGGCAGCAGCGCGCCGGGGTCCGTCTCCGGCCGCTCGCGGCAGGCCCGCGCGATGATCGGCACCGCCGCGCGACGCACCGCCGCGTCGAAGTCCTTCACGTTCAGCAGGTACCCGCTCTCGGCGTCGGGCTTGCCGACGCACGCGACATCCAGTTCATAGTGCCGCCCCAACCCGCGCATCGGCGGCGAGCCGGCGTACCGGTTCACCCCCGGAGCGTCGTCGCCCGCGGGATTCACGGAGAACCGAACCGTTCGGCGGAGTTCGACCACGAGCGACTCTAGCGGGAGACTCGGGCCTTGTGCTACCATCCACGCATGAGCATCAACCCGCACTCGTGGCCGGTCCGGGCCGTCTGCCTCGCCGCCGCGTTCTGGGGAGGCGTCGCCATGGCACAGGTCGAGCCTGCCCCCGCGCCGCAGCCCGGTTCGCTCGCGGCCAAAGACCCCGCGTACGTCCTCGGCTTCGCCATGCCGGACATCGACGGCAAGGAGCGGAAACTGGCCGAGCACGCGGGCAAGGTCATCCTGATGGTGAACGTCGCGAGCAAGTGCGGGCTGACCCCGCAGTACGAGCAGTTGCAGGGCCTCTACGAGAAGTTCGAGAAGGAGGGGCTTGTGGTGCTCGCCTTCCCGGCCAACAACTTCGGCGAGCAGGAGCCGGGCACGAACAGCGAGATCAAGGCGTTCTGCACTTCGCGCTACGGCGTGACGTTCCCGGTCTTCGCCAAGATCAGCGTCAAGGGCGAGGACCAGCACGACCTCTACAAGCGCCTGACCGGGCAGCCCGAGCCGCTCGGCGGCGAGATCAAGTGGAACTTCACGAAGTTCCTGGTGGATCGCTCTGGCCGGATCGTGGCAAGGTTCGAGCCGCGCACCAGACCGGACGACCCCGAGGTGATCGAGAAGATCGTCGAGTTGCTCCGGTCGCCGGCCCCGTCCGCGCCCGGCTCGACGCGTGCGCCGTCCGGCTCCTGAACCACGCGCCGCGGGGACCGCGCGATGCCGACCTTCGAGTACACGGCCCTGAGCAACGCGGGGCAGCGCGTGTCGGGAGAGATCGCCGGCGCGAACGAGCAGGCCGTCCTGAGCGAACTCGAGGCGCGCCGGCTGGTCCCGGTGAGCATCCGCGAGAAGGTGGCTCGTGGGTTCCGGCTTCGGCGCGGCGTGTCGGTGCGTGCCCTCGCGAACACGTATCAGCAGCTGGCCGACATGCTCCACGCGGGCGTGCCGATGATGCGGGCCTTGCGGGTGCTGGGGGCGCGCAAGAGCCAGCCGATGCTGTCGCGGGTCTTCCGCGAGATGGCGGACGGAGTGGCGGAGGGCGAGGACCTGGGCGACGCGATGGCGCGGCGGCCGGACGTCTTCAGGCAGGTGCAGGTGGCGATGGTCCGCGCGGGCGAGAAGGGCGGGTTTCTCGACGCGGCCGTGGCGAGGCTGGGCCAGTTCCTGCTCGCGCAGGCGGAGTTGCGGAGCAAGGTCATCGGCAGTCTGGTGTACCCGTGCGCGCTGGTGGTGTTCGGCGTGGCGGTGCTGGGGTTCATCTTCGGGGTGTTCGTGCCGATGTTCCGGCCCATCTTCAACCGCCTGCCGAACGTGCCGCTGGTGACGCAGATCGTGTTCACGGCGAGCGACGCGGTGGGGCGCTACGGGCTGGTGACGCTGGCGGTCGTCGCGGCGCTCGCCATCGGCGGCATGTGGGCGGCGCGCCGGCCGGACGTGCGCCGGGTGCTCGCGCGGATGAAGACGCACGGGCCGATCATCGGGCCGCTGGTGCGCGCGCTGGCGACGGCCCGCTTCTGCCGGATGCTGGGCACGATGCTTGCCAACGGCGTGCCGATGCTCTCGGCGATGTCCACGGCCCGGGAGGCGGCGGGGAACCTGCTGCTCGAAGAGGCGGTGGAGCGGGCGATCGAGGGCGTGCGTGCGGGCGAGGCGCTCGCCCCCCCCCTGCGCGAGAGCGGGCTGTTCGCGGACGACGTGATCGAGATGATCGCGGTGGGTGAGGAGGCGGGAAACGTCGCCGAAGTGCTCATCACGGTCGCCGAGACGATCGAGAAGCGGATCGACCGACTGCTGAGCACGGTGGTCCGGCTCATTGAGCCGCTGCTGCTGGTGGTGATTGCGATCGTTGTGCTGATCGTGGCCGTGGGCCTGATCCTGCCGCTGACGCAGTTGAGCGACATTCGGTAGGGGAAGGGATCGAGTGGACGAGGCCGGCAGACAGGGGGTTACCCTTGAATCATCTCCGTATTCGACGGTCTGCCGGCTGTTGTCCACTGTTGCTTGCGGTTTGCGGCGTGGGGGCTTGCGTCGGTGCCGCGCCTTATGCTAGTATGGACTAATGTGCCGCCCGACCCGGTGGACTGATCCGGGGGCCGGGGCGGCGGGTAGAAGAGCCGAGGACGCAGTCCCCGGTGGCGGTTGAGGGTGGCAGGGACGCCCGTGGCAATCGCCGTCGCCGGAGCAGAGCAGAAAGGACGCCCGCCCATGAACCGCAAGGTCCGCCGGAGTCTCGCCCGGGGCTTCACGCTCGTTGAGGTGATGATCGTGATCGCGATCATTCTCGCCCTGAGCGCGCTGGTCGGCCTGGCCGTGCTGAGCCGCCAGGAGCAGGCGAAGGAATCGATGACGCAGGTGGACATCAACCGGATCAAGGACGCGATGCGTCTGTTCCGGCTGGACTTCGGGCGATACCCGACGGACGACGAGGGGGTGAAGGTGCTGTGGGACAAGAACGCGCTCGATCCTGAGGCGGACGTGAGCAAGTGGCGTGGGTATCTGGAGGAGCCGCGGCCCGTTGATCGTTGGGGGAATGAGTGGGGCTACCGGCAGATCAGCGACCGCGACGAGAGTCAGTTCGACCTGTGGTCGTTCGGCCCGAACGGGGAGGACGATCAGGGTGGGGAGGACGATCTGACGTCGTGGCCGAAGGATGAGGAAGGCGATGTCGGCGGCCCGTTCATGCCGCCGGATCGCGGCTGATCCTCCGTTCGCGCGGGGTGCCGCGCGGGGAGGGACCGACAGGTGCGACGCGGAGCGTTCACGCTGTTCGAGGTTCTGGTTGCGATTGCGTTGCTGATCGCGGCGGCGTCGCTGGCCGCGCCCGCGTTGGCGCGCCGTATGGGGGCCGCGCTGTTCGACGAGTCGTCGCGGCAGTTGGAGGGCGCGCTTGCTCTCTGCCGGGCCGAGGCGCTGCGGGAGGGTCGGGCTGTCGCGTTGGTGGCGCGACCGGCGCGCGACGGTCTGCGCCTGATGGCTCGTCCGCTGGGGGATGACGATCCGGTCGATGGGCTTGCGGACGCTGGTGGTTCGGGCGACGGGTTGTTTGTGCCGCCGGGAGAGGGGATCGGTTCGACGGGTGGCGGTCCGGTCGTGCCGCGGGAGTTTCCGGTGTTCGTGCTGCCGTCGGGGGTCCGGGTGAGCGCGGAGCGTCCGGTGCCACCGGAGGCGATCGGGTGGGGTGGGGAGGGTGAGGAGCGTGGATTCGGCCTTTCGCCGATGGGTGCGGGCGGCGAGGGGGAGGCGGATGGGCCGCTGACGATCGCGGTGTTTCTGCCGGACGGGGGCGCGCTGGAGACCGCGCCGTTCTGGCTGATCGGGCCGGAGGGGCGGTCGGTCGAGGTTCGCATCAGTGCGGCGACGGGGAAGGCGACGCTGCGCGTGGTTCGTGCGAGCGCACCGACCGACCGGGCTGAGGCTTCAGCCTTCGAAGTTCCGCCGGGGGTCGGGCCGTGATCGCGTGGCGTGCGAGCGGTCGCGTCGGTTGGCGGCGTGGTGCGCTGCTGCTGGAGGTGATCCTGTCGCTGGCGATGTTTGCGATGGCGGCGATGGCCATATTGGCTGCGCTGACGCAGGGGACGACCGCGCTGGAGCGTGTGCGTGACGCCGCGTTGGCGGTGGACCTGGCGCGGACGGCGATGGCGGAGATCGAGGCCGGGGTGGCTTCGCCGGCGACGCTGAGCGGTCCTGTGCCGGCGTGGCACGAGAGCGAGCGTGCGGAGGAGACGGGGGCGTTCGCGGATGCCCCCCCCTCGGGGACGGGGTGGGAGCTGGTGGTGGAGACCTCGCCTTCGGGGTTCCCGGAGTTGACGCACGTTCGGGTGACTTCGCTGAAGGTCTCGCCGACCGGTGCCACGCTGGCGTCGTACACGCTGCACCAGTTGGTGCGGCTGGGGTCGCTCGCGGAGGACGAGGTCGGGGGGGAGGACGAGTTGATGGAGGCGATCCGCCGCGGCGAGCGGGAGCGGGAGCGGGAGGAGCGGTTCAACCGGCCGGACCCGTTCGAGCGTGAAAGCCCGCTGGATCGGCCGGGGCGGTTCGATCCACCGGCGGGGCGGCCGAGCGGGGGGGGGCGGCCATGAGTCAGCGGGCGTTCACGCTCATGGAGACGCTGGTGGCGATCGTGCTGCTGCTCGCGCTGTCGGGGGCGGTGATGTCGTTCTTCTGGAACTCGCTGGAGCGGCGCGACACGCTGCTCGCGCTGAGCGGGGAGGTTCGGGCGGGCACGCTGCTGCTGGAGCGGCTGGAGGCGGACTTCCTGACGGCGGTGGCGGCGGACGGGAAGGGGGGGGCGGGGATCGCGGGGGATCGGGCGTCGGTGCGCGTGGTGTCGCGCGGGGTGAGGCCGACGCTGAACGGCGGCTCGGCGGCCGGCGCGCTCGGCGACGAGCAGGGGCTTGCGGTTCGCTTCGACGAGTCGTCCGGTCGCGTGAGCCTTCGGCGGTGGTCGGGGGACGATCCGGGCGAGGGATCGAACGAGGTCGTCGCGGAGGGTGTGTCGGCTCTTCGGCTGCGGTACTTCGACGGGCGTTCGTGGCGGGACTCGTTCGACAGCAAGTCGGCTGGTGATCTGCCCGTGGCGGTCGAGGTGGCGTTGTGGTTCCGTCGGGCGGGCGATCCGGCGCCGCAACCGGTGGTCGAGGAAGAGCCTGCCGCGCCGGTGGAAGACGAAGACGCGGAGTGGGAGGCTGAGGACGATCCGTTTGCGATGGCGGCGTCGTTCGACGATCCATCGGCGTGGGAGGACGAGATCGTGCCGTCGGACCTGCCGGAGCGCGAGCCGGACCGGGTGCGCGTGATCATCGTGCCGGACGGGCCTTCTGCGGCGTGGAGGGAGTCGCGATGAGAACGCCCGCTCGCCGGGGAACGGTGGTGTTCGCGGTGCTCGTCGTGATCACGCTGGGCGCGTTGGCCGCGGCGACGGTGCTGGTGAGCGCGGACGCTTCGATCGCGGAGGCGGAGGTGACGGTGTCGCGGGCGCAGTCCCGTGCGCTGGCGTGGTCGGGCGTGCAGGTGGTGATGGCGGAGTTGGCGTCGCAGCGGGATGGGCTGCTGGACGGCCGTGCGCCGCGGGTGACCGAGGAATGGGAGTTGTTCACGGACGAGGCCGGTCGCCGGTGGATGGTGCGGCTGATCGATCTGGGGGGGCCGGGCGGAGTGGGGGTCGTGCCGATCGTGAGCGAGAGCGGGAAGCTGGACCTGAACACGGCGACGGAGTCGATGCTCGCGCTGCTGCCGGGCGTTGGCGAGGCGCTGGCGAAGCGGATCGTGGAGGCGCGGGCGGAGCGGCCGCTGGCGAGCGTGGATGAGTTGCTGTCGATCGACGGGTTCACGCCGGAAATGCTGTACGGGGAGGATGCGGGCGCTTCCGAGGGACCGTTTGCGGGCGAGGTGGGCGGGCTGCCGCTTGCGGACCTGGTGACGGTGTTCTCGTTCGATCCGAACGTGCAGAGCGGGGCGGGGGACGATCCGCTTCGGCACCGCGGGCGCAAGCGAGTGAACCTGAACCAGACCTGGTCGGACAGCCTTCGGAGCGCGCTGGTGGAGCGGTTCGGCGAGGGCGTGGCGCAGGGCGTCGAACAGATCATGAAGAACGGCACGGAGTTCAAGTCCGAGTCGGATTTCGTGCGCGTGATGCGGTTCTTCCAGGTGCCGCCCTCGGACTGGGTTGAGGGGCTGGACGCGCTGTGCACCAGCGATGACGACTACCTGCTCGGGCGTGTGGACCTGAACAGTGCGCCGGCCGAGGCGTTGGCGTGCGTTCCCGGCATTGACGCGACGATGGCGGAGGAGATCGTGGCGACGCGGGAGCGGCTGGATGAGGAAGCGCGGAAGAGCGTGGCGTGGCCGGCCGCGGAGGGGATCGTGCCGGAGGAGGCGTTCCAGGAGGCGGCGCCGTGGCTGACGACGCGGGCGATGCAGTGGCGGGTTCGTGTGGAGGCGGGGGTCGCGCCGGCGGAGGCGGTGGTGGGGCGTGGGGACGCGCCGCCGCTGGGGCAACGGATGGTGCTGGAGGCGGTGATCGACGTGTCGTCGCGGAGGCCTCGTGTGGCGTACTTGCGAGACGTGACGCTGCTGCCGCTGGCGAGGCGGCTGTATTCGGGGCGGTCGGAGGAGACGGAGGACGAGTGGCCTGAGGATGAGGCGGACCTGTTGGAGGATCCGGAGGACACGGCGACGGCGTCGGGTCTGCCGCCGCTGGAGTGGGAACGTTGGGCGACGAACGAGCCGACGCGGATGTCGCGGAGTTCGATCGCGAGCGGTGGGGAATCCACCGGCTCGGAGGGAGCGGCGGGGGCTGAGGGGTTCGGGTACGATGGCGAGAGCGGCGCGGAGTCGTCGTCCGGCGGAGCCCCGGGCGAGTCCGGCGTTGAGGCCGCACCTTCGGCCGGCGGGGATCCCCGCATCGGCCGTTGGACGCCACGGAGGGCGCGCAGTCGATGAACACACGGCGCAAATCATCGGTGGTGCTCTCGCTGGACCGCGACGGGGTGATCGCGGTGTGGGGGGAGGTTTCGGGCGGTCGGGTGCAGGTCAAGGCGTGGGTGAACGCTCGGCTGCCGCGCGAGATCGACGGGTCGGACGCTTCGGCGGTGGGGGCATGGCTTCGGCAGACGCTGCGCGACGCGGGGATCACGGCGCGGGCGGCGGTGTTCGCGGTGCCTCGTGCGAACGTGGTGCTGAAGCGATTGACGCTGCCGAGGCCGTCGGAACCGCTCCCTGACGGTCGCGGCTCGTTCGAGGATGGGTCGGACCTTGCGGGGATGGTCGCGTTGCAGATGTCTCGGCAGTTGACGATGCCGATGCAGGGCGCGGTGATTGATTTTCTGCCGATCGACCTTCCGGACGGGACGGAGACGGCGGTGCTGGCCGGTGCGCTGCCCGGGGACCAGGTGACGTGGTGCCGATCGGTGGCGAAGGCGGCGGGGCTGCGTGTGAAGGGGATTCACCTTCGGGGCGAAGGGGCGGCCGCGCTGCTGGCGGAACTTTCGCACCGGCAGGACGGAGCGCTGATCGGGGTTGCGATCGCGGGGGACGCGGTCGAGCTGGTGGTGATCGAGGAGGGTCGGCTGGTGTCGTCGCGCGGCGTGGACGTGCCGGCGGGGGACGACCCGGCGTTCGCGCAGCGGCTTGCGGTCGAGGCGAAGCGGACGTGGATGAGTTACCGCGGGACGCGCGACTCGGCGGAGGTCGAGTGCGTGGCGGTGCTCGGGTCCGGGGCGCGGGTCGAGGCGGTGGGGGCGGCGTGCGGGCGGGAACTGGAACTGCCGTGGTCGCGTGTCGGGCTGCCTGGGATGGTCGATCTGCCGGAGGAGTTGCGGCGGGCGGAGGCGGTGCTGCCGCTGGTGCCGCTGATCGGGCTGTTCGTGGGGCAACTGGCGTCGCGGGAGTGGCTGGACTTCGCGAATCCGAGGCGTGCGCCGGACCGTGCGGCACGGGTGCGGCAGGCCGCGCTGCTGGGCGTGTTCGCGGTGATCGTGGTCGGGGGGGGGTCGTATGTGTGGGGGCTGAACCGGCTGGCCGCGCTGGACGGGCGGATCGCGGCGGAGAAGTCGCGGAACGAGAGACTTGTGGAGCGGTACTCGCAGCACGTGCGTCAGAAGGCGCGGCTGGAGCACCTGGAGCGGTGGTCGGGCCTGGGTGTGGACTGGCTGGCGCACCTGGAGTGGATCGGGGATCAGGCGCCGGGGGACGGGAGCGCGCTGGTTGACCAGATCGACGCGTCGCTGGAGGCGAGCGTGGCGTTCGCGTCGCGCGAGCGGCAGTACACGACGGGGAAGTGGTCGCAGCAGCAGGAATCGCGGTTCCGGTTGCAGGGTCGCTCGCAGCAGCGGACGGCGGCGGATGATCTGCGCGGGCGATTGGTCGCGGATCGGGTGTATCGGGTGGACACGACGGGGCCGGACGTGCCGAATCGGTTTGATTTCACGCTGGTGACGGGGCTGGCGAGGCCGGATCGTGCGGCGGACGGTGGGGGTGGGGGATGAGGCCACCGGGGCGGCTCATCGCGGGGGTGATCGGCGTGGCCGTGGCGGGCTGGGTTGGCTACGCCGGGTACGGGCGGTTCTACGCCAAGCCGGCGGCGGAGCGACTTGCGCGGCTGGAGTCGTTCGAGAAGTCGTCGCGTTGGCTCGAAGAGCAGATGGAGGACGAGTTCCGCGTGCGCGAGCGGTTGGCGGAGCGTGCTTTGAGCACGCTCGGCGCATCGGCGGAGGTCGTGGAGCATCGGTTCCGCACGGGGCTGAGCGCGATCGCGGCGGCGGCGGGCTTGCGTGACGTGGTGGTGACGCAGAATCGGCCGGTGGCGGAGGGGAACCCGGCGGCGCGCGAGCGTGTGCGCGACTTCACGCGGGACCAGTTGCGGGTCGCGGACTTTTATACGGTGGCGGGCGAGTTGCGCGCGAAGGGGACACTGGAGCAGGTGACGCGGGCGATCGCGCTGGCGCAGGCGCAGCCGTGGGTGGCGCGGGTGGGGTCGCTCACGATCCGGCCGGAGTCGGAGGACCGTCAGCAGTTCGAGGTTCGGATGTCGGTGCAGACGGTGGTGCTGCCGGATGTTGCGAAGGACTCGGAGACGACGCCGCCGGTGATCGTGGAGCCTGCGGAGGAGGCGCAGCGGTTCGCGGCGTCGGTGGCGGCGCGGAATGCGTTTGCGCCGCCGAAGCCGGAGCCGCCGCCGCGTCAGCCGAGGCAGGAGGAGCGGCAGGCGGATCGTCCGCCGCCGCCGGCGTATGACCTGTGGAGGTTGAACGCCGTGGTCTGGGCGGGGGGGCAGGCCGAGGCGTGGCTGGTCAATGTGAGGAGCGGTGAGTGGCGTTCGCTGCGGCCTGGGGAGGGCGTGCTGGACGCGGTGCTGGTGGAGGCGGGCGGGGAGCGGGCGGTCTTCAGGATCGGTGAGCAGGCGTTCCAAGTCCTGTTGAATGAGACACTTGCGCAACGGCAGCCGGTGCAGTGAAGCGGCTGTCGGAGGTTCTGGTATAGTGGCTACTAGCCGAGGCGGCCGCCGGAGGGCGGCGTTCGTTGGCAGAAGGAGCGAGTCCATGGCCCGGCAGGCACAGAGACGGCTGATGGTGGCGGCGTCCCTTTTCGCGGCGGCGGGGGGTGCGTGCTCGGTCTTCGCGCAGGAGGCGGAGGCGCCGGAGGCGATCGTTGCGCCCGAGGCGCCGGCGTCTGGGCAACCGACGGCCGAGCCGGCGCCGGTCGCGGCGCAGCCTGAGCCGGCGCAGGCGGAGGGGCGTCGGGTCGGGTTCGTGTTCAAGGACACGCCGTTCGACCAGGTGCTGGACTACTTCTCGCGGACGACGGGGCTGCCGATCGTGCGCGAGGCGCCGGTCCCGGCGGGGGCGATGACGTGGGTGGGCGGGCAGACGGAGTACTCGTTCGCGGATGCGCTGAGCATCCTGAACTTGAACCTGCGGATGCACGGTGTGATGCTGCGGCGCGAGGCGAACTATCTGTACCTCTCGACGCTTGCGGACGCGGTGAAGAAGCCGAGCGAGGTGTTCGACGCGTCGCTGATCCCGCCTGGGGTGACGCCGGACCAGATCCTGACGGTGATGGTCCCGCTGCAGAACTCGCGGGCGACGGTGGTGGCGGAGCAGATCAAGCCGCTGCTGGCGCCGTTCGGGGCGGTGACGGCGGTCGAGGCTCAGAACATGCTGATCCTTGTGGAGACGGCGGCGCAGTGCGTGCGTCTTCGCGACGTGATCGCGTTGATTGACGCCCAGCGTCCGGTGGACTCGGCGTTCGAGTTGTTCCGGCTGCGCCACGCGAACGCGGAGCAGGCGGTGACCGCGTTGAAGGGGCTGGTCGGGCAGCGGGTGGTGAAGCAGATCATCAACCCGCAGGACGGGAAGGTGCGGACGCTGGAGGAGATCGACATCGCGGGGCTGAGCCTGGAGTCGGACAAGCGGACGAACTCGGTGATCGCGGTTGGTCCGGAGGCGAGGCTGCAGACGGTGCGGGAACTGATCGCGATCATCGACGTGCCTGGGGACGGGGTGGCGGGCGATCGGCAGATGATGACGTTCGCGCTGGAGACGATCACGCCGGACGAGGCGGCGCAGCGGCTGGGGGCGTTGTTCGCGTCGGTGCCGGCGGAGTCGAAGCCGGTGGTGGTGCCGCTGGGGACGGTGAACAAGGTGAGCGTGGTGGCTTCGCAGGCGTTGCTGATGCAGGCGAGCGCGCTGATCGGGGAGATCGACCCTGCGGCGGCGACGGGGCAGGTGCGGGAGCCCGCGGCGGCGAGCGTCGGTCGGGTGGTGCCTCTGAAGCACGCTGAGCCTGCGCGGGTCGAGCAGATTCTGTCGCGGATGCTGACGCCGCGCCAGCAGTCGGCGGTGCGGTTCACGGCGACGCCGGATGGGCGAGGCCTGCTGGTGGCGGGGCCGCCGGCGGACGTGGCTGCGCTGGAGGGGCTGATCGCGGGGCTGGACGTTCGTTCGGGGGCGGACGTTGACGTGCGGGTGGTGCGGATCGCGACTGGTGATCCTGCGGCGATGCTGGCGCGTGCGCAGGAGCTGGATTCGGCGACGGGGGAAGGGGAGCGCGATCCGGTGCGTGCGACGCTGGACGCTGAGAGCCGGAGCGTGACGCTGATCGGCACGCGCGTGGGTCTGGCGCGTTTCGAGCAGTTGCTGCGGACGGCGGAGTCGGCGGTGGTGGTGGAGTTGGAGAGCCGTGCGTATGCGTTGAAGACGGCGTCGCCGTCGCAGTTGGGCCAGAGGCTGGCGCGGCTGGCGCGTCCGATGCTGACGCCCGACGACGGGTCGGCGTACCACGAGCCGTCGTTCGAGCCTCTGGACGAGCTGGACACGCTGATCGTGCGTGGGCTGCCGTCGCAGCACGGGGTGATCGAGCGATTGATCGAGCAGTTGGACGCGGAGGAGCCTGGTCGGCGGGAGTTCCGGGTGGTTCCGGCGGGTGCGAGCGATCCGGCGCAGGTGCGTGAGCGTGTGGTGGAGTTGCTGGCGCGTCTCAACGAGGGGCTGCCGCGCGAGCAGCAGGGGCGGGTGGAGATCGAGATCGACGCGGTGTCGGGGAACCTGCTGGTGATGGGGGATCCGTCGGGGATGCAGCAGTTTTCGAGCGTGATCGGGCAGGTGCAGCAGTTGATCTCGCCGGTGCGCGAGGTCCGGATGATCGAGTTGAAACTGGCGAGCGTGCAGGACGTGATCGCGTTCCTCGACGAGATGGCGTCGGCGAGCGAGTCGCTGATCATTCAGGGCGGGCCGAGGCCGGTGTTCGAGCCGATCGAGTCGACGAACTCGCTGCTGGTGGCGGCGCAGCCGATGCAGTTGGCGGTGATCGAGCAGCTGGTGCGGAGCGTGGACGCGCGGCAGGCGGGGGAGAGGCCGCCGCTGCGGATTCTGCGGCTGCGGAGCACGGACGCGGGGAACCTGGCGCAGGTGCTGCAGTCGTCGTTCGACCAGCGCACGCCGGAGGAGCGATCGAAGCAGCCGGTGAGCGTGCGGGCGGACGATCCGACGAACACGCTGATCGTCTCGGCGCACCCGGACCTGCTGCCCGAGATCGAGGCGATCGTCGAGCAGTTGAACGAGACGCAGGCGCTGGACGCGGAGGGGCGTGAGATACGCATCTTCCCGCTGGCGTGGGCGCGTGCGGAGGAACTGGCGCAGACGATCGACCAGATGTACCCGGAGCCGCCGATGCCGATCGATCCGCGGACGCGGCTGCCGCGTCCGGACCTTCGGCTGCCGAAGGAGATCACGGTTCGGGCGGACCGTGCGACGAACTCGCTGATCGTCGATGCGCCTGGCAAGCGTCTGGCGGGTTTCGAGCAGATCGTTCGCTCGCTGGACCAGCAGCACCGGGGCGACGACGCGGAGGTGCGGACGTACCGGCTGGAGCGTGCGGACCTGGAGGCGGTGGCGCGGACGCTGCGTGAGCTCTCGTCGAGCGGGGCGTTCCGGGTGGGGAGCCGGACGCCGGTGACGGTGAGCACGGAGCCGGCGACGCGGTCGCTGGTGGTGAGCGGGCCGTCGGCGGTGTTCGCGGACGTGGAGCGTGTGATCGGCGAGATCGGGCAGGCGCCGGACCGGCCCGCGACGACGCTGAAGATGTACGCGCTCAAGCACGCGCGGGCGGAGCGGTTGCAGCCGCTGCTGCGCGACCTGCTGGCGACGCGGCTGCGCGACGAGGAGGAGCGGGCGGGGCGTTCGCCGGCGTCGGCGGAGGCGCTGCTGAACGTGTCGTCCCACGCGGGTTCGAACACGCTGATCATCTCCGCGCCGGAGGCGATCCAGCAGATCGCGGAGGAGTTGGTGCGCGCGCTGGACACGGAGGCGGCGGCGTCGGGTCGGCGGGTGATCCGGGTGACGCCGCTCTCGTACGCGGACGCCTCGGCGGTGGCGCAGACGCTGACGGCGACGATCCCGAGCATGGAGTTGCCGGGCGGGGGTGAGGTGAGGGTGATCGCCGCGACCGGCTCGAACGCGCTGATCCTGTCGGGCGCGGAGGCGGACCTGCGGAAGGTGGAGGAACTGGTCGCGCCGCTGGACGTGCGTCCCGTGGACCCCGAGACGATGGGTGTCGAGACGTTCGCGCTGGAGCACGCGGACGCGACGCAGATCGCGCAGACCGTCGAGCGGCTGCTGGTGCAGCAGCAGGAGACGGACCCGCGGATTCTGACGCTTCAGTTGCGCTACGCGCGCACGCCGGAACTGTTCCGTCGTCCGACGATCCGGGTGGAGGCGGAGCAGCGGACGAACTCGCTGATCGTGTCCGCGCCCGCGGAGACGCTGGAACTGGCGCGGACGATCATCCGTCGGCTGGACGAGCCGGTCGAGGCGACCGGGCGCGTGGTGGAGACGTTCACGCCGGCGCGGGCCGTGCCGGGCGAACTGGCGCAGTCGGTCGCGCGGATCGTGAACCAGACGGTGCCGCAGGGCCGGCGTGCGATGGAACTGACGCCGGACGCTCGCTCGGGGAGCATCGTGGCGGTGGGGACGCAGGAGCAGGTGACTGAGGCCGTGCGGCTGATGTCGGAGTTCGACGATCGGGTGCCGGCGGTGCCGCAGACGGAACTGGCGGTGGTGGAGTTGCGGCACGCGGATGCGCGTGCGGTGGCTGGGACGGTGGAGTCGCTGGTTTCGGACCGGACGCGGTGGCCCGCGGAGTTGCTGAAGGCGGAGCGTGCGGGGGTGTCGGTGGCGTCGCCGCGTGTGAACGCGGATGCGCAGACGAACCGGCTGGTGATCAGCGCGCCGAGCGTGCTGGTGCCGATGGCGCGGCAGTTGGTGGAGACGCTGGACCAGCCGGCGGCTTCGCGGTCGGTGCAGGTGGCGGTGTTCCGGTTCGAGCGTGGGCAGGCGGCGAGCGCGGCGGAGGCGTTGCGGGCCGCGCTGACGGCGCAGGCACGGCCGGGCGAGCCGACGCCGACGGTGACGCCGGAGCCGGCGAGCAACTCGGTGATCGTGGCGGCGTCGGCGGAGCGGCTGGCGCAGGCTGGGGAACTGGTGCGTGAGATGGACGCGACGGTCGAGCCGGACCGGGTGTCGGTGCGGACGGTGTTCCTTCGGCACGCGCGTGCGGAGACGGTGGCGCCGATCGTCGAGCAGGTGCTGATGCGTGAGTCCACGATGGAACTGCTGCCCGAGTGGCAGCGGTGGCAGTACCTGCTGCGCGGGTCGGAGGAGGAGCGGACGGCGAAGGTGCGCGTGGCGGCGGAGCGGCGTCTGAACGCGGTGGTGGTGAGCGCATCGCCGTCGGTGCTGGAACTGGCCGAGCAGGTGATCGCGCAGCTGGACGCGCCGCCGGAGGGCGGGCCGGACGGCGAGCGGCTTGTGCGCGTCATCCCGCTGGTGAACGCGGACGCGACGACGCTGGCACAGAACCTCGAGGCGGTGTTCGCGGATGACGCGGAAGGCCGGCAGGCTCCGACGATCCGGGTGGACGCGGGGGGGAACGCGCTGATCGTGCGCGCGACGGCGGCGCAGATGCAGACGGTGGATCGGCTGGCGCGGGAACTGGACGCGGCGACGCTGACAACGAGCCGGCAGATGCGGATGATCCCGATCGATCGCTCGCGTGCGGACGCGCAGTTGATGGCGGCGACGCTGAAGCGGCTGCTGGAGCAGCAGGGCGGGGTGAGGGTCGAGATCATCTCGACGGAGGAGTTGCTGCAGGGCGAGGCGAAGCCGGCGGGGGAGGGCGAGCCGCGCAGCAACGCGGGGTTTCGGCACGCGCCGACACTGACGGGCGGGCCGGCGGGTGTGGTGGCGTGGCTCGTCGGGTCGGGCGTGATGGCGCAGCCGGAGGGTGAGGCGGAGGAGCCGACGGTTCGGATCGCGGTCGATCCGGCGTCGAACAGCCTGGTGGTGGTGGGTTCGCCGCGGCTGACGGAGCGCGTGCTGGAACTGGCGAGGCTGATCGAGCAGCAGATGCCTGCGGAGC
The DNA here is from genome assembly GCA_039794165.1 of Phycisphaerales bacterium. GTDB lineage: Bacteria > Planctomycetota > Phycisphaerae > Phycisphaerales > UBA1924 > CAADGN01. The sequence goes on from JBDIVY010000001.1 coordinate 51,689, forward strand.
CGGCGTCGGTGCGGATCGTGACGCTGCCTGCGGCGGCGGATGCGCGGGCGATCCAGCAGCTGGTGTCGCAGACGGTGAACAACGTGGGGCGTGTGTCGGCGGACAACCCGGGCGGGTTCACGGGTCGGGTGGCGGTCGCGCCGGACCCGAGCGAGACCGCGCTGATCGTGTGGGCGAACGAGACGGACTTCCAGACGGTAGGAAGGCTGATCGCGTCGCTGGCGTCGCTGGAGGCGCAGCGGTCGCTGACGGTGAAGATCTACCCGTTGTCGAACGTGACGGCGGCGGGGGCGGTCTCGGCGATTCAGGATCTGTTCCAGATGACGCCGCGCGGGCGGCAGGCGCAGCGGCTTCGCGGGCTGGACCTGACGTTGGTGGCGCCGGGTGAGGCGCCGGTGCGCGGGGCCGTGGATCCGTCGTTCGTGACGGTGACGCCGGACCCGGGCGGCACGTCGGTGATCGTGGCCGCACCGGATGAGGCGATCGTGCTGATCGACGGGCTGATCTCGCTGCTGGACCAGAGCCCGGTTGCGGACCGTCTGGCGATCCGGCGTTACTCGCTGGAGAACGCGCGGGCGACGGACTTGTCGCCGACGCTGCAGCAGTTGTTCGAGGCGCAGCGGCAGGGGCCGGGGGCGAACGAGTTGCCGCGGGCGCGGTTCATCGCGGACGACCGGACGAACTCGATGCTGGTGACGGCGTCGGCGTCGCAGCACGAGGAGATCGTGCGGCTGCTTGAGGCGGCGGACGTTCGTCAGGCGGAGGACGGGCTGTCGCTGGCGATCCTTCCGCTGGCGCACGCGCAGCCGAGCACGGTGCAACGGATCGTGGAGCAGGTGCTGATCGGGCGCGACCCCGGTCGGCGTGAGCGGATCCAGATTTCGGCGGAGGACCAGTCGGGGCTGCTGGTGGTGCGGGCGTCGGAGGAGGAGCTGGCGGAGGTGCGTTCGGTGGTGGCGGAGGTGGACACGAGCAAGGTGGCGGACCTGCCGGTGCGCGCGATCAAGCTGCACAACGCGGACGCGCAGACGGTGTCGCAGGCGTTGCGGCAGTTCTACCAGGACCGGGCGCAGGCGACGCAGCGTGCGGGGCGGCGTGCGGGCCCGGGCGTGGCGATCACGGGTGACCGTCGCAGCGGGACGGTGGTGATCGCGGCGAGCGACGAGGACTTCGAGCAGTTGCGTTCGCTGGCGTCGACGTTCGACGAGGCTGCGCCGTCGAAGGAGATGCGGTTCAACATCGTGCAGTTGCAGCACGTTCGTGTGACGGACATCGGGGACACGGTGACCAACATCTCGTGGGAACTGCAGAACGAGCGGATGCCGTGGTTCGGTCCCCGCCCGGATGCGGCGAGCGCGGACAAGTTGTTCGTCAGCCCGAACGAGCACACGAACAGCATCGTGCTGATGGGGCAGGGTGAGACGATGGCGATGATGGAGCGGATCATCGCCTCGCTGGACCAGCCGCGCTCGGACCTGACCGCGCTGGTGGTGCGGGCGGTGCCGGTGCGGAACGCGGACCCGCAGGCGCTGGCGAACGTGATCCAGCGTTCGATGGTGACGCCGGGGTGGCGGACGTGGCGCGGGCCGGACCCGGACGCGGTGACGGTGGAGGTTGACCGTCGGCGGCGGACACTGATCCTCGTGGGCAAGGGAGCGCAGATCGAACGCGCCCAGGAATACATCGAGCAGTTGGACACGGCGAGCGGCCGGCCGGACCAGGTGATCGAGTCGATCCGGCTGGAGCACGCGCAGGCGGATCGTGCGGGGAACAGCCTGCGTCAGTTCTTCCTGGAGCGGGCGCGTGCGGAGGGGCTGCCGGAGGATGCGCTGTCGATCATCGGCTCGCGGGACGGGAACGTGCTGCTGGTATCTGCGGACCCGGTGAGCATGGGGATGATCCGGGACATGGTGGCACAGCTGGATCAGCCGGAGCTGGGGCCGGACCGGCGGCGGGAGATGTACTACCTGCAGAACACGAACGTGGCGGACGCGGCGAACGTGCTCCGCGAGCAGTTCCCGGCAACGGGGCGGGCGGAGGACCGGGTGATCGTGACGGCGCAGCCGAGCACGAACTCGCTGATCGTGTCCGCGCCCGGGAAGGTGTTCGCGCAGGTGGACGGTCTGGTGGCGATGCTGGACGAGGTGCGGCAGGTCGGTTCGATCGTGACGATCGGGCTGGAAAAGGCGCGGGTGCAGGAGGTGGTGGAGGCGCTGCGTGCCGCGCTGCCGGAGAACCTGAAGGTCAAGATCACGCCGGTGGTGCGCAGCAACTCGATCATGCTGACGGGTTCGGACGAGGCGATCGCGCAGGTGCAGGAGCACGTTCGCCGGCTGGACGTCGAGCCTGAGCAGCAGATGCAGCAGTTCAGGGTCGTGCGGCTGAACCACGCGCTGGCGACGGACGTTCGGTTCACGCTGAACCTGCTGCTGCGGAACCGGCCGCGGGGGACGGGGGAGCCGGACCCGAGCATCGATTTCAACAGCATCGACAACACGCTGAGCATTCTGGCGACGCCGGACCAGATGCGGCAGATCGGGGAGATGATCGAGCAGTTGGACGTGCCGTCGGGGCCGGGCCGGAAGACGGAGTTCGTGAAGCTGGAGTTCGCGGACGCGGAGCAGACGGCGAAGGCGCTGGCGGTGTTCTACGGGCGTTTCGCGGCGGAGGCGACGACGGCGGGGGCGCGCAACGCGACCATCATCGCGGACCCGACGAGCAACTCGCTGGTGATCAGCGCGGACGAGAGCGAGTGGGAGAACATCCGGGCGCTGCTCTCGAAGCTGGACACGGAGGAGTACGACACGTCGCGGCAGCTGGTGGTGATCCCGCTGAAGCACGCGGACGCGACGAGCGTGGCCCGCGCGCTGAACGAGGGGTTCCGGGCGCAGATCCAGGACCAGGCGATGGCGGAGCAGTTGCGGCGGGCGCAGGACCAGGCGAACCGGGGCGTGCGGCAGGACGAGCGGGCGGCCGCGCTTCCGCCGCCGGTGCTGGTGTCGGCGGAGGGGACGCCGTCGGTCTCGGCGGAGGTGTTCACGAACTCGCTGATCGTGTCGGCGGGTCGGCAGGAGCTGCTGCGCATCGAGCGTGTGGTGGAGCAGCTGGACGTGCCGGGGTTCGCGGCGATGCCGGAGCCGACGGTGATCCCGATCGACACGGGGAAGGCGTCGCAGGTTGCGCAGGCGATCCGCGAGATGTTCCAGACGGACCGCATCCGGCGGACCGGCCCCGGGGCGGTGCTGGTGTACGGGGACGACGCGAGCAACGCGTTGATCGTGCGGGCGGAGGGGACGGAACTGGCGCAGATCAAGGCGCTGGCGCAGGCGATCGTGTCCGGGAGCGGGCTGCGGGTCTCGCCGCACGTGCTGCGGCTGACGAGCATCCCTGCGGCGCGGCTGCAGCAGACGATCCGTGCGACGTTCACGCCGGTGGCGCAGCAGTTGGGGGAGACGCTGAGCGTGGAGGTTGACCGGACGACGAACTCGCTGGTGATCGCGGCGTCGCCCGGCGTCTACGAGCAGATCGAGCGCGTGGTGCGTGAACTGGACACGCCGGCGGTGGCGCCGGAGGGTGTGGACCAGCCGATCGGCGCCGGCGGGATCGCGCCGGGCGTGTTCATCATCGACGTGCAGAACAACTCGGCGGAGGCGGTGCGGCAGATGCTCGAGCAGATGGGCGTGACGCGCCCGCCGCAGGGCGACCGGCCGGGCGTGGTCTCGGAGCCGGTGACGCTGATCCCGCTGAAGACTCGGCAGGCGCTGGCGGTGATCGCGGGTGCGCACGACGGGCAGGTGATCGTGGGTCTGGTGCGCGCGCTGGACGCGGCGCCGGCGGACGCGACGCAGCACGCGGCGGTGATCCAGTTGCGTCTGGCGTCGGCGGATGCGCTGGTGCAGACGCTGCGTGCGATGCTGGACCCGTCGCAGCAGCCGTCGGGTTCGAGCCAGGCGGCTGCGCTGGTCGAGCACGTGCGGCGGCTGAACCTGAGGCCGACGGGGCTGGACGAGGCGCGGCTGGAACTTGACCTGTCCAGGCCGATCCGGTTGGTGCCGGACGTGCAGTCGAACGCGGTGGTGATCGCGTCGACGGAGGGGAACGTGCGGGTGATGGAGTCGGTGGTTCGTTCGCTGGACACGCTGCCGATCGGTGACGCGGTGGTGGTGCGCATCTTCCCGCTGGAGAACTCTGCGGCGGTGCGTGTGCGCGGGATCATCGAGCAGTTGTTCAGCCAGGGCGAGGCGCTGCGGCGTCTTCCGGGCACGCAGCGTCGCGGGCAGCCATCGACGGCGACGGGGCAGGCGCTGGCGGGGGAGATCGCGGTGTCGGTGGACGAGCGCACCAACGCGCTGATCGTGGCGGGGCGCGAGGAGGCGGTCGCGCTGGTGGAGGTGCTGATCCGCGACCTGGACGACGACCGTGCGGAGCGGTGGGTGGAGCCGACGATCATCCGGCTGGAACACGCGGACGCGCGGACGGTTGCGGCGACGCTGCGGAGCGTGCTGGTGGAGTCGCAGGCGTCGACGCCGGAGATCGCCGCGCTGCGGAACCAGGCGGCGCGGGTGCGGATGGTGCAGAAGGGCGGGGACCCGATGGACCCGGCGTCGCGGATCGAGTCGGACATCTTCGCGCCGCTGGTGGGCCTGTCGATCACGCCGGAGACGGACCTGAACTCGATCATCGTGGTGGGGACGCCGGCGAACCTGCGGCTGGTGAACGAGCTTGTGTCGCACCTGGACGTGGAGCTGGCGGCGGCGGGGAACCTGGTCCGGTTTTTCCCGCTGAAGCACGCGCTGGCGGACCGGGTGGGGGCGATCATCGGCGACGTCTTCCGGCAGCGCGAGCAGGCGGGATCGCTGCGGCCGGAGGACCGGCTGGTGATCTCGTCGGACCTGCGGACGAACAGCCTGATCGTGGCGACGAGCCAGCGCAGTTTCGAGGTGGTGGGGAGCCTGATCGCGTCGCTCGACACGGCGGACGCGTCGTACTCGGTGGGGCTGCACGTGATCCCGGTGCCGGACGGGAACGTGACGCAGCTGGCGGCGAGCCTGGACCGGCTGATGCGGGACCGGATCGCGGCGACGCAGCGTGCGGGGAGCGTGCAGTCGCCCGCGGACGTGTTCAGCATCGTGCCGGACGCGACGAACAACCTGCTGATCCTGGCGTGCAGCGACGAGAACCTTCAGTTGGTGCGGGACTTCATCGAGGCGTTGCGGAAGGACGCGAACGCGATCCTGCTCGGCGAGCGTGTGGCGTTGATCCAACTGAAGGCGGCACGCGCGGCGGACGCGGTGCAGTCGATCAACAGCCTGTACGTTCAGCGTGAGAACGAGCGTCGCGGGGCGGGGAGCGTGCTGGTGGTGCCGAACCCGAGGCTGAACGCGCTGATCGTGAGCGGGACGCAGGAGGACGTGAACGTGATCCGCGGGCTGGTGGAGCGGCTGGACACGAACGAGATCGCGACGGTGCAGGACGTGCGGCGGATCGAGCTGAAGTCGGCGAACGCGATCGAGGTGGTGCAGTTGATCCAGGGCGTGCTGGCGGGGCGTTCGCTCTCGGGGGCGGCGGGCGGGCAGGCTGTGCGGCTGCGGTACTTCCGCGATCAGGTCGCGGAGGGGGCCGAGGGGCTGGCCGGGCGCGAGATGACCGAGGCGGAGATGGACGACTTCATCCGCGAGCAGGTGCGCATCACACCGGACCTGCGGACGAACTCGGTGATGGTGGCCGCGCCGACGCAGATCGTGGACCTGGTGTCGGCGATCGTTTCGGACCTGGACATGAGCCGGGCGGGGTCGCGGAAGATCGAGCACTACCGGCTGGCGAACGCGGACGCGCGTGCGATGGCGACGTTGCTCCGCGACCTGTTCAACCTTCAGCAGCAGGGGGATCGGCTCGTGCTGATCCCGACGGGACTGCCCGGCGTGGAGGACGACCCGACGCTGAGCGGGCTGGGGCGCACGAACGTGACGGCGGTGCCGGACGTTCGGCAGGAGTTGTCGATCACGATCGACGCGCGGACGAACTCGCTGCTGGTGTCGGGGACGGAGGAGTACCTGGAACTGGTGGGGGACGTGGTGCGTGAACTGGACTCGATCCAGGCGAACGAGCGCGAGCAGATGGTCGTGCACCTCGCCAACGCGCGTGCGATGGACGTGGAGCAGACGCTCCAGGGGTACTTCCAGTCCGAGGCGGACCGGCTCCAGCGCACGCTGAGCGCGGAGATGCAAGGCTCGGCCGCGAGGCAGTTGGAGAACGAGGTGACGATCGTCGGGGACGAGAAGAGCAACAAGCTGCTGATCTCGGCGTCGCCGCGTTATCTGGACACGGTGGAGCGGATCGTGCGGGAGCTGGACGCCGCTCCGCCGCAGGTGATGATCCAGGTGCTGCTGGCGGAGGTGACGCTGGACTCGGAGAACACGTGGGGGTTCGACGTTCGTGTCGGCGGCGACACGGGGCTGGGGAACGACGCGTACAAGATCGGCGTGTTCGCGGCGGGGACGGGGGTCTCGTCGGCGATCGGCACGCCGAACATCGCGGTGTCGTCGCTGGACTTCGAGCTGCTGATCCGTGCGTTGGAGGTGCAGGGGAAACTGGAGGTGCTGAGCCGGCCGCAGGTGACGGTGCGGAACAACGAGATCGCGCGGATCCAGGTTGGCGAGGACATCGGGCTGGTGTCGGCGTTCGACCGGTCGGACACGGGCAACGTTCGGTCGGACGTGGAGCGGCGCGAGATCGGCATCATCCTTCAGGTGGTGCCGACGATCAGCCCGGACGGGTTCGTGCGGATGGACATCCGGCCCGAGATTTCGACGCTGAGCCAGCGCGAGATTCAGATTTCGGAGAGCCTGTCCAGCCCGGTGATCAACGTGCGCAAGGTGGAGACGACGGTGGCGGTGATGGACGGTCAGACGGTGGTGATCGGGGGGCTGATCCAGACGACGGCGGAGGAGCGGGAGAACCGCGTTCCGTTCTTCGGGCACCTGCCTGTCGTCGGCGGGCTGTTCCGCTCGAACAAGATGCTGAACCAGAAGACGGAGTTGCTGGTGATCCTGACGCCGCGGATCGTGCCGGGCGGTTCGGGTTCGATCGAGCGTTACCAGCGTCTGAGCGACGGGGAGATCATGCGGATCAGCGATCCGGAGCGGGTGATCAGGGTGCTGGACGACACGGAGGTGCCGAAGCGGCTCTCGCCGCAGCCGATGGACGAGTTCCCGGCGGACGCGCCGAAGATCCCGGCGGATGAGCGTCGGAGCGATCCTGACGCCGACTCGATGCGTCCCGTGTCGAGCGGCGTGGACTGGGATAGCGTTCCGCGTTTCCCGGCGGACCGGACGCGGCGGGAGGAGATGACCGATGACGGGCGGTGATCGCTGGTTGCGGGTTTCGGCGCGAGCGGCGGCCGTCGTGCTTGTGCCGGCTTTGGCGTGGTTGTCCGGGTGTGCGTCTTCGCAGTCCGCGGGTGAGGCTCGCAAGCCGGCGATCCCGCCCGCGCCGGCGGGCGCGCCGGTGTCGTACGTCACGCTGGGGGTGGATGCGCCGGTCGATGAGGACCGCAACGGGTACCCGGACACTCTGCTGGTAACGATGTACTTCTGGATCAACGGCTACCCGGTGCCGGTGCACGGCGACGGGGGGGTTCGGCTCACGCTGACGGACACGGCGTCGGAGCGCGAACTGGCGACGTGGACGATGACGGAAGGGATGCTTGCGGCGACGCGGCGGCGGAACGCGGTGGGGCCGGTGCATCTGTTTCAGTTGGACATCCGGCAGGCGTCGACGGATCAGTTCCCTGCGACGACGACGGAGCTGACGGCGTTGTTCACGCCGACTGACGGCGGGCCGGAGGCGGACACGCCTCGGCCGATCACGTTCCGGATGGGCGGCCGGTGATTTGATTGAGCGTCAGGCCGGCTGCTCCTTAGCGCAAACTTAGCCGGAATCCGGGCGGGTTCCGGCCCGTGTGGGGTTTCGCGTGCCGTGCGGTTCGCTACGATCCGGCGAACTTCAAGGAGACACGCATGCGCACGCGCATCGGACTTTTGGGCACGGCGGCTTCGGTGGTTCTTGCGTTCGGGGTTTCGGTCCTTCCGGGGGTGCGTTCTGCGGTCGCGCAGGACCGGCTGGTTCGGATCGACGGTTCGAGCACGGTGTTCCCGGTGACTGAGGCGGTGGCGGAGGAGTTCCAGAACTCGACGCGGGGTCGCGTCAAGGTGACGGTCGGCATCTCGGGGACAGGCGGTGGGTTCAAGAAGTTCTGCCGCGGCGATACGGACATCTCGAACGCGTCGCGACCCATCATGGCGGGGGAGATGGCGCTGGCCCGGGAGAACGGGGTGGAGTACTTCGAGTTGCCGATCTGCTTCGACGCGATCACGGTCGCCGTGCACAAGGACAACACGTGGGCGACCTCGATGACGGTCGAGGAGCTGAAGCGTCTGTGGGAGCCTGGGGCGCAGGGGAAGATCACGCAGTGGAGCCAGGTTCGCGCGGGCTGGCCGGAGCACAAGATCGACCTGTTCGGGCCGGGGACGGATTCCGGGACGTTCGACTACTTCACGGAGGCGGTGGTCGGGAAGGCGAAGTCCAGCCGGGGGGACTTCACGGGGAGCGAGGACGACAACGTGCTGGTGCGCGGGATCGAAGGGAACCGGCACGCGCTGGGGTACCTGCCGTTCGCGTACTACGCGGAGAACACGAACCGGCTGCGCGCGGTGGCGATCGATTGGGAGGAGGACGAGCACGGGCCGATGCTGCCGGACATGGGCAACGTGGTGAAGGGGCTGTACAACCCGCTTTCCAGGCCGCTCTTCCTGTACGTGAACAGGAACTCGTACGAGACGAAGCCTTGGGTGAAGCAGTTCGTGGACTTCTACCTCGATCACGCGGCGGAGCTGGCGGAAGAGGTGAAGTACCTGCCGCTGCCCGAGCGTGCGTACGAGATGGCCCGCGACCGGCTACGCTCGGGGAACACAGGGACGGCCTTCGGTGGGGTGCCGGAGGTTGGGGTGTCGGTCGAGGAGATTCTGGCCCGTCAGCCGACGCAGTGAGTGAAGCGTGGGCGAGCCGCCCCGGAGCGAGATGGTGCAGCCGCGGGACGCCGCACAAGCCGCGACGCCGGTCGAGCGATCGGTGCAGCGCGCCAACGCCGCGGCCTCGATGCGGTTTCGGCGTGCGGTGGTTGACCGGGCGATGCAGGGGGTGCTCGCGCTGGCGGCGGCGTCGTCGATCGCGGTGACGCTTGGGATCGTGTACATCCTGATCTCGGAGTCGGTGCCGTTCTTCCGGGCGGTGGGGGTCAAGGATTTCCTGACGGACACGATGTGGACGCCGCAGTTCGCGGTGCCGCGGTATGGGATCGTGCCTTTGCTGATGGGGACGCTGGTGACGACGATGGTCGCGTTGGCGGTGGCGTTGCCCGTGGGGAGCATCATCGCGATCTGGCTGAGCGAGTTTGCGCCGGCGCGGCTGCGCGAGACGGTGAAGCCGGTGCTGGAGCTGCTGGCGGCGGTGCCGACGGTGGTGTACGGGTACTTTGCGCTGCTGTTCGTCACGCCGCTGCTGCAGCGGCTGTGGCCGGACCTGCCGACGTTCAACATGCTCGGGGCGGGGCTGGTGATGGGGATCATGATCATCCCGTACGTGAGTTCGCTGAGCGAGGACGCGATGCGGGCGGTGCCGATGCTGTTGCGGGAAGGGTCGTTCGCGGTGGGTGGGAACAAGATCGTGACGGCGTTGCGGGTGGTGTTCCCGGCTGCGCTGTCGGGCATCGCGGCGGCGTACGTGCTGGGGATTTCGCGGGCGGTGGGTGAGACGATGATCGTGGCGGTTGCGGCGGGGCAGCAGCCGCTCAGCATCGACCCGTCCAGCCTGCTGGACGTGATGAACCCGGGGCAGCCGGGGGCGACGATCACGGCGTTCATCGTGTCGGTGAGCCTGGGGGACGTGCAGCACGGGGAGATCGGGTACCAGGCGATCTTCGCGGCGGGGCTGACGCTGTTCGTCGCCACGCTGGGCTTCAATGTCGCGGGGTACCTGCTCCGCAAGCGATTCAGGCAGGTCTATTGAGCCATGACCCCGATCGAGCGCGTCATCCGGTTTCGGCGGTACCAGGACATCGGGTTCCATGTGCTGGGCGCTTCGCTGACGGTGATCGCGCTGCTGGTGCTGGGCGCGCTGGTGCTGGACCTGGCGAAGACGGGCCTCGGTCGGCTGTCGTGGAGTTTCCTGACCTCGTTTCCGTCGCGAAAGGCGGAGCAGGCGGGCATCGCGTCGGCGATCGTGGGGTCGTTCTATGTGATGGTCGTGACGGCGTTCACGGCGATCCCGCTGGGCGTGGCGGCTGGGATGTATCTGGAGGAGTACAGCCGGCGCAACTGGTTCACGGCGGTCATCGAGATCAACATAGCGAACCTGGCGGGGGTGCCGTCGATCGTGTACGGGCTGATGGCGCTGAGCCTGTTCGTGTACACGTTCGGGCTGGGTGAGAGCATTCTGGCGGGGGGGCTGACGCTGGCGTTGCTGATCCTGCCGATCGTGATCGTGGCGACTCGGGAGGCGTTGCGGTCGATCCCGCAGCACATCCGGGAGGCTGCGTACGCGATGGGGGCGACGCGGTGGCAGGTCGTGCGGTACCACCTGCTGCCGTACTCGACGGGTGGGATCGCGACGGGGGTCATCATCGCGTTGTCGCGGGCGATCGGGGAGACCGCGCCGCTGATCACGATCGGGGCGTTGACGTTTATTGCGTTCCTGCCGCCGACGCCGTTCGCGCCCCGGCCGGAGGAGGACGGCGGGGGGCTGTACGGGCCGTTCGAGTGGCTGGACTCAGGGTTCACGGTGCTGCCGATCCAGATGTTCAACTGGGTGTCGAGGCCCGGGGACGCGTTTCTGGCGAACGCGGCTGCCGCCGGGGTCGTGCTGATCGTGGCTACGCTGGGTCTCAACGCAATGGCGATCGTGGTCCGCAACCGGATGAGGAGGCGGATCCGATGGTGACGGCAGGAATGGAGACGATGGAGCGGCCCGGCGCACAGCAGGTCGAGGTTCGTGAGGCGGCGCTGCGCGAGGCGTGGTCGGCGTGGCCTGAGGTGGCGTCGGGTCGGCACGCGCCGCCGCCGATCAAGGCGGACGTGCGGTCGCTGAGTTTCTGGTACGGGAAGGTGCAGGCGGTGAAGAACGTGTCGATCCCGATCGCGGATCGGCGGGTGACGTCGTTGATCGGGCCTTCGGGGTGCGGGAAGACGACGCTGCTGCGGTGCTTCAACCGGATGCACGATCTGTACCGGAACACACGGTACGAGGGGCAGATCGTGCTGCACCCGAGCGGGACGGACATTATCGACCGGCGGGTGAACCCGATCGAGATGCGGATGCGGATCGGGATGGTGTTCCAGAAGCCCAACCCGTTCCCGAAGTCGATCTTCGAGAACGTGGCATTCGGGCTGAGGATGAAGGGGTTCCGCGGGCGGTCTGAGATCGGGGACCGGGTGGAGGCGGCGATCAAGGCCGCGGCGTTGTGGGACGAGGTGTCGGACCGGCTTCGCAAGCCGGCGTACGACCTGTCGGGTGGTCAGCAGCAGCGGCTGTGCATCGCGAGGGCGCTGGCGACGGAGCCGGAGATGGTGCTGTTCGATGAGCCGACCTCCGCGCTGGACCCGGTGGCGACGGCGCGGATCGAGGAACTGGTGCAGTCGCTGAAGGAGCGGGTGACGGTGCTGATCGTGACGCACAACATGCAGCAGGCGGGGCGGGTTTCGGACTTCACGGCGTTCATGTACCTCGGGGAGATGGTGGAGTTCGACCGGACCGAGAAGGTCTTCCAGAACCCGGGCAAGCAACTCACGGAGCAGTACATCAGCGGGCGGTTCGGCTGACCGGGCCGGCCCGCCGGGGGGCGGATTGCGTCCGATCCGGGGGGCATTTCGGCAGTCGCGGCCCGTTGTTGCCGATACCTTCGCCTACTATCCCGGATTGCCCGGTTGGCGACCGCGCGGCCGTCCTCCGGCCTCCGACAGGGATTCGTGATGAGCCTCCCGCCCAGAGCCGTGCCTCCCTCCGTGAACGGGTGGAACGCCCCCTACCTTGACGCCGAGTACGAGCGGTACCGGCGCGATCCGGGGTCGGTGTCTCCGGAGTCGCGGGCGTTCTTTGCCGGGTTCGAGTTGGCGTTGGCGGGATCGCCGGCGTCCTCGGCGGCGGTGCAGCAGCCGGCGGTGGGGCAGGCCTCGCCGTTCCAGGTGGCGGTGGACCGGCTGATCGAGTCGTACCGGGTGATGGGGCACATGGCGGCGCGGCTGGACCCGTTCGGCCGCGAGCGGGAGAGGCCGGGCGCGCTCTCGTTGGAGCATTACGGTTTGGGCGAGGCGGATCTCGACCGTCCTGCGGACGCGAGCGCGATCGGGATGGCGTCGGCGACGCCGCTGCGGGAGATCGCGGCGCGGCTGGAGGAGACGTACTGCGGCTCGACGGGCGCGGAGTTCATGCACATCCAGACTGTGGAGGAGCGTGAGTGGCTGCTGTCGTGGTTCGAGGGTCGTCGTGGTCGGATCGAGTTGACGGCGGGCGAGCGGGCGCACGTGCTGGCGCAGTTGCTGGCGTCGGAGCAGTTCGAGAACTTCACGGCGAAGCGGTACCCCGGGGACAAGCGGTTCAGCCTTGAGGGGGGCGAGTCGCTGATCCCGCTGCTGGACCGCCTCGCGGAGTCGAGCACGGAACTGGGCGTCGAGGAGATCGTGCTGGGGATGGCGCACCGCGGGCGGCTGAACGTGCTGAACAACATCCTGGGCAAGACCTACGCGCAGATCTTCACCGAGTTCGAGGACAACTGGGAGCAGGACTTCGCGGACGGGGGCGGGGACGTCAAGTATCACCGGGGGTACTCGGGGACGCGGCAGTTCGGCAGCGGGCGGATGCTGCACCTGGCGATGGCGAGCAACCCGAGCCACCTCGAGGCGGTCGATCCGATCGTGCTCGGGCGGTGCCGGGCGAAGCAGCGGCTGCGGGGGGATACCGAGCGGCGTCGGGTGATTCCCGCGCTGGTGCACGGGGACGCGGCGATCGCGGGGCAGGGGATCGTGGCGGAGTGCCTGAACCTGTCGCAACTGGAGGGGTACACGTCGGGCGGCACGATCCACGTGGTCGTGAACAACATGATCGGGTTCACGACGCTGCCGGAAGACGGGCGTTCGTCGCGGTACTGCACGGACGTGGCGAAGTTCGTGGAGGCGCCGGTGCTGCACGTGAACGGGGAAGACCCCGAGGCGTGCGTGGCGGCGGCGCAGCTGGCGATCGAGTACCGGCAGCGATTCCGCAAGGACGTGTTCATCGACATGTGGTGCTACCGGCGCTACGGGCACAACGAGCAGGACGAGGCGTCGTTCACGCAGCCGGTGATGGCCGCGCTGATCAAGCGCAAGCCGAGCGTGCTGAAGGTGTACGCGGAGCGTCTGCTGGCGGAGGGGGTGATCAACGAGCAGGACATGGAGGCGATCCGGCAGCAGCTGGACGACGCGCTGGAGAAGGCGCAGGAGGCGGCGAAGAGTTCGCCCTACGACCCGACGATCGACCCCGGGAGCGCGCGGTGGTCGGGGCTTCAGCCGCGGTACTCGCACGATCCGGTGGAGACGGGCGTGCCGCGGGAGTTGATCGAGCGGGTGTGCGCCGGGCTTGCGGCGACGCCGAAGGGGTTCCGCGTGAACCCGAAGTTGAAGCGGCTGCTTGAGTCGCGGGCGCAGATGCCGAAGTCGAAGGAGATCAGTTACGCGGACGCGGAGTCGCTGGCGTTCGGCACGCTGCTGCTGGAGGGAGTTGCGATCCGGCTGAGCGGTCAGGACAGCCGGCGGGGCACGTTCAGCCACCGTCACGCGGTGCTGCGTGATTTCGAGACGGCCGCGCCGTTCACGCCGCTGAACAGCATGCTGCCGGTGTGGGAGCCCGGGTCGGGTGAGGCGTTCGTTCCCGGCAAGCAGCAGGCGCGTTTCTGCGTGTACGACAGCCCGCTGTCCGAGGTCTCGGTGATGGGGTTCGACTACGGGTACTCGCTGGCGGACCCGAACATGCTGGTGATCTGGGAGGCGCAGTTCGGGGACTTTGCGAACGGTGCGCAGGTGATCATCGACCAGTTCCTGGCGTCTGCGGAGAGCAAGTGGGAGCGGTGGTCGGGGCTTGTGCTGCTGCTGCCGCACGGGTACGAGGGGGCAGGCCCGGAGCACTCGTCGGCGCGCGTGGAGCGTTTCCTGACGCTGTGCGCGGGGGGGAACATGCAGGTGGCGTATCCGTCGACCGGGGCGCAGATTTTCCATCTGCTGCGTCGGCAGGTGAAGCGGGCGTTCCGCAAGCCGCTGGTGGTGCTGACGCCGAAGAGCCTGCTGCGCAAGGTGACGAGCACGATCGACGAGCTGGAGAAGGGGCGTTTCCTCGAGGTGATCGACGACGCGGCGTTCGACGGGCCGAAGGGCGCGGACCGCAAGGGCGTGACGCGGGTGATCCTCTGCACGGGGAAGTTCTCCTTCGAGTTGGATGAGCGTCGGCGCGAGATCGGGCGGACGGACGTTGCGATCGTTCGGCTGGAGCAGTTCTACCCGTTCCATCGTGAGATGCTCAAGGGCATTCTGGACCGGTACCCGGCGTCGGCGGAGGTGGTGTGGGCGCAGGAGGAGCCGCGCAACGCGGGGGCGGCGATATTCGTGATGGATCGGCTGCGCGAGGAGCTCGGGGTCACGGCCAAGTACCTCGGTCGTGAGGCCAGCCCGACGCCCGCGGTCGGCTCGAAGCGGATTCACGCGGTCGAGCAGGAGTCGATTCTCTCGCGTGCGGTGGGTCCGCGTCCGGCGGAAGGCTCCGGGGACTCACCGCCGAAGCAGACGAAGCCGGTCGCCGCCGGCGCATGACGCCCGGCCTCGGAGCCTCTACGCTCAAGACCCCGTCGAGACAGGGACGATCCTCATGCCGGTGGACATCGTGATTCCGAACGTGGGCGAATCGGTGACGAGCGGCGTGATCGCGTCGTGGCGGCGTGCCGAGGGCGATTTCGTGCAGCGCGACGAGCCGGTGCTGGACCTTGAGACGGACAAGATCACGATGGAGGTGACGGCTCCGGCGTCGGGGGTGCTGCACCACGGGGCGAAGGAGGGCGACGAGGTCGGGATCGGGGCGGTGGTCGGGACGGTGGACGAGTCGGCCAAGGCCGCGGCGGGCAAGCCCGAGCCGGCGGCGGCGAAGCCCGAGGCCAAGACGACCAAGGCCGAGGCGGCGCCGGATGCATCGAAGGCGTTCGAGTCCGGGGCCGCGCCCGCGCCGGCGACGACGGGCACACCATCGCAAGCGTCGGCTGAACGCCCGCGTGCCACGCCGCTGGCGGAGAAGATGGCGCAGGAACTGGGTGTCGATCTGTCGCGGATCGTGGGGACCGGGGCGAGCGGGCGGATCCGGGAGCAGGACGTGCTTGCGGCGGTGCAGCTGCGCGGGGCGGGGGGGGCTTCGGGCGCGGCGCCGGTCGCGCCGGCTGCGGGCGAGGGTCCGTCGCGCGGCGTGTCGCGCGAGCGGATGAGTCCGCTCCGGCAGCGGATCGCGGCGAGGCTGGTGGAGGCGCAGCACACGGCGGCGATGCTGACGACCTTCAACGAGTGCGACATGACGGTGGTCATGGAACTGCGCAAGCGGTACAAGGAGCCGTTCGAGAAGAAGCACGGCGTGGGGTTGGGGTTCATGTCGTTCTTCGTGCGGGCGGCGGTGAACGCGCTGCGTGCGTTCCCGCTGGTGAACGCGTCGATCGTGACGGACGAGGAGGGCAGGCCGGCGGTCGAGAAGCACGACTATTGCGACATCGCGCTTGCGGTGGCCAGCCCGAAGGGTCTGGTGGTGCCGGTGGTGCGCAACGCGGAGCGGTTGTCGTTCGCGGAGATCGAGGCGAAGGTGAAGGACTTCGCGGTTCGGGCGCGGGACGGGAAACTGGAACTGAGCGAGTTGCAGGGGGGGACGTTCACGATCACGAACGGCGGGGTGTTCGGGAGCCTGCTCTCGACGCCGATCCTGAATCCGCCGCAGTCGGCGATCCTGGGGATGCACGCGATCCGCAACCGGCCGGTGGAGCACCCGGACAAGCCGGGCGAGATCGCGCTGCGGCCGATGATGTACCTCGCGCTGAGTTACGACCACCGGCTCGTGGACGGGGCGGAGGCGGTGTCGTTCCTGGTGCGCATCCGAGAGGGGATCGAGCGGCCTGAGCGTCTGATGCTGGACCTGTGAAGTCATACGGAACGTGGGAAGTCCCAGCGCGGCGGTAGGGGCGGAAGCGACAGAGCCGCCACGGGGTGGCGGAGTACCCGAGGCGCAAGGACTTCCCACGTTCCGTATCAGCGGCGATCGGGCGCGATGCGGTCGAGCAATCCTTCGCAGGCGCGAACGAGCATGTCGAAGACGTGCTGGAAGCCGTCCGGGCCGCCGTAGTAGGGGTCCGGGACGTCGAGTTCGCGTTCGGTCGCTCCCTGGAGCGAGGGGTCGAAGGCGCGCACGAGGCGGACGCGGTTCTCCGGCGCACCGGCGTCGAGGAGGTCGTCGCGGTTCGAGCGGTCCATGGGGAGGATGAGTTCGAAGCGGTCGAAGTCTCGGCGCGGGTCGATCTGCCGGGCGATGGAGACGAGTCTGAGGCCGTTGGCTTGGGCGACATCGGCGGCGCGGGGGTCGGGGCGTTCGCCGACGTGCCAAGCGCCGGTGCCGCAGGAATCGACCTCGAATCGTTCGCGCAGGCCGCGGGCGTCTGCGAGGTGGAGGAAGATGCCCTCTGCGAGGGGGGATCGGCAGATGTTGCCGAGGCAGACGAAGAGGAGCGAGCGTGGCGGCGTCCCTGGGTTCGCGCTCATGCGGCTTCCTCGTGTGCGTCGGCGTCCCGGCCGTGCCAGGCGCGCTGGAGCGTGCGAGCGTAGTCCGATCGCTCGACGAGTTCGCGCGCGTGTCGTCGCACGGCGTCGGAGAGGAGTGCGAGTCGGGGGCGATCGTCGGCCAGGCGGAGGAGTGCGCCGGCGATGGCGTTCGCGGAGCCGAGCGAGGCGGTGCAGTCGGCGCGGGCCTCGTCGGGGTAGAGCCGTCCCTGCACGATGCTCGCCGCGGCGACGACGGGGACGCCCGAGGCGTGTGCGGCGGCGATGAGGGCGGAAGGTGGCGGGGCGTGCGGGTCGGTGGCGCGTGCGACGACGGCGGCGGCGTCGCAGGCCGCGATGAGGGAGGGAAGCGGGCGTCGTGTGACGAGCAATCGCCAGTTGATCTGCGCGCGGGCGTGGAAGCGGCGAGCGCGGGCGAGCGAGGCGGACCGGGCGTCCACGAGGCCGCAGATGGTCGTGCCGGCGATGTCGAGGAGGCCGATCAGGAAGATGAACTGGCGTGCGTCGCCGGAGGCGGGCGGGTCGGCGAGCAGGGCGACAACAAAGTCGCGGTCGTCGAGTTCGAGCGCGTGGCGGGCGTGGGCGCGGTCGGCGCGCACGCCGGCGTCGGCGGCTGCAGCGGCGAGGATGTGGGGGGCCGGGATGGGCAGGATTCGGGTCATCGGCCCGCTGGCTCGGCGGGCGGTGGCCTCGATGCCCGCGCTCCAGCACTGTACGGCGTCGAAGGGGCCGCGATCGCGGACGAAGCGTCGGAGACCGTTGAGAGCGAGCGATGCTCTGCCCAGCGGGGCGACGATGCGGTCGGTGGTCCGCAGGCCGAGGTCGGCGCAGCGAGTCTCGGCCTCGCCCCCTGCGATGATGCAGATGGTGTGCGTGTGATCCGCGGTGCGTTGCATGGCGGCGGCGCAGGCGACGGTCGCGCCGTCCGGCCCACGCCCCGTGGGGGGCGGCGAGAGCAGGTGCAGCACGCGCAGTTGGCGCTGGCTCGGCGTCACCGGGAGGCCCGCTCGTCGGACACGGTCGTCTTTTCGTGGGTGAAGAAGGTCTGGGCGAGGCGGGTGCCGACCAGTTTGGCGAACTGGTCCTGGGCTTCGCGTATCCGCGCGGCCTCGACGGGCGCTGTCCCCTGCCGCTGGGGGGCGGTGACGACGAGTTCGTATCCCTGATCGTCCTCGGGCCAGAGCCTTGTTTCGGTGGTCACGTCGATGACCTTCAGGCGGAGGCGAGCGGTGGGGAGGTAGGACTGGCCGTCGGGTGAAAGGGTGAACTCTTCGACCGAGGCGTAGACGACGACGTCGGCGTTGACGGTCTTGCCGACCTCGGTGACGGGCACGAGTTGGCCGGTCTTGGACTGGCGTGAGGCGGCGATGGCGGCGCGCGCGTCTCGCAGGTCGCGCACGACGCCCTTGTCGACGAGCGTCTGCTCGGCCTGGGTGGCGATGGCGAGCCGCAGGTCGCTGCGCGGCAGGCGGGTGCCGATGTCGTCGATGAGGATGACGGTGGGACGGTCGCGCTCCAGCGAGTGCGCGGCGGGGGTCTTCGGCGGTCCGTGCGCGAGCATGAAGACCGGGGCGACGATGTTGCACGCGCCGAGCGCGCAGGCAATCGAGGCCGCGGCGCACGTGAGCAGTCCGCCGGCGTGACGGCGGGGCCTAGTAGGTGATGACGTTCGGTTCCTTGTGGTCATGGAAGAGCCAGGTTGCTCGATCGACGAATCGTTTGACGAGTGCGGAGGCGACGAGGGGGCCGGAGACGCCGTGGACGCCCTGGCCCTCGGAGTCGGGGAACTGGACGCGGATCTCGCGCCGGAAGACCTCGAAGTCGGGGTTGCTCGAATCGGCCTCGTAGACGGTGAGCGCGCCCCAGCCAAGCCCGTTCCACTGGTAGGGGTTGCCCGGTTCGCGGACTCGGTACTCGATGAGTTCGACGTGGATGAGGCGTTCGACGCCGAGTTCGGCCATCAGGCGGGACGGTTCCCAGGCCATCCATGCCGGATCGTTGTTCAGGAAGGGGAGGGTCTGCGCCGCGGGAACGTAGTGGCTCGCGCCGATGCCGTTCGCCGGGTCGGCGAGGCGGACGGTGATGCGTTCCATGAGGGTGGGGACGATGCCGGGGAAGTCGGCCTGCACGGAGCGGTCGGCGACGACGACGACGGCGAAGGACTTGCCCTGCAGGCCGCGGTATTGGGCGGGGACGCTGGTGGAGCCTGCACGGTGCGCCGATTCGGCCATGCCGCCTATCAGTGGGGCGACGATGCAGCCGCTCAGCCCCGCCCCGACGAGCAGCCCGGCTGCGCAGGCACGAGCCGCCCGCCAACGCGTCCGCCTTTTCAGGCGTGTGGTCATCCGAAGGCCTCCTGAGGAGCCGCGACCTCACCGGGGCGGTTGTCCAGCGCCCGTCCGTCCGCGAGGGCAAGCCTATCCCGCCCGCCACACGGCCGCCTTGTAGGCCCAGGCCGCGAGCAGCACGGCGACACCCCAGCCGGTCGTGCGGGGGGTCACCATTCTGCCATACATCCGCCCGAGACGCGAGCCGGTTGCCGCGACATGGAGGAAGGCCCAGAAGAGGGCGGCGAGGAGGATCGCGCCGATGGCTCCCGCGGGCTGGGTGAGGAATGCCTCGGCGAAGTGGCCATGAGCGGCGAGGCTGACGGCGGTGGTCATGCCGCAGGTTGCGCATGGCCAGTCGAGTGCCTGCGCCCAGGGGCAGGGAGGGAGGCCGAGTTGGGTGTGTGTGCCGTGGCCTTCAGGGTCTGGCGATGTCCATGCGGCAGCGCCGAGGACGGCGAGGGAGGCGGACGAAGCGAAGGCCGCGCCGACGCGTTCGCCAAGGCCGACGCGGGCGTGTGTGGGCGTGGCGATCGTCGTTGGGGCGGCGGCGCCGTCGTCGCTCATGCGCGACTGTAGGGTCGGGTCGGCGTGGTCAGGCGGAGAGACGGAGTTCCGAGGCCTCGCGCTTGGCCGGCTCGTCGGCGAGGAGGACGGAACCGCCCGTCGGGCGTGCGGCGGTGGTGCGATGCCCGTCGAGTGTGCGGAGGCGGTCGGCCATGAGGAGGACGTCCTGCGGTCTGGTTGCCCGCGAGAGGACGTCGCGGACGAGGAGGACGCGGATGCCGACGGCGGCGGGCTCCTCATCGGCACCCGTCGTCGGCAGGTCCGGTGCGGCGTGCCCGTCGTCGAGGAGGCACCAGAACTGTCGGGCGGTGCGGTCGAAGCGGTAGACGAGACGGAGGAGGCGCATTTCGAGGGTGCCCTGGAGCGCGGTCACGAGGAAGCGGTCGTCGCCGAGGTGGCCGAGGAAGGTGTGCGGGTCGTCGCCGACGACGGTGCCGCGGAGGAGCGAAACGAGGTGCTGGATGAGAACATCGCCCATGTCGTAGCCGTAGGCGGCGTTGTAGGCGGAGAAGCCGCGGACGTCGATGACGGCGGCGTCGTAGCCGAGTCGTGACTGCACGCTGGCGGCGTCGTCGAGGCGTGCTTCGAGGAGTTCGGCGAGGTGCTGGTCGCAGAAGACCCGCCCCGGGAGGCCCGTGAGCGGCGCGGTGCGAGTGCATACGGAGCGGCAGGCGTCGAGTGCGGCGTGGAGGAGGTCGGAGACGGTGAGCACGCCGACGGGGGTCTCGCCCTTGACGAGGAGTACGGGGCCGGCGGCCGCGCTCTCTTCGCGGCAGGCCGCGAGTTCGAGGAGAGAGAGCACGTCGGCGTCGTCGGCAGGGGCGGTGGCGCAGGAGCGGGCGATCATGCTGAGCGCTTGTGAGGCTCTCGCGTCGCTGGCGGCGCGGAGGAGTTCGTCGCGTGCGCACCAGCCGAGGAGGCACCCGTCCTGCGTGACGGCGACGCCGGGTACGCCCGGTTCGCGGAGGATCTGCATGGCGGCGCGGGCGACGCGTACTTCGCCGTGGAGTGCAACGACGGCGCGGCCGTAGGCGTCGGCGTTGAGTTCGCTCGGGTCGGAGGCGTGCCCTGCGACGGCGCCCTGCCGCGCGTTGCGCATGGCTTCGAGGACGCCGGGGTCGAGCGA
Organism: Phycisphaerales bacterium; assembly: GCA_039794165.1. Taxonomy (GTDB): domain Bacteria; phylum Planctomycetota; class Phycisphaerae; order Phycisphaerales; family UBA1924; genus CAADGN01. The sequence goes on from JBDIVY010000001.1 coordinate 72,586, forward strand.
CTGGCGCGGCTCTCCCGGGCGGCCGAGGAAGAAGCCCTGCCCGACGCCGACGCCGAGTTCCATGAGTGAGGCGACCTCGGAGGCTTCTTCGATGCCCTCGGCGACGATCTGGACGCCGCTGAGCCGTCCGAAGTGGAGCATGAAGCGGATGAGATTCTGTCGGACGCGGTCGCGGTCGACGGAGGCGACGAGTTCGCGGTCGAGTTTGAGCCAGTTGGGCCGGAGGAGCATGATGCGGCTGAGGCCGCTGGTGCCAGCGCCGACGTCGTCGATGGCGAGTTGGAAGCCGTGGTCCTTGATGCGGTTGGCCTGTTCGAGGAGGTCGCTTGCGAAGGGAGCCTCGGATCGTTCGGTGATTTCGAGCACGACGCGCCCAGGCGCGATGCCGCCCGCGTGCATGAGTTCGTCGCGCACGGTGTCGGCGAAGCGGGAATCGCCGAAGACCTGCGGGGAGCAGTTCATGAAGAGGAGGACGCCGCCCTTCCACGAGGCGGCGGCGCGGAGCGCGGAGAGGCGCGCGACGCGCTCAACGTCCCAGAGTCGGTCGTCCGCTGCGGCGGCGTCGAACAACTCGCCGGCGTTCGCAAAGCCGGATTCCGGCCTCGGGCGGCAGAGCGCTTCAAGCCCGAGGACGATCCCGCGGCGCAGGTCCACGATCGGCTGGAACGCGGTGTCCACGAGGCTTTCGCGAACGAGGCGGTCCAGCCGCGGATCGGCGTCGGCGGGCAGGTTCCCGGACGAGCCTTCCATTGTCGCGGGGTGGGGCATCGGTCTGTCGCTCCACTCGCCGGCAGCCGGGCCGGTCGATCGGGAGCATCATCGACGCTGGCGCCCCGTGGCTCCGGACAGAGCGGCGGGCAGGCCGTTCGACTCGAACGGATGCGCCGTCCGGCGCGGCTGGTGGGCGAGTTCTCGGGCAGCCGATTCCGGGTGCACGCCCACGCTGTCTTCGGGGTCACAGTCCGGCCCACGGAGAACTCGGACCTTGCCGGGGATCGGCGGGAAGTGACGGCTTCAATCGAAGCGGAAGACACCCTTGCGGTAGCCGTAGACGTAGGCCACCACGGTGGTGAGGAGAAAGAACATGATGCGACCGAGCCAGAGGGCGGATTCTTCGGAGCCTGGCTCCAGGCCGCGGAAGGTTGTCGCCCAGGGGTAGAGGAAGACGATCTCGACGTCGAAGACGAGGAAGACCATGGCGATGAGGTAGAAGCGGACGTTGAACCGCTTGCGGGCGGTGCCGACGGGGTTCATGCCGGACTCGTAGGTCATGCCCTTGGTGCGGCCCTTGCGGGTGGGGCCGATGAGCATGGTGAGGACGATGTTCGCGGCGGCGAAGGTGATGGCCATGAGGAGGATGATGCCGACCGGGAGGTAGGGAGCGAGGCCGTCGTTGGCGAGTGTGGGGACCATGAGGGCGGGACTATAGCCGAGGGGGCGCCGGGCGTGGGGGGTGCGAGAGGGCTGCCGAATCGGCAGTCTGAGGTGGTGTGGGGTCGGGAGCCTGACAGGCGAGAGTGGGGATGCACCGGCTTGGGCACGCATGACCCGGCCTCCATGGGGTTGGGGGGCGATGGCGTGCTGGCACCGTGGTTGCCTCGTATGGCGGCGGAACCGAGGCTGTCGGTCCATCCCGGGGCGACTCCGGGCGTGGGTCCAGCCGCCATCAGACATTTGAGACAGGGAGCGAATCGCCCATGGCAGTCAAGCAGCTCACCTTCGACGTCGAAGCCCGGCAGGCTCTGTTGGCCGGGGTGGAGAAACTCGCCCGCGCGGTCAAGAGCACGCTCGGCCCCCGCGGCCGCAACGCGGTGCTGGACAAGTCGTGGGGCGGCCCGTCGGTGACGAAGGACGGGGTGACGGTGGCGGAGGAGATCGAACTGCGCGACAAGGCGGAGAACATGGGCGCGCGGCTGGTGAAGGAGGCGTCGAGCAAGACGTCGGACGACGCGGGGGACGGCACCACGACGGCGACGGTGCTGGCCGAGGCTCTCTTCCGCGAGGGTTTGCGGCACATCGCGGCGGGTGTGGACGCGAACGCGCTGGTGCGGGGGATGAAGCGGGCGGTGGAGGCGGCGTGCGGGCACATCGACTCGCTGGCCAAGCCGGTGAAGGGCAAGGCGGACGTGCAGAACGTGGCGACGATCAGCGCGAACAACGACGCGGAGATCGGGCGCATCATGGCGGAGGCGTTCGACAAGGTGGGGAAGGACGGCGTGATCACGGTCGAGGAGGGGAAGAGCCTGGAGACCGAGGTGAAGGTCGTCGAGGGGATGCAGTTCGACCGCGGGTACCTGTCGCCGAACTTCGTGACGAACGCGGACGAGATGAAGGTCGCGCTCGAGAAGGCGCTGGTGCTCATCCACGAGGACAAGATCGACAACGTGACGAAACTGGTGCCTCTGCTCGAGAAGGTGATGCAGGCGAAGAAGCCGCTGCTCATCATCGCGGAGGACGTGACGGGCGAGGCGCTGGCGACGCTGGTGATCAACAAGTTGCGGGGCACGCTGCAGGTGGCGGCCGTGAAGGCCCCGGGCTACGGCGACCGGCGCAAGGCCATGCTGCAGGACATCGCGGTGCTGACCGGCGCGACGGCGGTGATGAAGGACCTGGGCGTTGAAATCGACAAGATCGAGCTGCGGCAGCTGGGGATGGCGAAGAAGGTCGAGATCGACGCGGACAACACGACGATCATCGAAGGGGCCGGCTCGACGAAGGACATCCAGGCCCGGATCGAGCAGATCCGGCGCGAGATCGAGACGACGACGAGCGACTACGACCGAGAGAAACTGCAGGAGCGGCTGGCGAAGATGGCGGGCGGCGTGGCGCAGGTCCGCGTCGGGGCCGCGAGCGAGGCGGAACTCAAGGAGAAGAAGGCCCGCGTCGAGGACGCGCTGCACGCGACCCGGGCGGCGGTGGCCGAGGGGATCGTGCCGGGCGGCGGGGTGTCGTTCATCCGGGCGCGGGCGGCGATCGAGGGGTTGAAGGAGTGGAAGGCCGTCTTCGGGAAGTCGAAGGAGGTCACGGCGGAGGACGTTGGCCAGGCCCGGTTCGACGTGGCCGCGGGGATGGAGGTCGTGCGCCAGGCGCTGACGGTGCCGCTCTTCACGATCGCGGAGAACGCGGGTGCGAAGGGTTCGGTGGTGGTGGCGAAGGTGGCCGAGAGTGAGAAGGCGAACTTCGGGTACAACGCGCTGAGCGGCGAGTTCGTCGACCTGGTGCAGGACGGCGTGATCACGCCGGCGAAGGTGGACCGGCTGGCGCTCCAGAACGCGGCGAGCGTGGCGACGGTGCTGCTGACGGCGGACTGCATCATCACGGAGAAGCCGGAGAAGAAGGACGCGAACGGCGGGCACGACCATCACCACCACGGGGGCGGGATGGGCGGCATGGGGGGCATGGGTGGGATGGATTTCTGACATGGCCGCCAACTTCATCGCGTGCGCTGCGGTCGATCGCGACTACAAGAAGCAACTGGGCTTCGATGTGGCGGTCACGTGGCCGTCCAAGGCGCCAACCCACAACTGCACCTTCGTTCATCAGTTGACTGTAGTGGACGTGTACGAGATACCGAGGAACCAACGGCCCGAGTTTCGGTCACTCCCGCATGCGGAGGAGGCGCTTCGGAGCAGCCTGCGAGGGCAGTCAATCACCTTTGAAGTCGATGGGCCACTTTTCGACGAAATCGTGTGTCACCACATCGGATCGCTGGGCGGGCTTGCGGGCATCAACATTACTCGATGGGACTGGTCTGAGTCGTTGGAGAAGGCAACGAACGATGGTTGCTGAAGCAACGCTCAACGAGGCGGCGCGTCGGTTGGTAGAGCGGTTTCATCCCGCCGCGGTTATCCTGTTCGGCTCGCAAGCCCGTGGCACGGCGGACGAGCGGAGCGATGTTGACCTGCTGGTCGTCTATCCGCTGAAGCCCGGCGAGGACCGCGTCGCGGTCTGGCTTGAGATGGAGCGGTCGCTCTGGGGGCTGAGGCTAGGGCGCGACATCGTGCTGATGACACCGGAGGAGTATGAGCGTCTGAAGAACCTGCCGGGTACCGTCGCTTCCTACGCGTTCAAGGAAGGCAAGGTGTTGCATGCCCGCGCAGCGTGAAGGGCACGAGGGGACGCCTCAGCAATGGCTGAAGTACGCACAGGACGATCTGGCGATTGCGGAACTCGTGCTGCGACAGGAGGAGCCGGCGTGCGCGATCGCCGCGTTCCACGCGCAGCAGGCGGCGGAGAAGGCGCTCAAGGGGTTTCTCGTTCATCGCGGCGTGACGTTTCCGTATACGCACAGCATCAGCGCACTTCGCGAGATCGCGCAGCCGCACGCGTCATGGGTGGATGGCCTCGCCGGGGCGGACCGTCTCACTCTGTACGCGGCGACGACTCGGTATCCGGGGATTGCACTCTACGTCGGCTTGGACGATGCGCGGCAAGCCGTTGATCTTGCCGCGGCGGTTCTGGTGGAAGTATGCAGGGCGCTGGAGCAGGACGGCATGGACTTGGAGGACGTAAGGCGGTGAATCGAGCCTTTCGCTGCCGCCGTGAGACGGCAGCAATCGGATGACCATCATGGAACTCCACTCTTCCATCCGCGGGTTTCTGCTCTCGCACGCGGCGTCGGCCGAGCGTGATCGGCCTGTGGACGCCGCGGCGATCGCGGGAGCGATCAAGCGGCCTCGGGAGACGGTGATCCGCGTTCTGCGCGTGATGCAGGACGAGTTGGGGGAGGTGACGTACACGCCGGCGGCGGACGGCAGCCTGGACTGCCGCGACGTTCGGCTGACGGAGAAGGGACGGCAGCAGTCGTACCACGACGAGACGCACGCATGACCGCCGCGGCTGCGGACGCCGCGGAGGGATGAAGGCATCAGGACGCGGGCCGGACCCGCGAGAGACCGAACGGAGAAACGCATCATGGCCATCAAGCCTCTGGAAGATCGGATTGTCGTCAAGCCGGTGGAGCAGGAGTCGAAGACGAGCAGCGGGCTGTACCTGCCGGAGACCGCGAAGGAGCGCCCGATGCAGGGCGACGTGGTCGCGATCGGGCCGGGGAAACTGCTCGAGAACGGGAAGCGCGCCCAGCCGACGGTCGGGAAGGGGGACCGCGTGGTGTTCGGCAAGTACGCCGGGACGGAGGTGGAGATCAAGGGCGTGAAGCACCTGATCCTGCGTGAGACGGAGTTGCTGGGCGTGATTGAGGGCTGATGCAGGAACAGCAGAGCAGCAGAGCGGCAGAACAGCAGACTGCCTGCCCGTGTTGCTCTCGCTTCGGTCGGATGCTCGACGTTCTGCTGCTTTGTTGCTCTGATGCTCTGACGCTTTGAGAGGTACCCCATGTCCACCAAGCAGATCATGTTCCACGACGCCGCGCTTCTTGAGATGAAGAAGGGCGTTGATCGTCTGGCCGACGCCGTCAAGTGCACGATGGGTCCGAGCGGTCGCCACGTGTTGATCGAGAAGTCCTGGGGCGGGCCGACCGTCACGAAGGACGGCGTGTCGGTGTCGAAGGAGGTCTCGCTGCCGGAGCCGTTCCAGGCGATGGGGGCGAAGATGGTGAACGAGGTCGCCAAGAAGACGGCGGACAAGGCGGGGGACGGCACGACGGCCGCGACGATCCTCGCCCAGGCGATCTTCACGGAGGGCCTCCGGCACGTGGCGGCGGGGGCGAACCCGGTGCTGCTCCAGCGCGGGATCAACCGGGCGGCGGAGGTCGTGGGGGAGGCGATCACGGCGTCGGCGGTGAAGTGCAAGGGCAAGGACGACTACCGGAAGATCGCGTCCGTCTCGGCGAACCACGACGCGCAGGTGGGCGACCTGATCGCGGAGGCGATCGCGAAGGTCGGGCCGGACGGGGTGGTCGAGATCGAGGAGGGGAAGAGCGCGGAGACGACGCTCGAGTACGTCGAGGGGATGCAGTTCGACAAGGGGTACCTGTCGCCGTACTTCATGACGGACCCGAAGACGGCCGAGTGCGTGCTCGAGGACGCGCTGGTGCTGATCCACGAGAAGAAGATAGCGAACCTGGCGGACTTTCTGCCGCTGCTGAACCGGGTGGCGTCGTCGGACAAGCCGCTGCTGATCATCGCGGAGGACGTGGAGAACGAGGCGCTGGCCGCGCTGGTGGTGAACCGGCTGCGGGGCGTGCTGCGGATCTGCGCGGTGAAGGCGCCGGGCTTCGGCGACCGGCGCAAGGCGATGCTGGGCGACATCGCGGTGCTGACGGGCGGGACGTTCTTCTCGGAGGACCTCGGTCGCAGCCTCGAATCGATCGAACTTGGCGAACTGGGTCGCGCGAAGAAGATCGCCATCACGAAGGACGACACGACGATCATCGAGGGCGGCGGGAAGAAGAAGGACATTCAGGCCCGGGCCGAGCAGATTCTGGCCCAGCACGAGAAGTCGACGAGCGACTACGACCGCGAGAAGTTGATGGAGCGGCACGCGAAACTGGTGGGCGGTGTGGCCATCATCAACGTCGGCGGAGCGTCCGAGGTGGACATGAAGGCCCGCAAGGACCTGGTGGATGACGCCCTGCACGCGACGCGGGCGGCGGCCAAGGAGGGGTACGTGCCCGGCGGCGGCGTCGCGCTGCTGCGGGCGCAGGGCGCGCTGGACGCGGCACGGTCCAAGGCCAGGGGCGACGAGCGGCTGGGGTTCGACATCGTGTCGGCCGCGCTCGAGGCGCCCTGCAGGCAGATCGCCGTCAACGCCGGGCACGACGGCGACCTGGTGGTGGAGAAGGTGCGCGAGGGCAAGGGCGGGTTCGGGTTCAACGCGGCGACGGGCGAGTACACCGACCTGGTGAAGGCGGGGATCATCGACCCCGCGCTGGTGGCTCGGACCGCGCTGACGAACGCGGCGTCGGTGGCGGGGCTGATGCTGACGACGGACGTGCTGATCACGGAACTGAAGGACGACAAGGCGGCGGAGGCGGGCGCGGTGGCGTGATCGATCGGCTCGCAAGCCCCGAGCGGAAGCGCCCGAGGGCTTGATTCACAACTGGGGCACCGGGCACTGTGCAACGGGCCTGGTGCGGTGCAGGCCGTCGGGGTGGTTTTTTGGTCCCATGGTGCCTGGTGCCTGGTGCCTGATGTCGCGTGCCATTTCATGCCCACCACTCGCGACTACTACGAGATTCTCGGCGTCGAGCGCACGGCGGACGCGGAGGAGATCAAGCGCGCGTACCGACGGCTGGCGATGAAGCACCACCCCGACCGCAACCCCGGCGACGTCGAGGCGGAGACCAAGTTCAAGGAGGCGGCCGAGGCGTACGAGGTGCTCTCGGACGACGCCAAGCGCAAGGTGTACGACCAGTTCGGGCACGAGGGGCTGCGGCGCGGGGGCGGTCCGGCGACGCACGACTTCTCGCGGATGGACGTCTCGGACATCTTCTCGATGTTCGAGGACATCTTCAGCGGCGGCGGTGGCTTCGGGCGTTCCGCCTCCGGGCGGCGCGTCGCGCGCGGCTACGACCTCGAGACCGAGGTCACGCTCACGCTCGACGACGTGCTGCACGGGTGCGAGCGCGAGGTCGAGTTCACGCGGCTGGACGTGTGCGACGCCTGCACCGGCACCGGGGCGAAGCCCGGCACCACACCCGAATCATGCCCCACGTGCGGCGGTCAGGGGAAGGTGCAGCAGACGGGGCTTGGCGGGATGTTCCGGATGGTGACGGCGTGCCCGACCTGCCGGGGGCGCGGGACGGTGATCCGCGAGCATTGCGACGCCTGTCGCGGGCGCGGGCGGGTCTCGCGCAAGCGGCGCATCAACGTGAAGGTCCCGGCGGGGGTGTCGGAGGGGCAGGCCGTGCGCGTGCAGGGCGAGGGCGAGCCGCCCCCCTCCGAGGCGTCGCCGGCGGGGACGGGCGTGCGTGGCGACCTGCACGTGGTAATCCGCGTGCGCAAGCACCCGCGGTTCGTGCGCGACGGCGATCACCTGTTGTTGGAGCAGGCGATCTCGTTCACGCAGGCCGCGCTGGGGGCGGACCTGACGATCGAGACGCTGGACGGCGAGGCGACGCTGCGGGTGCCGCCGGGCACGCAGCACGGGTCGGTGTTTCGAGTGGAGGGGGAGGGGCTGCCGAACCTGCGGACGGGTCGGCGGGGCGACCTGCGCGTAGGGGTGCGGGTCGAGATTCCGAAGCGGCTGAGCGCGAAGCAGGAGGCGTTGCTGCGGGAGTACGCGGAGACGGAGGGTACGAGCGTGCTGGCGGACTCGCCGAGCGTGCTGCGGAAGGTGAAGGATTTCTTCGGCGGCTCGTCGTCGGGCCGCGATGCGAACCGTGAGCCATGAAGAAGCACGAGCAGGACAACGTGAACGAGGCGGCCGGCCCGACGGTCGATGAGGGCGGGCAGGAGCGGGCGCCGGCCGAGGACCAGACGGCCGCGCTGCGGGCCGAACTGGAGGAGTTGCGGGGGCGTTACCAGCGTGCGCTGGCGGACTACCGCAACTCTCAGCAGCGTGCGGCGTCGGAGCACCGGCTGGCGCGCGAGGCGGGCGTGGCGTCGGTCGTGGAGCGGCTGCTGAGCGTGCTGGACCACTTCGACCTCGCGCTCGGGCACGCGGGCGTGGCGGCGAGCGTCGAGCAGGTGGTGCAGGGCGTTCGGATGATCCGCGACGAGTTGCAGCAGACGATCCAGTCGCTGGGCGTCGTGCCGATCCGTCCGGAGGCGAACGACGAGTACGACCCGCAGCGTCACCAGGCGGTCATGCAGCAGGAGCGTGAGGGCGTGGAGCCGGGCAGGATTGCGGAGACCTGCCAGATCGGGTACGCGATCGGGGATCGGCTGCTGCGTCCCGCGAAGGTCATTGTGGCGGCGGAGCGAGAAAATGTTTCGCGCGATGAAGCGCGCGGTGTACCGGACTCGTGATCGGGAAAGCCACCGTGCGAATGTGAGGGTTTGCCATGCCGACGTATGAGTATTCGTGCCGTGAATGCGGGCATGCCTTCGAGGAGTTCCACTCGATCAAGGCGTCTCCCTTGAAGGTTTGCCCTCGATGCAAGAAGCGCGCACTCGAGCGAGCGATCGGCGCGGGCGGCGCGGTTCTGTTCAAGGGTTCCGGTTTCCATCAAACCGATTACCGATCCCCGTCGTACCGCAAGGCGGCGGAGACGGAGACGAAGTCGGTGCCGTGCTCCGAGACATGCGGGTGCGCGTCCGCGTCACCCGCAGCGGACAAGGGCTCGTCGGGGCAGAAGAAGAAGGCGTCGGCCTCCGGTGCGTGACCGTGGTGCGCTCCGGCGCCCGCGCCGCGCCGGAACACCATGCCACAACTCCCGACCGTCCTCGTTACCGACGTGATCCGTTCGACGCACCAGGGCGAGAGCCACGGCGGGGCGTACCTCATCGATCTCGAGACCGGTCGCTCGACGCAGGTGCTCGACTGGGACACGATGGACATCGACTGGTCGGGGCGCGGGTTCGACCGGGGCCTGCGGGGGATCGCGTATCACGACGGGTCGGTGCTGATCGCGGCGTCCGACGAGGTGCTGGTCTTCGATGCCGCGTTCAGGCGGCTTCGTTCGTTCAAGAACCGGTACCTGCGCCACTGCCACGAGATTCACGTCGAGGGCGACCGGCTGTTTCTGACGTCCACCGGGTTCGATTCGGTGCTGGAACTGGACCTCCGAACCGGCGTGTTCACGAGCGCGCGGCTCGTTCGGCACTATCCGCACCGGGTGCTGACGGACCTTGGGCCTGTCGTCCAGCATCGGCTTCGAGTCGGGCGGTTTGATCCGACGCGGCCCGACGGTCCCAAGCCCGGCGACACGACTCACGTCAACAGCGTGTGGCGTGGGCGTGGGCGGACGTTCGTGGGCGGCGTGCGGCTGGATGCGCTGCATGCGCTCGACCGCGACGGCGCGCGGGTGTATGCGCCGACGCCGCCGTGGACGCACAACGCGAGGCCGTTCCGCGAGGGCGTGCTGTACAACAGCACGTCGGAGAACGCGGTCTGCTACGCGGACCTTGAGGGGAACGTCATCAGGCGGTTCGCCGTGCCGGAGTTCGATCGTGAGACGCTGCTGAACACGAACATACCCGCGGACCACGCGAGGGCGGGCTTCGCGCGCGGGCTGTGCGTGACGGACGATGGGTTCGTGATCGCCGGGTGCTCGCCGACGACGATCACGGCGTACGAGTTCGAGACCGGGCGGGTCGTGCAGCGGGTGAACGTCTCGCGCGACGTGCGGAACTGCCCGCACGGGCTGGAACTCTGGCCGTTCTGAAACGCGGAAGAGTTTGTCCCCGAACTCCTGATCCGGAACGTGGGAAGTTCTTGCGCGGTGGTAGGGGTGGAAGCGGCAGAGCCGCCACGGAGTGGCGGGGTACCCGAGGCGCAAGGACTTCCCACGTTCCGTGTGATTCACCACAGAGGCACAGAGGGCACCGAGAAAAAAACCAAGGATTTCTGCCTCGGTGCTCTCTGTGCCTCTGTGGTGAGATTGGTTCTCCGAGGTTACGGGATAGCCTCTAGTATTCCCGCGTGCGGATCGTTGGTCACGGCATCGATCTCGTGGAGATCGCCCGGGTGGAGGGGCTGATCGAGCGGCATGGCCCGCGTGCGGTCGAGCGCATCTTCACGCCGGGCGAAGCGGCGTACGCGGACGCCTCGCAGCGGCTGCGCGCCCAGCGGCTGGCGTCGCGGTTCGCCGCGAAGGAGGCGGTGTTCAAGGCGCTGGGGACGGGCTGGAGCGGGGGCATGGCGTGGACGGATGCGGAGGTTGTGCTGCTGCCGTCGGGCGCGCCGACGGTGCGGTTGCACGGTCGGGCGGGGGAGATCGCGGCGGAGCGGGGCATCACGGGGTGGCTGGTATCGCTCACGCACACGGCGACGCACGCGGCGGCGTCGGTAATCGCGCTCGGCGAACCGTGACGGAGATCAGCCGCCTTGGCGGGCGCGCATGTGGGGGAGGAACTCGGTGTCGTACCAGCGCATCCAGGCCTGGCGGTCCCAGCCGAGGCCGGCGGTGGATCGGCCCCAGAGTTCGCTGGTGAGGCCGACGAGGGCGTTGTGTACCTCGACGCGGTAGGTGACGACGACGGCGTCGATGACTCGGAGGACGACGCCCTCGGTGACGACGCTGAGGGTTGGGTCGAAGCCGACTGCGCTGTCTGCGACGACGGGGGTGAGGTCGCTGACGAAGGCGATCTGCTGGCCGATGACGATCCAGCCGAGGCTGCTGTTGCGGGCTTCGGTGGCGCCGCGGGTGTCTCCGCGGACCTGGGAGGCGATGAGGAGGGGGATCATGTCGTGCAGGCGGAGGGTGCGGATGATGCCGGCGGCGGAGGCGGCGTCGGCGTTTCGGTCGCGCTGGAGGCCGCCGGCGAGGACGAGTTTGACGCGGTCGGAAACTTCGCCCGCTTTCGCTATGCGCTTCAGAAGCCGTTCCTCCGCGTCGGCCTTGAGGGTGGGGTCGTGGTCGAAGACGGCGACCCAGGCGAGGGTGGCGTCGGCCTCGTCGGTGGCCTGGTCCTCGAGCATGTCCAGGATGGCGGTGCGCACGTCCCGGCCGTCGCGCTTGAAGACTTCGAGCAGGGATGGGTAGGCGAACGGCTCGGTGTACTTTCGGAGTTCGGCGATGCCGACCTGGCGGCGTTCAACGGCGCGTACGTCGCGGAAGTAGGTCGCGCGGAGGCGCTGCAGTTCGCGTTCGAGTTCGCGGCGCTGCTTCTGCTGCGCGGCCCACTCCTGGTAGCGTGGGTCGTCGGGGTTCGGGATGTGCGCCCGCAGCCACTCCGGCACCGAGTCACCGGTTTCGACGGTGGTGCGTGTGGCCGGCTGGGCCGCGGCGGGGTGCGCCACGCCCGCGATAGCCAGCGTCATGCCGACAGCCGCAACCGTGCCCGCACGACGAAGCCTCGGACTCATGGTCAACTCCCCGCGGGCCGGTGGTGGGGAGGGCTGCTCTGGGCGGCCCCGTGTGGCCCGCGTCGTGCCGCGACGGCTCGCGGCGCATACCACCATACGCCGTGCCGCCGTCGCGGGTTGCCCCGGCCAGGGAACCGGATCGTTACAGTAGCGTCAGGGGCCGACCACCCCCTCGGAGACCAGCGTGAGCGTCCATTGGCCGATCATCCGTTCCTGCCTGAGCAGGCCGCTCTCGACGGTCGTGATCGACGACCAGCGGCGGTACAAGGCGGTCGAGATTCTGCTGGCGGCGTTCCACGTGGCGGCTGAGATCGACCGGCGGTCGAAGACCGGCACGGTGGGGCTGCTGCTGCCGACGAGCGGGGCGTTTCCGATCGCCGCGTTGGGGGCGTGGATCTCGGGCCGGACGGCGGTGCCGCTGAACTACCTGCTCAAGCCGGAGGAACTGCAGTACGTCATCGACGACTGCGGCACCGACACGGTGTTCACGGTGGGTCCGATGTTCGAGTTTCTCGGCGGCGAGCCGCGCGTGGCGAACCTGGTTCGTCTGGAGTCGATCAACTTCCGTTCGTTCCCGGAGCCGCGCTGGCCGGCGGTCGCGTCGCCGGATGACTTGGCGGTGCTGCTGTACACGTCGGGCACGAGTGGGCGGCCGAAGGGCGTGATGCTGACGCACGGGAACCTGTCGGCGAACGTGCGGCAGGTCGGCGAGTGGGTCGATTTTTCGAGGCGGGACGTGATGCTGGGGGTGCTGCCGCAGTTCCACTCCTTCGGGCTGACGGTGCTGACGCTGCTTCCGTTGACGGTGGGGATGCGGGCGGTGTACGCGGCGCGGTTCGTGCCGCAGAAGATCGTGCGGCTGATACGGGAGCACCGGCCGACGGTGCTTGTGGCGATCCCGTCGATGTACGGGGCGTTGCTGACGGTGAAGGACGCGAGCGAGGAGGACTTTGCGTCGCTGCGGTACGTGGTTTCGGGGGGCGAGCCGCTTTCCGAGGACGTTTTCAGGCGGTTCCGCGAGCGGTTCGGGGTGACGATCAACGAGGGGTACGGGCTGACGGAGACAGGCCCGGTGACGAACTGGTGCCGGCCGCACGAGTGGCGGGCGCGGTCTGTGGGTCGGGCGTTGCCGCGGGTGGAGGAGGTGATCGTCGATCCGGCGACGGGGCGATCCCAGCCGGCGGGGGTGGATGGAGAGGTGCGCATCCGGGGTCCGAACTTGATGAAGGGGTACTACAACCTGCCGGAGGAGACCGCGAAGGCGATCGACGCGGAGGGGTGGCTGCACACGGGGGACATGGGTCGGCTGGACGCCGATGGGCACCTGTACATCACGGGGCGGATCAAGGAGATGCTGATCGTCGGGGGGGAGAACGTGTTTCCGCGGGAGATCGAGGAAACGCTGAACCAGCACCCGTCGGTGGGGGCGTCGGGGGTGGTGGGGCTGCACGATCCGGTGCGCGGCGAGGTGCCGATCGCGTTCGTGGAGCCGGCGGAAGGCGAGACGATCGACGAGCGGGCGTTGCTGGCGCACTGCCGGGAGAGGCTTGCGGGCTACAAGGTGCCGCGCGAGGTGCGTGTGCTGGAGAAACTGCCGCGGAACCCGACGGGGAAGATCCTGCGTCGGGAACTGTCGGCGATGCTGGCATCCGGCGAGGGTCGGTCGCGGGCGTAGCATCTCGCGGGAACACAACGAAGGAGACGAGCCTTGGACCTGTACATCGACACCGCGAACCTGGACGAGATCCGCAAGGCAGCCGACGTGGGAGTGTTGGACGGCGTGACGACGAATCCGTCACTCATTGCGAAGGAGGGGGTGGATTACGTCAAGCGGCTGGCGGAGATCTGCGAGGTGGTGAAGGGGCCGGTCTCGGCGGAGGTGATCGCGACGGACTTCGAGGGGATGGTGCGCGAGGGGCGCGAGCGTGCGAAGATCGCCGGGAACATCGTGGTGAAACTGCCGAGCACGCTCGCGGGGCTGAAGGCGTGCAAGACGCTGACGGACGAGGGGACGCGGACGAACATGACGCTCTGCTTCCAGACGCTGCAGGCGCTGATGGTGGCGAAGGCGGGGGCGTTCCTGGTCAGCCCGTTCATCGGTCGGCTCGACGACGTGGCGACGGACGGGATGGACCTGATCCGGCAGATCCGGCAGGTGTACGACAACTACGGGTTCGCGACGAAGATTCTGGCGGCGTCGATCCGGCACCCGCTGCACATGGTGCAGTGTGCGCTGTCGGGTGCGGACGTGGCGACGGTGCCGTACAAGGTGATCGAGCAGGTGATGCAGCACCCGCTGACGGACACGGGGTTGGAGAAGTTCGTGGCGGACTATCGCAAGGCGTTTGGGTGAGGCCGAAGGCCGGAGTGTGGAAGGCCGGAGTGTGGAAGGCTGAAGGGCGGGCCGGGCGGACTACGTTCGGTTTCTTCGGATGGCGCGAGGGTCGCTGCGCGAACTGGACACGCGGATCGAGTTCGTCGAGCGGCTTGAGTACGCGGGCCGGAGCGACCTGGTCGAGGTCAGGGGCCTCCTCGACGAGTGCTCGCGCATGTCCGGGGCGCTTATCACGAAACTCAAAGGGGGCCGGGCACGCTGACGGTTCAGTCAGCGACTGCTTCGGCCTCTCCCCTACGGCCTTCCCTACTCGACTTCGAACAGGAACTCGATTTCGACGGGCGCGCCGAGCGGGAGGTCGATTGAGCCGACCGCGGCGCGGGCGTGCCGGCCGGCCTCGCCGAAGACCTGCTCCATGAGTTCACTGGCGGCGTTGGCGACCTGGGGCTGTGCGTGGAAGCCGGGTTCGCTGGCGACGAAGACGCCGAGGCGGACGACGCGCTTCACCGCGTCGAGGGTGCCGACGGCGGACCGGACGACGGCGAGGCCGTTGAGGGCGCACTGGCGGGCGCACTGGCGGGCGGTTTCCGGCGAGACTTCGCCGGGCACGCGGCCCTGGGCGATGAGTCGGCCATCGCGCGTAGGGATCTGGCCGCTGACGAAGACGAGATTGCCGGTTCGGACGGATGGGACATACGCCGCGACGGGCTTGGGGGCGTCGGGGAGTGTGATGCCGAGGGCGGCGAGCCGGGTCTCCGGGCCGTCTGAGCGTGTGATCGTTTTTTGTTCGGTCATGGGTGATCTCTGGGCCTGGAATGGTGAAAGTGGGGGGCCTGTTCGGCAGGATACCGGAACCTGCGGGCTTGACATGCGAATCAGAGTCTGTAGGGTAGTGTGGCACACGCGCGTGCCTGGTGAGTTTCGAGGCCCTGATTCAGATTTCCATGCTCTCATTGACGGCCTGTCCGCCGTCACCCGTCATCCCGGAAGGGACCGGCACTCACCGACAATCTGACCCGGCCGCGAGGCCCGCACCACGGGGAACGACTGCGTCCGTGGGTTCGGACTGATCGGTCGGCGTGCCAGGCGGAAACGTGGGCGCATCGCCCCGGTCCGCCTTGAGCGTCGCGGCTATCGCGTGAAGCGGGGCTGCGGCGGTCGGGGTGTCCGGTTCGGTGGCCCGGGTGTTGGTTCAAACCGCGGTCGAAGACACCGGCGCGGGCGGGTCGTGTGAATCCCGCCTGATCTGCGCCAGAGATTGGAGCGTTTTACCATGAAGCGTCGTGCGTTCACCCTCATCGAGCTGCTGGTGGTGATTGCGATCATCGCCCTGCTCATCGGCATTCTGCTGCCTGCCCTCGGCAAGGCCCGCGCCAGCGCGCGCCAGTTGAAGGACAGCACGCAGATTCGCGGCGTGTTGCAGGCGATGGTCATCTTCGCCCAGAACAACCGCGACGAGTACCCGCTGGCGAGCCGGCTGGACAAGAACAACATGACCGTGCCCGCGGGCGCGGACCCGGTGACGAAGGACGTCACCCGGCACCTGTTCTCGGTGCTGATCTTCAACGGGTTCATCCCGACCGAGATTCTGATCAGCCCGGCCGAGGTCAACGGCGACATCCGTCAGTTCCAGGGCTACCAGTTCGACCAGCCCGAGAAGGCGGTTGACCCGCAGCAGGCGCTGTGGGATCCGGGCTTCCGCGCGACCCCCGAGGACATCGGCATCCAGGGCGATGCGGACGGCAACCCCGGCTCGTTCTCCTACGCGCACACGCCGCCGTTCGGCAAGCGCAAGGCCAAGTGGTCCAACACGTTCGTCTCGACGGAGCCGGCGCTGGGCAATCGCGGCCCGAGTTACACGGGCGGCGGGAGCAACAACCCGTGGACGCTGATCAAGGGCGCGTCGGGCGGGGCTCCGGGCTACGACACGGAGATCGGCGACACGTCCAACACCCTGCTCATCCACGGCTCGCGCACCAAGTGGAGCGGCAACCTCGGCTACAACGACAACAGCACGAAGTTCGAGACCGAGCCGGATCCGGACGGCCTGACGTTCTCGTTCCTTGATCTTCCGGCCGCGCAGCGGACCCAGAACGACAACGTCTTCGTCAACGAGGACGACAAGAACCGCAACAAGCGCGACTCCCAGAACATGGGCGGCCAGAACGACGGGACCAACGCCTACATCCGCTCGTACGCCACGGTCACCAACGCGTTCGTGATGAACGTGTTCTTCGACTGATCCGCGACGGGCGGGCGACGATGCCCGTCCCGATTCGCCGAGTGTGCTGAACCCATCGGGTCCGTCGTCGAAGGGCGGCGGACCCGTTTCACTGCCGTTCCCCGTGGGCGAGGCATCGACGGAGGCCAGCCATGACCCGCTGCCGGACCCGCACGCCGCGAGCCTTTACGCTCGTCGAACTGCTGCTCGTCATCGTGATCGTCGCGTTGCTGCTCGGCATCCTGCTGCCGACGCTGGCGGGTGCGCGGGAGCGGGCGCGTCGGCTGAAGGACTCCACGCACGTGCGTGCGATCGCGCAGGCGCTGACGGTCTGGGCGGGGAACAACGCCGGGGCGTACCCGCTCCCGAGCCGGCTCGACCTCTCGGACGCGACGGTCTCCAAGGGGAACAACCCGCCGTTCGTGAAGGACAATCTCGCCAACGTTCTGTCGGTGCTGATCTACAACGACGTGCTCACGGTCGAGCAGTGCCGGAGCCCGCTTGAGATGAACACCAGAATCCAGGTGGACTTCCTTTTTGAGCGTGCCACGCCGCAGAAGGCGGTGCGTCCCGAGGCGGCGGTGTGGGATCCCGGGTTCTGCGGGTTCCCGGGGGAGCAGAACTCGTACACGGGCGTGGGGCTGGGGCGTCGCGATCCGAACGTGGGGAACGTGTCGTACGCGATCATGCCGCCGCACGGGGCGCGCATCGAGCGCTTCGCGGGTTCGTTCGATTCGCGGTCGGTGGTCGCGGGCACGCGCGGGCCGCGGTTCATCGGGCAGCCCGGCGAGTGGTCGCTGGTGCCCGGCCCGACCGGCGAAGGCTCGAACACGCTGAAGTTCTTCCCGCCGAAGACCGAATGGCGCGGTCACGCCGCGATGGGCGACGGAAGCGTGGAGTTGCTGACGCGCCCCGATCCCGAGGAGATTCCGATCACGTTCTCGGCGGCGACGGGGGGGGTGGCGCGCGACCGCGCGTACGGCGACAACATCTTCGTCAATGAGAACGACCTGACCGGCGACCAGCTGAGCGAGAGCGTGCCCGGGGACCAGCGCAACGCCCTGATCTCGATCTTCGGCAACGTGACGGTCAGCCAGAATCAGGCGGGCATGACGCTGTTCCGGGACTGAGCCGGGACGCTACTTCCGCAAGGCCCGCACCCAGCCGAGGATCATCAGGACGACTCCGCTCAGGAGACAGGCGACGACCGCGCCGCCGACGGCCCCCGCGGCCAGTCCGGCCCACGATGGCACATCTTCGCCGAGTCGGTCGCTCGACACGAACCAGAGGCCGAGGAGCGTGCCGACGAGCGCGCCCGCGATGACGATGACGGCCTGAATGAGGTTGTCGCGCCAGCGCATCGAGGGCAACATGCCGACGGTTTCGGCGACGCGCTGATAGGTTTCGAGGCCGTCGGGTTCCTTCGACTTCGGTCCGAGTGTTCCCGGCTCCGTGGGGGGGTGCTCAGGCCCGGACGGTTCGTGCGGCATGCCCGCGCTCCTGCCGGAGTTCACTCCGCTTTGCGGAGCCACTCGGCTTCGAGTTCCTCGACCTCGGCCGCCAGCATACCGCGCCGCTCCTGGAGCGATGCGGACTTGTCGGCGTCCCGCCAGGTCTCCGGTTCGGCGAGGGTCTCGTCGATGTCGGCGATGTCGGCCTGGAGTTCGCCGAGCCGCTCCTCGATGCGGTCGGCGGACATCCACGAGAAGCGTGAGCGTGCGGCCGGCCCGGGTTCCGGGGGTTCGGAGGGCGAAGCACGTGCCCCCGACGGCGGCTTGTCGGCTTCGGTGCGTCTGTGGTTGGCGTCCCGTGCGTGGACGGCGGCGAGCGTGCTCCGGGCGCGCTTGTCCAGCCATTCGGTGTAGTTGCCGATGAAGACCTCGACGCCGCCGCGCCCGTCGAGCACGAGGAGGCGGTCGCAGATCGCATCGATGAGTGCGCGGTCGTGGCTGATGAGGATGAGCGTGCCGTCGTAGCCGCCCTCGGGCGAGAGGGCGTCTTCGAGGCGTTCCGCGCTGGGGATGTCGAGGTGGTTCGTCGGTTCGTCGAGGACGAGGAGGTTCTTGGCGCTTGCGAGCATGGCGGCGAGGGCGGCCCTGCTGCGCTCGCCGCCGGAGAGCGAGCGGAGGGGCTTGTCCTGCTCGTCCCCGCTGAAGAGGAACGCGCCGGCGAGGTCTCGGGTCTCCTGCTCGCTCATCAGGCGGCCCCCGCTCTCGCGGGCGACGGCCCACTTGAGGTAGTCGGCGACGCTGAGGTCGGGGTCGGCGTCGTCGTGTGCCTGGCGGAGATAGCCGACGATGACCTTGCTGCCGATGCGGACGGTTCCGCGGTCCGGCGCGACTTCACCGAGCATGCAGCGCACGAGGGTGGTCTTGCCCGCGCCGTTGGGGCCGATGACTCCCCAGCGTTCGCCGCGTCCGATGGTTACGTCGAGGTCGTGGAAGAGGACGCGTTCGGAGCCGTCGTCGTTGCGGTAGCGTTTTCCGAGGCCTCGGGCGGAGGCGACGGCGTTGCCGCTGCGTTCGGCCTGCGGGAGTTGGAGTTGGAAGGTGGCGAGTTCGGCGGGGCGTTCGAGCCGGCCGTCGGCCTTTTCGCGGTCGAGGCGTGATTCGCGTCCGCGTGCCTGCTTGGCGCGCTGGCCGGCCTTGAATCGGCGGATGTACTCCTCCTCCTTGCGGAATCGGGTCTGCTGTCGCTCGTAGGCGCGCATCTGGGTGAGGCGTCGCTCGGCGCGCAACTCGCGGAACTTGGCGTAGTTGCCGGGGTATTCGATGAGGCGTCCGGCCTCGACCTCGACGATCCGCGACACGACGTTGTCGAGCAGTCGCCGGTCGTGCGAGACCATGACGACCGCGCCGCGGAACTCATCGCGCAGAAAGGCCTCGAGCCATTCGCGGCCTTCGATGTCGAGGTGGTTGGTCGGCTCGTCGAGGAGGAGCAGGTCGGGGTCTTCGAGGAGGAGGCGGGCGAGCGCGAGCCGCGCCTTCTGCCCGCCGGAGAGCACGTCGGTCGTCAGGGAGAACTGGGCGTCGGTGAAGCCCAGCCCGTGCAGGACGGCCTCGACGCGGTGGTCGATGGCGTAGCCGCCGGCGGCCTCGATGCGTCGTTCGAGTTCCTCCTGTCTGCGCATGAATCGGGCGAGGGTGTCGCCTTCCGCGCCGGCCATCTCGTGGAAGAGGGCGTCGAGTTCGCGGTGCAGGCGCGCCAGTTCCTCGAACGCGCTGGCGGCCTCTTCGCGTACGGTCCGGCCGGGCGTGACCTGGACGACCTGTGCGAGGTAGCCCGCCCGTGCGCCGCGCTGGAGGTTCACGTCGCCGGAGTCGGGGCGGAGCGAGCCGGCGAGGACTCGGAGGAGAGTGGTCTTGCCGGTCCCGTTGCGTCCGACGACGCCGACGCGCTCGCCGGCCTCGACGCTGATGGAGCAGCCGTCGAGGATGATGGCGTTGCCGTAGTGGAGTCGGAGGTTGGCGGCGGCGAGGAGTGGCACGGGACGATCGTATTGCACGAGACGAACCCGAACATCCCCCCGCCGCCATCCCGCATAGAGTTCTTCGTGCAGACCCGCTCCGACCCGAAGGCCGACTCGCCGACCGCCCAGCCGGTCGAGCCGTTCCCGCCCGCACCGGTCACGCTGCGGGCGCTTCGGCGGATGCGCGAGCGCGGCGAGCCGTTCGCGTGCCTGACGTGCTACGACGCGACGACGGCGCGGTGGCTCGCGCGGGCCGGGGTTCACGTGCTGCTCGTGGGCGACACGGCGGCGGAGGTGATCCTCGGCTTCCAGCGCACGATCGACATGCCGCTGGAGGTTGCGATCGCGCTCACGGCGGGCGTGAAGCGGGGCGCGCCGCACACGTTCGTGATGGCGGACATGCCGTTCATGTCGTACCAGGCGGACGAGGGCGAGGCGATCCGGAACGCGGGTCGGTTTCTGACGGAGGGGCTGGCGGATTGCGTGAAGGTCGAGGCGAACGCCTCGTACGCTCCGCTGGTCGAGAAGATGACCCGTGCGGGGGTGCCGATCTGCGGGCACGTGGGGAGCCGGCCGCAGACGGCCGCGCTGACGAGCGGGTACACGTCGGCCGGTCGGACGGCGCAGCAGGCGGAGCGGCTGGTGGCCGACGCGGTGGCGATGGAGCGTGCGGGGGCTGTGCTGCTGCTGGTGGAGGCGGTGCCGAACGAGGTTGCGCGGCGGATCATCGACGCGACGACGGCGCCCGTGATCGGGATCGGGGCGGGGCCGGACTGCCACGGGCAGGTGCTTGTGCTTCAGGACCTGCTGGGGTTGTCGGAGCAGGCGCCGCGGTTCGCGGAGCCGGTCGCGGCCCTTGGCCCGGCGTTCCAGGGCGCCGCGGCGGAATGGGTCCGAAGAGTCGCGGAACGGCGCGTGGGAGGAGTGCGGTACGAGATGCTGCCGGGGGAACTTGACCGTCTCCGCAGCCGACCTGGCGTGCTGTCCGAATAAACTGGGGCGGTGGCGCGGGCGTCTCGTCCGCGCCGGAGTGCAAGGCAGGCAGGAGGCAGGAGGCCCTTCATGCGTCGATTCGTTGCAGTCGGTCCCGCGCTCGTGGTCGGCCTTGTCGCGCTGCTGGCCGTCCTGACGGTTCCTGCCTTCGTCCGCCACGTCGGGTACGCGACGACCTCGGCCCGGGTCCTGCACGCGCGGCAGTCGCTCGAATCGGATGACATTCTGGACCGGATCAGCCGCGCGACGCGTGCGGTCGCGGATGCCGTCGCGCCGTCGGTGGTGCACGTTGAGGTCCGCACGAACGCGGGGCCGTGGCTGTTCCAATCCGGCTCCACCGGGTCGGGCTGGGTGTACGACTCGCATGGGCACGTGGTGACGAACGCGCACGTGGTGCGTGGGGCGGACGCGATCCGGGTGCAGATGTCGGACGGTCGGCTGTTCGAGGCGACGCTGATCGGAGCGGACCCGTTCACCGACATCGCGGTGCTGAAGGTGCCGACGACCGCGGGGCTGTTTCCCGCGACGCGTGCCACGGGCGTGCGGCTTCAGCAGGGCGACCAGGTCTTCGCGTTCGGCTCGCCGTTCGGGTTCAAGTTCTCGATGTCGCAGGGCATCGTGTCGGGCGTGGGGCGAGAGCCGCGGGGCGCGGTGGCGTCGGCGAACGGGTACACAAACTTCATCCAGACCGACGCGGCGGTGAACCCCGGCAACTCCGGCGGGCCGCTGGTGGATTCTCGCGGGCGGGTCGTCGGCATGAATGTGGCTATCGCGACGGGCACGGAGTCGGAGGGGACGACCGAGGGCCAGTCGGCGGGCATCTCGTTCGCGATCCCGCTCGCGACCATTGAGTCCGTCGTGTCGCAACTCGTCGAGAACGGCTCCGTCTCGCGCGGGCTGCTCGGCATCACGTTCTCGCCGCGATCCGGCTCCGCGCTGACGGAGCGGTCGGGGTTCAACGGCTACGGGGTGCTCGTCGAGGGCATCTCGCCGGAGGGGCCGGCGGAGCGGGCGGGCATCCGCGTCGGCGACGTGATTGTCGCGATCGAGGGCGAGACGGTGACGGGCGACGGGGTGCTGCGCTCGCTCGTCTCGAACATGCAGCCGGGCAGTCCGGTGCGGGTGCGGTACTGGCGCGAGGGCGAGTTCCTCGAGACGACGGCCACGCTCGTCGAGAACCCGCGCGGCAACCTGGTGAACGCTTCGGTGATCGAGGCGCTGGAGTCCGCGGGGTTGTACGTGCGGGATTCGCTGGATGCGCGGCGGGGGCGGATCGCGCTTGATGAACGCCCGGGCGTCATCGGCGTGCGCTCCGGCTCGCCCGCGGAACTGCGCGGCTTCGCGGCCGGGCAGCGCATCGACGCGGTCAACGGCAGGCCGGTCCGGTCCGTCGGCGAACTGATCGCGGCTCTGGACGAGGCCGGGTTCCTGCTGGGCCGGCGGACGCGGTTCACGGTCCAGGATCCCGCCGACGGGTCGAATCCCGACCCCGAGCCGCGCGAGGTCGAACTGCGCCTGGGGCGTTGATCGTCAGTCGTCGGCCTCGATCCTGACGCGCACGGGCGTGCCGAAGGGCGGCACGAGCGATCGGTTGGCGATCCACTCCGGCTCGTCGATGACGGACTCGGGGTTGTAGACGGCGCGCCACGCGATGACTTCCGCGCCGAAGGTGTGGAGGCCGACGAGGGCGCCTTCGCCGTCGGCGTCGTAGCGTTCGCGCCCCTGCCGCTCGACGATCCGCGAGCCGGCGAAGACCCAGCCACCGGCGGTCTCGTCGCTGAGGCGGCGGCCGGTCTTCACGTTGACGACCCAGTCGCTTGTGGGCGAGGCCGCCCCATCGTCGCCGGTGAAGAGCAGGACGCGGACGGTGTCGCCTCGCGGCGGCACGCGAAGCAGGCGGCCCTGATCGTCGGGAACGAACCGGCCGGGTTCGCCCGGGTTCAGCCCGGCGAGCAGCAGGGCGGCGTGGACGTGCGAGGGGAGGGCGCGCGTCATCACCAGCGCCTCGTGCTCGCGCGTGTCGGGCGTGCAGACGATGACCTCGAGGTAGACGTCCGGCGTCTCGGGGTGGTGGCAGTCGATGGGCACGATCCCCTCGAACTCGACCGCGCGGCGTGCGACGCTGACACGAACGCCGGGGAAGGCTTCGACCCAGCCGTCGTCGGGAGCGACAGCGGGGGGGGCATCCTTCGCGTCTGTTGGAGGCTTCGTCGCCGGTGCGTTCGGCCGGGCCGTGCACCCGGCGAGCGAGCAGAGAGCGGCTAGCCGGACGAGTGTGCGCATCGCGTCGCCTCCGCGCGTTCGCGGACGAGCCGGCAGAAGGTCTCGCCGCGGCGCTCGTAGTTCTCGAACTGGTCCCACGAGGCGCAGCCCGGGCTGAGCAGGACGGTGTCGCCGGGGCGCGCGCGTTCGAAGGCGCGGGCGACTGCGGCGTCGAGGGTGCCGCAGGATTCGGCGTTGCCGTCCGCGGCGCGGGCGAGGGCGTCGCCCGTCGCGCCGATGGTGTAGAGGCCGGCCAGGCCGGTCGCGGCCCGCGCGATGGGGGAGAGGTCGATCCCTTTGTCGTAGCCGCCGGCGATCAGGTGGACCGGACCGAGGGCGCGCACGGCGTCCAGGGCGACGAGCGTGGCCTCGGGGGTGGTTGCCTTGGAGTCGTTGAAGAAGCGGACCACGCCGCCGGGGACGCTCGCCTCGCAGACGGCCTGCAGACGGTGGGGGAGCCCTTCGAAGGCGCGGATGCCGCGCTCGCAGGCGTCGCGGTCCGCGCCCGCGGCGGTGCAGGCGGCGAGGGCGAGGGCGGCGTTGGCGGCGTTGTGCGTGCCGGGGAGACGAAGCCCGCCGACGCGAGCGGAGGCATCGACGAGCGTCCTTCGCACGCCGGTGGCGGAAGGCCACCCGTGCACGCTCGGGCCGAGGATGCAGGTGTCGCCGGCGCGCTGAAAGGCGAGGACCTGTCGCTTGGACGCCTCGTAGTGGCGGAGCGTGCCGTGCCAATCGGCGTGGTTCGGCGCGAACCCTGTGACGGCGGCGATGCCGGGGGACCAGCGTGTCTCGGCGAGCCAGTGGAGCATCGCGCTCGAGAGTTCGAGCACGATCCACGCGCCCGGGTCGAGCGCGTCGAGAACGGCGAGGAGCGAGCCTCCGATGTTGCCGCCGAGAGCGACGGGCATTGCCGCGCCGCGCAGTCCTGCGGCGATCATGGCGGAAGTCGTGCTTTTGCCGACGGTGCCGGTGACGCCGATGACGCGCTCGCGGGCGGGGAGTCGCTCGGCGAGGAGCGTGATCTCGGTGGTGACGGGGACGCCGGCGGCGCGGGCCGCGCGCAGGAAGCGGTTCTCCCACGGCGTGGGGACGGCGGGGTTGGCGACGACGAGGTCGCACGTGGTGAAGTCGCTGACGTTGTGCCCGCCGAGGCGGAGGCGCACGCGTCCGGCGTCGATCAGGTCCGCGAGCGCGGCGACGGAGGCGGTGAGGCGATCCTCGGGTTCGAGGTCGGTGACGAGCACGTCCGCGCCCTGGGACGCGAGCCAGCGCGCGACGCCGGCGCCGCCGCCGAACCGGCCGAGGCCCATCACCGTGACGCGCGCGCCGTCGAAGGCACTCATCGGTTCGCTCTCGAACGCTGTGCGATCCAGTCGGTGTAGCGGGCGAGGATTTCCCGTGCGGCCTGGCCCGGCTCGCCCGCGCCGACCGGCGTGCCGTCGAGTTCGACGACGCTCGCCACCATGGTGAGCGTGCCCAGCAGGATGATCTCGCGTGCCTCGCGGAGTTCGGCGGCGCGCACGGGGCGTGACTCGACGCCGGGCGCGATCTCGGGCAGGATCGCCCGCGTGACTCCCGCGAGGATGGGCACGCTGTCGAGCGAGGGCGTCGCCATGCGCCCGTGCGCATCGACGACGACGACGTTGCAGGTGCAGCTCTCGGCGACCAGCCCTTCGCGGACCAAGATCGCGTCGTCCGCGCCTCGTTCGCGTGCTTCGGCGGCGGCGAGCACGTTGCCGAGGAGCGAGATCGACTTGAGCGTGCCGCGCAGCCAGCGGCGGTCTTCGACGGTCGCGGCCCGCACTCGGGCAGGCTCGACGCACTGGGCCAGGCCCGCCGTCGGCACGCAGTACCCGAAGACGGTCGGGCGCATCGGGCGCGCCGGGAGTCGGGTGCGCACGGGGTCGTCCGGGCCGGGCGCGCCGCGCGTCACCTGCCAGTAGATGAACGCGTCGCGCAGGCTGTTCGCGGCCAGCAGTTCGCTGGTCAGTCGATCGAGTTGCGAAGCGTCCCAGTCGATCCACGCCTCGGCCAGCCCTTGGCGCATGCGCGCGACGTGCCGGTCCATGGCGATGACCCACCCGTCGAACGACCGCAGGCCCTCGTACACACCGTCCCCGAACAGGAATCCGCGGTCGAACGCGCTCACGGCGGCGCGCTCCCGCGGCACGAGTTCCCCGTTCAGGTGGACGATCATGCCGGAGCATAGAGGCACGGGATCGGTCGCGCCCTTGATGCCTTGATGCCGCGTGCCTCGATCCCTTTCTTCACATCAACGCCACGGGGTCCACGTCGACGGCCGTTCTCGCGTCGCTCAGGAGCAGCCCCGCGGCCCGCGCGGCCGCCAGCATGGCCTGGATCGAGGCGGCGGTGGGACCGTAGGCCTCGACGGCGAAACGGTACTGCCCTGCGATCCGGGAGATGGGGCAGGGCATCGGCCCTTCGACGCGCACGCCGCGGCCGCCGGCCTCGCGGAGCGCGTCCGCCAGCGCCCGGGCCGCTTCTCCCGCCTTTGCCGAGTCTTCGTCGCGGCAGACGATGCGGACCATGCGCGTCGCCGGGGGCAGGGCCGCGGCTCTCCGCTGGTGCAGTTCCTCTTCGGCGAACGCCGGGTAGTCGTGCGCGGCGGCGAAGCGGATCGGTGGGGCGTGCGGCTCCCAGGTCTGGACGATGACTCGCCCCGGCCGTTCGCCCCGGCCCGCCCGCCCGGCGACCTGGCTGACGAGTTGGAAGGTCCGTTCGGCGGCGCGGAAGTCGGGCATGGCGAGAGCGGTGTCCGCGCTGACGACGCCGACGAGGGTCACACCGGGGAAGTCGAGGCCCTTGGCGATCATCTGCGTTCCGAGCAACAGGCGGACCTCGCCGCGGCCGAAGCGGGCGAGGGCGTCGGCGTAGTCGCGGCCGGAGCGCATGGCGTCGGAATCGACGCGGAGCATGGTGCGTCCGGGTTCGAGGGTGTCGGGGCCGAAGGTGCGGGCGAGTTCGTCTTCGAGGCGCTGGGTGCCCGCGCCGAGGCGTGAGACGGCCAGGCCGCAGACCGGGCAGACGGCGGGCACGCGCTGCTCGGCGAGGCAGTGGTGGCATCGGACGACCCCCCCCTTTGGGAGGGCGCGTCCGAAGTGGAGGACCATGCCGGCGTCGCAGTGATCGCAGGTCATCACCCAACCGCACCTGGCGTTGGGGCAGGCGAGGTAGTGGGCGAAGCCGCGGCGGTTGACGAGGAGGATGACCTGCCCGTTGTCGCGCAGGGTGTCGGCGATGGCGTGTTCGAGGGTCGGGCCGAGGGAGGCTTCGCGGTCGCCGCCGCGCTCGGCGCGGGCGCGGCGTTCCTCGCGCATGTCCACGATCTCGACGGGTGGGAGGCGTCCTCCGCCGACGCGCTCGCGCAGTTCCCAGAGGCGGTAGCGGTCGGCGTTGGCGTTGGCCCAACTCTCGAGCGAGGGCGTCGCGCTGCCGAGCAGGACGGGGCAGTTCTCGAACCGGGCGCGCATGACGGCGACATCGCGCGCGTTGTAGCGCGGGATCTGGTCCTGCTTGTAGGAGGCGTCGTGCTCCTCGTCGACGACGATGAGCGAGAGTCGGGTGAGCGGCGCGAAGACGGCCGATCGCGCCCCGACGACGACGCGGGCGGAGCCGGACGCCGCACGCGCCCACGCTCCGTGCCGCTGGGTCGCGCTGAGGCCGGAGTGGAGGGTGACGACGCCGTGCTCTCGGAACCGGGCCTCGAAGCGCGCCGCGGTCTGGGGCGTGAGGGAGATCTCGGGGACGAGGACGAGGGCGCTGCCGCCGTTGTGCAGCACGCGTTCGATGAGGCGCAGGTAGACCTCGGTCTTGCCGCTGCCGGTTACGCCGCGGAGGAGGTGGACGCTGAACCCGCCCAGACCGGCTCCGACGCCTTCCACGATGCGATCCTGCTCGGCTGTGAGGCGCACGGTGTGGTCCGCCTCGACATAGAGGCTCCGGGCCGCGCCGGCCTCGCGGACGGTCTCGCGGTCGGCTTCGAGCAGCAGTCCCGCCCTGATGAGCCGGTTGATCGCTCCGAGCGTCTTCTCGCTGATCCTGGCGGCGAGGTCTCGCGGCGCGAGCGGGAACGCCCCCGGTGGCATCGCGCGGATCGCCTCCCAGGCGCGGCGGGCGCCGGGTGTCAGGTCGGGCGGCGTTTTCGCGCCTTCGGCGGGCGACAGTTCGGTGACGACCCGCCGCCCTGCCCGTCGTTTGACGGCGGCCGGCGTCATCGCGGCCAGCGCCATGCCAAGGGGGCAGACGTAGTAGCGCGACATCCATCGGCGGAGTTCGAGCATCGGCTCCGGCAGTCGGGCCGTCCCCGCGGCGAGGACGGCCTTGACGCGGTCTGGCGCGAAGCCTTCCAGGAGTTCCTCGCCGCCCACGGCTACGACGACGCCGCCGGCGGGCTTGTCGCTTCGGCCGAGAGGGACGCTTACGCGCTGGCCGACGATCACGCCCTGGGGCGACCAGTAGGTCAGTTCGCCCGTGCCCTCGATGCCGCGCTCGACAGCGACGCGCACGTAGACCCCGCCCTCGCGTGGAGGGCCTCGTTCCTCGCGTCCGAAGAGTGTCTCGGCCATGGTTCCGCGTACACTCTACCGATGCCGATGCACTGCCCTCGCACCGCCCGACTCGCCCTCGCCGACGGCTCGATCGTTCGCGGACGGGCGTTCGGGGCGGCGGGGCGGGGCGTGCTGTCGGTCGCGGAGGTCGTCTTCAACACGGCGATGACCGGATATCAGGAGTCGCTGACGGACCCCTCGTACAATGGCCAGATCCTCGTGCAGACCTTCCCGCTCGTCGGCAACACGGGCGTGAACGAGCAGGACGTCGAGTCGGCCCGCGTGCAGGTCGCGGGGTTCGTGGTGCGAGAACTCGCGCGCCGGCACTCGAACTACCGGGCGACGGGGGATCTCTCGTCGTGGCTGGCGCGGCAGGGCGTGCTGGGGATGACGGATGCGGACACGCGGGCCATCACGCGGCGCATCCGGACGCGGGGGGCGATGCCCGGCGCGCTGACGGATCGGGAGGATCTGACCGACGCCGCGCTGGTCGAGGCCGCGCGGAACGCGCCCTCAATGGCTGGCAGGAATCTGGTGCCGAACGTCGGCTGCACTTCGTCGGCCTCGTGGGCGGAGACGCTGGGCGACTGGGCGCCGGCGGGGGCGGCACGGTCCGCGCGGCCGTTCTGTGTCCTTGCGCTCGACTGCGGGGCGAAGCGGAACATCCTGCGGCATCTGGCGGAGCGGGGGTGCGAGGTGACGGTGGTGCCGCACGATGTATCGCCCGAGGAGGTGCGCCGGCTGCGCGCAGAGGGGAAGGCGGATGGCCTGTTCGTTTCGAACGGTCCCGGCGATCCGGCGGCGGTCGAGCGGACGATCGCCACGCTGCGTGAACTGGTCGGGCCGGGTGAGCGTGATCCGATCCCGACGTTCGGCATCTGCCTCGGGCACCAGTTGTTGGCGCTCGCGCTGGGCGCGAAGACGTACAAACTGCCCTTCGGGCATCGCGGGGCGAATCAGCCTGTGCACGATCGGTTGACGGACAGGGTGGAGATCACGAGCCAGAACCACGGCTTCGCGGTGGACCCCGAGTCGCTGCGGGCGGTGGGGGGAGAGGCCACGCACTGGCACCTGAACGACGGCACGGTGGCGGGTTTTCGGCTGGCCGATCGTCCGGTTTTCGCGGTCCAGTATCACCCGGAGGCGTCCCCCGGCCCTCACGACGCGGCGGGCCTGTTCGACGCCTTTGTGGCGATGATGGAGTCGCACCGTGCTCCGGAGCCGGTGGGTGGCGTGCCCGGGGGCGTGTGAGGGCGGCAGAATCCGAACAGGTTTGGGAAGTGATCGGATGATCTGCCAAGGTTGGGCGGGGTGGTGTGAAGTTGGGCTAAATCTGGCCGGTGCAGAACTTTGCAGAGAATGTCAGGATACACGGAAAAATGCCCGGACCCCTATTGCGTCGGGGGCCAGGGTGTGTATATTGCGCATAGCCCGGTGTCTCGTTCGAGCCGCCGCGGATGGAGAGATTGTGTTCGCAGGCTTCGATCGGGGCTCTCCCGCATCGGGGCGGATTCGCAGGCTGGAGACTCGCGAATCTCGTTGGGGGAAGGAGACGGTTTGTTGCTGAAGGCGTCTGCCCAAGCCAGGTTCCGTGCCGAGTTGCGCGAGGGTCTCGGCGGCTCGTGTGCGAGTTAGTGGTCGTACCCCCGGCACGGGCGTTCCGTGCCGGGTTCATCGCGTGTTCCGCGTTTGCCCCGCGGAGTGATCGGGGCAAGAGTGCGTCTGGTTCCTTTGCATCGAAGAAGGAGTTTGCTCAATGAAGGCGAGAAACCTGTTTGTCTGTGCTGGGATGTGTCTGGGTCTCGCCGGCGCCGCGATCGCCGGTGACAAGCCGCAGCCCCAGGCCAAGGCCATCGACGGGATGGTCAAGCCCGTCCGCGTGGCTCCCGTCTCCCTGGTCGACGGCCAGTTCAGGATCATGGGCGAGTGGCGTGACGCCTCCTCGTTCGGCCGCGTCGACGAGGTCTGCGACCTCCTGTGGGACGCCGTTCAGCCCACCGACGACTGCACCTCCGGCTTCCCGCCCATCGGCGGCGCCGAGTGCGGCATCGGCGAGGGCTCCCGCTGGTACTTCGGCACCGTCTACTCCAACCCCTTCTCCGCCAATGACATGTCGGACGCGGAAGGCGACTTCGCTCCTCGCGCCGCCTGGGTCTTCTGGTGGGGCCTGTCTTCGCAGGCCTATGTCGGCATCCTGACCTCGTCCGAGTTCATCTCCCTCGCCTGCGACGCTGCCGTGGCGGCCGCCGACGGCTGGGTCTTCGACTACGGCGTGCTGCCCGCCGGCTTCTGGTACTCCGAGTTCTCGTTCGGCGACGGCGGGACCGACGGCTGGGCACTCGTCGAGGGCGGCGACGGCTCCAGCGTCTACTTCCTGTCGGACTTCTTCGACGGCGCGAACTTCTTCCTCGCCACCTTCAACTGCCACTTCGGCCTCTGGGGCACCTCCGATGACGGCGGCCTCCCGGATCGCCCCGGCACCAACGACTCCCAGCAGCACGACGATGACTCCCCCACCGACGGCGTGCACAGCATGCCGACCGAGTGCTACTACTACGACTTCGGCGTCTGCCCCGACCCGCTCTGCAACATGATGGCCTTCTGGGGCCAGGCGGACGGCGACCCGGGCTGCTACGCCGATTGCAACGGCGACACGGTCATCAACTCGCTCGACTTCCTCTGCTTCCTCAACCTCTACGTCGCGCAGGACCCCGCCGCCGACTGCAACGGCGACACGGTCGTCAACTCGCTCGACTTCCTCTGCTTCCTCAACGCCTACAACGCGGGCTGCCCGTAATCGCGGGTGAGCCGGGCTACCTCGTTCGTTCCTGACCCCCAGGTAGCACCCAACGCCCGGGCCGAAAGGCCCGGGCGTTCTTTCTGTTCGGATACGGAGTGTGTGAACTCTCCGCGCCTTGGGTGCCCCGCCACTCCGTGGCGGATCGGCTCCACCCCTTCGTTCCAATGCGCGAAGGCTTCACGCAGCCCATCGAAGCGACGATTCGTGGACGCGCTTGCAGCCCCGGCCCGGTCCTGAACCACGCCAACGGCGAGAACCAGCCGGGGAGCCGGGGGCGATGCGGCTGGACCACTTCGATCCTGTTCGGCCGCCGCGATGCGGCTCGCAACGCACAACTCCCGGCCCCAGGGGCGTTGCCCCTGGCTCTGGTTATGGCACGCCTTCGGCGTCGCCTCGCCCGGAACGGATTCAGTGGAGTCCTTGCGCGTTGAGAGGAGGGGTAGAGGGGAAGCCGCCACGGAGTGGCGGGGTACGCGAGGCGCAATGACGCCGCCACGGAGTGGCGGACGAGCCGAAGTGGTCGCTCAGCGACCTTCGGCGTCTTCCTCGTCGGCGTCCGGTGCGGCCTCGACCGGCACGTCCGGCAGTTGCAGGGCCTCGGCGACGGCGACGGTGAGGTCGTCGCTCTCGGGCGCGCGGATGAGGGGGCGGATCATGACTTCCTGGAGGAGGACGTTGGTGCCGACCTCGCGGAGGTCGTCGGTGGCCAGGCGGGTGCTGACGACGTGGGTGTAGCCGCGTTCCTCGGCGACGCGGTTGCAGGCCTCGTGCAGTTTGCGGTAGCCGTCGGCGAGTTGGCGGGCGCTGAACTCGTCCACGTCGGCGAACGCGCGCTGCTGGAGTTCCTGGATGGCCTGCTGCTGGGACTGGTACTGGCCGTAGACCTCCTGCGCGGCGGGATCCTGCGGGGTCATGGCGATGAGCCGGGCCTCGAGGGCCTGGATGTTCTCGCTCATGGCCTTGAGTTGGTCGTTCCATGTCGTGGTGTGCTGCTCGCGTTCGAGGCGGTAGACCTCGGTCTCCATGAGTCGTTCGAGGAGGCTCAGGGTGTCCACGGTGGCGATGCGGACCTCGGCGACAGCAGCGGGGGCCGGGGAGAGGGTGCCGGTCGCGGGTCGGAGTCCGACGGCGAGGAGCGCGGCCGCGACGATCGCGCCGCCGGTGAGGGAACGCGTGATGCTGGACATGGTGGCTCCGGGGTTAGAGGTGGGGGGAGTGTAGGAGCGGGGGGCGGGGGCGGGGAAAATGGCAAATGAGCAAAGGGCAAATAGCAGATGAAGCGGAGAACACACGGTCGGGGGAGCCTTCTCGTGGAGTCGCCAGCCTGCGTGCGCACGCTTCCTGCGTTCCGATTTGCCTCTTTGCTCTTTGCTCATTTGCCATTTTCCCCGCCCTACACTCGCCCCCGGAGGCCCCCATGCGTGACCAGAGGCTGGATCGGCTCGCGGACGTGCTCGTGCGGTATTCGACGCGTGTGAAGCGGGGCGACGTGGTGAGCGTGCACTCGGAGCCTGGCGCGCTGCCGCTGGTGGAGGCGGTATTCGAGGCGGTGCTGGGGGCGGGGGGGCACCCGGTCTGGACGGCGCGGAGCGATGCGTTGGACGTGGCGATGCTGGAGCACGCGAGCGACGAGCAGTTGGCGTGGGTGTCGCCGTTCGATGCGCACCGCGTCGAGACGATGGACGTGCACATCGGGCTGTGGGCGGACGAGAACACGCGGTCGATGAGCCGGTTCGAGGCCGCGCGGCTGGCGAAGCGGCAGCAGTCGCGCAAGGCGTACATGGACCGGTTTCTGACGCGGTTCGCGGAGGGGAAACTGCGGTGGGTGGGGACGCAGTACCCGACGCCGGCGAGCGCACAGGACGCGGAGATGAGCCTGCCGCAGTACGAGAAGTTCGTGTTCGAGGCGGGTCTGCTGCACCTGCCGGACCCGGTGGCGGCGTGGACGGCGATCCACGAGCGGCAGCAGCGCGTGTGCGAGTACCTCGGGGCGAAGCGCGAGTTGCGGTTCCGCGTGCCGCCGGGGGACGGGCACGACGGCACGGACCTGCGCGTGAACGTCGACCCGTCGCGGTCGAAGTGGATCAACTGCGCCGGGCACGAGAACTTCCCGGACGGCGAGGTCTTTACGGGGCCGCAGGGGGTGGACGGGCACGTGAACTACACGTTTCCGGCGGTCTATCACGGGCGCGAGGTGGAGGGCGTGCGGCTGGCGTTCAAGGGCGGGCGCGTGGTGGAGGCCTCGGCGAGGAAGAACGAGGCGTACCTGATCGCGATGCTGGACCAGGACGAGGGGGCGCGGACGCTGGGGGAGATCGCCATCGGGACGAACTACGCGATCCGGGAGTTCTCGCGCAACACGCTCTTTGATGAGAAGATCGGCGGGACGTTCCACGCGGCGGTGGGGGCGGGGTATCCCGAGAGCGGGAGCACGAACAAGTCCGCGCTGCACTGGGACATGGTGTGCGATCTGCGCACGGGCGGGACGATCGAGGCGGACGGGGAGGTGTTCCACAGGGACGGGCGGTTCACGCTCGACGGCTTCCCCGCGCCGGCGTGATCAGATGAGGCCGAAGAGGTCGAGGATGGCCGCGCCGATGCCGACGAGCAGCACGACGGCCGTGATGCCGATGACCGTCCAGGCGATGACGCGGCCCGCGGTGGAGCCTTCGAGCCGTTCGAGGGGGGGGGCGAGGGTCCACTGGACCGCGCCCATCGCGCCGGAGACAAGGGCGTCGGCGTCCGCGCCGCATTCGGGGCAGGGCGTGCCGTCGGGCAGGCCGGAGAGGTCGTAGCTGCAGACGGGGCAGACGGGGGGCAGGCCCTGCTCGCTTCGTCGGCGAGCGGCCTGGACGGCGATCTCGGCGAGCATGGCGCGGGCGCGGGCGTGGTCGGCGTAGCGGACCATGACGGAGAGCGGCGCGGCGATGCCGGCGATGGGGATGACCTGGCCGAAGCCGCCTGTGACGGCGGCCGCGACGCCCATGGCGCGGAGGGAGTGGACGAGGAGTTCGGCCTCGAACTCGACGGGCGTGTGCGCGACGGGGACCATGCGGTTGGGGTCGGGCGTGCGTCTGGGCATGGTCGGCTCAGGGGAAATCGGGGAGCCAGAGGTAGTACGGCCTGCCCGGTTCTACCTCGGCGGCGAGGCCGGCGCCGAGGTTGAGTTGCACGAGCGAAACGCCGGGGGGGGCTTCCGGGTGCGCGGCGTGCCGGGGGGGGGCGTCGGCAAGCGAGTAGGCGGTGGCGGGCGTGCCCTTGCGGGCGTAGCCGTACTTGACGAGGCGTGCGCGGTCGATGCCGGCGAGTCGCTTGGCGGCTTGGAAGGCGTCGCGCACGTCGCCCTCGGCGTCGGCGAGGCCGGCGGCGACGGCGTCGGCGCCGCTGAAGATGCGGCCGTCGGTCATGGCGTCGAGGCGCGAGGCGTCGAGAGCGGGTCGGCGTTCGACGACGAGGGCGCGGAAGCGGTCGTAGAACTCGTCCACCATGCCCTGGAGGATGACGTAGTGCTGCTCGCGGGGCGGTTCGAGGGGGTTGGCGAGGTCCTTGTTGGGGCCGCTGATGACGGAGCGCGAGTGGATGCCGATCTTGGCGAGTCCCTGGCTGACGTTGACGGTGGGGATGATGACGCCGATGGAGCCTGTAATGGCGGTGGGGTGAGCGACGATCTCGTCGGCGGCGAGGGCGACGTAGTAGCCGCCGCTGGCCGCGACCTCGCCGAGCGAGGCGACGACGGGCTTGCCGGTCTCGTCGGCGAAGCGTCGGAGTTCGGCGTGGAGGACGTCGCTGGCGGTAACGGAGCCGCCCGGCGAGTTGATGCGGACGACGACGGCGCGGACGGCGGGGTCGGCGGCGGCACGGTCGAGGCGGAGGAGGAACTCGTCCACGGGGTTCTCGCCGCGGCCGAGGAGGGAGAAGCGGGGTCGGTCGGCGATGAGGCCGGTGAGGTCGATGAGGGCGACCTTGGCGGAAGGGCTGCCGGGGTCGGCAAGAGCGGTGTGCTCGTTGAGGCGGCCGCCGGAACCGTCGAGGGAGACGGTGAAGGAGAGGGGCGAGCAGCCGGCGAGGACGAGCAGGCAGGCGAGCAGGGCGAGGAGGCGGTGCATCGGGGGAGTGTAGAGGGGGGCGAGGCGACAGCCGGGGACAGAGCGCGGCGGGCACGAACGGGCATGAGCGAGCGGGGTTGAACGGAAGAGTGGCATCGAGGCAGAAAGGCACCGTGGCATCGAAGGGCAGATAGGCTCCCGGCATGGGCGGGCACGTGCCGGTGATGATGGCGGAGGTGATGGGGCTGCTGGGGTTGCGGCCGGGGGAGGTGTACGCGGACTGCACGGCGGGGCTGGGGGGGCACGCGGTGGAGGCGGCGCGGCGGGTGGGGCGTCGGGGGACGGTGGTGCTGAACGACCTCGACGCGGGGAACCTGGAGGGGGCGGCGGCGGCGGTGCGGGAGGCGTGCGGGGGCGAGTCGCCGCGGGTGGTGCGGTTTCAGGGGAACTTCGCCGAGTTGCCGCGGCGGATGGAGGCTGAGGGGCTGACGGCGGGTGCCGTGCTGGCGGACCTCGGGTTCGCGTCGGTGCAGGTGGAGGACGCGGCGCGTGGGTTCTCGTTCATGCGCGAGGGGCCGCTGGACATGCGGTACGACGCGTCGGCGGGGTCGTCGGCGGCGGAGCTGGTGAACGGGCTGCCGGAGGCGGAACTGGCGTCGATCCTGCGGGAATACGGTGAGGAGCGCGAGGCGGGGCGCATCGCCCGAAAACTTGTCGCGGAGCGCGCGGTCGAGCCGATCACCACGACGCAGCGTCTGGCAGGGATCGTGCGGTCGGTGAGCGGCCGGGCACGCGGCTCGGGCGGGATCGATCCGGCGACCCGGACGTTCCAGGCGCTGCGGATCGCGGTGAACGACGAACTGGGTTCGCTCCATGGGTTGCTGCGCGCGGTCGAGCGTGCGGCACGGTCGGTCGCGGCGGGCGAGCCTGCATGGATCGGGCCGGGAGGTCGTGTGGCGGTGATCTCGTTCCACTCACTCGAAGACCGGCCGGTGAAGCGGGCGTTCGCGGGCCTCGTGCAGCGCGGGCTGGCGCACGCGCTGACGCGCGGTCACGCCGTTCCGGGCGAGGCGGAGGTCGAGGCGAACCCGCGGGCGCGGTCGGCGAAGGTTCGCGCGATCACGATCGGCGGCGAGGCGGAGGAGAGTCGGAGTCGGTAGACTGTCGGCCGCGTCGGGCGCCACGGATCGGCGGCCGGCGACGATGGGTTCGGGAACGAAG
This sequence comes from Phycisphaerales bacterium, assembly GCA_039794165.1. Classification (GTDB taxonomy): domain Bacteria; phylum Planctomycetota; class Phycisphaerae; order Phycisphaerales; family UBA1924; genus CAADGN01. The sequence goes on from JBDIVY010000001.1 coordinate 108,372, forward strand.
GCAAGGACGCGCACGTGACCAGAGAAAACAAGATCGCCCTGATCGTCGGGTTCGCCCTGGTGCTGGTAGTGGGAGTGCTGATCAGCGACCACCTCTCGCGGGCGCGGCACTTGGAGTTGAACGATCCGGCGGGGGATGATCCGGGGCTGCTCGCGCTGGAGCCAGGTGCGACGCTGCCGGACTCGGGGTGGACGCCGCCGACTCAAGTGCCTTCGCCGACATCCACGCCCGTGGTCGAGGCGCCGGTGGTCGAGCCGTTTGTGTTTGAGCAGGGGAGCGGACGGACGGGCTTCGGGACCGCGCTGGCTCAGGGACCGGCGTCCGGCGATGACGGGCGGTCGCTGCTGGAGGTGGTGAAGGACTACGGCGGGCAGATTCGCAACGGGGTCATTCACCTGCCGCCGGCCGTGAACCACACCTCGCAGGAGGCGAAGCCTGCGGCGTCGGCGGAGTCGTTGCGAGTCCACTTCGTGGCGAAGGGCGAGTCGCTGTACGGGATCGCGAAGCGGTACTACGGGGACGGGAACCAGTGGCGTCGGATCGCGGAGCACAACCGGGGCAAGGTGTCGGCGGACGGCACGGTGCGCGAAGGCGTGCGGCTTGAGATCCCGGGCGTGGCGGCGTCGAGCGTGCCCGACGTGCCACGGGCGCAACCCCAGACTCAGCCGCGTGAGGCGTCGCCTCGCGTGCCGGAGCCGCGGCGTCCGGGGCCGACGACGTACACGGTGCGTCAGGGCGACACGCTGGGCGAGATTGCGCAGCGGACGCTCGGCTCGTCGCGGCGGATGTCGGATCTGATCGCCGCGAACAAGGGGCGCATCGACGACCCGGACGACATTCGAGCGGGCATGGTGCTGACGATCCCGGCGAGGTGAGGCGGGCGAACGGGGCGCGGGCATGTTTGCGAAACTGGCGGGCGTGATCGTGGCGGTGGGCGTGTGCGCCTGCACGCTGCTGGCGCTGCGCCAGGCGCGGCTGCAGGCGGCGCACGACCTGGCCGAGGCGCGGCTGCGCGTGCGGGCGATCGACGAGCGAGTCGCGTTGCGGCGGGCGGAGATCGGGCGGCTGGTGTCGCCGGACCATGTCCGTCGGATGGCGGAGGAGTTGGAGACGGGCGTGGGAGGGTTCGAGCCGATCCTGCCGGAGCAGACGGCGTGGCTGTGGCTGGATGGGCCGGCGGTCGCGCAGGGGGAGGAGCGATGAGGCGCGGGCGCGAAGGACCGGGCTTCGACCGTTCCGGCTCGGCGAGGGCGGATCGGGTTGCGGTGGTGGTGATCGGCGGGGTTGTGCTTGCGCTGGCGGTGATGCTGGGGCGCGTGGCGCAGTTGCAGTTGCGGCCGGGCGATGACCTGGCGGTGTACGTTTCCGAGCGGATGGCGACGCGGCCTGTCGTCGGGTATCGCGGCGAGTTGCTGGATCGGCGCGGACGGCTGCTCTCGACGACGCGGATCGGGTACCGGGTGTTCGTCGATCCGATGCGGTTCCCGTCGCCGCCGGACGAGGCGATCGTCGCGCTGGCGGAAGCGACGGGGGCGCCGGCTGAGGAGGTCGGGCGGCGGATCGTGCGGGCGATGGCGGTCAACCGGGAGCGGGCGGCCATGCCGGAGGCGGCTCGCGGGCCTGAGGAGGAGCGGAGAGGGGGGGTGAGGGGCGCGCTGGCGGTGGTGTTTGGGGGGGGGCGGATGGAGGAGGCGGCCGGGACGGCCGCCCCACCAGGGCAAGAGGAGAAGGAGGGGGGGGAGGGGGAGGAAGAAGCGCCGAAGCCGTTGATCCGGTACGTGCCGATCGGGGGCGTGCTGAGCGACGCGCGGTTGGACGAGGTGCGGCGGCTGGGGCTGGCGGGCGTTCACGTCGAGCGGCGGCCGGTGCGCGAGTACGCGGTCGGCGAGATCGCGGCGTCGATCGTCGGCAAGGTCGGGTTCGAGCACACAGGACTGCTCGGCGCGGAACTGGCGATGGAGAAGGACCTGGCGGCGCGCGACGGGCAGGCACGCTATGCGCGCGACGCGTGGGGGCGGCCGCTGTGGATCGAGCGGGGGCAGTGGGTGCCGGCGGAGCACGGGCGCGACCGGAGGCTGTCGATCGATGTTGAGTTGCAGCGGATCGCGACGGAGGAACTGGAGCGGGGCGTGCTCGACGCGGACGCGGCGGGGGGCAGGCTTGTCCTCGCTGATCCGGCGACGGGCGAGATTCTGGCGATGGTGGACCTGATCCGCGAGATGCCCGGGCTGGCGGAGTTCCCGTGGTGGCCGGCGAAGGCTGAGCCTGGCGTTCCGGAGCCGGCGCGGTACGACCCGTCGGCGGGGGTGCGGTACCGGACGATCTCGGCGGATCCGGGCCGCGACGTGCATCCTGCGCTTGGGCGGAACCGGTGCGTCGAGGACATCTACGAGCCGGGTTCGACGTTCAAGGCGTTCGTGTGGGCGGTGGTGAGCGAGGCGGGGGCGGCGAAGTACGACGAGGTGATCGATACCGAGGGCGGGCAGTGGCGCACGTCGTACGGGCGGTCGATCGCGGACGTGACGCGGCGGGCGACGATGACGTGGGAAGACGTGCTGATGAACTCGTCGAACATCGGGATGGTGAAGGTGACGGAGCGGGTCGGGCACCGGCAGTTGCGCGACGGCATCACGCGGTTCGGCTTCGGGAGGCCGACGGGGATCGGGTTGTCCGGGGAGGCCGCGGGGATCATCACGTCCGAGCGGCAGTGGACGAAGTACACGCACACGTCGGTGGCGTTCGGGCACGAGGTCGCGGTGACGCCGGTGCAGATGGTGCGTGCGTTCAGCGTGTTCGCGCGGACGGGGGAACTGGCGGCGACGCTGCCGCAGGTGAGGCTGACCGCGCCGGAGCCTGCCGACCCGGCGATCGCGCTGCGACAGCGCGTGCTGTCGCCGGAGGTCGCGGCGCACACGCGGATGGTCCTGCGGCGGATGGCGGAGAAGGTCGAGCAGAACATGGCGAAGGCGGACGCGAGCGAGAGTGAGTGGCGCTACCCGATGTGGGGCAAGTCGGGGACGGCGGAGATTCCGCTGGGCAAGGCGCCGGAGGGCAAGCGTCGGCCGCCCGGCTCGACCGGGTACTACGACAACCAGTACAACTCGAGTTTCGTTGCGGGCGCGCCGTACGAGCGGCCGCGGCTGGTGGTGATCATCGTGATCGATGATCCGGGGCCTGAGACGATCCGCAAGCGTCAGCACTACGGGTCGTGGGTGGCTGGGCCTGTTGCGAGGCGGGTGCTGGAGCGGTCGCTGGTCTACCTGGGCGAACCGCCGGAGCGTTCGGGTGGTGTTGGTCTGGCGGCGGCATCGGGCGCGCAGATGGGGCCAGACATCCCAGATTGACAGCAATCTTGACAGGTACGCCGCAGCGAAAGCCTTGTGTCGCAAGGCGGCGAGGGCTTATACTCGGGCCGGACTCCGTGCTGCATCGGTGTGCGATGCGACGGAGCCGCGGCACGGTGCGAAGGCGCGGCGTGCGTGGCAGCGAGGAGATGAGGCATGAAGGCTTGCGTGGTTTCGTTCGTGTGCGTTGGTGTGCTGGCGGGCGCGGCGTTCGCCCAGCCGTACTACGTGCGCGGGGAGTTCAACGGCTGGACGAACAGCACCGATGCGATGGCGCAGATCGGGCCGAACGCCTGGAAGTACACCGTCACGGGGCTGACGCCCGGGCAGGGGTACGAGTTCAAGGCGACGGTTGACGACTGGTCGATGAACGCGCCGGGGAGCAACGCGCGGTACGTCGGCGATGCGAACGGCGAACTGACGGTGTTCCTCTACGACACGGATACGCACGGGGACGGGTGGTCGCCGGAGGGCAAGTGGCGCCTCGGATGGGCTGACGCCGGCTTGTTCGGTTGGGAGGTCGTGGGCGACATGAACGGGTGGGGCGGCGGCGCGGGATGGGAACTGTTCGATCAGGGCGGCGGCCTGTACACCACGGAGGTCGCCCTCGGCGCGGGCACGTACGAGTTCAAGTTCCGTCGCGTCGGTGACTGGGGCTACTCGATCGGCGACGACTTCGGCAACTCCGCAGCCAACAACTCGATCACCGCGAGTGGGCTGCAGCCGGTTCGGTTCGAACTGGACCTCGAGCACGGGCGCTGGCGGGCCTTCGAGGTGCCAGCGCCGGGCGCGCTCGCGCTGCTGGGCTTGGCGGGAGCCGTCGGCGTGCGCCGTCGGCGCTGAGGCGCAACGGGCGCGAAGTGCATACCGAACGGGCGGCTCGCAGGCGCGGGCCGCCCGTTTCTCGTGCGCGCGGTCAGGGCGCGATGGGGGACAGCCCGGCGATGATGCGGTCCTTGGAGCCGGTGGCGACGACGCGCTCGATGAAGGCGTCGTAGCGGCGTGAGGCGGCGTCGAGGTCGTCGTCGAAGTAGGTCGTGAAGACTTCGGGGCCGGTGCGGCGCATGACGGCAGAGCGGGCGGCGCGCTGGCCGAGGTGCGACTGGACGGCGCGGCGCAAGCGGCCCTCGGCGGCGTCGAGGAGCAGGCGGCGCAGGGCGTCGCGGTAGCGGCCCTCGTCGCCCTCGTTGAGGAAGTGGGCGAGCGCCCAGACCTGCGAGTAGTAGGTGAGCGTGCCGTCGGAGGAGGTACGGATGAGTTCCTCGGGTCGCGATTCGAGGAGGGTGGTGAGGGGGATGGTCTGGCCGCGTGCCCAGGCGGCGCGGAGGTGATCGAAGCGTTCGACGTTTGCCCAGGGGAGGAAGACCGGCCGCTCGGGGCGCTGGGCGTCCCAACGGAAGCCTTCCATCCACGCGGCAAGGCCCTCGTCAAGCCAGGCCGGGAGCGGTTCGGCGAAGGCGGACTGGGTGTACTGGTGCCAGCCTTCGTGCGCAGCGATGGCGAGGGTGTCGTGGAGGCCGATGTTGAAGAGGACGGCGCGGGCGTCGTCGGAGAAGCCGCCGCGCTCGATGTGGAGGTAGCGCGAGGCGCGGTCCTCGCCGAGAAGGTCGCGTGTGAGGCGCGCCCACTCGGCGCGGTTCGAGAGCACATAGAGGTCCAGCCGGCGGCGAGGGGGGGGGAGAGGGGCGAGGGCGGAGGCATAGTTGGCGAGCGCGGCCTCCATGAAGCCGGGGAGGCGGTCGGCGAGGGGAGTGTCGCGCTGGGTGGTGAAGACGCGGTAGGACGGGGTGGTGATGGCCTGGCCGACGCGGCCGCTGAAGGTCCACGGCTCGACGGCGAGAACGGGGGAGGAGGCCGCGGCGGGTGACACGACGCCGGGGGACGGATCGGCACGGTCGGCGCGAATCGTGGGGGAGTGGGCGCACGCGGGCAGGAGCAACAGGAGGGCGAGCGGGATCGCCCGGGTCATGGGAGGGACTCCAGCGCGCCGGCGGCTGCGTCGCGCTCGGCGCGGGCGCGATCGAGTTGGTCGCGGGTCTGCTGGACGAGGTGAGCCGGGGCGCGGTCGGCGTAGCCGGGGTTGGCGAGGCGCGATTCGAGGGCGCTGATCGAGCGGTCGAGATCGGCGATGCGCTTCGAGAGGCGTTCGCGCTCCGCGCCGGCGTCCACGGCGTCGGCGAGGTCGCCGAGGCGGAGTTCGCGTCCCTCGAAGCGGAAGGAGACGGAGGGGCCGTCGGGGGCGTCCGCGGTGACGGTGTGCAGGCCGGCGAGTGTCTGGACGATCGGTTCGGCGGCCGCGACGAGACGGACGACTTCGGCGGGGGCGTGCAGGCGGACGCGGCGCTTGGGCGGGGTCTGGTGCTGCGAACGCACGTCGCGGATGGCGGTGATGAGGGCGCGGACGCGCTCGAACTCGCGCTCGGCGGCCTCGTCGCGCAGGTCGTCGTCGAGGATGGGCCAGCCGGCGGTGGCGAGCAGACCGCCCTTGCGAGATGGCGCGAGCGTGACGCCGTCGAGCGGGTCGGCGACGACGGCGCGGGCGCGCTCGAAGATGGCCTCGGTGACGAAGGGGATGATCGGATGCAGGAGGCGGAGCGTGGCCTCGAAGACGTGGGCGAGCACGGAGCGCTGGGCGCGGCTCGCGGCGACGGTCGGCTTGATCGCTTCGAGGTACCAGTCGCAGAAGTCGCGCCAGAGCAGGTCGTAGGCGGCCTGGGCGTAGGCCGCGAACTGGTAGTCGGCGACGGCCTGCTCGCAGGCGCGGACCGCGCTCTGAAGGCGCGAGAGCATCCAGCGATCGACGAGCGGGAGCGAGCCGCGGGCGACGGGTTCGCCGGAGTCGTGCTCGCCGGGTTTTTCGAGGATGCTCAGGGCGAAGCGCGAGGCGTTCCAGAGTTTGTTGCAGAAGTTGCGGCCGGCGTCGAAGCGGGTGGAGGAGTTCATGGCCGGCGGGGCGTCGGCGGTGGGCTTGGCGTGCCCGCTCGCGACGCCGTAGGAGGTGACCATCTTCTTTGAGCATGCCGGGCAGGCCTGGTGCGGCGCTGCGACGCGGTGGCCGGCTTGGGTGGTGGCCCAGGCAGGCTCGAAGGTGTGCGCGCAGTGCGGGCAGACGAGGTCCACGGGCATGCGGACGTCCTGCGTGGCGGTGGCGGCCTGGCAGAGGACGAGGCGGAGGGCGTCCGCGCCGTGGGAATGGACGATGTCGAGGGGGTTGACGCCGTTGCCGAGGCTCTTACTCATGCGCTGGCCGTGGCCGTCCTGGATGATGGGGTGGATGTAGACGTCGCGGAAGGGGAGGGGGCCGTCGGTTGCAGGGGCCTCTGGCCCGTGTGCGGTCGGCGTTCGCACGGGCGAGACGCCCGTGCCAGTGTGGAAGTAGCGGTTGAACATGACCATGCGCGAGACCCAGAGGGTGATGATCTCGCGCCCGGTGCAGAGGGCGTCGGTGGGATTGAAGGCGGGGAGCAGTGCGGGGAAGTCGGCGGCGCCGGTGGCACGGGCCGCCGCGTCGGCGTCCGGCCAGCCCATGGTGGAGAGGGGCCAGAGGGCGGAGGAGAACCAGGTGTCGAGGACGTCGGGGTCGCGATAAAGGCCGAATGATTCCAGCTGTGCAGTCAACGCTGCGTCCTCGCCATCGGGATCATTGATGGCGACACAGTAGTCGGTGGTGCCCGGACGATGATCGATCGAGATGACCGTGGGTTCGCTTGAGGATTTCGGATCACGGATGACTTCAACCAGCGGTTGGATCGCGATCCGGCCCGCTCGAACCGCGCTGTCCAGAAGTGAGTTGAACTCCTGGGTCTCGGGATGTCTTGACCCAACTTGACCTCTGAGGTACGCAACAGTACCGGGTGTCGTGAGCCATGCCGGGATTCTGTGTCCCCACCAGAGCTGCCGGCTGATGCACCAGTCGCGGAGGTTCTCGTGCCAGGCTTCGAAGGTGCGGGCGTAGCGGTCGGGGTGGAAGCGGAGGGAGCCGTCGCCGGGGGGGGGGGGGGCGAGTCCGATAGGACCTATAGGACTTATAGGACTTATAGGACCTATAGGACTGATGGGACTCGAGGGGGGAGTGAGGTTATCCGAGCGTTGTTCGGGCGCCATGGCTCGGAGGGCTGCGCCGCGGAGGCGGTCGTCGGTGACTTTGACGTACCACTGGTCGCTGAGGTACGGCTCGATGGGGACGTGGCTTCGGTAGGAGTGGCCGACGGCGTGGCGGTAGGGGACGGTGCGTTCGAGCAGGCCGCGGGCGTGGAACTCGCGGACGACGAGTTCGCGGGCTTCCTCGCGCGACTTGTGGAGGAAGACGGCGGCGTCGCCGACGTCGGTCCAGCCGTGCTGGTCGCTGATGGAGGCGTCGGGGGCCATGACGTTGATGACGGGGAGGTCGTGGCGCAGGCCGATCTCGTAGTCGTTGGGATCGTGCGCGGGCGTGACCTTGAGGAAGCCGGTGGCGTAGCGGGCCTTGGCGTCTTCGCTCTCGGCGTCCGGCATCACCACGTAGTCGTCTTCGACGATGGGGATGACGCGCCCTACCAGCGGCAACTGCACGAACAGCCCTCGCAGCGGCACCGCTCGCGGGTCTTTCGGGTTCACGGCGACGGCGGTGTCGCCGAGGTAGGTTTCGGGGCGTGTGGTGGCGACGGTGAGCCAGGCGTTGTCGTCGGGGTCGTGCGCATCCGCGCCGGGGTAGCCGCGTGCGGCGAGTTCGCTCCAGGTGACCTCCTGCGCATCGCGCGGGTCGCCGGGGTTGTCGGGCTTGTGGACGAGCGGGTAGCGGAGGTAGTAGAAGTGGCCGTCCACCTCCTCCATCTCGACCTCGTCGTCGGCGAGGGCGGTCTGGGTGACGGGGTCCCAGTTGACGAGGCGCTTGCCGCGGTAGATGAGGCCGTCGCGGAAGAGGCGGAAGAAGGCCTCGCGGACGGCGCGGGCGCAGACCTCGTCCATCGTGAAGCGTTGGCGCTGCCAGTCGCAGGAGCAGCCGATGCGCTTGAGTTGATCGGTGATGGTGGCCTCGTACTCGTCCTTGAAGGCCTGGATCTTCGCGACGAACTCCTCGCGGGTGAAGTCGGTGCGGCGCTTGCCCTCCTCGGCGAGGACGCGCTTCTCGACGACGGTCTGCGTGGCGATGCCGGCGTGGTCGGTGCCGGGCATCCAGAGGGTCTCGAAGCCCATCATGCGGTGGGCGCGGCAGAGGATGTCCTGGAGGCTGTTGTTCAGGGCGTGGCCGAGGTGGAGCGCGGCGGTGACGTTCGGCGGGGGGATCAGGATGCAATAGGGGCGGGCCTCGCCGCTGAGGACACGCTGCGGATCGGCGTGGAACGCGCCGGTCTCGTCCCAGCGCGTGCGGACGCGGTCCTCGTGCTCGGCGGGGACGTAGCGGGTCGGCAGCGGGGCTGGGCTGGAGGCGTTCGGATCGGTCATGGAGCCAGCAGTCTAAGCGTGCCGATACGCTACCGGCATGAGCGAGGCATCGGGCGGTGAAACGAGAGGACGGCGCGGATCGTGGGTGATCGCGGCCCTGTTTCTGGTCGCGCTGGCGGTCTTCGTGACGGCAGTGGTGGTGCGGCGGCCCTCCCCGGTGGAGGCGGGGGGTGATAGGCCCGCGCCCGCGCGCACGGTGCAGGCCGTGCTGCGGGCCGCAGCCGACTACATGCAGGCCGGAGAGCGGGCGAAGGCGGAGGCGGTGCTCTCGGCGGCGGTACGCGAGCACCCGGCGAACGCGGACCTGCGGCTGGCGTTCGGTGAGGTGCTGGTCGCGCTGGGGCGGCCGGGCGAGGCGTACCGCGAGTATGAGGCCGCGATCGCGAGCGGGGCGGACGGGGCGGCGACGCACTTCGCGGCGGGGACGGTGGCGAGCATGGCGGGGCTGCCGGATCGGGCGGTGGAGCATTTCGCGGCGGCGCAGGCCGCGGACCCGACGCGGGCGGACTACCCGCTGTATCTGGCGCAGGTGCAGTTGCGGCAGGGGGACGTGCAGCGGGCGAAGGTGAACCTGCTGCTGGCGGCGCGGCTGGACGAGGGGCGGGCGGTCGTGTGGGGGACGCTGGCGGAGGTTGCGCTGCGTGAGAACAAGGCGGACCTGGCGTTGCAGCACGTGGCGCGGGCGAGGGAGATCGAGCCGCGCGTGACGGCGTGGCGCGTCGTTGAGGCGCGCGCGCTCAATCGTCTCGGTGAGCCGGAGCGGGCGTTGCTCGCGTTGAGGGGCGTGGAGGGCGCGGATACGCGATCCCTGCCGGTGCTGCGGCTGATGGGGGAGTGCTGCGGGTTGCTCGGGAAACCGGGGGACGCGGCGCGCGAGTTTGCGCAGGCGTCGGACGCGTCGCCGGGCGACGCGGAACTCGCGTTCGAGGCGGCGACGTGGATGGAGCGGGCGGAGGATGTTGCGGGCGCGCTGGCGTTCGCGCGGCGTGCGGCCGAACTGGGGCACGCCGGGGCGAAGGAGATGGCGGCGCGACTCGGCGGGGGTTGAAGCGGCCTCGGCGAGTTGTGGTCAGCCGCGGCTGCCGATGAACTTGAGGAACTGGGCGACCTGGTATCGGCCGTAGATGGGGACGGCGATCTGTTGCGCCTTGGCGAACGGTTTGCCGTGCTTGATGCCGGCGGCCTTGAGGAGTCTCTTGACGGTGGCCAACTCGGCCCTGGTGGCGACGACGAGGCGGACTTCGTCGCCCTTCTTGTACCCCATGTAGCCCTCTTTGTCGAGGCGCTTGGTGTTCTGCTTGCGGACGTAGCCATTGCGTTTGTAGAACGCGGCGAGTTGCTCGGCGACCTTGGCGGGGGGGGCCTTCTCGGCCATGGGTGCGATCCTCCTGGCCGACCCGGGGGCGTCGGCGTGGCTGCCACTATAGCGGGCAGACGCGGGGCTGTGGGGGGGGCGGGCGGCGTTCGGCGAGGGGGCTACTTGTCGTCCCGGTTGACGGCCTTGAACGCGATGGCGGCCGCCGCGCCCCCGGCGAAATCGGCCGCAAAGTGGACCCAGACATCGGAGAAGGAGACGAGTTTCATCAGGCATGCGCCGAGGGCGACGGCGGGGTTGAACGCGCCGCCGGAGATCGAGCCGACGGAGAACGCGCCGACCATCACCGTGGAGCCGATCGCCAGGCCGTAGAAGGAGTTGTTCGCGGTGCCCTTGGCGGTCGCGGTGTTGAGGACGACCCAGGCGAGGGCGAAGGTGAAGAGGAACTCGGCGAGGAGCGCGCCGGGAACACTCTCGATGCTCATGGGCGTGCCGCTCTGCCCGGTCAGGAACACGGCGGCCATCGAGGCCGCGCCGGCGGCGAGCATCTGGGCGACCATGTAGAGAATCGCGTCATTGCGCGAGCATCGGCCTCGCATGAGGACGGCAAGGGTGACGGCGGGGTTGTAGTGGGCGCCGGAGACGTGGCCGCCCGCGAAGACCATGACCATGAGCACGCCGCCTATGGCGAGAGGGGCGATGACGCCCGGTTCGCCGGGGAGGACGGTGCAGCCGATGGTGAGGACGAGGAAGAACGTGCCGATGAACTCGACGAGGTACTTGTTCAGGCTCATGCGGTATCCCCCGTAATGGAATGGCGCCCCCCGGCGCAACGGCCCGGGGATTGGTGGGGGGAGTGTACCCGGGGAAGAATCCACCCGCTGGGATCGGGTAGGCGGCAGCGTGCCGGGTGCGTCAGTCGCAGCCTGCGACGAAGGCGTTCAGGAAGACGAGCACGTCAAGCGTGTTGACCGCCGTGTCGCCGTTGAGGTCGGCGGTGGGGTCGCCGGTGGTCCAGGCGTTGAGGAACTGGAGAACGTCGAGGGTGTTCACGGTGCCGTCGCCGTTCCAGTCGGCGAGGCAGGCCTCGACGACATCGGCGATGAGGGCGACGTGGAACTCGGGCATGTCGGGGTCGTTGGAGGCGATGACGAGCGTGGTCTCGAAGAAGCCGGGGGTGGAGGTGTCGAGCGTGACGGTGTGCTGGTTGAGGGCGCCGCCGGCGGCGTCGGTGTGCGGGCCGAAGGGCGCGGCGTAGGGGGGGGCGACGGCGAGTGTGTAGACGGCGTTCTCAATGCCGCTCTCGCCCCAGAGGTCGGCGTCGCCCGCGTTGCCGACGGTGAGGATCAGGGAGGCTTCGGCGCCCTGGACGACGGCGCCGAAGTCGAGCAGCCCGTCCGCGACGATGCGGGCGGGGAGGCGGAGGTCGAGGAAGACGGGGAGGTGGCCCGCGCCGTTGGCGACGGTCTTCAGGGCGTCGGCGATGGCGGGGCCGACCATCTCGTTGCCCTCGCTGCGCAGGACGGTATCGAAGGATGAGCCGTCGTTGCCCCACGAGCGGTAGGTGTGGTTCTGGTCGTTCCATGTGAAGGTGGAGTAGGGCGTGGCGGGGTCGCCGATGTAGTCGAGTCCCTGGCCGTCGATGAGCGTGGCCGAGAGGAGGAGTTGATCGTGGCGGTCGTCCATGCCGCCCGGGCCGACGGGGTCCTGGGTGTGGACGAAGCGGAAGTTGGGGTTGTTGTTCCACGAGCCGGGGGTGGCGATGGGATCGAAGAAGCGGCCGGCGTTGTTGGCCTGCGAGCCGACGAGTTCCTGATAGGCGGCCTGGTTCGAGGACTGGATGTTGAAGTCGCCGCCGAGGATGAAGTGGCGGTCGGCGGGGAGGGATTCGGCGTCGGCGCGGATGGCCTGGGCTTCGAGGAGCCGCCGCTGCTGGTCCTGGCTGGAGGTGCCGGCCTTCATGTGCGAGGAGTAGAGGGAGACGATGGTCGCGTCGGACTTGTAGCCGACCGGGCGCACGTCGTAGCGGTTGACGTCGCGAGGGTGGTTCGGGGGGGGGCCGCCCTCGGCGACGACGACCGCGTCGAGGAGGTCGAGTTTCGAGGTGCGGTAGACGAGGGCGTTGTCGGTGTCGTTGCCATCGATAAAGGGGGCCATGGCCCAGTCGCCGGGTGAGCCGGGTGCGGTGTTGAGGGCGAAGACGATGTGCGCGACGGCGGATTCGCTGACCATCTCCTGGAGGAGAATGGCGTCGGGTGCGAAGGCGCGGCCTTCAAACTCGCCGTAGACGGAGGTCTGGATGTGCGAGGTGCGCCCGCCGGAGTAGAAGGAGATGTTCCAGGTGGCGACGCGGAGACCGTCGGCGGCGTGGGCGCAGGCGACGAGCAGCGTGAGGGCGAGAACGGCGGTGTAGTGGCGGGCCATGGGAACGATGCTACCGGGAATCGTTCGCATCGCAAAGGGTCTCGCTGCGGTTCTCGGGCGTGGGGGGTCGCGTTCGAGTGTCGGTCGCTTGAGAACATGCTCACGCAGGGGCGCGGGGAGGCGGGCGCTCAGCCCGGTCGGGTCATGCTCATGGGGTCGAGGAGGCGGTCGAGGTCGGCTTCGGGGAGGAGTTTCTGCTCGCGGGCGAGTTGGCGGACGGTCTTGCCCTCCTTGTAGGCCTGCTTGGCGAGGGCGGCGGCCCGGTCGTAGCCGATGACGGGGGCGAGGCTCGTGCACATCGCGAGGCTGCCCTCGATGAGTTCGCGGCAGCGGTCCTCGTCGGGTTCGAGGCCGGCGAGGAGGTTGGCCGTGAACATCGCGCAGCCGTTGGCGAGCAGGTTGATGGAATCGAGGAGGGCGTCGGCCATGACGGGCATGGCGACGTGGAGGTCGAGCAGCCCGCCGACGCCGCCGAGGCCGGCGGTGGCGATGGTTGAGTCGTTGCCGATGACGCGGCAGCAGACCATGACGAGCGATTCGCAGATGACGGGGTTGACCTTGCCGGGCATGATGGAGGAGCCGGGCTGGACCGCGGGGAGGCGGAGTTCGCCGATGCCGCAGCGCGGGCCGCAGCCCATGAGACGGGCGTCGCCGGCGATCTTGCTGAGGCTGACGGCGATGGTGCGGAGGTGGCCCGAGGTCTCGACGATGCAGTCGCGGGCGTGCTGGGCCTCGAAGTGGTTGTCGGCCTCGCGGAAGGGGACGCCGGTGCGCTCGGCGAGATCGGCGGCGACGAGGCGGGCGAAATCGGTGTGTGTGTTGATTCCGGTGCCGACGGCGGTGCCTCCGATGGCGAGTTCAGCGAGGGCGTCGAGGGCGCGGTTGAGGCGGTCGACGCCGTGGCGGACCTGGGCGGCGAAGCCTGAGAACTCCTGGCCGAGACGGATCGGGGTTGCGTCCTGAAGATGGGTGCGGCCGATCTTGACGATGCCGTCCCACTGGCGGGCTTTCTTCTCGAGTTCGACGGCGAGGGCGTGCAGAGCGGGGATGAGGCGGCCGGTGATGGCGACCGCGGCCGCGACGTTCATGGCGGTGGGGAAGGTGTCGTTGGAGGACTGGCCCATGTTGACGTGGTCGTTGGGGTGGACGCCGCCGGCCTGGAGATATGCGGCGTCCTTGGAGAAGCCGATGGGCTTGCCCTTGGCGAGGCAGACGAGGTTGGCGATGACCTCGTTGGCGTTCATGTTGGTGCTGGTGCCGGAGCCGGTCTGGAAGACGTCGACGGGGAAGTGCCGGGCGAGTCCGCCGTGTTCGGGGAGGCCGCGTTCGACCTTGGCGCATGCGGCGACGATGGCTTCGGCGCGCGGTTCGTCGATGAGGCCGAGTCGACGGTTGGCGCGCGCGCACGCGGCTTTGACGAGAGCGAAGGCGTGGATGACTTCGGCGGGGACGGGGCGTCCGGAAACGGGGAAGTTCAGGACGGCCCGCTGTGTGGAAGCGCCGTAGAGGGCATCGGCGGGGACGGCCATCTCGCCCATCGTGTCCCGTTCGGTGCGAGTCGCGTTGGCTGGCGGCATGGAGTGCTCCTTGTGCTGGATTCTAGCGGTGGGTCATAGGATGTTCGTGCGGGGAAGGGCGGTGTTGGGGCGTGCGGGGCGGATGGGGAGGAACCTCGGGCGCGCGAGGCCGTACCACTTGGTGAGCGGGGGTCCGGGGTGAGCGTGGTCCAGCGAAAGGACGTGCGATGAACGCAAGGCGAGGGTTGGCGGGGTTGATCGCTTCGCTCGTGGCTGTTGGAGTGTCGGCGGATGGCGTGATGGCGCAGGGCGGTCGGACGACGCCGCGCGACCGTCAGCAGGGTCAGCCCGCGCCCGCGCCGCCCGGCTCGACGCCGGTGACGGCGCCGGCGGGCGCGCAGCCCGCGGCGCAGGCCGTGGAGTTGAAGCCCAGCCCGTACATCGTGCGTGAGGAGAACCGGTTCAAGCGGTGGACGCTGACGGCGGACGTGAACATCGAGGCGTACAAGCGGTACCTCGACGGCCAGCAGCCGTACAACGAGCGGTTCACGTTCAGCAGCGCGACGATCGTGTGGCCGCTGGTGCCCGAGACTTCGTCGAGCGTGATGGACGCGGTGGAGTCGGCGAGCGGCCTCCAGCCTGCGATCAGCGGTGTGGTGAAGTTCCAGGACCGCGAAGTGACGCGCGAGACGACGATCATCGCCGCGGACGCGGGCGGGAACGTGCTGCACTCGGGGACGTGGCGGGCGCAGTGGGTGATGCCGCCGCTGGAGGGGGCGTTGCTGTACGACGGCCGGGAGATGAGCCTGCAGGTGGTGATCCCGGTGACGTCGTACCGGACGAAGTTCGACGAGCGGGGGGCGCGTTCGGTGGCGTGGCCGCAGGGGGCTTGGCCTGCGGCAGCGCACGCGACGTTCGCGCCGCAGATGTTCATCGACTTCGGGCCGGATGGGCGACCGTACGACGTCGGGCCTGTGGTTGATCTTGTGGCGGAATGGACGGATGGACGTGATCCGAAGTCGATCGCGCCGGTGACGCTGGCGAAGTGGTTCGCGGGCAAGGTGGTTGAGCACGTGCAGCTGAGCGGGGACGGGCTGGCGTTCGACCGCACGGGGATGATCGAGGGGCTTGACCTGAAGGGCGCGCCGCTGACCGCGCTGGAGAAGCGGGGGAGCGAGTATGACATGGTGTGCCTGCTGGCGGCCGTGTACCGCAAGGCAGGCCTGCCGGCGCGGATCGTCATCGGGTACGACAACGAGTCGCGCAGCGGCAAGCAGATTTACCTGAAGCGGCCCAAGAGCGTGCCGGACCTGCGGGCGTGGGTCGAGTTCGCGCTCTATGACGAGGCGAACGGGACGTTCGGCTGGGTGCCGGTGGATCCGGCGGCGATGCGCGGCTCGTCGTCGCGGCTGCCGCCGAACTTCATGGACCGCGACCTGCGGTTCTTCGGCACGCACGACGAACTGGACCGCGTCGTTCCTTTCGCGTTCCACTTCCATCCGCCGACGACGGTGCGGGCGCACGGCTCGCCGGGGTTCTGGGGGTGGTTCGTGACACCGGTTCCGCCGGATCGGGCGTTCCAGCGGCTGTCGTTCCGGGCGCAGACGACGCCGGCGCGGGCGACGCCCCCCGCTGCGCGCCCCGGCAGCTGACCTCGGCTCAGAACCTGTCCATCCAGTTCGGTTGGGGAAGGTAGGTGTAGTCCTCGGTGGTGTGCGCGCGGTCGGGAGGGACGGGCAGGGCGATGCGGGTATGGCCGTCGAGGAAGCCAAGCGTCGCCTGGACGGCCTTGGGGGAGTACCAGCGCTGCCGGCGGTCGCCGCCGTCGTCGAAGTTGTAGATGGGGTGCGTGCCGACGACCCAGGTTTTCGTCGTGTCGTGGACGGGGGGCATGCGCCCGCCCTTCGGCGGGACGAGCGTCGGGTAGTCGTCGCCCCAGGGGTTGGTGTCCGGGGCGTGGTCGTTGAGGGTGTAACTCGCGCCGAGCAGGTCGTACATGGAATCGGCGCGTTCGTAGCCGGGGATGGGGAGGTTCTCCGCGCCCTTGTCGGCGGGTGAGCGGCAAGGCTCGACCTCGGCGATCGTGTCGGCGTCGTCGGGAGGGGGCGTCCAGTCGATGAGGTAGCGGTTGAGGGGGCGGCGCTCCGCGCCGTACTCGTCGATCTTGAGCATGGGCAGCGTGCCCTTCTTGCCGGCGAAGAGCGCGCCGATGACGGTCGGCTCGCCGTCGAACCCGGGCACGATCACCTGCGGCAGGCGCTCGGCGTGGTCGTGCAGGTACATGGCGATGGCGAGGTTGATCTGGCCGGTGCGTGAGCCGCAGAGGGTGTTGCGGGCGGCCTGGCGGGCCGCGCCGAGCGCGGGGAGGAGGACGCCGATCAGCAGGGCGATGATGGCGATGACGACGAGCAGTTCGATGAGCGTGAAGGCGCGTGGGCGTGCCATGCCCTGATCGTACCGCGTTTCACGGGTCGTCATTGCAGGGCGTTGGAGAAGTGCTTCTCCTGCACGGGGACGACGACCTCGAGGACGCGCTGGAGGACGCGGCCGGGCGAGCCCATCGCGTCCACGTCGTGGATGACGGACTTGGGGTAGTGGGCGAGGACGGGGCGCGTCTCGGCCTCGTAGACCTCCCACCTGCGGCGGATGACCTCCTCCTTCGCGTCGTCGGCCCGGTTCTCCTTGAGGGCGCGGCGGCGGAGGCGCTCGATCATCTTCTCCTTGTCGGAGCAGATGAGGTGCACGATGGCGAGCACGTTGATGTGCTTGTCCATCAGGCGGGCCTGGTTGACGTTGCGGGGGATGCCGTCGAGGACGAGCAGGTCCACGTGCGGCTTGTAGAGGCTGAGGACGGTCTGGGCGTGGAGGTTCTCCTGCCACATCCGGACGGTGACGTCGTCGGGGACGAGTTCGCCGCGGGAGGAGTATTCGACGAAGGTCTTGCCGAGCGGGGAGTGGATGTCGAGGGTGCGGAAGACCTCGCCGCAGGAGAGGTGGTAGAAGCCGGGGATGAGGCCGAGGATCTTGCCCTGGGTGCCCTTGCCGGCGCCTGGCGCGCCGAAGAGGAGGATGGTCTGGTAGCGGTTCGGCATCATTGTGCTCCGATTCGGACCTTGGACTAGGTATACCCCCCGAGGATTGGGACGGCAACGGCTGGGGACGAGGGCATCAGCGGGGATCATCGGTGAGCCGGTCCCGGGTCTCAACGCCTCTCCTCCCCGAATTCCGGGATGAGGCGGCTCTTGCGCCGGGGAACGGGTGCGTTGGCTGGACCCGGCTCCCTCTCTTGTCGATAACTCACGATGCCCTCTTGACAGCGCTGTTTGGAGCCCTACCGATGCCCCCTGCACGGATCCCGAAGGACGATGCGACACGGCTTGCATGTCTCCGGGGATACAGCGTGCTCGACACGCCGCCGGAAGAATCGTTCGATCGTGTGACCCGGTTGGCGTCCCGGCTGTTGCGGATGCCGATCGCCGTCGTCAGCCTTGTGGACCGCGAGCGTGAGTGGTTCAAGTCGTGCGTCGGTGTCGATGAGCGTCAGGCGGATCGGCGCATCGCGTTCTGCGCGTACACGATTCTCAGCGACGACCTCCTCGTGGTGTCTGACGCGGCGTGCGACCCTCGCTTCGCGGACAATCCGCAGGTGACGGCCCAGGGCATCCGCTTCTACGCCGGGGCGCCGCTCAAGACCCGCGAAGGGCACAACATCGGCGCCCTGTGCGTGAAGGACACGCGGCCGCGAGTTCTTGCCGAGAACGATCGGGCGACGCTCGCGGATCTTGCCGCCATTGTCGTGCACGAGATGGAGCTGCGCGTCGCCTCCGACCGCGTCCGCCGGGCGATGGATGCTGCGGAGCGCGCCAACCGCGTCAAGAGCCAGTTTCTCGCCAACATGAGCCATGAAATCCGGACCCCGCTGACGGCTGTGCTCGGCTTCGCCGAGACGCTGCTCGAGCAGGAGCGGACAAACGAGGAGAACCGCGACGCCATCGAGACCATTCGCCGAAACGGCGCCCACCTGCTGACGATCATCAACGATATCCTCGACCTCTCCAAGATCGAGGCGGGCAAGATCGAGTTCGAGGCCGTGCCGTTCGACCTTGGAGCCCTCGTTCGCGACGTGGTCGCCCTGCACGGGCCGGTGGCCGCCGGGAAAGGGATCGCTCTCACGGTCGGCGTCGCGGAATCGGCGCCCTGTTCGGTGGTGGGCGACCCGACGAGGGTGCGCCAGGTGGTTCTGAATCTCGTCTCCAACGCGGTCAAGTACACCGAGAGGGGGAGCGTGGGCGTCGCGCTCGGAGGCCGCGACGATCATCCACTGATCACGGTGACGGACACAGGCATCGGCATGAGCCCCGAGACTCAGAAGGCGCTCTTCGATCTCTTCTGCCAGGGTGACGCGACGATGACGCGTCGATTCGGCGGCACGGGGCTGGGGCTTGCGATCAGCCGGCGTCTCGCGAGAATGATGGGCGGTGACGTCGTCTGCGAGAGCGAACCGGGGCGCGGGAGCCGCTTCGAGTTCCACTTCAAGGCGCCCGCCGCGGAGTGTTGCTCCGAAACATCGACTTCGGTCCAAGGCGTTCGGGAGACGGAGCGTTCAGACCGCTGCGACGGCGTCCGGGTTCTTCTGGCCGAGGATTCCGAGGACACACGCCGTCTGCTTGTCCATTACCTCACCAGGGGTGGCGCGCTGGTCCAGACGGCGTCGAACGGCCAGGAGGCCGTCGACGTGGCAGAGGCCGCCGTCGCCTCCGGCAACCCGTTCGACGTGATCCTGATGGACATGCAGATGCCCGTTCTGGACGGCTATCAGGCGACAACGAGGCTTCGAGCGAACGGGTATCGCGGGCCGGTTCTGGCCTTGACCGCTCACGCGATGCGCGAGGACGAGCGGCGATGCCTGGAGGCGGGGTGCGACCAGTACATCACCAAGCCCGTGGCGAGAGAGGTGCTGTTGGGCGCGTGCATGGCGTGGGCGCGGCGTGTCCGTCGGGCCGCCTGACCGGGCGGTGCGTTCAGGCGTTGGCGGACATGACCTCCCGCATCAGGTTCCCCGGCATCGCGCGATAGGCGAGGAACTCCATGGTGTTGCTGGCGCGTCCCTGGGAGATGCCGCGGAGGACTGTGGTGTAGCCGAACATCTCGGAGAGGGGGACCTCGCAGGTGATGACCTTGACGCCGTCGCGGTCCTCTGTGTCGACGATCATGCCTCGGCGTGAGGAGATGTCGCCGGTGACGTTGCCGACGTAGTCCTCGGGGGTGAGGATGACGACCTTCATGATGGGTTCGAGGAGGAGGCTTCCGGCCTTGGCGACGGCCTCGCGGAGGGCGAGGCGTGCGGCCTGCTCGAAGGCGACCTGCGACGAGTCCACCTGGTGGTAGGAGCCGTCGATGAGTTCGACCTTGATGTTGATGAGCGGGTAGCCGGCGGTGACGCCGGAGATGGCGGTCTGTCGGATGCCGGCCTCGACGGAGGGGATGTACTCCCTGGGGACGGAGCCGCCGATGATCTTGTTGACGAAGGCGACGGAGTCGCGGAAGTCGAGGTCTTCGGCCTTGGCCTGCTCGGGGGTGCAGGGTTCGAGGTTGATGATGACGTCGCCGTACTGGCCGCGGCCGCCGGTCTGCTTGACGAACCGGCCGCGGACGTTCTTCGCGGGTCCGGCGATGGCCTCGCGGTAGGAGACTCGCGGCTTGCCGACCTCGACGTTGACCTTCATGTCGCGGATGAGTTTGTTCTTGATGATTTCGAGGTGGAGTTCGCCCATTCCGGCGATGATGGTCTGGCCGGTTTCCTCGTCGAAGTT
This sequence comes from Phycisphaerales bacterium, assembly GCA_039794165.1. Classification (GTDB taxonomy): domain Bacteria; phylum Planctomycetota; class Phycisphaerae; order Phycisphaerales; family UBA1924; genus CAADGN01. The sequence continues at coordinate 128,209 of JBDIVY010000001.1, forward strand.
GGAGCGGAAGGAGGGGTCCTCGCGCCGGATGGTGACGAGGGCCTCGGAGAGTTTGCGCTTGTCGTCGGCGGTCTTGGGTTCGATCGACATGGAGATGACGGGCTCGGGGAAGTCCATGCGTTCGAGGATGATGGGGTTCTCAGGGTCGCAGAGCGTGTCGCCGGTGATGGAGTCCTTGATGCCGACGACGGCAACGATGTTGCCCGCGCCGACCTCCTCGAGAGGGATGCGGTCCTTGGCGTGCATCTCGAAGATGCGGCTGGCGATCTCGCGCTTGCGGTTGACGGGGTTGAGGAGGCGCGTGCCTTTCTTCAGGACGCCGGAGTAGACGCGGACGTAGGTGAGGTCGCCGTGCGTGTCGCTGACGACCTTGAAGACGAGGGCCGAGAAGGGGGCCGTGTCCGAGTTGGGGCGGGTGAGTTTGTTCTCGCGATCGTCGGGGTCGGCGCCGTCGACCTCGGGGACTTCGGTGGGGTTGGGGAGGTAGTCGATGACGCCGTCGAGGAGCCGCTGGACGCCGATGTTTCGCAGGGCCGCGCCGCAGAAGACGGGGTTGCACTTGCGGGCGAGGGTGCCGGCGCGGAGGGCCTTGCGGATGTCGGCATCGGTGATGGCGGACTCGTCCTCGAGGTAGCGTTCCATGAGGGCGTCGTCGAGTTCGGCGGCCTTCTCGACGAGTTCGTGGCGCCAGAGTTCGGCGGTCTCGCGGAGGTGCTCGGGGATGTCCTTCTCGGTCACGATCGCGCCCTGCTCGTCGGCGTCGAAGTAGTACGCCCGCATCGTGAGCAGGTCGATCAGGCCTTCGAGGGTCTGGCCCTGGCCGATGGGGTACTGCACGGCGATCGGGTTCGCACCGAGGCGCTGGCGGATGGAGCGGAAGGAGAACTCGAAGTTCGCGCCGAGTTTGTCCATCTTGTTGATGAAGCAGAGGCGCGGGACGCGGTAGCGGTCGGCCTGGCGCCAGACGGTCTCGGACTGGGCCTCGACGCCCTCCTTGCCGTCGAAGACCGCGACCGCGCCGTCGAGCACGCGGAGCGACCGTTCGACCTCGATGGTGAAGTCGACGTGCCCGGGCGTGTCGATCAGGTTGATCTTGTACTCGACGCCGTCGCGGATCCACGGGCAGGTGGTGGCGGCGGACTGGATGGTGATGCCGCGCTCCTGCTCTTCCTGGAGGAAGTCCATGGTCGCGGTGCCCTCGTGGACCTCGCCCATCTTGTAGTTTTTGCCGGTGTAGAAGAGGATGCGCTCGGTGACGGTGGTCTTGCCGGCGTCGATGTGGGCGCAGATGCCGATGTTGCGGATACGGGAAAGGTCGATGGCCATGGGTCGGTCTCGGTGGTTCGTTCGTGCGATCGTGGCGGGCGCCGGGCGAAGCCGGCACGGGCCGTGGTGGTCTGGTGGATGGTCCCCGGCGCGGTCGCCCGTGTCGGGGTCGGGTGGGTGAGAGGTGTTGAGTCGCGGCAGGCGGCTCTCGGCGTCGGCCCCCCTCGGGCCGTCCGGGCCGCCCGCCGTCTCAGAGTGCGGCGGGGGTCGGCCCGGAATCGTCTTCCTCGTCCATGGCGCGGTCCCCTTTTCGGATCGGCCGGTTTCGGGCGCGGCTTTGGCGAACGCCTCCAGCCGCGACCACGGGCTACTCCCTGATCGGACGATTGTTCGAGGGGCGTTGGTCCGAATCAAGAACCGCCGAGAAGTTCATCGATCCTTTGCCTGCGGTGGGGGTCGAGGCCGGCGAGGGGGTCGAGACGCTTGAGGGCGTCGATCTCGACGGCCTTGGCGGCCCAGCGGCGGGCGTCTTTGGCGCGGCCGAGGGCGTGCGAGAGTTCGGCGAGGCGGAAGGGGAAGTCCAGGCCGTAGGGGTCGAGGGACGCGCCGCGTTCGAGGGCGTCGGCGGCGGCGGGGCGGGCTTCGCTGTCGTCGAGCAGTTCGGCGCGGAGGAGCAACACGCTCGCCAGCGTGCTCCACGATTCGGGTCGCTGGGGCCAGCGGTCGGTCATGGCTCGGGCGGCTCGCTCGGCGTCGGCGAGTCGGCTTTCGACGGGGCGACCGATCGAGGGGGCGAGCGAGGCGCCGTGGCCGTGCAGGCGGGCGAGGGCCCGGGCGATCGCGGGGTGGCTCGGGCGGGCATCGGCGGCGCGGGTGAGGGCGGGCGCGGCGGCGTCGATGGCGAGGAGGCGGAGTTCGTCGAGCGCGGCGGTGAGTTGGGCGGCGGTGCGGGGCGGCTGGCGACTGAGCGCGACGCCGAGGTCGAGGGCGAGGGCGTCGTAGGTGTCGCCGGGCTGGGGAGAACCTGACTGGAGCGCCACGGCCCGCTGGTCGAACTCGGCGGCGACGGCGGCGGCGCGGGCGGCGGCGCGGAGGTGGCGTTCCGTTGAGAGCAGGGGCAGGAACGCGAAGGCGAACACCGCGGCCGCGAGCGTCGCAACGCCGGCGGGGGGGGCGAGAGCCAGCCGGTTCGTTGAGGCGCTCGCGTCGGTTCGGGGGGCGGACGCCGCGGCGATCACGAGCATGGCGAGCGCGGCCGAGCCGGGGGTGGTGAGCGTGAGTTCGATCTGGGCGTGCGCGGCGAGGGCGAGCGCGGCGGCGGGGGCGGCGGCGTCTAGGGCGCGCGGGGCGAGGGCGAGGGCTGCTCCCGCGATGGCTGCCCACGCGATGCCCCACGCGAGCAGCCGGACCAGCGATTCGACGGCGAGGAGCGCGGCCGCGGAGGGGACGGCTCGGGCGACGGGGAGTTCCTCGAGGATGAACGAGACGCCGAGGGCGATCGCGATGGCGATCAACCCGGCGATGCACGCGGGTGACCGCGGCGTGAGAAGGGGGGGTGAGTCGGTGTGAGGGGCTTCGACGAGGCGTCGGCCCGCGGCGGCGACCCATGCGAGCCAAAGGGCGGCCCAGGCGGCCGCGCCGACGCCGAGGGTGGCGAGCCAGTCGAAGAGGACGCTGTGCGGGCTTGCGACTTCTTCGGGGCTGAGGGGGGGGCGGTGGATGAGGTAGGCGGTCTTGAAGCCGTCGGGTCCGACGCCGAGCGGGGGGGCGTCTGCGAAGATGCGTGATGCGCCCTGGAGGTAGAACCAGCGGAAGAGGATGGAGAGTTCGCCGATGCGCTCGCCGATGAGGGCGCGTGCGAGGACGGCGGCGAGCGCGGCGGCGACGACGCCGAGTCCGATCGCGACGCCCGCGCGTGGTGGCAGTCGGAGGCGCCGCGCGAGCATCGGCACCGCGAGCAGGACGATGCCGAGCGAGGCCGCGGCGATGGCTCCCTTGGGCGCCTGTCCGCCCGCGATCGGGCCGAGGAGAAGGCCCGCGGCGGCGGCGAGCGCGCCGAGCGGTGGCAGAGCGAGCAGGATGCGCGGCGAGGGGGGGGCATCGGCGGGCCGTCGGAGCGCGGCGAGCGCGACGCCCGCAAGCCCGACGAAGCACGCGGCCATGACGCCGGCGTAGACGTTGGAGAGGCCGAACCAGCCGGAGGCTTCGGGCTGGGTGAGCCGGCGCTCGAAGATGAGGGCTGCGGAAGAGCCGGGCTCCCAGCCGTGGGAGTGGAGGATGGCGTCGCGGCGGAGGTTGAAGTCCTGCACGGTTGCGGCGTGTTCGACGAAGACCTGCATGACGCCGCGGCCCGCGAGCGCAACCGCGAAGCCGAAGACGACGGCGAGCGTCATGCGGCGGACGGCGGCGTCGCGAGCGGCTTCGCGCAGGGCGAGCGCACCGCCGAGTGCGGCGATCCAGGCTGCGGCGAGGCGGGCGTCGTCGAACGTGCGGTCGGGGCGGAGCAGGGCGTGCCAGAGGGCGGGGAGCGTGCCGATCGCGAAGAGCAGCAGTGCGCCCGAGGGGAGGCGTCGTCCCGCGAGGTGGAGCGCGAGCAGCACGCTGGCCGCGCCGAGCAGCGTGATGGCATCGAGAGCCACGGAACCCGCCGGCCCGATGCCGAGGAGCGGGGACCAGGCGACCGTGGGGTCCATGGTCCAGCCGGGGAGGGGGTCGTGTCGGACGGCGGCGCGGGCGAGCGCGGCGGTGAGGATGGTCGTCGAGCCGAGCCAGAGGAGGCGTCGCGCGGATGTCGGCGCGGCGTCGGTCATGCGTCGGGTCCGTTTCGGCGTGCGCTTGCGAACTCGAAGGCGGCGACGACCAGCAGGATGACGACACACTGCACGCCGACGAGGATTGCCTGCCAGGGCGCGAGCGAGGCGAGCATGACTCCGGAGAGGCCGGTGACGCCGGTGAGGCCGCAGATGACGGCGACGGCGGCGGGCTTACCCAGGCCGCGACGGACGAGGCGGTGGGAGAAGTGGTTGAGGTCGCCGACGAATGGGCTTTTGCCTTGGCGCAGCCGGACGATGGTGACGGAGACGAAGTCGTAGAGGGGGACGGCGAGGACGACGAGGGGCATGAAGACGGCGTACCAGCCGCCGGCGGCGTCGTAGTAGGTGGTCCGCACGGTGAGGAAGCCGAGGAGGAAGCCGATGACGAGCGAGCCTCCGTCGCCCATGAAGATGCGCGCCGGCGGTCGGTTGTAGGCGAGGAAGCCGAGGCAGGAGCCGACGAGCAGCGCGAGGGTCGCGGCGACGAACCACTGGCCCGAGAGAAGCGCGGCGGCGAGGAAGCACGTGCCCGCGACGCTCGCCACACCCGCGCACAGGCCGTCCATGTTGTCGATGAAGTTCATCGCGTTGGTGACGACGGCGATCCAGAGGACGGTGATGGCGATGGAGAGCCACGGCCCGCCGACATGGGCGTCGAGGGCGGTGAGCAGGCGTGTGTCGGTGAGCGAGGCGATAGCGCCGGCCGCGACGAGCATGACGGTGAGTTTGATCCACGGGCCGAGCGGGCGGCGGTCGTCGATGACGCCGAGCAGGTGCAGCGCGGCGAGCGCACTGAGCAGACCGAGCGCGAGCGGCGCCTGCTGTGCGATGCCGGGCAGGTGCTCCCAGAGGGCGACCGGGATCAGGCCGGGTTCCTCCTGCCATTCGAGGTCGCTCGTTCGTGCGAGCGGGACGAGCAGGGCGAGACCGGCGAGCATCGGGAGGGCGATGCCGGCGAAGATGGCGACGCCGCCGGTGTTCGGCACGCGGCGTTGCGGCTCCTTGACCTGCCCTTCGACGCCGGGCGAGTCGAAGGCCCCGAGCCTGTGGCCGAGCCGGGCGAGGATGGCGGTGAGCGGGCAGGAGACCGCCAACGCCGCGGGGATGAGCGCCAGGCAGAGCCAGATCATCCGGCGACTGTACCGCGTGTGCGAGCGAGCCGCCGTGCGATGGGCCAGGGAAGGTAGGCGAGGGCGAGCGCGGCCTGGGCGATGAGCACGAGGGCGATCGGCCGCCATGGCCACGGGCCGAGTGAGTCGAGGAGCGTGCGGTGCTCGGGGGTGGTGCGTCCGAGGTAGCCGTAGTTGAGGTCGAAGGTGAGATTGATGCCGAGCATGAGCGCGCCGTAGGCGAGGCTGAGGCACGCGGCGACGAGCCAGTCGCGCAGCATCGGGCGATAGCCGAGGGCGATGACGTCGTAGACGGCCGAGCCGACGATGTGCGTGTGCCCGACGAAGAAGAGCCAGAACCGGAGCGTGCCGAAGCCCTCGTCGAGGACGGGCGTGAAGTAGGCCTGCGTGGAGAGGGCGAAGGCCCAGAAGTAGAGGAGGGTGCGCAGCCAGCGCGCCTGCGTGAGGAGGGCGAACGGCGCGACCCACGCGGCCAGGTCGCACAAGTGGAGCGGGAAACTCTCGCGCGGGTCGAAGTTCGCGGGCAGGAGCCACCAGACGACCGCCGCGGCCTGCCAGAGCATGGTGGTGATGATCCACGCGAAACGGAGCGTGCGTTCCCGCCGCGTGCCGCGCCAGCGGCGGCCAAGGATGGCGGCCGCGGCCATGAGGGCGGCGATGATCGCGACCGTGATGACGTGCTGCATGGAGAAGGCGCGGAACTCGAGCATCCAGTCCCAGTGCGGCTCGGGGGGTGTCGGCAACGAAACCTTCACGCGGGGATGGTACTTCGGCGGGCGGGACGGGGGTCGCGGTGTGGTATGGTGGGGCATGGACATTCGAGGCTGTATCGCGGCGTTGGCGGTCTGGTGTGCGGCGGTTCCGGCGTTGGGGCAGGGCGATGGGCCGGCGGCGCACCGGCACGCTCGCGTGCTCGACGAGTCGCGTTTCGAGACGAACCGCGGCGTGGCGATGCTGCCGCTGCCGGAGGAGAAGGACGCGTTCTTCTTCGTGGTGTTCGGCGATCGAACCGGGGGGCCGGCGGAGGGGGTGAAGGTGCTGGCCGAGGCGGTGCGGGACGTGAACCTGCTGGGGCCGGACCTGGTGATGACCGTGGGCGACCTCGTCGAGGGGTACAACCAGACCGAGCGGTGGATGGGGCAGATGCGCGAGTTCAAGGGGATCATGGACGGGCTGGTCTGTCCGTGGTTTCCGGTGGCGGGGAACCACGACATCTACTGGCGGGGCGAGGGGAAGCCGGTCGGGGAGCACGAGAGCAGCTACGAGGCGCACTTCGGGCCGCTGTGGTACGCGTTCGAGCACAAGGGGTGCTGGTTCATCGCGCTCTACTCGGATGAGGGGAACCCGGAAACGGGCGAGAAGGACTTCAACAAGCCCGAGTGCCAGCGCATCAGCGAGGAGCAGTTCGCGTGGCTCGGCGCGACGCTCGAGCGGGCGCGCAGTGGGCGGCACGTGTTCGTGTTCCTGCACCACCCGCGCTGGCTGGGCGGGAACTACGGCGACGACTGGGAGCGCGTGCACCGGCTGCTGGCGGAGGCGGGGAACGTGACGGCGGTGTTCGCGGGGCACATCCACCGGATGCGGCACGACGGGCGGCGCGACGGGGTGGAGTACGTGACGCTGGCCACGGTCGGCGGCGGGCAGTCGGGCAAGGTTCCCGAGGCCGGGTACCTGCACCAGTACCACGTGGTGACTGTGCGGGACGAGGGCATCTCACTGGCGTGCCTGCCGGTCGGCGCGGCGATGGACGTGCGCGCGATCACCGGGCAGGTGAGCGACGAGTGCTCGCGGCTGGCGGACGTGCGGGCGGCGGTCGCGGAGCCGATCGCGGTGGCGAGAGACGGGGCCGCGCGCGGGAGGGTGCGCGTCGAGGTCGCCAACCCGACGAGCCGGCCTGTGGACGCGACCGTCTCGCTCGACAGCCGCGACAGTCGGTGGCTGCTCGTGCCCGACCACGGGCACGGCATCGTGGAAGCGGGGGCGACGCGGGTGTTTGAGTTCCGTGCGGAGCGGATCGGGGGCGGGATCGACGAGACGTTCCGGCCGGTCGAGGTGACGCTGGCGATGGAGTATCCGGCGGAGGCGGCGCGGTTCCGCATCCCGGAAACGCGGGCGGACGTGCCGCTCACCGTGGACCTGGCGCGGCCGGAGGAGTCGGGCGCGGACCTGGCGGCGTCGTTCGACGGCTCGTCGTGGCTGGAGGTGGCGAGCGAGCGGCTCGCGCTGCCGAGCGGGCCGCTGACGCTCGAGTGCTGGATGCAGGCACGGTCGTTCGGCGAGCGGACCGGGCTGGTGTGCAAGACGGAGTCGTCGGACTACGGCATCTTCGTGAGCCGGGGCCGGCCGGAGTTCTTCGTCTACCTGGGCGATCGGTACGCCGAGGTCGGGCCGGGCGCTGCGACGCTGGTGGTCGGGCGGTGGCACCACGTCGCGGGCGTGTACGACGGGCGCGAGGCGCGGCTGTACGTGGACGGGGCGCTGGTCGCGTCCGTCGAGCGTTCCGGGCGGCGGCGCACGAACCGCCTGCCGCTGATGATCGGGGCCGACGTGGACGGGCGCGGCGCGGCCGTGTCGCACTTCGACGGCCTGATCGACGGCGTGCGCCTGTCGCGCGTGGTCCGCTACTCGGGCGAGCGCTTCACGCCCGAGCGCCGGCACGCGCCGGATGCCGACACGCTGCTGCTGCTGAACATGGACGGGCGCGTGGGGCCGTGGATGTACGACGAGTCACCGAACCGTGCGCACGCGACGGTGCGGGGGACGGTGGAGTTGCGGGTGGCGGAGTGAGGCTGCGCGTCAGGCCGCGCTGTGCTCATGCCGCAACTGCCCGCAGGCGGCGGCGATGTCCCGGCCGCGGGATCGGCGGATGTGGGTGTTGACGCCGCGGGCGCGGAGGATGCGCTGGAAGTCGCGGACGTCGTCGGTGCGGGGGCGGCGGAAGTCGAGGCCTTCGACCTCGTTGTAGCGGATGAGGTTGACGTTGGCGCGGAGCGAGCGGGCGACGCCGGCGAGTTGGGCGGCGTGCTCGGGGCGGTCGTTGACGCCGCCGAGGAGGATGTATTCGAGGGTGATCTCGCGCCCGGTCTTCTCGAACCAGACGCGGCAGGAGGCGAGGAGGTCGGCGATGGTGGTGTACTCGGCCCAGGGGATGAGTCGGCGTCGCAGGTCGTCGTTCGGGGCGTGCAGGCTGAGGGCGAGCGTGACGGGCAGGTCGAGTTGCTCGGCGAGTTTCTCGATCGCGCGGGGCAGGCCGACGGTGGAGATGGTGATGCGCCGGGCGGAGAGGCCCACGCCCCACGGGGCCGCGAGCGTGCGCACGGCGTGGATGACGCTCGGGAGGTTGGCGAGCGGCTCGCCCATGCCCATGAAGACGACGTGGGTGATTCGGAGTGGGGGAGTGACGGAGTGACGGAGTGACGGAGTGGGGGAGGTCGAAGGCGAGGAGAGGAGGGCGTTGAGTCGCCAGACCTGCTCGACGATGCGGCCCGCGGAGAGGTTGCCGTCGAGGCCGCCGAGGCCTGAGGCGCAGAAGCGGCAGCCGACGGGGCAGCCGACCTGGGAGGAGATGCAGGCTGTGCGGCGTGCGGCGGAGTTCGAGCCGCGCGAGGCTTCGACGGGGATCATCACGCACTCGGTCTGGCGGGCGGAGGGAGTCCTGAGTCTTGAGTCTTGAGTCCTGAGTGTTGAGCCTTGCGTCTTGAGTGTGGTGGACGGGGGGTAGAGAGGCAGTGAGACGCCCGCCGTCGTGCTTCGGGACTCGTCTCCGTCATCGATCGGACGGCGCGTTGCATCGTGATCGAAGTCGGTCCAATCGACGAGGAGTTTCTCGGTGCCGTCGGTGGCGGTCTGGCGGCGGACGACGCTGCCGGAGAGAAACGTCATCTCCGCGGCGAGGCGTTCGCGGTCGCGCTTGCCGAGGTTGGTCATGGCGGCCGGGTCGGCGACGCCCTTGCGGTAGACCCATTCGAGGGTCTGGTCGGCGCGGTAGGGGGGCAGCCCACGCTCGGCGAACCAGGCGCGGAGGGTGTCGGGGGTGTGGTGGAAGATGTGGTTCACGGGGTGGCGCACGGGAGAGGGTACGCGAGTTGGGGGAATGTCCGGCCCGGATTTCACGAGCGGGGCGGGTGGCAATCCTTGACACCCATCGCGGAAGCCGCCACAATAGGAGCATGCCGGCCAAGGATGCTCTCAACGTGTCGCTGACGCCCGAACTGGCCGAGTTCGTGGAGGCGCAGGTGCGGTGCGGTCAGTACCGATCGGCGAGCGAGGTGGTCCGTGCTGCCTTGCGCCTGCTGGAGCGCGACGAGCGCGACCGCCTGTTCCAGAAGTGGCTCCTTGAGGGCGAGTTGACGGTGGACGAAGCGGTTCGGCTCCCCGACGACGTCCGCGAACGGATGCGCCACGCTCTTCGCTGGCGCATCGAGGACGGGCTGGAATCGTTGCGAAGGGGCGAGGGCGTTGCGGGCGAGGAGGTTCTGGCGCGCTGGGAGCGTCGGCTGCGCTCGCTCGACGATGCTGAACGGGACCGGAAGACGGCATGAGCCGCGGCTACGTCCTGTCCGCACCGGCGCTGCACGACCTCGACGCGATCCTGGAATACACCTACGTCGATGGCGGATCGGGCGCGGTCCGAGCGCTCATTGCTCGCTTTCACGAAGCGTTCGCGCGGCTGGCAGCCTTCCCTCACATCGGGCACGTGAGCGAGTATCTCCAGGTCGGCAACTGCCGGATCTGGACCGTCTACGACTATCTCGTCGTGTACAACCCGGAGTCATCCCCGCTCGAAATCGTGCGGATCGTTCATGGCGCTCAGCGCCCCTCGACCGTCAGCGGCACCGCGCCGTAGAGGTCGGCGGTGACGACGGGCTTCTGGACGCGGATACGTCGGTCGGCGTCGGGGTGGCCGCGGTCCTTCATGATGCGCCGGAGATTGCCGGGGAGGGCGAACTCGACGTCCTCGTCGAAGACGTCGCGGGTCTCGATGGTCGCGCCGTAGCGTTGAACAAGGGCGCGGCAGACGCCGGCGACGAGATCCTCGGGGGCCGACGCGCCGGCGGTGACGAGGACCGTGAAGCCCTCCGAGTTTGTGAACCACTCATCCTCAACGCCGGAAGCGTCGTCGATCAGGCGGGCGGGGGTCCCGGCGTTCTCGGCGATCTCCGTCAGCCGCACCGAGTTCGACGAGTTGCGGCTGCCGACGACGAGCACGAGGTCGCACTCGGGGGCGAGCTGCCGGACGGCGTGCTGGCGGTTCGTCGTCGCGTAGCAGATGTCCTCGCTGGGCGGGGCCTTGATGTTGGGGAAGGCGCGCCTGAGTGCGTCGATGACGACGGCTGCGTCGTCGGTTGAGAGCGTGGTCTGCGTGAGATACACGAGGCGGTCGGGGTCGCGGATGGTCAGGTGGGGGATGTCGTCCGGGGTCTCGACGACCTGGGTGGCATCGGGGGCCTCGCCGGTGGTGCCGATGACCTCCTGGTGGTTGCGGTGGCCGATCAGGAGAATCTGGTACCCCTGGCGGGCGTAGCGGACGGCCTCGGAGTGGACCTTGGTGACGAGGGGGCAGGTGGCGTCGATGGCGTGCAGGCCGCGCTTGGCGGCGCGGCGGCGGACGGCGGGGGGGATGCCGTGGGCGGAGAAGACAAGGATCGAGCCGGGGGGCGGGTCGTCCACGGATTCGACGAAGACGACGCCTCGGGAGCGGAAGCGGCCGACGACGTGGCGGTTGTGGACGATCTCGTGGTAGACGTAGATGGTTTCGCCGGGGAAGAGGTCGAGGACGCGGTCGACGACGTCGATGGCCATGCGAACGCCGGCACAGAAGCCGCGGGGATTGATGAGGAGGAGGCGCACCGGGGGAGGATAGAGGGCCATGCCCGCCTCCGAGCCACGACCGTGAGGGAGTGGCGGGGGTTCACAATCGCCCCACGCCAGGAGGGGGAGACCGCTCCCTGACGGTCGCGGCTCGTTGATCCCACCCCGCCCCCGATGCCCCCCCATGAAGACTGCGCAAGCGGCGTGCGGCGGCCGGGCGGGGGTCGGAGGCGGTCGGTATACTGCGGCCGCGTGGGGCCGTCCCGGTGCGGGCGGCGAGTCTCAGGCCCCGGTTCGGGGCGCGGGTCGGGATGGGAATCGAGCCGATGGGACAGAAGGTCAAAGCGTGGCAGATCGCCCTGTTCGTGGCGGCGGCGGCCGTGCTGGCGGTATCCGCGTTCTTCGCGTTCCGAGGTTCCGGTGTCGAGTTCTCCAACCGGGTGATGCTGGTGGACGTGAAGACGGGACAGGTGTTCGCGGTCGATTCGACGAACAAGACGATCACGGTTCCGGCACGCCATCCCGAGACGGGCGAACGAACACTTTTCCCCGTCGAGCGTGAGGAGAAGGGGGAGTGGCGGATCGATCCCCGCGTGCTGAGCGATCTTGAGAGCACGGGTCTGGCGGAGCCGACCGTGATCGAGCAGGGGTCCGGGCGAGTGATCGGCGCCGCGAGTTCGATCAGACAGATCTCGCCCCGGGACCTGGCGTCGCGTCGTCGTGCCGGGTAGGCGAGGTTGGAGGCCATCCGATGGAACAGAGTGGCAGGATGCAAGGGCGCAGCGGCTTCACGCTGATCGAGCTGCTGGTCGTGATCGCGATCATCGCGCTCCTGATCGGGCTGCTGCTGCCCGCGCTCGGCAAGGCGCGCGAAGCCGCCCAGTCGATGGTCTGTTCGGGTTCGCTGCGGTCGCTTGCGCAGGGGCAGCAGTTCTACGTGAGCGACAGCAAGGGCTACTTCGCGGGTCCGCACACGACGACGTTCCCCTACGCGCTGCAGGTCGCTCGCAAGCAAACGACGGCGGACGACGTGTTCACGTTTGAGACGTCGTCCGAGACGCCGACGACGAGCTGGGACTGGATCAGTCCTGTGATGGGTGCGTCGGGCGCGCTGTCGTCCAATCGAGCGCAGCGGACGTTCCAGATATTCAACATCTACGGGTGCGCGTCGGCGAAGGTCATCAACGACAAGATCTGGACGGGAAGCAAGGGCGCCGACATCGACCAGTTCGAGGACATAGGCCTGACCACCGGTTTCCGGCAGGTCAGCTACCTCACACCGAGCTCATTCCTGCTCATGTCCAACGAGAGACGGGGATCGATCTTCAATCAATACCTGAAGAACGAGGGGATCTTCCTCACAGCGAACATGTTTCCCTCCAATCCGGGCGATGGGCAGGGCGGCCAGGTCACGCGGGACAGGAACTATCAGCCTCGTGAGGACTATCTGGGCGTTCAGCCGAGCAACAAGGTGCTGTCGGCGGACGGGACCCGCTACTACGACTTCGGCGCGAGAATTCTCGACTTTGACGCGACTCCCGCGGCCCAGTACTTCAGCTCGTTCTCCGACGGCGGCCCCATCTATCACGAGTCGCGGGCGTACGGTCGCGCCTGCCCCGGCAATGACGGCACGGATTACAACGTGAAGCTCAGCGCTCGTCACACGGCGCTCGGGTTGAATGTCGCGTACTGGGACGGGCACGTCGGCAACATGTCGATGCGAGAAGCCTGGACCGACCCCACGCCCTGGTACCCCGGACGGACGCGGTTCAACGGCGTTCTCACGACGCCCGAGTCGAAGGCGTTCTTCAAGACTGGTGATCTGATCCCGTAGTCGCTCGCCAACTCGGATCGGTCGGATCGTGTGCTAGCCTCTGGGCATGGCAGACACACGCGCCGATCGGGCACTTCAGCATCTTGAAGCGGACTGGGACGGGTCGATCGCCCGGCTCATGGACTGGCTGCGCATCCCGAGCGTTTCGACGCAGCCGAAGCACAAGGGGGACTGCGAACGTGCGGCCGCGTGGGCGGCGGATCGGCTGCGCGAGTGCGGGCTGAGCGTCGAGGTGCTGCCGACGGGGGAGCCTGCGGGGTCGGGGCATCCGGTCGTGCTGGCGGAGGCTCCGGGGGCGGCCGGGTATCGCGGGCCGCACGTGCTGTTCTACGGGCACTACGACGTGCAGCCGCCGGAGCCGCTGGAGTTGTGGGAGAGTCCGCCGTTCGAGCCTGTGATCCGGCCCGCGTCCGGGGAGGTCGGGGAGCGGATCGTGGCGCGCGGGGCGGTGGACGACAAGGGGCAGGTGGCCGCGTTCCTGGAGGCGCTCCGGGCGTGGAGCGAAATAGCAAAGAGCAAATCTGCAAATGGCAAATCCGGAGAAGGCGTGGCGGCGGGGGTGCGGGTGACGGTGCTGCTGGAGGGAGAAGAGGAGTCGGGGTCGGTGAACCTCGAGCGGTTCGTGCAGCAGCACGCGGAGCGGCTGGGCAAGTGCGACGTGTGCGTCATCAGCGACACGGGGATGCTCGGACGCGGGCGGCCGGCGATCACCTACGGCGTGCGCGGGCTGACGTACACCGAGGTCGTGCTGCACGGGCCGAACCAGGACCTGCACTCGGGGCTGTGGGGCGGTCGGTGCCCGAACCCGATCAACGAACTGGTCAAGGTGCTGGCTGGCCTGTGGGACAAGGACCGCCGCGTCACGATTCCCGGCTTCTACGACGACGTGCGCGAACTGACGGCCGAGGAGCGAGAGGCGTGGCGTCGGCTGGGGTTCGACGCTGCGGATGCGCTGCGGAAGATCGGCCTGCCGCCGGAAGCGGACGTGGGCGAGGCCGGGTTCACGGCGATGGAGCGCGAGTGGGCGCGCCCGACGTGCGACATCAACGGGATCGTGGGAGGGTACACGGGCGAGGGGGCGAAGACGGTCATCGCCTCGCACGCGCGGGCGAAGGTGAGTTTCCGGCTGGTCGCGGACCAGGACCCGGCGAAGATCACGGCGGTGTTCTTCGCGTGGCTGCGCGAGCGCACGCCGCCGGGGTGCCGGTGGGAGTTCATCGAGCACGGCGGCGGGTTCCCGGCGACGGTGCCGACGGACTCGCCGACGCTTCGGGCGGCTCGACGCGCGCTGGAGCGTGCGGCGGGGCGAGAACCGGACCTCATCAAGTCCGGCGGGTCGATCCCGGTGGCGGGGCTGCTCAAGCAGCGACTCGGGCTGGACACGGTGTTCATGGGGTTCGGGCTGGACGATGACCGGGTGCACTCGCCGAACGAGAAGTTCGAGTTGGAGTGCTTCCGCATGGGGGCGCGAGCGCACGTCGCACTGTTGGATGAGTTGGCCAGGATGGGTGAGGGCGGGTAGGCCGCGGCAAGGAGATGGGCACAGGCGGGACGCCTGTGCCACCGGTCGGGCCACCGGTCGGGCCGGGTTCAGGCCGCGAGGCGCGAGGCGGTTTCAGGCTCGTCGTCGAGAATGATGACGTCGCCCGGCGCGTCGTCGTCCACGATCGAGATCGAGGCGTTGAGGTGGTCCTCGGCGCGGCGTTTGAGTTCGGCGACGTGCTTGCGGAGCATGATCTCGGCCCGGGTGTCGCGGACCTGCCCCGCGATCGCGTTGAGCACCCCAAGCACGCACAGCCCGATGATCAGGGCGATGAGGATCAGGCTCTCGGAGGGGATGGCGGCCATGAAGTGGAAATCGACAGCAACCGTGGTGGGCTTGAGCCTATTAGAATCCTGACGATGGCGGATTCGCTCCCGAATCTGGTGCGGGCGGTCGTGTGGTCGCTGGCTGTGTCGCTGGCGGCGATCCCGGCGGCGGCTCAGCGCGATCTGCTCGCTCCAGAAGGGGCGGACACCGTCCCGGCCGTGCCCGTGGGGGAGGTTCAGGTCGATCTGGACCGGTTCGGCTTTTCCGGCGCGGCGAGGGCGGGGGACTGGACCGGGCTTCGGCTGCGGGTGATGGACCGGGCGGAGCGGCAGCGAGACGTGCTGATACGCGTGTCGGTGGGGGACCCGGACGGCGACACGACGCAGCCCCGCGTGGCGATGACGACGAACCCGGGGCTGTCGCAGCCGGTGTGGGTGTACGTGCGGCTGCCGGGGCGGTTCGAGTCGGCGGACCTGCTGAGCGTGACGGTGTTCGAGGCGGAGGAGGGTGGCGACGGGGTCGTGCGCGAGGGGCGCGTGATCGGGCAGACGCGGGTCAGTCCGCCGCGGCTGCTGGATGCGTCCGAGTCGGTTGCGGCGGTGATCGGGGATCGCTCGCACGGTCTTGGGCAGTACGGGACGCGGTACCAGAACTCGTCGTTTGCGCCGCTGGGGCACGAACTGCTCGATGCGCGCACGGGGAATCTGCCGGACGATCTTCCGGACCGGTGGCTCGGGATGGCTCCGGTGGAGGTTGTGGTGTGGACGCGCGGCTCGCCGGGGGATCTGACGATCGAGCAGGTGCGCGCGCTGCGGGAGTGGGTGGAGCGTGGCGGGCACCTGATCGTGTGCCTGCCGCCGGTGGGGCAGGACTGGATCACGATCGCCAACCGCGAGTTGGCGGAGATGATGCCGGCGGTGAGCATCGCTCGGCGGACGGGCGTGGACCTCGGCGCGTACGCGACGCTGCTGACGTCGCGCCCCGACGCGGTGCTGCCGCAGAGCGGGACGGTGCACTCGCTCGCGCCGCGCGCGGACGCGGACCCCGGGCAGGCGATGCGCATCCTGAACGGGCCGGACGGCGAGTGCGTGGTGGCGCGTCGGCTTGTGGGAACCGGGGCGGTGACGCTGATCGGGATCGACCTCGGGCACCCGGGGCTGATGCAGGCGGGGCTTCCGGAGGCGGCGGTGTTCTGGCACCGGGTGCTGGGGCGGCGCGGGCAGGTGATGTCGCAGGCGGAACTGGCGCAGTTGGAGACGCGGAGCAACCGGCCGATGGGGTTCCGGACGTCGGTGGACTACGACCAGGATCTGCCGTCGTCGATCGCGAAGTCGGGGCGCGCGGTGGCGGGGGTGTTCCTCGGGTTCGTGGTGTTCGCGGTGTACTGGATCGCGGCCGGTCCCGGCGGGTTCGGCCTGCTGAAGCGGCGACAGGCCGTGAAGCACGCGTGGGTGGCGTTCCTGGCGACGAGCCTGGTGTTCACGGGTCTGGCGTGGGGGGGGGCGCTGCTGCTGCGGCCCAAGCGGCTCGAGGCGACGCACCTGACCTTCCTCGACCACGTGTACGGCGAGCGCAAGCAGCGCACGCGGACGTGGATGAGCCTGCTGGTGCCGAGTTACGGCGAAGCGACGGTGTCGGTGGGCGACGAGCCGGCGGCCGTCGGCGGGACGCGGGTGCATCACGCGATCGCGCCGTGGGATCAGCCGCGGACGCTGGGGGTTTCCGGTCGGGGTGGATTCCCGGACGCGCGTGGGTACACGGTGGACGGCCGCTCGCCGAACTCGATGACGTTCCCGACGCGGGCGACGGTGAAGCAACTGATGGCGGACTGGTCGGGCGGGATGGCGTGGCGGTCGATCCGGCCGGTGGTTGACGCGACGGGCAACCTCGATACGGCGATCCGGTTCCGGCGCGGCGACATCGGCAACCACCTGCTCGAGGGCGTGCTGACGCACGAACTGCCCGGCGGGCTGGAGAACGTGGTGATCGTGGTGGTGCGGCGTCAGCAGCCGACGTGGGCGCCGCCGAGCGACCAGTTGATCTGCGCGGCGTACGCGTTCAAGCGGACGGGCGTGTGGCAGCCGGGCGAGCCGCTGAACCTCGAACTGGCGACTGTGCTCGCGGGCACGGACGTGCTGGCGCAGAACTACCTGGGCGACCTGACGCGGATGTCGTCGAGCGTGCCGGGCGGATTCGGCGAGCAGACGGCGGACCCGCGGCGTGCGCCGGATCGCCTGGCCGCGCTCGCGCTGTTCAGCCACCTCGCGCCGCCGGACTTCAGCCGCGGGGTGACGGACACCTCCGCGCCGGTGCTGGCGCGGCGGGCGGGGGCGCAGCGGTGGGATCTTGGGCGGTGGTTCACGCAGCCGTGCGTGATCGTGATCGGGCACCTGAAGGCGTCGGGGAAGGACGCGTGCCCGACGCCGATGCGGGTGTGGATCGGCGGGCAGGAGCGGGCGGTCCACTTCGACGGGACGACGGTGGTCCGCTGGATCTATCCTCTGCCCGACGATCCGCCGCCGGTCGTCCGTCCGGCGCGTGGCGACGAGCCGGCGTCGGTCGGCGGAACGGAAGGCGGCGGCTGATCGGCGAGGGAGGCCCGGCGTGCGGATGATCGAGACGATCAACCTGACCAAGCGCTACGGCGAACTCGTCGCGCTCGACAACCTCAACCTGACGATCGACGAGGGCGACTGCTTCGGGTTCATCGGCCCCAACGGCGCGGGCAAGACGACGACGATCAAGATCCTGGCGACGCTGCTCAAGCCTTCGAGCGGGCAGGCGCAGGTGTGCGGGCTGACGATCGGGTACCAGAACCGCCAGATCCGACCCATGATCGGGTACGTGCCGGATTTCATGGGCGCGTACGAGGACATGGTGGTGACGGAGTATCTGGAGTTCTTCGCCGCGGCGTACAACATCCACGGGCAGGAGCGGCGTCGGGTCGTGAACGACGTGCTCGAACTGACGGACCTGACGTACAAGGCGACGGCGGAGGTGAACAGCCTGAGCCGCGGCATGCAGCAGCGGCTGAGCATCGCGCGGGTGCTGCTGCACGATCCGAAGGTGCTGCTGATGGACGAGCCGGCGTCGGGGCTGGACCCGCGGGCGAGGATCGAGATCCGCGAGTTGCTGAAGGAACTGAAGCGGATGGGCAAGACCATCCTCATCAGTTCGCACATCCTGCACGAACTGGCCGAGTTGTGCAATGTGGTGGGGATCATCGAGCGGGGCAAACTGCTGTACAGCGGGCCGGTGGCGGACATCCTGCGCCGGGCACGCGTCGGGCACGTCATCCACGTCGGCGTCGTGGGGGACGCGCAGCGGGCCGAGCAGGTCCTGCAGGCGTTCCCCGGCGTCAAGAAGGTCGCGATGGCCGACGGCGCGGGGAGCGTCAACGGCCAGATCGGGACGCTCTTCCACGTGACGTTCGAGGAGGCGGGCGGGCGGTCGTACACCGACCTGCCGAACCTGCTCATCAACGGCGGGTTTCGGCTCACGCAGTTCACCGAAGAGCCGGTGAATCTCGAGACGGCGTTCATGCGGTTGACGAAGGGGTTGGTGCAGTAGCACGCCATGAACAGGCAGCGGAGACACACCATGCGCTCGCGGATCGTACTCGTGCTGGCGGCGGCGGCCGCGCCGGCGTTGGCCCAGTCCATCTCGTACCCCGAGTCCCGCCGCGGCGACGTGGTGGAGAACCTGCACGGTTTCCGTGTCGCGGACCCGTACCGGTGGCTGGAGGACGAGTCGTCCGCCGAGTCACAGGCATGGATCGCGGCGCAGAACGAGTTGACGTTCACGTGGCTCGCGGACGTGCCGGAGCGCGACCGCATCGCGGCGCGCATCCGCGAACTGTGGGATTACGAGAGGTACACCACGCCGTTCAAGGAGGGCGGCCGGTACTTCTGGGAGCGCAACGACGGGCTGCAGAACCAGAACGTGCTGTATTGGGCGCCCTCGCTGGACGCCGAGCCGCGCGTGCTCATCGACCCCAACGCATTCTCGGGCGACGGCACGGTCGCGCTGGCGTCGTACTCGGTCTCGCCGGACGGGCGGCTGATCGCGTACGCGGTCTCGGACGGCGGTTCGGACTGGAAGATCTGGCGCGTGATGGAGATCGACTCGGGCAACCACCTGCAGGATGAGATCCGCCACGTGAAGTTCACCGGCGTCTCGTGGGAGCGCGACAGCACGGCCTTCTACTACAGCCGGTACCCGATCGGGGAGAACGGCAAGGCGGACGACCAGCAGGCGGTGAAGGTCTACCGGCACCGGCTCGGCGCGGCGCAGGACGCCGACGTGCTCGTGTACGAGGCGCCGGACCATCCGACCTGGAACCCCTACGCGGGGGTGACCGAGGACGGGCGGCACCTGATCGTCTCGATCTTCGACGGGTACCTGACGAACGCGGTGTTCATCGCCGCGCCGGGCGAGGGGCGGGGGGAGGTGCGGCCGCTGTTTGACAAGTGGGACGCGCGGTACAACTTCGTCGGCAACGAGGGGGACGAACTGATCTTCGCGACGACAAAGGACGCCCCGCTGCGCCGGGTGATCGCCATCGACGCGAAGGCGCCGGAAGCGGTGCGCGAGGTCATGCCCCAGGCGGCGGAGACGCTCGGGAGCGTGTCGTACGTCGGCGGGCGGATCGTGGCGTCGTACCTGCGCGACGCGCACTCGATGGTGCGGGTCTTCGAGCGTGACGGCACGCACGCCTACGACGTGGACATGCCGGGGCTTGGCTCCGCCGGCGGGTTCGGCGGGCGTGGGGACGACCCGGAGACCTTTTTCTCGTTCACCGGCTTCACGTCGCCCTCGACGATCTACCGGCTCGACGTGCGCACCGGCGCGGCGCGCGAGTTCAAGCGGTCCGAGGTGCGGTTCAACCCGGACGACTACGAGACCAAGCAGGTCTTCTACGCCAGCAAGGACGGCACGCGGATCCCGATGTTCATCGTCCACCGCAGGGGCGTGAGCCTCGACGGGAGCGCGCCGCTGCTGCTCTACGGCTACGGCGGGTTCAACGTCTCGATGACGCCCTCGTTCAGCGTCACCCGGATCGTCTGGCTCGAGATGGGCGGCATCTGGGCGATGCCGAACCTCCGCGGCGGGGGCGAGTACGGCAAGGACTGGCACGTCGCGGGGACGAAGGCCAACAAGCAGAACGTCTTCGACGACTTCATCGCGGCGGCCGAGTGGCTCATCGGGAACGGCTACACCTCGACGCCGCGGCTGGCGATCCAGGGCGGGAGCAACGGCGGGCTGCTGGTCGGGGCGTGCATGACGCAGCGGCCGGACCTCTTCGGGGCGTGCCTGCCCGCGGTGGGCGTGATGGACATGCTTCGGTACCACCTCCAGAGCGCGAACGCGCGCAACTGGCAGACGGACTTCGGCCTCGCGGAGAACGAGGAGGAGTTCCGATCGCTCTTCGCGTATTCGCCCTACCACAACCTGCGCGAAGGGGTGTGCTATCCGCCGACGCTCATCACGACGGCGGAGGGCGACGACCGCGTCTCGCCGTGGCACAGCTACAAGTTCGCGGCGGAGTTGCAGCGGGTGCAATCGTGCGGCAACCCGACGCTGATCCGCATCGAGCCTCGGGCGGGGCACGGGGCGGGCAAGCCGACGAGCAAGCGCATCGAGGAGGCCGCGGACATCTACGGCTTCCTGGTGCGCGCGCTGCAGATGGACGTTGAGTGAGCGTGCCCGAAGGACCGGCCGCCGGGCGCGAAACGGAGCGCTTCCTCCGGGCGCTCTCGTCTCACATCCCGGCGGCCGGGGGGTGGGGCGAGATTGAACCGGCGTCTTGCGTCGCCGGCGTTCGGACGAATCGGGCTTCCTGCCTGGGGCTGCCCACGAGGCGATGCGGGGAACGCACGCGCCGCGGTGCGCCATCGTGAGCGCACGACACGAAGATACAGAGAGTCGGCGGGCCGTGCAACCCGACAATCCGAGGTGATTTGCAGAGATTGTGTGTATGTGAATCTGGGTAAACTGGCCGCGGATATGGGTCGGCATCCCAAGATATCGCGGGGCGGTTTCGGGACGCCCGAACGCGATGGCGCGGCGTCGCGTACCTGTCGGCGAAGGCCCGAACGGCGAAGGGGGCGGCCTTGACCGAATCTGAACGCCTGCCCGAAGGGATGACCTGCCGCGAGTGCGGCTACTGCGTCGGCGGGCTGCCGATGGGGCGGTGCCCGGAGTGCGGGGCGGAGGTCGGGGCGCGCGAGATCGCGCTGGACGAGCGAGTGCGCGACGCCGAGCGAGCCTGGCCGGCGCTCCGCACGGCGAGGCTCAGGCTGTACGGTGTGGTGGTTCCGGTCTACGCGCTGGGCGCGGGCGTGCTCGGATGGCACTGGGGCGCGATGGTCGCGGCGTTCGGTCTGATGAGCGTGCTGGTCGCCGGGAGTTGGTCCGTGGGTTGGCTGGCGACGCGGCTGGCGCGGCCGGCCGGACGGGAAGCGCTGTTTGCCAACTGGGTTCGGTGCCTTCCGATTCTTCACGGTCCGTGGCTGGTGGCGCCGCTGTGCGCGGGGATTGCGTTGGTCGCCGCGCTTGTCGATCGAAGCGCCGGAACGGTCGGCGAGGTGCTGATGGGCGTGTCGCTCGTCGGGCTCTTCCTGTGGGGGCTTGGCTGTTTCGGGTGCCTCGTTGCATGGGCGGATCGGTGGGGACGGTGCACCGAGCCGCTCGGACTTCGGATCGGGGGTCTTTGCGGGACCGCGCTGGTGGTGGGCATGCTGGCGACGCTGGGCTTTTCCGTCCTCCTCGGCTTCGGAGGCGGCGTGATGGCCGCGGGAGGGGTCGCGTCGCACGTCTTCGAATGACGGCGCGGAGCCAGTGGCTCGCCTCCGGGGCTATGGTTCGGCCCACACGAAACAGGAGACGATCCGAGATGGAGACGACGCTGATCATTCTGAAGCCCGACGCGGTGCAGCGGGGGCTGATGGGGCGGATTCTGGGGCGGTTCGAGGACAAGGGCCTTCAGATCGTCGGGTGCAGACTGATGCGGATCTCGCCGGAACTGGCGGCACGCCATTACGAGGCCCACCGCGAGAAGCCGTTCTACCCGGGGCTGGTGAAGTTCATGACGAGCCAGCCGGTGCTGGTGCTCGCCGTCCGCGGGAACGGTGCAATCGGCGTCTGCCGCAAGATGATGGGGGCGACCTTCGGGTCGAAGGCCGAGCCGGGG
Organism: Phycisphaerales bacterium; assembly: GCA_039794165.1. Taxonomy (GTDB): domain Bacteria; phylum Planctomycetota; class Phycisphaerae; order Phycisphaerales; family UBA1924; genus CAADGN01. Next base: position 150,065 of record JBDIVY010000001.1, read on the forward strand.
ACGATCCGCGGCGACTTCGGCGTCTCGAACAGTTTCAACCTGATCCACGGCTCGGACAGCCCGGAAGCGGCGGAGCGTGAACTGGGCCTGTTCTTCGCGCCGGGCGAGGTGCTGACGTACGAGCGGGCTGTGGAGGGGTGGGTCTACGACCTCTCGGGCGGCAAGCCGGAGTGACAGCGGCGCGGGCGGGCGACCCTCGCTGCGCGCTCGGGCGGATGGCGTGGTTCAGCGGGCGGCGACGGCCGCGTCGGCGACGGCCGGTTCCTCGCTGACGATCTGGTCGGCGATCTCTCGCCGGTGGATGTCCACGTCGCGCGGGAAGTCGAACGCGACTCTCACGCGCTCGCCCTTGATCGACGCGATGCGAACGACTCCGAGAGGGTGTCGCGGGTCGCCGATGACGACCTCCTCGCCCTCGCGCCGGGTGATGACAAGCATGTTGACCGCCTCCGAATACCCGCGGCGTCCAGCCACGGTCCACCGCCCGGAGCATACCGGATCGGGGGTTCGACACAAACACTTTGTGCCCAGATGGTTGGAACGATTCCCTTGAGGGGGTTGGTCAGATCGGACGGGTTTCGTAAGGGGAGGATCGAAACCGGGGGGTCAATCGACCGACTCGACGCCGGAAACCTCGGGTACGTGGGCCTTGAGATTCCGCTCGATGCCCATCTGGAGGGTCATGGTGGCGGACGGGCAGCCGACGCAGGCCCCATGGAAGCGGATGCGGACGACGCCGCCCTGGGTGACGCCGACGAGTTCGAGGTCACCTCCATCCGCTTGGACGGCCGGGCGCATGAGTTCGATGACGCGTGCGACCCGCTCGCGGAGGGTCGGGGATTCGGATTGTGCGGCGGTCTTGGCCATGCGGTCGTGTCGCGTCGTGCGACGGGGAATGGTAGTCCGGGAGGGGTCGCGGGGTGGGTGTAGACTCGGGCACGATGAGCATGATTCGACTGGGGCTGTGGTGTTCGGGGGCCGCGCTGGGTGCGATTGTGGCGGCCGGGTGCGGCGGCGCGGGGGGGGCGGCGCGGTCGGCGGACCCGCTGAGCGACGTTCGGAATCCGAAACTCTCGGCGAGGGCACGGGTCGAGGCTGTCGTGCCGGCGTGGGAGGCGTCGGGAGCGAACGCGGCCGACCGGAACGTGACGCGCGAGGCGTTCAAGGCGATCGCGTGGAGCCGGGGCGAGCCGCGGGACCTCCGCATGGCCGCGCTGCGGGCGGTGCTGTCGGACGCGGAGCACGAGGCGGACTCCCGGCAACTGGTGTCGCTCATGCTGCCGCACGAGCCGGACCGGGAGGTGGTCGCGCTGCTGGGGACGGTCGCGGCACGGAGCGGGTGGACGGACGCGACGAGCGCGCTGGTGCGGAGCCTGTCGAGGCCGATGCTCTCGGTGAAGGACAACGAGCGGGCGGAGTGGCGTGCAATCGAGGCGCTGCACCATGGGCGGCCGGTGGAGGAGGTCGTGCTGGGCGTGTTCCTCGACCCGCGGACGGACCCCGGGCCGGACGACGTTCGGTACGACGAGCGCGTGCGGGCGAGCGCGTGGGATCTGCTGGGGCGGCTCGACCCGACGGGCGTGCGCCGGGCGGAGATGCTCTCGTCGATGGACACATCCGGCGTGTCGGGGGAGTCGCAGGCGGCGGTCGAGGACATCCGCGCGGCGTTCCGCGACCTGGCGGCCGCTCCGGTGACGGGGGAGGAACTGAAGTGGTTGCGCTCGCTGCGCGACGGGTCGAAGCGTGAAAATGCGGCATGGTGGGGCGAGGCGACGCGGGCGATCGGTGCGCTGGACACGGAGCGTCGGCGTGGGCTGGGGCTGCGCCACGCCGAGCCGATCCGGTGGGCAACGGCGAACCGGCCGGAGTGGGTCGCGGCGGGGCGGGGTGAACTGCTCTCCGAGGTGCGGTCGCGGCTGGCGGATCGGAGGCACTACCGGCGCGTGAAGGACGACACGGACTTCACCAAGCCGCACCCGGACCGGCTCGCGGACTGGGAGGAGCGGCTGGCGTGGGCGGACCTGCTGACGATCCTCGTGATTGACGATGCGCTGGCGGACGAGCGCGTGTGCCGGGAGTTGTTCCGGCAGGCGGACCTCGACCGCGACGACGGGACGACGGAGTACGGCGGGATCGTCGAGTCGGAGGGGGAGCGTGTGCGAGCGGTGCTCTTCGTGCCGCGGGCGAGCCAGCGCCGGCACGACCGGGAGTTCGTGGCGTCGCAGGACATGATCGACGCGAGCGACCGGGCGTTGGCGCACTACCACTTTCATGCGCAGAAGGCGCGGAACCGGGAGTTCGCGGGGCCGAGCATGCCGGACCTGGTGACGGCGGCGCGGCTCGGGCGCACGAGCCTGGTCTTCACGAGCATCGACCGCGACGTGCTGAACGCTGACCTGTACCAGCCGGACGGCGTGCTGATCGACCTGGGCGAGGTCCGGCGGCCGCGGGGGGAGTGAGGCGCGGCGCGGGGCATGATGCACCTGCTTGTCATCGCGGTCTTCGTTGTGGGCAATCTCCGCGATGCGCTGGAGGTCGACGCCCCGGGCGGCCTGACCGCGCCGATCGCGGCGGTGGTGTCGCTCGCGTCGATGGCGGCGTTGGCCGGGTTCGTGGCTCTGTGGGCGTGGGCGTGCCGGCGGCGGCTGGACGCGACGCGGCACGTGCGCGAGGCACGCCGGGCGGAGCGCGTGGTCGCGTGGTCGAGGCCCGCGGCGGTGGGGCTGCACGCGTGGAACGTGCTGGCGGTAGGGTGGCTGGACGCGGTGCGCGCGGGCGTGGGCGATCTGCTGCTGGTGGACGAGTTGCTCGCGGCCGCGCCGCCGCTGGCGGTGTTCATCGCGGGATGGTGGGCGATCTATCCGGTCGAGCGGCGGATGCGCGAGGCGATGCTGATGCGCCGGTTCGACGAGGGTCTGCACGTGCCCACGCTGCCGACGCGGAGGGCGTTCGTGGTGCAGGCGGCACGGCATCACGTGCTGTTCGCGGCTGTGCCGGTCGCGCTCATACTCGGTTGGGCGGAGACGGTTCTGCGGCTCGCGGAGTCGGCGGTGTTGGCGGATGAGCGGGTGCGGACGGCGTCGCCCGGGCTGCCTGAGGCGCCTGGGTGGGCGAGCGCGCTTCCGGCGTGGGCGGTGCGGCCGGAGTTCGTTGCGCCGGCGCAGGGCGTGTTGCAACTGGCGGGCGTGGTGGTGGTGATCGCGTTGCTGCCGCTCGCGCTGCGGTGGTTGTGGGACACGGCGCCGCTTGGTGCCGGCGAGTTGCGGGATCGCCTGGAACGGGTGCTGCTGTCGAACGGCGTGCGCGTGCGTGGGCTGCTGGTGTGGCGAACGGATGGGACGATGCTCAACGGAGCGGTGGTGGGGTTTCTCGGGCCGGCGCGGTATGTGCTGCTGACGGATGCGTTGCTGGAGAGCCTGCCGGCGGACGAGGTCGAGGCCGTGATGGCGCACGAGGTGGGGCACGTGCGGCACCGGCACGCGCCGTGGCTGGCGGCCGCGTTTCTCGGCAGCGCGACGGTGGCCGGAGCGGGCGCGAGCGCAGCGGGGCGGGTTCTTGGTCTTGATCCGGCGAACGGGTGGCCCGCGATCGGCGTCGTGATGGTGTCGCTCGCGGTCGGGCTTGCGGTGTTCGGGTTCGTCAGCCGGCGCTTCGAGTGGCAGGCGGACGCGTTCGCCGCCCGGCACCTGAGCGCGAGCACGCATCCACCGCCCGCGGAGGCGGCCGGGACGATTTCGCACGAGGCGGCGCGCGCCATGGCGAGCGCGCTGGGGCGGGTCGCGATGCTCAACGGGTCGGAGCCGGAGAGGTTCTCGTGGCGGCACGGATCGATCGGGTTGCGGCGGAGGCGGCTGCGAGCGCTCGTCGGCGCGCCGGCGGACCGGCTGCCGATCGACGCGGTCGCGCGCCGGGCGAAACTGGCGAGCGCAATCGTCGGCGCGGCGGCGTTGGGGCTGGTGATCGTGGAGGTGTGGCTCGCGTCCTGAGGGCGCGGCCTGCGCGATCATTCGGCGAGCGCTTCGCGCAGCGGGCCGAGGTGGGCTTCGTAGTGCGCGTGCCGCGCGACGGCGGTCTTGTAGATCGGTCGGCGGACCTGGTCAACGCTGGGCGTGAGGACGGGGCGGTCCACGGCGTGATGCTCGACGACGGCGTCGTCCCACTCGAGGCCGACGAACTCGATCAGGCGGAGCTTGGTCTCGTCGGGCCGCTCGACCATGGTCTCGTAGCGGAGTTCGAAAATCGGCAGGTCGAGGACAGCAGTCCAGTGGCGCATGACGGTGCGGTACTCGGCGTACCAGCGTCCGACAGCGCGAAGCGAGCCGATGGAGACGTGCGGGCCGCCGAGGTCGTGGAAGAAGCACGAGAGGCAGGTGTCGAGCGGATCGCGCACGCAGTGGACGACCTTCGCCCCGGGGAAGGCGGCCCAGATGAGACCGAGGTGGAGGTAGTTCTGCGGGTTCTTGTCGCTGGCGCGCAGGGCGTCGGGGGCGGCGCGGCGCATGCGCTCGATCCAGCGGCGCGCGAAGCGCGTCAGGGGCCGCTCGGCGAGGCGTTCGAGCGCGAAGAGGTGCCACCGGCCGCCCTCGACACCGTGCTGAAGTTCGCCGACGAGGGTGTGGACGTCGCGCAACTCGCCAGCGCCGTGGAATCGAGGGTGCGCGGAGAGCACCTGCTCGGTGAGCGTGGTGCCCGAGCGGGGCATGCCGACGATGAAGACGGGAAGGTCGCTGGTCTCCAGGCTTCGCGGTATGGAGCGGATGCGCTCGGGGGTCCAGGCGTCGATCATGCGACGGATGGAGGCGGAGTAGTCGTCGATGTCGGGGCGTTCGCCTTTGACGCGGTTGGCCTCGTCGAACGCCGCGAAGGCTTCGTCGTAGCGCTTGAGGTGGTCGAGCAGGTTGCCGAGGATGAAGAGCGAGGAGATGCGCTGCGGCAGCGGAACATCCGGCGCGGTATTCGCCCGGCGCAGCAGGTCGACCGCCTGCTCCTCGCGGCCGACGCGCCGCGCCGATTGGCCGAAGGCGATGGCGACGGCGATGTGCGGCGGGTCATCGGCGAGGAAAGGTTCGACGGCGGCGGCGGCCTCCTCGTAGCGGCGCGCCTGGAAGAGGACTTCGGATCGGGCCGCGGCAAGGCCGAGGTGGTCGGGTCTGCGGGCGACGGCGGTGTCGAGGACGCCGAGCGCGTCGTCGTACCGCCCCTCGCGGTTGTAGGTCATGGCGAGGAGCTGGAGCAGTTCGGGATCATCCGGGGCGATCTCGACGCCGCGGCGTGCGTGCTGACGGGCGTCGGCGTAGCGCCCGAGCGCGTTGAGGCACAGGCCCATCAGGTGCCAGGCTCTCGGGTTCGACTTCTCGCGACGGAGCGCGTCGCGGCAGACGGCCTCCGCGCCGAGCGGGTCGCCGCTCAGGTACAGGCGGAGGGCCTCGTGCAACTGCGGCGAAGGGCGAGCGGTCGCGGGTCTCGGGGGCATGGCGAAAGGCAGGGTAGCGGGCGTGTGGCAGGCTGCAAAGGGCCTACGGTTGCACCATGCCAACGCACGGCGCGGCGGGATTGAGTGAACGCGAGCAGGCCCTCTGCCGCGCTGTGGAACGGCGGCGCGACGACCTGCTCGCGGACCTGCGGCTGCACGTCGGGCTGCCGACGGGCGGGAACAACGCGCCCGCGCTCGACGAGACGCGCGAGCGGCTCACGGACCGGCTGCGGGCGATCGGTGCGACGGTCGAGTTGATCCCCGGCGATCCGCGCCCGGACTGGCTCCACGGGCAATCGGGGTCGGGGCCGATCCCGCCGACGGCGGTCTGCCGGAAGCGCTCGAAGCGGGCGGACACGCCGCGTGTGCTGCTCGTCGGGCACCTGGACACGGTGCACGACCCGGCCGGACCATTCCGCGAGTTGGCGATCAGCGCGGATGGCACGACGGCGACCGGACCCGGGTGCGTGGACATGAAGGGCGGGCTGGTGATCCTCGTCGCCGCGCTGGAGTCGCTGGTCGAGGCGGGGATCGACGCGGCATGGACGGTCGTCTTCAACAGCGACGAGGAGACGGGGTCGTACCACTCGGACGCGGTGCTGGCGGCCGAGGCGGCCAAGCACGATGCGGGGCTGGTTGTCGAGCCTGCGTTGCCGGGCGGAGCGCTGGCTGTCGAGCGGATGGGCTCGGGTCAGTTCTGTCTGCGGACGCACGGGCGTTCGGCGCACGTCGGGCGCGACTTCACGTCGGGCGTGTCGGCGGTGACCGCGCTGGCTCGGTGCCTGATCGCGGTCGCGGAGATGGCGGACGCGGAGCGGGGGATGATCACGAACGTGGGGCCGCTCGAGGGCGGCACGGTGACGAACGCGGTTCCCGACCGTGCGCGGGCGTGGGGGAACGTGCGATTCTCGACGCCCGAGGCGGCCGCGCTGCTGGCGACGAATCTGGAAGCGCTGGCGACCGGTGAGGATGCGCTGCCGCGAGTGGAGGTGCTGCGGAGTTTCAACCGTCCGGCTAAGCCGCTGACGCCGGGGACGAGCGCGCTGGCGGAGTTGGCGAGGGCCGCGGCGGAGGCCCTTGGGCAGTCGCTCCCGTTCACGAAGACGGGCGGCGTGTGCGACGGGAACCAGTTGCAGGCGTGCGGGCTGCCGACGATCGACACGCTGGGCGTGCGAGGCGGCGGGCTGCACACGCCGCAGGAGTGGATCGAACTGGCGAGCCTCGTGGAACGGTGCCAGTTGTTGTCTGTGGTTGTTTCGCGGCTGTCCGAGGGCCGATTGAAGGTGTGAGCGCGCCCGCTGGACGGCGTGGAGCCGTGCGGCCAAGGATGCCCCGCGGGGAAAGGACCGATATGTCGCAGACCGTGCAGACGCCGACGACGCAGGGGAGCCAGTTGCACGCCAGCCCGGCGGTTCGGGAGGCGATCGGTGTGCTGCGCGAGGAGGTGCGCCGGCGCAGCGCGACGATCACCGGGCCGCGCGCGGGGCGCGAGGAGTTGCGGGGGGCCTACGCGGACCTGCTCGAGCGAGCAAAGAAGGTGCGCGGGCGCGACCTGCTGTACCCCTACGTCGGCTCGGGCGTGGGCAACGGCGCGCTGGTGGAACTCGCGGACGGTTCGGTGAAGTGGGACATGATCTGCGGGATCGGGGTACATTTCTTCGGGCACTCGGACGAGGAGTTGATCGCGGCGGGTGTCGAGGGCGCGCTCGAGGACACGCTCCAGAACGGGAACCTTCAGACGAACTTCGAGGCGTACCGGTTCGGTGAGACGCTGCTGGCGGAGGCGTCGCGCTGCACGAGGCTGGCGCACTGCTACGCCTCGCCGACGGGCGCGCTGGCGAACGAGAACGCGCTGAAGGTCTGCTACCAGAAGCACGCTCCGGCGGGCCGCGTGCTCGCGTTCAAGGACTGCTTCATGGGGCGGACGGTGACGCTCTCGCAGATCGGCGACGCGGCGGCGAACCGGGTGGGCCTGCCGCTGAGCACGCTCGTCGATTACGTGCCGTTCTACAGCGAGGCGGTCGCGGAGCGCGTGGGGCAGGCGAAGCACATCGGCATGATCGTCGATCACGTGCGGTCGTACGTGGAGCGGTATCCGCGCCAGCACGCGTGCTTCATCATGGAACTGGTGCAGGGCGAGGGCGGCTTCAACACCGCGCCGCCCGAGTTCTTCCTCGCGCTGATCGAGGTCTGCCGAGCGAACGGCATCGCGGTGTGGGCGGACGAGGTGCAGACGTTCGGGCGGACGACGGCGATGTTCGCGGCCGAAGCGCTCGGCATCGGCGAGCACGTGGACGTGATGACGGTCGGCAAGATGTCGCAGGTGTGCGCCACGCTCTACACGCCGGAGTACAACCCCGGCCCGGGCCTGCTCTCCGCGACCTTCACGGGCGCGGGGCCGGCGTTCACGGTCGGACGGCGGATCATCGAGCGGCTGCGCGACGGGGATTACTACGGCACGGGCGGGCGCATCGCGCAGCACCACGCGGCGTTCGTCGAGCACGTGCGCGCCCTGGCCGCGAAGCACCCGCAGTGGTTCCCGCCGGTCGCGGACGGCGTGCTGACACCCGCGCCGAAGGGGATCGTCGGCGGGATCGGCGGCATGATGCGGTTCAGCCCGTTCGGCGGGCGCAAGGAACTGGTCACGAAGGCGTGCCGCACCTGCTTCGATGAGGGCGTGATTCTGTTCTACTGCGGGCACGGCCCGTACCACCTGCGGATGCTCCCGCCGCTGGGCGTGATGCGACCAGACGACTGGCCGCTGGTGTTCGAGTGCGTGGAGCGTGGGTTGGCGAAGGCGGCGTCTTGAGGGTCGGCTGTCGGTGTGCAGGGAGGCTTGTGTGATCGTCATTCGTCGGGCGAGGGTCGAGGACGCGGGAACGCTGCTGAAACTGGCGCGGATGGTGCACTTCATCAACCTGCCGGCGGACAAGGAACTTGTTGACCTGAAGATCACGCAGAGCCGGCTCTCGTTCCTGCGTGCGGCGGCGGGGGAAAAGCCGCCGGGCGACAACGGCTCGGCGCGCAAGCCGAGGAAGCCCGTCGGCGTGACGGGGCTTTCCTCGGCGGACTTCACGCGCGACATCTTCATGTTCGTGGCCGAGAGCCGGGAGGACCGGACCGCGCTGGGCACGTCGCAGATTCTGGCGAGGATGGGCGGGCCGGGGAACCCGAACTACTCGTTCAAACTGGAGCAGCGCTCGACGTTCGCGCCGGACCTGAAGACCGGGACGACGCACGTCGTCGCGCGGCTGCACGGCGACGAGACCGGGCCGACGGAAATCGGCGGGTTGATCCTCCAGCCGGCGTCGCGCGGGCACCGCGTCGGGCGGTTCCTGAGTTTCGTGCGATTCCACTTCATCGGGCTGCATCGGCATCTGTTCGCGGACCGCATCCTGGCGGAGATGATGGCGCCGATCACCGAGGACGGGCGCAGCCTGCTCTGGGAGTATCTCGGCCGCCGGTTCATCCCGCTGAGTTACACGGAGGCGGACAAGCAGTGCCAGCGATCGCGGAAGTTCATCCCCGCGCTGCTGCCGCCGGGGGACATCTACCTGTCGCTGCTGCCGCCCGAGGCCCGCGACGTGGTGGGGGAGGTCGGCCGGGAGACGGTGCCGGCGCGGCGGATGCTCGAGGGGCTCGGCTTTCAGTACACGGGCTTCGTCGATCCGTTCGACGGTGGGCCGCTGCTGGAGACGCGCACGGACGAAGTGCCGATCATCCGCGCGACGCGCGAGGTCGAACTCGGAGAGCCGGCGGCGAAGGGCAAGTGCCGCCGGCCGGCGATGGTGAGCACGCTGCACCAGGATGGCGAGTTCTACGCGGTGCAGGAGGACTGCTTCATCGACGTGAGGGGTCGCGTCTGCCTGCCGCGCGAGGCGATGGAAGCGCTGCACGGCGAGCCGGGCATGGCGGCGGGATTCACGGATATGGCGGCGGTCGCGGGGGATGAGCCGCCGCCCGCCCGGGGGGGGGCGAAGCGCAGGCCGAAGGCGGGGGCGAGGCCGTGAGCGGGCGTCATCCGTCGCTGGCGGGCGGCCCGTCGGACCTGGTCGCGGGCGATTGGATCCCGCTCCCCGGGGGGGGCATCCGGTCGGTCAATCCGGCGCGGCCTGCTTCGGCGCTGTGGGAGGGGTCGGCGCGGCTTGAGCACGTAGACCTTGCCGTCGCGGCGGCGCGGACGGCGCAGCCCGAGTGGGCGGCGTGGCCGGCGGCCCGGCGGTTCGACGCGCTGCGGGCGTACCGCGACCTGTGCAAGGCCAACGAGGATCGGATCGCCGCTCTCATCCGCGACGAGACCGGCAAAGTCGGTTGGGACGCGAAGGGCGAGGCGGCCGCGCTGGCCGCGAAGGTGGACGTGACGCTGGAGTCGTCTGAGCACGGCGGGCTGCGCCGCGTCGCGGGGTTCGAGATCGACCTCGGCGGGACGAAGCGGGGGCGGTGCTGGTTCCGGCCGCACGGCGTGCTGGCGGTGATCGCGCCGTTCAACTTCCCGATGCACCTGCCCAACGGGCACGCGGTTCCCGCGCTGGCGATGGGCAATGCGGTCGTCATCAAGCCGAGCGACAAGACGCCCGCGTGCGGGCAGTTGCTGGCGGAACTGCTGGACGAGGCTCTGCGCGGGGCGGGTGCGCCGCCGGGCGTCGTGAACCTGGTGCAGGGGGGGGCGGAGGCGGCGTCGCGGCTGGTCACGCACGACGGGATCGACGGCGTGCTGTTCACGGGGTCGTGGCCGGTCGGACGGCGGATTCTGGAAGCGAACCTCGACCGGCCCGGGCGCATCGTCGCGCTCGAGATGGGCGGGAACAACCCGGCCGTGGTGATGGACGACTGCGACCTGCGGCAGGCGGTGGTCGAGTGCGTCCGCTCGGCGTTCGTGACGACGGGGCAGCGGTGCACCTGCACACGGCGCGTCGTCGTGCATCGCGCGGTGGCGGATCGTTTCATCGCGGCCGCGTGCAAGGCGGCGAGCAACCTGATCATCGGCGACCCGGCCGCGCCGCACCCGGTGTTCATGGGACCGATCATCTCGGAGCAGTCGCGGAGCGCTGTGCTGGATGTGCAGGCCCGCTTCGCGCGCGCGGGCGGTGAGGTGATGGTCGAGAGCCGCGCCGTCGAGACGCCCGGGGGCGGGTTCTTCATCTCGCCGGGCGTCGTTCGCGTCGATCGCTTCACGGCCGGAGAGGGCGGCGAGGCGGGGTGCGACGAGGAGGTCTTCGGCCCGATGCTGCGGATCGCCGTGACGGATTCACTCGACAACGCGATCGAGCAGGCGAACGCGACGCGCTTCGGCCTCGCGGCGGCGATCTTCACGCGCAGCGAGCGCCACGCGGAGCGGTTCTTCAACGCGGTGCGCGCCGGGTGCGTGAATCTGAACGCCGGGACCGCGGGCGCGAGCAGCCGGCTGCCCTTCGGCGGTCTGGGCATCTCGGGCAACCACCGCCCCGCCGGTTCGTTCAGCCTCGACTACTGCGCGTACCCGGTGGCGGGGATGATCGAGACCGGCGACGCGGCGACGGTGCATCCGGGGATGCGCGTCGAGGACTCGTGGCTGGCATAAAGGGTGGGCAGCATCACCATCGGGAAGAGGGCAGGAAGGAGTCGATAGGGTGGATAGTCCGACGGTGATGGCACGCTGAGGAGTTCGACATGCCGACGAATCTGCCCGATCCGCGTCAGTACCCCCGGTTCGCCGGCGTGGCGACGTTCTGCCGATACCCGCTGCTGGAGCAGGTCGCGCCGGAGCATCGGCCGGTGGACTGGGCGATCTACGGCGTGCCGTTCGACGGGGGCGTGACGTTCCGGCCGGGCGCGCGGTTCGGGCCGCGGGCGGTGCGCGATGCATCGCAGTATGTGAAGCGGTACTCGCTGGAGCACGGGCTGGACCTGTGCGATGCGCTGAGCCTGGCGGACGCGGGCGATGCGCCGGTGCAGCCGTACTCGTGCCGCGAGACGGCCGAGGCGGCGGCGGCGTTCGCGCGCGGGCTGGGCGAGCCCTCGCACACGCGACTGTTCGCGGTCGGAGGGGATCATTCCATCGCGTACTCGAATGTGCGGGCGACGTGGGAGCGACGCGGTTCGCCGAAGGGGGGGCTGGCGCTGGTTCACTTCGACGCGCACTTCGACACGGTGGACCAGGTCTGGGGCGAACGGTGGGGGCACGCCTCGCCGTTCATCCGGGCGATCGAGGAGGGGATGATCGATCCGAAGCGCATGATCTCGATCGGCATCCGCGGGCCGCTCAACACGCGCGCGGACGCCGAGTTCGCGCCGAAGCACGGCGTTCGGATCGTCACCTGCGACGAGTGGCGGCGGAGCGGGAACGGCGCGCTCGAGCGGTTCGTCGCGGAACTGGGCGGGGCGGAGGCGTACCTGAGTTTCGACGTGGATTGCTGCGACCCGGCGTTCGCGCCCGGCACGGGCACGCACGCGATCGGGGGCTTCGCGTCGCACGAGGCGCTCGGGGCGATCCGGTCGCTGCGGGGGCTGAACGTTGTCGGCGCGGACGTGGTGGAAGTCCTGCCCGACCGCGACGTGGCGGAGATCACCGCGCTGCTGGCCGGGACGGTTATCTTCGAGGTGCTGTGCCTCGACGCGGTGCGGCACCGGAAGTAGGGGCGGCGCGCGGTGTCTTGCGGCGCGGTTCGGCGTAGGGCAGCAGTTCGGCGGGCAGAGAGCGCAGCCCCCGCCGGCGGGCCTTCATGACGGCGTAGTGCAGCGAGTCGTGGACGCGGTGGCGGACGCGGTCGGTGACGTTCAGGCCGAGCGCCTCCATCTGGGCGAGAGAGAAGGCCCAGGCGTGGTACTCCTCGAGGCAGCGCGGCTTGTAGCGGTGGAAGCCGATGGCGTGGTGGCCGATCTCGTGCAGAAAGATGGCGGCCGAGACCGGGCCTCGCGGGCGCGGGGCCTCGATGAGGCGGCGGGTCTCTCCGTTGGCGTAGTACACCTCCCAGGCGAGGCCGGTCATGTCTTTGCGCCAGCGGCGGACGCGGACGCCGTAACGGTCGAGCATCTCGCGTGTCATGGCGTCGTAACGGTCCTGCATGGAGGAGCCGGACGGTGGCGTGCGCCGGGCGGGGGGTGCGGCCGGCGCGGGGCGAGGCTTGGGTGGCCGGCGCATGCGGCGCGGCGTGATGAAGTCCCAGAGCGTCAGCACGGCGCGCCTCCTGGGCCGGAGACGAGCGCGGCGCCGCGCTCGACGCGGTGACCTCGCGCAAAGTCCGACCACGGCATGTCGCGGCCGCCCGCGGGCTGGACGGTGAGCAGGCGGAGCGCGGTCGCGCCGCCGCAGGCCACGGTGCCCCGATCAGGATCGACGATGGTGCCCACGGCTGATTGTTGGGGATCCGCGTCGGCAGGTTCGACGCGGAGCAACCGGAGCGACCGCCCGCCGAGCGTGGCCGTCACGCCCGGCCAGGGCGTCAGGCCGTGGATGCGCCGTCGGCAGGCTTCGGCGGGCTGGGCGAGGTCCACCCAACCATCGGCCTTCGAGAGTTTCGGCGCGAGGGTGACGAGAGTTTCGTCCTGCACACGCGGCGAGAGCGTGCCTGCCTCGCGCGCGCGCAGGACGGACTCTACAAGGTCCGGGCCGTCGGCGGCGAGGAGGTCGTGCAGTTCGCCAGCGGTCAGGGCAGCGTCGAGCGGGCGGCGCGACTGGGCGAGGATGTCGCCCGCGTCCATGCGGTCGGCGAGCGTGATGACGGAGTTCCCGGTCTCGGCGTCGCCGGCGAGGATGGCGGCGTTGATCGGGGCCGCGCCACGCCAGCGGGGCAAGAGCGAGGCGTGCAGGTTGATGGCGAAGCGTCCGTCGAGCAGGGCACGACCGAGTTTCTGCCCGAAGGCAATGACGACCCATGCGTCGGCCTCGAAGGCGCGGACCTGTGCGCACACGGACGGCTCGTTGACGCGCTCGGGTTTGAGGAGCGGCACGCCCGGGGCGTGCCCTGCCGCCCATGCGCCGATGGGCGTGGGCGTGAGTCGGCCTCCACGCCCGGCCGGTCGATCGGGCTGCGTGACGATGCACCGCACGCGGTGGCGCGCGGCGAGGCGTTCGAGCGTCGGCAGGCCGAACGCTCCGGAGCCGAAGTAGACGAGGTCCATCCGCGGGCAGGATAGTGCCGCGCTTCAGGCGCGTTCGAGTTCGCGGAGAAGTCGGCGGTTCCGGATGCGGTCCATCTGGGCCATGCGGTCGAGGATGAGGACGCCGTCGAGGTGGTCGCACTCGTGCTGCCAGCAGCGGGCGAGGAGGCCGTGGGCGGTTCGGGTGAAGGGTCGGCCCTCGAGGTCGATCGCGGAGATGGTGATGATGGGCGGGCGGAGGACGCGGCCGACCACGTCGGGGATGCTCAGGCAGCCTTCGTCGGCTGGCTCGACGGCGCCGGCGGGGTTCGAGAGGACGGGGTTCACGTAGACGGTCGGCTGGTTCGTCGCGCCCGCCGGGTCGGACGCCGGGCTTCGGCCTTCCAGAGGGGGCACATGGCAGACGAACAACCTCCAGGGCAGCCCGACCTGCGGCGCGGCCAGGCCGATGCCCTCGGCGCGGCGCATGAGTTCGATCATCCGCGACGCGACGCCCCGGACCTCGTCGGTCACGTCGGCGACCGGCTCGGCCTTGGTGCGGAGCGCGGGGTCTGGGTAGTGAAGGATGTTCAGAGTGGCGGGATCGACCGTCATCCGGTCATCGTATGTGCGGAGGGCGTTCGCTGGCAGGGGCGCGGCGGTTCGCTACAATCGCTCCGCCCGGGCCAGTCCGGCGGGTGGTCGGCGGCGGTTCCGGACGAAGTGCAGCATGATCGGGGACTGAAGCGTGGCGTTGTTCCGCAAGAAGGGCCGAGAGGAGGCGGGTGAACCGGCCGCGGAGGGCGGCGCGCCGGCCGCGACCGAGGGGAACGGCGAGGCGCCGGTCTACTCACCGGAGAAGGCTTCGAGGTTCTTCGAGCACGCGAAGACCGTGGCGGAGACGGGCAACCACGAGTACGCCATGCAGTTGTGGCTCAGCGGGCTTCGGCAGGATCCGACCAGCATGGAGGCCATGGAGGCGTTTTTCCGGAGCACGGGGAATGTTGCCGGCGGTGATAAGCCCGCCAAGGCGGCCCGGGAAGCGGCCAAGACCGTGGAGGGCAAGGGGCCGGTCGAGCGGTACCTCCAGGCGTTGCTCGCGTGGGGTCTGAATCCGCTCGATGCGTCCGCGGCGGTGCGGGCGGTGGAGGCCGCGGCCAGGCTGAACCTCGGTGAGCAGGCGTACTGGATGGGCGAGCGGGCGCTGGCGATCGCGCAGCGCGACAAGAAGCCGCGCAAGGACCTGTTCATCAAGTTGATGGACTCGCTCGCGGCGGTGCAGGCGTTCCCGCTGGCGGTGAAGGCGGGCGAGGCGGCCAAGCAACTTGACCCGGGCGACGGTGAACTGGCCGCGCGGGTCCGGAACATGTCGGCGGCGGAGACGATGACCCGCGGCGGGTTCGACGAGACCGGGCAGGTCGGGGGCTTCCGCAAGAACGTCAAGGACCTCGAGAAGCAGCGCCTCATGGAGGATGCCGACCGCGTCTCGAAGACCGAGGACGCGATCGATCGGCTCATCGAGGCGGCGGAGGCGGACTACGCGAGGCGGCCGGAGGACATGTACGTCGTGCAGACGCTGACGAAGCGACTCCTCGACCGCGGCCGGGACGAGGACGAGCAGCGTGCCCTCCGGTTGCTCGTGAAAGCGTACGAGGAGACCAAGAGTTTCCGATTCCGTCAGGAGGCGGGGAGGATTCAGGTCCGGCGTGCCCGCCGAGCGCTCGTGAAGTACCGCGATGCCGCGGAGGCCAACCCTGCCGATGCGGAGGCGAAGGCCCGGTACCAGGAGGCCGAGCGGAAGTTCCTGGAGATGGAGGTCACGGAACTTCTTGCGGCCGTCGAGGCCTACCCGACGGACCTGTCGCTCAAGTTCGAGCTGGGCAAGCGGCACTTCGCGCTCAAGGACTACGAGAAGGCGATCCCGTTCCTGCAGGAGGCGAAGGGTGATCCGCGGTTCCGGGCGCACGCGCTGGGGCAACTCGGGCACGCGTTCCAGGCGATCGACTTTGTTGACGAGGCGATCACGACGTTCCGGCAGGCGATCGAGGCGCACCGCTCGACCTCGGACGAAACGGGGATGGAACTGCGGTA
Organism: Phycisphaerales bacterium; assembly: GCA_039794165.1. Classification (GTDB taxonomy): domain Bacteria; phylum Planctomycetota; class Phycisphaerae; order Phycisphaerales; family UBA1924; genus CAADGN01. Next base: position 165,687 of record JBDIVY010000001.1, read on the forward strand.
CGGGCTGATGGCCGCGCTGCAGGCGAAGGCGGAGCACGAGCGAGATCTGCCCGCGGCGGAGGAAGCGGAGAAACTGGCGTCGGCGATCGCGATCGAGCAGTTCGGGTACCGCGACATTCGCCAGCGGCGCGAGCAGTTGAAGAAACTGGTGATCGATCTGCGTCAGGGCGCGGGGGCGTAGCGAGCGATGGCACAGCGACCGGCCGGATCGTCGTCGTCGGTCGGCGGCGCGGTCGCCATCATCCCGGCGAGGCTGGGGTCGGTCCGGTTTCCCGGCAAGGTGCTCGCGGATGCGACGGGCATGCCGCTCATCCGGCATGTGTGCGAGGCGGCGCGTGCGGCGACCTGCATCGCGCGGGTCGTCGTGGCGACGGACGATGAGCGCGTACTCGCCGCGGTCGAGGGGTTCGGCGGCGAGGCGGTGATGACGGGCGAACACCCGAACGGCACGAGCCGGCTGGCCGAGGCGGCGGCGACGCTGGGTCTGGAGCCCGACCGCGTCATCGTCAACGTGCAGGGAGACGAACCCGAGATCGAGCCGAGGCTCATCGACCTGGGCGTGCAGGCCCTCGTCGAGACAGGCGCGGACGCCGCGACGGCGGCGTGCCCGCTCGGCCCGGACGATCGGCACGACGACCCGAACGTGGTGAAGGTCGTGCTCGACGGGCGGGGCATGGCGATGTACTTCTCGCGGGCGCCGATCCCCCACCGCCGCGACGATGACGGTGCACGCTGCGCCAGCCCGCTGCGCCACGTCGGGTTGTACGTCTATCGGCGGGCGTTCCTGGAGGAATACCTCCGACTCCCCGCCACGCCGCTCGAACTGACGGAGAAACTGGAACAGTTGCGGATCCTGGAGCACGGGCGGCGGATCGCGGTGGCGGTCGCGGCAGGGTCGAGCCGGGGGATCGACACGCCGGAGCAGTACGCGGCGTTCGTCGAGCGGTGGCTGGCGAGCGGGCGGGGCGGGCCTCGGTAGACTGCGGGCGTGACGGGCGACGCGCGCGGCATGATCGAAAGGACGGACCCGCGGCTGCTGGCGGTCGCTCGCGGCGATGCGCCGGCGGACCTGCTCATCCGCGGCGCCTCGGTCGTCAACACGTTCACCTGCGAGGTCGAGCGGGCGGACGTTGCGGTTTTCGGGGGACGGGTGGCGGCGGTGGGGGAGAGGCGTGAGTCGAGGGAGACGATCGACGCGTCAGGGGCGTTCGTGACGCCGGGCTTTCTCGATGCGCACATGCACGTCGAGTCGACCATGCTCATGCCGCGGGAGTTCGTGCGCATTGCGCTCCCCCACGGGACGACGGGGGCGGTGCTGGACCCGCACGAGATCGCGAACGTGCTCGGCGTACCGGGCATCCGGCTGCTGATGGACGACGCCGCGGCGATGCCGATGGAACTGATGTGGGGCGTGTCGTCGTGCGTGCCCGCGTCGTACCTGGAGACGAGCGGCGCGAGCCTCGGCGTGGGCGATCTTGAGCCTCTCTTCGACGACCCGCGCGTCGTTGCGCTCGCGGAGATGATGAACTTCCCCGGCGTCGTGCGGGGCGTGCCGGACGTGCTCGCCAAGGTCGCGCTCGGGCTGCGGCGGCGCCTCGTGGACGGGCACGCGCCGGGGCTGCGCGGGGCGGGGTTGCAGGCGTATGTCGCGGCGGGGATCACGTCCGACCACGAGTGCACGACGGCCGCGGAGGCGTTCGAGAAGGTTCGGCTCGGGATGACGGTGTACATCCGCGAGGGGAGCGCGGCCCGGAACCTCGAAGCCCTGCTGCCCGCCGTCACGCCGACGAATCGGCATCGGTTCTGCTTCTGCACCGACGACCGCCACCCCGCGGACCTGGTGGACGAGGGGCACATCGACCACGTCGTTCGCCGGGCGGTCGCGCTCGGGCTGGACCCGGCGTCGGCGGTGGCGATGGCGTCGCTCCACGCGGCGCGACACTACGGCAAGCGGGACCTGGGCGCGGTCGCGCCGGGCTACGCGGCGGACCTGCTGGTGCTGGATGATCTGCGGGAGTTTCGGCCTCGGCTCGTGCTGTTCCGCGGGCGCGTGGCTGCGCGCGAGGGCCGATACGAGGGGCCGGATGCGCCGGCTCGGGGCGGGCTGCCGGCGTCGGTGGTGCGGCTGCCGACGGGGTTCGGCGCGGCGTCGCTGCGTGCGCCTGCTGCGCGCAAAGGGCGCATCCGCGTCATCGGCATGGACCCGCACCAGTTGGTGACGGAATCGCTCGTGCTGCCCGCGAAGGTCGAGGGCGGCGCGTGCGTCGCGGACGCCGGCAGCGACGTGCTGAAACTCGCCGTCATCGAGCGGCACAGGGGCACGGGGAATGTTGGGGTCGGGTTCGTGCGCGGATTCCGTCTTCGACGCGGAGCCCTGGCGAGCACGGTCGGGCACGACTCGCACAACCTCGCCGTGGTGGGCACGAACGACGAGGACATGGTGGTCGCGGCCCGTGCGCTGGCGGCGGCGGGCGGCGGCCAGTGCGTCGCGGAGGACGGGCGGGTGCTGGCGTTGCTGCGGCTTCCGGTTGCGGGGCTGATGTCGGATCGGCCCGCGGCCGAGGTGATCGCCGAGCAGCGTGCGTTGCTGGACGCTGCGCACGCGCTCGGCTGCCCGATCCACGACCCGTTCATGCCGCTGAGTTTCCTGCCGCTGGTGGTGATCCCGCACCTGAAGTTGAGCGATCGCGGGCTGGTGGACGTGGACCGCTTTGCCTTCGTGCCGCTGGACGCGGATGCATGAGCGGGGTTCCAGGGGGCAGCGGGGCTAGGATTTGCACCGCGGGTAGCAGGCGATCCGTTCCCGCGGTGCGTGCGTACATGGACTTGCATGCCCGACGAAGCCCGGACGGGGCGCACGGGTGCAGAAGGACCCGGGCGGGCAAGCGGCAACATGGAGAGTCAGTGATGTTCGATCGGAACTTCGAGGCTTCGGTGTCGGAATCGACAGGTCGCTGGGCGGGGCTTGAGGCGCTGGAGGCGCGGGTCGTGCTCGACGCGACGCCGACGAACCCTCTGTATCCGGTCGTCGAACTGAACACGAACGTCGGGAGCGTGTTCGTCGAGTTGTACCCGGACACCGCGCCGCAGAACGTGGCGAACTTCCTCGGCTACGTGGAGCGCGAAGACTACGACAACACGATCTTTCACCGGCTCGTCAAGGGGTTCGTGCTCCAGGGCGGCGGGTTCGTCTGGAACGAGGCGGACAGCGACTTCGACCAGATCGACAAGCAGGATCCGGTTGTCAACGAGTTCAGCCGGTCGAACGTGCAATGGACGGTCGCGTTCGCGAAGATCCCGGCGACGGACGACAACGGCGATCCGATCGAGGGCGGCGGGCCGGACTCGGCGACCAACCAGTTCTTCTTCAACTTGGCCGACAACTCGGCGAATCTCGACGGCCAGAACGGCGGGTTCACGGTCTTCGGGGGCGTGGTGGCGGGGCAGGAGGTCATCACGTCGATCACGCAGTTGCAGGTCGGCAACTTCGGCGGGGCGCAGGGGTCGGTGCCGCTGCTCAGGATGCCGACCTCGCGCGAGGACGCGAATCCGGAGGACTTCGTCACCGTGCTCACGGCGCGCGTGGTCTACGACCCGGCGACAAGCCTGTTGGTCGGCGATGGGGCGGTGCCCGTCGGCGCGGTCAACCCGTTCGAGTTTACATCTCTCGGCGTTCTCAATGCGTTCGGGGGGGCGACGGTCTTTAGCCAGGCATCGAATGGCAGCGGGTGGACGGTCACCGATCTCGGCCTCAAGACGCAGAGCGCGGGAAAGACCGGGCAGCCCGTCACGTGGGTCGATCCGAAGGACGGGCGGACCTACGCCGCCGCGCCGTCGGACGCGGGGCTGCGGCTGTACACGAACACGGGCGAAGGGCAGTGGACCGCCCGCAACCTGAACGCGGAGATCGCCGGGGCCGGGCAGATCGCGACAAGACTGACCGCGCTCATCACGCGCGAGGGCCTCGTCATGCTCGCGGGGCTGAGCGCGTCGGGCGAGCTGCTGCTCTTCTCGCAGACGGGCGGCAACGACGGGCAGGGGAACCAGTCGTGGAGTTTCAGCAATGTTACGACGGCGGACCTGGCCGATCAGGGGCTGACGACGCCGGCGTTCACGAGCGACCTGGTGAGTTACGTGACGTCGTGGAACGGGCTGAACATCGCGGGCCTGGACGCGAGCGGGGCGATTCACGCGGTCTGGTGGGCGCCCGGGCTTGCGCAGTGGACGACGAGCAACCTGAGCGAGATCACCGGTGCGCCGGCTCTGTTCGGCGGGTTGACTCCGTACCTGACGTCATGGGGCGGAATCAATCTCGCCGGGATCAACGCGGATGGCGACGTGACGACGACGTGGTGGGTGCCCGAGTTCGAGGGCGACTGGCGGCAGGACAACCTGAGCGAGTTGTTCGGCGGGCCGGGCCTGGAGCCTGGGTCGTTGGCCAGTTACGTCACGCCGTGGGGTGGGCTGAACGTCGTCGGGCGCCGCGGCGATGGGCACACGGTCGTCTACTGGTGGGCGCCGGGGATCGAGGGCGACGCCTGGGCGGTCACGTCGATCAGCGAGTTCATCGAGGGCGCTCCCCTGTTCGCCGGGCGCGTCGCCGGCATCGCGTCGCCTGCGGGCACGATCAGCCTTGTCGGCGCGTCGGGCGACAACGAGCTGCTCCGGTACTGGTGGCAGCCGGACGGCGAGTGGCAGGCCGAGAACGTGTCGCAGAAGGCCGTGCTCGTCTGAACGGCAGGCTCAGCCCGTGCGCCGGAGCGCGAGGATGAGCTCGACCTGGCCCGTGGGGCGGTCGATCTCGCGTGCGATCTCGACGGTCGGCAGCCCGCGGTCGGCGAGTTCGTACACCCTCGCATGGAGGGGATCGGTCGAGGGGGCGGCGTGCCCGGCACGGAGGGGCCGCGGTGGAGCGTCCTCTGCTTCCAGCCGAGCCAATCGCTCGTCCGCGTCGCGGATGAGTTTCTCCAGTTTGGCGGCTCGGGCTTCGAGTTGGGCCGCCAGTTCGCGGGCGAGATCGTGCATCTCGGCCATGACCGCCTCGGCGGAGTCGCGCTCCGCTGCCTGGGTCCGGATCGCGTCGATGCGCTCCCGCGGCGACATGTCCTGCTGCGCACGAGCGGCGATGCGCTGCTGCACCTTGCGCATCACGATGAACAGGATGATCATCAGCCCGGCGGCGATGAGCAGGCCGGGCAGGGGGCCGACGGGTGGGCGTGTCGGCGTCGAGGCCGCGAGCGTCAGGAGCGATGTCGCGTCCATGCACTCCCACGATACCACGGGTCGGCCTCGGGCGTCGCCGTATCATCCCCCCGATGCCAGACTCGAACGGAGTGGTGAGACCGTCCCGCCACGACTCCGCGGTCGGCATGGTGGTCCGCCACTGGCGTCGCCTGACGGGCGGATCGGAACGGCGCGACCAGGACCGGCGGACGCTGGTGGCCTGCTCGGGCGGGGCGGACTCGTCCGCATTGACGCTCTGCCTGGCCTCGGCGACGGATCGGGTGGTGGTGGCGCACGTCGTGCATGACCTGCGGCCGCGGACGGAGTCGCTCGCGGATCGGGCGAAGGCCAGGGAACTCGCCGCCGGCCTCGGCGTGCCCTTCGTCGAGGAGCACGTCCGGGTCGTCCACCTGCGGGGAAACGACGAGGGGAACGCGCGGCGTCTGCGCTACGAAGCGCTGGAGCGGATGGCGTTCGAGCAGGGGTGCCCGTACATCGCGACGGCCCACCACGCGGAGGACCAGCTCGAAACGATGCTGATGGGACTGGTGCGCGGGACGGGTTTGGCGGGGCTTGCGGGCGTTCGGCCGCGCCGGCCGGTGGGCGAGCGGGGCATTCAGGTGGTCCGTCCCATGCTCAGGCTCGCGCGCGTCGAGTGCGAGCGGATCTGTCGCGACTGCGGGTGGGTGTGGGCGGATGATCCGTCGAACCGCGACGTGACACGCCTGCGCGCGGCGATGCGAGCCGGCCCGGTGAAGGAACTCCTGCGCATCCGTCCGGCGACGTGCGACCATGCGGTGAACGTGGCGGAGTTTGTGCGCGAGGCGGCCTCGCTCGTTGAAGACGCCGTGGCCCAGGAGTGGCCGAGCGCGAGCGTGGTGGAGCGTGACGGGCGCGTCGTGGCGTACTCGTTCGATCGGGCGCGGCTCCGCGGCCTGCGGTGGATCGTGGTCGGGTCTTTGCTGCGATCGGCCTATGCTCGGCTGCGGGACGGCGAGGGGCTGGATCGCCTGCGGGCGAGGTCCGTTCGCGCCGCGGCGATGGCCGTCCGCCACGCCGACGATGCGCGGGAGTTCCAGTGGCAGGGCGCTCGTGTGCTCGTGGGGCGCGAACGCGTCGAGGTCCGGCTCGAGGAGGGCGAGCATGAGTGATCGGGCGAGGAAGATCGTGCTGGTGGGCCACTGCGGGCCGGACGCCGCGATGCTGCGGTCGGCGGTGCGCGGGGCGGTCCCGGACGCGTCGTTCGAATCGGCGAACGACGATGAGTCATTGTCGCGGGCGATCGAAGGGGCGGACCTGGCGCTGGTGAACCGGGCGCTGGATGGCGAGTTCTCGGCCGCGGACGGCGTCGAGGTGATCCGACAACTCGCGTCGCGGCGGGGCGGCGCGCGTCCCGTGCTCATGCTCGTGAGCAACTACGAGGATGCGCAGGCCCAGGCCGTGCAGGCGGGAGCCGCGCACGGGTTCGGCAAGTTGGCGATGTACGACGACGCCGCGAAGGAGCGCCTGCGTCGGGCGCTCGGGGAGTCGGCGTGAGGGTCTGGAGCGGGCAATGGCGAAGCGTGGCGCGTCGAGCGTGTCGGTGAAGAGGCCGGGTGTCAAGGACTACGCGGTGCGCCGGGCGGCGGTGCTGCGCGAGTTGAAAGGTGCGATCGGCCTTGTCTTCGCGGGCGAGGGCGGCGGGCACCTGCGCGGGCAGTGGGAGGCCGACCGCTCGTTCTACTACCTGACCGGCATCGGCGACGAGGCGGGAGCGGCCGTGCTGTTCGATCCGGCCAATCCCGACCCGCGCCGGCGGTGCATCCTGTTCCTCAAGCCGCGCGACCCCGAAATGGAGATGTGGGACGGCCACCGCGACGCGATCGGCAGCGCGCTCAAGGCCCGCACCGGTTTCGACACCGTGCTGCGCACGCGCGCCCTGCCGAACGTGCTCGCCACGATCACGCGGCAACGCAAGCGGCTCGCGACCCTGCACCCGCCGACACTGCATACCGCGGCGGTCCCGCCGGACCTGGCGATCTTCCGGCAGTTGTGCGAGCGGACGGCGGGGGTGGCGGTCGAGGACAGGTCCGGCCTGATCCCGTCGATGCGGGCGGTCAAGTCGCCCGTGGAACTTGCGGCGATTTCACGAGCGATCGACGCGACGCTCGCGGGGCACAAGGCGGCCGCCGCCGCGATGAAGCCCGGGGCGAATGAGCGCGAGGTGCAAGAGGCGCTCGAACGGGCGATGCACGACGCGGGCGGGGACGGCACGGCGTACAACTCGATCATCGGCGCGGGGCCGAACGCGGCGGTCCTCCATTACATGCGCAACAGCGCCCCGATCGAGGCGGGCGACCTCGTGCTCATCGACGCCGCGGCGACGGTGGACGGCTACGCGGCGGACATCACGCGCACCTACCCGGCATCGGGCAAGTTCTCGGCGGAGCAGTCGGACGTCTACCGCACGGTGCTGCGCGCCCAGCGGGCGGCGATCGCGGCGGTCAAGCCGGGCAACCACATGTGGCAGGCGGACGAGGCGGCCCGCGAGATCATCGACAAGGCCGGGTTCGCGGACGCCTTCTACCACGGCATCGGGCACCCGCTGGGGCTGGAGGTCCACGACGTGGCGTCGGACGGCGCGCTGAAGGTCGGCATGGTCGTGACGGTCGAGCCGGGCATCTACGTTGAGGATCGGCGGCTCGGGATTCGACTGGAAGACGACATCCTGGTGACCCCGCGCGGGAGCCGGAACCTGTCGGCGCACATTCCGATCGAGCCGAAGGACGTCGAGGCGATGGTGCGAGGCGGCTGATCGCGCTCAGCCGCGGTCCTTGCCGACGATCGCCTTGAGGCGCGCGGTGAGGGCGGCGCGGTCGTCCTCGAAGTTTGGGGAGTACAGACCGATCAGGCGCCGGTCCGGTCCGACGAGGATCATGCGGTCGGGGTGCCGGATGTTGGCCATGGTCTGACCGCTGGGGAGCGTGATTCGGTTCGATTCCTCCGGGTCATCGGAGATGTCGAACTTGAGGCTTTCGGAGGCGATGCGTCGGATGGTCTCGGCGTCGCCGGTGAGGAACCGCCAGCGACCGTGATCCACCCCGAACGCGGCGGCGTACTCGCGCAGACGCTGCGGCGTGTCGTTCGCAGGGTCGACGCTGATGGAGACGAAGCGGACGTTCGTGCCGGCGAGGTTCTCGTACTGCTCGTACATCCGCCCGGTCAGCATCGGGCAGACGAGGACGCAGTGCGTGAAGACGAAACTGAGGACGGTGACCTGGCCGTCGAAGATCGACTGGTCCACCGGCCTGCCGTCCTGATCGACGAGGCCGAACTCGGGCACGCGGAGGTCGCCGAGTGGCTCCGGGATCGGGCGCAGCAGTTCCTCGAGCGACGCGCGGCGGGTATCCAGCTGCGTGTTCGTGGCGAGTTGCTGGGCCTGCTCCTGCGCGATCCGGCGTGCCTCCGCGGCTTTCTCCGCCTGCTTCGCCCGGAGCATGAGCGCGGCTGACACCGACAGCGCGAGTCCGACGACGGCGACGATGAGCAACGGGGCGAACCACCTGGGCATGTCGGCCTCCCGAATCAGCGCCGCGAGCCGATGGTCGAGGCGGCGAGGACAACTCCGGCAGCGGCAAAGAGGATCGTAGCCCCCCAGGCGACGGGATTGAAGACGCCCGCGAGCGAGGCGTGCAGCGCCCGCGTCGGCCACGTCATCGGGTTGACGAGCATGACGGCGCGGAGCCAGCCGCTCGCGCCTTCGAGGGGAAAGACCGAGCCTGAGAGCAGCCACATGGGCATCAGCAGCAGGTTCATCACGCCGTGGAAGCCCTGCACCGAATCGACGCGCCAGGCGAGCGCGAGGCCGAGGCCCGCCACGCCGATCGCGACGCACGCGAGAGCAGCGATCGCTCCGAGGTAACCGAGCGTGCTTGCGGGCAGCCCGAGGACCGCGGCCGCGGGGAGGAGCAGGGCGGCCTGCGCCGTCGCGATGGCGGAGGCGCCCGCGAGTTTCGAACCCCAGGCGACCCACCGCGGCGCGGGGCTGACGAGCACGGACTGGAGGAAGCCCGCGTGCCGGTCGTCGATGAGCGAGATCGCGCCGAGGATCGCCGTGAACATGACGGAGACGGTGAGGATGCCTGGCAGGAGGAAGGCGGCGTAGGTCGTCGCGGCGTGGCCGGAGGGGGGGGTGAACGACCCGGCGAAGCCGCTGCCGAGCAGGAGCCAGAGCAGGACGGGCGTGCCGAGCGTGGCGACGATGCGCGAGGGCTGGCGCACGAAACGCACGAGTTCGCGGGCGGTGAGGCGCACGAAGCCGTGGAAGCCGCTCGCGCTCATGGCTCGCTCCCATCGCCGAGCGATCGCCCCGTGGCGGCGAGGTAGGCGTCGCCGAGCGTGGGCGGCGAGACCTCGAAGGGCAGGCCGGCGCGGGCGAGTTCCGAGGCGGCGGCGGCGAGGGCCCCGCGGTCGTCGCCGCGGCCGATGATGCCGCCATCCGGCGCGATCGAAACGCTCAGCCCGAACCGCTCCAGGATCGGCGCGGACGCTCTGCCGGAAGAACGGAGGGAAGAGCCGCCAAGGGCGGCCCGCAGATCGGAGGGCGCGCCGTCGGCGACGATCCTGCCCTCGTGCATCATCACGACACGGTCGGCTCGCTCGGCCTCGTCCATGAGGTGCGTGGTCATCAGCACCGTCAGCGGTCGGCCCGTATCGGCGGCCTCCCGGCGCAAATCGGCGATGGTGTCGAGGAAGCGGGTGCGAGCGTCGAGGTCGAGTCCGGCGGTCGGTTCGTCGAGCAGGAGCAGCCGGGGATGGTGCAGCAGGGCGCGGGCGAGGTCGGCCCGCCGGGCAAGACCGCCGGAGAGCGAGCCGACGCGGTCGTCGAGGCGATCGATGAGTTCGAAGCGTCGGGCGGCGCTCGTGATGCGCTCGGTCGATGCTCGCCCGGAGAGGCCGAAGAGCGAGGCCTGCGCGAGCAGATTCTCGCGGATGGTGAGGAGCCGGTCGAGGCCGGGGGACTGAAAGACGACGCCGAGTCCCGACTTGTAGCGGCGCAACGCGCGGGCGTCGGTCGTGTCTCCCCCGATCGTGCTTCCGAGGGCTTCGAGCGTTCCATCGTTCGCGCGGTCGGCGGTGCTGATGAGGCGAATGAGCGTTGACTTGCCGGAGCCGTTCGGCCCGAGGAGGGCGACCCACTCGCCGATCGGAACGGTCAGCGACAGGTCGTCGAGCGCGGCGCGCGGGGCGCGCCCGCGCGAGCCGGGAAAAGTGCGGCACAGGTTGCTCGCCCGGATGGCGATGGTGTCGTTCTCGCTCGCGTCAGCGGCGTGTGGCATCAGAGGAGGGCGTGGGCCATGCCGTCGGCGACCATCGCGCACAGCAGGATCGGCAGGTGCACGATCGAGGCGATGAAGACAGGGCGAGCCAGTTCGCGCCGCCGGGCGGCGGCGAGGCGGGCGCAGAGCATGAGGAACGCGCCGCCGGTCAGGAGCGCCGCGGCGAGATAGCCGGGGCCGAGCAGGCTGGGCAACGCCCACGCGGGGGCGAGTGTGAGAGCGACGAGGAGGGGTGCGGTCAGGCCGATGGCGACGGCGGTACGGTGCTCGCCTCGTTCGAGGGCGGGGAGAACGCGATAGCCGCCGCGGGCGTAGTCCTCGCGGTACATCCAGCCGATGGCGAGGAAGTGGGGGAGTTGCCAGACGAACATGATGGTGAAGAGGACGAGCGCGCCCGGCTCGACGAGCGCCGCAAGCCCGGGCGTAGCCGAGACGGCCGACCAGCCGATGAGCGGCGGGAGCGCGCCCGGCACCGCGCCGATGAGCGTCGAGGTCGCGGTGACGGGCTTCGACGGCGTGTAGACCCAGACATACAGCGCAACGCACGCGAGCGAGACGAACGCGGGAACGACGCCCGCGAGCAGCAGCAGCGTCAGCACGCCGAGGAGCGAGAGCGCAAGGCCGGCCGTGCGAACGGACGACGGCGTCAGACGCCCTTCGGGAAGCGGGCGTGTGGAGGTGCGCTGCATGAGGGCATCACGATCGCGCTCCATCCACTGGTTGAGCGAGTTCGCGCCGGCGGCGGAGAGCGCGGTGCCGAGTGTCGTCCCGAGCACGAGGAGCGCGAGTTCGCCGAACGCCCACCGGTGCCCCCCCGCGTAGCGCTCGAGGGCGGCCATGCCGAAGCCGACGAGCGAGGTGATGGTGACGAGGCGAGTGATGCGGGGTTTCGTCGTCTCGACGATGGCCCGCAGGCCGCGGACGGAGGCGAGTTCGCTCAGGTCCGCAGCGGGGATGAGTGTCGATCGGCTCAACGGGGGTCTCCGTCGTGCGTTGCGGGAGTGCGAGTCGGCGTGGTTGCGGGCTGGCCGGAAGGATTGCGGTCTGGCAGGAGGGGAGTCTAGGCGAAACGTCTTTGGGGTGTCTGCCTGGGGCATAGGTCGGTGGGCTGTCAATGAGAAAGGGCCGACCCTTGCGGGGCCGGCCCTTGCGAAGGACGGGGGTTGTGCCGCGTCGATCAGCGGCGGCGACGGAGCATCAGGCCGCCCGCAGCCAGGAGGGCGAGTGAACCGGGGGCGGGAATCTGCATCTCGCCACCCCAGATGTTGCCGAAACTGCCGAGGCCAGCGACCGTGATGGTCTGGAGGGGAGTGCCGTCGAGGGCGTACTGACGGATGACGTTGCTGGAGTTCTGTGCAGTCCAGAGGGTGTTGGTTGAGGCCTCGTAGGCGAGCGCGGCCTCGAACCCGTCCTGGTAGTTCCAGCGATTGAGGAGGGTGCCGTTCAGGTCGTACTCGTTGACGGTCATGTCGAAGAACGACATGGCGAAGAGCGTGCCGGTGTCGGTCGCATAGGCGATGCCGACGCCCTCGAACCCGCCCGGCAGGTTGAAGAGCACCTTCTGGTTGGACCAGTCGGGGTCGGCGATGGTGACGGAGTTGGTGCCGCCGCAGCACTCGATGCCGTAGTTGTTGGCGATGCCTGTCGCGCCGTCGAGCAACTGGGAGAAGCCGTTTCCGCCGGCCGAGGAGCCACCGGTGGGGTTGCCCGCCAGATCGTACTCGAACGCACCGGCGTCGTCGCGGTGGCCGAGCCAGATGCTGTTGCGCACGGCGAGCGGGTAGCCGAGGTTGTACGTCGCCTTGGTGGCCTGCAACGCGCCCCCCTGCACGATGAACATCGTGTTCGCGTCGCCGTCGGTGATGTAGTAGGGCTGTGTCTGCGCGGACGCGGCAGCAACGAATCCAGAGACCGCGAACGCGGCCATGATCCTGTTCATGTCTTGTCCCTCTCCTGTTGGTCATCCCCACGCGCCGGCGACGGCCCCGACGCCTGAAGAACGAGTGAGGACTCTCCCAAGGCTACTTACGGGCGGGCGCGGAGTCAACGGGAATCCCCGGCGGCGCACCGTCGGCGACGTTCGGACGGCGAGGGCATTTCCCCCCAGTCCCTGCACCCATGTGCCGCGGCGCTCCTCACTCGGGGTCGGCTGCGGCGGTACGCTGGGAGTCGTTCGGCGGCGGTTCGCAATCGGACGGCGAGTCCGCCCGGACGATCGGAGAACTCCTGTGGAGCGACGCCCTCTCTACTACACCTTCGGCAACCACATGCACTGGGTGGACATGCAGTGGCTGTGGGGGTACGACGTGCTGCCCGGGTCGGTGCGGGACATGCTGCGCCTCTGCCGCGAGACGGGGGCGCGCGGCTGCGTCAACTTCGACGCGGTCGGGTACGAGAAGATGGCGGCCGAATGCCCCGATGCGCTGGCCGAACTGCGCGAGGCGGTGCAGGCAGGGACGATCGAGCCGGTCGGGTGCTCCTACGGGCAGCCCTACGGCCTGTTCCACGGCGGCGAGAGCAACGTGCGGCAGTTCACGTTCGGCGTGCGGAGCGTGCTGCGGCTGCTCGGCGTGCGCCCGCGGACGTTCTGGGAGGAGGAGTTCTACTTCTTCCCGCAGTTGCCGCAGGTGCTGGCGTCGTGCGGGTTCACGGGGGCGAACCTGTTCTTTCAGTGGACGTGGCACACGCCGGAGGTGCCGCGCGAGCGGGCGAGCCTGATCCTGTGGGAGGGCGTGGACGGCACGCGGGTGCCGACGCTGCCGCGCAACGAGTTGAACGTGCATCAGTGGCCCGAGGACTTCGACGGGCTGCTGGAGCAGGGGTTGATACGCGAGTTGGACTCGCCGGCGATCGTGCAGTGGCTGGAGTTGATGCCGAGCCGGGACTGGATGTGCCGGAGCGAGCTGCTGCTGCCGCGGCTCAAGGCGTTGTTTGCGGACCCGTGGTTTGAGGTCCGGCCGCGGACGTGCGTGGCGTTGATCGAGGAGTTGCGGGAGTCGGGCGACGGCGATCCGCCGGTCCGCGCGTACACGATGGACGACGTGTGGCACGGGATGACGCTGGGGAAGAACGGGGATAGGCACCCACGATCCAGCGGGCTTTGCGAGCAGCGGCTCGTCTCGGCCGAGGCGTTCTCCGCGCTGATGGGGCTGTTCGGCCGTCCGTATCCCGGCTGGGACGTGTACCCCACGTGGGAACTTGAGGAGGGGTGGCGTGAGGCGCTCGCCGCCCAGCACCACGACAACCACGAGTGCGAGGGGCTATGCGGGTTCATCGGCGAGGCTTCCTTCGAGCGGGCTGCCGCCCTGGCGAACGAAGTGGCCCAGCGTTCGATGGAGGCGCTCGCGTCGCGCATGAACGCCGTCGAGGGGGCCACGGTCGTGTTCAACGGCGTTGGCGTGCCGCACGATCTGCTCGTCACGACCTCGCTCGATCTGCGTGGCGAGGTGGTCGAGGACGTCCCCGCCTTCGGCTACCGGCTGGTGCCCCGCGCGACGCGCGGAAACCCGAAGGTCAGGACCTACCGCGAGCGGGGGACGATCATCCTCGAGCGGGGCGCGTTTCGGGTGGACGTGGACGCGAAGCGCGGCGTCATCACCCAGGTCCGATCGGAGCGATTCCCGGACGGCGTGCTTGCGCCGGACAGGCCGCTCCTGGCGGTGTCGATGAGCCGCGCGGATGGCGTCGAGACGTTCGACGACGTTCGGGTCGAACTCGGCGAGCTTGCGGGACGTCCGACGGTCTTCGTCGCGAGGGCGAGCCGATCCGGCGACGGCGGGGTTGGTGGCCGCGTGTCGCTCACGCCGCTCCGGGACACCGTGGACGTGGAGTTTTTGGCCGATCAGATCGGCGATCCCGAGCCTGGGATGCACGCGGGGCTTTTCACCGAGTTCGCTCCCCGGTTCCGGGTCGCGCAGATCGTGCACGACTACCCGTGCGGGATCGGCCGGGTGGAAGCGACGGCGACGCGCCTGCGGAAGTACCCGACGGGCGACTGGATGACCTCGCCGCAGGTCTTCGAGGAGATCCGCGGGCCGTTCACCGCGTTGCGGCTCGTCGATCTGCTCGACGATCAGGGCAACGGGCTGCTCATCACGCACAGCGGATCGCAGCAGTGGTTTCGAACGGCGGACGGGGTTCGCTGCCTGCTGACGGCGCGCGACCCGTGGGACGGGAGGCGGTACGCGAGAGGCTTCGAGGCGAGCCTCGCCATCACGCCGCACGGCCCACTGACCGATGCCGAGCGGGCGAGGGAGGCGGCTCGCTCGTGGCTCGTCGGCGTCCATCAGGGCGAGCGGGGCGACCTGCCGGATGCGTTTGGGCCGATGGAGATCACGGGCGCGCCCGCGGTCAATGCCCAGGCTTTCTTCCGCGAGTCCATGAAGGCCGGCGAGCATCTTCCCGACTGGGCGGGGCACCGGATGGCGCGCGAGTCGGGCGGGGCGTGTACGCATCCGTTCGTGATTCGCCTCGTCGAGTGGGACGGCGAGCCGGCGGAGGTCACGCTGAAACTGCCCGGCGAGATCGCGCTCGCGGCCAAGACAAACCTCATGGGCGAGTGCGGCTCGTGGCAGGCGGGCGCAGCGCCGGCCGATGCCCCCCTCCACCTGCGCGACACGGGGTGGCTGGCGATCGAGCCGACGGACCCGCCTGAGTGGGCGCGCGGGGCGGAGTTCCGAGGGCGGCCGATCGAGTGGTCGCGGGTTCGCTTCGCCATGCGGCCGCGTGAGATCGCGACGGTGATGGCGGACCTGGTGATGGGGCGCAAGGAATGGCGCGACCTCGACGCGAAACGCGAGGTGTGGGCGACGGTGCATCGGACGCCGGGGCAGCGAGACAACGAAGGAGCACGACCGTGAGCGGAAGCGTCTGCGTCGTCGGCTCGATCAACATGGACCTCGTGGTGCGCACGCCGCGCCTCCCCGCGCCGGGGGAGACGATCCTGGGCGGGCCGTTCGAGACGTTCCCGGGCGGGAAGGGAGCGAACCAGGCTGTCGCGGCGTCGCGGATGGGAGCGCGGGTGTCGATGGTGGGGCGGATCGGTGCGGACGACTACGGCCAGTCGATGCGAGCGATGTTCGTCCGCGAGGGGGTGGATGCGACGGCGATCCGCGCGACGGCGGGAACGGCGACGGGGGTCGGCGTCATCATCGTGGACGAGCGCGCGGGCGAGAACACCATCGTCGTCGCGCCCGGTGCGAACGCGAGGCTGACGCCCGAGGACGTCGAGAGCGTCGCCGGGATCGTTCGTTCCGCCGCGGTGCTTCTCGTGCAACTCGAAACACCATTCGAGACCGTCGAGGCGGCGATTCGCATCGCGCGCGGGGCGGGGCGTCGCGTGGTGTTGAACGCCGCGCCGGCTGGGGTCGTGCCCGAAGCGATGCTTCGGCAGGTCGATCTGCTCGTTACGAACAGGGGCGAGGCCGCGATGCTCACCGGCGGCGAGGCGGAGGATGACCCGTTGACGCTCGCCCGTGATGCGCTGCGGCTTGGGCCGGCAGCGGTCGTGGTGACGGCCGGCCCGGATGGCGCGTGCCTGGCCACGCGCGACACGTCGCTGCGCGTGCCTTCGATCCCGGTTCGGGCGGTGGACTCGACGGCGGCGGGGGACGCGTTCTGCGGGGCGGTCGCGGCGTGGCTGGCCTCTGGGCGATCGGTCGAGGAGGCGGTCCGGGCGGGGTGCGTCGCGGGCGCGCTGGCGGCGACGCGGGCGGGCGCGATCCCGTCGCTGCCCGGGCGCGCCGACGTTGAGGAGCGTCTGAGCGATGCGCAGGCCGTGGGCGGGGAGCGGTCGCGATGACGAACGAACGCGGACCGGGGGCCGGCTTCATCGAGCACATTCCCGGCACGGCGCCGCTCGTTCGGCCGCAGCGGCACCCGCGTGCCAAGGGCGTCGGCGTCCTCGGCCTGCACGAGGGTCGGACGCTGCTCATCGCACTCGAAACCCGGTGCGCATTCGCGCGGGCTGCGGCGGGGTGCGACCTGAGCGAGGAGAAGATCGCGGCCTCGCGGCGCGAGTTGCCGGGGCTGCTCTACACGAAAGACTACGACGAGATGCTTGCTCGGCCCGAGGTGGACGTCGTGGCGATCTACACGCCGGACCACCTGCACGCGGAGCACGTCGAGCGAGCGTTCGAAGCGGGCAAGGACGTGATCTGTACGAAGCCGCTGGCGAACTCGCTTGATGGGGCGCAACGCATCCTCGAAGCGGGTCGGCGAACGGGCCGGCGGCTGCTGGTCGGGCAGAGCACGCGGTTCTTCGAGCCGTTCCGGCGCCAGCGTGCCGCGCTGGAGCGGGGCGAGTTCGGCGGGCTGGACGCGGTGGAGATGGTGGATGCGCACTACATCCACCGGATGGACTGGTACTACCGGAAGAGTCCCTGGGCGGCGACGGAGACCGACTGGGTGTTCCTGGGGCTGAGCCACCCGGTC
This sequence comes from Phycisphaerales bacterium, assembly GCA_039794165.1. GTDB lineage: Bacteria > Planctomycetota > Phycisphaerae > Phycisphaerales > UBA1924 > CAADGN01. The sequence continues at coordinate 182,660 of JBDIVY010000001.1, forward strand.
GATCTCGTGCGCTGGTATCTCGGCCGGATTCGCAGCGTCCACGCGCTCGGCGCGGTGTCGGCGATGGGGCGGTCGTTCGGCGTGCGGGGGCGAGATGTGTACGTCGTCAACATGCTGGCCGAGGACGGACGCATCGCCCGCGTGATGGGGCATTACGGGTGCCACGAGTTGCCGACGGCGCGCAACTGCATCGAGTGCCTGGTGTTCGCCTCGGGCGGGACGAGCCTGGCGCAGTACCACGACATGCGGTACATGCACACGGCGGGCAGCACGGGCGACGAGGGCGAGGGGAGCGGAGCGTTCCGGCCGGGAGTGCACGCCGAGATCGTCGAGGACCTGCTCTACGCCGGGCGGCACTTCTACTTCAACAGCGAGGTGCACGGGATGCACTACGGCGAGTTCGCCAACTATGCCGACCACTTCGCGTCCGGGCTGATCGCGGGCGAGCCGCGCTCGCCGGAGTTGGAGGAGGGGGTAGAGACCGTCTGCGTGATGGAGGCGATCCGGCGATCGGCGGAGCGCGGCGAACCTGTGGAAGTCGGCCCTCTGCTGAAGAATGTCGGCCTGGCCTGACGACCGGGCGCGGGCCGCCAACGATTGCCCGTGTCCGAAGCCGCGGCCATCGTAAGACGCCTCCTCCCGTCGTGCATGGCGACGGACCGGGAGCGGATCGCGCGCCGGCTTCGCGCGGCTGACCACGCGGGACGGGCTGACGAGGTGCGCTCGCTGCACGCGCAGGCGGAGCGGTCGGCGCAGCGGGCCGCGGCGAGGGCCGGGCGCATCCGTTCGATCGACTATCCCCCCGAGTTGCCCATCGTCGCCGAGCGGGAGGGCATCCTCGCGGCGATCCGGGAGCACCAGGTCGTCGTGGTGTGCGGCGAGACAGGCTCGGGCAAGAGCACGCAACTGCCGAAGTTCTGCCTGGAACTGGGGCGCGGCGCGACAGGGACGATCGCGCACTCGCAGCCGCGCCGGGTCGCGGCCCGGAGCATCGCGGCGCGGGTGGCGGCCGAACTGCGCGTGCCCCTCGGGCGGGCGGTCGGCTACAAGGTCCGCTTCAACGACCGCACGTCGCCCGACACGCTCGTCAAGGTGATGACCGACGGCGTGTTGCTTGCCGAGACGCAGAGCGACCGCAGGCTGCTCGCCTATGACACGATCATCATCGACGAGGCGCACGAGCGGAGCCTGAACGTCGATTTCCTGCTCGGGTACCTGCGCCAGCTGCTGCCGAAGCGCCACGACCTGAAGGTGATCGTCACGTCGGCGACGATCGACCCCGAGCGGTTCAGCCGCCACTTCGGCGGGTGCCCGATCATCGAGGTCTCCGGGCGGACGTACCCGGTCGAAGTCCGGCACGCGCCGCCGGACGCCGCGGACGCCACGATGGCGGAGGCGATCGTGCGCACGCTGCTCGGGCTTGAGTCGGAGGGGCCGGGGGACGCGCTCGTGTTCCTGCCCGGCGAGCGAGAGATCCGCGAGGCGGCCGAGGCGTTGCGGGCCGCGCCGGGGGCGGAGGGGCGTGAGGTGCTGCCGCTCTACGCCAGGCTCTCCGCGGAGGAGCAGGACCGCGTGTTCCGGGCGCACGACGGGCGGCGCGTCATTCTGGCGACGAACGTTGCCGAGACGTCGCTCACGGTGCCGGGCATCAGGTTCGTGATCGACACGGGTGTCGCGAGGATCAACCGTTACAGCCCGCGGTCGCGCATCCAGCGGCTGGAGGTCGAGCCGATCTCGCGGGCGTCGGCGGACCAGCGGGCGGGCCGGTGCGGGCGCGTGCGCGAGGGCATCTGCGTCCGCTTGTACAGCGAGAGCGACGACGATTCGCGCCCGCGGTTCACCGACCCGGAGATACTGCGGACAAACCTGGCCGGGGTCATCCTCCAGATGGCCGCGCTGCGGCTGGGCGAGGTCGAGCGATTCCCGTTCGTCGAGGCCCCGACTGCGCGGATGATCCGCGACGGGCGCGACACGCTGGTCGAACTGGGCGCGATGGGGTCGGACGGCGGGTTGACCGAGATCGGCCGCCGACTGGCGCGCCTTCCGGTCGATCCGAGGCTGGGGCGGATGCTGCTGGCGGCGGAGCGCGAGGGGTCGCTGCGCGAGGCGCTGATCATCGTGGCGGGCCTGTCGGTGCGCGACCCGCGCGACAGGCCGATCGACAAGCGCGACGAGGCGGAGACGGCGCACCGCGCGAGCGCCGATCCGCGCTCGGACTTCCTCACGCTGGTGCGGGTGTGGGAGGAGTTTCACCAGGCCGCGCGGGAACTGTCGCGCCGGGGTATGCAGGGATGGTGCCGGGAGCGGTTCCTGTCGCACGCGCGGATGCGCGAGTGGCAGGACGTGCACCACCAGTTGCACGCGATGGTGACGGAACTCGGGATGCGGATCAACGCCTCGCCGCCGCACGAGGACAGGGTGCATCGGGCGCTGCTGACGGGGCTGCTGGTGCACGCGGGCCGGCTGCGCGAGCGGCACGAGTACGAGGGGCCGAGCGGGGCGAAGTTCAGGATTCACCCCGGCTCGATGATGCACGGGCGCGATTCGCCGTGGATCGTCGCGGCCGAGTTGGTGCAGACGACGCGCCTGTACGCGCGGGTCGTCGCGCCGGTGCGGGCATCGTGGTTGGAACGGCTCGGGTCGCACCTGCTGACGCGGTCGTTCTCCGAGCCGCGGTGGGACGCGCGACGCGAGCGGGCGGTCGCCTTCGAGACGGTGTCGCTCATGGGGCTGCCCGTCGTCGATCGGCGAAGGGTCGATTTCGGGGGCGTGAACCCCGCCGAGGCGCGGACGCTGTTCATCCACCACGCGCTGGTCGAGGGCGGTCGCTCGGGCGATGCCGAGTTCGATCGGCACAACCGGCGGGTGGTCGAGCGCGTGCGCACGCTGGGCGCGAAACTCCGCCGGGATGAGAGCGTGGCGCAGGCCCAGCGGCGGTTCGACTTCTACGACCGCAAGGTGCCGCCGGGCGTCTGGACGGGGCGTTCGTTCGAGGCGTGGCGGCTGCGCGCGGAACGCGACGATCCGAGGGCGCTCTACTTCGACGAGCGCGAACTCGCCGGGCCGCTCGCCGAGGCCGCCTCGGCGGAGTCGTACCCGGATGAGGTGCGCGTCGGCGGCGTGGAACTTTCGCTGGAGTACGCGCACGACCCGGGCAGTGAGGCGGATGGCGTCACCATCACGGTGCCGCTCGGGGCGGCGTGGTCGCTCACGCAGGCGGCGGTGGACTGGGCTGTCCCGGGGAACGTGCGCGACGCGGCCATCGCGCTCGTGCGGACGCTCCCGCGCGCGGCGCGGCGATCCCTCGGACCCGCGCCCGAGATCGCGGACTCGTTTCTGGCGTCGTCGCCGGACCGGTCGCGACCGCTGGCAGAGGGACTCGCGGCGTTCATCAGCCAGACGCGCGGCGTCACGGTGCGTGCCGGCGATTTCGCGGCGGCCGGCGTGCCGGATCACCTGCGAGCGCGGGTTGCGGTGGTCGGCGAGGACGGGCGTGTGGTGGCGTCCGGGCGCGACGTCGCCGCAGTTCGGGCTTCGATCCGAGGCGCGCTGACAGATGCGCTGCGCGCCGCGAGGAGCGACTACAACCGGGCACCGCTCACCGATTGGACGATCGGCGAACCGCCGGAGGGCGTGGTCATTTCGCTCGGCGGCGAGAGTGTGCGGGCTTGGCTGGCGCTGACCGAGGAAGGTCGAACGGCGGCGGTGCGCCTGTTCGCCACGCGCGACGAGGCTGAAGCGGCTTGGCCGATCGGCGTTCGGCGGCTCCTGCGGGTACGCCTGAGCGACGAGTTGCGGACGCTCATCGCACACCTGCCGGGCATCGAGCGGCTGCGGCTGCTGCACGCCGCGATCGGGAGGGCCGATGCGCTCCACGATGACCTTGCGGTGATGGCCGTCGAGCGGGCCTGTCCCACCCGGCTGGCATCGATCCGCACGTCGGCTGCGTTCGAGCGGGCGGCGGCCGAGACGTGGGGCCATCTCTCGCCCGCGCTCGTCGAGGCGGCGGGAGTCGCCGAGAGAACGCTCGAAGCCGTGCAGCGGGTCCGCGCGCTGATCGAGAGCGACCCCGAACTGCTCCAAGGCGAGTCCGGAGAGGACGTCACCTCGCAGTTGGATCACCTGCTGCCGGCCGGGTTCCTCGCGTCCACGCCGGCCGATCGGCTGCGGCACTACCCGCGCTATCTCTCAGCGCTCGAGGCCCGGCTTCGCCGGCTGGCGGAAGGACGCACCGGCGGCGAGCGGGCCGCGCTGGACACGGTCGCGCCGGCGTGGTGGCGCTACCTCGACGCGCTCGGTCGGCTCGACTCATGTCCGCCAGCGGCGCGTGGCGAACTCGACTCGTACCGGTGGACGGTCGAGGAACTGCGGGTCTCGCTGTTCGCGCAGGGGCTTGGCACGGCGCAGCCTGTTTCGGCTCGGCGTCTTGAGGAGCAGTGGGGGCGTGTGCAGGCCGAGATGGTCCGATGAGACGCGGCGCGGCGGGCACAGTATCCTTCCGCCTCCCGGCCCGGACTGGGCCGCTCGATCGGAGAAGCGGACCGTGCATGTCGGCATCCCGAAGGAAGTACACCGAGGCGAGCGCCGCGTCGCCGCCACGCCGCAGGTGGTGCTGCGCTATGTCAAGGCCGGGTTTGGGGTGCTGGTTGAGCGGGGCGCGGGCGAGGCCGCCGGTTGCTCGGATGCGGCCTATGTCGAGGCCGGGGCGGAGATCGTTGACAACGTGCGCGAACTCTGGCAGCGATCGGACCTCGTGGCGAAGGTGCGTGGGCCGGAGGAGCACCCCGCGCTCGGCGTGCACGAGGCGGACCTGATCCGAGAGGGCGCACGGTTGATCTGCTTCATCTGGCCGGGGCAGAACCGGGACTTGCTGGAGCGGCTGGCGGCGCGGCGGGCGACCGTGCTCGCGATGGACTGCGTCCCCCGCATCACGCGGGCGCAGAAGATGGACGCCCTCAGCGCGATGGCCAACGTGGCGGGCTACCGGGCGGTTGTCGAGGCGGCCCACCACCTGCCGCGGTTCTTCGCGGGGCAGATGACGGCGGCGGGGCGGGTCGATCCGGCGAAGGTGCTCGTCATCGGAGCGGGCGTCGCGGGCCTGTCGGCGATCGGGACGGCCCGGAGCCTCGGCGCGATCGTGCGAGCGTTCGACACGCGGGCCGCGACGCGCGACCAGGTCCGCAGCATGGGCGCGGAGTTTCTCGAACTGCACGTCGAGGAGGAGGGCGAAGGCGGCGGGGGTTACGGGAAGGAGATGTCCAAGGCCTATGTCGAAGCGGAGATGGCGCTCTTCGCGGCGCAGGCCATGGAAGTGGACGCGATCATCACGACGGCGCTCATCCCGGGCAAGCGTGCGCCGGTGCTCGTGACCGCGGGCATGGTCGAGAGCATGAGGCCAGGCTCGGTCGTGGTGGACCTGGCGGCCGAGCAGGGCGGGAACTGTGCGCTCACGCGGGCGGACGAAGTGGTCGTGCACAAGGGCGTCACGATCGTCGGGTTCACGGACCTTCCGAGCCGGATGGCGAGCCAGTCGAGCCAGTTGTACGCGACGACGGTGTTTCACCTCGTCGAGGCACTGGGGGCGCAACTGGAGACGGACCTGCGCGACGAGGTGGTGCGCGGCGCGCTGGTCGCGCACAAGGGCGAGATCACCTGGCCCCCGCCGAAGCCGGAGGTTGAGCCGGTCGTCGCGACCGGGCGCGAGCGTTCCGAGCCTGCGAAGGTGGCGGTCGCGCTGGCTGCGGCAGCGAGCAAGTCGCGGGTGTGGCGGAGGGCGTTCTGGCTGGGGCTGGCGGGCGTGCTGCTGCTGCTCATCGGGTTGACCGCGCCGCCTGCGTTGCTCTCGCACCTCACGGTGTTCGTGCTGGCCTGCTTCGTGGGGTGGCTGGTGGTGTGGAACGTCACGCCCGCGCTGCACACGCCGCTGATGAGCATCACGAACGCGATCAGCGGCATCATCGTCATCGGGGGGATGCTGCACCTGACCGGTCACGACCGGGGGCTGCCCGCGTGGCTCGGCATGGTCGCGGTGCTGGTGGCGACGGTGAACGTCGCGGGCGGGTTCCTGGTGACGCGCCGGATGCTCGCCATGTTCAGGAGGCACGCCCCGGCCGGAGGTTCCCACCCGTGATGCCGGAGAGCATGGTGACGGCGTCGTACATCGCGGCCAGCGCGCTCTTCATCCTCGCGCTCGGCGGGCTGTCGCGTCCGGAGACGGCGCGGCGCGGTGTCGCGTGCGGCATCGCGGGCATGGCGATCGCCCTCATCGCCACGACGCTCGGCGAGCGGGTGGGCGACTACGCCCTTCTCGCGGCCGCGATGGTGCCGGCGGTGATCGTCGGGGCGGTGGTCGCGGCGCGGGTTCGCATGACGGCCATGCCGCAACTGGTGGCGATCCTGCACAGTTTCGTGGGGCTTGCGGCGGTGCTGGTGGCGGTCGCCGGGCACGTCGAACCGCACGCCGCCCACGCTGGGTCGGGCGAGGTCGTGCACCGCGTGGAGGTGTTTCTCGGCGCGTGCATTGGGTCGATCACGTTCACCGGCTCGATCGTCGCGTTCCTGAAGTTGCAGGGGCTGGTGAGCGGCAAGCCGCTGATCCTGCCCGCACGGCACGCCGCGAACGCCGCGGTGCTGCTGCTGACGGTGGTGCTGGGCGTGCGCTACGGCATGGCGACGGGCGAGGCCGGGATGGCGGAGTTGCTGATCGCGACGGCGATCACGGGCGTGCTGGGCATGCACCTCGTGGCCGCGATCGGCGGGGCGGATATGCCGGTCGTCGTCTCGATGCTGAACAGTTATTCCGGCTGGGCGGCGTCGGCGGCGGGGTTCATGCTGGAGAACGACCTGCTGATCGTCACCGGTGCGTTGGTGGGGAGCAGCGGCGCAATTCTGAGTTACATCATGTGCCGCGGCATGAACCGCTCATTCATCAGCGTCATCCTCGGCGGGTTCGGCACCGAGGGGGGGGCAGTGCCCTCGGGTCAGACACCGGCGGGCGAGGTCACGCCGATCGACGCGCCCGCCGCGGTCTCGCTGCTGCGTTCGGCGCGGAGCGTCGTCATCGTGCCGGGGTACGGCATGGCGGTCGCCCAGGCGCAGCACGCGCTGGCGGAGTGCGTGCGGGTTCTGGAGGAAGCGGGTGTCCGGGTTCGCTTTGCGATCCACCCGGTCGCCGGGAGGCTGCCGGGGCACATGAACGTGCTGCTCGCCGAGGCTGGCGTGCCCTATGACGTCGTGCTCGAGATGGACGAGATCAACTCCGACTTCCCGGAGACGGACGCCGTGCTGGTGATCGGGGCGAACGACATTGTGAATCCCGCGGCCCAGGATGACCCCGGGAGCCCGATCGCCGGGATGCCCGTGCTCGAGGTCTGGAAGGCCCGCACGGTGATCGTGATGAAGCGGGGGATGGCCACGGGCTACGCGGGCGTGGACAACCCGCTGTTCTACCGCGAGAACACGCGGATGCTCTTCGGGGACGCGAAGAAGGTGGTCGAGGCCCTGCTCGCGGGCCTTCGTTCGTAGCGGGTTCGTGTCTGTGGATGATCGTGCCCCGGCCTGCCGATAGACTTGGTCCGGCCGGGTGGCCGTGCGCACAGGCAGGGGATGACCATGAACGACGCCCGAGTTCGTGCCCGCTCTGGAACCCGAGTTCGCTTCGGCCAGGAGTGCCGCCCCGAAGCGCTCGAATCGCGGGTGCTCCTCGCCATCGTCTACGACGCTCCGACCACACCGGTGGGCGACGGGCCGACCGGGCTGGTCGTCGCGGACTTCGACGACGACGGCATCCTCGACGCCGCCACGGCCGACTTCGACTCGAGCACTGTCACGGTGCTGCTCGGGCGCGGCGATGGTTCCTTCGCGCACGCGCAGACCCTGGACACCCTCGGCTCGGCGTCGCGAATCGTGGCCGCCGACCTGAACGGCGACGGCGACCTCGACCTCGTTGTGAGCGAGTTCGGCAACAACTCGATCGCCATCTTCCTCGGCAACGGCGACGGAACGTTCGGCGACGCGACCCGCCTCGCGGGCAACGGCGGGCCGGTCGGGCTTGCGCTCGCCGACCTGAACGGCGACGGCGACCTCGACCTCGTCGCCACGAACTTCCTCCTCAACTTCATCGGCGTGTACCTCGGCGACGGGACCGGCGGGTTCGGGCCGGTCACGCTTTTGGCGGGCGGCACGTCGCCGCGAGCCGTCGCGGTCGGCGACCTCACCGGGAACGGCGCGCCCGACCTCGTCGTCGCCGCCTCCGGGGATGACGCGATCCGGGTCTTCATCAACGACGGCTCGGGCGTGTTCGCCGCACCCGTGCAGTACCTCGTCGGCGCGAACCCGGAGGACGTGGCGCTCGGCGACCTGAACGGCGACGGATTCCTGGACGTTCTCGTGGCGTGCGCGAACGACAATGTCGTGATGCCCCGCATGAACGACGGGACTGGTGTGCTGACCGATCCGGGCTTCACCGTCTCGGTTCAGGCGCGACCGCGTTCGATCGCATTGGCGGACATCGACGGCGACGGCGTGCCGGACTTCGTCACGGGCAACTCTGTCGCCGACAGCATCAGCGTCGGCCTCGGAGTGGGGAACGGCGACTTTGCTCCCGCGCAGTCGTTCCTTGTCGGGCAGGCGCCGAGATCCGTGATGCTGCACGACGTGGACGAGGACGGTGAGTACGACGTGGTTGTTGTCCATGAGGAGAGCAATACGCTCACCGTGCTTTTCGGCAACGGCGAGGGCGGGTTCGCCGCCAGGCGCGACTCGTCGGCGGGCGCGCCGGTCGGCGCGGCGATGGCCGCTGCGGACCTCGACGGCGACGGACGACACGACCTGGCCGCCGTGTTCCCGGAAGACGGCACGGTGCGCGTCTACTTCTCCGACGGGCTGGGCAACTTTCTCGCCGGGCCGACCTTTGCCACCGGAGGCAGGCCCGTCTTCGTCGCCATCGGCGACCTGAACGGCGACGGCCATGCTGATCTCGCGGTCAGCCTCAACCTCGACAACGCCGTGGCGGTGTTCTTCGGCGACGGCGCGGGCGGGTTCGCCGCGGGTGGCGTGTTCGCAACCTCCGACGGGCCGCAGGAGGTCCGTATCGGCGACATGGACGGCGACGGCGTGCCGGATCTGGTCGTCGCGTGCTCGACGGCGTCATCGATCGACGTGCTCATCAACGGCGCGACCGGCTCGTTCAGCGCGCCGGTCTCGATCGCCGTGCCGGGGAACCCGGTCTCGATCCGGCTTGGCGACCTCGACGAAGACGGCGACCTCGATATCGCCATGCTGACCTCGACGGGCGGTGCGTCGCTGCAATGGCTGCGGAACAACGGCGATGCGACCTTCATCGGGCCGTCGATCGCCGCGGACCTCGGCGGGCTGGGCGTTCGTCTCGCGCTCGCGGACCTCGACGGCGACGGCGACCTGGATGTGGTTGCGACGACGACCGAGGGGAACGTGGTCGTCTGGCGCAACAACGGGCTGGGTTTCTACTCGCCCGCGGGCATCTCCGTGCAGGTGGGCGCCGGAGCTGGCGCCATCGAGTTCGCCGACGTGAACGTGGACGGCAAGCCCGACGCGATCGTCGCGGTGCAGGGGTCCGACCGCGTGGCCGTGCTCGAGGGCGACGGCGGCCTCGGATTCCTGTCGCCGATCGTCTCGCACGTGGTCGCCGCCGCACCCGCCGGACTTGCGGTAGGCAGGTTCGAGGGGAGCGCCTACCTCGGCATCGCGACGCTGAGCGCCACGGCCGGGACCATCAGCGCATACAACAACATCCGCACGCCGTCGAGCATCGACGGGCTGCAGTCCAGTCTGCTCACGCTCACGCGCGACCAGCAGTTCACGCTCTCGGTGCAGGCACGCGACAACCCGGCGTCGATCCGGCGCGTCACGTTCTGGGCGGACTTCAACGGCAACGGCGCCGCCGACGAGGGCGAGACGCTCGGCTCCGACGAGGACGGCGAGGACGGGTGGTCGATTCTCGCCACGCTGGGGAGCGGCGCGCCGCTCGGCCCTGGGCTGGCCATCTTCGCCATCGGCGTCGATTTCGCTGGCGTCGAAACGAACGAACTCACACTCGACCTCACGGTCATCTACTCGCTGCTGGCGGCCGACGGCGCGGTCGTCTCGGGCGTGCAGGGAACCGACGGCCGCTACTACGTCGGGGCGCGGAACTCGGACAATCGACCGCTGCTCTATCGCCAGATCGATCCCGGCAGCGAGTCGTGGGACGCACGCGACCTCCAGGCGGCGACCGGCTCGCCAACGCTCGTTGGCGACGCGATCTTCTTCGTCGACGACAAGGACGGGTTGCTGTACGCGGCGGCGGTGTCCGCGGACGGCCTGCTGCTGTTCGTCCTGCGGAGCGGCGCGTGGAGTTTCCGCAACCTCTCCACGGAGACGGGGCTTGGCGACGCGCTCACCGGCCAGTTGACGGTGTTCGTGGACACGGTGGACATCGGCCACATCGCCGTCATCGCCGAGTCCGGCAACATCCTCCTCTTCGCGCAAACGGGCGACGTGAACCCGGATGGCGGATTCGTGTGGTCGCTCGCCAACCTCAGCACGGATCATCTCTCTCCGCAGGGCATGAGCACGCCCGCGTTCGTCGGCCGCATCACAAGCTACGTGACCAGCTGGAACGCGCGCAACATCGTGGGCGTCGACGCTTCCGGCCGGTTGCACACCGTCTGGATCGCCGACGCCGAGGGCTTCACGCTCTGGCGCACCGACGACCTGTCGGCCATCACCGGAGCGCCGACGATCACCGGCGGCCTGACCATCTACCTCACCTCGTGGGACGGGATCAACATCGCCGGCACGGACGAGTCCGGCTCGGTGCTCGTCACGTGGTGGGTGCCGCAGTTCGGCGGCGACTGGGAAGTGAACAACCTGACCGACCAGTTCTCCGGTCCGCAACTCGCGGTCGGCTCGCTGACGAGTTACGTCACGCCGTGGGGAGGGCTGAACGTGGCCGGGGTGGGGCCGGACGGCGACCTCGTGATCTACTGGTGGGTCCCGCAGTTCGGGGGCGAGTGGGTCGTGAGTTCATTCGACGAGGTGCTCCCCGCCGACTCGCCTCGTCCCGACGGCGGCGGGCTGAGCGGGTACTCCGCCGCCAACGGACGGCTGAACGTCTTCGGGCAGAGCGCGGATCGGGAGATCATCCGCTACCACTGGGATCCGGGCACGGACGTGTGGACGCCGGAGAACCTGACGGAGGTCGCCGTTCGCGGATGAGGGCGGTCGCTCACGCCGCATGGCGAGCGCGGCCGTTGGGTGCCGCCTTGGCGCGCGACCGCGCGCTGCGACGGTCTTCGGACGACACGCGCCGACATCCGACCAGCACCCCGCCGCCCTTGCAGCACGCAACCCGGACGACTCGGCAGTGCGACGGGGACGCCTGGTTTCGCACGAGCACCGCGAGTGCATCTCCTGTCAGCGGAGCGAGGTGGTCGGGAACCACCAGTCCGAACCCGCTCCTTGACGCGTCGCGAAGCCTCCCGGGACGAAGGGAGATCGAGCCGACGACCCGCCACGCGACGCGGTCGTCGCAGCAGTAGGCGCGGTGGTCCTGGCGTCTGCGGAGGCGGTTCCTGTCTGATGAGAACAATGCGTGATCTCCTCCGTCGGCATCGACTGTCATGCCGCTGCCTCCGCGTGTCCGCGTGCGGCCCGCTCGGCCGCGTCCAGCACGGCGGGATCGAATCGTCCGCTGCCGTCGTGCCGGAGTTCCGCGATGGCCTCCTCCCGAGATCGAGCGCGGCGGTACGGCCTCTCGCTCATCATCGACGCGAGCGCGTCTGCGACGGCGACGAGGCTCGGGCCGATCGGAGTCGCGCCTCTCGCCTGGGGAGCGGGCCTGGCCACCGCCCTGCGGATGTACATCGAGCCGGCCGTTCCCGCGCCGAGGCGCTCGGCGAGCCGGGCGCTCTCCTCACCGACGGCGGCCATGATGGAGCGCTCCAGGTTGTCGAGGGCTGCGGGGCGTGCGAGCAGGTCGTCCGGCGCGGCGCACTTGCCGACGTCGTGGAAGAGCGTGGACAGACGGACTCGCTCCGACTCGCCGCTGGGCAGGTCAAGGCGATGCGCGATCTCGGTGGCGAGCGAGGCGGCTCGCTCGCAGTGCGTCGCGACGTGTTCGTGCTGCGTCGTTCCCATGGAGGGCGCGAGGCGTCGGATCAGTTCGGTGCGGCGCTGCTCCGCGCCCAGGCCGCGCGTGAGCTCGAGATCGTCCGCCGCCCGTTCGGCGAGCGCCATCCCCCACGTGCAGACCCGGTTTCGTCCCCGGTCCTTGGCCATGCAAAGGGCGTGGTCGGCGCGGAAGATGATCTCCTCGCACAGGCCGTTCGTCGGCGCGACGGCGAGGCCCACGCTCACCGTGGTCCGCAGCGGGCCTGCACGCGTCTGGATGCGCTGCGCGGCGACCCGGCGTCGGAGGAGTTCGGCGCATCGCCATGCCTCGCTCTCGCGTCCGACGTTGCGGAGCAGGACGAACTCCTCGCCGCCCCAGCGCACCGCCGTTGCGCCGGGACCGGCCGCGTGCGCGATCGTGGCCGCGATCGCGCGGATCACCTCATCACCCGCGGCGTGACCCAGCGAATCGTTGACGCGCTTGAAATGGTCGGCGTCGATCATCACAGCGCTCATCCATCGACGGCGGTCGTGCCTTGAGCGGCTGCCCGACATGAGCAGGTCGAGGTGCCGACGGTTGAAGAGGCCGGTGAGATGGTCCGTTTCCGCGAGCCGTCGCACGCGGGCGAGCCGTCGCGCCTGTGTTCGCCGTTCCTCGTGCCGGCGTCGAGCCTCGGCGATCGCGTTCTCGACCCGTCTCCAGAGCGTGTCCCCGAGCAGCGCGTCGGAGAGATGGATGAAGTCGGCCGTGCCCGCCCGCAAGCACTCGACGGCGACCTGCTGCTCGGTGCTGGCTGAGACGACGACGAGCGGGCAGGGCGCAAGGGATCGGCCGATCGCCTCGAGCGCGGCCGTCGCGGGACGCGCGACAAGGTCGGCGTCCAGAATCGCACAGTCGGCGTGCTTCTCGCGCGCGGCCTTGAGGAGGTTCTCGCCGTCGCCGACGCACAACGTGTCAACGAAGGGTCGCCCATCCTCCAGTTTCGCGTGGAGCAGGCCGCGCCGGGTCGGGTCTCCGAGGGCCAGCAGCACCCTTGTTCTCGCCATGGTCCTGCCTCCGCGAGGCGGCGCCGCCACCCCGATGAGGCACGATCGGCGGGCGGGCCTCGGAAGTTCAGTGCCCGTGGTGCATCGATGCGCAAGCCGAGCGCAGGAACCATGCAGGCTCCTCATCCGGCGCACGCGGTGCGCAGCGGACGATCGTCGCCGTGGAGCCTCGGGCCCCATGTTGAGGGGGGGGGTCAAGCCGTGTTGCACGCCGCCACGAACTGGCGGAAGACGCTGACGCCCGTGGCTTCGTGCTCTGTCCGTTCCGGGTGCCACTGCACGCCGAGGTAGAAGGCACGGCCGGAATCCCACACGGCCTCGATCACCCCATCCGGGCATCGCGCCAGCACGCGCAGCCCCCCCGAATCGGAGACAGCCTGCCGATGACGACTGAAGACTTGATGCGGTCCTGAACCGAGGGCAAGGAGCGGCGAACTCTCCACCGAAACGATGCCATGAGTTCGGTCCCAGTGCGCCTCGGCGATCGTGGGCGAAGTTTCATCCATGCGTTGATCGAGCGTCCCCCCGGAATGGAGGGCCATCAGCTGCATGCCGAGGCAGACCCCGAGCACGGGCTTGTCGCGGTGGCGTTGGGCGAGGGCGTCGAGCAGGGCCGTTTCGTACTCCTGCCTGTCGGCGTGGACGGGCGTCGCGAGCGGGTGCGTCGTCCCGCCGAACGGCTCAAGGCGAGGGTCGTCGCCGCCCGTGAAGACGAACGCGGAGAGCCGGCGCGCGTGCTCGGACGCCGCGGCACGGACGGGGGGAAGCAGCACCGGCACGCCGCCCGCCTTGGCGACCGCCCGGGCGTAGCGTGTGTACGCAAAGGCCCGCTCGCCGCCGGGAGAATCGCACAGATCGGTCGTGATGCCGATGAGCGGGAGATCGGCCACTCGCCAGGTCGTCCCGCGGGCCGATCGTCCTTCGCCGGGCTTGCCAGTCATCGTCAACACTCTATCGCGACCGACGCCATTGTGCGGTAGAGTTGCGGCGTGCGACGGATGAGGCCGGTGATCGTGCTGCTCAGCCTCGCCCTGATCGGGGCGGCGGTTCTCGTGTTGCGGTCTCGTCCCGGGCCGGGCGGGCCAGTGACCCTGCTCAGTCTCGTGCCGTCGCAGGTCGAGTCGATCCGCCTCGACGCACCGGGTCAGCCCCCGATCAGCGTCCGGCAGGAGGGACATCGCCGAGAGTGGATGATCGTGGTCGGCGGGTCCGATGGTGTGGACTCGCGCTGGCCCGCGGCGGAAGCGCGCGTTCGCGCCGCACTCCGAGTCCTCTCCGCGCTCTCTGGCGAGGCAAGCGATCCGCTCCCCGACGCCGAGGTCGGTTCGGTCGTGACGATCGTGAGTGGAGATGGCTCCGAGTGGCGGCTGCGCCTCGCGGCACAGTCGCTCGCGGGACGCGGACGAGTCGTCGTCGTCGGGCCTTCGGGAAGGCCATTTGGAGCGCTCACAGACGACAATCTGCACGCGATGTTCGCCCCCGCGTCGGTGATGCAGTGGCGCGATACGCGCGCCCTTCCCGGATTCGACGGGACGGCCTCGCGCGTGTCGGCCGTCACGGGATCGGGCTCGCTCCGACTGGCAACGGTCCGAGGGCGGTGGGGAATGAGAGATCCCATCTTCGCGCCTGCGGAACCGCGGATCGTGCAGGAACTGCTCCGGGCTATCGAATCGCTCACGGTGGTGCGGTTTCGAGACGATCAGCCCGAGCAGACCATGGACACGCCTTCGCTCGTGATCGAGCTCGAATCGGACATCCCATCGCCGACCGACGACGAGCGGGACAGGCGCGTACTGGTCCGTCGTCTGACGGTGCTGGGGCCTGCGGACGCGGGAGGCGTTCGATACCTGGCGCGGGCTGAATCGTTGCTGCTCACACCGCACTCACGCGCGACGGAAACGCTGGCCGGGCCGGTGACGGTGGAGGTTGTGGCCGAGGCGCTGGGTGCCCTGCCGCTCGACCCCGACGCCTTCATCGCTCGACGCGCGATCACGGTTCCCGCGGCCGACGTCGGGAGGTTTCAGATGGGTACGCTCGTGTTCGAACGAACGCTCGACGGCTGGACACGGCTGGACGGCGAGCGCCCCGCGCCGTTGCCAAGCGAGCACATTGACGGGATCGAGGCGGTGCTCGCGCTGCTCGCGGACGTGCCGGCCGACGTCGTGCTTCGGCGTCAAGGATACCCGATCATGGGCCTGGAGGTGCTCGCGTCGATCTCGTTGAGAGCGCTCGACGGCTCGGACCTGGGATCGTTCAGGATCGGGGTCGCTCCACTCGAATCCGCCGACGGCAAGCAAGCAGCGGCAGCCGTCATCCTCCAGGACTCGATCACGCGGTACTACCGGGCCGCCCGATCGCGCGACGCGATCGCCTGGCTGGCGCATCACCGGCTCGAATGAGGCTCGCGGCGTTACGCACGCGATGCGTGGCGCTCGACGGGCGTCGCGCGCAGCGCGATGTCGCGTCGGTAGACCATGCCGTCGAAGCGGATTCGCTCGCACGCGGCGTATGCACGCTCTCGTGCTGCCGCCATCGTCTCGTCGAGCGCGGTCACGCCGAGCACGCGCCCCCCGGCGGTGACGACGCGCCCGCGCTCGTCCACCTTCGTGCCCGCGTGATAGACGGTTACGCCCTCGACCTCGCTCGCCTCGTCCAGCCCCTCGATCGGCACGCCCGTGCGAGGCGACTCCGGATAGCCCTCGCTCGCCAGCACGACGCACACCGCCGGGCGAGGATCCCACTCCAGGTCCACCTCATCCAGTCGCCGGTCGCACGCGGCGATCAGCGTTCGCAGCAGGTCGCCCCGGAACCGCGACATGAGCGGCTGGCACTCGGGGTCGCCGAACCGCGTGTTGAACTCAAGCACCTTGGGACCGCCCGGCGTCAGCATCAGGCCGGCGTACAGCACGCCGCAGAAGTCGATCCCCTCACGACGCAATGCATCGAGCGTCGGCACGAGGATCTGCCGCTCGACCCGGGCCATGAGTTCGTCGTCGATGCCCTCGGCCGGGCAGAACGCGCCCATCCCGCCGGTGTTCGGGCCTGCATCGCCGTCGCGCAGCCGCTTGTGGTCCTGGCAGGGCGGCAGGACGTGGATGCTCCGCCCATCCACGAGCGCGAGCACCGAGACCTCGCGCCCCTTGAGCCGTTCCTCAATGACGACGGTGCGGCCGGCATCACCGAAGATGCGCTGACGCATGATCCGGTCGATCGCCGCGCGGGCCTCGTCGAGCGTCTCGGGCACGACGACGCCCTTGCCCTTCGCCAGTCCCGCGGCCTTGATGACCTGCGGCTCATCGCGCGACTCAAGGAACGCGATCGCGGCCTCCGGGTCGCTGAACGCTCGCCCCTCGGCGGTGGGGATGGCCGCGCCGCGCATCACCTGCTTCGCCCACGCCTTGTCGGCTTCGAGGCGTGCCCCGTCCGCGCCGGGGCCGAACACACGGCGGTGGGGGGCACGCAGGCCGTCCGTCCACCCCTCGGCGAGCGGATCCTCCGGGCCGATCACGACGAGACCGATCCGCCTGTGGTCGCAGAACTGGACGAGGCGGTAGATCTCGCGTTTGCTGGGGACGAAATCGATCGCCCGCCCGAGCGACGCCAGCCCCGCGTTGCCCGGCGTGGCAAGCCACAGATCGCCCATGCCCTGCGAGCGTGCCAGCGCGGCCGCCAGCGCGTGCTCGCGGCCGCCGCCGCCGACAAGGAGGACGTTGGTGCGTGCGGCAGCGGCCTGTGGTCCGGGGTTCGGCGACATCGGGGCGATCATACGGCTGAAACGCGGGCCGCACGTCATCACGCCGCGGTTGCTCCCGAGCGGTTGCGTTCAATCAGGCACGCTCCGCGTCGGACGGGTGCATCCCGCCCTCCACTGCTTTCCGGGGATTCCGCCGCGAGTTGACCCTCGGCACGACGAGCCATACGGTTCGCCAGATTGCGGGGTAGAGCAGCCTGGTAGCTCGTCGGGCTCATAACCCGGAGGTCGTGGGTTCAAATCCCACCCCCGCTATTCCGGCCGCCACAACTTCTTCGGTTGTGGCGGCGTTTTCTTTTTGGACCACGCGGCCGTCCGGCAGGACGGTCATCGGCCCCACGACCTCGGCGATGAACCGGTTGACCTGGGCCGGTGTCATCAGCCCGGCGAAGTTCGCCTTGGCCTCCAGGAACGCTTGCCGGCAGTCGGCCATCAGGTCATCCATGTCGAGGGCGGCCTGCACCGCCACCGCCTCCAGCGCCTGACGGAGTTCCTCCCGCTTGCCCTCGTGCTCGGCGAGTTGCCGGGCAATCGCCTTCTTGGCGCCGGCCTCGATGTCCGGGTCGGCGAGCAGGCGCGTCAGGTTGCCGATGAAGCGGTCCGTTTCCGTAATCTCACCCTTGAGTCGTGCCGTTTCACTACGGTTGGCTTCCAGCGCCTCGCCCGCCATCGCCGCGACCTCGTCCAGCACGCCGTCCATATCGTCGAACACGGCGCTCATCGCCTCCTGCACGCGCGCGAGCAGCTTGTCCTCGCGCAGCGACGCGCGGTTGTCACACGCCTCCGGCCCAACCTGGTGAAGTTCATCGAGGATCCCGACGCCATGCTGGTGATGTCGCTGGAGGAGTACGACGAGGTCACGGGCAAGGCGGCCAAGGCCGCGATCATGAGCCGCGACGTGGTCGGCCGCACGCCGCCCGTGACCCAGGTCCGGAGCGCCGAGGAAGGTCTGCTCGTCTCGCTCAACCAGCGGGGCAGGGTGGACCTGCCGTTCATCGCCGGGCTCTACGGCAAGCCCGAGCGGCAGGTCATCGCCGAACTGGGCGACCTGGTCTACCACGACCCGGAGTCGAAGCAGTGGCAGACGGCCGACGAGTACCTCTCGGGCAATGTCCGGCACAAACTCGCCGTCGCCGAGAGGGGCGGAGCCAGATACGCCCGCAATGCCGAGGCCCTGCGCCGCGTGCAGCCCGAGGACGTGCTGCCCGGCGACATCGACGCCAATCTCGGCGCGCCGTGGATTCCCGCGAGCGACATCCAGGCTTTCGCCGCCGAGTTGTTCCACGTTCCGCCCGATGCCGTGCCCGTGGCGCACCTTGCCAAGGACGCCGTATGGAGCTTGGAGGCCGGCTATGCCGCCAGGCAATCCGTCGCCGCCACCTCCGACTACGGCACCGCGCGCGCCAACGGCACATGGCTGCTGGAACTGGCGCTCAACATGAAGTCGCCGACAATCTACGACGTGATCGACCACGGCGACCGCGAGGAGCGCGTCGTCAACCGGGACGAGACGATGGCCGCCCGCGAGAAACAGAAGCTCATCAAGGAGCGCTTCCGCGCCTGGGTCTTCGCCGATCCCGGGCGCACCGAGCGGCTGGTGCGCCTCTACAACGACACCTACAACAACCTGCGGCCGCGACTGTTCGACGGCTCGCATCTCGACTTCCCCGGCATGAACCGGACCATCCGGCTCCGCCCGCACCAGTGCGACGCGGTGTGGCGCGGCATGAGCGCCGGCAACACCCTGCTGGCGCACGCCGTCGGTGCCGGCAAGACCTTCACGATGGCCGCCACCGGCATGAAGATGAGGCAGGCCGGCCTCATCAGGAAGCCCATGTACGTCGTGCCCAACCACCTGCTGGAGCAGTTCGCCCGCGAGTTCATGCAGCTCTATCCCAACGCGAAACTGCTCGTGGCTACCAAGGACGACCTGCGCCGCGACCGGCGCAAGCTGCTGACCGCCAAAATCGCCAGCGGCGACTGGGACGGCATCCTGGTCACGCACTCGTCGTTCGAGCGCATCGGCATGTCACGGGAATACCAGGAGAAGTTCCTCACCGAACAGATCGCCGAGTACGACCGGTTGCTGATCGAGCACGCCGGCGCCAAGGGGTCGAACCGCAACATCATCAAGCAGATCGAGAAGCAGAAGGCGGCCCGCGTCGAGCGATTGAAAGATCTCCTGGCTCGTGAGAAGAAGGACGACGGCCTCGTGTTCGACGAGCTCGGCGTCGATCACGTCTTCATCGACGAGGCCCACTACTTCAAGAACCTGGAGACGCCGACCAAGATGGAGCGCGTCGCCGGCATCCAGACCGGCGGCAGCGAGCGTGCCTTCGACGTGTACATGAAGGCGAGCTACCTGGGCGAGCGGCATCCCGGCCACGGCGTGACGTTCGCCACCGGCACGCCGGTCTCGAACACGATGGTCGAGATGTACACGATGCAGCGCTTCCTCGACCCGGCGGGACTGAAGAGCAGGGGCCTCGAGCATTTCGACGCCTGGGCGGCGACCTTCGGCGAGGTGATCGACACGATGGAGATTTCGCCGGACGGGGCGTCGCTGCGCCCGCGCAGCCGGTTCGCGAAGTTCACCAACCTGCCGGAACTCCAGCAGATGTTCCGGGCGTTCGCCGACGTGCAGACGGCCGGGATGCTGAACCTCCCGACGCCGAAGCTGGAGACCGGCAAGGCGATCGTCGTGGCCTGCCCGATGTCCGCCGAGCAGCACGCCCTGCAGGACCAGCTCGTCGCGCGCTACGAGCGGCTGCGGAGCGAGAAAGTGGACCCGCGCGAGGACAATGCGCTGGCCATCACCACCGACGGCCGCAAGCTCGCCACCGACGCCCGGCTGCTCTCGCCGTCTGCCACCGACTTTCCCGGCTCCAAGGTCAACCGCCTGGTCGAGAACGTCGCCGACATCTGGCGGCGCGCCGCGCCGACGCGCGGCACGCAGATGGTCTTCTGTGACATGGGCGTGAACCCGACGTCGTGGGGCTACTCGGTCTACGACGACGTGACGGAGAAGCTCGTCGCGGCCGGCATCCCGCGTTCGCAGATCGCCGCCATCGGCGACGCCGACTCCGACGCCAAGAAGCAGGCCCTTTTCGAGAAGGTGAGGAACGGCACGGTGCGCGTGCTGATCGGCAGCACGCAGAAGATGGGCACCGGCACCAACGTCCAGCAGCGCCTCGTCGCCCTGCATCACCTCGACGCGCCGTGGAAGCCGGCCGAGGTCGAGCAGCGCGAGGGCCGCATCCTGCGCCAGGGCAACACGAACGAGGAAGTGGCGGTCTACCGCTACGTCACCGAGGGCTCGTTCGATGCCTATATGTGGCAGGCCCTCGAAACCAAGGCCCGGTTCATCGGCCAGGTCATCACCGGCCACAACGCCGCCCGCCGCGCCGAGGACGTGGGCGGCCAGGAACTCTCCTACGCCGAGGTGAAGGCCATCGCCTCCGGCAACCCGGCCGTGCTGACGCTCGCCGAGGCCGACGCCGAATTGCAGCGGCTGGCGCTGTTGCGCAAGAACCACCTCGACGAACAATACGTCGCACGGCGCAACGTGCGCGACCTGCCGGGCAGGATCGCCAGATTCTCCGAGCGGATAGGGGGTCTCGAAGCGGACCAGGCGACTGTCGCCGCCCACGCCGACGACGACATCATCATCGGCGAGCGCGCCTACCTGCGCGAGGATGCAATGGCCGTGCTCGGCAAGCGCCTGGAAGCGCTGCCGCAGGCCGTCCGCGAGGAGCAGCGCATCCCGCTCGGCATGTACCGGGGCCTGGGCTTCGGCCTCGTGCTCTGCCCGCACTTCCCGCCCGAGGTCTACCTCGAAGGGGCCGCGACCCGCACGGACCGGCTGACCCGCGGCAGCCACGGCCCGCGCGCCGTGCTCAACGCCCTCGACCGGCTCTGCGCCGGCTACGACGGCGACATATCCCGGCTCCGCCAGAATCTTTCCGTCGCCGAGTCGCAACTGCGCGACTACCAGGTCCGCATCGGCAGGCCGTTCGTCCACGAGTCCTACCAGGACGAACTGACCGCCCTGCGCGACCGGCTCAAGGCCAGCCTCGCCGGCATGACGCCTGAACCGGCCGCCGGTGCTCCCGCAGCGACCGCCGCTGAACTGGCCGAACGGATCAAGGCGCTGAAGGCGGCGCACACCCTCGATGCACCGGCCGAGCGCACCGCCACCCGCCGACTCGACGCCGAGGAACCGGTCACCACCCGCATCCGTCGCCATGCCGCGCCCCAATCCGAGGACAGCGCGCCATCGCACGAACCGGATGCCTTCGCCTTCTCCGGCACGCCCTGCCTGACGGCCGTCGCCGGGAACGAGCCACGGCGAAGCCCGAAGCAATACCGGGAGCTTGTTCGGTCCACGCAACCGCAGCACGATTCCGCGTCCCAGCCGTTTTCGCCCGGCCGTTGACATGTCTATCATGCTCCGATAGACAGGTAGCGGCGGTCAGGAGGCCGCGCGGATGCTCTACCAACGATCCCTCGACATTGAACGCCGATTGGAGGCCGTACTCGGCATGATCCGCAAGGGCAGGTATTCGACGCCACGCATGGCCGAAGAACTCGGCGTGTCAATCCCGACCGTCTCGCGCGACGTGACCGCGCTTCGGCAACGCGGGTATGACATCCGTGCGGAGAGAGGCGAAGACGGATGGCGGTATCTTCTCATTGAGGAAACGTCATCTCGAAGTCACCGGCGTGACGGAAGCCACGGCGCATCCACTCCCCGTCGTTCGCGAGGGCGCCGGCGATGATCAAGGTGGTGGACATCTTCGCGGGACCGGGCGGCCTGAGCGAAGGGTTCGCCGCCGTCAGGAACGGCAGGAAACGTCCCGCCTTCGATATCGTCCTCTCCGTCGAGATGGACCGGTACGCGCACGAGACGCTGCAACTCCGGGCCTTCTACCGTCAGTTTCCTGGCCATGCACCCGCCGCCTACTACAGGCATGTGCGCGGCGAGATTACTCGCGAGGTTCTGTACGCGGCGCATCCGGCGGAGGCGGCACTCGCCCAAGCGGAGTGCTGGCACGCTACGCTCGGACCGGAAGGCGTTCCGGCCGAAGATGTACGCAGGCGCATCGACAAGGCTGTTGGTGCGGACGAAAGCTGGGTTCTGATTGGAGGCCCCCCGTGCCAGGCGTACTCTGTGGCCGGACGTTCGCGCAATCAGGGCAATCCGGAGTACGACCCGAAGAAGGACGTGCGCCAGCGCCTGTATGTCGAGTACCTTCAGATCCTCGCCGAGCATCGCCCTGCCGTGTTCGTCATGGAAAACGTGAAGGGGCTGCTCTCAGCGACCCTTGAGAGCGAGCGCATCTTCCACCGGATTCTCGATGACCTGCGCGGCCCCGCGACGGCGATTGCAAGGGAGGGCCGGAAGACCCGGCGCGTCCGGTCCGGCGGATACCACATCTACTCACTCGTGGAGCGACGGCAGTTCGAGAACGGTCATCTTCAGGGGGCCGTCATCCAAGCGGAAAAATACGGCATCCCGCAGGCCCGCCACCGCGTCATCCTGCTCGGGGTGAGGGATGATCTCCGGGTCACGCCCGACATCCTGAAGCCGAAACCCGAGGTTCCCGCATCAGCCGTACTGACCCTGCCCCCGCTGCGCAGCGGCCTGTCACGCCTCACCGATACGGCCGAGGCGTGGCGTGAGTGTCTGCGCTCGCAGGTCAGCAGCCGCTGGGCGAACGCCGGGACACGCAAGGTGGACGGCAACGGCCTCAGCACGAGCATCCGCAAGGTTCTCGCCGACATCGAACCGCCGGAGAACGACCGCGGCGATGAGTTCGTGCGCGCCGAAGTTACCGTTTCTCACGCGAAGCGCTGGTACTGTGACAGCCGCCTGGAGGGTGTGTGCAATCACCGCAGCCGCGCCCACATGGAGTCTGACCTGTACCGGTATGTCTACGCGGCGTGCTACGCCAGGCTGCGCAGGCGCTCACCGTCTCTTGCTCACTTTCCGACCGATCTTCTTCCCGATCACTTCAGCGTCGATTCCGCGCTGGACGAGGGCGGGAATTTCTCCGACCGCTTCCGCGTGCAACTCTATGACCGGCCGAGCACGACGATCGTGTCGCACATCAGCAAGGACGGGCATTACTACATCCATCCTGACCCGAAGCAGTGCCGCAGTCTGACGGTGCGCGAAGCGGCGCGGCTTCAGACGTTTCCCGACAACTACTTTTTCTGCGGGCCGAAGACCAGCCAGTACATCCAGGTCGGCAACGCGGTCCCGCCGCTGCTGGCCAGGCAGATCGGCGCCATCGTGTTTGACGTGCTCTCACAGGCGGGGGGCAGCGGCTGATGGACCGGCTTACGAAGGAAAGACGAAGCTGGAACATGTCCCGCATTCGCGGCAGGGACACCAGCCCTGAGCGTGCCGTACGGTCGATTCTGCACCGGCTCGGCTACCGTTTCCGCCTTCATGCACGCCTTCCCGGCCGCCCGGACGTGGTGTTGCCGAAGTACCGGACGGTCGTCTTTGTTCATGGCTGCTTCTGGCACCGGCACAGCGGATGCCCCTACGCCTATGCACCCAGGAGCCGGACAGAGTTCTGGTCACAGAAGTTCGCGGACAATGTTGCCAGGGACCGTCGCGCTACAGCCGAATTGCGTGCTCTGGGATGGCAGGTGCTGGTCGCCTGGGAATGTGAGCTGCGTGATACGCGGAAACTGTCACGGCGGCTTGACCGCGAGCTGCGCCGGGCTGCCCGCATGACAGTTCAGAAACGGTGAGAGGACACATGGCCCGATCCAGGTCCACAGTTGAAGTCATCCCGTCCGCCCGGCGGCTGATCCGCTCACTCCGGGATGTCGGGTACGACTTCAAGCACGCCGTCGCCGACCTGATCGACAACAGCATCGCCGCCGGCGCATCGTCTATCGCCATCGACATGCGGTTCGACGGCAGGGAGTCGTTCCTCCGTATCGCCGACAACGGCGCCGGTATGAACGGAACGGCCATTACCGAGGCCATGCGATTCGGAACAGAGCGGGAGTACGAAGCCGATGAACTCGGCAAGTTTGGTCTGGGCCTCAAGACCGCGTCGCTTTCCCAGTGTTCCCGGCTGACCGTCGCCAGCCGGACCGACCGTACCGCCAGACGCGTCGAGGCCAGGCAGTGGGACCTTGCACATGTGGAGAAGAGCAACAGGTGGGAGATCATCGACGTGCCTGCCGGGGAACGCCCGGACGTGCTGACCGAACCGCTTCAGGACACGACCGGCACAGTGGTCCTGTGGGAACTGCTGGACCGCGTCCTGGGGTACAAGGTTCCCTGGGGCGACCGCGCACGCAACGGGTTCCTCCGTCTCGCCGATGAGCTGGATCAGCACCTGGGCATGGTGTTTCACCGGTTTCTGTCAGGCGAGGCGCGTCGGCGCAAGAAGCTGCGGATTGCGATCAACGGCACGCCCGTGGAAGCGTGGGACCCGTTCGCCCGTGAGGAGAAGGCCACGATCCAGCTTGCCGCAAAGCAGATGGAGATTCACGGCGACGACGGTCCGGGTCTGGTCGCCTGCGCGCCGTACATTCTGCCGCCGCAGAACCGGTTTTCGTCACTCAAGGCATTCAACCGGTACGCCGGCCCCGCCAAGTGGAACTATCAGCAGGGGTTCTACATCTACCGCGCCGATCGACTGATTCAGAGCGGCGGCTGGTCCTACATGCGAACCTCCGATGAGCATACCAAGCTGGCCCGCGTCGCCCTCGACTTCTGGCCCGACCTCGATTCCGCGTTCGACCTCAACGTCGCCAAGGCGAGAGTGAATCTGCCGGCTGATCTCAGAAGCCAGCTTCAGCCGCTCGTCGAGCAGGTGGTGAAGCAGGCTCGGAAGGTCTACTCGCCACCTGCCGCAAATGCACCGGTTGCGCGTGCAGGGCCGCACCACAGTCCAACTCCGCAGGCCACAGTCCCTGCACGGAGCGCCGGCACCAGCCAGTCGGGCGACGGCCACCTGTCTCCTGCTTCCGCGTCGTCCGGCAGCAGCCGATCCGCTGCGTCTCCACCACTTGCGCATGTTGGCCTCGCGATTGAGAAAGCCGCCACCAGTGCCGGCGAAGGCACGGCACTGAAGCGGATCAGGAAAGCGCTCAGGTCGCAGAACCCGGAAACGGCAACAGAAATCGGATGGTGAACATGGTTGAACGATATCTCCGGGCTGTGCGCAGCCTTATCGACACGCTCCAGGTTCCGCTTGCGGAAGCGCTCGACATGGCGCGCGTGCCGGCTGAACACCGCGAGACGGTCCGCGTCCGTTACGAGGAGGAGACGGCGCTGCCGATCCGGCGGGCGAACGTGCTCTCCGGGACTGGTGGACCGCGTCCGTGGTTCCAGCAGTGGGATCCTTCGACCGGGTACTACTGGCTCCGGCAGCGGGAGTATCTGATCGACCACCTCGGCTGGAATCAGGCGGATGTCGGCTCCCTCGACGACGCGACTGACCGCATTCTGTCGCACCTGGAGGATCCGCGACCGACCGGGCCGGCACAGTTCGATGTCCGGGGCCTGGTGATGGGCTATGTGCAGAGCGGCAAGACGGCCAACTTCTGCGCGCTTGCCGCGAAAGCGGCGGATGCCGGATACAAGCTCGTGATCATTCTGTCCGGCATTCACAACTCCCTGCGTCTCCAGACGCAGATCCGCATCAACCGCGCTCTCGGCCTTGATCCCTCCGGCGTTCCTGAGCCCGAGCCGGGACGG
Source organism: Phycisphaerales bacterium (assembly GCA_039794165.1). Taxonomy (GTDB): domain Bacteria; phylum Planctomycetota; class Phycisphaerae; order Phycisphaerales; family UBA1924; genus CAADGN01. Next base: position 208,318 of record JBDIVY010000001.1, read on the forward strand.
CGCTGGATCGGCCTGACGACTCCGACGCTGCACGGGGACTTCCGCGCCGGCACCATTGACGCCAACGTGCTGCAGGGCAATGAACATGTGCTGGTGGTCTGCAAGAAGAACGCCTCAGTGCTCCGGCGCCTTACGCGCTGGATCGAGAACCGGGCGCCTGCCAGCCTGCCGGTGCTCATCATTGACGATGAGGCCGACCAGGCCTCCATCAATACCGGCGGGAACCGGGCACCGGTCCAGGAGGACTCGGACCTTGCGCCGGATGACCTTGACGATCCCCAGCAGATGGAAGACGAACTCAATCCATCCGTGATCAACGGACTCGTCCGCACGCTGGTCCGGTCCTTCTCACGTGTGTCATACATCGCGTACACCGCGACACCATTCGCCAACGTCCTCATCAATCACCTGGCCATTGACCGCGAGGTCTTCCAGGACCTGTATCCGCGCGACTTCATCGTCGCGCTTCCGCGCCCGAACAACTACACGGGAGCGGAACGGCTGTTCGGTCGCGAGGCGCTGCCCGGTGAGCACGAGGGACAGGCCGGGCTCGACATCATCGACCTGATCCCCGATCACGAGGCGGACCTTCTGACGCCGCGCGGACAGGACGTGGCCACATACGACCCGGTCATACACCCATCCATGCGCACGGCGCTCCTCGATTTCGTGCTGGCGACGGCGGCGCGTATTCACCGCACCGGAAACGATGTCCCGGCGACGATGCTGATTCACACGCATCACCGCAAACCGGTCCAGAATCTGCTCGGCGGACGCCTCCGGGAGTTCGTCTCGGAAATCCGTCAGCTCTGGCGCTACGACCGGCAGAACATCCGGCCGGAACTCGTGGAGCGGTGGGATACCGACTTCCGGCCGGTCATCGCAGCCGTGGACATCAATCGTGATGTGTCCTTTGACGCCATCGAGGAACAGGTGGACCGGTTCTTCCGCGATCCGGTACCCGTCCTCGTCCTCAACTCCGACTCTACCGACATTCTCGACTATGAGGCCGATCCCAACCTCAAAGCCGTGGTGGTCGGGGGTAACCGCCTGTCCCGCGGGCTGACCCTCGAAGGGCTGCTGGTGAGCTTCTATGTCCGCCGAACCGAGTACTTCGACACGCTCATGCAGATGGGACGCTGGTTCGGCTACCGTGAGCCGTATGTGGACCTCACGCGAATCTGGACCAGCGGAGAACTCTCAGGCTGGTTCCGTGACCTCGCACTGGCAGAAGAAGAGCTGCGGCGCGAGATTGCGCGCTACGAACGCGAGAACCTCACGCCGCTCGATTTCGGGCCACGCATCCGCAGCCATCCCGCGATGATGATCACGGCGCAGAACAAGATGGGCAGCGCGCGAACCGTATCCCAGAACTACTCGGGGTACATGCTTCAGACGACGGCGTTCAGACTGGATAATCGCGCGTGGCTCGAATCCAACCTCGACGCTGCCCGGCAGTTGCTCGCCGATGTCGGCGATCCCAATCATCCTGATTCCACGGGGACGCGCCCCGTGTGGGGTGACGTGGCGTGGCAGACGGTTGATGCGTTCCTCTCACGATACCGCTTCGACCCCCGCGGTTCGCACGAGATTGACGCGATACGCCAGTACCTTCAGGCGCAGGCCCGGCAGGATGAGCTGGTCGAGTGGATCATCGCCATGCCGGGGCTTGCCGCACCGGATGCCGTGCTGGGCACCGAGCCGGCGCTCGCCGTGCGCGGTACGCCCGCCAATCGCATCAGCCGCACACGTCTGCGTAACAAGCCCTACGACATCGGCACGCTCGTCAACCCGGCGACAGCGGGCGCCGCTCCCGGAACCGGCGACGAGGAAATCGGGCTGACCCCTGAGCAGCTTGCCGCCGCGCGCGCCGGTATCGAGGAGGCGGGCAGTTTCCCGAGGGCGCTGCGCCGCCAGCGAAGTTCCCGGCAGGGTCTGCTTCTGCTGTACCCGATCAGCCCGCACTCCCGCCCGCGGACAGGCGCGCAGAGCCGGCTTCCGCTGTTCGATGATCCTGATCGCGATGGAGTAACCGTCGTCGGTCTTGCTCTGGTGTTCCCGGTCAGCGACAGCGCCGCGACCATTGAGTATGTGGTCGGTTCCGTCGGCACCCCGGAGGGAGACGAGCAGTGACGCTGGACGAACTCGAATCCTCGTGGGTTGCCCTCCAGCCGCCCGGAACTCCCGACGGAATCAGTGGGCGGCGCGCCGTCGGCCTTCCGGCTGACCGTCCGGTGTACCTTGCGGTGGACAGCCGTCATCGCCGTCATCTTCTCGTACAGGTGCCGGACGACATCGCGCCTTTCAGTCAGCGGGAAACCCGCAGCCTGGAGGTGACGACGGCGCGATTCCAGGTCGGCTCCAACCCCGAGTCGCTCTACGTGGACCTGATCTGCACGGACTCAGCGCAGCACGCGACATTCTCCGCCATCGCCCAGGATCTTATCCGTTCGCTTCGCCAGTCCGCAGGGCCGCTGCGCGATTCAATTGTCAGCGCGCTCGCCCGCTGGCGCGCGTTCTGGACGGTCAAGGCCGGCGGGATGAGTCGGGAGGACGCGCTCGGCCTGTTCGGCGAGCTGTGGTTTCTGCGCCGATGGCTTGGTACCGTGAACGCCACGATCGTAAAACGCTGGCAGGCCACCGATTCGGCGCGTCATGATTTCCAGTGGCCGTCGGCCTCGGTGGAGGTGAAGACCGCTGCCACGCAGGTTGCCGGAGCGCCCGTTCACCGCATCGCCAGCCTGGAGCAGCTTGCTGATCCGGAACAGGGTCAGCTGTATCTCTTCAGCCTTCAGGTCTGCGATGATGCGCTCGCCGGCAACACGCTCCACAGTCTGGTTGCTTCGCTCACCGCCGATCTTCAGGCGGATTTCCAGGCGCTCAGCGAGTTCAACGACAGGCTGGCATCCCGTGGCTATTCGCCGGCAGACCAGCAGGCGCCGGCCCGGCCGCTCCGCATTCTCGCCGAGCGCCTCTACCGCGTGACTGCGGGATTTCCCCGGCTCACCCGGCAGTCCTTCCAGCCGGACGGTCTGCCGTCCGGCATCCGGGGCATGGAGTACGAGATCGACCTCGCCGTCTGCGAATCGTGGCTTGCCGCGACGGCTCCGACTGACGCAGCGGCCCTGATTCTGGCTTCTCCCTGACGGCCATTGTCAAGTTTTCGAGCAAAAAAACTTGACATCATCCCGTCCGCGGGCGATAATTCCCTCATGCAGCGTGCCCAGCCACACCCTGATACGCGCCGGGCCGCCGAGACCATCCGCCGGCGGATTGACCGCGGCGGGGAGCGGCTCTGGCGGCTGGAGGATTTCCGCGACCTGCCCTTCCCGGCGGTCGCCAAGGCCCTGTCGCGCTTGGCCCGGGCAGGCGAGATCGAGCGGCTGAGCAAGGGGGTCTATTACCGGAGCCGGAAGACGGCCTTCGGCCGCAGCCGACCCAACCCTGCGGCGATTCGCCGACTGGCGACCCGTAAAAGGTCGTTCTTCCCGTCCGGGATTGCCGCCGCCAACCTGCTCGGCTTCACCACCCAGTCCGCAAGCCGGCGAGAACTGGCCACCAGCGCTTCCAGCGTCCCCCGGAAACTGGTCGGGCCGGATGCGGTGGTCCACACGCGCCGCCCCGAGGCGTGGTCGCGCCTCTCCGAGACGGAAGCGGCGCTCCTGGACTTCCTGCGACATGGCGGCCGGACGAGCGAACTCTCGCCTGAGGACACGATCCGCCGAACGCTCAGCCTGCTTGCCGAAGCGGGGAGGTATCGACGGCTCGCCGAGGTTGCCGACACCGAGCCGCCGCGCGTCCGCGCCATGCTCGGTGCGCTCGGTGAGCAATTGGGCAGCCATCCCAAGGCGGTGTCGAAGCTCCGCGAGTCCCTCAATCCTCTCTCCCGGTTCGACTTCGGCCTGTTCACCGGGCTGCCGAACGCCAAGGCCTGGCAGGCCAAGGAGCGACGTGGATGAGGCTCTTCGAGCATCCTGACTTCGACCAGGCGGTCCTTCGCGCGGCAGAACACTTCCGGGACCGCGGCCTGCGCCCGGCCATCATCGAAAAGGACTACTACGTCACCGAGGCATTGCGCGTCATCGCGGAGACTATCGGTGACAAGGTCATCTTCAAGGGAGGCACCAGTCTCTCCAAGGGGTGGAACCTGATCGAGCGCTTCTCAGAGGACATCGACCTGTTCCTCGACCCGCTCGCATTCAAGCCACCCCTCGGCAAACAGGGGATTGACCGGCACCTGAAACACCTGCGGGACGCGATCGGGAAGCACCCGGCACTCACGTTCGTCCGCGAGGAAAGCCACACTATCGGCGGCTTCGGGCGCAGCGACCGGTTTTCCTACGAGCAGCGCTTCGGCGGACCCGGTGAAGTCGCCAGCCGCGTGCTGCTGGAGTCGGGCACGGCGAGCGGTCGTGAACCCACGGCGGACATGCCGATCCGCTCATACCTCGCCGAGTTTCTGCAAGCGACTGGCCAGACGCTCGGTGCCGAGGACGAGCAGCCGTTCACCATGCGGCTGCTGCACTTCCGGCGCACGTTCGTCGAGAAGATGTTCGCCATTCACGCCAAGGTCGAGCTGTTCAAGCGCGACGGCCGCCCGATCGGCGGGTACGCCCGGCACTACTACGACCTGTACCGGCTTGCGGGCCAGGAGGAGGTTGAAGCGATGCTCCGGACGGACGAGTACGCGGCCATCAAGGCCGACTACGACGCCATCAGCCGGACGCATTTCGCCCGGGACTACTCTCACCCCGATGAGATGAGCTTCGCCAGGAGCGATGCGATCTTCCCGGTGGATGAGTTGGCGGACATGCTGGCGCGAGAGTACGAGCAGCAGTGCCGGATGCTCTGTTACGGTCCGTTCCCGTCGTGGGCAGACATCCAGGCCCGGCTCAATGAACTTCGGCCCCTTCTGTAGACATGTCCACTGACAGTGGATACAATGGAAGTATGATGACCTCCGTCGAACTTGCCGAACGGATGAAGACCGAAATTCTGGCCGATGTGGAAAATGGCGTCGTGCCGGCCTCCGTCTCCAGCTTTTCCGAGCTTCACGACTACGTCGATGCCAATCTGTATGGCGGCACCGAGGCCCTCCTCGAACAGCTTGATGCCGAAGTACCGGACACGGATGAGGGCCATTCCGCCGCTCTGGCCGCTCTCTGTGACCTTGCCAACCCGGCGATGGACGCCGTTGACGCATGGATCAGATCAGGCGGCATTATCACCGGCCGGCCCGACAGAGACACGCAGTGAAGACCGACATCCGGCAGGCCATTGTCACCGAGCTTCACTGTCAGAACATCACTCCCAACCAGCTTGCTGCGATGGTTGCGGGCCATGTTCATCGCAGTCATGTCTATGACTTCGCGGCAGGCAGGAAGGATCTGAGTACGGAGAAGGCGAACCACCTTCTCCGCGCCTTGCGACTCACGATCAGGCCACACGAATCCTGATCAGCATCGGAACGCTGGAAAGCGGTAAACGCGACCATTCCTCGATCCGGCCAAGTAGCAGTTGTCCACGTCGCAGAGTCCGAGAATCGCACCAATCCGGGCGGATTTCTGTGTCTTCTACCCCGCGCATCCGCGGACACCGGAAAGACCGTCCTCTATGGAACCGATGAACCCCATATGGACGGCACCCACTGGCCATGCCGTGGCGTGGCCGAGCACGCTTATTGCCCGCGCCTGTTCTACTACATGACAGTAGAGGGCGTCTTTCTGCCCAGCGCCGACACCGAGCAGGGCACCGGCGTCCATACCCGGGTAGATCGACCAAGCGAGGCGCCGCCAACACTCGAAGGCAACGGCAGGAGCGGCCGCGGCAGGAAGAAGACCGAGAAACTGGAAGACTCTGACACGGACCGTCCGCGTGCCGTCCGCAGTCTCGCGCTCACCAGCGACCGGCTGGGCCTCACGGCCAAGCTCGACCTGGCAGAGATCAACGGCACGACCGCCATCCCCGTCGAGTACCGCAAGGGCAGACCCAAGCGCTGCGGGGAGGTCGCCGAACCCGTTGACGAGATGATGGAGCAGGGACGACTTCTGCCCGGTCCGGAGCCGTGGCCGACCGACCGCGTACAGATCGGGCTCCAGGCAATCCTGCTGGAAGAAGCCGGGTACACCGTCCCCGAAGCGTATTTCTACTATGCGGCCGAGCGGTTGAAGCTCCGAATACCGGTTGACGATGCACTGAAACGCGAGGCGCTCGCGGAACTGGAGGCCGCGAAGCGCGCTGCGGCAGGAGAGCGGCCGCCGCCGCTGGTGAACGATCCGAAATGCCCGCGCTGCTCGCTCCAGCCGATCTGCCTGCCTGACGAGATCAATCACCAGCGTCTCATGACGCTCACCGTCAACGGCGAGACAGCCGACGAGCAACTCACGCCGCGAAAGCTCTGGCCGCCGCGCGACGACGGCATCCACGTGGTCCTTCAGAAGGAGGGCGTCCGCGTCGGCGTGCGCGGCCAGTCCGTGCGTATCACCGACAAGGATGGCGGCGTCGTCCGCGACCTGCCGCTGGCGAACGTGGAATCGCTCGCTGTGCTCGGGGGCGTGCAGGTCTCGACGCAGGCGCTCGCCGTCTTCGCCGATCACGAGGTTCCCGTCGGGTTCCTCACTGCGGCCGGCCGGCTGGTCGCCATGATGGACCCGATGGGGCCGACGAGCGCCGCGGTGCGGGCGGCGCAGATCAGGACGCTCGACCGGCCCGAGAGAGCGCTCGAACTCGCCCGAGCCGTCACCGTTGCCAAGATCGCCAACCAGCGCACGCTGCTCATGCGGAACCATGCCGCGTTGCCATCGAGTGTGGCGCGCGACATGCAATCAGCGCTCAGCGCCGCCGAGAACGCGACCACGATGGACGAACTCCGCGGCCACGAGGGCAACGCCGCCGCCATCTACTTCCGCCACTTCGCCGGCATGTTCAAGGAAGGCGTCAAGGAGATCGCCGCTCGGTTCGACAGCAACGGCCGTAAACGCCGCCCACCGCCCGATCCCGTCAACGCCGTCCTGTCTTTCGCCTATTCGATGCTGACGCATGAATGCACCGCCGCCGCCCGCCTGGCCAGTCTTGAGCCGACGCTTGGAGCGCTCCATGCCACGCGCCCCGGCCGGCCGGCGCTCGCGCTCGACCTGATGGAGCCGTTTCGCCCCTTGATCGCCGACTCCATCGCCGTCTCCGCCTTCAACCGTGGTGAGTTGACCGAGGGGCACTTCCTCGACACCGCCGCGGGTTGCGCGCTGACCGACGCCGGCCGCAAGGGATTCTTCTCCGCCTATGGCCGCCGCATGGACACCGAGGTCCGGCACCCCGTCTTCGAGTACCGCCTGTCCTACCGGCGAATGCTCATGCTCCACGCCCGGCTCGTGGCCGCATGGCTGCTCGGCGAAGTGCCGACGCTCGCCTTCCTGACGACGAGGTAGACCATGCGACGCTGCTACCTTGTCTGCTACGACGTGCGGAACGATAAGCGCCTCCGCCGCATCCACAAGCTGATGAAGGCGTATGGCGAGCCGTGGCAGTACTCCGTCTTCTACTGCACTCTCAAGGCCATCGACCGCGTCCGGCTGGAGAACGCCGCCCGCGAGATCCTCAACCTCAAGGAGGATCAACTTCTCATCGTGGACCTGGGCAGCAACGAGGAGGCGGCCCGTGAAGCGGCGACCGTCCTGGGCCAGAGCCTGCCGGACCAGGAGAGCGGGATGGTGGTGATCTAGTGGGCACCTAGACCCGACATGTGTCGCGCGAAACCTGATGCTCGCGCCGCTGTGCAAATCCCATCGAAGGGGACGACACCTCCAGCGAGTTCTTGTCGCCTGTAGCGACTACTGGAAGTTTATGTCGGGATGCCCTACTTGACAAGGGCTCGCCGCCCGCCTCCAATACAGGCACGATGAGCAAAGGTCGCCGCTCTACGCCTGAACCCCCACCCCGTCCGAAGGATGGCCGCATCGAGGTCTCTGGACTGGGGATGAAGGCCAAGTTGTCGGGCGGAGGGTTGACCGTCGTCCTGCTCTCACTCGTTATCGCATTATTCGCCATCCTGGCCCTGATCATCGCCTTGGTCAAATGACATGGGGAGTGTTGCCAATGAGTCGGCTCACAACCACACCAACGAAACCGAAAACCGCGAACGCTGATGATCAATCAGCGGTTCAAACGCAACGGGCGTATACCCTTCGTCTGCGCGGCACTGACCCGCAGGATGATTCATGGCGCGATGCACTGTGGGCCACGCACGAGGCCGTGAACAACGGGGCCAAGGTCTTCGGGGAGTGGCTGCTGACGCTGCGCGGGGGATTGAGTCACGAACTGGCCGAGCCGCCACCACTGCCGAAGGGGAAGAAACCTAGTGATGACAACACCGCCGCGCTCCGAAAGAACCGCCGCATTCTCCTTGCCCTGTCGTGGCTGAGCGTTGAGGACTCGCGAGGCGCTCCAGACGGCGCCGTCCGGGTAGCCAGCGGGCAGGACACCGCCTCTGTCCGACATGACAACGTGCTTGCGTCGCTCCGCTCCATACTCGCAGGCCGCAAGCTCGGCAGTCGCGCAATCGAATCATGGGTTGCGGACTGTGCTGATTCTCTTTCAGCCGAGATTCGCGACGACGCTGTATGGGTGAACCGAAGCGCAGTGTTCGACGCCAAAGCTGCCGAGTTCAAAGGGCTCACGCGCGAGTATGCCACCGAGACGGTGCTGTCGTTCTTTGGTCCTGCCGACGACTACTTCTCACTTCCAGACGCGGATGCCGATGACGGAGCCACACTTGCCGCAAGCGACGACGACTCGAAGTTCAAGCAGAAGGCCCGCCAATGGATCAGCACGAACTTCGGGACCGGAGAGAAGAGCGACACCGATCAGATCATCGTGTCACTTCGCAAGTTGGCCAAGTCGGAGCTGGACAGGTTTGCGCGCCGTCCCAAGGCTGAACTCATCGAAGCGATGTCCAGGAAGGTGAACGCCCCGACATCCGACCTTGACGGACTGCGAGTCGGCATCGGATGGTCAACCGGTCGCCCGTCGAAGGGGAGGCTTGCCATCGAGAACCTCCCGGATCGTCCGACGAAGGGCGATATCGAGTCGATGCAGAAGAAGTTCGCGGAAGAGGCGGATGACAAGGACGCCAATTCTGGAGCACGGGACGTGCCGAAGTGGATGCCCGGCTTCCGCGCCTTCGTTGAGGCGGCGATCGGGATGCCCTTTGTCGGCTCGCGGAACCACATCGGCGAGTTCTCCGTCATGCTCGACCACGCCGCGAGGCGGGTTTCCATCGGCCACTCATGGATCAGGCGTGCCGAGGCCGAGCGTCGCCGGTTTGAATCCGACGCGCAGAGACTCGGTACGGTTCCAGACGATGCGGCCGCCTGGCTTGACGCGTATGTTCAGGAGCGAAGCGGCTCTGCCGGAGGCGAGTACCGCATCCGCCGTCGCGCGGTTGAAGGGTGGGACGAGATCCTGAAGCGATGGAAGCGACCGACTTGCGCGTCCGCAGAGGATCGGGTTGCCGCAGCACGCGAAGTGCAGGCCGATCCTGAGATCGACAAGTTCGGCGACATCCAGCTCTTCGAGGCGCTCGCCTCGGACGACGCGCTGTGTGTGTGGCGGAACGGCAACGACGTTGCGCCTGATCGTCTCAAGGATTACGTGTTTGCTCACGACGCCCGATTCAAGCAGCGCCGATTCAAGGTGCCGGCGTACCGTCACCCTGATGCCTTGCGGCATCCGGTGTTCGGCGACTTTGGCAACTCACGATGGAAGGTTGAGTACTCAGCGCTCGAAGCCGCGAAGGCAGCGCGTGGCGGGCGGCGCAGCGGCACTCAGGACGCAGACTGGCTCAGGAATCCGCGCGTTGTCCGACTAGGGCTGTGGAACGGCGACGCGATGAACGACTTCGACCTGCGTTGGAGCTGCAAGCGACTATCAGCGGACCTTGCACTCCGGCAGCCTGCGCACGACGGACAGGTCCGCAGCGTATCGCGGGCTGACCGCCTCGGCCGCGCCGCTTCGGGAATCAAGGCCGGTGAATCCCCTTTTCCCGCGGGGCTGTTCTCGCAGGCGGAATGGAACGCTCGGCTTCAGGCGCCGCGGTCGCAACTGAACGACCTCGCCGCGTACCTCGATCGCAACGGCGGCCGATGGGATGACAAGGCGAAGAGGATGCGAGACCGGCTTGCGTGGCTGGTCACGTTCTCCGCGAAGCTGGAGTGCCGAGGCCCGTTCATCGACTACGCGGCGCGGCATGGCATCAACGCGAACCGCAAGGGTGAGTACTACCCGAACGCGGATCGAAACAAGGCCGATAAACGGGAGGGCCATGCCAAACTGATGCTCTCGCGCCTGCCCGGTCTTCGTGTTCTGTCCGTTGACCTCGGCCATCGCTTCGCGGCGGCATGCGCCGTGTGGGAGACGCTTTCGCGAGCCGAAATGAAGAAGGAAATCGCCGGCCGCTCGGTGATGGACGGCGGCACCGGCGGGAGCGACCTCTTCCTCCACACACGCCACACGGATCGCGCCGGCAAGGAGCGCACGACCATCTATCGTCGCGTCGGCAGCGACAAACTGCCGGACGGTTCCGATCACCCCGCCTCCTGGGCGCGGCTCGACCGACAGTTCCTTATCAAACTTCAGGGCGAGGAGTCATCCGCTCGCAAGGCATCACCGGATGAAATCAATGCGATCCGGCGGATGGAGTCCGAGTTGGGATATGCCCGTGATGATCGCAACCCGCTTCCATTGCGCATCGATGACCTGTTGAGCGAGGCCGTTCGACTGGCCCGCCTTGCACTGCGTCGGCATGGCGATGCGGCTCGCATCGCTTACGCTTTCAAGCCCGGTTGTGCAAGACTCACACCGGGCGGAGGGGCAGAAGAGCACACCGCGGAGACGCGAACGCGAGCGATTCTCGATGCGCTGATGCTCTGGCATGGACTTGCCACAGGTGACCGTTGGGACGATCCCGAAGCGAAGCAAGCGTGGCAGACTCACATTCAACCGATGCTCGAAGCGGACCTGCCGTCCGTCGCACCCGATGCCGACGGGGGCGAACGCAAGCGCCACCGTGCGGCAGTGGAGCAAGCGCTGGCTCCGACAGCGGTGTCGCTTGCTCAGCAAGGGACCGATGGGATGTTCGCCGTCTGGTCCGAACGCTGGAAGGCGGACGATGCCGCGTGGCGCCCGCGCCTCCGGCTGCTCCGACGCCTGCTCATGCCGCGAGGATTGCGCCCTGTTGATGGAGAGACCGACGCCCAGGCTGCGGCGCGCAAAGCCCGGCGCGGCGCGGCACGCAACGTCGGTGGACTTTCGCTGGCGCGCATCGCGACCATCCGGGAGTTGTACCAGGCGCAGAAGGCGTATGCCATGCGCCCGGAACCGGATAACCCACGGAAGAACATCGCCGAGAAAAACGATGATCGGTTCGCCGAGTTTGGACGTTCCGTGCTGGAAGCCGTCGAACGCCTGCGCGAACAGCGCGTCAAACAGATCGCCAGCCGGATCGCCGAAGCGGCTCTTGGTGTGGGTCGTGCGCAGATGACAAACGGTCGTGATCGCAAACGCCCGCAGTCGCCCGTGGATGCCCCTTGCCACGCCATCGTCATCGAATCACTCCGCAACTACCGCCCCGACGAACTCCAGACCCGCCGCGAAAACCGCGCCCTGATGAACTGGTCCGCCGGCAAGGTCCGCAAATACCTCGAAGAGGCCTCCCAGCTCCACGGCCTGCACCTGCGCGAGGTCATGCCCAACTACACGAGCCGCCAGTGCAGCCGGACCGGGTTGCCGGGGCTGCGTTGCGACGATGTGACGATTGACGAGTTCCTGACCGCTCCGTGGTGGAACAAGGCAGTGAACGCCGCCGCCAAGCGGCTCCAGGAGAACGGCAACGACTCGCTGGACCGCTTGCTCGCCGCGCTGCGGGAGAAGTGGTCCGGTGCGACTGACTCGGACAAATGCAGTCAACGCACGCTCCGACTTCCCCGCGCCGGCGGTGACTTGTTCGTTGCCGCGCCGCCGAGCGCAGACGCGACCGCCGGGGATCGGCACCGCGGCACTCTCCAGGCCGACTTGAACGCGGCCGCCAACATCGGCCTGCGGGCGCTGCTCGACCCGGACTTCCCCGGCAGGTGGTGGTACATCCCATGCATCGAGGACAAGGCCGCGGGCACGGCCGTTCCTCGCGCGGATAAAGTAAAGGGCTCCAGCTGCTTCCGACCTGATCCCTCGAAACCGGAACAGTTCGGCTCACTTCTCAAACCAGGCGCCGGTGACTCGTCCGATGGACAGTCACGCCGCGCTCGCCGGCAGGGGACACGCCGCTCGAATGCAGACGGCAAGGAGACCACCAACTTCTGGTCCGATCCGCGTGCCACCGCGCTGCGGAACGCCGAAGACGGCGGCTTCTGGCTCCCAACCCCCGCCTACTGGCGCTGGGTACGCAAGCGGGTCGTTGACGCGCTCTGGGAGGCGAATGGGTTGGGCGCTCCGCCCGCTGATCTTGTCCGGGACGGTCGGGCCTGATACATTCATTGCGGCGGCTACAGGCCGCGGGAACTCCGAGGACGTGTCTTCCCCTTCGATGGGCTTGGCACTCGGCATCGATCAGGATCGCGTTGGCGCCGCCCGCTGACGGGCGGGCCGGTGTTCTTTGACAAGTCGGCTTCCCGCGGCCCCCGCCGCGAGTGCGACGGTGGTGAAGGGGGGTGCCGGGCACGCTCGCACTCGCGGGTTTTCGCCTGGTTCTCGCGGTTTTTGCCGCGTCCGGAGTGCCAGGAATGATCGTTCGACCGCTCCGAAATCGCCCATGCTCGCCAGAGGCCTCGCAAGTGGCCTGTTTTCAAGGGTTTGCGAGTGCGGCAGCCGCGGAGGCCGACGCGGCCCTGATGGATGGACACCAGGCACCATTCGTCGAAGACGCCGACGCGGTGCGCGGCCGCGGAGGCCGACGCGGCCCTGATGGATGGACACTCGTTCACGCCCTTGAGCGTCTCGTCCAGCGCGCCGCCGCGGAGGCCGACGCGGCCCTGATGGATGGACACATGGGGCTCTACCTCACGCCCCGGCAGTGGAGCGTGCCGCGGAGGCCGACGCGGCCCTGATGGATGGACACACTCGCTCGAAGCCGGTGTGGCCCTCCATCTCGCGCCGCGGAGGCCGACGCGGCCCTGATGGATGGACACCGGCCGATGATCGCGCACGGCGAACGGGTCAACGACCGCCGCGGAGGCCGACGCGGCCCTGATGGATGGACACACGCTGGAATCTCTCGACGACAACTCGGACCTGGAGCCGCGGAGGCCGACGCGGCCCTGATGGATGGACACTCGTATACGCTGAACGTGACGGAGGAACTGGAGCAGCGCCGCGGAGGCCGACGCGGCCCTGATGGATGGACACATCGGTGAGCGGGGGCAGGGCAGGCGAGTGACCGCAGCCGCGGAGGCCGACGCGGCCCTGATGGATGGACACTGGCTCGGTAATCTCGGTAGCCGCGACGGTTTCGATGCCGCGGAGGCCGACGCGGCCCTGATGGATGGACACTATTCCTGCCGGAGCACCATCGACAACGGGTCAGGGACGCCGCGGAGGCCGACGCGGCCCTGATGGATGGACACTCGTCGTACAGCCAGTGCGACACCATCGCGTCGTCGCCGCGGAGGCCGACGCGGCCCTGATGGATGGACACGACTCCGGCTCCCGCTATTCAGAGCGAACAGCGAGCCGCGGAGGCCGACGCGGCCCTGATGGATGGACACGCCGATACGAGGACCCGCCCCAAGAAAGCGATTACGGCCGCGGAGGCCGACGCGGCCCTGATGGATGGACACACCCTCTCGATCGCGGCAGACTCGTCCTCGGGCGCGCCGCGGAGGCCGACGCGGCCCTGATGGATGGACACGCTCCGTCAAACCTGATCTTGTCGCCCTCGTCGTCGCCGCGGAGGCCGACGCGGCCCTGATGGATGGACACACACTCCCAACTGCTGTTCTGCTGTTCTGCTGCTGCCGCGGAGGCCGACGCGGCCCTGATGGATGGACACGCATTGAACCACGAGAGCGGCGGGAGGGTGATGGTGCCGCGGAGGCCGACGCGGCCCTGATGGATGGACACGGGGGCCTGAGCCCACTGATGACCAGCCCAGCCCGCGCCGCGGAGGCCGACGCGGCCCTGATGGATGGACACACATAGACCCAGCGAGCCCGGTCGGGCCTGAACCGCCGCGGAGGCCGACGCGGCCCTGATGGATGGACACGAGGTTTCCCCCGACCTGCTCCTGTCTTCGGCTCGGCCGCGGAGGCCGACGCGGCCCTGATGGATGGACACCAGAAGTCCACCGACTGGAACCGCGCGCCGTGGCCGCGCCGCGGAGGCCGACGCGGCCCTGATGGATGGACACCCGACGCCGCGACGCGCAGCGCCCTGGCGGCGAAAGCCGCGGAGGCCGACGCGGCCCTGATGGATGGACACTCGCTACGGTGGTCAGTGGCGGTTTCTTGATCCGGCCGCGGAGGCCGACGCGGCCCTGATGGATGGACACTGAAACAACAAAACGAAAGGAGACCGCAATGGAGCCGCGGAGGCCGACGCGGCCCTGATGGATGGACACTCTCAAGGGTTTACGCCTTTCGCGCGCGCGTTCCGGCCGCGGAGGCCGACGCGGCCCTGATGGATGGACACCCGAGTACTGCCCCCGCGAAGCGGTAGGGGCCCTTGCCGCGGAGGCCGACGCGGCCCTGATGGATGGACACCAGACGACGACGAGGCGGCGTGTCGCCGACTCGTACGCCGCGGAGGCCGACGCGGCCCTGATGGATGGACACCCGAGTACTGCCCCCGCGAAGCGGTAGGGGCCCTGCCGCGGAGGCCGACGCGGCCCTGATGGATGGACACGGGTGCTTCAACCTTTGCTCCGGCGAGGTCACTCCGGCCGCGGAGGCCGACGCGGCCCTGATGGATGGACACGTCGCTGTACACCGCTTGACTGACGTCGCTACACCGCCGCGGAGGCCGACGCGGCCCTGATGGATGGACACGGTGGCGGAAGCACCGCATGGCGGGGCACGCTCTCCCGCCGCGGAGGCCGACGCGGCCCTGATGGATGGACACTTGATGGTCGTCCGGAACGCGCTGAGCGTGTCCGCCGCGGAGGCCGACGCGGCCCTGATGGATGGACACGCCCGGCCAAACGGCACATCGGACCGAGCCTCAGGACGCCGCGGAGGCCGACGCGGCCCTGATGGATGGACACCGAAGCACGAGGAAGAAGTACGACGCCCCGCCGTTTGCCGCGGAGGCCGACGCGGCCCTGATGGATGGACACGTACTCCTTGCCCTCACGGGGTGCCGCGGTCTTGAGGCCGCGGAGGCCGACGCGGCCCTGATGGATGGACACTACGGGCTGCCGTTCAGCGACGCGATGAGCGTTCGGGCCGCGGAGGCCGACGCGGCCCTGATGGATGGACACCTGCCTTTGGTATTCTCGGGGGGACTGGGGGGGGAGCCGCGGAGGCCGACGCGGCCCTGATGGATGGACACACGGCACGCTCTACGAGTCCAAGAACACTCGTCATCGCCGCGGAGGCCGACGCGGCCCTGATGGATGGACACGTGAAGGTGGCGTTCTTCGCGTGCGTGGGGTTGTTGCCGCGGAGGCCGACGCGGCCCTGATGGATGGACACCTCTCTCGACGTGTGCCCACGATCCATCAGCCCCGCCGCGGAGGCCGACGCGGCCCTGATGGATGGACACCCGCGAGAGCAGTCACGCTGCAAGTGTTGCTCTGGGCCGCGGAGGCCGACGCGGCCCTGATGGATGGACACTGCGCTGGTCGAGGCACGCCGACTGCCCTCGCTTGCCGCGGAGGCCGACGCGGCCCTGATGGATGGACACGATTGGGTCAACGGCGTCTACACCGCGGGCACCCCGCCGCGGAGGCCGACGCGGCCCTGATGGATGGACACTGGTGTCACAGGACCGGATGCAGGTTGCTCTCCCGGCCGCGGAGGCCGACGCGGCCCTGATGGATGGACACGAGTGAGGCCTCAAGACTCAGGACTCAGGACTTCCCAGCCGCGGAGGCCGACGCGGCCCTGATGGATGGACACGAGTGAGGCCTCAAGACTCAGGACTCAGGACTTCCCAGCCGCGGAGGCCGACGCGGCCCTGATGGATGGACACGGGTACGACCGATCACGGGCCCGGGCGCGCCCCGGCCGCGGAGGCCGACGCGGCCCTGATGGATGGACACAGCGACACGGGTACCTACCTTTAGCCCGGGCTAGCGCCGCGGAGGCCGACGCGGCCCTGATGGATGGACACCGGCCGCCCATGTGGCATGTGAGGACGCCCACGACGCGGCGCGCCGGCGCGAGCGTGCTCACGCAGGTCTTGTTCTGGATCTCGGCACTGCTCGTCGGAGCGTTCGTGTATTTTCCGAGCTACGCAGGTGTGGTCGCGCGGGTGGTGTACGGCGATGGCCCGCCACGGCGGCCGTTCCGTCCGACGCGCCGCTTGTCGTACAGCGATACACCATCGAAGGAATGACGTGTGAAGTGTGCGCCGCGACGCTGGAATCTGAACTACGGCGACTCTCCGGCGTCTTGCACGTGAGCGTTGACTACGGGAGGAGCGCCGCGGACGTGCGTAGCGCGGGATCGACGGATCACGGAGTGATTGAGACGGTTGAGAGCCACGGCTGGCGTGCGAGACTCCGGTAGGCGTCTGTGTGTGGGGGGGACGCCGAGCGGACCTTCTGGCAGACCTCTCGTGTCGTCGTGTCGGGGTTCGTGCAGACGACCAACATTACGAGCTTCCGTTCGCAATCATCCTGATTGCTCGTCAAGGTGCTTCTGGCATCCGACCTTGTATGCCTCGCGCACCCAGTAGCGGAATTCGTCATCCAGATCGTCTACGGACTCCAGCCGGAAGGCATGAAGATGGTTCCGTCTGGAGAATGTCTCCACCTTCTCGAAGCACAGAGAAGGGCACCGCCGCGAGAGGACAAGATGGCCTCGCAGAGAAGTCTTCCGGGGCATCAGGGCCGCGAACCGCATCCGGACCTGCAATGCGATGCGGGTCTTCTGCGGGATGACCGTGACTTCTCCGCATGCCACTACGATCTCCAGGAACTCGTCGTAGAGCGGTCGCACGGTCGGGTCGGAGTGCGCGAAGAGGTCATCGAGCTTGAACGACCCGCAGGAATGCCATTGGTTGCGCGTCGTGAATCGTTCGCCGCACTCGGGGCATTGCCAGAGAGGTGGGTTGTCGCTCGGCGCAGTGCCCATCAGATGCGACTCTAGGCCCGTGACCCTCGGCGGTTGCGTGCCCCTGACGGGTGTGATGGTATGCCCCTCGCCGCGGAGAATGTTTCGCCTGGGTGGCCGTGCCGCGGGATCGTAGCAACGCTAAGCCGACACACGGTTGCGGTTGCCCCGGGGGCCGGATGCCTTTGGCTTGCGCTCCCGATTCTGAACGAGTTGTCAGAAACCCGTCATCAGGCACAAGTCGCCCGCCATCTACCATAACTGAATGGCCGAGTCACGCTCGGGGAAGCCAAGAGGACTGTCGATGGTGCGCGTTCTGGTCATTGAGGACGAGCGAAAGGTGGCCGAGGCTCTTGAACGCGGGCTTCGCCAGGAACACTTTGACGTCGCGGTGGCCATGAACGGGGATGACGGGTTCTACCGGCTGAGCACGGAGCAATTCGACCTCATCGTGCTGGACCTGATGCTGCCGGGGCGCGACGGCATTGAGATCCTGACGGCGATGCGTCACCGTGAGGTTCAGACGCCCGTGCTGATCCTGACGGCGCGCGATGCAATCGAGGACCGCGTCCACGGGCTCGATTGCGGCGCAGACGACTATCTGGTCAAGCCGTTCGCATTCGATGAGCTGGTGGCGCGGGTGCGGGCGCTTCTGCGGCGTGGCCGCACCGGCGACACGCTGCGGTTGAAGGTGGCAGACCTGCACATGGACCTGGTGACGCGCACGGTCCATCGAGCCGGCACGCCCATCGATCTGACGCCGCGTGAATTTGAGTTGCTCGAATATCTGTTGCGCCATCAGGGCCACGCGGTATCCCGGCAGACACTGGCCCGCGAGGTGTGGCGGGTCACATCGCGGGCGACCCCGATCGACAACGTGGTCGACGTACACATCTCGCGATTGCGCAAGAAGGTGGACGACGATTTCGAGACCAAGCTGATCCACACGGTGCGCGGCGTGGGCTTCATGGTGAAGGAAGGTGCGCCGTGATGCAGTGGTGGCGACAACGAAGCATCCGATGGCGGCTGACGCTGTGGTACGCCGGCACGCTGGCCGTGGTCCTGCTGCTTTACGGCGGCTGCGTGTTCGTGTTCGTCTGGCGCAGCATGTCCGCGCAGCTAGATCGCCAACTGCACGAGGACTTCGAGATCGCCGAGGCGATGCTGATTCGCAGTGAAGACGGCAAGGTCGCCTGGCGTGTCGATGACCATCACCACGAAGATGAATCCCACGAGTCGCTTCAGGTCGAAGTATGGTCACCTGGCGGTGAATTGCTTTTTCGCAGCGACTCCGTGCGGAGTGTTGCGGACCTGTTGCCATCGCCGGGTGATGGGCAGCGGCGCATCGCCTCGGTGAGCCGGACGGACGACCGCGGGCTGCGATACCTCGAAGACACGTACTCCATCGCCGGCCGGGGCGCGATCGTTCGCGTCATCCGATCCGAAGGCCGGTATCGGCAAACACTGGAGCGCCTGGCGTTGATCGAGTTTCTCGGGCTCCCGATCGGCATTGCCGTCGCAGGCATCGGCGGGTACACGCTGGCCCGCCGGGCGCTCGCGCCGGTCGCGCAAATGACGGACAAGGCTCGTTCGATCACTGCCGACCGGCTGGACGAGCGGCTGGATGTGGCCAATCCGAATGACGAACTGGGCCGCCTGGCGCAGGTGTTCAACGATGCGTTCGCCAGAATCCAGCGATCGTTCGAGCAACTCAAGCGTTTCACGGCTGACGCTTCGCATGAGCTGCGCACCCCACTGACCAGCATTCGCAGCGTGGGCGAAGTGGCGCTGCGCGAGCAGACTGAGCCCAGGGCGTATCGCGACGCCATCGGCAGCATGCTGGAAGAAGTGGACCGTCTGACACATCTGATCGACAGCCTGCTGGTCCTCAGTCGGTCCGATGCCGGACCGATGAAACTCGATCCGACAACGGTCAATCTCGGCGATCTCGTGCGTGAGGCGGTCGGTGACCTCTCGGTGCTGGCGGAGGAGAAGGGCCAAGTCGTGTCGATTGAAGCGGATGAATCGGCGACTGTGTCGGCGGATCGGATGATCCTGCGCCACGCGGTCTTGAACCTGTTGGACAACGCGATCAAGTACAGCCCAGAAGGCATCGCGATTGAGGTCGCTGTGCAGCGAGGTGAAGGCATTGCAACGGTCAGTATCCGCGACAGCGGGCCGGGCATCCCGTCGTCCGATCAGGCGCGCATCTTCGACCGCTTCTATCGACTGGACAAAGCGCGCAGCCGCGAGCTTGGCGGTGCGGGCCTGGGATTGTCCATCGCCAGGTGGGCGGTCGAGGCGCACGGAGGCCGGATCGAACTACAGAGCGAACCGGGTCAGGGCTCGACATTTACAATCATTCTTCCAGAAGGGCAAGGAGATTCAGCATGATGCAGATTCATCGAGTGATTGTCGCCGCGAGCGTTGCCGGGAGCGTCGTCATAGGCGTTGTCGGGGGCGCAGCCCTGGGCGACCAGGACCAGCTCGACCCCGTCGCAATCGGCGAGGCCGCGGGAACGAAAACGACGGTCACCGACGACGGCGTGGTGCGCATCGGCTGGTCGCGCGATGACGTTCAGGTGACGATCGACGGCATGAAATTCCCACCTGCGGCCGGGCTCGGCTCGTGGGCGGCATTCATGCCGACCAGGCGCGGCGCAATGGTCATGGGCGACACCGTCGTCTTTCAGGACGAGGTCAGCCCGGCGATGGACGCGGCGTTCGCGCACGGCCTGGAGGTGACCGCACTGCACAACCACTTCTTCTTCGACGAGCCGAAGGTGTACTTCATGCACATCGGCGGCCACGGCGACCCCCGGAAACTGGCGACTGGCGTCAAGGCGGTCTGGGATGCGATCAAGCAGGTGCGCAGGGAGAATCCTCAACCGGCGACGCGCTTCGGCGGACCGATCCCGCAGCCGGGCGAGGGCAAGATCGACCCGGAGCCGATCGAACGCATCACCGGGCTCACTCCGTCGGTGAATCCCGGCGGCGTGGTGAAAGTCACGGCTGGACGGGAGAGCGAGATGGGCGGCATGAGGTTCGGCGGATCGATGGGCCTGACCACGTGGGCGGCCTTCTCAGGCAGCGATGAACTGGCTGCGATCGACGGCGACTTCGCCATGACCGCCGACGAGGTTCAGCCCGTGCTCCGCGCCATGCGTGAGAACGGTCTGCACGTCGTCGCGCTGCACAACCACATGGTCGGTGAGACGCCGGCGTACTACTTCACGCACTTCTGGGCGACAGGGCCTGTCGAAGAACTGGCCAAGGGCTTCAAGTCCGTCCTCGACGCGCAAGCCGCCGTGCGTCAGGACGGCCAGCCGCAGCACAGACCATGAACCGAAACACACGCACCTTCAACACAGGAGATCCGACATGGAACTGGCACAGCTTTCAATGCTGCTCGCGGCGCCGATCGCGACGGTCATGCTCATGGGCGCATCGTGTTCGCGCTCGGCCGAGCCGACGAGCGCCGCCGCCGCGCCCCCGGCGGCACAGCAGGCCGCCGTCTTTGATTTCGAGAAAGACCAGGTCGGCCAGAAACCCGCCGGGTTCACCGAGGCGCTGACCGGCGGTGGCGGTGCGGTCGAGTGGCGCGTGCAGGAGGTCGCCGATGCGCCCTCGGGAACCAAGGTCGTCGCCCAACTCAGCGACGATCGAACCAACGCCCGCTACCCGCAACTCGTTCACGATGCCTTCAAGGCGAAGGATGTCGATCTGTCCGTCCGCTTCAAGACGATCAGCGGAGAGGTCGATGCCTCGGGCGGCCTGGTCTTCCGCTACAAGGACGAGGACAACTTCTACGTCGTCCGCGCCAATGCGCTGGAAGGCAACGTCGTCGCCTACAAGACGGAGAACGGCCGGCGCAGCAACATCGGCGTCAAGGGCCAGGGCAATGCCTACGGCGTCAAGGCCGACGTGCCCCATCAGCAATGGAACACGCTGCGCGTCATTATGAAGGGCAATCTCATCGAGATTTTCCTCAACGACAGGAAGCTCTTCGATGTTGAGAATGACACCTTCACCGAAGCGGGCAAGGTCGGCCTGTGGACCAAGGCCGATGCCGTCACACAGTTCGATGATCTGCGAGCCACCTCATTGGAGGATGTGGGACAATCTGCGAACGCGGCCGATCGACTGATCTGCACATCTGTCGTTACCGGCCCGACATTGGACGGCTCGCTCGAAGATAGCGCCTGGAAGGCGGCCACGCCGCTGACCGTCACGGTGACACGGGCTCTGCCGCCGAATCAGGGAACGACCGCCAAGGTTACGCTGCGGTGCGTGCGCACGGACGACGCGCTGTTCATCGCCGCCACGTGGGATGATCCGACCCACAACGTCTCGCACAAGCCCTGGGTGTGGAATGAATCGGCGACAGCTTACGAGGAAGGCCAGGACCGCGAGGACATGTTCGCAGTCGCCTTCGAGCACACCGGACCGTTCGACCCTGACATGCTGGCGGGCGTCGAGTCCGTGTGGGATGTCTGGCACTGGAAGGCGTCACGCACCAACCCGCGAGGGTACGCGATGGACAAGACCCACCGCTACACGCTGGCGCAGCCGTCGTTCAACGCGAAGCGTCATACGGCCCGCAACGGCAAGCCCGTCTGGATCGCCCGCCCCGAAGACGAGGGTGACACCGTCGAGAAGAAGCAGGCAGCGCCAGGCGAGTTCAAGGGTGAACAGGTGCCGCAATACCTGCCCGGCACTCCAACCGGCAGTGCCGCGGACGTGCGTGCCAAGGGCGCATGGAGCAACGGGAAGTGGACGCTCGAACTGAGCCGCAAGCTGAGCACGGGGCATCCCGATGACACGGTGTTCGACGTCCGCCGAACCTACGACATGGCCGTTGGCGTGTTCGATGAGACCGGTGCTATGGACAAGGGCAGCGGGCTGATTCAACTGGTGTTCTCAGAATAGAAACGACGCCCCCGGCAGCGTTGCGCCGTCGTGGTAGACCAACTGGATGCCTGTATGACCAATCCGGCGATACCCCCATCAGAAGTAGCACCCGCGACCGGTGTACCCGTCGATACCGAATCGTCGGCGGCCGTCGTCGAGCCGTCCGTGCGTGCCGTCTCCTTTCGTGACGCCTTGCGAGTGTGGTGCCGTGTGGCCATGCTCAGCTTCGGCGGTCCGGCAGGACAGATCGCCGTCATGCATCGCATCCTCGTCGACGAGAAACGCTGGGTCAGCGAGAACCGCTTCCTGCACGCGCTGAACTACTGCATGCTTCTGCCGGGGCCGGAAGCGCAGCAACTGGCGATCTACATCGGCTGGCTGCTGCATCGCACCTGGGGCGGCATCGTCGCCGGGACGCTCTTCGTCCTGCCCGGCTTCATCTCGATCCTCGCGCTCAGCATCCTGTATGCCGGGTACAAGGACCTGCGTATCGTGGACGCCTTGTTCTATGGACTCGCTCCGGCGGTCATGGCGGTCGTAGTCGAGGCGGTGGTCCGCATCGGCAAACGCGCCCTGAAGAACGCCGTGATGGTGACGCTCGCGGCTCTCGCGTTCATCGGCATCTTCGTCTTTGAAGTGCCGTTTCCGATCATCGTCATCGCAGCGGGCCTCATCGGCCTTCTCGGCGGGCGGCTGCGTCCCGACAAGTTTGTCGTGATCAGGATGCACAAGACCGTCAAGAATGAATCAGAAGGCGTGGCGATCTCCGACCACGCCGAGGCTCACACCCGTCCGACGATCGGCCGCACCGCCCGCGTCCTGGCATTGTGCCTGACGCTCTGGTTCGCGCCGCTGCTGATCCTCTGGGCTGCGCTCGGCTGGACGCACGTGTTCGTGCAGGAGGGGGTATTCTTCAGCAAGGCGGCGATGGTGACCTTCGGCGGCGCGTACGCGGTATTGGCCTACATGGCCCAGCAGGCGGTCGAGGTGTACGGCTGGCTCGAGCCCGGCGAGATGCTCGATGGCCTGGGTATGGCGGAAACCACGCCGGGGCCGCTGATCCAGGTCGTGCAGTTCGTGGGGTTCATGGGCGCGTACCGCGCCGCCGAGGCCGGGGCGCTGGACGGCATCTCACCGATGCTCGCCGGCGTGTTCGCGTCGGTGCTGGTGACGTGGGTCACCTTCGTGCCGTGCTTCCTGTGGATTTTCCTCGGGGCACCGTACATCGAGCATCTGCGGGGCAACACCTCGCTTACGGCGGCGCTGTCCGGCATCACGGCCGCGGTGGTCGGCGTCGTGCTCAACCTCGCCGTCTGGTTCGCTCTTCACACCATCTTCGAGCAGGTGGATGAAACGCACCACTTCGGCATGCGCGTCCTTGTTCCCGACTGGACGACTCTGGATTGGGCAGCGCTGGTCATTGCGGTCGCGGCGTTCGTCGCCATGTTCAGGTTCAAGGCGGGCATGATCCGCACGCTCGGCGCGTGCGTCCTGGTCGGTCTGATCTACCGGCTGGCGTTGTCCGCATAGGGCGGCGCTGGCGACTCGTTCAGCCCGCGGCAAGCCAGGAGTGTTGGATCGCGTCGGATTGCAGTTGATTGATGGAGACATCACCATGCATCGAATCATTCTGATGCTTGCCATCGGCTTCATCGCGATGATGCCGATCGCCTGTTCCAGGGAGAGCGGCTCTTCATCAAGCGCGGGCGAAGTCGTCGTCTACACCTCCGTGGATGAAGTCTTCGCCCGGCCGATCGCCGAGCAGTTCGAGAAGGACACCGGCATCAAGGTCCGTCTCGTGCCCGACACGGAGGAGACCAAGAGCACCGGGCTGCTGAATCGGTTGATCGCCGAGAAGCAGCGGCCAGTTGCGGACGTGTTCTGGAGCGGTGATCCCGTCCGCGCGGCCATCCTTAAACAGGAGGGTGTTTCCGCGCCGTACCGCTCGCCGCAGGCCGGCGGATTGCCCGAGCGGTTCAGCGACCCCGATCATCACTGGACCGGCTTCTCCGCCCGCGCCCGCATCCTTATCTACAATACGAACCTCGTGCCGGCCGATCAGAAGCCGGCCTCGGTGATGGACCTGCTGGACGAGCGATTCGAGGGCAGGGTCTGCATCGCCAACCCGCTGTTCGGCACGACCTCGATGCACGCCGCAGCCCTCTTCGACGTGCTCGGCGAAGACAAGGCCAGGGCGTTCTTCGAGGGCTTCATCGCCAACGGCGGCAGGATTCTCTCGTCCAACGGCGAGGTGCGGCGGCGCGTCGCGGCCGGCGAGTTCGCCCTGGGCATCACCGACACCGACGACTTCAACGTCGCCCGTATCGAAGGCAAACCCGTCGCGGCGGTGTACCCCGACGCCGCCCCCGGAACCGAAGGCATGGGGACGCTCATCATCCCCAACTGCGCCGTCCTGATCGCCGGCGCGCCGAACGCCGACAACGGCAAGCGGTTCATCGACTACCTGCTGCGGCCGCAGACCGAGCAGCGGCTCGCCGAGAGCGAAGCGGCGCAGATGCCCGTGCGCAGCGGCGTCGAGAGCCCCGGCCACGTCACACCGCTGGAACAACTCCCGCCCATGACCGTGGACTACGACAAACTCGCCCCGCTGCTGGAGGAACTGTCGCGCGGCTACCTCAAGCAGTGGGTCGATCGGAACCTGCAATGATCTCACCGCTCTATCTGGAGCGCCCCGGCTGGTGGCGGGCGGTCGGGCTGGCTGTGTGTTTTCTGTCGGCGATCGGCTTCACATTGCCGTTGCTGTGGCGCGCGGTGAGTGGATCGTCCGGGTCGTCAATCGGAGCGCCCTTTGCAAGTGCAGTCGTCACCAGCATGTTCGCGGGGGGACTGGTCGGCGCGATCGCTCTGGTGTTCGGGCTGCCCGCCGGGGTGCTGGCGGCGCTGTACCGATTGCCCGGCCGCTCGATCCTGCTGGCGCTGGTGGTGCTTCCAGCGCTCGTGCCGTCGTTCCTGTGGGCGATCGGGTGGTCGGCGCTGGCGATCCGGGTCGGACCGGCCGCGGTGGACACAATCAACAGCATGACGGGCGTGATCCTGTCGCTGTTGTCGCTGGCGCTGCCCATCGTGGTGCTGACCGCGTTCATCACGACGCGCGGCCTGACCGCGTCACAGGTGGATGCGGCCCGCGTCTGCGGCGGTGAGCGTGCGGTGCTGATTCACGCGTGTCGTCATGCCGCGCCGCCGGCGATGCTCGTCGCCGCGATCGCGGGCGTGCTGACCCTCAGCGATCCGGGGCCGGGCATGATCTTCGGCCGGCGCACCGTCGCGGCCGACATCCTCACCAGCTTCTCCGCGCAATACGACTTCGTGCTGGCCGGGCGGCAGAGTGTGCTCCTGGCGGCGGTGGTCCTGGTGGTGACGATTCCTCTGATCGTCACGGCGGGGCCGCGCCTGGTCGATGCGGTCATGGCGCGGCAGATGCATCCCGTGGTCCCGGTCCGGTCGACGAAGATGGGCGCGTGGGGTGTCACGCTCTTCGCCATCATTCTTTTCGTCACGCTCCTGCTGCCGCTGACAGGTCTGCTGTTGCCACTGCTCGGAGGGATCGAGTATTGGCGGGCGTTCGATGCGCTCACTCGCACGGGCGGCAACACCCTCTATTACAGTCTTGGCGCCGGCCTGATCGCGGCGATGCTGGGCGCGGTCTGCGGCGTGTTTGTAGGGCGGTCACCGCGAAGCCGAATGCTCGTCTTCGCCGCGGCGATGCTGGTGCTGATCCAGCCGCCGGCCCTGATCGCGCTGGGACTCGTTGAACTCGGGTCGTCCGCGCCGCCGGCCGCCGATGTGCTGCTGCGCAGCCGCGCGACTGTCTGCCTGGCGCTGGCGGTGCGGCTGTTCCCCATCGGCGCGCTGCTGGGCATGCGCGCCTTCGGCGGCATGGCCCCTTCATGGGCGCATGCCGCCGCCGTTCATGGCGTGCCGCTCCGGCGATATCTGTTGCGGGTGGTCCTGCCCTGGCTTGCACCCGGCACGATCGCAGCGGCACTGCTCGTCGCGCTGCTCGCCGCCGGCGATGTCGGCACCGTCTTGTTGCTGCACCCGCCGGGCTTCCAGTCGCTGCCACTGAACATCTTCACCGTCATGGCCAACGCCCCCGAGTCGCTGGTTGCTTCGCTGTGCCTGATCTACATCCTCGCGGCAGCGTCGGTCCTCATGATTGCCATGCTTTGCCTGCGAGGTCGAAGTCGGTGAGCAACACAACTTTCGAGCTCGAGAATGTCTCGCGGACGTTCGCCAATCACCCGGCGTTGTCGGACGTCTCACTGCGCCTCGAAGCTGGTCGACATACCGCCATCCTCGGCCCCTCCGGCTGTGGCAAAACGACACTGCTGCGACTGCTCGCAGGGCTCGACGCACCGTCCGCCGGCCGGATCACCGTGAATGGCAAGCCCGCGTCAGAACCCGGCCGCATCCTCATTCCGCCGCACCGCAGGCGTATCGCGATGGTCTTTCAGGATCTGGCGCTGTGGCCGAACCTGCGCGTGATCGACAACGTTCTGCTGGCCCTGTCGGGTTCGGCACTCTCGCGACGTGAAGCACGCCGCCGCGCCGAAGACGCGCTGACCCGCTGTGAGATCGCCAATCTGTCCGCACGTAAGCCAGGTGAGCTATCCGGTGGACAGCAACAGCGCGTCGCCTTGGCTCGTGCCATCGCGGCCCGCCCTGACTTCCTGCTTCTCGATGAACCGTTCACAGCCTTGGACATGCTCACGAAGGACCAGATGCTCAAGGAGATCACCGGCCTTGCTCGTGACGTTGGGTTCACGGTCCTCATCGTGACCCATGACCCCGCCGATGCATGTGCAGTCTGCGATTTCATGATCATCATGGAGAGCGGCCGTGTGACGGACAAGGGGCCGTTCGATGCGTTGCTTGAGAGTTCAACGTCGCGATTGCTGCATCGTTTCAAAGGAGCGCTGGATTTGAAGCGATGATCTATCCATAAAAGTGAGCGAGGCGGGGAGTGTGGGGTGAGCCGCTTCAGGATCGCTGGATACGGATACATGAATAATCACGCCACCATCGTGACGGGCTTGAACCATGTTTCCAGACGGCATCTACGATCGAGCCTCGTCCGACCGGACATGCTCGACCAGACCATCGTGTCCCCCTTGGTGCAGACGCGGTCGAATCCGAACAGGTTCTGCCGATCGGGCGGTCCAATGCCGCAAGGGCCTCACCTCCAACGCCTCCTCGCGATACCTCGGCCGAGGTATCGAAATACCCCTGAGTGCGCGCTCCAGTGCGCGCTCTCCAGCGCGCTCTGGGCGCTCCACTGATCGCATACACGCGAACATGCGAACGGCCTGGCGACCCCAAGAACGCGGTATTTGACCTCGGAGAGCTGTTGTTGGAGGGGGTCGGAGCCGACTGTCGATCAGATGCTCCGCTACGCGACTTGGCCAAGCTGCCGCCAGAACGCGGCCTGAATCGACCGCAGAATCAGCCCTCGCTCGCTCCCAGGCGGGTTGTGGGGGCGGGCATAGCGGGCCCCCGCTATTCGATAACCCCCGGGTCGCAGAGACTCGGGGTTTGTCGTTTCTGGCTCGCCGGCGAGACTGCCGACCACAGTGCCATGCGTTTCTCGATGACGGTGCGGCCGCTGTTCCGATTCCGCCGGCTCGCTGCGTCGTCGATGCGTAGCATTCGGTGATGGGCATGACTCGGCTCGTTCGGTTGGTGCGCGCACCTCGCGAGAGGGTGTATCGCGCACTGATCGACCCCGACGCCGTGGCGAAGTGGAAAGTTCCCAGCGGCATGACTTGCCGGGTGCACGAGTTTGACGCCCGCGAGGGCGGCTCGTTCAGGGTCTCACTCACTTACGAATCACCGACGGCCGCCGGCAAGACGTCGGCGCACACCGACACCTATCGGGGCCACTTCGCCCGGCTTGTCCCGTTCGAGACGGTCGAGGAAGTGGTCGAGTTCGAGACGGCCGATCCGTCATTCGCCGGACCGATGAGAATCACGATTGTGCTGACCGAGGTGGACGGCGACACCCAGATCGTCGTCGTGCACGACGGGCTTCCACCCGGATTGTCGCCGGAGGACAATGAGGTCGGGTGGAGCGAGGCGCTTTCAAAGTTCGCCGCGCTCGCTGAGCGTGCATGACAATCCAGCCCGGTCGGTGTTGGCGTTAATGGCAATAACCCGGTCGGCTTCTGGGCGACCCCGGGCTGATGGCGCGATTTCGCATCCCTGCCGCTGAGACTCTCTGGCTGCAATACCTTGGCCCGCCCACTATTCACATCACCCCAGGGTCGGAGAGACGCTGGGGCGGCCACACGCCCGTGACACGACATCCGAAGAGACTCGGATCTCGTGTCAGCCCGCCTCGCGGCGCTGGTACATCAGCGCGTTGAAGTCGATGTCACCAACGGCGGTGCCGAATTGGCGGAGGATGTTCAGCGCCTGCGCTCGGTGATGCACCTCGTGCAGTGCCAGTTGGGTGAAGAGGTCGGCCGGGGAGGCTGTGACGATCACCGGCCGAAGTTCTTTCGCATTTTCGTCGTTCGACATCGAGCGATACTCGATGGCTGAGTGCCAGTCGCGCACCGCAGCGAGCGCGGCCCGAGTCTGCTTCGCCTGCTCGGCCCACGTCGGCTCGAGCACCGCGAACGGCGGCGGATTCTCGTCCTGGATCGGCCACCGGTTGTACGGGGGAACCTCTCGCTCCAGCAGGCGTTGGATGTAGAACCATTCGCAGATCATGATGTGCGTCAGCGTGCGCCCGAGCGTGCCGAGACCGATCGGGAACCGCTGCGCGTACTGCTCAGCGCTCAACGGGCGAACCCGGTCGAAGACCTTGCCGCGCGCGAGGGTGAGATAATCGTAGATCTTCAACGGCTCCATGACGCCCATTGTACACGACGCTGGTCGGTCAGGTGCTTCCGCCACCCGGGACTGGGGGCGAGCGGCCCCTTGGAACCTCCAACGGGGATACTCCATAACCCACCAGACTTGGCCCTGCTGCCCGCGAGTCGCCGCCGACCGGGGCGGGTCTCTCCTCCCGCTCCCGGCGGTTTCGAAGACCGCTACCCCAGCACTATTTGACGGTCGGTTGCGGAAGCGGCCGGCCCCACGGTTCACGATGAAGGCCGCCAAGACAAGTCGGCGGCGTTGTCGCGTTCTGGGGGTGTTCCGCGAGGGTTTGCGGTGCGTGGCGCGGCTGGCGAGGTCTCGGCCTGGGGGACGGCGATAACCGGGGGACATGGCCCGACGGTGCCGACGGAGCCGGATTGGCACGAAGTCTCGGCGGGTCTCACGGAGACCGGTGCCCGGGTGAAGAGGTCGTGTCTCGGCCTCAGCGCGCACGATCCCCCTGATCGACGACAGTGCCGGGCACGAACACCTACGTCGCCGACGGGATCTGGGCGCACAACGACTTGGCCCAGTTCGCCGGCTCGGCCAGCGGCTCCAGCTCCGGGTCGGGCTCGTCGAGCGCATCCGACTCCGGCAAGTCCAGCGGCTCGTCGTTCAGCAATAGCGCGTCGTTGTCGTCTTCGGGTTCGAGTTCCGGCATCACCGTGCCGTTCGGCGGCGTGACGGTGTCGTTCTGAGGAGGCCGCGATGATCCATAAGAGCAGCACCACCGGCTCCGCTCAGCTGGCGGACGAGACCCTGAGGCTGCTGTCGCAGTCTTCGGGCGGCGCCGACGTCCGCGCCCTGTGTATCAACCTCGATCGCCGGCCCGAGCGCTGGGAGGCGTTCAAGCGCAACTGTCCCATTCGTGGCGTGGATCGGTTCCCGGCCATCAAGGCCCGCGGCTGGCTCCGGGCGACGCCCGCACAGTGCGAGCGGCTGCAGGCCACGCTGTGGGAGGCGAAGGCCGAGGGGCTAGCTCGGGCGCCTGAGGAGCAGCCATTGACCCTGCGATACCACGACCTTCTCGCCAGCGCCGATCGGGGGATTGATCGCGTGATCGCGTTTCAGGGGTTGCGAGCGCAAGCACGGCAACGCACTGTGGCGTTGCGAATCATCGCGCCGGAGTTAGGCGCGCATGCATGCCTTCGGTGAGCGATGGAGTTGGCGTGTCGCGACCGGTGACAGATCCCTCAGATCGTACTCCGAGTTTGCTGCGCCCTCTGAAGCGACCAATCGACGCTCCATGCCCCCGCCCCTCGGACCAGCACGTACAGGGCCGCGAGCAGGACCGCCAACGGGAGCACCACCGGCGGCTCGTCCTGCCAGTCCGCGACCGCGTGCGCGTAGAGGGCGACGGCCATCGAGATCGCAGCGATGACGGCTCCGACGCGGACTGCCGTCCCGCTGAGGAGAAGGGCGCCCGCCAGGATTTCCATGAGCGGGGCGAGCGCGGCGTTGAGGCCGGGCATGGGGATGCCGGCCGCCTCGAGGATCGGGCGCATGGGCGCGGCGCCGGCGAGGTGCATCGCGCCAATGCCCACGAGCGGCAGGCCGGCGATGAGCCGAGCGACGATCATGTGCTTGAGTGGACGGGTGCTGAGCAGAGCTCGGATGTTGGAGTTCATGGTCGTGGCTCCGAGTTCTTGTCGGCGCGCCGCTCGATCGTCACGCGTGAGCCACCCAGCCCGAGGAGCGAACGGATCGCGCCCTCCACGAGGTCAAAGTCCTCGTTCGCCTGTGCGTCCGCCGGTTCGTCGTTCGGGAAGAACTGGGGACCGGGATGCACGAATCGCGTCGTGCCCTCGGCGTCGACCAGGAATGTCACGCTGGTCGCGGACCGGTCGGCGTCGGACAGGTACGCACGTCGCAGCGCCGACCAATCCTCATCCACGGCGACCTCTCCCGAGTATCCGAGGCGCTCCGCAGCCGCCAGGATGTGCTCGTCGGGGATGGATCGGGGAGGTTTGGGGTGATACACGCCGACGACGCGAAGGCCATGCTCGGCGTACTCGCGGCGCAGCTGCTCGATGGCCGGCATCGAAGCCTCACAGAATGGGCAGGCGTCGGTCCACCAGCGGTACAGCGTCGTCTTGGTGTCCGGCGCCGCAGTGGCGCCGTCGGCGTGGCGGAACCACCTGTCGAATCGCAGGTCGGGGAACCGCGTCCCGATCAGATCTTGGCCGCCGCGCTCGGGTGGGAGTGTAGCGACCTCGCCTTGGGTGGCAGCCGATGTAGGTCGACTCTTGAGGTGCTTGATCAGCCGCTCGGCCTCGTCGGGCGTCATGTGAAAGTCGTTGAAGCGCACCACGCCGTCACGGTCGATGATCACTGTCCACGGCGTGCCGCCGCCGCGGTAGTCGCGCATGAGCGGCGCAGGCGTGTTGACGCTGCCCGAGTGCCCGACGGGGATGACCGGGCCGTAGCGCTCGGCGGTCTGCCCCGCCTTCTCGGGCGTGTTCGTGCCGAAGCCCTCGAAGGTCGTCTGAACCGCGACGAACGCCACGTCGTCGTCGCCGTCGAAACGCTTGATGAGTTCCTGGAGCGTCGGGAACCCGTGGGCGTGGCAGCCTGGGCACCACGACTGGAAGCCGTATAGATAGACGATCTTGCCCCGGTAATCGGCAAGGTCGATCGCCTCTGCGCCTTGCGGGAGATTGAACCACTGGTCCACGCGCCACGTAGGCGCCGGCTCGTCGAGGATGCCGAGGTCGGGGTTGCGAACGGGGCCGCGCGTGCGCCCGATGACGCGGTCGAGATCTTCATTCGTTTCGCCGACCTCTGAGGCCCCGTCGGCCGCGTTCAGCGCCTTGGCGACCTCCGCCTCGAGCCGCCGGCCACGCACGTTGGCCGCGGCGACCTTGCCATCCCGCCCGATGAGGATCATCGTGGGGATCGCACGAACGCCGTAGAGCGAGGCCGGGTCCTCGCCCGGGCGCGCGTCGCCGTTGTAGACATGCGTCCAGTCGAGGCCCTCGCGATCGACGAAGCGACTCAGCGAGGACCGGTCGCGATCGAGGCTAACGCTGAGGATGTCGAACCCCTCGTCGTGATGCTTCTCGTACACACGCTTCACGTTCGGCAGCTCGGCGATGCACGGGCCGCACCACGTCGCCCAGAAGTCGAGCAGCGGCACTCGCCCTTTGTACTCGTCGAGCGACACCGTCCGCCCATCGAGCGTCGGCGCCGTGAACGCAGGGGGCGTCGGCGCCTGCCGGTCGCGATCGCTTCCCGCTTGTGCAGCCGGCGTCGCCGCTGATTCTGCGGAGCTGAGCGGGCAACTCCCCGTCGGAATGTTGCGGGCGCTGATGGCGAGCACGCCGGCGGAGGCGAGGACGAGCACTGTTGTTGTCACGATCGATCGGTTCACGCAGGACTCCTTCCCATCATCGCGCGATCTCGACGGAAATCTCGACGATCTTCTCCGCCGCTCGGAGGCAGCTCTGCTCATCGCAGGCCTGGAACGCGATGAGGGCCCGGACCGTTCCCTCGGCCACGCCGTCTTCAAGCCCGTCCGCCAGGCGGCAGGTGGCGATGATCTCCACGACTCCCTCGTACACGTCGATCGCGGTCTCGGCGTAGGACGCGCGAAGCCGCGTCGGTTCCGGGTAGTCGATGCGCGAGACCTCGATCGGCAGATCGGATCGCACGTCGGCGGTCGTGGCGATGAGGAACTCGGCGGAGGCCGGGTTGGCGTTGACGTGCCAGCCCTCGGCGACATCCAGTCGGATACGGACGGTGAACGTCTCGCCGGGGCGGATCGTGGCGGGCTCCACGTCGGCGGAGAGCGCGACATGTGGCGAGGAGTCGGGCGGCGCGGAGCCGGACGCCTGGTCGGTCAGTTCGGGCAAGTCAACATCCGGCGCTTCGCCGGTCTCCGTCGGCTCCGCGAGGAGTCGCTCGATCGCGTGGACCATGTGCAGGTGTCCGGTGGGCGCGCCCGCGGCCACGCCGGAGAAGGTCGTCAGCGTCTCCTCCGCGCGGCCGCGCCAATAGTCGTTGCCGGTCAGCTCCGCGAGATCCAGCAGCGCGTGGGCCATCGCCGAGTTGCCGGAGGGGACCGCGCCGTCGTAGGCGCTCTTGCTCCGGGCGATGAGGTCGGGCGCCTCGACCGCAAAGTAGTACCCCCCCGCGTCGGGATCCCAGAAGAAGGTGTCGGCGCGGTCGGCGAAGTCGGTCGCCGCGTCGAGCCACTTCTGCTCGCCGGTCGTCCGATAGAGAGACGCCAGGCCCTGGATCACGAACGCGTAGTCCTCGTGAAAGGCGGGCTGCTCGCTGACGCCGGCGCGCCAGACGCGCAGGAGGTTGCCGTCGCCATCCCGCAGGTGCTCCAGCAGGAAGTCTGCCGCCCGGCGGGCCGCTTTGGTGTAATTCGGTTCTTCGAGTGTCCGACCTGCCTCGGCGTAGGCGCCGATCATCAGGCCGTTCCATCCCGCGATGACCTTGTCGTCCAGGTTCGGCAGCTTGCGCTCGTCGCGCACGGCCTTGAGTTGGGCAAGGATCGCATCCACCAGCGCCCGCAGATTCTCGTAGGGCATCTCGAGGTCCGCCGCGAGCTGGACGATGGGTTTGCGCATGTGCAGCGCGCCGCCGTCGGGGTGCTTGTGGCCGGGGAAAGTTGGGACCTCCGCGAGCGTGAAAACCTTGTCGAACAGAGCGAGGTCGTTGCCAGTCAGGATTCCGGTGAGTTCGCCCCTGTTCCAGACGTAGTACGCGCCCTCCGCGGCGTCGGTCTCCGCGTCGAGCGCCGAGTAGAGCTCGCCGTCCGGGCCGGTCATGATCTCGTGGACGTAGCGGAGGATGTCGCGCACGGTGTCGGCGAAAGCCTCGTCGCCCGTCGCCTCGTAGGCCCGGAGGTAGGCTCGCGTGAGCTGCGCCTGGTTGTAGAGCATCTTCTCGAAGTGCGGCACCTTCCACTGGCCGTCGGTTGAGTAGCGATGGAACCCGCCCCCGACGTGGTCGTACATGCCGCCCGCGGCCATGAGGCGTAGCGAGCCGACGGTCATGGAAAGCGTGCGGGGATCACCTGTCCGCTCGTGCACCGCGAGCAGGAAGGGGTAGTTGAAGCCCTGCGGGAACTTTGGCGCCACGCCGAAGCCGCCCCAGCGCTCGTCGAAGGACGCGCCGAGCCGTGCGGCGGCAATGTCCGGGATTTCGCGCGTGAGCGGCACCGCGCCCGCCCGCTCCAGCCTGTCCAGCAGGGCGCCGCGCACGGCAGTGATCGCTCGCTCCGAGACCGCCTCGACCTCGCCGCGCCGGTTCTTCCACGCGTCGGACATCGCGTTGATGATCGTTGGGAACCCCGGCCTGCCCGCCCGGTCCTCCGGGCCGAAGTACGTCCCCGCGAAAAAGGGCTTGAGGTCCGGCGTGAGGAACACGCTCATCGGCCATCCGCCGCGCTGGGTCATGATCTGCGTTGCCGTCATGTAGACCTCGTCGATGTCGGGGCGCTGCTCGCGATCGACCTTGATGTTGATGAAGTGCTCATTCATGAGCGCGGCGATCTCCGGGTTCTCGAAGACCTCGCGCTCCATGACGTGGCACCAATAGCAGGTCGAGTACCCGACGCTCAGGAAGATGGGCTTGTCCTGCTCGTGCGCCGCCGTCAACGCCTCGTTGCCCCACGGGTACCAGTCCACCGGGTTGTGCGAGTGCTGGAGGAGGTACGGGCTGGTCGAGTCGGCGAGGCGGTTGGTGTACTTCCACGAGCCGTCCGGGTTGAGCAGCTCGTGCCCGTGGTCCACCGGCTGGCGCTCCGGCTGGGCGACCTGCCACGCGGCGACTCCGACGACGGCGATGGCGACTGTTCCGTAGATGAGCATGCGTGTCCTTGGCATAGGCGTTGTGCGTGCGGCGCTCGTCACGGGGAGCCGGCCTCATCAGCGTGACGCCTGAATCCGAGCCTTGGCTTGACGGGGACGGGCTCGCCCGCGACCTCGAGCACCGGGTAAGCCAGGAAGCTGATGGGTCCCGAGACCGGTCCGGGATCGACGACGAGATCGCGCCCGCGGCTCAGCTCGACGCGGTTGGCCGGATGGTGGCCGAAGTAGTACGTCGCCAAGGCCGCGTACTTGTCCGCCTCGCTGATGTCCACCGGCCACCATCGACCCTCGGCGTAGAACTCGGCCCAGCAGTGGTAGCCGTCGATTCCGCCGTCGTCTCGCTCGGACGGGATCGCGGCCCCGATGGCGAAGCGCGCCGGGATGTTCGAGGCGCGGGCGAGGGAGATGAAGTAGGAGTGGTATTCCGTGCACGTGCCGGAGCCGACCTGAGCCGCGTAGCGGGCGTCGCCCTGCCCCGCTCCGGCCCCGTACTTCATGTAGCGCATGTGGTCGATGGTCCGGTCGTACAGCGCCCGGGCGCGCACAAGGTCGTTCTGCTCCTTGCCCTCGGTCGCTTCAGCCGCGATCTCGCGGAACTGCTGGTCGACCGGCACCGACGCGTCCGGCGCGAGGAACTCCTCGGGATTCGAGTCATCGTCACCATATACGGCCTTTTCCCGGCGCTCGATCTCGGCGCGGATCTCGATCGACTCGCCGCTGTCGGCCGGGGCCAACTCCAGGAACAGCACCTTGTTGCCGAACCGCTCGTCCGTGAGGATGCGCCGCGTCCCGGGCGCCTCGATCTTCGTGACCTCGACGGACTGGAACTCGTCCGTGGAGGGCAGCGGAATCCACATGCGCGCCCCGTCGTCCAGGTGCGGCAGCGTGGCGTAGTAGACGAACTCGAAGCGATCAAGGCCCTCGACGACGCCGAGCAGATCGCGCGACGCGTCGTCGACCGCCGCTCTCTCCCAGGTGTTATCGTCGTTCTGCCTCCAGAGGTAGAACGGCTTCCCGTTGAGCTTGTGGACGGTCGTCTCCGTCACCGTCATGGAGCCGGGATCCCCAGCGAGGAAGAAGTCCACGTCGTACACGTCGCCTTCGGTGTCCACGAGATCGACGCACGCGAAGTGGCGCCGGGGTCCCAGGTTCGCGAGGTACTCCGTGTGGACGCGGACGAGCTTGAGGCGGAGTTCCTTGCCCTCGAAAGGAATCGTGAGGAAGCCGCCGTCGCGGCGCGTCTGCTCCTCGATGTGCCGCTCGATGCCCGCCTGGATGTCCGCGGTCACGACGTGGGGAATGGGCTCGGGCTGCTCGGCGGCATGGATCGCCGGGGCACTCACGAGCATCGCTGCGACAATCGTCCGCATCGTGCATGTCCTTTCTGCATCGAGCGTGCGTCAATCGGCTCGACCGGTCATCGCGGGCGAGCCTCGACCGGCTGTCTGGGATCGAGCGGCGCCAACCGCTCCGAGATCACGGGCGCTTGGGGTGGTCCGGGTGCTCCGACTTCTTCGGGTGCTCGCCGCCGGGATGGTCCGCCCCGACTCCGTGCCCCTTCGCGTTCGCGACAGCATCCTGGAGTGCAGCTCCCATCTGCTTGAGGCTCTGCTCGTGCGACAGCCGCTGCATGACCTCCTTGGTCGTCGCGTCCACCAGCAGCACGAAGCCGGTCTTGCCGCCGTTCTCCATCCACACGCCGTCGAGCCCGAGGGCGCCGGCCATGTACGCGGACTGCCGGCGGTCGAACTCGCGCGTCTGGTCGAACTCGACGTACAGCACCGGCTCCTGGTCGAACTTCGCCTGCATCTCCTCGAACACGGGTCCCATCGCCTTGCAGAAGCCGCACCAGTCGGCGTGGAACTTGACGGCGATCACCTTCGGCCGCTGCATCTCGGCGTCGGTGCACGGCTGGGTCGATGCGGGCTGCTTGGAACTTGCCTGCCCAACGCCGGCGAGGGCGGCGACAAGGACGAGCGAGGCGGCGAGTGCGAGCACGGTGGTGGTCAACTTCATCATCTGAACTCTCCTTGAGTGGGTTTGTGGCTGGGCCGGCCGACAGGGGACATCGCTAACCGGCACTCGACTTCTGGTCACGGACGAGGACGTAGGCGAACCGGGCGTCCGTCCACACGCACGCCCAGCAGCGTGACTCGCGCGAGCCCTGGGCCGGGATGTCCATCTCCCGGCGCGACTGGCGAGCGGCAAGCCCGAACTCACTGCGCCGGACCTGGTACATCGCGACTTCCTCGCCGTCGATCCGCCAGCACGTGTAGACCAGGGGTCGTTCCCCGAACGTGCACAGCCGGCCGCCGATGAGGACAGCGCCTGGCTCCGGCCGCGTGATGCTGAAATCGAACGGCAGTTCGTCGTCCAGGGCCGCCGCGAGCGCGTCCAGGTCGTCTGTCTTGACGGTCATCTCGGGACGCGCCGCGTGGTCCATCGCCGCGAGCGTCGCCAGCTCGTACGTCGCGCTGTCCGTGGGCACGCCGGACCGGAGCGCGAGCAGCCCCACGGTCAGCGCGAGCAGGACCGTCGCGGCGATGAGGGCGCCCGTCATCAGCGACGGCCGGCGTCGCCGCGCATGCATGACCGGGCCGCGCACGGCGCGAACGCGCTCAAGCAGGTTCGCGGGCGCTTCGACGCCGCGCAAGCGCAGCCGCAGATCCTCGTTCTCGGCGACGATGTCGCACCACGCCTGGCGATCCTCGCCGGTGTCTTCCAGCCCGTCCACGACCTCGCGGCGGCGGGCGTCATCCTCGGGCAGCAGCGCCGCCTCTTCAAGCGCCCTGCGGTCGTCATCATGCCGATTCGTCATCAGGCGCCTCCAATCCGGAGTCGGGGCTGCGCGTCCTTGACGCCCCCCTCCGAGTCGCGCGGCTCGCTCTGCCTCTCCTCTTGACGATGGATCGCCTCGCGCAACTGCTTCTTCGCACGATGGATCCGCGACAGCACGGTCCCGATTGGCACGTCGAGCTGCTCCGCGGCATGCGCGCAGGTCATCCCCTGCACGAACACCATGAGCAGCGGCAGCTTGAACAGGTCGCTCATGCCGTCCAAGGCCGACTGGAGGGAGTCGGTCGCCTCAATCCGATCCGGTGGCGACGATGTGCCGGCTTCCTCGATGCGATCTGCCGCGATGGGCAGCAGCCAGGGCCGCTTCTGCTCGATCCGGCGAAGCCGAATGTACCGGCGCCGAAGGACCAGGAAGAGCCACGCGCGCGGCTCGCGGACAGTCGTGAGCGGCCGTCGCTGCTTCCACACGTCGTAGAACGTCTCCTGCACGAGGTCCTCCGCAGCCGCGCTCTCGCCGCACAACCGATAGGCGAACCGGTAGAGATCGGGCGCGTGCGCATCGACCCAGCAGTCGAAGAGCAGCGCCTCCTGGGAGCGTCGGCTCAGTTGTCGCGGCCCGCGGGCCGGAATCCTGCCCATCGCGTTGTGCTCCACCCTTGGAGTGTCCATCGGTGGGTCAGCTATTCCCGCCGACAGTGGGAATCTGTAGAGGGTCATGACTAGCTGAGCCTGCCCGGAGCCCTCCGGCCCCGATCAGTGCAGCGGTCTGCCCGTGTGCCGCTACGGGGCCGCACAGTTGGCGACGGAGTTCGGCGGATCGTTCCGGCTGGTCCGTTCGACGACGGAAGCTCATACTACGCCGTGAGGCACGACGCAGGACTTCACGTTGTCATACGCCGGGCGTGAATGCCCCGAGAAGTTACAAGCCATGACTCGCTGCCTATCTGGGAGCCGCACGCCAGCCGTGCCTCTCGACGGCCTCGATCACTCGGGCCTCGACCGAACCATCATTGCCCCACGTCATCGCGATGCCCGTTGCGTAGTCCACGCTCGCGTGCGAGACGCCGGGGAGACGCCGCAGTTCTGCTTCCAGGGTTGTGGCGCAGGCTTCACACGTCATGCCCTCGATGCTGAACTGATGGACGACGAGCGATGTCCCGAAGCGAGAGCTCGCCTTCGCGGCCTCGCTTGGATAGACAGCCCGCGCGACCACGCCAGCGTAGCGAGGGAACAGGACGAACGCGGCAACAACCACCGCGGAGAGCCAGAACGACACTTTGCCGAGCAGGCCCGCCCGTCCCCGACGCGTTTCGCACGCGCCGCCGGAGCACGGGGCGCGGTGCAGGTAGGTGAAATAGAACCCGATGCCGAGCAGCACGATCGCGACCCCGGCGAACAACGGCCGCCATCGCTCGAAGAAGGCGGAGGCTCCAGCCGCCGATGTGCCGAACGCTAGGAGCAGCAGCGGCAGCCAGCAACACGCGCTGGAGAGGATGGCCGTGAGCACCGACCCCCCGGTCGCCAGGAGGCCGGACCGATCCCGCGGCAAGGTCCGGACCGTTGACCCATCGACTCCCAACGCGGCGAGAAGCAGCTCTTCGGGCGGAAGCCCATCGGGTGAGTGGTAGACCCGGCACGACATTGCGTAGTCCGTCCGCTGGCGCGCCGCCGGCTCGATGTCCACGCCGTCCACCTGAACGGTCGGTGACCCGAGGAAGCGGAGTCGGGCCTCCTCACCCGGCGCGACCTCTCGCTCCTCGATGCTCGCGTCCAGACCGTGCTCGATCACCAGCCGTCGTGCCATGTCCACGACGGGTCGATGATTCGGGCACCCCTCGAAGTAGAGAATGCTGATCTTCACCGATCTCAAGCTCCGGACCGGCAGCACGCCGGGAGCGCCCCGTCCTGATCCGCCGTGGCCCGCTCACCAAGCGGGCACCGGTCCCGGCACACGAGCTCACCGGTCAGGGGGCACTCGATGCGTCCGGGGCAGTCTGCACGGTCGGCGTCGATCAGCGGGCACTTGTCGCGGCAGACCAGTTGCCCGGTCATGGGACAGACGATCTTGCCCGCGCAGTCCGCGCGCTCTGCGCGTGCCTGATGCATCGTTGTGGCGCCCGCCGCCATCGCGCCGGCGAGCCCGAGCGCCGTCCACATCACGAGGTTCCGTCGCTTCGTCATTGCTGTACTCCTGAATGCGTTCCGCCTGTACCTTGAGTATCGGCGTTGCACCCTGGTGCAGGGTCAAGCCGAATCTGTTCGTTTCCTCCGATTCGTGGTCGACTGACCGTCGCCTCCGCCGTCGCAGGGGCCGGCCAGCCCGTCCAACACGCCGCACCGGCCTGTCTTGGCGGCCTTGCGACACACACCCATCCACCGCGAGAGCACGTCCCGGACGTGTGCCAGGTGCTTGATCTCATCGTCCACCTTCGCCAGCCGCACGCCGATCAGTTCCTGGACCTCACGGCACGGCGCCACATCGCCATCGCGGAAGTCGAGCAGGACCTCAATGTCTTTGAGCGTGAACCCGGCCGCCTGCGCCGCCTTGATGAAGCGCAGGCGCTCCAGCGCCGCGTCGCCGTACCGCCGGTAGTTGCCCCCGCTGCGTTCGTCCGGCACAACGAGACCGCGCCGCTCGTAGTACCGGACCGAGGAGGTTGGGACCCCGGCTGCCTTGCCCAACTGGCCGATGGTGAAGGTCGTGCTCATCGCTATCCCTACAGACGACCTTGAACCATAGTTCAATGTTCCCCCGCCGCAATCCGCCGTCTCAGGGGGTCGATTGCGGCGGGCTGGGCCTGCGCTGCACGAGTCTCAGCGTCGGCAGTTGGAGACTTGCCCGGCCCGCCCGGCAATGCGAAGCGCGGGCGACGGAGTGGTCATGCCCTCCTGCCCTAACAAAGACCTTGAACGTTGTGGTACGTCCACTATTTGACGGTCGGTTGCAAGCGCGGCCGGCCCCACGGTTCACGATGAAGGCCGCCAAGAAAAGTCGGCGGCGTTGTCGCGTTCTGGGGGTGTTCCGCGAGGGTTTGCGGTGCGTGGCGCGGCTGGCGAGGTCTCGGCCTGGGGGACGGCGATAACCGGGGGACATGGCCCGACGGTGCCGACGGAGCCGGATTGGCCCGAAGTCTCAGCGGGTCTCACGGAGACCGGTGCCCGGGTGAAGAGGTTGTGGCTCGGCCTGAGCACGCACCATCCCCCTGATCTCGCGAGCCGCCCATGCACTGAGGAGGCGTCATGCCCGACACGATTCGACGCGAACTCGCGGCCTTCGGGAAGATGACGACCGTCGAGCCGGTGAAGAAGCGGGGGTGAAGTCTCTATGTCCGGTTCTCCGATGTCTTCGGTGCGAACGCGGTTCCGTTGGTCGCCGGGCGTCAACCCAGCAAACTGGTCAACGAGAGGTCTCTGACCGTGCGTCCGGACTCGCGGACGCGAGCGCCGACGGATCACCAATGACGAGTGCGCCCTGGATTTCGAGGCAGGAAGTTGTGCGCTCGTGATCTCCGGGTATTCCGTGCGCGAGCCGAGCATCTTGACTTGAGACGGACGGGCAAGCCACTATGATGCTCCCATGCCCACTCGCGCCTATGCCGCACAGTCCGCCACGTCGCCGCTCGGTCCGCACTCGATCGTCCGGCGCGAGCCGTTGGCGAGCGACGTGGCGATCGACATCCTGTACTGCGGCGTCTGCCACACGGACATCCACTTCGCCCGCAATGAGTGGGGATTCACGGCGTACCCGGTGGTGCCGGGACACGAGATACTCGGGCGGGTGACGGCGGTCGGCGACGCGGTGAAGAAGTTCAAGGTCGGCGACCTCGCGGCCGTGGGGTGCCTGGTGGACTCGTGCCGAACGTGCCCGAGTTGCCGGCAGGGGCTGGAGCAGTTCTGCCAGACGGGTTCGGTGTTCACGTACAACGGGCCGGACAAGCACTCGGGCGGCATGACGTACGGCGGGTACTCGGAGTCCATCGTCGTGGAGGAGGCGTTCACGCTGAAGGTGCCGGGGAATCTTGACCCGGCGTCGGCCGCGCCGCTGCTGTGCGCCGGGATCACGACGTACTCGCCGCTTCGCCGGTGGAACGCGACGAAGGGGCGGAAGGTGGGCGTGGTGGGGCTTGGCGGGCTGGGGCACATGGGCGTGAAGTTCGCGCACGCGTTCGGAGCGCACACGG
The DNA here is from genome assembly GCA_039794165.1 of Phycisphaerales bacterium. Taxonomy (GTDB): domain Bacteria; phylum Planctomycetota; class Phycisphaerae; order Phycisphaerales; family UBA1924; genus CAADGN01. The sequence goes on from JBDIVY010000001.1 coordinate 250,168, forward strand.
TCCTCTTCACGACCTCTCCCGGCAAGGCGGAGGACGGCCGGCGGCTGGGCGCCGATGAGGTGGTGATTTCGCGGGACGCCGACGCGATGGCGAAGCACGCCGGCACCTTCGACATGATCCTCGACACGGTGTCAGCGGACCACGACGTCAACGCGTACCTGTCGCTGCTGAAGTTGGACGGCACGCTGGTGCTGGTCGGCGCGCCGGCGCAACCGCTCGCGCTGTCGGCGATGGGGCTGCTGATGCCGCGGCGGCAGATCGCCGGCTCGCTGATCGGGGGCATCGCGGAGACGCAGGAGATGCTGGACTTCTGCGGTCGCCACGGCGTGGCCTGCGACGTCGAGGTCATCCCGATCCAGCAGATCAACGAGGCCTACGAGCGGATGCTGCGCAGCGACGTGAAGTACCGGTTCGTCATCGACATGGCGACGCTGAAGCGGTAACGCGCGGTCGTCGTGCACGATCGATGCCGGTCGATCATCGCGCCGCGCCGGCCATTCGCAGCCGGAGCGAGTTGGCGATGACGGAGACCGAACTGAAACTCATCGCGGCCGCGGCGATCATCGGGCTGAGCAGCACGCCGAAGACGGGATAGAGCACGCCCGCCGCGACGGGCACGCCCGCGGCGTTGTAGACGAAGGCGAAGAAGAGGTTCTGGCGGATGTTGCGCATGGCGGCGTGGCTGAGGTCGAGCGCGCGGACGAGACCGTTCAGGTCGCCGCCGACGAGCGTGATGCCCGCGCTCTCGATGGCGACGCCCGCGCCGGTGCCCATCGCCACGCCGACGTCGGCCTGGGCGAGGGCCGGGGCGTCGTTGACGCCGTCGCCGGCCATGGCGACCCGACGGCCTTCGGACTGCAGCCCGCCGACGATGTCGGCCTTCTGGTCCGGCAGGGCCTCGGCCTCGACCCGGTCGATGCCGAGCGATGCGGCGATGGCCTCGGCGGTCGTGCGGTTGTCCCCCGTCAGCATGACCACCGACATGCCGCGGGCGTGGAGCGCCTTGATCGCATCGCGGGTCGTCGCCTTGATCGGGTCGGCGACGACGAGCAACGCGACCGGGCGGCGGTCGATCGCGGCGAACATGGCCGTCGAGCCGTCGCGGCGTGCGCGGTCCGCGTCAGCGGCGAGCGAACCGGTGTCAACACCCTCGTCCGTCATCAGCGCGGCCGAGCCGATGGCGACGCGCGAGCCTTCGACGGTAGCGACGATCCCCTTGCCCGTCACGCTCTCGAACTCGGATGCGGTGAGCCGGACGCTCGTCCGCTCGTCGAGTCCGGCCACGATCGCTTCGGCGAGCGGGTGCTCGCTGCCGCGCTCGGCGGCGGCAAGAAGGGCCTGGACGCGCTCCTGGTCGTGGGCGGCGGTGAGTTCCACCGCAACGAGACGCGGCCTGCCCTCGGTGAGCGTACCGGTCTTGTCGACGACGACCGTATCGACCTTTTCAAGGGCCTGGAGGGCGGCGGCGTTCTTGATGAGGACGCCCTGCCGTGCGCCGACGCCGGCGGCGACCATGATCGACATGGGCGTCGCCAGGCCGAGGGCGCAGGGGCAGGCGATGATGAGGACGGAGACCGCCGCGACGAGCGCATAGGTGAACGACGGCGACGGGCCGACGAGCAGCCAGACGACGAACGCAACGACGGCGATGGCCACGACAACCGGGACGAACCACGCGGCGACAGCGTCGGCGACGCGCTGGATGGGCGCCCTCGACCGCTGCGCCTCGGCGACCATCTGCACGATCTGGGCAAGCGTGGTCTCCGCGCCGACGCGACTGACACGCATCACGAACGAGCCTGTGCGGTTGAGCGTGCCGCCGGTGACCTCATCGCCCTGGGACTTCTCGACCGGGATCGGCTCGCCGGTGAGCATCGACTCATCGACCGTGCTGCGGCCTTCGAGCACGACGCCGTCGATGGGCACGCGGTCGCCGGGTCGAACACGCACGCGGTCGCCGGGGACGAGATGCTCGACCGGCACTTCGCTCTCGGTGCCGTCGTCGGTGAGTCGCCGGGCGGTCTCGGGGGCGAGTTGGAGCAGTTCGCGGATCGCGCCGCCCGTCCGTCGGCGGGCGCGGAGTTCCATCACCTGCCCGAGCAGGACGAGCGTGACGATGACGGCGGCGGCTTCGAAATAGGCGCCGACGCGGCCGGCCTCGTCGCGGAACGACTGCGGGAACGCGCCCGGCGCGACGGTGGCGACGACGCTGTACGCGAACGCGATCGAGACGCCGATCGAGATCAGCGTCCACATGTTCGGGCTGGCCGCCGCGATCGAGCGCACGCCGCGGACGTAGAAGGGCCAGGCGCACCAGAGCGCGACCGGAGTGGTGAGCAGGAGTTCCGCCCATTGCGCCGCGGCGGGTCCGATCGCCGCGTGGAAGCGGCTCCCGAGGAGCATGTGCCCCATGGCCAGCAGAACGACCGGCGCGGTGAGGAGGGTCGCGATCCAGAACCGGCGCGTCATGTCGCGCAGTTCGGTGTCGTCGGGTTCCGCGGTGGCGTCGAGCGGTTCGAGCGCCATCCCGCACTTCGGGCAATCCCCCGGCCCGATCTGGCGGACCTCCGGGTGCATGGGGCAGGTGTACACGGCGTCGGGGCGAGCGGCGGTGGGGGGGGGGGCTCCTGCCCCGCCGTGCGAGCAGCACGAAGCGGCGCCGCCGGCTGGGCCGTTCGCGTAGCGGGCGGGGTCCGCGCGGAACTTCGCGGCACAGTGCGTGCTGCAGAACAGAATGGTCGTGCCGTCGTGCGTGATGGACGCGGCTTCGCGCCCGGGCGTGACCTTCATGCCGCAGACGGGGTCAATGTGCGGCTCCGGCTCCGACAGCACGGTCAGTTCCATGAGTGTTCGTTCCCTTCGAGCGTCGCCGACCCAACGGTAGGTCTCAGTCCGGGCCGTTGGAGCGATCTCCGGCCGGAAGTCGGACGAGACCGGCAGCCGCTATCGTCGTCAGCGGTACGGTTGGAGCGGTTCAGCCGCTTTCGCTACGATAGACGGCGGGCCGGCGGTGGGGGACCGCCAGGCCCCTCCGAGTCCGGTTCGACGGCGCAGCGCGCAGCGCGCAGCGCGGAGCGAGGAGGTTGTCGTGTCAATGCGAACTGTCATCGTGGCGTGCCTCATCTGGTGCGTGGCGGCCATCGCGGGTGCGGCGGCTCAGCCCGCGACGAAGACCATCGCCCTCCCCATGCGGACGGACGGGCCCAAGAGCCTCGACCCGGCCGCAGGCTCGACGACCTACGACAACATGGCGACGGTGCAGTTCTACGAGACGCTCCTGCAGGTCTGCTACTACGACGAGTCGCGGTTCGAGCCGCTGCTGCTGGCGGCGATGCCCGAGCGGCTCGACGACGGCAGGCGCTATCGCTTCCGCCTGAAAGAAGGCGTGCGGTTTCACGACGACGCCTGCTTCCCCGGCGGGCGGGGACGAACCGTGACCGCGGACGACGTCTTCTACTCGTGGAAGCGGCTCACGGACAAGCGCAACGGGCTGAAGAACTGGTGGCTGCTCGAGGACACCATCGTCGGCCTGGACGCCTTCAAGGAGGCCCAGAACGCCGCGCTGGACGCGGGCGGTTCGTTCGATTACGACGCTCCGGTCGAGGGGTTCGTGAAACTGTCCGACCTGGAGTTCGAGGTCGTGCTGACGAAGCCGGTCTTCCGGTTCCTGTGGGTGCTCACGATGTTTCAGTCGAGCGTCGTGCCGCGCGAGGCGGTCGAGCGCTACGGGCAGGACTTCGCGTCGCGTCCGGTGGGGACGGGGCCGTTCGTCCTGCGCGAGTGGGTGCCGAAGCAGAAACTGATCGCGGAGCGCAACCCGAACTACCACGCGTGCACGTACCCCGAGGCCTCGCTCTGGTCGGAGGAGGACCGGGCGGCTGGACTGGCCGAGGCGGAGGGGCAGCGGGTGCCGATCGCCGACCGGATCGAGTTCACGATGTACGTGCCGGATCAGCCGGTGTGGCTGGAGTTCCAGCAGGGAACGCTCGGCTACATCGAGCTGCCGTTCGACTATTTCAGCCAGGCCTTCAACCCGCGCACCAAGCGGATGAACGCGGACCTGCGCCGGCGCGGCGTCGCGTACCGCGCGGTGCCGCAGCTCGACATGATCTTCCGGGCGTTCAACATGGACGACCCCGTGGTCGGCGGGTACACCGAGGACCGGAAGAAACTCCGCAAGGCGATCTCGCTGGCGATGGACCTGCAGGAGTTCAACGACGCCTTCTATTCCGGGCTGTGCGTGGTGTACGACGGGCCGATCCCGCCGGGGCTGGACGGCCACCCGGAGGGCGGGCGCGTGCCGGGCGCGCCGCGCGGACCGGACCTCGAACTGGCGCGCCGGTATCTGGCCGAGGCGGGCTATCCCGACGGGCGAGGCCTGCCCACGATCCGCTTCTACACCAGCCAGGGCGGCAACAACGCCGACCAGGTCGAACTGCTGCGCCGACAACTCGGCCGCATCGGCGTGCGCATCGACGTCCAACTCGTGGACTTCTCGACGCTGATCGATCTGGTGAACAAGCGCTCCGCACCCATGTTCAGTTTCGCGTGGCTGACGGACTACCCCGACGGCGAGAACAACCTCGCGCTCTTCTACGGCCCCAACGAGTCGCCCGGCTCGAACCACTGGAACTACAGGAACCCGGAGTTCGACGCTCTCTACGAACGGGCCGTCGTGATGGGACCCGGCCCGGAGCGCACCGCGATCTACGAGCAACTGCGGAACATCGTGATCGACGATTGCCCGATGGTCGGCTCGCTGGCGCGGACGCGGTACTACCTGACGCAGCCCTGGCTGAAGAACGCGAGGCCGACCGAGCGGTTCTGGAGCTGGTTCAAGTACCTGGACGTGGACGATTCCAAGCGTTGAGCGTGGCCGCCGCCCCGCAGGAGTGAGCCGCCGCCATGTGGTCGTACGTCGTCCGTCGCGTCCTGTACAACGTGCCCATCTTCCTCGTGATCGTGCTGATCCTGATGGCGCTGCTGCGGATCAACGATCCGGTGGCGGCCCGGCTGGGGAAGGTGGCGAGCGCGGAAGCCATCGCGGCCGAGCGCGAGCGGATGGGCCTGAACCGCCCGTTCCTCAGGCAGTACGCCGAGTTCCTCTGGGACTTCGCTAGGATGGACTTCTCTGAACGCAGTTGGGACCAGGCCCAGACCGTCGGGCAGGTTGTCTTCCCGTCGGTCGTCCCCAGCCTGTCCATCACGGTGCCCGCGCTCGCCCTCTCGGCCTGCGTGTCGATCGTCATCGGGCTGATCGCGGCGGCGAACCGCGGGAAGTTCATCGACCGCGCGCTCATGCTCGGCGCGGTGCTCGGCATGTGCGTGAGTTACCTCGTGTACATCATCCTGGGCCAGAAGTTCGGGGCGTTCTGGCTCAGCGAGCGACTTGGGACGCGCATCTTCGCCGTGCAGGGGTACGAGGACTGGACGACCTGGTCGCAGCCGCTGAACGCCGTGCGGACGTGGGCGCACTACTGCCTGCTCCCGGTGCTCATCAGCGTCGTGGTGACGATGGGATACGACACGCGGTTCTACCGGGCCGTCATCGTCGAGCAGGCGACGTCCGATTACGTGCGGACGGCGAGGGCCAAGGGGTGCGGCGAGCGGCGGGTGATGTTCAAGCATATCCTCCGAAACGCGATGATCCCGATCATCACGCGCATCATGATCACGCTCCCTTTCGTCGTCGTCGGCTCGCTCCTGCTCGAGATCTTCTTCGGCATCCCCGGCATGGGACGCACGCTCTACAACTCGATCATCAACAGGGACTTCCCGGTCACGCAGGCCGTCGTCGCGCTGCTCGCGGCCATCTTCATCGCCTCCAACATCCTGACCGACGTGCTCTACGCGGTCGTTGACCCGAGAGTGAGGCTCTCGTGAGCGACCGACCAGACCGGAGCAAACAGCCGACCGACCTGCTCGCGGCACGGGCGGGGCAGCGGCCCGGCGGCTTCTTCGAGCAGCCCGGCGTGCGGAAGTTCGTCCGCAACCGCCCCGCGGTCGGCGCGCTCGCCGTGATCACCGTCTTCCTGCTGCTCGCGCTGCTCATCAGCATGCCGGGCGTGAACCTCGTGCCGCTCGAGCGGGCGACGGAGCGCGTCGGTCCGGACGCAGTGCCCGGTTTCTTCGTGCGGGCGTCGGACGAGAAGCGGGCGGCGTTCGCCGCGTTCTGGGTGCGGGAGCTGGACAAGTCGCTGCGGGCGAGCGATCCCGAGCGGGCCCTCGCCGCGCTCGCGTTCGCCGAGCGCCGCATCGCGCCGCTTGAGTTGGGTGCGCTGCGCGATCGGCTCGCCGAGGCGCAGGCGATGCTCGACGACCTCGACGACGCGATGGGCGACGCCGAGGACGCCCGGTTCGACCTCGAAGACCTCGCGGAGGAACTCGCGAGCGAGGACGAGCCTTCGGACGAACTCCGGGAGCAGGAGCGAGAACTGCGCGAGGAACTCTCCGGGATGGAGAGCGTCGTCCGCGATCGGCTCGCGTCGCTCGAGGACACGATCGAAGGGCTGTACCCAACGCCGGAGGGACGCGCGGGGTTCGTGTACCGCGTGCGGCTGCTGGCGGGGACGGACGGCCAGGGCCGCTCACTCCTGCTCCGGGCGGTGTACTCCATCAAGGTCGCCGTGCAGATCGGCGTGGTGACGGCGCTGCTCTCGGTGTTCGTGGGCACGCTGCTGGGCGCGGCCGCGGGGTACATCGGCGGCCCGGTGGACCACGCCGTCGTCTGGCTCTACTCGACCATCTCCTCGATCCCGTACATCGTCTGGCTCGTCGTGGTGGCGTTCGTTGTCCGCGAGATCAACTGGACGGTCCCGATCCTCCACAAGCAGCTGAACCAGACGCTCTTCCCGGTGTACGCCGCGTTCGTGATGAACTTCTGGGTCGGGCCGTGCCGCGTCATTCGCGGCGAGGCCCTCAAGATCCGCGGGCTGGACTACGTGCAGGCCGCGACCGCCGTCGGGTGCGGGCGGTGGCGCGTGCTCCTTCGGCACGTGCTGCCGAACACGACGTACCTGGTCTTCATCAACTTCTCGCTCCTCTTCGTCGGAGCGATCAAGGGCGAGGTGATCCTCAGTTTCCTCGGGCTGGGCGTGCAGGGGCAGCCGTCGTGGGGGATCATGATCCGCGACTCGCAGCCGGAGGTGGTGGTAGGGTTCTTCTGGCAACTCGGCATCGCCACGGCGTTCATGTTCGTCCTGGTCCTGGCCTTCAACATCGTCAGCGATGCGCTGCAGGACGCCTTCGATCCGAAGCACGTCGCCGGCGAGGCGTGAGCCGCAATCGGTCACCGACGGGCCGTCTCCGTGCCCGTGACGAGCGAGATGCACGAGTTCCGCCAGCGACAACGCGGAGCCGCACCGGCCCCGCGTTCGTCCACTTGGTCCATAAAAAAACCCGGCTACCGGTCTTTCGCCCGCAGCCGAGTCATAGGAGGAGAGAGAGACAAGACACTGACAAGATGCCACGGCTTTCGGACCGTGCCAGCCAACAGAGGAAAAATTCCTCACGATCGCTACGACCGGTGTTCAAGGCTCTGTGGTTCCAAGCCTTAGAGACTGTGCGGGCAGTACGGCAGCACTATGCCCGAACCCGGATATGCCGAACACAACCCTATCATGTGGCTGCGGGGCTTTCGATGGTCTGCGAAATCCACAACGAGACCCCGGGCGGGTGGCCAGGCGCGAGCACCTCTGACGGAACCTGTTCACCCCGCGTCACGCCGCGGGGAGAAATCGACCCCCATCTGATCAGACGGCCTTGGATGGTTCAGAGCCGCGAGTACGCTGGGGAGAGTCCGGCCCTGTTCCGGGGCGGCCAGGAGGCTTCGTCATGGCGTTTCGTGCTCTGTTCCCAGCCGCGGTCATTGGCATCGCGGGGTCGCTCGTGCCGGCGTCCGGCGGCGAGACCGTGGTGGTGTACGTCTACAACTTCGAGTTCAGCATCAATCCTCTGGGCGAGCCGGTCGAGGACGCGGTCATCCGTCAGGGCGACACGATCGAGTGGCAGTGGGTCCACTCGCTGCACAACGTGGTGGCGTCGTCCGGGCAGGCGGAGTTCTTCCAGTCCCCGATCAACAACGCCGGCGCGACCTTCTCCCACACCTTCACGAACGTCGGCACCTACGGGTACTACTGCTCCGTCCACGGCTTCGACGACGGCGCGGGCGGGTTCTTCGGGATGGGGGGGTACGTGACCGTGCTCTGCCTCGCCGACTTCAACGGCGACACCACCGTGAACACGCTCGACTTCCTCGCCTTCCTGAACGCCTACACCTCCGGCGACCCGAAGGCGGACTTCAACGGCGACACCGTCATCAACACGCTCGACGTGCTCGCGTTCCTCAACGCCTTCACGACGCCCTGCCCCTGAACCGGGGCAACGCAGCGCACGACCACGCCCGGGAGAAGATCCGCGCAAGCGGACCGGATCCCGGGATACGTTTCGGCGTGAAGCGGTGCGAGCCACGTCCGGGTCCGTCAGGCGGACTCGCCCACCGCCCAGCGCGCGAACGCGACGATCTTCACGCCCGAACCGATGACGTCCTTGACGGGCTTCGAGGGGTCCTTGATGAAGGGCTGCTCGAGCAGCGCGATCTCCGCGAAGAACTTCTTCATCCCGCCCTCGACCATCTTCTCGGCGATCTCGCGCGGCTTGCCGGACTCCATCGCCTGCTCGACGCGGAACTTGCGCTCCTTCTCGACCACGTCGGCCGGGATGTCGGCGGACGTCACGCCCTTGGGCACGGGGAACGCCGCGGTGACGTGCATCGAGACCTCCTTGAGCAGGTCGTCCGACGCCTCGCCCTCGGCGTGGACGAGCACACCCGTTTTGCCGTCATGGTGGACATAGCTCCCGAACCGTTGGCCGGAACCGGCGTCCAGGCGGCGCACGCGGGCGATGGAGCAGTTCTCGCCCGTGGTGATCCGGATGTCGTCGATGATCGCCGTCATCTCGGGCGTAGGCGCGACGTCCCCTGCCGCGCAAGCAAGCGCAAGATCCGCGATCTTCTGCGCGCCCGCCTGGAACTTCTCGTTCTTGGCCGTGAAGTCGGTCTCGGCGCGGAGTTCGACGATCGCCGCCTTGCCCCCCTGGATCGCGATGGCGATGCACCCCTCGCCCGCGGCGCGGTCCGAGCGTTTCTCCATCTTGCCCTTGAGTTTCTTCCGCAGCAGGTCCTCGGCGGCGTCCACGTCGCCGTTGGCCTCGGCGAGCGCGGCCTTGCAGTCCATCATCGGCAGCCCCGTGCGGTTCCGCAGGGCCATCACTTCCTTCGCGCTGAACTCCGCCATGGTTCGATCTCCGGTGGGGCTTCGCCCCCAACGCGGCGTGCCGCGTGGTCATTCGGATGGGATTGCGATCTGTCTGATTCGCCCGGTCGAACGGGCGCGATGGTCATTCGGCCTTGGTCGCGACCGACTCCGCGGCCGGCGCGCCCTCGGGTCGCTCGTCGTCGCCCTCGCGGGTCTCGCCCGGAGAGTCCGCCCGGAACTGCGCCCGCCGAGAACGCCGCCGCGGTTCCTCGCCCGTGCCTTCCGCCTCACTCCCCGCGGCGGCCTGAGCCTCCCGCCTGCCCTGGCGACCCTCCGCGATCGCAAGACACAACTCGCGGACGATCACGTCGATCGAACGCATGCTGTCGTCGTTGCCGGGGATGGGGATGTCCACGAGGTCCGGGTCGCCGTCGGTGTCGATGAGCGCGATGGTCGGGATGCCCAGTTTGCGGGCCTCTTTCAGGGCCGTCGTCTCGTGGCGGACGTCGATCACGACGATCGCGCCCGGGAGTTTGTCCATGTTGCGGATGCCGCTGAGGTTGCGGCTGATCTTCTGTTTCTCGCGCCGGAGTTGGCTCTCCATCTTCTTCGAGTACGAGGCGAAGCCGCTGCCCTGATCGATGGCCTCGAGTTCCTCGAGCCGCTTGAGCCGCTGGCGGATCGTGCGGAAGTTCGTGAGCGTGCCGCCCAGCCAGCGTTCGGTGACGTAGTGCATCTTGGCGTCGCCGACGCGCTGTTCGAGGACGTCCTTGGCCTGGCGCTTCGTGCCCACGAAGCAGACGTCCTTGCCGTCCGACACCGTGCGGGCCAGGAACCGCTTGGCGAGAAGCAGGCCCTTGACCGTCTCCTTGATGTCGATGATGTGAATACCGTTGCGCTTGCCGTAGATGTACGCCCCCATCTTGGGGTTCCACGCGCCCGAGCGCTGGCCGAAGTGGATCCCGGCTTCGATGAGGTCCTGGACGAGTGTGCTGGACATGGGACTGTTCCGTTCGTTGCAGCGACACCGGCGGACGACGGACCGGCCTCCGGCGCCGCGACACTCGCGACGACCAGAAGCGTTGCCCGCGCAAAGGGCGCTTGGGCGAGGCCCCCCCACCGGGGGCCGCGGATGCGGGACGAGGATCGCGGCCCGCCCCGCAGCGGAGCGAACCGGCCCCGGACGCCGGTCGCGCCCGGGGAAAGGGACTATAGAGGCCACCCGGGTCCGGACAAGCATCCTTCCGGAGGGGCGGGGGTCGATAGGCCCTGCTGAAGGTGGCGGCTGAGCCTCGTCAACCCCGTTCGGGCCTCTCACTCCGGCTCAACGTCCCCTCCGGTCTGGCCGAAGCACAGTCCCAGGGACCGATCCGGCCGGGCGGTTCGAGGGGTGCAGGTGTCATGAAGGGCAAAGAGGGGTTGATCGTCCGCGACGCCGCCAGGTTCGACATCGCGCTTCACGCGCGGTTCCGGATCGGGCCTGAGCACCAGACGGTGGTCCGGTTCTCGCAGGCCGCGGGCGTCCGCGACGGCTGGATCGAGGCGGAAGTGGTCGACCTGAGCGCGCACGGCGTCGGACTCGTGTCCGGCGTCTTCGTGCCCCGCGGGTGCCGACTGGAACTGCGCGTTTTCGGCGCCGCCAAGAACGACCTGCTGTTCTCGATCCCCTGCACGGTCCGCAGGGTCGTCATGACCGACCGACGACCGGCGTACCTGCTCGGACTCGCGTTCGAGACGAGCGACGGGAGCGCGCTGCGCCAGATCCGAGCGTTGCTCGAACAACTGGAGACCGCCGCGGACTGACGCGGGGAGGACCACGTGGTACTGGACTCGAGCCATTTCCTGGTGCAGTCGCTGATCGAGGACGGGCTGATCCAGGAGGCCGACGCCCACCGAGCACGCGAGCACGCGAGCGAGCACTCGATCGCTCTGCCCGACGCGCTGGTCGCGATCGGGGCGATCACGCACCGTCAGCTCGCCATCTCGCGCGCCAAGTTGTGCGAGTACCCGTTCGTCGACCTCGTCGCCTACGACGTGGACATCAACAACGCCAACCTCATCCCGCGTGCGATGGCGGAGCGGTTGCTGACCTTCGTCCTCTTCCGGATGGGCGACGCCTCGACCGTGGCGATGCTCGACCCGCTGAACCTCCAGTCGATCGACCAGGTGCGACAGGTGCTCAGGACCGACGTGGACCCCGTGCTGTGCGACGCGGAGCAGCTGCGGGCGTTGATCGCAAGAGCGTACAGCCTGGCGCAGACGGACGGGGCCGCCCCGGAGCCGACGCACGCAAAGACGGAAGCCGCGCTGACCACGGGTGACGAGCCGATCGTCGCGGCGGTCAACCAGGTGATCGTCGCGGCGATCGACGCGGGGGCGTCGGACATCCACCTCAACCCCGAAGAGAACTCGCTCAATCTGCGCTATCGCGTCGACGGAGTGCTCGTGCCTCAGCAGGGGCCGCCGCGATCCGCGCACGAGAGCATGGTCCAGCGCCTGAAGGTGATGGCCAAGCTGGACCTCACCCAGACGCGCCGCCCCCAGGACGGCAAGTTCCGCTTCCTTCATCGCAATCACACGATCGACGTGCGCCTCAGTCTCGTGCCGACCATCCACGGCGAGAACGTGGTCATGCGGCTGCTGCGCCCCGCGGCGGCCATCGGAGACGTGAAAGACCTCGGCATGCCCCCGGACGTGACGGTCTGGTTCGAGCAGATGATCGCCCACCCGCACGGCATGATCCTCGTGACCGGGCCGACCGGGTCGGGCAAGACGACCACGCTCTACACCGCGCTCGCGAAACTCAACAAGCCCGAGCGCAACATCATGACCATCGAAGACCCGGTGGAAATCCGCCTCCCCCTCGTCCGCCAGGTGCAGGCGAACGCCGAGATCGGGCTGACCTTCGCCAGCGCGCTGCGTTCGTTCCTGCGGCAGGACCCGGACGTCATCCTCGTCGGTGAGATCCGCGACGAGGAAACGGCCCGCATCGCCACCCAGGCCGCTCTGACGGGGCACCTGGTCCTCTCGACGCTGCACACCAATGACGCCGTGGGCGCCGTCTCGCGCCTGCGGGATCTTTCCGTACCACCATTCGCGATCAACAACGCGCTGCTGTGCGTGATCGCCCAGCGGCTCGTGCGCCGCGTCTGCGAAGGGTGCGTGCAACCCCACGACGCCGACGCCACGCTGCTCCGGGAGATGGGCATCGGAGCCGATGTCGGCGCGAAGTTCGTTCGGGGAAGCGGGTGCCCGCGCTGTCTGAACACAGGCTACCGCGGGCGGGTGGGCGTCTACGAGATGCTCCGTGTCACAACCCGTATCCGTGACCTGGTCGACGCGAACGCCTCCGTCAACGACATCCGGCGGGCAGCGATGGACGAGGGGATGCGCCTCATGTGGCACGACGGGCTGGACAAGGCCGCGCTCGGGCTGACCTCGCTCGACGAACTCATGAAACTGCGGGGCGTCCAGGAAACGGACGAGCAGGCGCTGAGGCTGTCGGCATGAGCGAGAGCGTCTTCAGGTACGTGGCGGTGGACTGCGCAGGCACGCGGCGCCGAGGTGTCGTACGCGCATCGGGAGAGCAGGAGGCGTACCGCAGGATCGCGTCGATGGGCCTCACCCCGTTCAGCCTGCGCCCGGCCAGGGAACGGACGCCGCTGCTCCGCTACCGAGGGACCACGCTCACGGACATCGCCGCGCTCACCCGCGAACTGAGTGTCCTGATCGAAGCCCGCATCCCGATCGAAGAGGGACTGAGCAGCATCGCCGAGAGCGAGAAGCGGCCCGCGCAGCGCGAGATGATCCGCGATGTCGCCGCGCGCATTCTCGCCGGCGCCACCATCAGCGAGGCCATCGATCGGCACCGGCGGACCTTCGGCGAGGTGTACGTCGAGACCGTGCGGGCCGCGGAGCGGTCCGGGAGCCTCATCTCCGTGACGTCGCACCTCGCCGACATGCTGGAGCGACAGGTCGAGCTGCGCCAACAGTTGAAACGCGCCCTGGCCTACCCGATCATCGTGGTCGGCGTCGTTGCGCTCGCCGTGAGCGTCATCATCGTCTTTGTCGTCCCGCGCTTCGCCGAGACGTTCGCCTCGTCGGACGTGCAACTCCCCCTCACCACCAGGGCGATCCAGGCGCTCGCGGCGTCGGTGAGGTCGCACTGGTGGGCCTACCTCGGGACGATCGTCGGCACGATCGTCGCGTGCATGGCGGCGTGGAAGACCGAGGGCGGACGCGTCTTCTTTGAGCGGGCCTTTCGCATCGTGCCCTTCGTCGAAAAGACGCTGGTCGCCGTGACCACCGCCCGCTTTGCCCGGGTCTTCGGGATCGCGCTCGGCTCGGGCCTGGGCGTCACCGAGTCGATCGAGATGGGAGGCCGGGCGACGGGCCGGCCGCTCTTCGCGCAGGAGTGCAACACGATCGCGGACCGCCTTCGCGGGGGCGAACCGCTCAAGGACGCCATCGAGGCCGGCACCTATCTTCCCAGTTTCGCCCGGCGCATGATCAGCGCGGGCAAGGACTCGGCCGAACTCTCACGCTCCTGCGGCGTCGTGGCGAAGCACTACGAGCGAGAGGCGGAGCACCTCACAAAGGGAGTGGGCCAGGTGATCGAGCCGCTGCTCACGGTTGCTCTGGCCGTCATCGTTCTCGTGATCGCGCTGTCCGTATTCCTGCCCATGTGGCAGATGGTCAAGATCAACAACTAGGGGTGAGCCATGTCCGGTGCGTGCTGCCGTTGCGTCTCGCGTGCGTTCTCGCTGCTCGAGATCGTCATCGTCGTGATCATCATGGGCATCCTTGCCGCGCTGGTCGTGCCGCAGTTCGCCGGCGCGACCGACGGCGCGAGGACCGCCTCGCTCGAATCGAGCGTGTCGAGCGTGCGTTCGTCGATCGCGTCGTTCCGGGGCAGGGCCATCATCGCCGGCACGGACCCGTACCCCACGCTGCAGCAGTTGACGACGGCGGGGGTTGTCGTGCAGGGGTCGATCCCGGCCAACCCGTACAGCAAAATCGCCGAAGTGCAGGCCGTGACGCAGCAGCAGGCCGAGGCCCGGGCGGTCGTGAACGCCGACCTGTACGGCTGGAACTACTACGTGAACAACGCCTCCGACCCGCCCGTGGCGATCTTCTACGCCAACTCGTCGGCCGCCACGACCTCCCCGGACGGCCAGGGGGGATTCCGCAACGCGAACGAACTCTGAGGATCGCACCATGCGCGCTCAAGGCGCCACCGTTCCCGCATTCTCGCTGCTTGAGGTGACGGTCGTCATCGTCATCATCGGCGTTCTCGCGATCGGCGTCATCCCCGCGCTCGGCTCGACAGGCGGCGCGCGCCAGGCCGCAGCGGCCCGTGAAGCCCACCGGCTGCTCACCCACGCACGCACCTTCGCCATGACCACCGGCCAGCCGAGCGGCGTCATTGTCGATGCATCGACGGACTCGCTCACGCCCGTCTACATCCCGGCCGGCACCAGCACAGTTGCGGCGATGCGATCATCCACGGGCATGGAGAGCGAGGCGCTCGTTGTGAGCGAATCCTTCCCCGGCGCCGAACTGCTGTCGTGCACCGGCGGCGACGGCGCCACCGGGCTGGTCCGCATCTGGTTCTCCCACTCTGGCACACCGCAGGTGCGCGATGAGGCCGGCGTCCTCGTGTCGTCGTTCACGCAGGACGCATCACTCACACTCACAGGCGGCTTCACCGTCACCGTGCGCCGCGTTTCGGGGCTTGTCGAGCGATGACGATCCATCGGGCACGCCAGCGTGGACGTTGTGTTCGGCGCGGCCTGTCGCTCGTCGAGGTCGTCGTCGTCGTGATCGTGCTCGCGATCGCGGTCCCGCCTTCGGTCGTCGTCGTGCAGGAAGCCGTGCTGGCCCGCACCGACGCGGTGCAGACGACGCGGGCGACCGCGCTGGCGCAGGCCGTGGTCGAGCACGTGCTCGCGGACGTCTACTCGGATGCGCCCGGGCTTGGATACGCCGCGCTCGACGACGCCGACACCTGGCTCGACGCGCCGAGCACGGGCCTGCGGGACCGTATCGCCGACACGGCGTCGTCCTACGAGGCTCTCGGGCTTGCGTACGGCGTCGCCGTATCCGTCCCGCACGCCGCGTCCGGTTCGGCGACAGGCGATCCCGATCTCGACATCTTCCGCACGGTGACGGTAACCGTCACCTGGCCGCTGGCGAGCGGCGGCACGCAGTCCCTTCCTCTTGCCGTTGTGGTGACCGACCTGTGACGAGCGCACGATTCAATCGCGACCGGGCCACCACCGTCGCACGCCGCACGAGGCGGGGACTGACGCTGCTCGAAGTCACGCTCTCGATGGTCATCATCGCCGTGATCGCGGCGATCGTTGTGCCGGTGACGGCGTCGCTGGGCGATGCCTACGCCTCGGCCGCGGATACGCGAGAGGCCGCCGAGGATGCGGCCTACGCCCTCGACCGTGTTGTCCGTCTGCTCCGCGAGGCGCCGGAAAGCGGCGTGCCGGGTCAGATCGGGTTTGCAAGGGTCGAGTCGAGCGCGGTGGAGTTCACGGACAACCGGGCCGTCGAACTGATCGACACGGACCTCGTGCTCACCGATGCGAGCGGCGTTCAGGGCATCCTCTGCAGGCAGGTGGCCGCGTTCGAGATCGGGTACCTTGCCGCCGACGGCGCTACCGAAACCGCAGCGACACCCGAAGAGACCCGGCGGTTCACCGTCAGGCTTGTTGCGCGAGGCGTTGAACTCCGCGGCGCGGCCTTCGCACGCGTGACGATCGTGCAACCGGGAGGGTCATGACGCATGAACTCCGGGAACGCTCCTTTCAGGACCGCGGGTCGTTGCGGAGATCGCGCGCGCACCGGTGTCGCGCTCGCCGTCGTGATCGTCGTGCTCGCGATGCTGAATCTGGTCGTCATGGGGTCGGTTCGGCCCGCAGGAGACGAGGCCCTGATGGGCGCCATGCGGGCCGAGACCACGCGCGCCTTCTACGCCGCGGAATCCGGCGCATTCATTGCCGTGCGAGCGATCGTCGGCGGGCTTGAGCCACCGGCGGTCGGCAGCGAGCAAGCGATCGGCTCGGCGACGGTCATCTATCTGGACCTGCCGCCATCGGGCGATGTCGGCGAGATTGTCGTCGAGGGCCGCTCGGGCGAGGCTCGGCGAAGACTCAACCTCCTCGTCGAGTAGGTCCGGGAACCTCAGGCTCGGCGGCGGGACGCAAGTTGTCCGCCGGGCGAGTCGATGAAGTCCACGCGGGGTGGTGCCGCAGGGGAGCGTGTCCTCGTGCTCAGATCGTCCTACCTGTGCATCGAACTGTCGCCGACGCGCCTCGAGGTCGCCGTTGCATCCGGCCGTCGAGTCGAGCGCTCCGCGGCCATGGAACTCGATTCGACCGAGTGGGAGGCGTACTGGGCCGACGGCCTGATGCCTCTCGACTCAACGCTCGCCGCCCTGCTCAAGCGAGTGCACGCTCGAAAAGGGATGCGCGCGGACCTGTTTCACGACGGCCCCGACACCGTTACGCTCCTCGTGAGCTGTCCTGTAACCGGCGATGCGGCGTTGCGTGCCGCCAGGCTCCAGCTCGCCGAGGCGCTCCCGTACCCGGGCACGTGCAACCCCGCCTGCTGCTCGATCCTCAGCCGGGACCGCTCGGGCGACCCGCCTCGCACCCACGTGCTCGCGGCGGCGGATCGCGACGATCGGGCCCAGACGCTGTACGGATGGCTGGTGCGCGCGGGCTGCCGGCCCAACGTGATCGCCCCGATGGAGGCGACGCTGATCGCATCGGCCGCGCGAGCCGCGCTCGCCGACGGTTGTGGCGAGAACGACGTGCTCATCTTCCTCGGTGAACGCCAGACCGTGATCGCCGCCGGGTCCGGCGGAAATCTCCGCTGCCTTCGCTCGTTCGATCTCGGGTGCGACCTCCTCCTGGAGGC
Source organism: Phycisphaerales bacterium (assembly GCA_039794165.1). GTDB lineage: Bacteria > Planctomycetota > Phycisphaerae > Phycisphaerales > UBA1924 > CAADGN01. The sequence goes on from JBDIVY010000001.1 coordinate 267,351, forward strand.
GCTGGTCCGGGCTCTTCACCCGCCGGGTCACGCCGCCCCGCCGACACCCGGAGAACGCGAGCGAGCCAGGGAGTTCCTGCACACCCGCGGCATCCCCGAGCGAGACGAGATCATCGACCCGAGTTCCGGCATGAGAGGCTCAGCGGTCCTGCCGCTCCTCCAGCCGATCATCCAGCGCTACGTCGTCGAGACACGCCAGACCATCCGCTTTGGGATGAGCCACAGCGATCTCTCGCGCGTTCGCCTGGTGCTCAGCGGCCCCGGGGGACGGATTCCCCGTCTGCTCGAACTGCTCTCGAACCACCTCGACGCTCAGACCATCGTCAGCGATGATGCGCCGAAGTTCGAAGCCGGGGCATGCGCCGCATCCCTCCGCGAGTGCGTCGAGCATCCCATCAACAACCTCAACCTCCTCCCCCGCTCCGCCGAGGCGCGGCGCGTCGCCGGCGTGCTGGCGGGCGGTGTCAGGGCCGGCGCACTCGCGGCCGGCGTGCTCCTCGCTGCCGATGGAGCGCGCATCGCGAACGAACGCGCCAAGGTCGAGCGCATGATCCAGGCCAATGCCCCGATCATCGAGAACATCGAGATGGAGGCGCAGATCGAGCAGCGCGCGAACGAACTCGCCGCTCGCCTCGCCGATGCGGAGGCTTCGCTCGCCGCCACGCTCGGTGAGTACCCGGACTGGGTCGCGACGCTCAGACAGGTCGCCGCCGTGGCCAGCGATGATGTGAGGCTGCTCGAAGTGACCGGAGATGTGGGACGCGACGGCCCCGCCCTGACCATCCGCGGCATCGCCCGCGCCGGCGCATCCGAAGGGCAGGAGCCGCTCAGCCGGTACCTCGAAGCGCTCGCCGCTTCGCCGCTCACGCACTCCGTACAACTCGCGTCCACACGCAATACGGTGATGGATGACGCCCCCGCACGCAGTTTCGTGCTCCGGGCGCAGCTGCACGGCATGCCGCACCCGATCGTGCTGGCGAGGGAGGGCAAGCCATGAGGCGCCTCATCCTGCGACGCCTGGCCGTGGAGACGCTCGTGGTCGGCGCGGTCATCGCCGGCGGGTGGTTCGGCCTCCTCAAGCCCCTCGAAGCGAGGCTCGCCACCGCCAACGCCCGCCAACGCAGCCAGGAAACCCGGATCGAAGCGGCGCGGCAGGAAGAGGCCACACGCACGGCTTCTCCCGAGGTCCGTCTCCGTGAACTCACGGCACGGGCGACCGAAGTCGACCGCCAATCCAGGGCCTCCGGCGATCCCGCAACTCTCTACGACACGCTGACCGGCGCCGCCGCGTCACACGGCGTGCGAATCGACCGCCTCGACCCCAAACGCCGGGCCACCAGCGCAAATCGCCGGCCAGGCTCCAAGACGGAGATCGAGGCCGTCGAGTACACGATCATCGCCATCGGCGCATTCGACGCCGTCTCCCGCTTCGTGTCACAACTCGAACACGAAATCGGGCTGACCCGAATCACCGCAATCCGTATGGCGCCAAGGCCCGGTGACTCACCCGAAGAAGTCACCGCCACCATCGAGACATCGCACTACAGGCTCGTCCGATCGCTGCTCGAGCCCGATCCCAAGCCGGCCTCGCCTGCCCCCACCAAGCGAGGGAACAAATGAACGTGACACCCTCCAAGTTGCGCCTCGCCGCCGCGGGGTTGGCTGTCGTTCCGATGCTCATGCTCATGGGCGTGCGGGCCGTCGGCGTCCAAGCCCCGCAGACCGCCGCAGCGATGTCCTCGAAGCAGAAGGCGACCGACGCCCCGACCACCTACGTCCGCCGAACACTGACGCCCGAGCAGACAGCGGCGGCCGGCTTCGCGGCCTCCTTCGATGCCGATGCCCTTCTCGTTTCGCCCTTCCTCTTCGACGATCCCGACAAGCCCGAACCGATCAGCCAGATCGTCCTCCCGCCAGTACCCTCTGGGAAGCAACCCGCCGAACCCGCCGCCGACAAGCCCCCGGCCATCAATCTCACGGCACTCATGCTCGGCGGGCGCGAACCCCTCGCGGTCATCAATGGCAAGCCCCACCGACTGGGCAGTGAGATCGCCCCAGGTTGGACCTTGACATCAATCGACCGCCAGGCCGCTTCCGTCACGGTGACCTGTGTCGCCGATCCGGAACAGACGGTGACCGCCCACCTCAAGCGGCCGTGATGCTCCGCGCCCAAACCCCGACCAGGTCCGGGACAGAACGCCCTCCCGAAGGCTCCGGCCCCGCCGCACCACCGCCCCTCCCGGCCGCGGCGTTCGGAGTTCCAGAGGCCGGCTATACTGCCCGCATCGGCCGCCCAGCGCGGCGACCGGGCGCATAGCTCAGTTGGCTAGAGCGCTTCCGTCACATGGAAGAGGTCACAGGTTCGAGTCCTGTTGCGCCCATTGGTTCGTTTCGCGTGAGTCCGCACTGTTCCGCAAGGTCTCGCGCAACACCGCTCCCCACAAGCGTTTCCGGCGATTCGTGCGAATCGGTGCGAACCGACGCGGGAGCGTGCTGCGCCGCGTTTTGCGCGCAAAGTGCGCCGCATTCTGCGCCGCTTTGCTCAACGCCCGCCGCAAGGTCGAAGTGTGCATCGCGGGTTTGCAGGTAGTGCCGGGCCGCGATCAGCGGGGAGTGCCCCAGCCACCCGGCCACGACGTGCGCCGGGAACCGTTCCACCCAATCCGTCGCGCACGACGCCCGCAGATTGTGGAACAGCCGGGGCCACGGCTTCACGCCCGCCCGCCCGATGATCCGCAGGAAGTGTGTCCGCAGGTTCGTCGCCGGATCGCGCAGGCGCGGCACCACCGGCTCCACGCCCGGCTCGGCCTCGGCGTGTCAGCCGCCGAAAACCAAAGATATGCCAAACATGTACGGCTGACTCAACCGGGCCGATCGGGCAGCGGCATGATCCCGACAGCGTTCACCGGCGCGGGGCACACGGCGTGGCAGACCCCGCACCCCGTACAGATGGACTCGACGATGCTCGGCCGGCCCTGCTCCAGCGTGATGGCGCCGGGCACCGGGCACCGCTCCGAGCAGACCGTGCAGAAACTCCCCGTCCACGCCAGGCAGTTCATCCGGTCGATCCACGCCGTGCCCATCTTCAGCGATCGCCCGAGGCTCAGCACGCCCGGCTCGCACGCCGCGATGCACGGCGTGTCGGCGCACATGACGCACGCCGTCGTGTGCGCGTCGATCATCGGCGTCCCCGCCGCCTCGCGGAACCGACCCGGGGCGAGCACGATCGCATCCACCGGGCACGCCTCGACGCACGCCCCGCACCGCGTGCATCCTGCCAGAAACTCCGCCTCGGGCGCCGCGCCCGGCGGCCGGTGAACCGGGAGCGGCACACGCCGTTGCGAACCAGCCCCCCCCCTAGCGTCGGACGCCGGCAACGAGCCCCGCGCACCAACGCGCCCCCGCAGCAGGTCGCGACGCGAGATGTCTTGCCGCTCATTCATCGCATCCCATCACGGCCGCGGCGAGGTGAACACACGGAGTAGTTCCTCGCCGAAGGCCGGCGAGAGTTGGTCCAGGCTCGCCGCCGGGGCGTGGCACTGAACGCAGCTCGTTCGGTCGAGATGATCGGGCTTCCACCCGTCGTAACCGTGCTCGCCGTGGCAACTCACGCAGTTCGTCCGCATGAACGTCGTATGCGGGATGACCGGCGGCGCGCCGGCCCATGCCCGCGTGCTCCCGTACCCGCTCGCCCGAATGCCCTCGAACGAGTTGCCAGGCCCCGCATCATCGCCCAGGAACATCCCCGCCGCCTCGACGTGGCACTGCGTGCAGTTCGTCAGGTGAGTGTGCGACGCCATCCGCGCGACCCGGTCTCCCGCCCGCAGTCCCTGCGCGTGGCACGCGCGGCAGGTCTGGTACTTCAGCTCGCCCACAGCGTGCGGGATCACCGGCGGAGCGCCCTCGTACGCCCGCAGCGCAGCCCGTTCCTCCATCGACCGCACACGCGCCGTGAACTTGTCGTCCGTGCTCCCGGGATTCGCCCGCTCCGCGGGCACGACGTTCGCCGCCGGTTGCGAGAGGAGCCACGGCGTGCTGACAGCCGGCGCGCCGCGGTCGTCCGCGCCGACCTGCATCGGCCGTGTGATCCCCGCCCCCGCCGACGCCAGCGCCACCGCCGCACAGAGGCCGGCGACCAGCCCGACCCACGCGAGTTCTCCCCGGAATCTACGGCGTGCGGCGTCGCGTGACATGGGCACCTCCTACGCCTTGCGCACGATCGCGACCGCGCACTTCTTGTAGTCCGGCTGACGCGAGTACGGGTCGTACTCGTCCAGCGTGACCAGGTTGATGAGCCTCCCCTCGTCGAAGAACGGCACGAAGACCTCCCCCGGCTTCGGGTCGCCGCGCCCGCCGATCCACACCGGCAGGTCGATCTCGCCCCGTCGGCTCTTCACGGCGACGACCTCGCCGTTGCGCACGCCAAGCCGCGCCGCATCGCCCGCGTGCACCTCCACGTACGCCTTCGGCATCGCGCGGTGCAGTTGCGGGACGCGCCGCGTCATCGTCCCCGTGTGCCAGTGCTCCAGCACGCGCCCAGTGCACAGCCAGAACGGGTACTCGGCGTCCGGCATCTCCGGCGGGAACTCGTGCGGCCGGAACCAGATCAGCGCCCGGTTGTCCTTCGTCACCGAGTGGTAGAACTGGAAGTCCTTGTCCTTCCCCACGTACGGGTCGTCGAACCCGCTGAACCGCCAGCGCGTCTCGCGCCACGAGCCGTCCGTCTGTTGCACCACCGGCCACCGCAGCCCGCGGGCCTTCACGTACTCCTCGTACGGCGCGAGGTCCTTGTGCTTCAGCCGCGTGAACGGGCGGTACTCCTCGAACATCCGCTCGTCCACGTTCACGTCGTAGTAATGCTCCCACTCCCAGATCGGAACCTTTCGCCCCGCCTTGTCCGTCGTGTGGAAGATCCACCTGCCGTCGCGGCCCTTCATCCCCTCGTGGCCCATGTCGAAAAGCCGCCGCGACACCGCGATCATCTGCCACGCGTCGTCGCGCGCCTCCCCCGGCGGCTCCACCATCTTGAACCACTGCTGCGTGCGGCGCTCGCTGTTGCCGTACATCCCGTTCTTCTCGACCCACATCGCGCTCGGCAGCACGAGGTCGGCCAGTTCCGTCGTCGCCGTCGGGTACACGTCCGAGACGATCAGGAACTTGTCCGCCAGGTCCTTCTTCATGCGGAAGTTGCGATGGAGGTTCGGCAGTGTCTGCCCGGGGTTCGTCACCTGCACCCACAGCGTCGTGATGTCCCCGCCCTCGGCCGTCGGCGTGTTGAACCGCTTGAACATCTCGACCGTGTGGTACCCCGGCGTCGCGCCGATGCGACCCTCCGGCACGTTCCACAACTCCTCCGCCTCGCGTCGGTGCTCGGCGTTCGTCACCACGCGTCCCCCCGGCAGCAGGTGAGACAGCGTCCCCACCTCGCGCACCGTGCCGCACGCCGAGGGCTGCCCCGTCAGGCTCGTCGCCGCGTTGCCAGGCGTCCCGATGTGCCCTGAAAGCAGGTGGATGCCGTGCACGAGACAGTTGATCGCGGTTCCCCGCGTGTGCTGGTTCATGCCCATGCACCACAGGCTGTTGATCCGCACGTCGCGCCGCCCGAACATCTCGCCCAGCATGCGGATCTTGTCGGCAGGCACGCCAGACAGTTCCTCGACCTTCTCCGGTGTGTACGGCTCGACGGCCTTGGCGTACTCGTCGAACGTCATCGGCACGCCCAGCATCGCGGGCGCCGAGCCGTCATCCGATGCCGGCCCCAGTTGCCGGAAGTTGCAGTGCTTCTCCACGAACGCCCGGTCGAACGTGCCGTTGCGGATGAGCAGGTGCGCGATCCCGTTGGCGATCGCCAGGTCGCCGTGCGGCTTGAAGAAGAGCATGTGGTCCGCGAACTCGCTCGTCCGCGTCCGCCGGGTCGTCATGTCGATGATCGTGACCTTCTCGCCGCGCGTGCGACGGTCCACCAGGCGCGAGAACAGCACCGGGTGCATCTCGGCCATGTTGTTGCCCCACATGACGGCCACGTCGCACCGGTCGAGGTCGTCGTAGCAGCCCGGCGGTTCGTCGACGCCGAACGTCGAGAGGAAGCCCGTCACCGCCGACGACATGCACAGCCGCGGGTTGCCGTCGATGTGGTTGCTCCCGAGGCCCGCCTTCATGAACTTGTTGCCGATGCAGCCCTCGCCGATCGTCCACTGACCCGACCCGTACAGCGCGAACCCCTTCGGATTCTCGGCGATCTTGGCCGCAACGATCTCGATCGCCTGTTCCCACGAGATCGGCGCCAGCCGCCCGTCCCGGCGCAGCATCGGCGTCGTCAGTCGGTCCTCCCCGTACAGGATCGCCCCGACGTGGTACCCCTTCACGCACAGCAGGCCCTTGTTGACCTCCGCCTTCTGGTCCCCCTGAATGGCGACCACCCGACCGTTCTCGGTCGCCACCATCACGTGGCACCCCGTCCCGCAGAACCGGCACGGAGCCTTCTCCCACCGAAGGCCGGACCCCTGAAGGACGGGCAAGGCGAACGACCGCGTCGTCCCCGCGGCCGCCGCCGTCGCCGCCGCCATCGCCGCCGATTTCACGAAGGTCCGTCTATCCACGGTCAGCATCGCCGGCTCCTTCCTCGCCGCTCCCGAAATCCACGAACGCCACGTCAACGAAACGCACTCCCGGCGTCCCCTTCAACGCGGCAAAGACCTCTTCGTCCTCGAAGCGCGATCCCGTCTCCACAACGATCGCCAAACGCTCGCCCGCGCGATCGCCGAGTGTGATGCGGGGATCCTGCCGCAGCACGCGGATCGCGCTCTCTGCGAGCGGCGGATCACTCTCCAGCGTCAGCACCAACCCGCTGATGGACACGCGGCGATCTCCTCTTCCCCATCTTGCCCGATCCGCTCGCGCCGTGCTTGATCGGCCATCCATTCACGATATCATCATCGACTACTCTTTTTATCCGCTGACTGTAGGCTCTCAAGTCGCATGCGGTCTCCACCCGGCCACTCCCGATTGCCCCGCTCATCAGGCCCGGCATGGGCCGGGTGGCTCTTTCTGCCCGGCTTTCTGCTCCTGGCCGCCTTCATGGCCTTCGACCCGATCGGGGCGAGAGTGCCCGAAGCCGTGCCTGTCATCGTCTCTCGACACGACCTTGACACCGGGCCGCGGCGGTTCGCCATGGACGATCCGCCCTCCGCCAACATCAACGGCGTTCCTCAGGGCTGTCAGGACTGCCACAGCATCTTCGTTTTCGTGGACAAGCCCGTCTCGGAACTCAGCATGCACCAGGAGATCGTCCTGAGCCACGGCCTGAACGACCGCTGCTTCAACTGCCACGACCGCAACGACCACGACCGCCTCCGCCTTCACGACGGCTCCACCGTTCCCTTCTCGCAGGTCGCCACCCTCTGCGCCCAGTGCCACGGCACCGCCTACCGCGACTGGCAGCGCGGCACGCACGGCAAGACCCTCGGCTACTGGGACCGCGACCTCGGCGAGGCTCTCCGCCTCCGCTGCACCGAGTGCCACGACCCGCATTCGCCCCGCTATCCGCCATTCACGCCGCTGCCGGGGCCGAACACGCTCCGTATGGGTGAGCAGAATCCCCACGGTCACCATGCCCCGGGTCGCCACCACCCGCTCCTGCGCCAGATCGGCGAGCCGCACCCGCACCCTCCCGGGGCAACGCCATGAGACTCCCCATCCTCAAGAGCCATTCGAACGGCAACGGCGGCGGCGGCTCGTGCGGCAGCGGTTGCGGGTGCGCCTCCGGCAACGGCTCGCCAACCCCGGACAACGGCCCCGGCATGTCGCGCCGCAGTTTCCTCCGCACCGGCACCGCGGCAGCGGGGGGGCTGACCGCCATCGCCGCCGCGCTCAGCCCGCTCCGCGAACTCGAACGTGAAGACGCCCCCTCCCTCGAACAGTTCCTCCAGAAGCACTACAAGGAGATGACCCCCGCCGACATGGAGCGCGCACTCGAACGCATCCGCGCCCAGGTCGAACGCCGCTACGGCATCCGCCCGGAACTCCGCGACTACAAGCCCATGGACGGCGTCGAGTTCGTCTACGCCCTGAACCTCAGCCGTTGCATCGGCTGCCGCAAGTGCGTCCACGCCTGCGTCGCCGAGAACAACCAGAGCAGGTCGCCCGAGGTCCAGTACATCCGCGTCATCGAGATGCCCCGAGGCACGATGGACATGGAAAAGGGCAACCACCACTACGACCGCCCGACCGTCCCGGACGAGGAGCACTTCTACCTCCCCGTCCAGTGCCATCAGTGCGCCAACCCGCCGTGCGTCAAGGTCTGCCCCGTGGAAGCGACCTGGCAGGACGCCGACGGCATCACCGTCATCGACTACGACTGGTGCATCGGCTGCCGCTACTGCGAGGCCGCGTGCCCGTACTGGGCGCGCCGCTTCAACTTCTCCAAACCACGCCTGCCCGCCGACCAGGTCAACCCGAACATGGGGTACCTCTCCAACCGCCCGCGCGACAAGGGCGTCATGGAGAAGTGCCACTTCTGCCTCCAGCGCACGCGCCAGGGCCGCATGCCCGCCTGCCTCGAGGTGTGTCCCACAGGCGCGCGCAAGTTCGGCAACGTCCTCGACCCCGAGAGCGAGGTCGCCCAGATCCTCCGCACCAAGCGCGTCCTCGTCCTCAAGGAGGACGCCGGCACGCTCCCCAGGTTCTTCTACTACTTCGACGAGCGATACCCCAGCGGCCTCGACCCCGAAGCCGCCGAGATCGCACGCCGGCTCGAAGACGAGGAAGGCGCCCGCTACGGCCGCCTGCCCGGCGCGGACGGCCCCGAACTCCGCTGGCGAGACCTCGCGCCGGGCGCGAAGGGGACCACCGCGTGAGAACGTATCTCACCTTCCTCTGGCGCTGCTTCCGCCTCTCATTCGTCGGCGACGGGCGGTACTACGCATGGATGTTCTTCCTCACCGCCGTCGCCCTGCTCGGCCTCAACGCCTACTGCCGCCAACTCGTCCAAGGCCTGGCCGTCACAGGCATGACCGACCATGTCTCCTGGGGCCTCTACATCGCCAACTTCACCTTCCTCGTCGGCATGGCCGCCGCCGCCGTCATGCTCGTCATCCCCGTCTACGTCTACCGCAACCGCGAACTCCACGACCTCGTCATCTTCGGCGAACTGTTCGCCGTCGCCGCCATCATCATGGCCCTCCTCTTCGTCACCGTGGACCTCGGCCGACCCGACCGATTCCACCACCTCTTCCTCCGCTTCAACTTCCCCATCTCCATGCTCACCTGGGACGTCCTCGTCCTCAACGGATACCTCCTCCTCAACCTCCACATCTGCGGCTACCTCATCTACTGCGCCTACCGCGGCCGCCGACCCGGCAAACTCTTCTACCTGCCCTTCGTCTTCATCGCCATCGTCTGGGCCGTCAGCATCCACACCGTCACCGCATTCCTCTACAGCGGCCTCGGCAGCCGACCCTTCTGGAACTCCGCCGTCATCGCCCCGCGATTCCTCGCCTCCGCCTTCGCCGCCGGCCCGGCCTTCCTCATCCTCACGCTCGGCGTGCTGCGACTCATCAAGGCCTACGACGTGCCCCCGAAGGCCTTCCTCACCCTCCGCAACATCGTCACCGTCGCCATGACGATCAACATGTTCCTCCTCGGCTCCGAGGTCTTCACCGAGTTCTACACCGATTCGGCCCACACCGCCTCCGCCCGCTACCTCTACCTCGGCCTCGAAGGCCGCACCGCCCTCGTCCCCTGGATCTGGTCCGCCATCGCCATGAACACCGTTGCGCTCGTTCTCCTCTACCTGCCCTTCTCGCGCCGAGAACGCTTCCTCCACGCCGCCTGCGTCCTGATGATCGTCGGCATCTGGATCGAGAAAGGCATGGGCCTCATCATCCCGGGCTTCGTGCCGACGCCCCTCGGCGAGATCGTCGAGTACACGCCGACCCTCAACGAGTCCCTCGTCTCCGCCGGCATCTGGGCCTTCGGCCTGCTGCTCTTCACCATCATGGTGCGCATCACCGTGCCCGTGCTCTCAGGCCGGCTTTCCGAGCACACGGGGTACTCACCCGATGCGCCGCTGCGTGCTTCCGATGACTCCCACGCCCGCGCGCCCGAGGGTGCAGCATGAAGCCGCACCTGCCCTCCGCCGATGACGCCCGCGTTGCGCTCCACGAGCACCTCGTGGACAAGGCCACCAGCGCACGCCTCCGCCACGGCCTGCTCATCGACGCCGACGCGATCCTCCGAATCCTCAACGATCGCCAGACCGTCCGCTACCCCGTCGAGATCGCCTTCGACGCCGACCCGCTCGAACCCGGCGAGTTCGCCTACCCGCAGCCACTCGGCGAGCATCCCTCCGACGGCTTCCGCCTCTGCCTGCACCCGTGGTTCGAGCCGACCCCCGAGGTCTGGCCGCTCCTCATCGCCTATCACCTGCCGACGATCAACTACGGCGAGATCGCAGGCCCCGCCGAGGCCGAACTCTTCGGCGCGGCCCTGCTCGGCATCGAACGAGAAGAGTACTACAACGCGTTGTGTGAACTCGCGGACTCCATCCCGGGGGAGAACTGAGCGCAGCAGATGATCCGCAGCAAAAGCGGGAAGCGTTCCTGGGCCGAGCCGTACCGCATCAAGATGGTCGAGCCGCTCCGTATGACCACGCGCGCCGAGCGCGAGTGCGCCATCGCCGAGGCCGGCTTCAACACCTTCCTCCTCCGCAGCCGCGACGTCTACATCGACCTCCTGACCGACTCCGGCACCTCCGCCATGAGCGACCGCCAGTGGGCCGGCATGATGCTCGGCGACGAGGCCTACGCCGGCTCGGAGAACTACTACCATCTCGAAGACGTTGTCCGGCGACGGTACGGGTTTCGCCACCTGATCCCCACGCACCAGGGCCGCGGCGCGGAGCACATCCTCTGCCGCATGCTCGTCTCGCCCGGCTGCGTCATCCCCGGCAACATGTACTTCACGACCACCAAGGCCCACCTCGAACTCGCCGGCGGCCGCTTCGCCGACGCCATCGTCGATGCGGCGCACGATCCGCTGAGCGAGGCGCCATTCAAGGGCAACGTCGACCTGCGAAAACTCCAATCGTTGATCGATTCCGTCGGTCCCGAGCGCATCCCCTTCATCTGGGTCCAGTGCAACGTCAACATGGCCGGCGGCCAGCCCATCAGCCTCGCCAACCTCCGCGCCGCCTCCGAACTCTGCCGCGCCCACGGCATCCGCGTCATCCTCGACGCCACCCGCGCCGTCGAGAACGCCTGGTTCGTCTCCCAGCGCGAGCCTGACCAGCGCGGCCGCCCCATCGCGGACATCCTCCTCGACCTCTGCGCCTGCGCCGACGGTTGCACCAACTCCGCTAAAAAGGACTGCCTCGTCAACATCGGCGGCTTCCTCTGCCTGAACGACGACGCCCTCGCCGAGAAGGCCCGCAACCTCGTCGTCGTCTTCGAGGGCCTCCACACCTACGGCGGCCTCGCCGGACGAGACATGGAAGCCATGGCCATCGGCATCGAGGAGTCCATCCAGGAGGACCACATCCGCGCCCGCGTCGGACAGGTCGAGTACCTCGGCTCCCTCCTGCGCGAGGCCGGCATCCCGATCGTGCTCCCTATTGGCGGGCACGGCGTCTTCGTCGATGCCGCGCGCTTCCTGTCCCACATGCCCCGCGAGCAGTTCCCCGCCCAGTCGCTCGCGGCCGCCCTCTATGTCGAATCCGGCGTGCGCGCCATGGAGCGCGGCGCCGTCTCCAGCGGCCGAAACCCCGACACCGGCGAGAACACCTTCCCCGCCCTCGAACTCATCCGCCTCACCATCCCGCGCCGCGTCTACACCCAGGCACACATGGACGTCACCGCGGAGTCCGTCATCGAACTCTACGAGCGCCGCGACCGAATCGTCGGCCTTCGGTTCACCCACGAGCCGGAGTACCTCCGCTTCTTCCAGGCTCGGTTCCAACCCGTGGTAGGATCGAGAGTGCTCCTCGACGCAGAGCACGAAGCGACGGCTCGCGCCTGAGCCGCTCCGGAGCGCCAGTGGGCTACGCCCTGCCATTGCTCGACGACCGGACAACGCGTCAAAGCACGCCGCGCCCGCCTCCCGCGCCGACGGCGGCGATCGCGCCCGGCCGCATGATCGACTCCCACGGCCGCACAATCCGCGACCTGCGCCTCAGTCTCACCGACCGCTGCAACTTCCGCTGCGTCTACTGCCTCGAGCCGGACGCCCGCTTCATGCGCCGCCTCGACCTGCTCACGGACGACGAGATCGTCCGCGTCGCCGCCTCGTGCGTCCGCCTCGGGGTCGAGAAGATCCGCCTCACCGGCGGCGAGCCGACGCTCCATCCGCGCCTCACCTCCGTCATCGCAGGCATCTCCGCGCTCGGCGTCTCAGACCTCGCGTTGACGACGAACGGCACGCGCCTCGCACCGGCAGACCTCGCCGAGTGGCGAGCCGCAGGACTCGCGCGCATCACCGTCAGCCTCGACAGCGTCCGGCCCGACCGCTTCGCCGCGATGACGCGCTCCCGAACCACGCCAGCGCAGGTGATCGAAGGCCTCCGCCGCGCGATCGACGCGGGGTTCGCACCCGTGAAGATCAACGCCGTCCTCATGCGCGGCCTCAACGACGACGAGATTGTTCCTCTCGCCGCCCTTGCCCGCGACCTCGGCGTCGAGATGCGCTTCATCGAGTTCATGCCCCTCGACGACGCCCGCGGCTGGGACCGCTCCCTCGTCGTCCCCGCGTCCGAAACGCTCGACCGAATCATCGCGAGGTGGCCCCTCGTCCCGGAGGGCCGCGACTCCGACTCCGCAACCTCTCTCAACTTCGTCTTCGCCGACGGCGCGCCCGGACGCATCGGCCTCATCGCACCCGTGACTCGCCCCTTCTGCGGGCAATGCAGCCGACTGCGCATCACCGCCGACGGCAAGGTCCGGCCCTGCCTCTTCAGCACGCAGGAGTGGGACCTGCGGCCGCTGCTGAGAGAGCGTGCGACCGACGCCGAGATCGACCGATTCCTTGCCGACGCCACGTGGACGAAGCAGGTCGGCCACGGCATCGATTCCGCCGCCTTCCGTCAGCCCGATCGCACGATGTCCGCCATTGGCGGATAGTTCGCCCGCCTCCGCCGGTGGAGCGGGCTTCCCGCCCGCTCACAACTCGGCCTGATCGCTCCCACCCGCCCGCTCAAAGTCCTCAAGCGTGTTCACGTTCACCACCTCCGTCGCCGGCAGCGAGATCGTGGCCCATCCTTCACGCTCGATCAGGCGCCAGAGGTCAAGCCTGCCCTCCGAAACGGTGCTCCGCAGCACGTCAGCACACGCCGGCCGATACACCCCAAAGCACGGCTCCGGTCTCGCTGCCGCGCCGACCACCGCCGCGGCCGTCGGGTTTGCCGCCGCAGCGTCGAGCACCGCCCGAACTCCTGAAGCCGTCACGCCCGGCAGGTCCCCCGACAGCACGAACACCGCGCACCCGAACACATCCAGCGCGGTCAGAATCCCGCCGATCGGCCCGCAGCCCGGAAACCCGTCCGCCAACTGCGAATCTCCCCGCGAGGCGACCGCCGGATCGCAGTCACCCACCAGCGCGACGCTCGGCCCGAACACCGCCCGCAGCGCGGCGATCGGCCGATCAACCAGCAGCCCCCCCCCGACCGGCTCGCGCAACTTGTCCCGCCCGAACCGGCGGCTCCGCCCGCCCACCAGCACGACGGGCTGCACGCGCTCGACCACCTCAGTCTCCATGCACGACCACACGCCCGTTCCCGGGCTTCGCGTCCGCGCGCCCGTCGTCCTGCACCTCGCCCCGCAGCGTCTCCACCGCGTGCGGCAGCACGTCCAGCAACGCCCCCAACTGCTCCGTCGCTCCCCGCACCGACCCAGGCAGCGTCAGGATCAGCGTGCGCCCCGCTACCCCGGCCACGCCGCGCGAAAGATACGCCCGCGGCGTGATGCTCATGCAGCGCGCCCGCGCCAACTCCATCAGACCCGCGTGCGGCCTCTCGATCACCCGCATCGCCGCTTCCGGCGTCACGTCCCGCGGCGCGAGGCCCGTCCCGCCTGTAGTCACCACCAGGTCGATCCGCCGGTCCGGCTCGGCCCAGCCGCGCAGCGCACGCTCGATCCGCTCAACCTCATCCGGCACGCACCCCGTCTCCACGATCTCCGACCCGAGACGCTCGCGCAGCATGGCCGCGAGCGCGGGGCCTGAAATATCCTCGGCCTCGCCGCGTGAGCACCGGTCGCTCACCGTCAGGACCGCGGCCCGGATCGCGATCATCGCGCGCCCTCCGCCCGGTAGTGCCCGCTCCGCCCGCCCCATTTCTCGACCACGCGCAGCCCCTCGACCACCATCCCGCGATCGACCGCCTTGCCCATGTCGATGACGGTCAGCGCGGCCGCCGCCGCCGCCGCCAGCGCCTCCATCTCAACGCCCGTCCGCCCGTGCGTGCGAACCTCCGTGGTGATTCGCACGCCGCTCTCGACCACCTCGACCGACACCTCGGCGTGGTCCAGCGGCAACTGGTGGCACAGCGGGATCAGGTCCGATGTCCGCTTGGCCGCCATGATCCCCGCGAGCCGAGCCACGTCGCGCACGCTCCCCTTGCCCAGCGCATCGTCCCGAATCAACCCCACGAGGGCGGGCGACATGCGCACGAACGCCTCAGCCCGCGCGCCGCGTGCGGTGATCGCCTTCTCGCCCACGTCCACCATCCGCGGCCGGCCGTCCGCGCCGACGTGCGTCATCCCCGAGTGATCCGTGTCGTCCTTCACGCCGCGCCTCCCGCCAGCCTCCAACCGTAGAACGGCCACGGCCCCGGGCCGCTCTCGCCCGGGGGCAACTCCACAAACCCGTCGCTCTGCGCCGCCGCGATCACGTCCCCCGAGCCTCTCGTCGAGACCCGCTCCGCCCTCCCCGGCGCGGTCAGCCGCACGAGTCGATGCAGCCACAGCGGAATCACACGCTCCCGCTCGCCCTCGATCGTCAGCGTGCCATCCGGACCGCCACGCCGGTCCAGCCCCGCAAGTCTTGCCAGCGCGGGCGCGCCGAACCGCCGAGCCGTCACCATCACCGAAACCGGGTTCCCCGGCAGCGCAAGCACCGCTCGCCCGCGCCGCCCGACACCCGCCAGCAACGGCTTCCCAGGCCGCTGCGCCACCCGATGGAACACGCGTTCCACGCCGAGCGACTCCAACACCGAAGGCACGAAGTCCCGATGCCCCATCGACACGCCGCCCGACACGAGCACGGCGTCGGCGGCGTCCAGCGCGCGTCCCAGGCACGCACGCAATGACGCTTCCTCATCCGCACTCCGCTCGGACGAGACGAGCGCAAGCCACGGCACGCCCGCCACAAACGCCGACAGCGCGGACGAGTTCGAGTCACGCAACTGCCACGCCTCAACCGACTCCTCCGGCGGCACGATCTCGTCGCCCGTCGCCACGATCGCCACGCGCACCAGCCGCCGCACCCGCGGCGATGCCACGCCGAACGCGGCCAGCGCGCCCGCAACCGGCGGCGTGATCTCGCATCCCGCCCGCGCGAACACCGTCCCCGAAGGCCCGTTCTCCCCCTGCCGCCGGATGTTCTCGCCTTCCTTCAGGCGAGCGATCAGGTCCGCGCCGACCTCGATCCACCCCGCCCCTTCCGCCACGTCCTCACGCCGAAGCACGGCCGTCGCGCCGCCGGGCACCGGCGCGCCCGTCACGATCCGCGCCCCGTGCCCCTCGGGCAGCGTCGCGGGCGGCCGACCGATCGCCGCCTCGTCCTTCACGCCGATCCGCCCCGGTCGCAGCCGCGCAAGATCCAGCGCGTACCCGTCCATCGCGCTCACCGCGAGCGCGGGGCTGGGCCGATCTGTCGCCGCATCCTCCGCAAGCACGCGGCCCGCGGCGTCGCGCAGCCCCACGCGTTCCACCCCAACCGGGGACAGTCGCTCCAGCAGCGTTCGCAGCGCGTCGCCCGGCGACGGCAGACCATCACCCCCGTTCATCGCCCCTTCTTCCGCTTCTCCCCGCCCTTGCCCTTCTTGCCGTCCTTCTTCTCCTTCGCCACCTCGTCCTCCACCCACCCCCGATTGCGCATCATCGGCGGGAAGCCGATCGTCGGCGCGCACAGATGGGCGACGTGCATCAGGTCGTCTGCCGTCCACCCCGCCGCGAGCGCCTTGCGGCAGTGCGAGTGCGCCGCCCCCTCCAGCCCAGCGCCCAGCGAGATCGCCAGTTTGACCAGCGCGATGGTCTTCGTGTCCAGCGGCCCCGCGTTCGCGCACGCTTCGCCGAAACGCTCGTACGCCCCGAGCAGTTCCGGTTGCTCCTTGCCGATCCTTCTATACGCCGAGGGGAGGCTCATGCCGGGTTCTCCTGGGAGTGTGAACGGTGCGACGCCGCGATCGTCCCCGGACCGTTCACCTTATACACTCCGGGTGTGGACGTCGCCGTTTTGCTCTTCGGTCCCGCCGCAGCCGCCGCGGGTTCGTCCACAATTGCCCTCCGAGCCGCCTCGAACCCGACCATCGCCTCGCTCACGCCTCTCCTGCGCGACGCCTGCCCCGCCATCGCTCCCTTGCTCCCCAGCCTGCGCTTCGCCCTCAACGGCGAGTTCGTCACCCCGGAGGCGGTCGTCCGACCCGGCGATGAAGTCGCCCTGATCGGTCTGGTTTCGGGGGGATGATGCCAATCAGCATCCAGATCACGGACGGCCCGCTCGGAGCACGCACGCCGGAGCAGCACCTGCCCGGCTGCGGCGCGGCCGTCGTCTTCGAAGGCATCGTCAGGCCGACCGAGCACGGCGTCACGATCGACGGCCTGCACTACGAAACCTACGAGCCGATGGCCCAGCGCCAGATGCACACCATCGCCGCCGACCTCGTGCAGCGCCTCGGCCTGCTCCGAATCAGCGTCGAGCACAGCCGCGGCTTCGTGCCGGTGGGGGGGTGCTCCTTCCGCCTCGTCATCGTCTCCGCACACCGACGCGAGGCCCTCGACGCCATGGACGAGTTCATCGATCGCCTCAAGCGCGATGTCCCGATCTGGAAACGCGCCGCGCTCACGCCCTGATCAGCCGGGCACGATCAGTTTCACCCCCGCCACGACCAGCACGACAGCCAGCAGCCGCTTGAGAACCGTCGAGGGCAGCCTCCACGCCCCGAAGTACGAACCGACCGACCCGCCCGCAACCGCCCCAACGGCCCAGAGCCATCCCCAGCGGACGAGTTCCTCGGGGATCGCGCGTGTCGAGAGCAGCACCCCCACCAGCCCCGAGATCGAGTTCAACAGAATGAACGCCGCCGACACGGCCGCCGTGCGCTTTGCCGTCGCCCACCCGCAGAGCAGCAGGATCGGGCTGAGAAAGATGCCGCCGCCCGTGCCCGACAGCCCCGAAAGCAGCCCAAGCCCCGCCCCAACCGCGACCGCAAGCCCGATCCGCGGCCCGCATGGCTCACGCTCCGCACTCTCCACCCTCGCACCGCGCCGAGCGAACACGAGCCTCCACGCGGAGTAGAGCAGGATCGCCCCGATCAGCGGCCGGTAGTACGAACCCGGCAGCGTGATCGACCCGCCGACGAACGCCATCGGCGCGGCCGCCAGCGCGAACGGCCAGAACAACCGCCACGAAAAGTGTCCCGCCCGCGCGAACTGCGCCGTGGCGATCGTCGCCACCAGCACGTTCAGGCTCAGCGACGTCGGCTTCATCACCTCCGGCGCGATGCCCATCAACGCCATCGCCGCCAGATACCCCGACCCGCCCGCGTGCCCCACCGATGAATACAGCGCAGCGACGACGACAAAAAAGGCGAACAGCGCAGTGGCGCCGAGGACGGGCATGGTCCGCGAGTGTACCCGATGCCGCGCGCCACGCCCGTCGGCTCCGGGTTACGGACAGCCCGCCACGAACGCGTTGAGGAACACGAGGAAGTCCAGCGTATCGACCTTCGTGTCCCCGTTGAGGTCAGGGTTTCCGACGTTCGTCGAGCCGGTGAAATCGTTCATGAACGCCAGGAAGTCCTGCGTGTTCACCGTCCCGTCGCCGTTGTAGTCCGCGAGGCAGTCGTCGCACTCGACCGCCACCAGCGAGAACCCGTCCACCCCGGCCTCCACGCTCGAGAAGTCGTTCCACGACGACGCCGAGAAACGAACCCGAACCTGCCCCGAAAGCGGGATGTGCTTGTCCAGTCGCACCGTGTTCCGCTCCCAGCCCGGCGTGCTCAGGTGCGTCGCGATCTCCACCCACGTCGTCCCGTCGTGGGTCGCATGCACGCGCAGCGGGCTGCTCCCGAGCATCGTCTGGTGCCACGCCGCATACGACACCTCCGCCGCACCAGCCCCGCTCAGATCGAACGCGGGCGACAGCAGTTCCGTCGGCCCTCCGACCAGCATCTCGCCGGGCGTCTCGCCCGTCACCCACGCCATGCCCGAGCCGTCGTAGTCCCCCTCCGGCTCAAACCCGTTCGCCGCGACGGGCTGCGTCCGCGCCCAGGCGCCCGACTGCACGCCCTGGTTCGTCGTCGTCCAGCCGAGGTCCGTCGAGAAGTCATCCTCAAACACCACCGACTCGCCGGTGGCGGCGATGAGCAAGTGGCCTCCGCCCAGCGACGCGTTCAGCACGTCCGTGTAGAGAAGCCCATCCGTGTCGACCGCCGAGAACCAGAAGTCCGCCTCCTCGTAGCAGTCCATCGACGGGATCGACGCGGCGAACACGCCCGCGGTCTCTTCCGTCATCCCGAACTCCGAGGCCGCGCCGTCACGCCGCACGTGCAGCCGCACCGTCGCCGGGTCCAGCGTCACGCCCTGCTCCACCACCCCGACGCGCACGGGCATCTCCACGCCCGGACGCGCCATCGTCGGGAGCCCGTCGGGATACTCAAACTGGAGCGAGTCCGTCCCGATGCGCACCAGGAACAGCCCACGCTCGATGTCGCTGATCGCGATCGTCCCGCTCGGCAGGTACGGGTAGCAACTCCAGGCCCCGTGGTACCCGGCCGCGTCGCTCTCCGGGTGCGTGTCGAACCACGCGATCTGCTCCGCGTTCTGCGGGTCGCTCACGTCAAAGACGCGCAGCCCGGACAGGTAGTTCGCCTCGTACGCCTTCCCCTCATGGATGTACAGATTGTGGTCCGTGCTCGTAGCCCCGCTCGTGAACCAGCCCTTGTACACCGGCGAGCCCGGGTTCTGCACGTCGATCACGTGCGTCCGCGTCGTCGGCGCGGGGTTCGGCTCGTCCATCTCGTCGTTGATCAGGAAATACTTGCGGTCCTCGGTCAGCCATCCCTGATGGCAATACCGCGTCCCGGGGTACTTCACCCCGCCGATCCGCGTCATGCTCGACTTGTTCGTCACGTCCACGACGTCAAGCCCCGCGCTGCCCGTGCAGCAGAACGCGATCTCCTTCCCGGCGTACGGGCCGTCCGTGTACGTCACGATCTGCGCATCATGGACGTACCGCGTGCTCCAGCTCCCCACGATCTTCGGGTCCGTCGGGTCCGTCGTGTTCACCGCCACAAGGCCGCCGTTCGCGATGTTGGCCCCGCAGAGGTAGAGGTACCCCGTGTCCGTGTTCGCGGCGATGTTGTGCGTCGAGGAGTGCCCGTTCTGCGTCTTGTTCTTCACGTGCACAACCGTGCCGCCGTCAACGCCCCGCAGGTCGATCACCTGGATCCCAAGTCCCCCCTCGCTCACCGCGTACGCGAAGTCGCCGACCACCTTGATGTCGCGCCACAGGCTCGTCGCCCCGGGCACGTACCCGATCAGCGTCGGCTGCGTCGGGTTCGTCACCTCCAGAACTCCCGTGCCGCGTCGCAACCCGATCAGGACGTACTCTCGCCCGCTCGCCGACACGTACCCCCAGCAATCGTTCGCCGAGACCTGCGTGTCCGGGAACAGATTCAGCGGCATCCACGACAGCAGCGTCACGTTGTTCGCGTCAAACTCCGCGATGCGTCCGCCCTGAGGCTTCAGCGGTCCGGTCACCATGGGCCCGTGTACCGGCACGATCTGATCGACGATCTTGCGGCGGTCGTCGTCCTGCCCCGACGCCACGTGCGGCGTCGCAAGCGGCCCGAGAGTCGCCGCCAGTCCGAATGCCAGCGCGAACGCGCGAACGCCACACCGATCCTCAACGCCCATAGTGCTGCACTCCAGGCCGGATCCCGCCCGGCACGCTCATCAATCTACCACGAAGGCCTCGCACGCGAAACACCAACGGTCGATAACAGCGCCCAAGGGAAAACCCCCAAGCCATCGCCGGCACGCAATGCGCCCCCCCAACCGGTGCATCTTCATTCGCGCCACTGGACGGCCGATACCCCTTCCCGGGTCCACGACCAATGGGAGGTGGTGCTGCGCCATGGGTCAGACACGCGATCAGCCGGGCAGCGAGTCACGCGGCACACGGTCTCTCGTGTCCCAGCGCTTCACAGGGGAGTCCGCGCCCGTCTGGGCCGCGCTCGCCATCACGCTGGTCGTCGTCGGGTCGGTCGGCGTAACGGCGTGGTTGACCGTGCGAGGTCACGCGAAGGCCATGCGCGAAGCCCGCGCCGCCCAGGTGGAGAACGCCAGCCGGTTCATCGCCGAAGCCGCCTCGCCACTGCTCGCCTCAGGCGACCTGACCGCCGTTCGGCGCATGGTCATCGACGCCGCCAGGGCAAACAATCTCGACGAGATGCGCATCGTTCTGGGCGATGGCGGCGTGCTCGCGGCCGCCGACCCGTCCAAGATCACAACCCACCAACTGCCCCCCCAACTCCCGGATGTTTCGCTCGTCACGCCCGCCGGCGCGGACTCGCGAACCGTCGCGATCGCCCAGCCCGTCGAGGTTCCCGGACGAGGGCGCGCACGCCTGGAAGCCGTGGGGCCGGCGACCATGCCCACCGGGGCGATGCGTGACGCGCAGGCGGCAGCCGGCATCGTCGGCGCCGCCGGCCTGGTGGCCCTCCTCCTCGTCTCCCGCGTCCTCCAGCGCAGGCTCAGAGGCATGGCCGCCATCCGCGCCAGCCTCGTCGCCTTCGAGCGGGGAGAGCGATCGCCCGAAGCCCTGTCGGTCGATGACTCGCTCGGCGGGGAAGCCCGTGCCTGGAACACCCTGCTCGCCCGCCGCGACGCCGACCGCCGCAAGGAGCGCGCCGAGCACGCCGCCGAAGCGCTCAGCGCGCAGCGAGCGCCCCGCGGTGAACTCGACGACGCCTGCGACGCCCTCTGGCAGGGACTCATCCTCATCGACGAGAACCTCCGCACCAAGTACGCCAACGGCGCGGCCGCCGTCTTCCTCCGCGCCAAGCGAGACGAGATCGTCGGCGTTGAGATCACCAGGTTCGTCACCGACGAGCGGATCGTCAACGTCATCCGCGGCGTCGCCTCCGGCGCCATCCGCAACCGCCTTGCCGTCGAGGTCGAACGCACCGGCGACAACGGATCCGGCGTGCTCCGCTTCAGCGTCCGACCCGTCCGACGCGAGGACTCCGCCGCCGCCATGATCGTGATCGAGGATGTCACCCAGCAACGCGTCGCCGATGCCGCACGAAACACCTTCGTCGCGCAGGCCTCGCACGAACTGCGGACACCGCTCACCAACATCCGGCTCTACGTCGAGCAGCTCCTCGACGGCGAGCCTACCCCGGCCGACCGCGCCCAGGCGATCAACGTGATCAACCAGGAGAGCCGTCGCCTCGAACGCATCGTCTCCGACATGCTCTCCGTCGCCGAGATCGAGGCCGGCCAGCTCCGACTCGTCGAGGACGACGTCCGCCTGGACGCGGTCTTCGCCGAACTCGAGGCCGACTACCGCGCACAGGCCGAAGAGAAGTCCCTCGACCTCCGATTCGACCTGCCCCCGAAACTGCCGGTCATCCACGGCGACCGCGACAAGATCGCTCTCGCCCTCCACAACCTCATCGGCAACGCCCTGAAGTACACGCCCTCCGGCGGTACCGTCCGCGTCATCGTCGCCGAGGACGAGGAGAACTTCACCGTGGACGTTGTCGACACAGGCATCGGCATCTCGCCCGAGGACGCCGAGCTCGTCTTCGACAAGTTCTACCGCGCCAAGGACCGCCGCGTCGCCGAACTCACGGGCACTGGACTCGGCCTGGCGCTCGCACGCGAGGTCATCCGCCTCCACGGCGGCGACGTCACCGTCCAGTCCGAACTCGACAAGGGAAGCACCTTCACCCTCTCGATCCCCGTGCACGCGCGGGTCGCGTAGCAGTTCCGCCCGGGGAGGGCGACATGCAGATCATCGAGCAGCGACAGGGTGCGGTCACGGTCCTCAAGCCCGTCGGGCCGCTCGTCCAGAAGGACGCCGACCAACTCAAGGCCCGCGCCGCCGATGTCCTGCGCAGGAGTCTCGGGCGGTTCGTCATCGACGCCTCCGCCATCGCCTACGCCGACAGCCGAGGCCTGGAAGTCCTCGTCGAACTCACCGAGGAACTCGGCGCCGGCGGGCAGTCCCTCAAGATCAGCGCGGCCAACGAGACCCTCCGCGAAGTCCTCGAACTCACCGAGCTCTCGCCGCTCTTCGAGCACCACGAGGACGTCAACGCCGCCGTCAGGAGCTTCCTGTGAGCGCAACGCCCTACAAGAAGATCCGCGTGGGCGAGGTGCTGCTCCAGGCGGGCCTCATCGACGAGCAGCAGCTGCAGCGCGCCCTCAACGACCAGAAGGCCACCGGACAGATGCTCGGCGAGATGCTCGTCGAGCAGGGCGTCATCACCAGCGCGACCCTCGTTCGCGCCATCGCCAACTGCCTCGGTGTCAGGGGCTGCCACCTCCGCCACGGCCTCATCGACCCCACGCTCCTCCAGCTCATCGGCGAGGAGGAGGCCGAACGCCTCAAGGTCATCCCCCTCTTCCGCGTCCGCGACGTCTTCACCGTCGCCATGGCTGAGCCGCAGTCCCTCCCCGCCGTCGACCGCCTTCGTGCGCTCACGGGCTGCCGCATCCGACCCGTCTTCGCGCTCGAGGGCAACATCCTCGAGTTCATCCGCAAATACGCGGGCGGCAACGTTGACGTTGACGAGTTCCTCACCTCGCTCGCACAGACGGACGTCGAGGTCGTCGAACGCGAGACGGTGGACGAAGGCCCGGCCACCGACCTCGACAAGATGATCGCCGGAAGCCCCATCGTCAACCTCGTCAACGTTGCCCTGCTCACCGCCGTCAAGGACCGTGCCAGCGACATCCACATCGAACCTGACAAGCGCGGCACGCGAATCCGCTACCGCATCGACGGCGTGCTGCGCGACCTGATGAAGCCCCCCCCCGGTATGCACGCCGCCATCGTCTCGCGCGTCAAGGTCATCGGCAAGATGGACATCGCCGAGAAGCGGCTCCCGCAGGAGGGCCGCGTCCGCATCGTCGCCGAGGGACGCGAGATCGACCTCCGCGTCAGCAGCCTACCCACGCTCCTCGGCGAAAAGCTCGTCGTCCGCATCCTCGACAAGCAGAACCTCCGCGTTCGCCTCGAAGACCTCGGCTTCCGCAGTGAGGCCATGGTGACCTTCAAGCGCATCCTCTGCCAGTCCCACGGCCTCGTCCTCGTCACCGGCCCCACAGGCTCCGGCAAGACAACCACCCTCTACTCCGCCCTCGACCTCCTCCGCAGCCCGGAACGCAACATCATCACCGTCGAAGACCCCGTCGAGTACCAGCTCGACCTCGTCAACCAGACCGGCGTCAACGAGTCGATCGGCCTCACGTTCGCGCGATGCCTCCGCAGCATCCTCCGCCAGGATCCCGACATCATCATGGTCGGCGAAATCCGCGACGAGGAGACCGCCCGCGTCGCCGTGCAGGCCGCCCTCACAGGGCACGGCGTTCTCGCAACCCTCCACACAAACGACGCCCCGGGCGCAATCGCGCGACTCCTCGACATGAACGTCGAGTCCTACCTGCTCTCCAGCGCGCTCAACGGGGCCGTCGCCCAGCGCCTCGCCCGCACCCTCTGCTCATCCTGCGAGACCAAGTACTACCCCGCCGAGCACGTCCTCCGCGACGCCGGGCTTGAAGGCCTGAACGGACGCGCCTTCAAGAAGGGCGCGGGCTGCCAGGCCTGCCACAACAGCGGCTACCACGGCCGCCTCGGCATCTACGAGGTCATGGAGGTCACCTCCGACATCCGACAGTTGATCTATCGCGCGGCCTCGTCGCACGATCTCCGCAGAGCCTTGAAGCTCCACGGCTTCAAGTCGCTCCGCGACGAGGGTGTCCTCCTCGCGCTCGACGGAAAGACCAGCCTCGAAGAAGTCCTCCGCGTCACCAAGACCGACGAGAGCGACGGCCAGGCCGACGAGGCGCCGCCCACCGTCGAAATCCGGAGGGCCGCATGAAGTTCGAGTGCGTCACCTTCGACCGCAACGGCCGGCGGCACACCGAGCACGTCGAGGCCGCATCGCGCGCGGAGGCCGCCGAACTCCTCGGACGCAAGGGGCTTTTCGTCCTTGAAGTCAACGAGGCGACACAGGCGACACTCAGGGCCGCGAACGCCAGACGCGGTGTCGCCCTCAAGCGCGGCTCGAAGACCAGGTGCCTCGCCGAGTTCACGCGCCAGCTCTCCATCCTGGTCGGCACCGGCACACCCGTCGTGCAGGCGATCGCCGCCGTCGAACGCCAGACCAGGGACGAGGCCTTCCGCGCGGTCGTCGCCGACGTACGCAAGCGAGTCGAGGAAGGATCCACCTTCGCCGACGCCATGGAGAAGCACCCGCGGGTCTTCGACGCCGTCGCGCGCAGCCTCGTCGCGGCCGGCGAGTCCGGCGGCCACCTCGACGAGATGCTCGCACGCCTCGCCGCCCTCATGCGCCAGCAGGAAGTCATGCGCGGATCCATCATCGGCGCGATGATATACCCCGCCCTCCTCATCGTTGTCGCGTTCTCCGTCCTCATTCTCATGATCGCGTTCGTCATCCCACGCTTCAGCGGACTCTTCGAAACACTCGACGCCCCGCTCCCCCCGACCACGGCCCTCCTCATGTCCGCCAGCGAACTCCTGCGGGCCTACTGGTGGGGAGTCGTGATCGCGCTCGGAGGCATCGCCGCGGGCGCGGTCTACTGGCTCGCGACACCGAGCGGGCGAGAACTGATCGACACCGCAGCAGTCCGAGCGCCCAAAATCGGCAAGCTCATCCGCAGCCTCGCCACCGCGCGCATCGCCCGCCTGCTCGGCGTGCTGCTCGACAGCCGAGTCCCGCTCCTCGACGCGCTGGTTCTCACCCGTCAGGCCATGACCAACTCGCACTACCGCGCGCTCCTCGTGAAGATCGAGGAAGCCGTCACCCGCGGCGAAGCCATGAGCGATGCGCTCGCGTCCTCCGACCTCGTCAACGCCTCCTTCGCCGAGGCCATCCGCAACGGCGAGCAGGGAGGCCGGGTCAGTTCCGTCCTCCTCAATCTCGCCAACTGCATGGACGAGGACAACGCGATGGTCGTCAAGTCCGTCACCAGCATCATCGAGCCCCTGATCCTCATCGGCCTCGGCCTCGTCGTCGGCTTCGTCGCCGTCAGCATGTTCCTGCCCCTCTTCGACGTCACCACGGTCGTCCAGGGAGGCCCCTGAAATGTCCCTCGGACTCGCCACGGCCCGACTGCGATCCCCGATCGGCATCGACGCCGGATCGCACACCATCAAGGCCGCGCAGGTCTCGCTCGCGCCGGGACGCAGACTGCACGCCTGCACGACTCTCCGCCGCACCGGCGACGGTCCCATCACGCACGACGAGGCCGTGTCCCTGTCGCAGCTCCTTGCCCGCCAGGGCTTCGCCGGACGGGAGGTCGTCCTCGCGGTCCCCTGGACGACCCTCATCACGAGCATCCTCGACCTCCCGCCGCGTTCCTCAGGCGCGCCCGTCGAGCAACTCGCCCGCATGGAGCTCGCACGCATGCACAAGTGCGACCCCGGCGGCTTCGAGATGGCCTGCTGGGAACTCCCCCCGTCCTCACGCCGCGGCGCGGGCACGCCCGTGATGGTCGCGGCCTGCCCGCACACCGACGCCGACACGCTCATCGACACGTTCGAGGACGCGGGCCTGCGCGTCGCCGCGCTCGACGTCGGCACACTCGCCTCGGCCCGTGCCTGCATCGACAGGCCCGCTCTGTCCCAGGGATTGCACGCCCTGATGGACCTCGGCCACACCGCCGCCCGCCTCGCACTCGTCCACCAGGGCGCGTGCATCTACGCCCGCGCCGTCCCCGAGTCCGCCGTTGCCGCGCTCCACGCCCGACTCAACGCCTCGCTCGATGTTGATCCGTCGGTCACAGAATACCTCGTCGAGGACGTCGGGCTTGACGCGGACGGTCAGCAGGACCAACCGAACCAGCGGGCTTTGCACGAGGCACGCGCTGCCATCGCCGACTACGCCGCCGGCCTCGTCCGCGAACTCAACCTGTCGCTCGCATACGCCTCGCACCGCTACCCCGACGTCCAGGCCGATGATCTCATCATTCACGGAGGCGGCGCCATGATCCCGGGCATCGCCGACCATCTCTCTCGCATCGCCGGCCTGAACGTTCACGTCGCTGAGGTCTCCCGCGCGGTCGATGTTCCCGATCGGCTGGCCTCGCGGGCGGCGAAGGCCTCGCTCATGGTCGCACTCGGACTCGCCGACCGGCCCAACGGATAACCCATGCTCACCGCGAACCTCATCCCCGCTTCTCGTCTGCTCGCCCGCCGCAAGGCGTGCCGCATTCGGGCGTGGATCGCCGTCTGCACCGTCTACACGCTCGCCGTCGTCGCCGGCTGCCTGGGCGTGCGCATCGCCCTCCAGGAGGACGACACGCAGGCGCACACCGTCATCGTTTCCGCCTCCCAGCAGATGGAGGCGAGCCAGGCCTCGATCACGCGCCTGAAGGCCGAACTCGCCGATGTCCGTCGGCGCGCCGAGGCCGCCCGTCAGATCACCAACCGCCCCGACTGGAGCATCCTCCTGGCCCTGCTCTCTCGCGATCGCGGCGACGAACTCGCCCTCACGAACTGCCACCTCGAAGCGCTCGAAGAGGGCGGCTACAGGCTCGCACTCGGTGGCCTCAGCCGCTCGCCCGAGCACATCACCGACTTCACGCTCGCCCTCGAGCGGTCTCGCGTCTTCGATCGCGTCCGCCTCGTCGAGACCATCCGCCGGGCCACACCGCGCGGCGAAGCGGTCGCCTTCACCCTCGACTGCCAACTCGGCTCGCCCGCGGGGAAGTGACATGACCGACTCCCGAACCAGCCTGCTCCCCATCAATGCCGCCGCTCTCGGGATCCTCGCGGCCGTGACCGCGGCCGGGTGGTTCATCGGCGTGCAGCCGGTCCTCAGGGCACGCGCCGCTCAGGAGGCCCTCAACGCCCAGGCCGACACGCGCCTCGCCGAACTCACCCTCGCGCAGCACGAGCAGAGGCTGCTCGCCGAATCACTCGAAGAAGCACACCGCGTCCTCGATAACGTCACCGTCCAACTCGTCTCCAGCCGACGCCTCAACGAGCGCGTCGCCGCCCTCACAAGCCTCGCCCGCGAGCACGGCCTGCAACTCGACGAGATCAAACCGGGCGCCACAACCCGCGAGGAACTCTTCGACCTCGTCGAAATCCGCCTCTCCGGACAGGCGTCATATCCCGCATCGGCCGCATTCTTCGGCGCGCTTCACACCGCCTATCCGGACACCGAGGTCTCGTCCTTCCGCCTCGCTGCCAGGGGCGCGGGCGAGCTGCCCGCAGATTCGTTCCAGTTCACCCTGCTGTGGTATGCCGCGCCAGCGGAGTCCGCCGACTAGTCTCTCCCCAGAATGCATGGCCGGACGCCCCGGCGTATTGGCTCTTGTGGGCATGAGGCTCAACAAGCAGCGCAAGGTCTATCTCGGTCTGCTCGCCGTCGCGGGGCTTGCACTCGCCGCCGATCAGATGTTCTTCGGCGTCTCCGGGCCGCAGGGGGCCTCCGCCGCCGTCCAGACGCCCGGAGCCGCGGTCCCCGCCGCACCAACCGCAACAGGGCAGCCCGCACCGGCGAAGTCCGCAGCCAACGCTCACATGGCGGGCGCGGCCAGGCTCGCCCAGTTGCTCGACTCCCTCTCGCGGCAGGAGAACCTGACCGCCGCTACCACCTCCGACGCCTTCGCCATCCCGCCCGAATGGCTCCCCGCCGCGAGCAAGTCCGAGACCGACGACAGTCAGCCCGACTCCGCCGACGGGGCCGGCAGAACGACCGCACAGGTCCCGGTGGTGACCGCCATCATGGCCGGTGGCGCCCGTCCCGCGGCCATCGTCAACGGCCGCCTCATGACCGTCGGCGATGCCCACGCGGGCATCACCCTGGTCGCGGTCGAGCCGGGCATCGCGATCCTCAGGACCCCGGACGGCGTCGTGCACCCAATCCGCGTGGTCAGGCCCAACGACTCGGACAGGTAACCACCATCATCACGCTTCCGACTCGCTGTCAATCTGTGCGGGATGTGACGGATCGGCGCGGCCGCCGAAGTCCGGCGAACTCAAGGCACAAGCGAGGGGCGTCGATTCAATCTCTGTCGCCGGCTGCCGGGTTGCCGCCGGTTCCAGGGTCGGACACCGGAAGGAACACACGAGATGCACACTCACACGATCCATCGCAACAGGGCGTTCAGCCTCATCGAACTCGTCATCGTCGTCGTCATCCTCGGGATCATCGGCGCCATCGCCATCCCCCGGATGAGCCGCGGCGCGGCCGGCGCGGCGGACTCCGCCGTCGTCTCCGACCTCGCCGTCCTCCGCAGCGCGATCGATCTCTTCCACACCGAGCACGGGGGCGCCTACCCGACCCTCGCCGCATTCGAGGCTCAACTCACACAGTACTCCGACATCAACGGCAACACCTCCGCCACCAAGGACACCACCCACATCTACGGGCCGTACCTGCGCAGCCTCCCCAAGCAGAAGGTCGGCCCCAACAAGGGCTACGCAGGCGTCACCGATACCCAGGGCACCGCAAACTTCGGCTGGTGGTACACCGCCGCCACCGGGACCATCAAGGTCAACGCCGCAGACTCAGTCCTCGACGATCGCGGCGTCGCCTACACCTCGTACTGATCCCCGCGCGTGGTCGTCTGACACGTACTTCCGGAGGGTCGAACGCCTGAACGGCAACCCGATCCAGCCCACGACGATACGACCCGGGACGCCCGCGACCCTCGCGGGCGTCCTGTCCAGAGGGAAGGCAAAATCGCCCAGACCGCCCCATCCGGACGAACCGACCATGGCCAGATCGTTCCCCAAGCCACGGGCCTTCACACTCATCGAGTTGTCCATCGTCATCGTCGTCGTCGGCGTCGTCGCGGCCGTCTCAGTCCCCAAGTACGCCGAATCACGCTCTCGCTATCAGGTCGAACTCGCCGCCAGGAAGGTCTGCCTCGACGCCACGTTCGTCCAGAACGACGCCCGCTACGGCAGTACGAGCCGCGCCATCGAGTACGACCTGCCCACCGACACCTACAAGTTCGGCTACGCAAAGCCCGGTTCCGCGTCCTCCGAGACCGCGCTCGTCATTCTCCGCGACGAGCCGTTCCGAGTCACCCTCCTCAAAGCCGACTTCGACTCCGACTCCGTCCTCACGTTCAATGGCTTCGGGATTCCCGTCGCGGGCGGCGAACTCGCGATCGGCGCGAACACTCGCGGCAAGTCGATCGCCGTCGCCCCCGACACGGGCGCGGTAACGACCGCCACCATGGACGCCGAGACCGTCAAGTCCCTCACCGAAGCCAGCGGTCCCACGAAGGTCACGCTCACCGACGGCGACGGAAAGCCCAAGGCTCCCGCTCTGGTCGTCCCCAACTAGCACGCGATGCGATACTCTGCTCCCAGCCCCGCCCGCGCCTACTCGCTCATCGAACTCACGGTGAGCCTCGCCATCGTCTCCATCCTCGTCACCGCCATCGGCTCGCTCATCATCCTCGCCTCCAAGGCCATCCCGCGCGACGACGGCGTCTTCGCCGCGTCCCTCGGCGGCGCCATCCTCACCGAGGAACTCATCGACGACGCCGCATTCGCCCTCGCCTTCGACGAGCTCTCGCAGACCGCGATCGAGTTCACCCTCCCTGATCGCACCGGAGACGGCAACGAGGAGCTCGTGCGCTACACCTGGTCCGGCACGTCCGGCCACCCCCTCACGCGCTCCATCAACGGCTCGTCGCCCATCGTCGTGCTGCCCGACGTGCGATCCCTCGAGTTCTCCGCAACCACACGGTCCGGGAGCGTGTTCCTCGGCAACGACCAGACAGCATCCTCCCAGGACATTCAGGAGTACGACGCGGCCCTCCCCCTGACACAGCAGGTCACAAACTCAAACTGGTTCGCGTTCTACTGCCCACCGCCGCAGGCATCCGGCGCCACCGGATGGCGCATCACCCAGGTGCGGGTCAAACTCCTCCGCTCAGGCTCCGGCGGCGGCACTGGCGAGGTCCAACTCCGCAAGCCCAAGGCCGACGGCAAGCCCGGCACCACGGTCTATGCCTCCGCGACCTTCAATGAGGACGACCTCGCCCTGACCGCAACATGGCGGACGTTCAACCTCGACTCCGGCGTCGTCCCCGCGGGCCAGGGCATCTGCATCGTCATCCGAGGCACCAACGGATCGAACGCCTCGGGCGTCGGCTACTTCTCTTCACTGGGCGTCCCCACCGGAACCGTCGGCATGGCCTCCACCAACTCCGGCAATACCTGGACCACCTACGGAAACACCTGCGCCATCCACGACGTCGACGGCATCGTCTACCTCACCGACGAAGGGCTTGCCGCACGCGATTACGTGGACGCGCTCACGGTCCGCCTCCGCGCCGGCGCGGCCCAGACCGCCATCGAAAAGACCATCAGACCGCTTAACCGCCCGGAGATCCTCGATTGAGCCGGCGGACGCCCTCCACCAACCCCGCTCGCACGCAGGCACGAGGCTTCAGCCTCGTCGAGGTCGTCGTCGCCATCCTCGTCCTCTCCGCCCTCCTCGCCGCATCCTTGAACACCGTCGCCGCCTCCGCCTCCATGCAACGACACGCCGCCGACCGTGCCCGCGCCCGTGTCCTCGCGCTCGACCTCCTCAACGAGGCACGCAGACACCCCTACGACGATCCGATCGCCGGCAGCGGAACCGGACCGGGCCCCGGAGAGATCAACGGCACACGCTCGCTCTTCAACGACGTCGACGACTTCAACGGCTGGTCCGCCTCGCCCCCGCAACGCACCGACGGCTCCGTCATCCCCGGCTTCGACGGCTGGACCCGCGCCTGCACTGTCGAATACGTCAGCCTCGCCGACCCGACCACCGTCGTCGGCGCCGACTCGGGCGTCAAGCGGATCACCGTCACCGTCCGCCGCGGCACGCAGCCCATGGCGACCGCAACAGGCCTGCGCACCCGCGCTCTCGACAAGCACCTCGACTGACGGAGCAACGCGATGCGCCGCACGCCCACATCACGCCGACGAGGCAGCATCTACCTGCTCGTCCTCGTCACCGTCACCACCGTCACCGTCCTCGGCCTCGCGAGCCTGAGCGTCGTCTCCTCCCAGCGCCTCGAGTCCGAGAGCGTCGGCGCCGTCATGGACGCCCGCGCCGCCGCCGAGAGCGGGATCGACCTCGCCCTCGCGATCATGAACGACAAACCCGACTGGCGATGGTCCATGCCCAACGGGGACTGGCGGGTCGACGCCCCGCTCGGCGCGGCCGCCTACACCATCAACGTCGTCGATCCCGACGATGGCGACCTCGCCAACGACCCCTGCCATCCCGTCCTCATCACCGCTTACGGCAACGCGGCGCGGGCCAGATCGATCATGACCGTCCAACTCGCGGCGGAGGGACCGTTCGACGGCGCGTTCGCGGGCATCATCAGTTCGCTCGCTCCCGTCTCGTACTGGCGCCTCAACGACGCCTCCGGCACGACGATGATCGACACCGCCGGCGAACGCAACGGAACCTATCGCAACGGCGTTACACTCGCGCAGCGCACCGGACTCGGCTGCTCTACCGTCGCCTGGTTCGACGGCGTCAACGACTACGCCGAAGTGAGCCACAGAAGCAAGTACGAACTCGCGCAAGGCTCCATCGCCGTCTGGTTCAGGCCCGAGCAGGTCACGTCGAAGGCGACCATTCTGTCAAAGGCCGCCGTCGGCTTCGGCAACGGAGGCTACTTCGACATCTATGTCCAGAACGACCGCGTTCGGGCAGCACAGGCGAGCAACTCCGCATGGTACGCGCTCCAGACCCCGACCATCGAGGCAAACCAGTGGCATCACATCGTCATCACCTTCGGCGCCTCCGGGAGAGTCCTGTACCTCAACGGCGTTGAAGTGGCAGTCGGCACGTTCACGGGCGACATCAGCCAGAACAAGGAGCCGCTCGCCATCGGCGTTTCCACAATCATGTCGTCGTCAGGCTCCGTTACGCCCACAAGCGCGCCTTTCAGAGGCTCAATCGCAGAGGTCGTCATCTTCCCCGCGGTACTCGACGCGAGCCAGGTCGCGGATCTCTTCTCGGCCTACCCCCCGCCCCTCAGGATGCGAGTCGTCTCCACCAGTTGGGAACGCACCGCGGACTGAACAACCCGCTCCCCACCCGCCAATACCCTCGCTCTGCTGCTCTGCTGCTCTGCTGCTCTGCCGCTCAGCCCGCCTCCGCCCGCGGGTGCGCCTGGTCGTACGCCTCCCGCAGCCTCTGCGTCGTCAGGTGCGTGTACACCTGCGTCGTGCTCAGCGACTGGTGGCCCAGCAGTTCCTGCACGCTCCGAAGGTCCGCCCCGTTGTCCAGCAGGTGCGTCGCGAAACTGTGCCGCAGCGTGTGCGGGCTGATCGACGGGTCAAGCCCCACGCCCCGCAGGTACTTGTCCAGCTTCCGGCGCACCGACCGGCTGCTCAGCCGCTTCCCGTGCTTGTTCAGGAAGAGCGGGCTGCTCCGCCCCGTCGCCCACGCCGACGCGAACCGCGCATCGTTCTTCGCCATGTCAAGGTACCGTCGCACCGCCTCCAGCGCGTGCGACCCCAGCGGCACGATCCGCTCCTTCTTCCCCTTCCCCTGCACGCGCAGCGCCTCGCCCGTCATGTCCAGGTCGCCGATCGTCAGCCCCACCAGTTCGCTCACCCGGATGCCCGTCGAGTAGAGCGTCTCCAGCATCGCCCGGTCCCGCCGCCCCAGCACGTCGTTCTCATCCGGCGCAGCCAGCAGACGCTCCACCTGGTCCACCGTGATCGCCTTCGGCAGCCGCTTGCCCTGCCGCGGTGTGCGGATCAGCGTCATCGGGTTCCCCGACGCCAGCCCGCGCCGGTCCGCCCACTTGTAGAACGACCGCAGCGTCGCGATCTTCCGCGCCATCGTCGCGGCCGAGTAGTCGTGCTCGCCCAGGTGCGCCAGGAACCCCCGGATCAGGTCCGCGTCCGCCGTACAGATCGTCTCGGTCAGCGTCGCCGGTGCGATCGTCCCGGCGACCGCCTTCGCCTCGCTCCCCGACGCCCGTCGCTCGTACGCCGCTCTCTCCGCGGCCTCGTTCGGCTTCGCGCCCGACTCCTCCGTCAGATACTCCACGAACTGCCGCAGGTCCGCCCCGTAGCACCGTGCCGTGTACGGGCTGAAATGCCGCTCGTCCGTCAGGTACGACGAGAACGCCTCAACGATCGCCAGCGTGAACATCACACACACTCCTGATTCGGCCGGACGCGCAGCGTCCACTCCGCCACTTCGTCACTTCGTCACTTCGTCACTTCCCCACCCGCCATCGCCGCCGCGATCTGGCGCGCCACGAGCGCGCCCTCGCCCACCGTCAGCTGCCCCGCGGTCAACTTCGCCACCGCGCGCATCAGCGTCGCCTCGTCCCCCCGTCGGCACGAGAACCGCCAGGTGTGCCGCCCTTTCCACAGCGTGACGACGACCTCGCCGCCCGAACCGAGCCGCGCCGCCGCGTGCGCCCGCCGTGTGTCGCGTGTTCCGGCGTCCATGCCGTCGCTCCCGTCTGGCCGGCCCCGCCGGCTCTCGGGCCGACGGCTACCGGGCGTCTGTCAGTCGTCCTTGCCCGCCGACCCGCGCCGCTTCACGCTCCAGCAGCCGGCGGACGACAAACTGCGCCCCGAACTCCGTGTACAACTCCATGCTCGCGGTGTACCGCCGCCATCCCAGCGCCCCCTCCGGGTCGTGCCGTCCCTGCGAGTACGACCGCAACGCCATCAGCACGTCGTGGCTCTTCGCGTCCAGGTGCGCGCTCACCACCGAGGCCGGCGTCGTCGCCCACGTGCTCGCGCTCGTTCCTCCCGTCCCGTCCGTCGCCAGCCGCCGCGGATCGACCCGGCCCGCTGTCCCCGCAAGCCGCCCGCTCCGCGCCAGCAGCGCCAGCGCCATGCCGTAGGTGGGGGGGTCGTACGGGTCGTACGCCGTGATCGAGCCGACCAGCAGCCCATCAACGCCCATCGCCGAAGCGAGCGCCTCCGCGTCCTCCGGCGTGCGAATCTCGTCGATCCCGAGTGCCGTCATCGCTTCGAGCGTCCGGTTCACGGGCAGGCACGTGATGCCGAGCACCTGCTGCGCCGCCGCGACGACCTTGTCCGTCAGCGCCAGCGTGTCCGGCACGCTCGTCCCCGACTCGTTCCGCAGCGGTGCGACCGCCCACGTCACCTCGCCGACCGTCGCCGCATAAGGCGACACCAGCACGTGCGGCCGGATCAGCGTGGACTCACGCCGCCCCGACCCGCCGCACCCCGCCGGCGCACAAACGACCGCCGCCAGCGCAGCCGCGCACGTCGCCACGCGCAAACCCCGCCCGATCCGGGCGTTCATTGCCGAGAGCATGGTCTGTACACTTGTCATGGCGTCCTGCCGCTCCGCTCGGGGTTCCACCCCTTGCACTCGCAACCTTCGGGCCAGCCGACGCCGGCCCGCGATCCACACAGACGTCAGTCGCCGGACCCGACCTGGGCGATCGGCGCGCCGCTCTCGGCCGCCGACGCCAGCACGCGCCCAGCGTCAACGCTCCAGATGCTCTCCGTGCCCGTCCGATTGGACACGAAGTACACGCGCCCGTCGCTCGCCCAGACCGGCAGGTGATCGCGCCACGTCCCACCCGTCAGCGCGACACGCCACGAACCCTCGACGTTCGTCATCCACAACTGCCCGGACTCCGCCGTCCCGTCCGTCGGCACGACCGAATACACGACGTGCCGGCCGTCCGGGCTCCAGGACGGGTTGATGCACGCCGCCTCCGGCAGCGAGACCAGATGCATCGGCGACCCCGCCTCCCCACCCGCGAAGTCCATCATCCACACGCCATACGCGCCCTCGTCCCGTTCACGCGGCCGCTGGTACACGATCCGGTCCGCGCCATCCGTCCCCGTTCCGGGAGCCGGGCACCACCGTGGCAGCAGCCCCTCGCCGATGTACCGCGACACCGAAGGGTTGTCCGCGTCCACCACCCACAACTCCCACCGCCCGGACGAACGCCCCTGGCGGCAGAACACGATCCTCGTCCCGTCCGGGCTCCACGACGGATGCAGGTCCGGCGATGAATCCCGCGTCAACTGCACCGGCCGCCCGCCTGTCACCGGCATCACGTACAGATCCCACGACCCGTTCCGGTCGCTCACGAACGCCACGCGCTTCCCGTCCGGGCTGATCGCCGGCATCACCTCGCTCGACGATTCGTCCGTCAACTGCGTCAGCACGCTCCCGCCCACGCGCTTCAGGAACAGGTCCGGCGTCTCGCGGTGCCGAGTGCTCGCGAACACCACGAACCGGCCGTCCGGCGACACGCTCGGGTCGAAATCCGCTCCGACCTGCCCGTCCGTGAACGGCGACGCGTTCGCGCCCAGCGAGCCGCCCCCCTGCGAAGGCCCGCCCCGCGCGATCAACCCCGGAATCGGCTCGCTCGCGCTTGGCGCCGTTGTCCGTTCCGCCGGCGCGCCCGCCGTCGAAGACCGCTGCCCGAACCCGCCGACGCTGCACCCGGCCGCCGCGACCAATGTCGCCACCGAACCCGCCGCAAGTCTCGTCGCCGTTCTGCGATCCATGCCGGAGCCTCCGTGCCGCTCAGGGCGAACCAGCCGGGCCGATCGGCGCACCCTCCAGCGCCGCCGACCCTCACCGCCGCGGCAAGGCCGGCTCCACTGGCCCCACGCACCCGCGGCACGCCCCTCGGAGGGGCCTTATCGGACGCGCCCGCCCCGGCCCTTGAGCCGAGAAGGATCCGTCCACCCTTGCCGATCGGCCCGCGGAAGCCCCAACATGAGTCCAGTAATCCAAAGTCCGCAGAATCACGCGCTCGTTGCCAGCCCCTTCAGAGCACGAAGCGCAAGCGAGTGCCCGCCCCGGCCGTTCCCGGTCTCCCGGCGTGCAACCCCGTGCCACCACCGTCGGCGGCCTTGAGCCGACGGTGGTGCCTTCACCACTCCGCCTCCCTCCCCACGATCGCCGGCGTCTCCCCGCGACGGACCCACCGGGCCTCCGGTCCCCGCGGCTCGCGGCTCGCCAGCAGCCGCTCGAGATAGTCCGACAGCCGCGCGTCCGTGAACCCCTCAAGGAAATCACGCGAGCGACCGCCGGTCACTTCCAGAATCCGCGCCATCAGTTGCTCTCGGTTCAGCGACGACGAGCCGCCGACGTCGTGGAGCGGCTGCCGTTCCTCGCTCGGCTGCGCCGCAAGACGCGCTCTGCGCTCGCGCTCCTCGCGCGCCCGCATCGTGCCGCACGCCACGCCTTCAAACAGGTGCTCTGCCATGCCCAGGTTCCCTCGCGACGCATCGGGCCTCCCGCCCACGCACCGCTCGAAGCCCCCGGCCTCCGGCCGAGCCTCATGCTCCGCGCACCCCGCGCGAAGCCAACCACTATCGGCGGCCGCCTCCGCTCGCGGCCAGAACCGCGCTCGCCGCGCACCCATTGCGCGAACCCTACCCTCCCGCGTGATCGATCCCGACCGCCTCATCCTCTGGCATCGCACGCCCGAAGGCGCGGACCTGCTCCACGCATCCGGCGACGCCGCCTCACCCTTCGCAGTCTTCACCGACGCCAACCCGCTCACCGACGATCCCCGCGTGCTCGCTGCGGAGTATGCCGGCGCGCCGCGCCTGCTCATCCCAACCGGCCATGCCCCGGCCGCCGACCCGGCCGAGGCCGCTGTGCGAACCTGGAGCCGCCAGTCCTGGGCCACCCTCTCCCGCTTCTGCGCCGAGGTCACCAAGTCCGGCCGGCGCCTCTGCCTGCTGCCCGCCGCCCGCGATGTTCTCTCGGATGCCCCTCGCACCGCCGCCTTCATGGCCGAGCATCCCGGCCTCGGGTTCGTGCTCCAACCAACCGCGCTGCTCACGCCCGCGATGCTCGACCACGCCGACGACCACCTCGCCCGCATCGCCGACTCGCTCGGCCGGCACCACGCGTGCGCGGCGCTGTTCGTCGCGGATGCGAAGGTCTCCGCCGGGTCGCTCGTGCGGTGCCCCGTCGGCCGCGGCGCGATCGGCGCGCGGCGGCTCGCCGAGTTCATCGCGGCCTGCCGCGCCGACCTGCCCGTCATCCTCCTCGCCGATGCCGCCGAGGAGCAGCGTGCCGCCCTTGCCGACGCCGTGCGGACGACGCCCTAGACTTACGCCCGACGCGGAGCCGACCATGCCGAACCTCGACCACCCGACCTTCGCCCTCGTGAAAGGCCATTTTTCCGGCAAGCGCTTCCGCGCCACGGAGTTCCGCGGGCAGTCCACTCTCATCGTCGAGCCGGCCGACCTGCACGAGGTGATGGGACTCCTGCGCGACCACGACGCGGCAAAGTACGACTTCCTCTCCGACGTCCTCGGCATCGACTACCTGAACTACCCCGCGAAGATGCCCGGCCGATTTGCCGTCGTCTACATCCTCGTCTCTACCTCGCGCGACGACCGCTTCTTCGTCAAGGCCTTCCTCGACCCCTCGATCCCGACCGACGGCATCGAGGAAGACCCCGCCCTCTGCGTCGATTCCGTCACGGACATCTGGCCCGGCGCGGAGTGGCGCGAGCGCGAAGTCTTCGACATGTTCGGCATCCGATTCCGCAACCACCCCGACCTGCGACGCATCCTCACCTGGCAGGATTACCCGGCGCACCCGCTCCGCAAGGACTACCCCCTCCGCGGCCGCGGCGAGCGCGAGTCCTACCGCGTCATCGATCGATCCAGCGCATGATTCAGCGCGGCGCGCGTGCCGGCCCCGGGTCGCGCACCTCGATCCGATCCGTCACCAGGTTCCAGAAGATGCGCCGCGCCGTGATCGGCGAAGTGCGACCGGTCTCGACCACCGTCACCACCCCCCCCTCGTCCGCGAATGCCTCGGCGGTGCCCGCGAGCGCGTCGTACTCCAGCCGGTGCCCCGTCAGTTCGTGCCGGCCCGACCGCACCCAGACCTTCCCGATGGCGGTCGCGTACTCGAGTTCGCCGCTCAGGTCGCCGGCCTCGTCCGCTGATGCGTTGCGGATGCGGGCCGTCATCGACTCGGCTTCGAGGTCGGTCCGCAGACTGTCGGCAAGTCTGCGGTGGCTCATCCGCACGCCACCGTGCATCGTCGCCTCGCCCTTCGTCTGATCGACGTGGAATGACTGCGACCAGTCGAAGAGCGCGGTGCCGCGGTTGTCGGCGTTGGCTTCCGCTTCGGCGTCCGTGCGAAGGTCCGCGACCACGAGCCGACCCGCGCCCGGCACGTCCAGCGTGCCCGCAGCGTTGTCCGCGATGATCTCGTGCCCGAAGAGCGTGAACGCCCGCGCCAGCCGCGCCGGCGCATCCGGGCCGGCGTCCACGGAGCGTGTGCTCTCGACGGACGCCGGAACGGGGGCGGCGTCATCGTCCGGCTCGGGCAGCGCGGCCCAGGCGTGCATCCGAAGCACCCGCCGAGATCGCGACTGCGCCGCCGGGTCCGCCGAGTCAAGCGCGACGGCCTCGCCCTCCGGCGCAGGCTCGAGTTCGACGCGGACGCGCTCCGCCCGGATCGTGTCGCGGGAGAGCGGGTCCGGCTCGCTGACCGCGACGACCTCGCCCGTCGCTTCGAGAATGCCGGTCTGGTCGTCGAAGGTCATGCCCGCGGTCCACTCCGCGTGCGTGCGTGAGGGCGGCTCGCCCGGGTTGCGAGTGCTGTGCTCGAAGGCGCCCGCGCCGAGCGAGGTCGCCGTTCGGCGCGAGCCGTCGAGGCGGACTTCCTCGCCGGTGATCCGCGTGCCCTCGCGCTCGACGAGCGCCCCCTCGCCCGCGACTTCGAGCCGCTGCTCGTCGAGGTTCGCCCATAGCGTCTCGCCCTCGATGCGCAGCCGGTCGGAGCGGCGCGTGAAGCGGACCTCGCCGCGGGCGGAGACGGTCCGCGCGACCACCGCGCCGCGTTCGTCGGTCGTCAGGTCTGCGTCGAGGGTGCGGGCACGGATATCGGCGTCGTCCTGGCGGAACCTGCCGTTGCCCTCTGCGGTCACGCGGACGGGGTCAACGCCGTCGCCCTTCTCGTTGGCGACGAAGTCAACGCGCAGCCTGTCCCACGGCCCGCCGCCTCCGCCCTTGCCGTCGTTCATGACGGCCGCGCCGATGGCGTCGATGCTGCGCAGACCGGCCGCCTGTGGCGCATCTGGCTCGAAGACGGCGCGGAGGAGGTCGGCTTCGAGCGAGGCGACCTCCTCGGCGGCACGCACCTTGCCGACGAAGTCCGCGCGCAGCAGTTCGCCGGTCATCGTGCCGTCCCGAACCATGAACCAGAGGTCGGCGCGTTCGCCCCAGTCGATGCGGCTGAGACCGTTCATGGACGATGCGACGCCCGAGCCGCGCACGACGGCGACGCCCGTGTCGAGCGGGAGTTCGAGCCTGCCGACGCGGACCGAGCCGCCCGATTCGCCGGGCTGTTCGAGCAGGACGCCTTCCTGTCCCTGGCCGCTGAGCACGACCACGCGGCGCGTGGCGGCGTAGTCCACCTGGGCCGCCCTGCCCGCACCGCCGGATTCGGTGTCCGCGAGCAGAACGACGCCCGTTTCTTCGGCGGTGATGCGAGCCGCGACGTGGTCTTCGGCCAGCGTGGGCGGGCGGTCGGCGAGCGGCCGGATTTCGAGCGGGCCGGTCCAGGTCAACACGGCCGGACCGTCCGCGGCTGGGCGACCGAAGGCGGGAACGGCGGCGGGGGGGGGAGGCTCGGTCGGGCTGTCGGCTTGCGGCGCCGGTTGCGCTTGGCTTTCGGCAGGCTCGGCGCGCTCGCGGTGCGTGGCCTGCGATTGGCCCGTCGGCCCAGGCTCCGCCTTGCGAGGCTCGCCGATCGCGTCCTCGGGCAGCCGGTTGTCGAGCAGCCGCGTCCAGACGCTCATGCGGTCGCCGCGCACGGATTGCGAGCCTTGCGTCAGCACGACCTCGCGCTGGAAGAGTGCGTGGTAGAACGATTCCTTTGGTTCCTCGGCCTGCGGGGACTCCGACGGCGGCGGCGTTGCGGGTTGCTGCGCGT
Source organism: Phycisphaerales bacterium (assembly GCA_039794165.1). GTDB lineage: Bacteria > Planctomycetota > Phycisphaerae > Phycisphaerales > UBA1924 > CAADGN01. Next base: position 307,729 of record JBDIVY010000001.1, read on the forward strand.
CTGTCGGGCGATCGGCTCGGGCGGTGGTGCGCGGGCGTGGGTCGGCGTCGTCCGGCGTGGCCGCAGGCACGGGGTTCGCGGCGGCCTCTCGGCGTTCGCGCATGCGGGCGGTCGAGCGGGCGCGTTCGGCGGGATCGACGCGGAGGTACTCGCCCCGCGCGACGGTCGCCACTTCGAGCCGTTCGAGCACCTGATTGACGAGGATCTTCACATCCGATCCGGCGAACTCGACCCCCTGGCCGTTGAGCAGGAGGCGGTCCGGCGTCGAGACTTCGCCGAGCGTGAAGTCGAAGGTGAGCGAGTCGGTGCGGGCCGTGAGGGCCGGCTCGTCGGAGTCGATGTCGGGCCGTGTGCCGTCCGGCGGCATCTCGAAGAGCCGGATGACGACCGAGCCGACGAACCGGCCGGACTCCGGCTCTCGGGAGCGGTCGGGCATGTAGAGTGCGCCCTCGTTCGCTTCCACGTGGACTGCACGCCCGTCCTTGAGGAACATCCAGGCCCGCGGCGTGCCGACGTGATACCTGCCGGGGTTCGTCGGCTGCACCGTGCGCGAGCGCAGTTCGCCCGCGAGGCGGGTCGGGTCGTCGCGGTCCATGACCTGCACGAAGAGGCCGGATGCCCCGGTGGGCTGCGGCTGGCCGCCGATGACGTTGGCGTCGCGTGCGCCGGGGGGGATGAGATCGGGGAAGTCGCCCGGGTTTGTGGTCGATCCGGATCCGGAACCGCGAACGGCGAGAAGGACGACCGCGACCAGAACGACGCCCGCCAACGCGATCGACGCGAGCATGACCGTTCGTCGAGGGTCGCGGTTTGCGTCAGGCCTCGGCGCCATCGTACCTCCGGAAGTGATGCGTCAGCGCGTCGCGCGCTTCGAGCAGGTGCTCGACGACCTCTCGGACCGCGCCGCGGCCGCCGGGGGCGCGCGTGACGAACCGTGCGCGCTCGCGTACGCGGGGGTCCGCGTCCGCCACGGCCATCGGGTAGGCGACGAGTCGCATGGCCGCGAGGTCCGGCCAATCGTCGGCGAGATAGGCCGCGTTATCCGCCGGGACGCCGGTTCGGCGGCAGACCTCGCGCACGGCATCGCCCTTGCCGCCGGCTCCCTCGATGACGTGGTCGATGCCGAGTTCAGCCGCGCGCCTCCGGACGGCCTCACCGCCTCGGCGGGTGACGATCGCGCACGCGCCGCCCGCCTCGATCCAGAGTTTGATGCCGAAGCCGTCGCGGACGTTGAAGGCCTTGATCTCGCTGCCGCGGTCGTCGTAGACGATCGAACCGTCGGTCATGACGCCGTCCACGTCGAGGATCAGGAGTGTGACGGAGGCTGGGACGCTCACGAGTCGTTCCTGACGAGGCGCATGGCGACGAGGTCCTGCACGTCGAGGATGCCGACGGGGCGGCCTTCGCCGTCCACGACCGGGATCTCGTCCTGCCGATGCTCGCGCACCATGCGCACGGCGTCGCGCAGCAGCGCATCGTGCGGGAGCGAACGCGGTGAGCGCGTCATCACCCCGCTGATCGGCCGGGCGAGTTCGGCCGCATCGCGCAGGATGAGCCGGCGCAGGTCGCCGTCGGTGAAGATGCCAGAGAGCCTGCCGTTGGACGGATCAACCAGCAGGATCGCGCCCGGGCGTCGGCCGGCTTGCGAGGCCTCGCGCAGGGCTTCGGCGACGGTGCGGTCGTGCGGGATGAGCGGCGTGTTCACGCCCGCGCGGAAGCGGAGCAGTTCGGTGATGGGCCGCAGCAGGCCGCCGAGCGCCCCGCCGGGGTGGCGCTTCGCGAAGTCGGCGTCGGTGAAGTTGCGCCGGCGTGCGGCGGCGAGAGCGAGGGCGTCGCCGAGCGCGAGCGTCGCGGCGGTCGAAGAGGTCGGCGCGGAGACCGGCCCGGCCTCGTCGCCATCGCCGAGCGTGAGGGCGACCGTGGCGAGGCGTTCGAGGCTCGACCCGGGCCGATCCGCGTCGCGTCCGTCGCCGCTCGTGATGGAGATGATCGGGATGCCGTCCTGCCGCAGGATCGCAGCAAGGTTGACGACCTCATCGGTCTCGCCGGACCGGCTGAGGGCGATGACGGTGTCGGCGGGTCGGAAGCGCCCCAGGTCGCCGTGCGCCGCCTCGGTGGGGTGGACCGGGTGCGACGGGATGCCGAGCGATGAGAGCGTGGCTGCGATCTTGGCGCCGATGAGGCCGCTCTTGCCCAGCCCGGTGACGAGGACGGTCCCTCCCGCGTCGGGGCAGCGGGCGAGGAGATCGACGGCGAGCGTGAACCGCAGGTCGAGTTGATCGGCGAGGGCGTCGAGGGCCGCGGCTTCGGCGCGGATGACGCCCCGGGCGAAGTCGAGTTCGGCCTCGGTGGGCGAGGGGGCGGTTGGCGGCTGCGCCGAGCGGGTCCGCGGCATGAGGGAAGGGTACACTGGCCGGGGGGGCGAGGCAGCAAAGCAGCAGAGCAGCGGAGGGGCGGGGGGGCGGGGTTCGCAAGGAGCGGCGGGTGGCGCAGAGCGAATACACGGTGCGGCTTGAGGCGTTCGAGGGGCCGCTCGACCTGCTGCTGCACCTCATCCGCAAGGCGGAGGTGGACGTCGCGGACATTCCCGTGGCGACGGTCGCGGACCAGTACCTCACCTACCTGCAGCAGATCGACCGGGTGGACGTGGAGCGGGCGGGCGAGTTCCTCGTCATGGCGGCGACGCTCATGGAGATCAAGTCGCGCCTGCTCAGGCCTGCGGGGGAGGTGGGGGGGGCACGCGAGGCCGACGGGGGCGATCGTGGGGGCGATCGTGGGGGCGATCGTGGGGGCGAGCCGGACGACCCGCGTGCGGAACTCGTCCGCCAGTTGCTGGCGTACAAGATGTACCGCGACGTCGCCGACGAACTGGCGCGTCGCCACGAGGAGTGGCAGCGCCGCTTCCCCGGCGGGCGGGCGGGCTTCGACCGGGGAGCGGCGGTCGCCCCGCAGGGCGATGAGCAGATCGACCTGGAGGACGTGTCGCTGATCGACCTCGTCGAGGCGTTCCGGCGCATCAGCGAGACCGTCGTCTTCGATCGGCTCGGCGAGCACGAGATCGTGTCCGATGACACGCCGATCGAACTGCACGCCGAGGACGTGATGGACCGCCTGCGCCGTGAGCCGGAAGGCCTCGAACTGCGCGGCCTGTTCACGGGGCGCACACGCCCGGAGGCGATCGGGCTGTTCCTGGCGGTGCTGGAACTGGTGCGGAGGCGGGCGATCTCGGTCACGCACGATCGGGAGAGCGGGCGGTTCGTGCTCCGCGTGCGCGAGGGTGAAGCGGAGGCGTTGTAGGGGTTGATCCGGAAGAAGGCACCAAGGCACGCAGTATCGGGACATCAAGTCAGGCGCGACAGGAACTCGCTTAGGGCGGCCACGCCGCGCTCGATCTGGGCCTCGCTGCACGCGAACGTGATGCGGACGTGGTTCTTCGCGCAGCCGCCGAAGTCTTCGCCGGGGACGATGGCGACGCGGGCTTCGTCCAGCAGGGCCTCGCACAGGGCGAGCGAGGAGTCGATCCGGCGGCCGCCGGGCGACGTGCCGCCGAAGTGCGCCGAGACGTCGGGGAAGGCGTAGAACGCGCCGGTGGGGCGCACGGTCCGCACGCGCGGCGCCTCGGCGAGCAGCCGCGTGATGAGATCGGCCCGGCGGGCGAAGGCGTCGCGCATGCGGTCGGCGTCTGCGGAGCACTCGGCGAGCGCGACGCGGATGGCGGGGTAGACGAAGGACGTGATGTTCGTCGTCATCTGGCCCTGGAGCGTGGCCATCGCGCTGATGAGCCGCTTGCCGAACTCCCCGGGGATGGCGGCGTAGCCGACGCGCCAGCCGGTCATGGCGAAGGCCTTGCTCATGCCGTTGACCGTGAGGACGCGATCGGCGATCTCGGGGACGGAGCCGATGGAGAAGTGCGGGATGCCGCCGTAGACGATCTTCTCGTAGATCTCGTCCGAGATGACGACGAGGTCGGGGGCGGTGGAGCGTGCGGCATCGGCGATCACGGCGGCCAGGGCGCGCAGTTCCGCCTCGGTGTACATCGTGCCGCAGGGGTTGCTCGGGCTGTTGAGGATCAGCAGGCGCGAGCGCGGCGTGATCGCCTCGCGCAGTTGCGCGGGGGTGATCTTGAAGTCGTTGGCGGGGAGCGTGGGCAACTCAACGACCCGGGCACCGGCGAGTTCGGCGATCGGCGCGTAACTTACCCAGCCGGGGACGGGGACGATGACTTCCAGCGGCGGCTGCCCCGGCGGGGGGGGGTCGAGCAGGCACTGCATGGCGACGTAGAGCGAGTGCTTGCCGCCGGAGGAGATGGCGACGTGGTCGGCGGTGAGGCCGGGGATGCCGTTGTCGCGCGTGAACTTGTCCGCGATCGCCTGGCGCGTGGCGGGGTCGCCGAGCGTCGGCATGTACTTGGTCTGGCCCGCGAGCAGGGCGTCGATGGCGGCCTGCTTGATGGGCTGTGGCGTGTCGAAGTCCGGCTCGCCGAGCGTGAAGTCGAGGACTTCCACGCCGGAACGCTTCAGGGCCTTGGCCTTGTTCCCGAACGCGACGGTCACCGAGGGCTTCAGGCCCTCGACCCGGCTGGAGAGCCGCATGGGGAGTCCTCCCGGCCGGCGAGCGGACGCCGGACGGGTGAGGATACGGCCATTGGGGGGACGGGGAGGCCCGGTCGGTTGATGGCCGGGCAGCCTCGGCCTAGGATCGGCCCTCGACGGGATGGCCCGGCGCGGTGGGACTGCGCCGGACGACCGTGCCACTTCTCACGCCAGGAACGAACGCGCTATGGCGACCGCTGCCGAGACCCGCAAACAGATCGTGACGGACTTCGCCCGCCAAGAGGGCGACACCGGCTCTCCCGAAGTGCAGATCGCGCTGCTCACCGACCGCATCAAGCAGGTCTCGGAGCACCTGCGATCGCACCGCAAGGACTTCCACACGCGGCGCGGGCTGATCATGATGGTGGGCAAGCGCAACCGCCTGCTCAGGTACCTCGCCAGGACCAACCGCGACCGCTACCTGGACACAATCCAGCGTCTCGGCCTGCGGAAATGAACCAGCACGGGCCTGTCCGCGCGAGCGGAACGGCCCGATTCGTTTGAGAACGCGGCCTGCCGGTCCTCAGCGGCAGTGGGCAGGCGGCAGCCGTTCGTGGTGGGGAACAGGCTGCATCCTGCCTTCTGCCTCTCGGGTCGCCGGGGGAGCCGCACACGCACGTGCCGGCTCGTGATGCGCTCGTCCATGGACGTGAGCGTCGCCCGGCGATGATGAAAGAGGCGGAAGCACATGGGTCAGTATGCGTCGAAGTTGGGCGCGATCCGCGTTGAGCGCGAGATCGGCGGCCGCATGCTTGTTCTGGAGACCGGCCGGATCGCGCGGCAGGCGTCGTCGGCGGTGATCGCCACCTACGGCGAGAGCACGGTGATGGCGACGGTGGTGCGCGCGCCGGCGCGCGAAGGGCTGGACTTCTTCCCGCTCACGGTGGACTACCGCGAGAAGCTGCCCGCGGCGGGCAAGTTCCCGGGCGGGTTCCGCAAGCGCGAGGGCGCGCCGAACGAGAAGGAAATCCTGACGATGCGGATGATCGACCGCCCGATCAGGCCGCTCTTCCCGGATGGGTTCGTGGACGAGGTCCAGGTGCAGGTCTGGGTGATGAGCCACGACGGCGAGAACGACACGGACGTGCTGGCGGGAACGGCGGCGTCGGCGGCGCTGGCGCTCTCGGACGCGCCGTTCGAAGGGCCGACGGCGACGGTCCGCGTGGCGCGGATCCACACGGACGACGGGCCGCGCTTCGTCGTGAACCCGACGGTGAGCCAGATGGACTACTCCGACCTTGACCTCGTGCTCGCGGGGCACAAGGACGGGGTGAACATGATCGAGGTCGGCGCGGCGGAGATCGCCGAGGCGGACATGGTCGAGGCGATCCGGTTCGGGCAGTCGCAGATCGCCGAGGCGCTTGCGGCGATCGAGGAACTGGCCGCGAAGGCCGGGCGTGAGAAGCGAGTCGGGGATCTGACGCTGCCGGACCCTGAGGTCGTTGCGAAGGTGAAGGCGGTGGCCGAGGCGCCGCTGACCACGGCGCGGAGACTGCCGGGCAAGCAGGAGCGAAGCGAGGCCGTCGATGCCGTCCGGGCGAAGATGCTCGACGAGCACTTCCCGCTCAAGCCCGGCGGCACGTACGAGGAGTACGCAAAGTCGGCCAAGGTGAGGGCGCAGGCCGTCGAGGCGTTCCGCACGCTGGAGAAGAAGGTCACCCGCAGGCTGATCGTCGAGAGCGGGGTGCGGGCAGACGGGCGGAAGTACGACGAGATCCGCACGATCGAGGCCGAGGTCGGCGTCTTCGCCCGCACGCACGGGTCCGCTCTCTTCCAGCGCGGGGAGACGCAATCGCTCGTCTCGTGCACGCTCGGCACGGCGCGCGACGAGCAGATCGTGGACGGGCTGATCCCCGAGTACTCGAAGAAGTTCACGCTTCATTACAACTTCCCGCCGTTCTCGACGGGCGAGGCGAAGCGCATCATGGGGCCTGGCCGGCGGGAGATCGGGCACGGCGCGCTCGCGGAGCGGTCGCTGATGGCCATCCTCCCCTCGCCGGACGTGTTTCCCTACACCATCCGCGTCGTGAGCGACATCACGGAGTCGAACGGCAGTTCGTCGATGGCGTCGGTCTGCGGCGGGTGCCTCGCGCTCATGGACGCGGGCGTGCCCATCACCGCGACCTGCGCCGGCATCTCGGTGGGCCGGTTCACGGACGACTCGGGCGGGCGGGAGGTCTTCGTCACCGACATCATCGGGGAGGAGGACTTCTTCGGCGACATGGACTTCAAGGTCTCGGGCACGCGGGGCGGGATCACGGGCATCCAGTTGGACCTCAAGGCCCGCGGGCTGAACGTCGAGCAGATCACGCGCATCTTCGAGCAGGCCCGGGTGGCGAGGCTGAAGATCATCGACAGCATGGAGGCGTGCATCGCCGCGCCGCGCGAGTCCATCTCGGTCTACGCCCCGCGCCTCATCACGCTCAACATCCACCCGGAGAAGATCGGCAAGCTGATCGGCCCGGGCGGGAAGACCATCCGCGCCCTTCAGGACAAGCACGGCGTCACGATCGACGTGGAGGACGACGGCACGGTGATGGTCTCCGCCCCGAACGGCGAGTCGATCGACGCCGCGCGGGCCGAGATCGAGGCGCTCTGCGAGGAGATCAAGGTCGGCACGGTCTACAACGGCAGGGTGATCTCGGTGAAGGACTTCGGCGCGTTCATCGAACTGGCGCCGGGCACGGACGGCATGTGCCACATCTCGGAACTCGCGGAGGGGTACGTGAAGAGCGTGACCGATGTGGTGAAGGTGGGCGACATCGTCAAGGTGAAGGTGATCCTGGTGGACGAGCAGGGTCGCATCAAACTGAGCCGGAAGCAGGCGATGTCGGAGCAGGCGTCGGTAGCGGGGGTCTGAGCGATCTGGGCCGTTCGAGGGGCCTGTGCGCTAACCCCATTGGGGGAGGGTGTTTGCGCGCACGGGACGCCATCGCCTGAACACCAGTTGACCGCCGGCGCGTTTCTGGTAATCTGGACAAGGTCCGTCGATGGACTGTCTTGGCCCCGCGATCGCGGCGCTCCCCTGTGCGGGCCGCTGCCGAGCGGGGTGTTGCAGGGGGTTTGCGTTGAAGACGCGGCAGGTCATCACGGTCGCGGCCCGGTGGGGCGTCGGCGCGTGCCGTCGCACTTCGACGCGGTGTTGGGGGATCGTCGCATGACCGACGTGCCGTCGCAGGCCATCGCGGAGACCGAGGGTGTCGTGAAGTGGTTCGACCCTCGCAAGGGGTTCGGCTTCATCATCGGCCCGGATGGGCAGGACATCTTCGTGCACTTCTCGGTCATCGAGGGGGATGGGTTCCGTGCGCTGAAGGACGGCTCGTCGGTCGTCTACGACGCGCAGAAAACGGACAAGGGGTGGAAGGCGACGAAGGTGCGCCGTTCCGACCCGGTCGTCGCGGTGATGCCGAAGCGGAACTACGCACGCACGCCCAGACGCTGACCCCCCTCGCCGACGCGAGGGCGTCGATCGCCGGTATCCTTCGGCTCCCTTGTCAGTGATCCATGCCTCCATCGTGACGCCGACGGTGGCGCAGCCCGCGCCGGGCTGGGTTGCGCCCGCACTCACCGGGTTCGCGGTCGGGGTGGTCCTGGCGGCGCTCGCTGCGCGGCGTCTCCTCCGACGGCAGGTCAGGTGGGTTCGGGCCGCGGAACGGCGGGCGCGAGGTGCGGAGCGGCTGGCCGAACTCGGGGCGATGACCAGCGGCCTGGCGCACGAGATCAAGAACCCGCTCTCCACCATCGGGCTGAACGTGCAACTGCTCCGCGAGGGTGTCGGCGACATTCCGGGGGACTCGGACGAGAAGGCACGGCTGCTGCGCCGCCTGGAATCGCTCGGACGCGAGGTGGAGCGGCTGAGGGGCATCCTGACGGACTTCCTCGAGTACGCGGGCGAACTGCGCCTCGACGCCGCGCCGACGGATATTCATCAGGTCATCGGCGAACTGATCGATTTCTTCATGCCGCAGGCGGAGCGGCAGCGCGTGCGTCTGCGATCGGACCTTGCGCCGGGTTCGCTCGTGGCGGTCGTCGACGCGGCCCACCTGAAGCAGGCGTTGCTCAACCTGATGCTCAACGCGGTGCAGGCCATGGCGCGGCAGGGCGACGACCGGCCGCGAGAACTGATCGTTCGGACGGGGCGCGAGGACGACCGTGACGACGCGGCGTTCGTGATTCACGTGATCGACACCGGGCCGGGCATCCCGGCGGAGACGCTCGAACGGATCTTCAATCCGTACTTCACGACGCGGTCGGGCGGCACGGGGCTGGGGCTGCCGACGGCACGGCGGATCGTTGAGGCGCACGGCGGGCGGATCGAGGTCCACTCCGAGGTGGGCAAGGGGACGGACTTTTCGGTCGTGCTGCCCGCGGCGGGGAGTGCGGGCGAGCAGCGGGAGAGAAAGTAGCGGGGCCTGGAAAGGCACCTCCCCGAGGCGATGGTTCAGAGTTGGCCGTACACGCCGCCGATGATCGTCGCGGCGCGGCGGAGTTCATCGAACGAGTTCAGGATGTCGGGGCAGAGGCGCACATAGCCGGCCGACGGGTCGTGCGGGGCTGGTCTGCTGTCGGTGTTCACGCCTGCCTCGTGCAGCCGTCGCGTCATCTCGGCGTGCTGGGGGGTCGGTACGAGCAGGAACGCGCCGTGCGGTTCGACGTCCAGGACCGGCACGCCCGCGCGGGCCAACTCATCTTCGAGGAAGGCCTGCTGTTCGAGGTTGTAGCCGCGCAGCCGCTCGACCCCCAGTGCGAGCGTGAGTTCGAGCCCGGCGAGCGCCTGGAAGCAGGTGAGCACGGCGGGGGTGGCTTCGAGCCACGCGTCGCCGCCGGGGCTGAGTTCGGGCTGGTCGGGCCGTCGGAACGCGAAGGTGTCGCGCTTGGCGAACCAGCCGGTGTCGGTGGTGAAGAGGGCGGGGAGCGGGCCTTGTTCGAGGTGCCGGGGATGGATCGCCAGCCACCCCGCGCCGGGGCCGCCGCGCGTGTACTTGTAGTTGCCGCCGATGGCGAAGTCGGGGGCGAGGCGGTCGAAGCGCATCGGGATCGCCCCGGCGGCGTGATAGGCGTCGAGCAGGACGAAGGCGCCGGCGTCGTGCGCCTGCGCGATGATGCGGTCCAGGCCATCGAGCACCTGCCCCGTCACGAAGTAGACGACGCTGACGACGACGAGGTCGGTGTCGGCGTCGATGGCGTTGATGATCGCATCGGCGGAGAACACGCCGCGGTCGTCCGGGGCGACCCAGCGGATGTCCGCCCGGCCCTTGCGCTGGTAGGTCTTGAGGATGAAATCGATCGAGTCGAACTCGCCGCGCGTTGTCACGATGCGCGGCCGCTGCGTCGGGAGCGAGTTGATCGCGGTCCGCAGGCCCTGCCCCGCCGAGACGCGCGGCACGACCGCGTCCGGACGCGAACACCCGATCAGCGCGGCGAGCATCGCACGGTAGCGGTTCGAGGCCTCGATCCAGTGCGGCCATGCGCCGTCGAGCCGCTCGTACCACAGGTCGAGTGCGCGGCGAATGTCGTCGTCGGTGCGGTCGAGGGGGCGGCCGAGCGAGTGGTTCGAGAGGTAGAGCTCGCCGCGGCGCAGCACCCGCGAGAAGAGCGGATGGATGTGCCGACGAAGCCCGTCCTTGGTGAGAGGGCCGTCGCCCAGGGCGCGCACCGCGTCGGCGATTTCCGCGCCGAACGAGACGCCGGGCGGGGGGGAGTCGAGCGTCTGCGTGCCGTGGGCCATCACATGCCTCCCGGGCCTTGGACGAGGGTGCGGACGTCCCAGAGTTCCGGGAAGAAGGTGCGTTCGGTGGCGTGCTTGAGGTACGCGACGCCGGCGGTGCCGCCGGTGCCGCGCTTGAAGCCGATGATCCGCATGACGACCTTCAGGTGCCTGAAGCGCCAGAGGGCGTACTGCTCGTCCAGGTCCACGAGTTTCTCGCACATTTCGTAGGCGTCCCAGTGGGCGTTCGGCTCGTCGTAGATGCGCTTGATGACCTCGACGACGCCGGGGTGAGACTCGTGCGGGCTCGAGGTGTCGCGGCGCAACACCTCGTCGGGGATCGGCAGGCTCCGCCGCGCCAGGTGGCGGAGGAACTCGTCGTACAGGCTGGGCGCACGCAGCGCTCGATCCAGTTCGGCGTAGGTGTCCTTCTTGTGACGGAAGACGGCGAGCATGCGCTCGTCCTTCGCGCCGAGCAGGAACTCAACCATCCGGTGCTGGGCGGACTGCAGCCCGCTGGCCGGGCCGAGGACGTGGCGGAACTGGACGTACTCGCTGGGCGTGAGCGTCGCAAGCACGCTCCACTGATCCAGCAACTGGGCCTGCACGTGCTTGACGCGGGCGAGAATCTTGAACGACGGTTCCAGTTCGTCGCGCCTCACGTGCTCGATCGCGGCACGCAACTCGTGGATGATGAGCTTGAACCAGAGTTCCGTGGTCTGGTGCTGGATGATGAAGAGCAGTTCGTCGTGGTGGGGGGGGGAAGAGAGCGGCCGCTGGGCGCTGAGCAGCGTGTCGAGGGACAGGTACCCGGCGTAGTCGAGGCGGCCCTCGAGGTCGGTGGTCATCTCCTCCCGCTGCCGCGGGCCGGGCTGGTCTGAAGGCATCGGTCGCTCCCGTCGTGGCTCGCGGGGCGGCGGCGCCTCCGCGCCCCGGCTGGGGAGCCTAGACGAACGATGCGGCAGGCGGCGTGAGACCGGCGACTAGCGGACGACGCTGTCCAACGAGCCGCGGTCGGCGGCGGCGAGGTCGTCGCGGAGCATCGCGGCCCTGCGGGCGTGGATCGGCTCGATGCTCGAACCATCGCCGGCCATCGGCTGGAAGACCACGCCCCGGAGGAGCGTGGATTCCTCGGCGGCCGAGTACCCACAGCCCGTGGCGGCCAGCGTGAGGGCGACGAGGCCCCCCAGGGCGGCTCTGCTGCTCATTCGCGGACGAATCATGGGAGTCTCCAAGCCTCGCGACCTGTGCAGTCTCCCTGCCATACCGATGTCACCATCGGCCGTGGCGGGGGGCCGCTTCGGTCGAGTTATCGAGCGCGTGTCGATTTGCCGGTCAGGAGGGCCGCCGAGGCGGGTTGTGGGGGCGATCCCTGTCGCTAAGTCCTGTGTTCCCGGTCTCTTAGGTGCTATTCGACAATTTCATCGGGATCGGTTGCAGGCGATATCGGACTTCCGGCGGGTCGTGGCTGCGCGGGAGGTAGGAGTCCGTTCGCGCTCTCGACGCCGACTCGGCGTGCCTTCCCGCGATTGACGGTCCGGACCGCGGCACTACCATCGATCCGCACCGGTCGGTGTGCCCGGATGAGAGCCGCACGGACGACGAGAGACCTGCGTCATGAAGACAGCGTTCAGCACCGTGGCCTGTCCCGAATGGACGCTGGACCAGGTCTTCGACTTCGCCGCTCACCTTGAGTTCGACGGCGTCGAACTCCGGACGCTCGGGCCTGCTTCGACCGACCTCGCGTGCGACCCGGCCCTGACCGACCCGGAGAAGACGAGGAGGATGGCCGCGCGGGCCGGCCTGGCAACCCCCTGTCTGGCCACCTCAGCCCGGTTCGACTCGCCGATCCGACCGCCGGTGGTGGGGCGGGTACTGGGCGAGATGATGCGACCGGCGCGGCTTGCGCAGCGAGAGGTTGAACTCGCCGATCATCTCGGCTGCGGATTCGTCCGCGTGTTCGGGTTCGAGAGGCCGCTGGGCGAGCGCGCGGGATCATGCATCGAGCGCATCGCGGACCGGCTTCGGGCTGTCGCCGACACGGGGCGTGCGCGCGGCGTGCGCATCGTGGTCGAGAACGGCGGCTCCTTTCCGACGGCCGCCGACCTCATGGCCCTGATCGACCGGGTTGGCAACCCGATGCTCGGGGCGACGTACTCGGTCGCGGTCGGGCACGCGGCCGGCGAGCAGCCGCGCGACGCGATCCACACGCTCGGCGATCGGCTCTGGATCGCGAAGGTGAAGGATCTGGCGGGCGGACGGCCTTGCGCGCTCGGGCGCGGCGAGGTGCCCTGCCGTGCGGCGGTGGAGACGCTCGCGGATCGGGGCTTCGGCGGATGGGTCGTCTACGAGTGGGACCGGCTGTGGATCGGCGATCTGGAACCGGCGGAGCAGGCGCTGCACGCTGCCGACGAGACCTTGCACACGTGGATCGGCGCGGCGCGCGGAGCCGGCGGCGGCGCGGCCGGTCGTCGGTCGCTCGCCGGGGTCTGAACCCGCTGGAAAGACCGTCGGCGTGGTCGCTAGTGTTGCGGCGGAGGCAAAGGGAATCGCGGCCTGAAACAGGCCCGGAGGTGCGGTCATGGCCATTCGGATCGGGATCAACGGGTTCGGGCGGATCGGACGGCTGGTGTACCGCATCGCGGCCGAGGACCCGGGCCTTGAGATCGTGTGGGTCAACGACCTCGTGCCCGCCGACAACCTCGCCTACCTGCTGAAGTACGACACGATGCACGGCCGGTTCACGCTGGGCGGCAAGCCCGCGGTGATCGAGGCGACGGAGTCGTCGTTCACGGTCAACGGGCGCACGACGCGGACCTCCGCCGAGCGCGACCCGGCGAAACTGGCGTGGGGTGATGCGGGCGTGCAGTACGTGCTGGAATCGACGGGGCTGTTCACCGACTACGAGGGCGCGCACAAGCACGTCGAGAACAACGGGTGCCGGCGTGTCGTCATCTCCGCGCCCACGAAAAGCACGGAGCAGGTGCCGACGCTCTGCTTCAAGGTGAACCACGAGCAGTACGACCCGGCGAAGCATGAGGTCGTCTCGAACGCGAGTTGCACGACGAACTGCCTCGCGCCGGTGGCCAAGGTGATTCAGGACTCGTTCGGGCTTGAAGAGGGGCTGATGACGACCGTGCACGCCGCGACGGCGACGCAGCCGACGCAGGACGGCCCAAGCAAGAAGGACTGGCGCGGCGGGCGCAACGCCTACCAGAACATCATCCCGGCCAGCACCGGGGCGGCGAAGGCGGTCACGCTCTGCATCCCGAGCCTCAAGGGCAGACTGACGGGCATGGCGTTCCGCGTGCCGACGGCGGACGTCTCGGCGGTGGACCTGACGTTCCGCACCTCGCGCCCGACGAGCCTGGAGGCGATTCACCAGGCGATGCGGCAGGCGGCGGAGGGGCCGATGTCCGGCGTGCTCGGGTATACCGAGGAGGAGGTCGTGTCGAGCGACTTCATCGGGGACCGGCGCTCGTCCGTCTACGACGCGAAGGCGTGCATCCAGTTGAACGACCGGTTCTTCAAGGTCGTGGCGTGGTACGACAACGAGGCCGGGTACGCCGCGCGGTGCATCGACCTGATCCGCTTCATGGCGACCCGCGACGGCGTCGCCTGAGCGAGCGACCGCGGGGAGTCCCTCGGTTCCGCGGTATCGGGCGAGTCAAGGCGCCGAAGGTCTTTGTCGTGCGCGTCGGCTCTGGTACAGTGGCGCGACGCGGGAGCGCCGCGAGTTTCCGGAGGCCGACGATGTCGAGATGGCTGCTTTGTTGTGTCGTGTTCGCGCCGTGCGCGGCTGTGGCGATCTCGCGTGCCGCCGATGAGGTGGTGCTCGTATCCATGCGCGACAACACGCTCTGCGAGACGGACGATGGATCGCTGAGCAACGGCGCGGGGCAGCATTGCTTCGCTGGCACGACCGCGCTGGGAGAGAAGCGGCGAGCGCTGGTCGCCTTCGACGTGGCCGGCGTGGTGCCCGAAGGCTCGGTCATCGTCGGCGTGACGCTCACGCTGAACATGTCGAAGACCATCGTCGGTGGCGTGGACGTCGCGATCCACCGCGTGCTGCGCGACTGGGGCGAGGGGGCGTCCGACGCGGTTGGCGCGGAGGGCCAGGGCGCGCCCGCCGAGCCGGGCGATGCCACGTGGCTCCACACGTTCTACCCAGGCGAGTTCTGGGATGCGCCGGGCGGAGATTTTGATCCGTCGTCCTCGGCGAGCATCGTCGTCGGCGCGGTCGGGCCGTACGCCTGGGGTTCGACCGACCGCATGGTGGCGGACGTGCGGGCGTGGCTGGACGATCCGGCGTCGAACTTCGGCTGGGCCGTGATCGTGGACGAGAGCGTGATCCCCGGCGCGAAGCGTTTCGACACGCGAGAGCACCCGGACCCCGCGGTCCGCCCCGCGTTGCGTGTTGAGTTCGTGCCGCCGTGCATCGCGGACTGGGACGGAGACGGCGCGGTCACGACGCTCGACTTCCTCGCGTTTCTGAACGACTGGGCCGCGGGGAATCCGCGGGCCGACCTGAACGGCGACGGGACGGTGAACACGATCGATTTTCTGGCGTTCCTGAACGCCTGGAGCGCGGGCTGCGGCTGAGCAGGATCCTTGAGCGAGACCGGGGAGGTGCGATGATGGAGTTGAAGCGTGCGATGATGACCGCGGGAATCGTTGCGGTTGTGCTGCTGGTGCAGGCGGCCAGCGGGCAGCGGACACCGGAGGTCGCGCCCCCGGCTTCGATGATTCAGCCGCGCTTCGCGGTCGAGTCCGTGACGCCGCCGCCCGAGTTTCTCGGGTTCGATCGCGACGGCGTCGTGGTGGTCCGTTTCACGCTGCCGATCGATCCCGCGACGCTCGACGCGAGCACGCTGAATGTTGCGGGCCGTTGGAGCGGGCCGGTCGCGGGCGAGCACGTGCTGCTCGACAGCCGCACCGTGGCGTTCGTGCGAGCGCGCCTCTACTCGCCGGGCGAGCGCGTCACCGTACACGTGTCGCGCGGGCTGAAGGCGATCAACGGGGCGGCGCTCGCGACGGGGTACACGTCGGGCTTCTGGGCGCGGACGGGGCCCGGCTCGCTGAACTTCACGATGGCCGGCGTGCTGATCCCGGGGGACGTGCCGTACGGCGCGCACGGGGGCGACCTCGACAACGACGGCGACCTCGACCTCGCTGTGCCGAACGAGGCCACGTCGAACGTCTCGGTCTTTCTCAACAACGGCGACGGCACGTTCACCACACCGGTGCACTATGGCGCGGGGCTGCACTGCAGCCCGAACGAGGGGCTGGACCTCAACGGCGACGGCATCGTGGACCTCGCCGTCGCGAACATCCTGGACCACAACGTCTCGATCCTGATCGGCGTCGGCGACGGCACGTTCCTGCCGCAGGTGAAATACGCCGTCGGCCAGCAGCCGCGCGGGCTGGCGGCCTTCGACGCCGACGGCGACGGATTCCCCGATCTTGTGACGGCGAACCGCGTCTCCTCGACGCTCTCGTTCCTTCGCAATCGCGGCGACGGAACCTTCGACCCGGCGGTCAGTTTCGACGCGGGTGTCAACGGCGAGACCGGCGTCGTCGCCGCGGACATGAACGGCGACGGCATCATGGACCTGATCGTGATCGGGTGGGGCAACTCGCGGATCTCGACGATGCTCGGCGACGGCGCGGGCGGATTCACGCTCCATTCCTCGATCCCGACCAGTGCGCGCCCATGGATGGTCGCGTGCGGTGACCTCAACGGCGACGGCATCCCGGACGCTGCCGTCGCCTGCTCGTCCGCCGGGCGCGCCGCGATTTATTTCGGCGACGGGCTGGGCGGCCTCGGGCCGGAGACGTGGTTCGATTCCGGCGAGTTCCCGATCGCCATCGACCTGGGCGACCTCGACGGCGACGGGAGCCTCGACATGGTGACCTCCAGTTACGGCTCCGGCGACTTCCACGTCTACACCAACAACGGCAGCGGCGTCTTCACCATGCGCTTCACCCTGCCGGCGGTTACGGCCGGGTCGTGCGCCGTGCTCCACGACCGCGACGGGGACGGCGACACGGACATCACGGGGATCGACGAGAACGCCGACCGGATCATCCTGTACCGGCAGGACTGACGGAACAGCAAAGAAAACGGCCCGGGCGTGCGTGGCCCGGGCCGATGTGGTTGCGCTCGCGTTGAGCGATCGGATCAGTTGCGCCCGTACTTCACGGAGCAGCCGTAGGGCTTGGCGTAGGGGGTGGCGACGGTGCTGCCGGCGAGGACGGCTTCCAGAGCGTCCTTGACGTAGTTGGTCTCGCCGAGGCGGTTGGGGCTGGAGTCGCTGTCGATCGCGCCGGCGTAGGCGACGATGCCGTTCTTGTCAATGACGTACATGGTGGGCGTGTTCTTGGAGCCGTAGGCGCGCCCGGTCTCGCCCGTGAAGTCGTGGAGAATCGGGTAGGCGATGCCCCACTCCTTGCGGAACTTCTCGTTGACCTCCGCGCCGGTTGTGGAGTCGCCCTCGTGGCCGGAGTTGACGGCGAGCCAGACGACGCCCTTGTCCTTGTAGGCGTTGTAGAGATCGCTCATGGTCTTGTTGCGGGAGTGGTGCTTCACGACGTAGGGGCACTCGCCGTTGAACCACTCGAGCACGACGACGTTGCCCTTCTGCACGTACTCGCTCAGGACGTGGGTCTTGCCCTCGGTGTCCACGAGTTTGAAGTCGGGCGCTTTCTGGCCAACGAGTTTCTCCGCGCTCGCCATCTTCGCGGCGGCGGGCTTGACGGCGTCCTGGGCCGAGGCGAGAGGCGCGGCGAGCGTCATCGCGCACGCGGCGACGAGAGCGGCGAGAGCGCCGGACTTGCGGGAACGGGTCAGCATGAATGGCCTCCTTCTGCGTTGTCCGGGCGGGCCGGCGCGTCGGCGACGCGGGGACCGGTCACGCACCCGGGCGAGCCGCGGACGGCGGCTCGGTGAAGACTCGGTACACGGCCGACGGCCCCTCGCCGACCGGCCACACTTCCATGACGCCGTGGACGGGCCGATCGCCCTCCCGGAAACGAACGGTGAGCCGACCACCCTCGGCCACGCCGTCGTCGATGATAGATACCGGCTCCAGCGAGTCGCGTCGCGGGTAAAAGGCCACGCGGGAGGCGTTCGATGCCGTCAGGATGAGCGTTCCTGCGTCCCAGTGGAGTGAATCAGGGGGAATCTCTCGGGGCAGGCGTGCCCGCGACTGCTCAAAGAGGGGAAGGTCGCGCGAGGGACGACGAGATTCCCCTGAGCGGCCGACGAGGACGCGAGCCTCGAGATCGGCGGACTCCGTCAGGCAGAGGTCGGCACAGACCAGCCAGGAGAGCGAGAGCCGGAGCCGCTCGATGCGGCCGGGGCGGGCGGTCGAGGGCACCTCAAGGGGCACGAGGATGGTGACGCTGTTCTCGTAGACATGGTCGAGGATGCCGTCGGAGGGGAAGTACCGCTTCGGCGCCGGCCAGTGGATGTCGTCCATGCTCCACCCCACCGGGAGAGCCGCCTCGACTTCGACGGCCATGCCGGTGTCGTTGATGCCGTCCCAGTAGATGTGCCACCTGTCTTCGATCTCGAAGGCGACCCCGATCCAGGCGGTCTCGCCAGGGGTCACGGTGAGATGTTCAAAGACGATCCGGGGCTTGGCGTGGAGGGCCGGCTCGGGTTGGGCTGGCGCGAGTATCGCGCAGCAAGCCAAGGCCGTCATGGCACCGAGGCGAATCATCTCGGAATCTCCCCCGGGGTCATTCCCGGGCCTCCCGACAGATCGTACCCGGCCGACCGACTATTCTCCCCGCATGAGGACACGGAATCGACTCTCGGTGGCGTGGATTCTGACGATCGGGGCGGGAGCGCTGACCGGTGCGGCCCTGTCTGGCTGCGGGACGACTACGAGCGATCGGCACCTGGATCGGACGCGGATCTCGACGGACGAGGTTCGTCGCCTGACACTGGAAGCCGAGCGGCAGCCCAGGGCGGTCGTGCTGCTGGACACCCGCTCCGAGGAGGAGTTCCGAGCGAGTCGCATCGCCGGGGCACGCCGGATCGACCTGACCAGACTTCGCCTGCGTGGCGGGCGCGACCCTGAGCTGGAGTCGTTCCGAAGTCTCGTGGTGTACGGCAACAACCGCGGCACGGCGACGACGAAGGCCGTCGGCAAGCGGTTGATGGAACTCGAGTACAAGAATGTCCGCTGGTTCGCCGACGGGCTTGATGGATGGGTCGCGGCGGGTTACCCGACGGCAACCGGCGATTGAGCCGCCCGGCTCCACGCCGCGGTGGAGAGCGACGGCGACGACGCGCAGGGTGAACGGCCGGATTAAAAAGCGGAGCGGGGCCGGATGGCACACCGCTCCGCGAGGGGGGCGTCGTTGGGTGGTTTGGTCAGCCGAGTGTGGGGACGGCGTTGGTGAGACCGAATGGCGCGCCGCCCGTGCCCCAGCCGCCTCGGAGGAAGAGGTCGTAGTGGCTGAAGCCGACGATGATGGGGATCGGTGCGCTGGCGGAGATCGAGAAGAAGTTGAGGCCGGGGCGTCCGAGGATGGAGAACGGATCGAAGTGGGCGGGGCGGTTGGCGTTGGCCTCGAAGGCGGAGCCGAGCACCTCGTGGAGTCGGACTTCGGTGAAGGCGCGGGCGCCGACCGGGACGATGAGCGTGTCGTCGGTGCCGTCGAGGAAGAGGAGGCGGACGGAGACGTTGGTGGAGACGGGTGTCGGGTTGTAGAGGGTGAGCGTTTCGAAGTAGGACTCGCCGGCGAGGACGGTGTTGATGAAGGCGTCGCCGAAGAACCACCCTGTGGCGGCGACGTTTGTGCCGCGGACGTCGTGGCCTTCTCCTGAGCGGCGTTCGGACCCGAACGCGCTGACGGGGACGTTCGAGGTGAAGCGGACCCCGACCGGTTGGCCGACCGCGAAGCCGAGGTCGTCGCCGGCGAGGACGAGGGTGCCGCGGGCCGGGATTTCGACGGACTTGACGACGTCGGGCAGTGCGACGCGCGTGTATCGGCCGCGGATGGTGACGGAGGCGGGGACGGGGTTGGAGTTGTAGAGGACGAGTTCTGCGGTTGAGCCGTTGCCGTTGGTGAGGCCCGGGACTGCGCCGACGGTGCTGCCTCCGGTGTAATCGCCGAGGGAGCCGAAGCCGGTCATGCCGGGGGAGTCGTAGTGGCTGAGGGCGGCGACGATGCCTCGGAAGGCGGCTGCGTTGGCGGGATCGGCCGCGGCGGCGGTGACGCGGGCTCCGAAGACGCCCGTCGGGAGTGCGCTGATCTCGTTGATGTTCCACCCGCCGCGTCGCAGGGCGCCGACGGTGGAGGTGAAGGAGACCTCGTTGCCGTTGGGGTCGTTGGCCGTGAAGGCGACGTTCACGTCGAAGTCGAAGGGGTTGTAGAAGACGATGAAGTCGAAGATGGAACCCGGGACGCGCTCGACGCGAGCGAACGTCCAGATCGTGGAGATTCGGTTCGTGAAGGCTTCGCCGATCGCGCTGTTGAAGTCGTACCGAGCGATGGTGGCGGCGAGCGGGCCGCCGATGGATTCGACGATGATGGAGTACGGCTCGGTGCGTGCGCCGACGGGGGAGCCGTTGGCGGCGTCGCTGATGGTCACGCCGCCGCGGCTGCCGGCGGCGATGGTCTCGTTCTGAACGATGACCTGATCACGATCGCCGGTCTCGTAGCGCAGGATGATCGTGTAGGTGACGGGGAACGGGTTGGGGTTGTTGAGGGAGACGAACTCGCGGATGGTCGAGCCGGTGAAGCCCTCGGGGTTGTAGAGTTTGAAGACGGCGGGCGGTGTGTCGAGTCGCAGGGTGTAGGAGCCGACGCCGTTGCCCAGGCCCGAGACGAGGATCCAGAACTGCTGGCCCGCGCCCGTGGCGTCGTAGGCGAGATTGGCGGTTGCGCCCGGGATTCCGGTGGCGTCGAAGGCGTGAACGGCCTGGAAGTCGGGGGCGTTGAGGATGGTGAGGCTGGCGTCGAGGAGCGATCCGGTGGGCGTGACGACCTGGACGTAGACGCGTCCGGCGCCGAGGGTGTTGAACGTGAAGAGGTCGCGCTCGCCGGGGCGTGAGATGACGCCGCTGATGGAGCCGTTGCCGTCCTCGGAGCTGAGCGTGATGACGGTGGGGTTGTCGAAGTCCACGTCGCCGTCGCCGTCGTCCGAGCCGTCGCCGGGGGGCCCGTCCACGTGGAGGTGGTACTCGCCGGTGCGGTTGTTGAGGTTGGCCTCGACGAGGATGTAGTAGCGTTGGTTGATGAACGTGTTGGTGAGGACGATGGCGACTGCCTCGCCAGGCGCGGTGCCGATGACGGGATTCACGGAGACGTCGTCGGTGACGAGGTTGAAGTCGGCGTCGAAGATCGAGAGTTTCGCCGTCATGGCGATGAGCGTGGTGTCGAGCGGCGTGAGCGTCACCGTGACGAATCCGTCGGCGATCGTGAGGAACGTGAAGAGGTCGGAGTCGCCGAGCGGGGCGATGGTCGGGTTGGAGGGGTGCCCCATCGTCATCGTGCCGACCGTGCCGTCGCCGGTCGTGGAGGCGAGCGGGATGGGCGTGGCGAGGAACCACTCGTTGGCGTTCGGATGATCGTCGATGGGCGGGACGAGCATCGTGATGGTGTACGCGCCGGTGCTCTGCGAGTCGGAGGCGATGGTGGACGGCTCGATGAGCACGAAGTAGGTCTGGCCGCGCACCACCTGTCCCTGGATGGTGGCCGGTATGACGCCGTCCACCGGAGAGACGACGTCGTTGCCGCTGGAATCGAGGAGCGAGACCTTGGGCAGGAAGGTGCTGCCTGTGGGGCGGCTGACGGTAATCCGCGCCAGCCCGCCGGCGGGGGCGGTGAAGCGGAAGAGGTCGGTATCGGTGGGGACTTCGATGATGCCGGATGCGGAGCCTTCGCCGGTGCCCGAATCGACGCCGATGGGCGTGGCGAGATCGAACTGGCCTTCGTCCGGATGGTCGTCGGTGGGGGGGAAGCCGATGTCGAGACGGTAGTCGCCGAAGTCGGTGTTGGCGTTGGAGCCGCGGACGACGAGGTAGTACCACGGGTACTCCAGCCCGGTGTCGTCACTGATTCGGTCGGCGTTGACGGCGAAGATGACCTGGGCGTTGGTGTCGGTGCCGCTGATGTCGTCGTTGCTCCCGATGCGGAGCAGGATCGTGTTGCCGGCGGGATCGACGGAGGTCTCGTAGACGTCGAGCCTGGGGTTGAATCCCTGGGTGAGGCTGTTGGCGGTGGCCGTGAACTGGGCGAAGTCGCGTGTGCGGACCTTGAAGACGTCCGAGTCTCCGGAGCCTTCGATGCGTCCGGTGGCGGAGCCGGAGCCGAGGAAATCGAACACTTCGACCTCGGTGGCGTTCGCGACGTCGAGCCACATCGCGTGGTCGTCGGCGTACCGGAGGCCCGAGAGCGTGAGGTCGTAGACGCCGGAGGTGCCGCCGCCGGCGCCGATCTCGATGAAGAAGCGTTCGCCCTTGGCGACTGGGAAGGTCAGGGTCAGTTGCCCGTCGCTGGCGGCGGTGCCGAAGGCGAAGGGGTTGGCCGCCCCGTCTTCGAGGCGGTAGACGACCACGTCCGGGATGAGGGCGGAGCCTTGGGCGCGGTTGACCTGGAGGGTGGCGGTGCCGTTGACAGGCGAGATGAAGTTGAGGAGGTCGGGCGTGGCGGCGCTGGCGGTGTTGGAGAAGGTGGCGACGCCTTCGTCGTCGATGGCGAGCGTTGGCGTTCCGTTGAGCGTGTTGTTGGTCGCGGGGACGGTGTGGACAAGAAGGTTGTAGGCGCCGGTAAGGTGCTGCCACTGGACGGGGAGGGTGGGGTCGTCGAGCCATGCGGTGTAGGCGTCGCGCTGGCCGGCCTCGACCTGGATGTAGTAGACCTCGCCCTGCACGACCGGGAAGGAGACGCGCGCGTCGCGCTCGTGGAAGGTGAATGTGCCGAGCGTGCCGATGAAGGCGGCTTCAGTGACGCCGACCATGGCCGGGTTGCCGGCGTTGAAGACGATCTCTTCGAGGTCGCGGTTGAAGATGCGGATGGCGGAGTGGAAGTTGCTGTTGTAGGTCTTGCTCTTGGTGACCGTGCGGACGGTCGGTTCCTCGGCCTTCTCCTGGTCGGGGCGCTCGTCCCAGTCCACTTCGATCTCGTCGAAGAAGCGGGTGATTCCCGTGGAGTTGATGCGGACCTCGGCGAAGCCGTTTCGAGGTGCGGTGATGAAGTAGAGGTCGGTGTCGTTCGGGTGCATGATGACGCCGCCCGAGGACTCCTGGAGGATGCCGATCCCGTCCACGACGAGCTCTGGATCCTGGTAGAAGCCGGGGAAGCCCTCCGGGATGACGGCGCCGTTGATGGAGTAGGCTCGCTCGTAGTGCGCGGAGCGATCGAACCAGCCGCTGGGGCCGCCGATGGGCGCGACGCCGTCGCCGGTCGCCGGGTTGAGATTGATCTTCGCGGCCGCTGTCCACTGGCCCGCGTTGGTGAACTCCTTGATGCGTGAGAAGGGGGAGCCGTTGAAGTCGCCCTCGCCGATCGTTCCCTGCATCGGATCGACGATGTTGGCCGGGTCGGTCGGGTCGAAGGAGGCATCGACGATGACCTCGACGGAGTATCGGCCGGAGCCGGTGCCGGAGACTTCGAGGTAGTAGGTTTCGCCGGCCCATGCCTCGATGCCGATGACCGCGCCGTTGAAGGTGGGCACGTCGAACCAGGGGTCGCCGTTGATGAACTGCTTGGGGTAGCGTGCGGGGTCGATCATGCCGGCCGGTTCGCCGCCCATGGAGGGGTTGAAGATGAAGTCGTTGAACGGGCCGCCGGTGGGGTAGACGACCTCGCCGAGCGAGTCGAAGACGCGGATCTGCGTGTTGAGGAAGTTGAAGGGCGGATGCAGCGGATCGACGATGTCGTCCGGGTACATCATCACCTGGATCTCGACGCGTGTGGAGGGGCGGTAGCCCTCCCACCAGACGCGGTCGTCGGTGCCGCCGTCGTCCTGCGAACGCGTGTCGGCACGACCGGCGAAGTCGCCCAGCATGTCCACGGGCGGGACGAAGGCGAAGAGGTCGGTGTCCGGCTCGCTGTGGAGACGGCCGGTGGCGTGGCCGGTGAAGACCTGCGCGTGGTCATCGACCGGCGCGTAGGTCCAGCCGGGGATGAACGGGTTGAACTGGGCCGGATCGTTCGCTGCGCGCGGAGTAGTGTCGCCGATCCAGTTCCAGACGATCGGTGTGGCGTTGGGGAAGTCGCCGGCGTTGGCGTGATCGTCCACGTTGCCGGTGTTCAGCGTGTGCGGGGACTCGATCTGGATGGCGTAGGTCGCGCCGCCGGAGACGAAGGCGTCGATGGTGACGAAATAGGTCTCGCCTCCGATGAGATCGACGTCGAGTTGCGGGCTGGCGCCGAAGAAGTCGGTGCTGATGGCGATGAGGTTCCCGTCGGGGCCGTGGAGGCGCATCGTCGGGTCCACGACGAAGGCCATGCCGACGCCCGTGGCGGAGATGATCGTTCTTCCGGTGCCGAGCGAGACGAAGGCGTGCGATTCGATCCCCCCGCCGTTGACGCCCGTGAAGCCGACGAAGCCGTAGCGGCGCACAGGGTCCAGTGAGATGCCGGAAGCGGAGGCGTCCGTGTAGAGGGAGAAGTTGCCGGCCCAGGGCCGCCCTGGGGCGAACTCGTCGCTGCGGACGCGGACGTAGTACGTCGAACTCGGGTCGCCCTTGAAGGAGGTGTAGGCGTTGGTCAGGAAGGCGGTCTGGCTGTCGCCGGCGATGAACTGGCCGGCCGCGTTGTAGACGTCCAGGCGGGTGTCGAGTTGGGCGGCGTTCGCGGTGGCGACGGCGGTGACGAGGCTGTTGAAGGCGTCCGTGCTGCCGGTCTCGAGCCTGAAGATGCGGTCCTGCAACTGGCGGTTCAGGTTGCCGTTGGTCGTGACCGCGCCCTCGGAAGGGGACGGCGTGATGAGCGTGCTCTGCGTGCTCACACGGAGGGTGTAGTCGCCGGTCGCGTTGTCGCCGGTCTGCTGGTCGCTCATGACGCGAATGAAGTAGGTGGCGATGTTGGTCTGCGGATCGAAGTGGCCGGTGGTCGGGACGAAGCCGACCCACGCCTCGGTCGGCGTGCCGGCGGAGAGCGTGCCGCTGTTGGAGGCGGAGAGAATGAGAGCCTGGTTGCGGTCGTAGATCTCGAGGCGCGTGTCCACGCGGGCGTTGAAGTCCGCCTGGCTCTGGCCCGCGCCCTTGACTGCGTCGGCGAGGACGGTAATGAAATCGGAGGTGGTGACATCGAGGCGGTAGAGGTCGTCGTCGCCCTCGAAGTCGATGCCGTCGTCGTACGTCGCGTTCCCGCTCCCGTCGAGCGTGAGCAGCGGCGCATCGTCGAAGTCCGGCCACCCGGGCACGTTCGTGAGGAGCATCCGGTTCTCGAGGTGCTCAAGAGGTGCGGAGCGAGCACGATCGCCGAGCGCTCGTCCTGCCCGCTTGCGCACGCGGCTCGCGGGAGCGGCGCTCGCGTTCGCGGTGGCGTGTGCGAAGGTGCTACGGCGCTCCCATCGGCTCATTCGAATGCTCCCGTCTGTCGCCGTCGTGTCGGCGTGGTTCGGCGTCCCTGTGGGCCATCCGTCGTTGGCCGCCCGTTGTGCGCCCCGCGTCGGCTGGGGCACGCGTCGTGCGTGGGCGGGGTGTCGGGCCGGCTCGGGCGGCGGGGTGTGTCGTGGGCTGGCCCCGCTGGCCGGGGCCTTTCGGCCGGCTGCCGCATCAGCGTATCACAAACCGCATCGGCGCGTCCAGCGTATTGGGCCGGGTTCCGCCGAGGAGTTTGTTCGGCCCCCGCCTCGCGCGGGAGCGGCGGGCACCCCCTGTGCCCCACGATCGGACTGTTCGGCCTGCGGGCATCGAAGGTTCCCCGGGTTCCTGCCTCAGTTCGCCAGTGCCCGCCGGGCAGCCCCCTCCGCGAGTACGGCCACGGCGTCAAAGACCGGCAGCGGGGACTGCTCCCCCGTGACCAGCAGGGGGGCCTCGGAGCAGCCCAGAATCACGCCCTCACACCCCCTCGCGCCGAGGGTGGCGATGATGTCCAGGACCTTCCGCTGCGATTCGGGCACCTGCCGGCCGTAGATCAGTTCGTTGAAAATGATGGCGTTGATGGCCTCCGCGTCCCGCTCGTCGGGGGTGAGGACATGGATGCCCTTGAGGCCGAGCACGGTCTGGTAGGTGGACCCGGCCATGACCAGCCGGGTGCCGATGAGGCCGACGGTTCGGAGCCTGGCCTCGACAATGGACTCGGCGACGAGGTCGGTAATTGTGAGCCACGGGATGGGCGAGCCGACCTCGGCCAGTTGGATGGCGTGCTGGACGGCGTTGTCTGGCGTGAGGCAGAACTCCGCGCCGCACCCGGCCAGTTTCTCGGCAGACCGTCGAAGCAGGCCGCCGATCCGCATCCAGTCGCCGACCTGGAGAGCGTCGATGTAGGCGCCGAGCGGCTCGTTATGGATGGAAATACGGGGGTGGTCCCGCGGGGCGAGTTCCTGGGGCGGAATGGTCGCGAGCCGCCGGGAGAGGCTGCGGTAGAACAGGGCGGCACCCTCGGGGCTGACCGCAGCGATGCCGATGTGACGTGGCACTTGCGGTGCATCCCTTCCCGAGCCGGCCCGGCTCGCCATCCCTCCATCCTCGACGGGCGGCGGGCGGATGTCAACGGGGGAGTTTGGCTGGGGGTCTAGAGTGGTGGGTGGACCCCTTCGAAACCCTCGGACTTCCGGCTCGATTTGATCTCAACGAAGGCACCATCCGCCGGGCGTACCTGGCGAGGGTGGGAGCCGTCCACCCGGATGCGGCGGGGGGCGAAGGCGAGCAGGCCTCGGCCCTGAACGAGGCACGGGCAATCCTGAGCGACCCCGAGCGGCGGGCGAATGCGCTGCTCGCTCGCCTGGGTGGGCCGACCAGGGAGTCGGACCGGTCGCTGCCGGATGGGTTCCTTGCCGGCATGATGGCGGTGCGCGAGGAGGTCGAATCCGACCTGGCGATGGGCGGAGACGAGGCTCGTCGGCGGTGGGAGGCGTGGGCCAGGGATCGACGGTCGGAATACGAGCGCCGCGCAGCCGAAGCGTTCGCCGGACTGGGCGACCCGCCCGCCGCGGCGGGATTGCGTGCGATTCGCTCGGAACTGAACGCGTGGCGGTACGTCGAGCGTCTGATCGAGCAACTCGACCCGCAGTATGATGCGACCCGCGAGGCCTGAGCGGGGAGGACGAACTGCTCTGGCCCGGAGACCCGGCCTGGGCGGCTTTCTGCCCCGGCGAACGACATGCCCTTCGCTGACCTTCCCCTGATTCTGACGCTTCCGGTGCTCGTGGTCGTCTCCGCGCTCTGCTCGGGGAGCGAGACGGCGGTCTTCGGCATGACGCACGCGGAGCGGGTTCGCCTGCGTCAGCGCAGCCCGGGGTCGGCGGCCGCGCTGGCGTGGCTGCTGGAGAAGCCGCGCCGGCCGCTCATCACGATCCTGCTGCTGAACATGGTTGCGAACGGGGGGTACTTCGTGGTTTCCTCCGTGCTCGCGCTCCGGAGCGACTCGGTCGGCGTGCGGATCGCGCTGAGTGCGGTATCGCTGATCGCGATCGTGCTGATCGGGGAGATTCTGGCGAAACTGGTGGCGTCGGCGCACCGCACGACGTGGTGCGTCGTGGCGGCGCGCCCGCTGGTGCTCGTGGTGCGGGGGCTTGGCCCGGTCGTCGGTTTCATCGATGGGTGGCTGGTCGCGCCGCTGTCTCGGCTCGTGCTGCCGCGAAAGGGCGGCGGGGCGCGGGGCCGGCTCTCGGCGGAGGAGCTGGAAACCCTGATCGACCACAGCGCGCGGCGGGGCGTGATCGACCCCGGGGAACAGCAACTGCTCGCGGACGTGCTCGGGCTTGGCGAGCGGCGCGTCCGCGAGGTGATGGTGCCGCGGCAGGACGTGCGTTGGGTGGACGCCGACGCGACGCCGGACGAGGTTCGCGCCGCCGTCGAGGAGACGGGGCACACGACGCTGCCGGTCGCGCGCGGCTCGCTCGACGAGGGCGTCATGGGGATGCTCGACGTGAAGCGGTACCTGGTGGCGTGCGATCGGTCGGGAACGACCGCTGTCTCGTCGCACCTGCGGCCCGCGCGCTTTGTGCCGGAGAACGCCAGGCTCGATCGGCTGCTCGAACGCTTCCGCGAGGCGGAGACGAGCGTTGCCGTATGCGTCGATGAGCACGGCGGCGTATCGGGGCTGATTTCGATCGAGGACGTCGTCGAGGAACTGGTGAGCCATCAGCCCGATGCCGAGGGCGAGCCGGACAGCGAGGTCCGCTCGCTCGGGAACGGGCGGTGGCTGGTGCCCGGGCGGCTGGGCGTGCGCGAGTGGGCCGAACTGCTCGGCGTAGAGACGGCGCTCCTGGGCGCGCACCCCAGAGTGGCGACGGTGGCGGGCCTGCTGATCGCCCGCCTCGGACGCATCCCGGCGGTCGGGGACGAGGTCTCCATCGGCAACGTCCGGCTCCGCGCTGAGTCGGCGCGCGACCGTGTGGTGGACACGGTGCTGGTCACGCTCGAGGGGGGTGCGGCGTGACGGCGCAGGAGACGCTGTTCTGGGCGGCGCTGGCCGCGGTGGGCGTCGTCGGGTCCGCGCTCTGCTCGGGCCTGGAGATGGGTCTGTACTCGCTCAGCCGCGTTCGGCTGGACCTGCGGGCGAGCGCGTCGCCCCCGGACCGGTCGGCGCGGTTGCTCCACCACGAACTGGAGCGGCCGGACCGGATGCTGACGACGCTGCTGCTGGGCAACAACGCGTTCAACTACATCGGCATTCTGGGCGTGACGGCGTTGCTGGAGGGCGCGGGCTACTCGGAGGCGGCCGTCATCGCGTTCAGCGTGCTGGTGGTGACGCCGGGCCTGCTGGTCGTCGCGGAGAGCACGCCCAAGGAGGTGTTCCGGGTCGCCGCCGACCGGTTCACGCCGGTGTTCGCGATTCCGCTGGCGGCAGCGCGATGGCTCTTCACGATCTCGCTGGTTCTTCCCGCCTTGATCGCGATCGCGCGCTGGTCGGCCCGGCTGCTCGGCGCGCCGACCGGCGAGACGGCCGGCGACGCGCGCCAGCGCGTGGCCGTGCTGCTCCTCGAGGGCGCGGGGCATGGCGTGCTCAGCGAGTCGCAGTCCTCGCTGCTGGACCGGGCGCTCGCGCTGCGCAACGCCCGCGTCGGCGATGAGATGGTGGCATGGGCGGGCGTGCGGACGGTCGGGGCGGACTGGCCGCGCGGGCGCGTGGTCGCGGTGCTCTCGCAGGTCCGGCACACGCGGCTGCCGGTCGTGGACGGGCGAGGTCGGGTCGTGGGCGTGCTCCGGCAGATGGACGTCTTCCTCAGGCCTCGGGCGTCGGTGCGGGAGGTGATGACGCCCGTTTTTCGGCTCGATCCGGGCAGGTCGGTGCAGGACGCCTTGGGCGCGATGCGGCGCGAAGGGGCCGCGCTGGCGATCGTCGAGCGGGGCGGGCGACCTCTGGGCATCGTGACGGTAAAAGACCTTGTCGAGCCGCTCATCGGGGACATCCGCGAGTGGTAGGGAGGGACGCCGGCATGAAACGCAAACCGTGGCAGACGGCGATGATCGTCGTGTCGGCGGCGGTGGTCGTGCTGTCCGCGCTGCACATCCTGCGGGGCGGGACCGCGCCGATGCCGGCGCCGTTCGCCACCGGCGCGACCGTCGGCGAGGCGATCGCGGCGTCGAGTACGAGCGGGCGGCCCGCGCTGGTCTTCGCGACGGCCGACTGGTGCGGCCCGTGCCAGTCGTTCAAGCGGGGCGCGCTGGCCGACGCGCGGGTCGGGGCGTGGATCGAGGAGAACGCGCACGCCGCGCTGGCCGACCTCACGGACGCGAACGACGCGCAGGCGCGTGAACTCGCGCAGCGGCTTCGCATCCAGGGGGTGCCCGCGCTGGTGATGCTGCGCGACGGTCGAGAGGTCGCGCGGGTCGAGGGCGTCGTCGGCGCGGGCGAACTGCTCCGATGGCTGGAGCGGGCGGCTACGACAGGGGGTTGATGAACAGGCCCGTCGCGAGTTTCGGGTAGAAGAAGGTCGATTTCTGGGGCATGAGCTCGTTGGCGCGGCTCACGTCGCGCACGGCGTCCAGCGGCGTGGGGCGGACGATCACGGCGAGTTGCGCGAAGCCCGCGCCGCCGCCCGCGCCGGTCTCGGCGCCGCGCCCGATCTCCATCGCTTCCGCGACCGAGTGGGGGAACGCCCACTTCACGGGCTTGCCGCCGTTGAGCATCGGCTCGCAGATCTGCTCGACGATCAGGTGCTGCACGATCGCCACGTCGAGCGTTCGCCACGCGCGGGGCTTGTCCGGGAACTGGTCCTCGAGCGGATCGGCGACGGCGGGCACGGCGACGGAGCACAGGCCGGTGGCGAAGTCGATCAGGCCGAAGACGTTCTCGTGCCCCCCGGCGGCGACCTTGCGCATCTCGGTCTCGATTTTCGCCGGGTCGTTCTCCACCGCGCGCACGTCGAGCAGGCCCGCGGCCTCTTCGATGAACCGCTCAATCGAGTAGTCCTTCATCCCGCCCAGCACGCGGTGCGTCGGCCCGATCACCAGCCCCGGGTCGGACATCCCCACGAGCACGATCATCACGCGGCGCGCGGGGTGGTCCGCGGGGACTTCGTCTCGCTCCTCGAGCGAGCGGAGATAGTTCAGCGCGGTGTTGTATCGGTGGTGCCCGTCGGCGATGAAGACGTCCTCACCCGCCAGCGCATCGGCGTAGGCGCGGATGGTGGCGTCGTCATCGATGGTCCAGACCTCGTGGAGCACGCCGTCGCCCGTGCGGGCCGTCATGTTCGGCTCGCGCGCCGACGCCACTGCTGCAAGCAGTCGCGTGGCCGCGCCGTCGTCGTCGGCGTGCAGGCCGAAGATCGGCGAGAGTTGGGCCGCCGTCGCCTTCATCAGGGCGAGGCGGTCCTCTTTCGGGCCGGAGAAGGTCTGCTCGTGGGGGAGGATGCCGCCTCCTTCGCGCGGGCCGAAGGGGAGGGCCTCGACCGTGCAGGCCATGCCGCTGCGCTTGTGCGTCTTGCCGGCGAACTCGTAGGTCTGGCGGTAGACGAACATGGCCGGGCGATCGCGCCGTGTGAGCGTGCCGTCGGCGAGCCACGAGCGGTAGAGGTCCGCCGCGCCGGAATAGGCCGAAGGCGGGCCGAGTTCCTTGGCGGGCGTGTGCGGCAGGTCGGTGGCGACGACGTTGCGTGCGTCTCGGGCGAGCAGGGCGCGCTTCGACTCCGCGTCGAGCACGTCGTAGGGCGGCGAGACGAAAGCGCTCACCTCGCCCCGGCCGCGGGCGTACTGCACCGCACGGAATGGATGCACGTTCGGCATGGTGGTCCGCCCCCACGACTCCCACGACCCCCACAAGCCGTGTGGGCCGTCGCGTGGTTGAGTATAGGCGGGCGGGGTGATTGCTCCGGGCTATGCTTGACCGATGGCGCGTGCGCTGGTCATCCGGACGGCGGGAACGAACTGCGACGCGGAGATGTGCCGTGCCTTCTCGCTCGCCGGCGCGGAGCCGGAACTGGTCCACCTGGACCGTCTCGTCGCCGAGCCGGCGCGGCTCGACGCCTACGACCTGATCGGGCTGCCGGGCGGGTTCAGTTACGGCGATGACGTGGCTTCGGGTCGCATCTTCGCCGTGAAGGTGCGCGAGCGGCTGTACCCCGCGCTGCGGGCGGCTGTCGAGCGGGGCGCGCCGATCATCGGCGTATGCAACGGCTTTCAGGCGCTCGCGCAATGCGGGCTGCTTCCCGGGCCGGCGAAGGGCGAGGCCTGGCCGACAAGCCGCGCGCCCAGGCAGCGGCTTTCGCTGCGCGACAACGCTTCGGCCCGGTTCATCGACAGGTGGGTGCGCATCCGCCCCGAGCCGGACTCGGTCTGCGTGTGGACGAGGTCGCTGGGGGCGGCCGCGGCGGGCGTGGGGGGTGTGGGGGGCGTGGCGGGCGTGGGGGCGGACGATCTGCACCTGCTGCCGATCGCGCACGGCGAGGGCCGCCTCATCGCCGACTCGCCGGAGACCATCGCCGAGATGGAGCGCAACGGGCAGGTCGCGCTGCGCTACGCCGCGGACGTGAACGGCTCCGAGGGACGGATCGCCGGCGTGTGCGACGCGAGCGGCCTGGTCTTCGGCCTCATGCCGCACCCGGAGCGCTACCTCGACTGGACGCGGCACCCGTACTGGACGCGGCTGTCCGCCGACGTGCAGCGCGGCGTCACGCCCGGGCTGTCGATCTTCCGCGATGCGGTGGAAGCGGCGGTGGGGCAGATCGCAAATAGCAAATAGCAAATGGGCAAATAGCAAATAGTGAATGGCCAAGGCGCCGAGCGGGTGACGCCGCGGCTGGCTTCGGCCTTCTTCCTTCGGCCTTCAGGCTCCGGCCTTCGGCCTTGCGCGGTATCGTGCCGTGCGTGAGCGATGCGGCGGCGAGCGGCGGTGACGGCCAGGTGCGGCTGCTGTCGTACTCGGTGCCGTGCGCTTCGTGCCGGTACGACCTGGTCGGGCTGCCGGTGGAGGGCGTGTGCCCGGAGTGCTCGTTCTCGGTGCGTTCGTCGATGGTGCGGCACGGGGGTCGGCGCGCCGGGCCGGTGCGGCGGGTTGACCGGGCCGAGTGCGTCGGGTGCGGGTACGACCTGCGCGGGCTGCCCCTCGACGCGGTCTGCCCCGAATGCGCCACGTCGATCGAACGGTCGATGCGCGGCGACCTGCTGCGCAACGCGCCCATCGCGCACCTGAGGCGATTGTCCTCGGCAGGCTCCTACATGAGTGCGCTCGTGTGGATCGTGCTCGTCTCGTGGTGCTTCCCGCCGATTGGCGTGATCGCGGCGTGGTGCTGGGCCGTCGGCTGGTGGGGCGTCCTCCGCCCCGACCCGGAGTTGCGAGGCAACGCGCCCGGCGAACGATGGAGGATCGTCGCCCGCCTGCTCGTCCCGGCTGTGCTGCTGGCCGTGCTGGGCGCCCTGGTTGCGAAGTCCGCCTGGCAGTGGGGCACCGGTGCGGGCGCTCCCGGCGGGGCGGGCCAGTCGTGGGCGGACCTCGCGGTGGCGTTCGCGCT
Source organism: Phycisphaerales bacterium (assembly GCA_039794165.1). Classification (GTDB taxonomy): domain Bacteria; phylum Planctomycetota; class Phycisphaerae; order Phycisphaerales; family UBA1924; genus CAADGN01. The sequence goes on from JBDIVY010000001.1 coordinate 340,115, forward strand.
TGGGGTGGCGGTGGCGCAGCACGAGTCGAGCCTGCTGTTCGTGCGGGCCTTCGCCCGGCGCGTGCCCGACCGGACGCTGCGGGCAAGGGCGGGCTGGTTGCTCTGGGTCGGGCCGATTCCCGCGGTCATCTGGCTGGGACGCGAGGCGGCGACCCGGCTGGGCATTCCGCCGTCCGTGCGCCTGGATGGCGTCACGATGCCCGCGGCGTTCATTCTCTTCGTGGTCTGGATGTTCGGGTATCTCGGACTGACCGCGCGGCTCGGAGCGATCCTGGCCGAGGAGTACGTGTACGCGGACGGGTTGAACCAAATGGCCAAATAGCCAAATCGCAAAGGGCCAAAGGGGGAGGAACGCGGAGGGGGCGGAGGGGAGCGGCGCCTCTTCCCTCGATCTCTTGATCCCTTTCCTCCTCCTGGCGGTACATTCTCCACGTGAGCCCCGTCGATCCGTCCATGCTGAGGCCGGTGGGGGAGGGTCGGCCTGTTGAGCCGGGGCGGTCGTGCGCCAGGTGCGGGTACGACCTGCGCGGGCTGTTCGTCGGCGGCAACTGCCCCGAGTGCGGGACGATCATCTCGCGGGCGGGAAGCAAGGCCGCGGTGCGGGACTCGCTCACGCTCGCTCCGCTCGCGTACCTGCGGTGGCTGATGTGGGTGTGTGTCGGCCTGGCGGTGCTCGGGCCGCTGAACGGCGTGGCGTTTTTCATCGCAGGGGCGACGCGCGCCGCATGGCCCGAGGCGCTGCTGGCGGTGGTGGGCCTCGCGTGGGCGTGGATCGTCTGGCAGGTGACGAAGCCCAAGCCGCACCGTGCCGGGCTGTCCGAGTCTCCCGAGAAGGAGATGCTGCGCGTGCGGCGGTCGGCGCGGCTGACGCAGTGCGCCTGGCCCGTCGCCGGCGCGCTCAAGGCGATCGCGGCCGGTATGACGGGCGCGGGTGCGCCGATGCCCGCCGTGCTGCCGTTCCTGATCCTCGCGGGCGTGCTCACGGTGGTCGGGTTCATGGGGTTCGTGCCGCTCTCGCTCTGGCTGGCGGATCTGGCGGACTGGGCGATGGACACGTCGCTGGGCGACCGGCTGCGCGTGGTGGCGTGGATGATCGCGTTCGGCGGCTCGATCGCCACGATCGCGTGGAGCGGGGCGGCGGTCGCGGCGGCGGTGGGTGGGGTTGTCGGGCCGTTCGGCATCGTCGGCTACTTCGCCACCATCGCAGTGCTGGTCGCGCTGGTCCTGTTGATGGTCGCGGAAGTCCAGTTGTTCAACATGGCGCGATGGGCGAGGCAGAACGCCGTCGCGGGGATGGACCGTGACCTTCGTGTGGCGATCCGCAAGGCGAGGCGGTTCGATGGCACCGGGCCGAAGGCGACGGCCGACGCGCCGATCCCGGCCGGGGCGGGGGCGCACCTCGGCCCGTTCAGCCCCTGTCCGAAGTGCGGCTACGAGCAGGAGGGGCTGCCGCCGGGCGCGCCGTGCCCGGAATGCGGCCGCGAGCCGGAGGGCGGTCCGGGGCGGGGCATCGTGATGCGGCCGCTGAAACGAGACCCGGTGCTGGACGTGCCGATCCCGGTCAGCGAGAAACCGCCGCCCGAGCCGTAAAGCCAATCCCCAAACTCCTGATTCACCACAGAGGCACAGAGGGCACAGAGAGAACAACCCGGATTCCCGCCTCTGTGCTCTCTGTGTCTCTGTGGTGAGATTGGTTCTCCGAGGTTACGGGACAGGTTCTCGTGCGGGCTGGTTCCGGGACGCGGAGGGTCGAACAATCAGGCATGGACAGCCTGCCCCGCGGGGCGAAGGTGCTGGTGGCGATGTCGGGCGGCGTGGACTCGTCCGTGGCCGCGGCGATGCTGGTGCGCGCCGGGTGCGAGGTGGTGGGGTGCTTCATGCGTCTGGGGACGCCTGGCGAATCGGCCGAGGGGATGGTTCGGTGGGACGCGAAGGCGGAGGCGTGCGCGCCGAACCGCGAACGCCGGCAGGGCTGCTGCTCAGTGAACGACGCGGCGGATGCCCGGCTGGTGGCGGCGGAACTGGGCATCCCGTTCTATGTCTGCAACTTTGCGCGCGAGTTCGGGCGCGTCATCGACTACTTCGTGGACGAATATGCGAACGGGCGGACGCCGAATCCGTGCGTGCGCTGCAACGACTGGCTGAAGTTCGGTCGTCTGCACGAGTACGCCTGCCAGATCGGCGCGTCGTTCATCGCGTCGGGGCATTACGCGCGGGTGGAGCGGGGTGGGGAAGGCCGGTGGGGGCACGCCGGCCCGCGGCTGCTTCGCGGCGTGGATCGTGGCAAGGACCAGTCGTACGTGCTCTTCGGCTCGCCGCGCGAGAGGCTGGGCGAGATGCTGCTGCCTGTCGGCGGGATGCCGAAGCGCGAGGTGCGGGCGATGGCGGAGAAGTTCGGACTGCCGGTGTTCGACAAGCCGGACAGTCAGGAAATTTGCTTTGTCCCGGATGGCGATTATGCCGGGCTTGTGGAGTCGCGCCGGCCCGGCGCGGCCTCGCCGGGGCGCATTGTCGACACCGAGGGGAACGAGGTCGGGGAGCACGCCGGTCAGCACCGGTACACGATCGGGCAGCGGCGCGGCGTGGGTGTCGCGCTCGGGCATCCGATCTACGTGATCGGACGGGACGCGGAGACCAACACGGTTGTGGTCGGCTCGCACGAGCGGCTGCTGGCGAACGGGTGCGAGGCGGGGCAGGTGAACTGGCTCACGGAGCGGGAGCCGTTCTGCGACTGGCAGCCGTGCCTGGCTCGATGCCGGTACAACAGCGAGCCGGTGCTCGCGCGGTGCCGTCTGTCGGGCGAGCGGCTGGAGGTCCGGTTCGACGAGCCGTTGGCCGCAGTCGCGCCGGGACAGGCTGTCGTGGTCTATGACGCCGAGGAGCCGGACTGGGTGCTCGGAGGCGGGTGGATCGACCGGGGGGTTTTCGGGGGATAGCCACGCGGCGCTTCCGAGGGGTGTGTTGGAGCGCGGCGGGCTGATCGGGGGTTTCCGGGAGAGGTAACCCCTTTCATTCGGCGGACCGATGGTGTAGATTGGTCGAATCCCCTGTCCGGGGAATCCCGGCGTGGCTTTGGTGCGCCTGGCGGGAGAACGGTTCGACCATTTCGAAGGGGGCTAGTGGTGGAGAACGGCGCGGGAACGGACCTGTCGTACGACGTGGCGATCATCGGCGGCGGGCCGTCCGGCTCGACAGCCGGGTCGGTGCTGAAGAAGTACAACCCCGCGCTTCGAGTGGGCATCTTCGAGAAGGAGAAGTTCCCGCGCGAGCACGTGGGGGAGAGCCTGCTCCCGGCGATCTCGCCGATCCTCAACGAGGTCGGGGCGTGGAACAAGATCGAAGCGGCGAACTTCCCCATCAAGGTCGGGGCCACGTACCGCTGGGGCCAGAACCACCAGTTGTGGGACTTCGAGTTTCTGCCGCTCGGGATGTTCAAGGACGAACCGCGACCCGCGAAGTTCGAGGGACAGCGGAAGATCACCGCGTTCCAGGTCGAGCGGTCGAAGTACGACGACATCCTGCTCGGGCACGCCGCCGAGTTCGGGTGCGAGGTTCACGAGGAGACGATGGTCCGGGGCGTTGACCGCGAGGGCGACCGGGTGACGGGGCTTCGGCTCGGGGACGGGCGGCGTGTGACGGCCCGGTACTACATCGACGGGTCGGGGTACAACGGCACGCTCCGTCGGGGCATGGGCATCGGACGCACGATCCCGACGCACCTGATGAACGTCGCGATCTGGGACTACTGGGAGAATGCGGACTGGGCGGTCGAAATCGGCGTTGGAGGGACGCGGATCCAGATTCTGAGCGTCGGGTGCGGGTGGGTCTGGTTCATCCCGATCGGGCCGACGCGGACCTCGCTCGGGTTCGTCTGCCCCGTCGAGTACTACAAGACGTGCGGGAAGACCCCGGCGGAGCTCTACGAGTGGGCCGTGAACGAAGAGCCGCGCGTGCGAGCGCTCACCAAGAACGGCAGGCCTGAGGGCAACGTCCGCACGACCAGCGACTGGTCGTACGTCTCGGACCGGTTGGTCGGCGAGAACTGGTTCCTGGTGGGCGAGTCCGCGGGCTTTGCCGATCCGATCCTCTCCGGCGGGGTCACGCTCGCGCACACCAGCGCCCGCGAGGCCGCGTACTCGATCCTGGAGTTCGACCGCGGCGAGCTGGACGCGGGCTGGCTTCGCGCCAACTACGAGGACCGGCAGAAGAAGCGTGTGATGCAGTACATCCGTTTCGCGGAGTTCTGGTACGCCGCGAACGGGTGCTTCACCGATCTGGAGGACCACTGCGCGAGGCTGGCGAGCGAGTCCGGCCTGAAGTTCACGCCGCGCGAAGCCTTCCGGTGGCTGAGTTTCGGCGGCCTCGCCCACGAGGACTTCCTCTTCCCCGGCGTCGGCGGGTTCGACCTGCTGGCCGTGAAGGAAGTGACCAAGATGTTCACGAAGGAGGAGGGCGGCGGCGACGCGGCGCAGTGGGAGATCAACCGCTACAACGTCTTCCGGCTGAACCTCACCGACGCGAAGAAGGGGCACATGCCCGTCTATCACGGCGGGCGGATCACGCGCACCGAGGCCTACTTCCGCGGCGGTCAGTTGCTCCCGGTCGCGGGCCTGTACGGGCTGATGATCGGCATCCTGAAGGACGCCCCGGACATGACGACCATCGCCAACAGGCTCAACGAGTTCGTGTGGCGGGGCGGGCGGATCGGCGAGATCAGTGGGACGCACCTGGTCGTTCAGGCCGCGGCGACGCTCGAGGCCATGCTGCTCGAAGGCTGGGTGACGGGCAGACTCGACCCCAAGCGTCCGCGGATGTCCTATGCCCCGCGAGCGTCGGGCGCGAGCAACTTCCACCCCAACTACGACAACGTGGTCGAGGAGCCGGCGCCGAAGGAGAAGCCGACCCACTCCAAGCCCCGCGAGGGCGTCATCCTCGGCGCCTCGCCGGGCGGGGTTTCGCACCCGAACGGCGGACCACCAGCAGGTGGTTGAACCCGCGCAGGAGCGATCCGGCTCGCGTCGCGGCCCGCCGGCGGCCGGCGTCGTTCAGGTCCGCGTTGCGGCGCACCACGGCGATCCAATCCACGAGTTCAAAGCGCGGCCGGAGCAGGGTCCACAACTGCGCGCCGATCGGGAGCGTCTGTCCATCCGCCCATGAATCGCTGACGTAGACGGCTGCATGGCGACCGGGGCGCAGGACGCGGTGCGTCTCGGCGAAGACCCGTCGCATGGCGTCGTAGTACGCGCCGCCGTCGTCCGGGCCGCCGGCGTCGAGCCGGCCGATGCACGCGGGGTCGTCCGAGTAGCGCAGGTGCGTGGAGTACGGCGGATCAATGAAGACGAACTCGACGCTCGCAGCGTCCAGCGGCAGGCTCCGCGCGTCGGCGCGCCGAATGTCGGAGCGGCTCGGCGAGAGGTCGAACCCGATGCCGACGCGACCGAGGTCGGTTGCGACGTCGAGCGTGGTGCCCGAGCCGCACGTCGGGTCGAGGACGGATTCGCCGGGCGCGGTGTAGCGTTGGAGGAGTTGCCAGATGACCCAGGAGGGCGTTGCGCCCTCGTACTTCGGGTCGCCTTGGACGCCGCCGGGCGCCCTGGTGCGCACGACAGGCCCTCCCGGCGACTCTTCGTAGTCCAGGTAGTGCTGGCTGGGGAACTCCCAGAGCGTGGTGGTGAAGAGGCGCAGGACGGGCTTGCGGAAGGTCGTGCCGCGCTGGCGGGAGGGCGTCACCTTGGGTCCGTGCCGGCCGGCCATGAGACCTCCGTCAGCCGAGGGCCTTGGTGAGGGCGTCGAGCAGGCGCGACCTGGACTCTGCGAGCGGCGCGGCGAGGCGAGCGCCCGCGGCGCGTGCGTGCCCCCCCCCGCCGAGCGAGCGGGCGAGTTCGTTCACGTCGATGGCGTTCGGTCCGTCCTTGCTGCGGAGGCTGATCTTCGTCAGCGGTGGCTTGCCCTGCGTGCCGTCGGAGACTTCCGTAAGAACGGCGGCGACGACGACGGTCCGCACGGCGAGCACCTTGTCGGCGAAGCCTCCGGAGTCCGTCGCGTCCGCCCTGGTGCGGTGGAAGTCCTCCATCTTGAGCGACATGAGGGCGATGCGGTCGTTCGAGTGGAACTCGAGCGAGGACAGGGCCGCGGCGAGGAGCCGGAAGCGTCCCGGCTCGTCCTGCTGCTCGACGATGCGGAACAACTCGACGTGGTCCGCGCCCGCCTCGATCAGATCGGCGGCGAGCCGCATGACCGGGGGGCGGACGTTGGAATAGCGGAACCACCCTGTGTCGGTGGCGAGGCCGAGGTAGAGAGGGTTTGCAACGTCGGCCGGCAGGCGCGACGCCGACGGCAGGGCGAGCAACTCGCGGCAGATCTCGGCGACGGGCTGGCACGCGGCCGCCGCGCCGGTGTCGAGAAGCCGCAGGGCGGCGACGTCCCCGTCGCCGTGCAGGTGGTGGTCGATGACGAGGGTGCGGTCGGTTCTCGCCGCCAGCCAGTCGCGAAGCCCGTCCAACTGGGACCATGAGCCGGTGTCGAGCAGGGCGACAGCGTCCGGGTTGGCGTCGGCGGGCAGCCCGTCGCGCTCGATCGATCGGATGGGCGCGTCCGCCGCGATCTCCGCCAGCCAGAGCGGCAGCGCGCCGAGATACCAGATCTCGACGCGCACGCCCCGCGAGCGCAGCGTGCGCGCGAGGGCGACCGTCGAGCCGACCGCGTCGCCGTCGGGTTTCGTGTGCGTCGTGACAACGACGAAGGCTTTGTCCGCGAGCCAGCGTGCTGCGCCGGCGGCGTCGGTGTTCGCGGTCCACGGGTGCGTTTCGGCGCTGGCGTCGGTCATGCGTGCGCTCCTGCGGCGGCATCGTGGGGTGTGGAGACTCGGGCGACGATGTCCCGCACGCGGTCGCAGTCGCGGTGCATCTGGGCGATGAGGGCCTGGACGCTGTCGAAGCGGAGTTGCTCGCGCACGCAGCCCACGAGGGCGAGGCGGAGGTTCCAGTCGTACTCGGGCAGCCCGGCGAGGCAGGGGCCGTCGCCGGGGGGCGCGTCGAGCAGGTGCGCCTCGACCGCGCGCGCGTTGCCGTTGAACATGGGCTTGGTGCCGACGCTCACGGCCGCGGCGAAGGAGCGGCGATCGTCGAGGAACGCCACGGCTGCGTAGACGCCGTCGGCGGGCGGCAGGCAGGGCGATTCGATGTTCGCTGTCGGAAAGCCCAGATCCCGCCCTCGCCTGTCGCCCGTGACGACGCGGCCCGTCAGTTCGTGTGGCCTCGTCAGCACGGCCCAGGCGTCGCGGACTCGACCCTGCTGCACCAGCCATCGGGCGATGGTGCTGGACGCGGTGACGACCGATTGATCGTTGAGCGCGACAGCGACGGGCGGCACCACTTCGACCGCGAACCCGTGCCGCTGCCCGAGCGCGGCGAGGACTGAGGTGTCGCCGGTGCGTCCCTTGCCGAAACGGAAATCCGGTCCTTCGACGAAAGCGGTCGGGGCAAGGCGGCCGACGATTGACGTGACGAAAGCCTCGGGTGAGAGCGAGAGCAGTTCTGCGGTCGGTTCAAGGCGCTCGACGCGGTCCGCGCCGGCTTCGCGGAGCAGTTCGGCGCGCCGCTCGAACGAACCGAGTCGGGGCGGGGCGGATTCCGGTCGGAGGCGCGTCGCGGGGTGCGGATCGAACGCCAGCACGACCACTTCCGCATCACGGGCCTGGTCAGCGATGGCGCGCGCGCGGCGGATGAGCGTGGCGTGCCCGGCATGGACGCCGTCGAACGTGCCCACACTGACGACCGAATGGGGCATAAGGGGGGAGCGTAGGCGCGATCGCGGCGTGCGATCGGCGACTCGCGGCGAACGACTCCCGTGCCGGTTCGTCCGGCTTTGGCCGGGGCGTCCGTATACTCCCCCGCCCCCGATCCAGCGATCGTGCGGGCGCATTCGCACGCCTGCATCCGGACCCACGCGATGTCTATCTTCCGCCGCAAGTCTTCCTCCGCTTCCGTCCCCGAGCCGCCGCCCCCGGCGGGGGGCGACGAGCGCACGTACCAACTCGGCCTGGACCTTCTCGAGCGTGCCCGCGGGCACCGCGCCGGTCTGCTCTCGGCGAGGTTCTACTCGGACAAACTGATGGACTGGTCGATGCGCGACCGGGACTTCAAGGTCCAGTTGTTCCGGTTCGTGGACGCGTTCCCGATGCTGCGAACGCCGGATGCCGTGCACGACCATCTCGTGGACTACCTTTCGCAGCCGGGCGTGAAACTGCCGCCGGGGATGGACCTGGGGCTGCGCGCGGGCGGCGTGGCGAAAGGGCTGCTGACTTCGACCGTGTCGTCACAGATCAAGGGCATGGCGTCGAAGTTCATCGCGGGGACGGACGCCGCGAGTGCTCTGCCGGGTTTGCGTGACCTGTGGAAGGAAGGCATCGCATTCAGCGTGGACCTGCTCGGCGAGGCGTGCGTCTCCGACGCGGAAGCGGACGCCTATCGCGACAAGTACCTCGATCTGGTGAAGAACCTTCCGGGCGAGGTGGCGTTGTGGAAGCCGAACCCGAGGCTGGAGTCCGACCATCTCGGCGGCATCCCGCGCACGAACGTGTCGATCAAGATCAGTTCGCTGAGCGCCAAGTGCGATCCGATCGACACGGAGGGGGCGATCCGCGACCTGATGACGCGGATCGTGCCCGTTCTGGAGGCCGCGCGGGAGCGGGGCGTGCTGATCAACTTCGACATGGAGCAGCACTCGCTGAAGGACCTGACGATCGAGTTGTTCATGCGCTGCTGCGAGGCGGTGGACTTTCACGCGGGCCTCGCGATGCAGGCCTACCTCAAGAGCGGCGTGGAGGACGCGCGCCGCGTCTGCGACTGGGCGAAGCGCACGGGCCGCGTCGTCACGGTGCGGCTCGTCAAGGGCGCGTACTGGGATTACGAGACGATCCACGCCGAGCAGCAGGGGTGGCCCTGCCCGGTCTGGAATGAGAAGTGGCAGACGGACAAGTGCTTCGAGGAGATGACGGAAGTGTTTCTGGACGCCTGCCCGAAGGCGGACAGTGGACAGTGGACAGCGGAGAGTGGACAGTTGGGGCGGACGACGCTCGCGGCGGGCGCTGGAGGCGTCAAACTGGCGCTCGGGTCGCACAACGTGCGGTCGATCGCGCATGCGATCGCGGGCCTGGAGCGGCGCTCGCTCCCGACGAGTGCGATCGAACTCCAGATGCTGCACGGCATGGCGGACCAGTTGAAGCACGCCGCGGCGGAGACGGGGCTGCGCATCCGCGAGTACGTGCCGGTCGGGGAGATGATCCCCGGCATGGCGTACCTCGTGCGCCGGCTGCTGGAGAACACGTCGAACGAGTCGTGGCTGAAGGCGGGCTTCCTCGACAACGCCGACCCGCGGACGCTGCTGCGCGAGCCTGCCCCGACGCTGAACGGCGAGGCCGCGCCGAAGCCGGGCCGCGACCTGTGCGAGATCGCGCCCGAGCGGCACCGCCTGTCCCACGCCGAGCCCGGCGTCAGCGACGGCAGGCCCTTTGTGAACGAGCCGCTGCGGGACTTCTCGCGCCGCTCGGTGCGGGAGACTTTCGCCGCCGCGGTCGCGGGCGCGACCGTGCCGAGCGTGGCCAACGACCGCACGCCCGCCGACGCCGCTCGCATGGTGGGGGTCGCGCACCGGGCGTTCCCGGCGTGGCGTGACGCCGACCCGACGCTGCACGCTCGCGTGCTCGTCCATGCGGCGGCGGCGATGCGTGCGCGGCGCGACGAGCTGTCAGGCATCGTCATCAAGGAGAACGGCAAGTGCTGGCGTGACGCCGACGCCGACATCGCGGAGGCGATCGACTTCTGCGAGTACTACGCCCGCGAGGCGGTGCGGCTTTTCCGGCGCGAGCGCATCGGCCGGTTCATCGGCGAACTGGACGAGCAGTGGTACCAGCCGCGCGGGGTTGCGGCCGTCATCAGCCCGTGGAACTTCCCGCTGGCGATCGCGTGCGGCATGGCGGCGGCCGCGCTGGTCACCGGCAACACGGTGGTGCTGAAGCCGGCGGAGCAGACGCCGGGCATCGCCAAGGTGCTCTGCGAGGTGCTGTGGCGAGCGATGGAAGAGGCGGGCGTGCGGCGGGCGGGCGTTGATCCGGCGCACGTGCTGCACTTCTGCCCCGCGCCGGGCGAGACGACCGGGGCCGCGCTGGTGCGCGATCCCCGCGTCGCCGTGATCGCGTTCACGGGGTCGAAGGCGGTGGGGCTGGACATCATCCGCGCGGCGGGCATCACGCCGGAGGAGCAGCCGTTCGTCAAGCGCGTGGTGTGCGAGATGGGCGGCAAGAACGCGATCATCATCGACACGTCGGCCGACCTCGACGAGGCCGTGCTCGGCGTGCGGCACTCGGCCTTCGGGTTTCAGGGGCAGAAGTGCTCCGCCTGCTCGCGCTGCGTTGTCGTCGACCCCGAGGGGCCGGACGGCGCGGCGACGCGGACGTTCGTCACGAGGCTCGTGGAGGCGACGCGGTCGCTCGTTATCGGCGATCCGACGCGGCCGGGCACCGACGCCGGGCCGGTCATCGACGAGGAATCGGCGCAGCGCATCCGTCGATACATCGAGACAGCCCGCACGGAGGGGTGCCGCGAGGAACTGGCGATGGAGGCGCCCGCACCAACCGGTGCAGCAGGTGAAACAGGCGGGACGCCTGTTCCACCGGGCGGTGCGCTGCCAGAGCACTATGTCGGGCCGCACGTTTTCAGCCGCGTCGAGCCGCGCCACACGATTGCCCGTGAGGAGATCTTCGGGCCGGTGCTGGCCGTCATGCACGCGAGGACGTTCGACGAGGCGCTCGCGATGGCCAACGACCATCCGTACAAGTTGACGGGCGGCGTCTTCAGCCGCAAGCCCGCGCACCTGGAACGGGCCAAGCGGGAGTTCCGCGTCGGCAACCTGTATCTCAATCGCGGCTGCACCGGCGCGCTCGTCGCTCGGCAGCCGTTCGGCGGTTTCGGGATGAGCGGCGTCGGCTCGAAGGCGGGCGGACGCGACTATCTGCTGCAGTTCGTCGAGCCGCGAGCGACCTGCGAGAACACCATGCGCCGGGGCTTTGCGCCGGAACTGTGATCAGCGGGAGCCTGTGACTCTGTCGGTGAGAAGCCTGCCTTTCTCATGCCCATGCCCACGATCACCCTCTCGACCACGATCATCGCCCCCATTCCCCGCTGTTTCGATCTTGCTCGCTCCATCGACTTCCACGCGCACTCCATGTCCCGATCCGGCGAGCGCGCGGTCGGCGGGCGCACGAGCGGCCTGATCGGCGAGGGGGAGGAGGTGACCTGGGAGGCTCGCCACTTCGGCCTTTCGCAGCGCCTCATCAGCCGCGTCACGCTCTGCCGCCCGCCGCGCCTCTTCGTGGACGAGCAGGTCCGCGGCCCGTTCCGCTCGCTCCATCACGAGCACCGCTTCGAGCAGATCGACGAACGCTCCACGCGGCTCACCGACGAGTTCACGTTCCGCGCACCGCTCGGACCACTCGGTAGGTTTGCCGAGGCGTGCTTCCTCACACGCTACATGCGTGGGCTGCTGCGGGATCACCAACAGAACTTGAAACGTGCCCTCGAAACCGACGAGTGGCGGCGTTTCATCCCTGGGTGATGTACGCCTCCATCGCGCGCACGGTGACCATGAGGTCCTGGTTCAACGCGGCGTTGAGGTCGCCGATCGAGACCATGCCGGTCGGGCGCCCCTCCTCCACCACGGGGACGTGGCGGATGCGCCGTTCGCGCATCGTCCTGCGCACTTCGTCGAGGGTCGTTTCCGGCGTGCAACTGAGGACCGCTCGCGTCATGATCTCGCCGACGGGGGTCGAATCCGGGGGTTTGGAGGCGGCGACGAGCCGGCGCATCACGTCGCGCTCGGTGACGATGCCGGACATCCTGCCGGCCGGGTCGGTGACGACGAGCGCGCCGACGTGGCGGTCGCTCATCAGGCGGGCCGCATCGCGGGCGGTGGCCTCGGGTTTGATGGTCACCACCGTCTCGACCCGGTCGTACGAGTCGTCCCAGTTCCGCTTGGCGGCGAGCAGGTTTGCGACGGTGTGCATGGCGATCTCCTTTCGCGCTCGGGCACGGGCGTCCCTGACCCGGGGGCACGATCCGTGCGCCACCCTTAAGTATGCCAAGGTCGGCCTCCGAGGGGAAGCCCTTTCCAACGAGATTGCGGCGAAAACCGGCGCAACGGGCCGCGCAGGGGTCAGGACCAGCGTGCCAGATGCCAGGTTTTCTTGCCCCGGCGCAGGGCCATGAAGCGGCCGTGGAGAAGGTCGCCTGTTGTCAGGGTGCGGTCCGTCGCGGCCTGAACGCCGTTGACCGACACCGACCCCGAGGCGAGGAACTCACGGGCCTCTCGCTTGCTCCTGGCCAGGCCGGTCTCGACCAGCAGGTCGAGCAGCGAGACGCCCCCCCCCGTGAGGCGGTCGCGGGGGTTGTCGCTGCTCGGCGCGCCGGCGAGGACCTGCTCGAGCGTCGCGGGCGGCAGGCCCGCGATGTCGCCGGAGAAGAGGGCCTGGGAGGCGCGCTCGGCGAGATCGGCCTCGGTCGGGCCGTGCACGCGCGCCGTCACCAGCCTCGCCAGCGTGCGCTGGGCCTCGCGCGCGCCCGGGTTGCTCGCGTGCGCGGCCGAGAGAGCCTCGATCTCCTCGCGCGGCAGGAACGTGAAGAGCCGCAGGAACCGCACCGCGTCATCGTCTGCGGCATTGAGCCAGAACTGGTAGAAGGCGTACGGGCTGCTCCGGTCGGGGGTGAGCCAGACCGCGCCCGCCTCCGTCTTGCCGAACTTCCCGCCGTCGGAGCGGGTGACGAGCGGGGCGGTGAGGCCGTAGGTCTCGACGGAGTGATCGTGCGTCATGCGGCGGACGAGGTCCGCGCCGCAGACGATGTTTCCCCACTGGTCGGAGCCGCCCATCTGGATGGTGACGCCCATCCGGCTGTGCAGGTGCCAGAAGTCGTACGCCTGCAGGATCATGTAGCTGAACTCGGTGTACGAGATGCCGTGGTCGCGGTTGTGCAGCCGCTCGCGCACGGACTCCTTCTGGATCATCATGTTCACGGAGAAGTGCTTGCCGACGTCGCGCAGCACGTCGAGGTAGCCCAGCCCGCAGAGCCAGTCGGCGTTGTTCACGATGACGGCCGCGTTCGGGCCGGAGAAGTCGAGCAGCGCCTCGAAGGTGCGCCGCTGGCTGTCCACGTTCGCCTCGACGCGCTCGCGCGTCATCAGGAGCCGCTCGGCGGACTTCCCCGACGGGTCGCCGATCATCCCGGTCCCCCCCCCCATGACGACGACCGGCGTGTGGCCCGCCCGCTGGAGGTGCGCGAGGGCTGTGATCGGAACGAGGTTCCCGATGGTGAGCGAGTCCGCCGTCGGGTCGAAGCCGGCGTAGGCCCGGCGCGATCCCGTGGCGAGGTGGCGGCGCAGGCCCGCCTCGTCCGTGCACTGGTGCAACAGGCCACGCCAGGCGATCTCGTCGAGGAAGTCCGGGCGAGCGGTCATGGGGGCGAAGGGTACACCGGGATCGTGCCGGGAGCGTCGAGCGGGCTTGACGGCGGCGGCGGCGGGGGATACGGTCGGACACAGTTGCGAATCAGTCTCATTTGCGAAGGACGCCCCGTGGAAGACCAACCACATCAGGTCAACCCCGATCAGCCTTCCCGTAAGCCGGGGTTCCGGGGCTGGGCCGCCCGACTCGGCGTGGCGGGGCTGATCTTCTTCACGGTGAAGGGACTGCTGTGGCTCATCATCCCCGCGCTCGCGGCGGCCGGTATCTTCAAGTCCGTGAGTTGACGAGAGAGGGGCGCATCGATGAACACGACGACCGACGTGATGGACCGGCTGAAGGTCGAGACCGCCGACCTGCACACCGCGGCCGAGCGGCACCCGTTTCAGGCCGCCATGATCCGGGGCAACTTGGGCCGTGCGGGCTACGCCGCCTACCTCGGCCAGGTTCTTCACGTGCACCGCACCCTCGAGGGCCGGTTGTCCTCGCTCCGGGCCGACGCGCGGGTCGCGGCCGTTGCCACCGACGATCGCTTTCGAGCCGCCGCGATCGTGGAGGACCTGGCCGCGCTCGATGGGGACGGTGAGGCCGCCCCGGCCACGCCGCAGACCGCCCGCCTGATCGAGACGATCGACGCGGCCGGCGTGCCGGAGTTGCTTGGGATGCTCTACGTCCTCGAGGGCAGCACGAACGGCGGACGGTTCATCGCCAAGGCGGTGGGGCGGTCGCTCGGCATATCGCCCGGGCCAGGCTTGCGCTACCTCGACCCCTACGGCGACCAGCAGCAGGCCCGATGGGCCTCGTTCAAGGAGGACGTGCGGGCGGCCTCGTTCAGCCCGGACGAGCACGACCGCATCATCGAAGGCGCGAAGGCGATGTTCCGGGGGCTGGTCGAGGCCTTCGACGACCTCCAGGAGGGTTGCACGAGGCCGCTCGTCGTGTGACTTGGCGTGAGAACGGGGCCACCACGTCGGCGCGCGGATCGGACTTGCTTACCGCGGAGTCGATCCGTCTTGCGCGCGATCCGCAGACATTGCTCCCTCGCGGTCATGGCTCGTTCCGCGCGAGCAGAGTCGCATCCCCGGGGTCAGTATGCTCGCTCGACCACCGCGACCGCCAGCCTGTTGAGGAACTCGCGAGCGGGCGAATCGTGCAGGCGGGAGAGGCGCTCCCTGGCTTCGTCCGCGAGGCGGCGTGCGGTGTTGCGGGCGTGCGGGATCGAGGCCGTGGCGTCCAGGGCCTCCCGGAGCGAGCGTGCGGCGTGGTGCGCGTCTTCGCCGTCCCCTGCCGCAGCCTCGGCCAGCCTGAGCGAGCGCCCGCGCTGGGTCGGCATGGCGTGTGCAAGATGGTGGATCATGGGGAGCGTGAGTTTGCCCTTGGCGAGGTCGCGTCCGAGGGACTTGCCGACGACGGCCTCGTCGCCGGTGAGGTCGAGCAGGTCGTCCTGCACCTGGAAGGCGACGCCGAGCCGACGCCCGAACTGCGCGAGAAGCCCGGCCGTTTCGCGGTCGGCGCCGGCGTGGACCGCGCCGAGTTCGCACGACGCGCCGATGAGCGCGGCCGTCTTGCGCTCGACGATCTCGAAGTAGGTTTCCTCGTCGATCGAGTGCTGGTCGCGGAAGCGGAGCTGGAGCAGTTCGCCGGCGCAGGTGGTCATGCTGACGCCGCCGATGAGTCGAGCGCTGGAGACGCTGTCGAGTTGCGTGCAGAGTTCGAAGGCCGAGGCGATCAGGTAGTCGCCGAGGATGACGGCCGTCTCGTTGCCGTAGAGGTGGTTGACGGTCCGCCCGCGCCGGCGGTGCTCTGCCTCGTCGAGCACGTCGTCGTGCACGAGCGTCGCCATGTGGACCATCTCGCACACGGCGGCGACGGTCACGTGGCTCTCCGTCACGTGCGTGGTCTCGGGTCGGCGAGCCGCCCTGGGGTCCGCGGCCAGCGCGCAGAGAACGACGAGTGTCGGTCGGAGCATCTTGCCGCGATAGCGTTCGACGTTGGCGCACAACTCGCGCACCGCGGGCAGGTCGGAGCCGAGTTGCCCGTCGAATCTGGCCTCGACTCGGGCGAGCGCGTCGGCCAGCACGCCCTGGACCGGGGCAAGCCGATCGTCAACCTCGATCAGTTGATTCATGCGCTCCCCTCCGGCATGATGGCGGGTTCGCCGCCGGCCCAACTCTAGCGGCCCGTCCTATCGCTCGGCGACGATGTAGCAGATGAAGGCGTAGTCCGCCTCGCCCTCGTCGGCTGGGTGGAACTCGCCCGTGCCTTCACCCTCGTCGTCGGCCTCCTCCCAGTAGACGGTGACGCGCGAGAAGCCGGCTTCGAGGAGAAGTTCGCGAATCTCCGGCAGTGTCCACAGCCGCCAGTGGTAGGTGAAGGCCCGCTTCATCTTGGAACCATCGGGGAAGTGGAAGTGGATGTGGCAGGTCATTGCCCCCGAGATGGGGTCGTACTTCGCCTGGTCCCAGACGTAGGTAAACCCGCCGCAGTCCCGTTTCTCGCGCATTTCCTTGTGGGCGTCGGAACCCCCGTAGAAGTCGAGGAAGAAGATGCCGCCCAGCGCGAGGGACCGGCGGACGCTCTCGAAGTAGCCGCGCATGGCGTCGCGGGTGTTGAAGATCCAGTACGAGAAGTTCATCGCCAGCACGGCGTCCGTGCGCTGTGCCTTGGGGCCGGGGTCGCGAACGTCGCGGTTCAGGAGCGTGATGCGCCTTCGCTGCGCCGGCGTGAGGCGGGCGAGGTTGTGCTCCTCGGCCCAGGCGAGCGTCTCGGCGCACAGGTCCACGCCGAACGCGAGGTTGCCAGGCCGGCGGCGTACCCATTCGCAGGCGGTGTTCGCCGTGCCGCAGAAGTCCTCGCGGAGGCGCTTTGCGCGTCTGCCCCGCAACTCCCGGTATGTCTCTTCGATGAAGTCGATCTCGGACTCGACGTCCTGCACGGCGAGGCCGTAGAGGATGTGGCGATCGGCCGTCGCGGCCGTGTACCTGCTCCGCTTCCTGCGTGTGGTTCTGGGCATGGGGCGGGAGTGTAGCGATCGTGTCGAGCGTCATCCGGCGGTTGAGCCTCCCGAGCCGCCGCCTATAGTCGAAGCCCGCGCCGGGGAAGCACAGGTGAGGGACATGCGATGCGGATGACGATGGTCGGGACGGGGTACGTCGGTCTGGTCACGGGGGTCTGCTTCGCCAATACCGGCAACGATGTGACCTGCCTCGACGTGGACTCGGCCAAGATTGAGAGGCTCCGCGCGGGCGAGTGCCCGATCTACGAGCCGGGGCTGACCGAACTGCTGGTTCGCAACGTGGCCGCCGGGCGGCTGCGCTTCACCACCGACCCCAACGAGGCCTACCGGGACGCCCAGTTGGTGTTCATCTGCGTGGGCACGCCGACCGGCGCGGACGGGCGGACCGACATGTCGCAGGTTGAGCGGGCGGCCGACGACATCGCCGAGGCGATCGCGGCTTTGGGGCCGAACCAGGAGCCGAAGATCGTGGTCCTCAAGAGCACGGTCCCGGTCGGCACGACGCTGGCGGTGAAGGAGCGGATCCGCCGGCGAGTCGGCCCGGAGGTGCCGTTCAGCGTGGCGGACAACCCGGAGTTTCTGAAGGAGGGCGACGCGGTCAACGACTTCAACAAGCCGGACCGCGTGGTGGTAGGGGTAGAGGACGAGCGGACGGCCAAGGTCTTCCGGCACGTGTACGACCCGTTCGTGCGCAACGGGCACCCGGTCTTCATCATGGACGTGCTGTCGGCGGAGATGGTGAAGTACGCCGCGAACAACTTCCTCGCGACCAAGATCAGTTTCATCAACGAGATGGCCAACCTGTGCGAGTTGTACGGGGCGGACATCAACCGCGTGCGCGAGGGGATGTGTTCGGACAAGCGGATCGGGCACCACTTTCTGTACCCTGGGTTGGGCTACGGCGGGTCGTGCTTTCCGAAAGACACGCGGGCGTGCATCGCCATGGGCGAGCAGTCGGACTACGACATGGCCCTCTCCAAGGCTGTCGACGAAGTCAACCACAGGCAGCGCGAGCGATTCTTCGGCAAGATTATCGATCACTTCGCGGCCTCCGGCGGCCTTCGCGGCAGGACACTCGCCTTCTGGGGGCTGGCCTTCAAGCCTCGGACCGACGACATCCGCGAGGCGCCAGCGCTCACGCTCATCCGGGCCGCGCTCAAGCAGGGCGCGAGCGTGCGGGGCTACGACCCTGTTGCCGCAGCGAACGCCGGCGCGGAGATCGGGCCTGAGATGACGATCGCCAAGGACATCTACGACGCCGCGAAGGGGGCCGATGCGCTGGTGATCTGCACCGACTGGGACGAGTTCAAAAGCCCCAACTTTGAGAAACTCGCGGGGCTGATGAGGTCGAGAGTCATCTTTGACGGCCGCAACCTCTATCACGCCGAGGACGTCGTGCCGCTGGGCTTTCGCTACGTCTCCGTCGGGCGTGCCCCGGTCGGGCCGGCCTGAGCGGCATGCCACCGTGCTGGACCACGCCCGAAGGCGATGCGCCGGGCGAAGCGCCGGTCCTGCTCGCGTGCGCCGATTGGCTCCACGCCGTGGCGACGCTGCCGCCGGCAAGCATCGACTTGCTGTATGCCGATCCGCCGTTCAATACCGGTGGTGCGCGCGAGGGTAGATCGGGCCGATTCGACGACTCGTGGCCGACGGTCGATGGCTGGGTCGGCTGGCTCGAAGATCGGCTGGCGGCCACGCTGCCCGCCCTCAAGCCCACGTCATGCGTGCTGCTGCAGGTGGACTGGCGGACGAGCCACCACGCAAGGCTGCTGCTGGATCGCCTGCTCGGGACGGATCGGTTCGTCAACCACCTCGTCTGGGCCTACGGGCTGGGCGGCTCGTCGCCCCGGCGTTTCGCCCGCAAGCACGACGACATTCTGTTCTACGCCGTCGATCCGGAGCGGTACTGGTTCGACCCGCCCCGTGTCCCGGCGACGAGCAGACGCCTGCGCGGCCGCACCAAGAAGGCCACCGACGTGCTCCTGATCCCCTCGATCAACAACATGGCCGTCGAACGTACGGGGTATCCCACGCAGAAGCCCCTCGCCCTGCTCGACGTGCTGGTGGGGGCCTGCTGTCCGCCGGGTGGAGTGGTGCTGGACCCGTGCTGCGGCAGCGGGACGACGCCGATCGCGGCGGCGGCCTCGGGGCGCCGGGCGTACGCGTGCGACCTGAACCCCGACGCCATACGGATCGCCCGCGAACGGCTTCGGGGCGCGGCGGCAGCCCGCCCGGCGCCGAACCCGCGCTAGGATTCGCCCCATGTTCGAGCGGCTCTTCGAGATCTACCAGCGCAAGCGGATCGTCAACATCAACGCGAACATCGTGGCCGCGGGCCTGCTCGCGATCGTGATCGCGAAGTGGCCCGTCACCGTCGTGGGAAACTGGATCGGTGCGGACGAGCACCCGTTCCTCGTCACGCTCGCCGCCGGCGGTATCGACCTGGTCGTGGACGTGGTGATCTACTTTGCACTCCATTGGCTCGCGAATCACTGGAAGCCGCTGCGGAAAGGGGCGAGGCAGCGCGGCTCGACGCGGTCCTTCCTCAAGGACGCCTCGCTGATCCAGTTCGAGCGTGCCATGCTCTCGCCGGTCTACTACACGACGGCGATGGGCCTGATGTACACGCTCCAGGAGGCGTTCGGCGTCTCGCACGGCTGGGCGTTCGTCATCGGGTTCGCCACCGGCATCATGGTCACCCGCGTCGTCCACACCATCTGGGGACTGAAGACGGGACGATTCGCGGACAACGGCTGGCCTGAGCCGGCGGACGTGCGTACGCAGACGCAGCCGTTGGCTTCACCGGCCGAGGCGATCGGCTTGAACTCCGAGCGCCGGGCCGGGTAGGTCAGTCCGCGCCCAGCAGGATCTCCATCGTCCGCTGGTCCAGCCGCTCGTACGGAAGCGGGCGCGCCGCCAGTCTCTCGCGGTCGAACCGCATCGCCAGCAGCGTTTCCGCCCTGCCGAGCGAGAACGAGGACGTCAGGGCGTCCACGTCCTTTGACTCGCGCGCGATCTTCCGCAGCAGCGAGCGGACCTCCCCGTCCTTCGCCCAACGCCGGGCCTTCTCGCGCAGGATGAGGTAGGTCCTCATGCTGCCGCGGGCGAACTCGATCACGTCGGCGCGGTCGGCGGTGCGGTAGGCGTGGCTGTCGAAGTGGCGGTACCCGTCCCACTTCCGCTCTTCGAGGAGTCTCACGAGGAAGAACGCCTGCTTCAGGTTCGCCGAGCCGAACCGGAAGTCCTGGTCGTAGCGTCCGAACTCCTGGTCGTTGAGGTCGATGTGGAAGAGTTTGCCCGCGCCGAGGGCCTGCGCGACCGCGTGCACGAAGTTCAGCCCGGCCATGTGCTCGTGCGCGACCTCCGGGTTCACGCCCACCATCTCCGGGTTGTCGAGGGTGCCGATGAACGCCAGGTAGTGCCCTGTCGTCGGGAAGAACATGTGCCCCCGCGGCTCGTTCGGCTTGGCCTCCAGCGCAAAGCGGTACCCGTAGCCCCGCTCCATCGAGTACCGGCACAGGAAGTTCATCGCCCGCCGGAACCGCTCCTCCGCCTCGATCGGATCCTTCGCGGCGTCCGTCTCCGTGCCCTCTCGCCCGCCCCAGAAGACGTACACCTGCGCGCCGAACTCCGCCCCGAGGTCCATCCCCCGCATCGTCTTCTGCACCGCGTACGCCCGCACCTCGGCGTCGTTGCTGGTGAACGCCCCGTCCTTGAAGACCGGGTCGCTGAACAGATTCGTCGTCGCCATCGGCACCCGCAGTTTCGTCCGCTTCAGCGCGGCCGCGAACTCCCGCTTTATCGCCACGGCCTCGGCGTCCGACGCGTCGATGGGCACCAGGTCGTTGTCGTGGAAGTTCACGCCGTGTACGCCGCCGACCTCGCCCAGGAGTTCGACGATCTCCGCGGGCGACGAGCGGGGGCGCGTCGGCTCGCCGAACGGGTCGCGCCCGGTGTTGCCGACGGTCCAGAGGCCGAACGTGAACCTGTCCTTCGGAGATGGCGTGTACGGGTCGGGCATGGTCGTCCTTCTCAATGCGAGTTTGCCACAGATGGGCACAGATGGACACAGATAGAAAGAGAAGCACAAGCACAGGCCGGGCATGAGGCGCGTCCTGCTCCGGGAAATCGCCGTTCCCTTGACGCGCCTCCGTCATTCATGCTTTGTGTCCATCCGTGTCCATCGGTGTCCATCCGTGGCAAATCCTTCCTCGGCAGTGCACCCGAGTCATCCGACTCCCGACTCGACCGCCGCGGCCGCCGGCGGGTGGGGCCAGTGCGTCGGCGGGGGAAGGCGCAGGTAGCGGGCGAGCCGCGGCGCGCCGAGGTAGAACGGCAGGGTATCCACGAACGCGCACACCGCCTTGAACGCGTACCCCGTCGCGATGAACAGCCCGAGGTGCTGCCAGATCGCCACGCCCTCCGCCGCCGGCGGCAACGCCTTTGCCCAGTAGTGCGTGATCGTGATGACAGCGACGGTGTCCACGAGTTGACTCACAAGCGTCGAGCCGTTGTTGCGCAGCCAGAGGTGCCGGCCCTTCGTAAGGCTCTTCCAGAAGTGGAAGACGTAGACGTCCACGAGTTGGGCCGTCAGGTAGGCGATCATGCTCGCCGCGACCGCTCCGAACGCCAGCGCCTTGACCTCGAAGAAGACCGGCAGCCGACCGGCCGCGTCGCGGACGATCTCGCCGGTCGCCGGGTCGCGTGCCTCCCATCCCGGCAGCAGCCCGCCGAACCAGAGGATCAGCACCACCCACAGGTTCAGCACGAACCCCACCCAGACGACCCGGCTCGCCCGCGCACGTCCGTACAACTCGCTGATGAAGTCCGTGCAGAGGAACGTGATCGGGTAGGGCAGCACGCCCACCGCGACCGCGAACACCCACGCCGTCCCCTCGACCTCGTACAGCCGGATGAACCGCGTGATGCCGAGGATGTTCAGCATCGCCAGCGTGCCCAGGAAGAGCCCCGCCAGCACGAGGAAGACCGTCTCGCGGCGTCTGTAGAGTTGCAGTTCCGTCAGCCGCGGCAGCCCGGCGTACTCGTGCTGCACGCTCGGCACGGTCAGGTGGTCGGCCATGCGGAGAGAGTACCCTGTGCGGTCATGTGCGGCATCGGCGGCGTGCTCAGGGTGTGGCAGTCGGCGGGCGAGGCTCCGCCCTCGACGTTCGACGCCATCCCGGAGTCCTGGCTCGACGTGCTCGACGAGTCCGTCAAGCACCGCGGCCCCGACGGCCAGGGCCGCTTCCGTCAGCGCGTGGTGCGGGCGAGCGGCGAGGTCGTGGACGTCGCGCTCATCCACCGCCGACTGAGCATCATCGACCACGCCGGCGGGGCGCAGCCGATGGCGATCGGCATCCCCACGCGCCCGAATCCGAGCCCCGGACTTCAGTCCGGGGTGCCTTCCACCTCGGGTGCAATCGGGCATCCCCCGACTGAAGTCGGGGGCTCGGAGTCTGAGTGTCTGATCTCCCGCGAAGGCGCCCCCTACGAACCCCTCCGCGCCCACGCCTGCCCCAAGTGCGGCCCCGGCGTCGTCGCCGTGGTCTTCAACGGCTGCATCTACAACCACCGTGAACTCCGGCGCGAACTTGAGGCCGCGGGGCACGAGTTCTTCACCGACCACAGCGACACTGAGGTGCTGCTGCACGGGTGGAGGGAGTGGGGGGTGGACGTCCACGGACGACTTGAGGGGATGTTCGCGTTCACGATCTGGGACGCGATGGACTGCCATCTTGCCTTGGCCCGAGACTCCTTCGGCGAGAAACCGCTCCACGGCTGCGAACTCGCGACTGATTCGGACTTTGCCTTTGGCAGCAACATCATCGGTCTGACGATGCTCCGCGCAGCGTACCGGTTGCCGATTGTTGATGGGAATGACTTGGTGGAGTGGATCCGGTTCGGTTACGACGCGGAGGTCGGACCGATCAAGGGTACGCTCCAGGTAGGGCACGGCGATTTTCTGCGAACCGCTGAGGAGGCACGGCGTTCCAGGGGACTGCGGCGGGACAGAAAGCACGCTGTGCAGCCTGATGTGCGCGCGAGGATCAAGCGTTCTCTACCCACGGTCGATGGCATGGACGAGCTCGTCACGCGCGTCGATCGCGCACTTTCTGAGGCCGTCGCGGGTCGCCTGGAGGCGGATGTCCCGCTCGGCTGCCTGCTCTCCGGGGGTGTGGACTCATCGTTGATTTCTCACTACGCCTCGAAGCACATCGATGGCGAGCTGACGACTCTGTGTGTCCGCATGCACGACGATCGCTACGACGAGTCTCGCTACGCCCAGATCGCTGCGGAGCAACTCGGCTCGCGACACCTGACCATCGACGCGGCCGCTTACCCCGCCGAGGACTTGGTGTTTCTTATCCGTACGCTCGGTCTACCGTTCGGCGACAGCTCGCTGCTGCCAACCTACTGGGCGTGCCGAGCCGCGGCGGGCGAGGTGAAAGTGTTGCTCAGCGGTGATGGTGGCGACGAGCTTTTCCTGGGGTACGAGCGGTACGAGGTCCTCAACGCGATGGGGCTGCTCAATGTCACCCCATTGCGATTCGTGGCGGGTCCTCTGGCCGCGACGCTGCCCCGCAAGGACCCGAAGTCTCGTTCGGACAAGGCCGCGAGGTTTCTGGTCGCCGCCGCTGCACCGGCGGGGCAGGCATATCGCGAACTGCTAGCGATCTTTCCCAGACGCGACAGCGGCCGTTTGTTCGACACGCCCCGTTCTCGTATTGATCCGATCGATGCATTCACCTCCGGCCCGTTGGACGCCCGCGACTACGACCTCCAGAACCACCTGCCCGGCGACATGCTCCGGAAGGTCGATGCTGCGTCGATGCTCGCCGGGATCGAGGTTCGGGCGCCCTTCCTCGACCGATCCATCGCGGACATCGTGATGGTCCTGCCGGCGCGCCGCCTCATGCCCCGCGGCCAGCGCAAAGGCCTCCTCCGCGCCGTCGCCCGCAAGTACCTTCCCGCCGAGATCGTCGATCGTCCGAAGATGGGCTTCGCCATCCCCATCGGTGAGTGGTTCCGCACCGACTACGGCGGGATGCGGCAGTTGCTCTACGACCACCTCGAATCCGCGGACCCATTCCCGGGGCTGGCCGAGGCGGGCGTCGAGATCAACATGAACTTCGTCCGCCGGATGCTCCGCGAGCACGACGCGGCGGGCGAGAGGAGCATCAACCCGTGGCACGGGCGCGACCACTCCCAGCGGCTCTACATGCTGCTGGTGCTGAGCATCTGGTGCGGGTGGTTGCGGGGGTTGCGGGGCGAAGGGCCGGCGGACTCGGGTCGCTGAGGCGAGGGGACGCCGGGGGTGTGCGGGGGAGGGCACTCGCTTGCGCTTCGTGCTCTGTTTGCTTCGTGCGCCGTCGCGTCACAACTTCCAGCCGAGCGTGATGAAGTAGACGAAGTCGTTGCGTTTCCTTTCGGGTCCCGGCGTCGAGTCGTACCGGTCCTCCACGCCGACTCGCAGGAACAGCCCGTTTGACCGGTCGATGTCCAACTCCAGGGCGGCGTTCGTCTCGAACCGGTACGGCCCGAACTCCGACACGTCCGGCAGGAAGTCGAACACCCACACCAGCCGCTGCGATTCGCTCAGGTGGTACTGCAGGTCGAAGCCCAGCACGCCCTCCGGCGTGATCGTGTTGTCCACGCCGTCGAACTCGCGCGACAGGTCCACGCCGGCCCGCGTGAGGAAATAGAGCGACTCCGTCTTGTTCCACAGGTACCCCACGCCCGGCCCGCCGGAAACGCGGTGCCGCCAGTCCTGGAACTCGTCGAACTCGTACCTGGCTCGCGTGTAGTACCGCCAGGGCGAGTCCGCGACCAGCCAGTCGTTGCGGAGTTTCGTGTCGAAGCGGTTCGCGCTTTCCGTGCCCTCCTCCGTCGCGTAGGAGTACACGGCTGAGAAGTCCGTCTCGAACCGGGCCGTGTCGCGCGACAGGGCGAGGTCGCCCCGGACATTCAGCCGGTCGGTGTTCCCGGACGCCCCGTGCAGGCCCAGGCTCGCCGACCCCGACCACACCACGTCCGGCTCCGCAAGGGCGGCCTCGGCCTCGGTCGGGGCCCCGGCGTCCTGGCCGGCGGCGGGGGGGCAGAGGGCGGCCAGCAGGCCCGCCGCGGCCCACCCCAGCGGGTTCCAGACGAATCGGTTATCAGACGGATTCATGGGGTGCAAGGGTAGCGCGAAACCCCGCCGGATTCCCCCAACTTGACCGGCACAATCCCCGCGCGGATGGTACGATCCACGCCATGGGGCGTACCTTTGCGGCACGGCCGCCGCTTCCTGCACGCCCGCGACCCTTTCGACCGATGGAACCAGCCTCTATGGACGGAATCACGCGGCGTGACATCGTGCGGAGCGGCCTCGTCCTCGGCGCGTCTCTCGCCGGAGCCGGTCTCATTCTCGGCGGGTGCGGCACCACGCGGTCGGCCCAGCGCCGCCGTCCGCTCCCGGATGCTCCGGTTTACGACCGTCCGGCTCCCGACGTCGTGTCGCACAAGCCCGGCTGGCTGGATGAATGGCGACGTCAGAGGGCGGGCCAGACCCCGGCGCAGGGCGTCATCCCGCGCTCGGCCTGGACGCGGGAGGGGCCGATCATCTCCCGGGCAGACCCGATGGGCGGCATCAACCGCATCACCATCCACCACGACGGCATGACGCCCTTCACGGCGACGAGCGACGCCGCGGCGTCGCGGCGCATCGAGGCGATCCGCGCCGCCCACGTCAACGGCAACGGCTGGGCGGACATCGGCTACCACTATGTCATCGACCCCTCGGGGCGCGTCTGGGAGGCCCGCCCGCTCTCCCTCCAGGGCGCGCACGCCGGCGGCGAGAACAACCGAAACAACCTCGGCGTCGTCGTTCTCGGCAACTATGACAACCAGCGTCCGACGAACGAGTCGATCGCCTCGCTCGACAACTTCGTCGCGGCCCAGATGCAGCGGTACCGCGTCCCCGTCTCGCGCGTCTACACCCACCAGGAACTCAAGCCCACCGCCTGCCCGGGCCGCAACCTCCAGGCCTACATGGAGCGGACGCGGTCGCGCGGCGGCACGATGGCCCGCGCCTGAGCCGCTTCAATCCTCGCCGTCCTCGGCGTCGTGCTTCGGCGGGCCGAAGATGGCCGTGCCCACGCGCACGAGGTTCGCCCCCTCCTCGATGGCGACCTCGAAGTCGCCGGTCATGCCCATCGAGAGCAGGTCGAATCGCCCCTCGCCGATGCCGGTCGTGCGGAACTCCTCGAACAACTCCCGGCAGCGGGCGAAGGTGGGGCGGGCGTCCTCCGGGTCGTCCGAGTAGGCCGCCATCGTCATCAGGCCGCGCACGCGGACGTTGACCATCGTTTCGATCTGCTCGGCCAGTGGCAGGGCCGCGGCGATGGGGCAGCCAAACTTCTGGCCTTCCCCGGAGCAGTTGACTTGCACGAGGACCTCGACCGGCGTGTCGCGCTTCAAGGCCGAGGCCTGGATTTCCTCCGCCAGGCGCAGCGAGTCCACGGAGTGGATCAGCCGCACCGAGCCGATGATCCGGCGGACCTTGTTGCGCTGCAGGTGCCCGATCATGTGCCAGCGGACCGGCCCGGGGCCATCGCCCGCGCCCGACCGACCGGTCAGGACGGTCTCGGCGTCGCGCGCGGCGCGGCCCTGGCGCGCGTGGGGCAGCGCTCGGAGTCGTGCCGCGAACTCCTCGACCATCGCCTGCCGCTGCAGCAGCGGCTGCACGCGGTTCTCGCCGAAGTCGCGGTGCCCCATCTCCAGCAGCGCCCGCACGTCGTCGGACTCGGCGTTCTTCGTGACGGCGATCAGGATGACCTGCTCGGGCCGTCGCCCGCTCCGCTCCACCGCCCGAGCGATCCGCTCGCGGACCTCCGTGTAGCGGGCTTCGAGCGTGGGTTCCGTCTGCATGGCGCGTCCCTGCACGGCGTGTCCTCCTCCGTCCGGCACTCCGCGAGGCTCCGCCCCGCCCCGCTAGGATACCGCCCCCGAGCCGCCCCGCAAGGCGGCGGGGTTTTCCGGGGAGACCGAACCATGGCGAACGAACACCTCAAGCCGCGCGACAACCCCATCACCGTCGGCGAGACCGCACCGGACTTCACGCTCACCGACCAGAACCGGCAGGAGTGGCGCCTCTCCGACCACGTGAAGAAGGGCGACGTCGTCCTCTGCTTCTACCCCCTCGACTTTTCCCCCGTCTGCTCCGCCGAGATGAAGTGCGTGACGGACGAGTTCGAGCAGTGGAAGGCCAAGGGGGCCACGGTCGTCGGCATCTCCTGCGACTCCTTCTTTGCCCACGACGCCTGGGCGAAGAGCCTCGGCCTGAAGCAGACCCTCCTCGCCGACATGCACCGGCACGTCTGCAAGGCGTACGGGTTCTACTGGCCCGATCTCAATGTTGCCTCCCGCGGCACGGTCGTCATCGCCCGCGACCCCTCCGGCGTCGGGAAGGTCAGGCGAGTCCAGACCCGCGAGGCCAAAACCGCCCTGACGGCCGACGACCTGCTCGCCGCCCTCTCCTGAGCGACCTCGCGGAGGGGTCGGGTGGCGATCGGGCTGTCAGGCGGGAGTCCCGAACGATCCCTGGCGATCCGGCCTGCGTAGGACTCTCCGGTTGCTCTTCCGGGCGACCTTTGCCCCCCGCGCGGCCGATAGTGGGGGAGAGGGAGGATCGCTCCATGTGCGGGATCGTCGGCTACATCGGGTCGCGCCAGGCCCTGCCGCTGCTCGTCGAGGGCCTCAAGCGGCTCGAATACCGGGGGTACGACTCCGCCGGCGTGGCCCTGATCGACAACGGCAAACTCCGCACGCTCCGTGCGGTGGGGCGCGTTGCGGATCTTGAGCGGCGGCTCCATTCCCAAGGCCCGATGCGGGGAACGATCGGCCTGGCGCACACACGCTGGGCCACGCACGGCGGCGTCACCGAGGCCAATGCCCACCCGCACCGCGACGACCGGGCGGGCATCGCCCTCGTCCACAACGGCATCATCGAGAACTACGCCACGCTTCGCACCTGGCTCGAAGAGAAGGGCCACCGCTTCACCAGCGAGACCGACACGGAAGTCCTGGCCATGCTCATCGGCGAGTTGTACGACCCCGCCTCGGGCGTGGACCTCGAGGGCGCGGTGCAGGCCGCCCTGCGCGAGGTCACCGGCGCCTACGCCATCGCCGTCGTCTGCGAGCACGAACCCGGCGTCCTCGTCGCCGCACGCAAGGGTTCGCCGCTCATGGTCGGCGTCGGCGCGGGCGAGTACGTCGTTGCCTCGGACGCGGCCGCGATCGTGGCCCACACGACGCAGGCCTTCCCGCTTGACGACTACAACGTCGTCAAACTCACGCGCGAGGGGCTGCGCACTTCGACGGTGGACAACGCGGAGGTCACGCCCCGCATGATGCAGCTCGAACTCGACCTCGAGCAGATCGAACTCGGCTCGTTCGAGCACTTCATGCAGAAGGAGATCTTCGAGCAGCCGCGGTCCATCCGCAACTGCTGCCGCGGACGCATCGACGAGCGCGAGGGCAAGATCGTGCTCGGCGGCCTCTCGGCGTACGCCAAGGAACTCGTCAAGGCGCGCCGGTTCATCTTCGTCGCGCAAGGCACCGCGCTGCACGCCGCCATGATCGGCGAGTACCTCTTCGAGGACCTCGCCAAGGTTCCCGCCGAGGTGGAGTACGGCAGCGAGTTTCGATACCGGAACCCCATCATCGAGGACGGCAGCGTTGTTGTCGCCGTCAGCCAGTCCGGCGAAACCGCCGACACGCTCGCCGCGCTCACCGAGGCGAAGGAACGCGGCGCGCTCGCCCTCGGCGTCATCAACGTCGTCGGCTCCACCATCGCCCGCGAGACCGACGCGGGCGTCTACCTGCGCGTCGGGCCGGAGGTCGGCGTCGCCAGCACGAAGGCCTTTACCGGCCAGGTCACGGCGCTCGCCATGATCGCCCTTTTTCTCGCGCGGCGCAAGTTCATGTCGCGCGAGGAGTCCGCCTCGTTGCTCTCCGAGTTGGCCGCCATCCCGGACAGGATCGAGCGTGTGCTGGCGCAGGACGACCACGTCCGCCGCGTGACGCAGAAGTACGTGGACCGCGAGAACTGGCTCTTCCTCGGGCGGGGGTACAACTACCCGACCGCGCTTGAGGGCGCGCTGAAACTCAAGGAGATTTCCTACATCCATGCCGAGGGCATGCCCGCCGCCGAGATGAAGCACGGACCGATCGCCCTCATCAACGACGGCATGCCGGCCGTCTTCATCGCCAACCGCGGGCGACAGTACGACAAGGTGCTGAGCAACATCGCCGAGGTCCGTTCGCGCGGCGGGCACGTCATCGCCGTCGCCACCGAGGGCGACAAGGAGATCGCCCGCCTCGCCGAGGATGTCCTCTACGTGCCCGAATGTGCAGAGCCGCTCAGCCCGCTGCTCACGGTCGTGCCGCTGCAACTGATGGCGTACCACGCCGCGGTCCTGCGCGGCCACGACGTGGACAAGCCGCGGAACCTCGCCAAGAGCGTCACGGTAGAGTAGCCGAACGGGTCGCGGTCAGCCCTTGATGCCGGTGACCTTCACGCTGGTGTAGCGCTGGCGGTGGCCGGTCTTGCGGCGGTAGCCCTTCTTCGGCTTGAACTTGTGGATGGTGATCTTCTCGCCCTTCACGATCGGCTCGACCACCTGGGCCGTCACCAATGCGCCGGCGACGTAGGGCGTGCCGACCTTGGCGTCTCCACCCGCCTCGCCGACCATGAGGACACGGTCGAAGGTGACGGCCTCACCAGCCGCGACCTCGCCGCCCTTGTGCAGGTCGATCAGGATGGTGTCGCCCTCGGCGACGCGGCGCTGGCCGCCGGACTCTTCGATGATGGCGTACTGCGGCATGGATCGGTCCTCGTCCGCGCGGGGATCGGGGCGGCTCACGCCGGCTTCAGACCCGGCCCGCGGCGGGTCGAGAGGATAGGCGGGGGGGAGGCACCAGGCATCCGGCACCGGTGGGAGAACAGGACGTCGGGCCGGTCAGGCGGGGGTGGGACGGGTCCGGTCGCGGGCCTGGCGCTCCGCGCGCTTCCGCTCCCCCTCGTCCAGCAGGCGCTTCCGCAGGCGGATCGAGGTCGGGGTGATCTCGACGAGTT
Organism: Phycisphaerales bacterium; assembly: GCA_039794165.1. Lineage (GTDB taxonomy): Bacteria > Planctomycetota > Phycisphaerae > Phycisphaerales > UBA1924 > CAADGN01. The sequence goes on from JBDIVY010000001.1 coordinate 369,758, forward strand.
CGTCCTCCTCGACGTACTCGATCGCGGCCTCCAGGGTGATTCGGCGCGGGGCCTTCAGCGTCACGGTCGCCTCCTTCGTTGAGGACCGGACGTTCGACAGGTGCTTCTCGCGGACGATGTTCACGGGGATGTCGTTGTCGCGGTTGTGCTCGCCGATGATCTGGCCGGTGTAGACGCGGTCGCCCGGGGCGACGAAGAGGATGCCGCGGTCGGCGAGATTCTCGACGGCGTACGCCGTCACCTGCCCCGCCTCGGTGGCGATGAGGACGCCGCAGGGCCGGCGGATCCGGTCGCCGCTGACCGGCTCGTAGCGGTCGAAGCGATGGTGCATGACCGCTTCGCCCTGCGTGGCGGTGAGGATGCGGCCGCGCAGGCCTATCAGGGCGCGGCTCGTCACGTCGAAAACCAGGTGCATGACGTCGCCGCGCGGCTCCATTTTCCGCAACTCGCCGCGCCGTCCGCCGACCAGTTCCATCACCGCGCCGACCGCCGAAGCGGGGGCGTCGATGACAAGCGTCTCGACCGGCTCGTAGGTGACGCCCTCGATCTCCTTCGTGATGACGACGGCCCGGCCGACCGAGAGTTCGTACCCCTCGCGGCGCATGGTTTCGAGGAGAATGCCCAGGTGCAGCAGCCCGCGCCCGGAGACCACGAACTCCTCGGCGGACTCGCCCTGCTTGACGCGCAGCGCCACGTTCCGTTCGAGTTCCTTGAGCAGCCGGTCGCGGATTTGCCGGCTGGTGACGTACTTCCCCTCCTGCCCGGCGAAGGGCGAGTCGTTGATGCGGAAGAGCATCGAGATGGTCGGCTCGTCCACGCGCACGGGCGCGAGGCCGACGGGCGACTGGGGGTCGGCGATGGTGTCTCCGATGTCCACGGTGGGCAGGCCTGGGACGGCGCAGAGGTCGCCGGCGTAGACCTCGTCGGTCTCCTCGCGAGAGAGGCCCTCGAAGCGGAGGAGTTTGCCGACCCGCCCTTCCTCGACCTTGCCGTCGCGCCGCACGATCACCACGCCCTGTCCCGAACGAATGCTCCCCGCCACGACGCGCCCGATGGCGATGCGGCCGAGATAGTCGGAATAGTCGAGGCTCGTCACGAGGAACTGGAGCGGCCGATCCGGGTTGGCGTTCGGCGCGGGCACCTCGCGCACGATGACCTCGAAGATCGGACCGAGGTCGCCGCTCCGCAGCTCGTCGATGGGTCGGTCGAGCGAGGGAGAGGCCCATCCCTCGCGTCCCGAGCAGTAGACGACCGGGAAGTCGAGGGCGTGGTCCTCCGCGCCGAGATCGACCAGCAGGTCGAAGACCTCGTGCAGCACGCGCTTGGGGTCCGCCTCCGGCCGGTCGCACTTGTTGATGACCACGACGGGTCGCAGGCCCGCCTCCAGGGCCTTGCCGAGCACGAACTTCGTCTGCGGCATCGGCCCGTCGAAGGCGTCCACCAGCAGCAGGCAGCCGTCCGCGAGGCGCAGCACCCGCTCGACTTCGCCGCCGAAGTCCGCGTGCCCCGGCGTGTCGATGATGTTGATCCGGTAGTCGTTCCCGTTCTGGGCGTGGTAGGTGACGGCGCAGTTCTTGGAGAGGATGGTGATTCCCCGCTCGCGTTCGAGCGGGTTGGAATCCATGATCAGATCGTGCTGGCCGCCGGCCAGTTTGTCGAGTTCTCCCTCGCGGAACATGCCGGACTGGCGCAGCAGTTCATCGACCAGCGTGGTCTTCCCGTGGTCCACGTGCGCGATGATCGCGACGTTGCGGATTCGTTCGGCGGTGGCGACGGGGGGCGTGGGCATGGCTGGGGCTGCGTTCTCGGCCCTCGGGCACCGGCGGGCTGTCCGTGGCGGTGGAGGTGGGTTTCGGTTCGTGCTGGTGTGCGGGCGGCGCGGGACGACCGAACGGGTTCGCGCCGTACGGATCGCGGCGTGCGAGTCTAGGCGCGTTGGTCCGCGAACAGACGCTCGAACCTTGCCCGCCTTGTGCAACCCGCACAACCGGAACCGCCAGCGCGACCCTGCCTCCCCGCAAGTGGGCGGGGGCCGCTGGCGTGGCAGGCTGTAGGCGGAACTCGGCCGCCGGTGCGCGGCCGCCAGAAAGAGAGTGCCCGATGAACACCCGACGCATTGCCGTCGCGGGGGCCGCTGCGCCCGCGATCCTCGCCGCCGCCTCGCTCGCTCAGCCGATCACGCTGTACGAGAACACCTTCGAGGGGCTTCAGGCCGCGGGGGGTGAGTGGAGCGCGAACACCACGCTCGACACGCACGCGAACTTCACTCGCTTCGCGGGTCGCAAGAGCAGCGAGTCGATCCGCCTCAAGCTCGACCCCACGCGCGGCCAGCGCGACGACATCCCCGATGATGACGGCGACGGAGACGGCGGGGGAGGCGGGGGTGGCGGCGGTGGTGGGGGCGCGCCCTACCTGGCCGGCCTCGTTACCTTCGACCTGTACATCATCGACTCCTGGGACGGCAACAACAGCGTCCACGGCCCGGACTACTTCGAAGTCCTCATCAACCGCGAAGTCCACTTCTCCGAGACCTTCACGAATCTCCTCGACGGCGCCCAGACCTTCCGCGCCCCCGACCTCGGCCCGACGCACCTCGGGTACCACGCTCAGTGGATGGACTCCATCTACCGCGATGTCGAGGTTCCCTTCGTGCTGCCGACCGACGCGACCGAGCTCCTCATCGACTTCCGCGGCGTAGGCCTGCAGGGCTACATCGACGAGTCATGGGGCATCGACAACGTCCGCGTCACGATCGAGCACGTCCCCGCTCCGAGCACGCTCGGCGCGCTCGGCCTTGCCGGGGTGCTTGCCGCACGCCGTCGCCGCCGCTGACGATCGGTCACGCCGAGAGTGAGTGAAACGCCTCGCGGAGGCTTGGGTAGAGCGTCTGGTGCACCAGCCGCACGGGTTCGTAGCGATCGGCGGTCGCCCGGTCAGGCTCGCGTGTCTCCGTGATGCGGATGCACGCGCGGCACGCCGCGGGAACGCTCTCCCACACGCCCGCCGCGACGCCTCCGAGAAGTGCGGCGCCGAGCGCCGGCCCCTCCTCGGTGTTGGGCAGACAGACCGAGCGGCGATAGATGTCCGCCTGCATCTGCCGCCACAGTTCCGATCGCGCGCCGCCCCCCCCGAGCCTCACGGTGGTCGCGTCGATCCCGGTATCGACGAAGAGATCGAGGATCGCCCGCATCGTGAACGTGACGCCTTCGAGCACGGAGCGCACGAGATGAGGGCGCGAGTGACGTGAGGTCAACCCGATCCACGCTGCGCGAGCCAGCGGGTCCGGGTGCGGGCAGCGCTCGCCCGTCAGGTGCGGCAGGAATACCAGGCCTTCGCACCCGGGCGGTGCGCCCGACGCCTCAGCGATCAGGCGATCGACGCTCTCACCCGGAAAGAGCCTGTCACGCACCCATTGCAACGAGCCGGCCGCGGACAACATGCACCCTGTGAGGCACCACCCACCCGCGTGCCGTGCATCGCCGTCCGCCGCGCACATCGTGTGGATCCGCCCCGCCGATCGCTCGTCCGGCCCGAGGTCGCGTCGCGGCGCGCTCGCGTGCGCGTACAGCACCCCGCTCGTGCCGAGCGTCGCCAGCGCCACGCCCGACTCCACGACGCCGGCGCCGACCGCTCCGCACTGATTGTCACCGGACCCTGCGGCCACCGGGATGCCGGCCGGAAGCCCGGTCTGCGACGCGGCCCACGCGGTTACCTCTCCCGCTGTTGCGGCGGACTCGAGCGCCGGCGGCAGCGTCGCGGGGTCGATGTCGAACAGACGCATCGCCTCGTCGCTCCACGACCGGCGATCGACGCCGAGCAGCAGCGTCCCCGCGCCGTCGCCCACGTCTGTCGCGGCACGCCCGGTCAGGCGGAAGCGAACGTAGTCCTTCGGGAGCATCACCATGGCTGTGCGTCGCCAGACCTCCGGCTCGTGCTCGCGCACCCAGAGCAGTTTCGGGAGCGTAAACCCGGGGAGCGCGGCATTGCCGACCAACTCGACAAGCCGACGCCGCGAGCCGGCCGCACGCTCGATGGATTCGCACTGCGCGGTCGTGCGTTGGTCGTTCCACAGGATGGCCGGACGGAGAGGCTCGGCCCGCTCGCCGGACCCGTCGAGCGATTCTCGCGGCAGCAGCACCGAGCCGTGCATCTGCCCGCTCAGCCCGACGGCCTCGATCTCGCACGCTCTCGCGCCCAGGCGCGCCGTCACGGCCCGCGTCGCCGCAACCGTCGCCGACCACCACTGGCGTGGATCCTGCTCGGACCATCCCGCTCGCGGCTGCTCCAGCATGTGCGGGGAGGAGGCGCTCTCCAGGACGCGACCCGCGTCGTCAATGACGAGCGCCTTGGTGGACGACGTGCCGACGTCGATGCCGAGCAGCAGAGCCATGCCGCCAGTCTACCGGTCAACGGGCCGGCAAAGGCGCGAAGCGAACCATGCTCTCGGCTCGGATGGTGTCCCCCTCGATCCAGGCGTCCCACTCTGCCGAGTCGATCGCTCGCACGAGGGCGAACGGCCCTGAGGGGATGTCGGCGCCGCGCAGCACGAACTCGACTGCCCGGGCTGGCCGGACGATGCCGAGACTGATGCTGCGCCGGGGGTCGGCCTTGCCATCCGGCGCGGTCAGCGCGGTGGTGGTTCTGCGAACGATCGAGGTTGAACATGACGGGGCCTTGCCCGTCGGCCCGAGCGCCATGACCCACCACCCACTCCTCGGTGCGTCGGGGCTTCGAGGCTGAGCGTCGCGTTGGAACGTCCACGCGATCGTGGATGTCCGGCCGGGGCCTACACCGACCTCCGCGGTGCGGATAGCACCGGGGAGGAAGCCGCCGAAGTCGGCGGCCCCGTCGCGTCCGGCGACCGCCAGCGAGCGTGCTACGGCCCGATCGCACGTCTTCGCAGAGGCTTCAACATCGCGGACCTGCACGGCGACGGAGACGGCGAGCCCGAACGGATCGCCGGAGTCACCCTCTCCACTGTGGACTGTCAGTATCGCGCTGCCGGCGGGGAGCGCGTCCAGCCCGTCGGGCCATGCGAGATGCGCGGCCGTGCCGGCGAGGGTGATCAACTCGCGCGGCGGACCGTCCGCCCCCAGCGTGCCGACCACACTGACCAATGCATCTCTCGAGAGCGCATCGAACACCGGGCGCGAAAGCCCCGCGACAGGCCCGGCGCCGACGCCCGGAAGCCACAGGTTCGCCGGCCACGCGACCGTATCCGCTTTCCAGGTGTCCGCCCTGGCGTGGAGGGCAACCGCCGCATAGCGGTCGGAACGACCATCGGCGGAGAGCAGCCTCGCGATGACCAGACCGTCCGCGGTTCCATGCACCGACGCGGGCTGCAGCGTCGCTCCGAACGGATCGCCCGCGGCTCGCCCCTGGATCAGAGGCAGCATCGCATCGAAGAGCGCGTTGTGCCCGGCGGGAGCGAGCAGCATCAGCGCCACCGGTCCCGCCGGCCCGTCCTCCTTCAACAGCGGCGATGCGCCGACATCCTTGAACACGGCGGAGGTAAGCTCATACCTGCCGTTCTCGACGGAGAGGATCGGTTGTCCGCCGACGACCTGACGCGGGGCCGCACCCAGTCCCGCTCGAAGGCGCCGTTCAATCTCGGGCGAGACCTGCGAAACGACCGCCCATTGTGAGGGTGCTCCCGGCCGGATTCCCGTTATGACAAGGATGACGCGACGGCCGAGCAGCGCATCGAAGGCATCATCCCTGCGGAGCCCGAGCACGCGGGCCAGGCCCTCCCAAGCGCGGTCTGACTCCGCGAGCAATCCCGAATCCGCCAAGGCTCCGCTGATCGACTCCCCCGCGAGCGACGTGCGGATGCGCGATGCGCCGTCCAGGACAAGCGCGACCTCCGCCTGCGCAGGCAACGCCACGGCGGCCGCATAGGGCGTGTGAGGCTGGGCCATCAACGGGGCGGGAAGCAGGTTTACCCCGGCCAGCCACGCCAAGGCCCCCATCAGGCATCGCGCAGGCCGTACTCCAAAAAACCCGGACTTGTGGCTTCCTGATGGTGTCATCCCACGAAGATACCGGCGAGCGTGCTTCAGGCGGCAGCAGGCGGTTCGAAGGGTTCTCGGGCGCGTCCCGGCTCAGCGGATGTCGCGTGAGGCTCGCTCGAAGCGGTCTGGCATGGACGGGGCCGGGTCGTACCAGAACTCGAAGAACAGTCCGGCGCGGATCAGGTCCGGAGCGTGACGACGCGCGGCGTACGTCGGTTGGCCGAGTCCGGCCGTGGCTTCGTCGCCGTAGAACTCCCAGCCTGCGACGCCGAAGTCCGCCGCGCCGCTTCCTCCCACAACGGGGACAGATGCACTCCACGAGACGGCCACGGGCTGGCGGTTCACGTCGAAAGCGGGGGAGGTGGAGCGGTAGCGGATGACCCGGGGAGACCCGTCGCCGGAGCGAGCGGGCACAACGACCATCTGCGAGACCGGTGCGGTCAGATCGTCGCGGATCGTGCTCACGGCGGCTGCGACGGTCTTTGCGCAGCTGCGGGCTTCGGTGGTGCTGCTCGCCACGAGCGTGGAGAGATGCGAAGGCTCGGGCGTGAAGGCGAGTTCGGGGGCGTGCCGCCGGGCGAGCGCGGTGACCCCGATCGCGAAGACCACGCCGGCCGCGACCGCGACGCGACCGACGGTCACCATCCGGCGCAGGCGAGCCGGCAGGAACCGGCGTCGGCGATCGACGCTGTGCAGGATGTCCGCCGTGAGGTCGGGGGCGGACGGCGTGCGCCGCAGGGCGTCCGTCGCCCGCTTGAGGCTCGCCAACTCACGGCAGGCGTCCAGGTCGGTGCGCAGCCGATCGAAGATCGCCCGCGACTCGGGATCGTCGGCGCGACGATCGAGCAACTCGTCCACCCACTCCTCGTGGGAGCAACGATCGGGCTTGCGGCCATCGTCCGTCAACGCCACGCCTCCTCGACCCGTGCGGTATCGCGCTCCGACGCCTCCAGAAACGCCCGAAGACGCCGGCGACCGCGGTGCAGATGGCTCTTGACGGTCCCCTCCGGCATGCCCATGTGCTGCGCGATCAAGGCAATCGGCCAGTCCTGCTGGTGGAACAGGATAACCACCTCGCGCTGGTCCTCGGGCAGCCGCAGGAGCGCAGCCTGGAGGGCATCACGAGTGTTCTCGTGGACCTCGGCGTCGATCACCGGCGACTCGGGACCATCGGCGGAGGAGTGCCAACCGCCCACCACGTCCGATTCGTACACGGGCTTGTGCTTCTGGCAGGCGTTCACGTACAGGCGGCGGGCGATCGTAAAGAGCCAGGTCGAGAACCGGTACCGATCGTCGAACCGGTCGAGGCTCGTCAGCACCCGGACGAACGCCTCCTGCACGATGTCCTCCGCCACGTCGGGACGGCCCGACAGGCGCAGCATGTACGCGTACAGGCTCGGCTGGTGGGCGCGGATGCAAGCCTCGGCGGCCTGCTTGTCGCCCGCTGCGGCTCGTCGGATCAGGCGGCGTTCATCGGCGCGATCCATGTGATGCCCTTTCCCGGAGCGACTATACCCGGTGGCAGGCCGTGCGGTTGCCCGTTCGGCGTCCGGCGGGGCATCGCTCATTGCCCGCCAGCTAAATGTTTATACGCACTAACTTCCGCTTTGTTCCCTCGGAACCGTCACAGGTGCGCAACAGACGGGGCGGGCCACCGGACCCGCCCCGCCCTACGAATGCCGTTATCGGACGAATGGCGTCACGCCGCCTTCGCCCGGCGGTTGCGGCCGACGGTTCGCTGCTCGGCCACGGCACGCTGCGCGGGGCGGACGACGAGGGCTTCCGCCAGTTCGAGCGGGTCGTCGGCCCAGATGTCCGCGCCGATCTCCTCGGCCAGGCCCTCGGCTCGGTTGAAGACCCCGCCACCCACCGCGATCTGCGTGTTCGGGCACGCGCCGATCTCTCGCAAGCGATCGATGACCTCGCGGATGGTCGGCAGATCCTGCGGAGCGGAGGAGAACATCAGGAGGATGCCCGGCCGCCGCTCGTGCGTCGCCGCGATGATCTCGTCGGTGGCGATTCCGCCGCCTGCGAAGGTGACGGCGAACCCCTCGGATTCGAGGATGTCCACGGCCATCTGCGCGCCGAGTTCGTCCGCGTCCGAAGGGCCGCAGAAGGCGAAGACCGATCGGCGGATGGCGTTCGCGCGTCCGAGGCGCGAGGCGGTCTGGTCCACGAGCACGCGGAGCAGCCTCGTCGAGAGCCGGTGCGCCAGCGTCGTCAGCTGGTCCTCGCGGTACAGCCGCTGCACCAGTTCGTACGTCGGCCAGAACAGGTCGGTGACGAGGTCTCGCGGCGAGTAGCCCGCGTGGGAGGCCTCTTCGATGAGTGCCCGGGCGCCGGGGCGGTCGCCGTTGATCAGCACCTCAAAGAACCGCTCCATCAACAACTCGTGGTTCATGTGGGAGATTCTCCGTACACGATCGATCCGGCACGGCTCCGCCGCGGACGGTTGGAGTGGGATGTCCGGTCCTCCCGGACCGGGCGTCGGCCGTCGCCGATCACGCCCGAGTCGATCGGTTGCAGGGCAGGCGGGGCGTGAAGCGAGAACCAGGCGCAGAAGTCGGACCTTCGGGCTGCAGTCGGGCGTCCGATAAGGCCGGCAAAGCCGCAGGCCACAGGCTCGACCGAACCGGGCCGGAGGCGCGCAGGCCCGGTTCAATCCAATCGGGCCGGGGCCTCGCAGGCTCCGGCTCTGACAGCCCGGTAGCAGACGCAGACCCCGAAGGTCAGCGACTGTGAGGATGCGTCCTCGAACCCTGACCTGCCCAGCAACTCGAGCATCGCCTCCCGGGGCATGAACGAGCCGATGCTCCGCGGCAGATAGCGGTACGCCCCCGAGCGATCGCGGCTGATGAGCGTTGCCGTGCGGGGCATCACCCAGCCGCAGTAGAAGTTGTTGAGCCAGCGGAGGGGCGCGATGCCCGGCCGACCGAACTCGAGGATGACCAGCCGCCCGCCAGGCCGCAGCACGCGAGCGAACTCTTCCACCGCCCGCTCCGGCCGCTGCACGTTCCGAATGCCGAACGCGATCGAGATGATGTCGTGCGACCCGTCGTCGAATGGCAGGTTCTGCGCATCCCCTCGGACGAACTCGGGCGCCCCGGATGGGGCAACGCGTGCGCCTTTGGCGCGGGCGAGGTCGAGCATCTCCGGCGTGAAGTCAAGCCCGACGACTCGCCCGGCCTGGGTTTGCGCAAAGAGGAGCGTCAGGTCGCCCGTGCCGCACGCCACGTCGAGGACGGCATCGCCCGGCCTCACGCCCGCGGCCCGGACGGCGTGGCGGCGCCAGGCCTGGTCGCGCCCGAAGGAGTGCAGCCTGTTGTTCAGGTCGTAGGACCGGGCGATGGCCGCGAACATGCGCCGCACGCGCTCTGCCTTTTCGGGGTTCGCGTGTGGATTGTCAAGGTCAGCCTCGGCCCAGGCGGGTGCGGGCGCGGCATCCGTGGGCTGGGTAGGCTGTAGATGATTCATGGCTGGCCCTGCCGATGGGGCACTGTAGGGCCGACGAAGGGAGATGCACCGATGACACGCGGACGACTCGGACTGATCGTGCTTGTGGCGTTGGCGGCGTTCTCGTGGGGCTGCTCGTCGAACCCGACGACAGGCCGCTCGCAGATGGCGCTGCTGAGCCGCGACCGTGAGATCGCGCTCGGCGAGGGGGCGAAGGACCAGTTGACGGCGGAATACGGGGGGGAGGTCGCGGATGCGCAGTTGCAGGTGTACGTCGCGCGGATCGGGCGCGCGCTGGCCGCGACGACGGAGGCGGACAATCCGTCGCTGCCGTGGGAGTTCACGCTTCTGGACTCGGACGTGATCAACGCGTTCGCGCTGCCGGGCGGCAAGGTGTTCATGTCGCGCGGGCTGGCGGCGCGGATGACGAACGAGGCCCAACTCGCCGCCGTGCTGGGGCACGAGGTCGGGCACGTGACGGCACGTCACTCGAACGAACGCATCTCACAGGCGATGCTGGTGCAGGGGCTTGTGGTCGGCGCGGCGCTCGGCGCCTCACAATCGGATGAGAAGTGGTTGCAGTCCGCCGTACCCGTCGTCGTCGGCTTCGGCGGGCAGGGGTATCTTCTGAAGTTCAGCCGCGACCAGGAGCTCGAAGCCGACGCCCTCGGCGTCCGCTACATGGTCCGCAACGGGTACAACCCCCTCGGCGCCAAGCAGGTGCAGGAGATTCTGCGGGCCGCCGCGGGCGAGGGGAGCCGCCCGCCGGAGTTTTTCTCCACGCACCCGTACCCCGAGCGGCGCATCGAGCAGATCGACAGGCTGCTCCGTGGCGAGTACGCCTACACGCAGGACCGCCCGGGCGAGTTCCAGTTGCACGAGGATCGTTTCCATCGCGAGTTCAAGGCTCGCCTCGCCGCTCTGCCGCCGCCATCGAGCACGCGGACCGCGCTCGCCATGCTCGCCGCGGGCGGCTTCGACCCGCACGATCCGGGATCGTGGTGCGCACACTGCACTCCCGCGGGCGAGCGCTGACGGCGGGCGGTTCGGCCTGTCCGGTCTGTGATGGCTGTGCCGGATGGCGGCCCGGGGTCGAGACGGCGGGTCGTGCGGCGCCGCGGCTGCCGTGAAGGCTTCAGCCGGGTTGTCCGATGAACCCTCGGTCTCGTGCGTTCCGGGTCGGCTGCGGTCACGCGGTCCGCCGGCGCACCAGCCGAGGGAGGTCGCCGTGCAGCTCCAGGAGATTCTCCGCCGTGCCCACGAGGCGGACGCCTCGGACATCCACCTTGTGGCGGGGCACCCGCCGACGATCCGCGTGCACCAGGTCGTGCGCCGCATGGAGTCGCCCCCGCTGGACGCCGAGCAGGTGCTGGCCATGTTCCGCGAGATGTCGCCCAAGGAGGCGCAGGCGACGTTCGACCGCCAGCGCGACGCCGACTTCTCCTACGAACTGAAGGGGATCGGCCGCTACCGCGTGAACGCGCACATGCAGCGTGGCTGCGTGGGGATGGCGCTGCGTGCGATCAAGAGCAAGGTGCCCCCGCTCAAGGCTCTGAGTCTTCCGGAGGTCATCGCCCGGCTGACCTACCTGCCCCGCGGCCTGGTGCTGGTCACAGGCGACACCGGCTCGGGCAAGTCGACGACGCTCGCGGCCATGATCGAGGCTATGAACGAACGCTACGCCAAGCACATCATCACGCTCGAAGACCCGGTCGAGTACTCCTTCGAGAGCAAGAAGTGCCTGATCGAGCAGCGCGAACTCGGGCAGGACATGCCGACCTTCGCCAGCGGCCTCAAGCACGCCCTGCGACAGGACCCGGACATCATTCTGGTCGGCGAAATGCGCGACCTCGAGACGACCGCGCTTGCCATCAGCGCGGCCGAGACCGGCCACCTCGTGCTCAGCACGCTGCACACCGTCAACGCATCGCAGACGGTCGAGCGAATCATCGACATGTACCCGGCGGGCCAGCAGAATCAGATCCGGGCGATGCTCGCGGGCACGCTCCAGGCGGTCGTCAGCCAGTCGCTCTTCTCGCGGATCGACCGTCCGGGCATGGTGCCTGCGGTGGAGACGCTGCTCTGCACGCCGGCGGTGCGGAACCTGATCCGCGAGAGCCGCACCTTCGAGATTCCGAACGTCATCGAGACCAACCGTGCGATCGGGATGTGCAGCCTCGACACGTCGATCGCGGAACTGTACTTCAACGGGATGATCAGCAAGGAGGACGCGGTCGCGCAGGCGGTGCATCCCGACAAGCTCGCACGCCAGCTCGCCGCCTGACCCATGCCCCAGTACCGCTACCAGGCGCGCGGTTCGTCCGGCCAGGTGCAGGCCGGCACGCTCGCGGCGGACAGCGTCGCCGGCGCGGCCGCCGCGCTCCGCGCACAGGGGCTGCACGTCGTCTCGCTCTCGACCGCCGCGACCGAGGACTCCGACGGCGGGTTCATCGACTTCCTCAAGCGGTTCAACTCTCGCAAGCCGTCGCAGAAGCACGTGCTGGACTTCACGACCCAGCTGGCCGTGATGATCCGCGCCGGCATCAACCTCCGGGCCGCGCTGGAGGGGATCGCCGAACAGACGGCTCAGCCGGCCTTCCGGCGCGTCATCATGGGGATGAAGCAGGACGTCGAGAGCGGGAAGCAGTTCTCGGAAGCGATCGCCCGCCACCCGAAGCTCTTCGGTCCGCTGTACGTCAGCATGGTCCGCGCGTCGGAGATGTCCGGCTCGTTCTCCGAGATGCTCGACCGCATCGCCGGCTACATCGCGCAGCAACTCGAGACGCGCAAGATGGTGATCGGGGCGTCGATCTACCCCGGCATCATCGGGTCGCTGGCGGTGTGCGTGACGATCTTCCTGCTGGCGTTCGTGCTGCCCAGGTTCTACTCCGTCTTCGAGGGCAAGGAGGACATCCTTCCGTGGGCCACGACCTTCCTGATGAGCATCAGCAAGTTCCTCGTCGCGCGGTGGCCGATCGTGATCGGTGCGACGGTGGGTCTGGGTGGCCTGCTCTTCGCGGCGGCCCGCACCGAAGTGGGCTCGTTCTGGATCGACAAGCTCAAACTGACCGTCCCGGTCCTGCGCGGGATGTTCGGTTCGCTCTACATCAGCCGTTCGCTGCAGACGATGGGGCAGCTGATCAACGCGGGCGTGCCGATGCTCGACACGCTGGCGATCACGGGAGAGATCTCCGGCAACCAGCTCTACAAGGGGCTGTGGGCGCGCGTTCACAACAATGTGAAGCAGGGGAAGAAGATCGCCGCGCCGCTGGGCAAGGATGGGCTGCTGCCGCGAGCGGTGGTCCAGATGATCTCGGCGGGCGAAGAGTCCGGTAAGCTGGGCGAGGTGCTCGACGAGGTGAGCACGTACTACGCCCGGCAGTTGAAGGACCGGATCAAGGCCGTCACGAGCATGATCGAGCCCGTCATGATCCTTGTAATGGGCACGATCGTCGGGTTCATCGCGATGGCGATCATTCTGCCCATCTTCAAGATGAGTCAGCTCGTCCAGTAGCCGATCGACGCTCCGGCGGCCGAATGCGCCGTCGGGAGGGATGGCACATGGACGCTCCGCAGGCCGGCCGGAGGGCCGCGCGTCGCCGGGGCAGGGCGCCGGCGTTCACGCTCCTCGAAACCGCGATGACCACCGTCATCATCGGCGTGGGCATCCTGGCGATGGTCGAGGCGCAGCAGGCGTTCGTCCAGTCGAACCTGTGGTCGTCGCACGCGGCGGCGGGGACCTTCCTCGCCGGGGAAGTCCGTGAGTACATGCGACACCTGCCGCGTCACGACCCCGTCGTCGGCCTGGTCCCCATCAGCGAAGGCGGGCCGATCGTTTTCGGACCCGAGTCCGGCGAGATCACCCTCGACGACTTCGACGACACCGACGACTTCGCGGGACTCCGCTTCGGCGCGGGCGGCGACTTCGAAGGCCCCATCGACGCCACCGGCGCGGTCATCCCGGAACTGGACCTGCTCGGGAACGTCCTGCTCGACGACCTCGGCATGCCGGTGCCGATGGTCGGTTGGATGCAGGAGGTGCTGGTCGAGAAGGTCGAGCCGCACGACTACTCGATCGTGCGCGAGGAGGGCTTCTACCGGGAGTCGCAGGTCGACGAGCTGCCGGCCATCGCGGTCGATGCGTTCCCGCTTCGCGTCACGGTCATCGTGTGGTACACCCCGTCAGGCGGGGCGGCGATGGAGGTCGCGCGTCTCTCGTGGGTCGTCCCGTGAGGCTCTTCTGTCGCGCCGGTGGCGTGGGGAGCGAGGAGCGGACTGTGGACAGCAAACGCCGGAGAGCACAGGCACGGCAGCGGGGCGGACGCAAGCCGCTGCACGCGCGCCGCGGTGTCGCGTCCGTGCTCGCCATGATGTTTCTCGTCCTGTTCGGCTCGCTGGTTGCGGCGATGGCCATCGCCAGCCGCGGCAACGTGCGAACGGCGGAGACGCACGTGCAGGTGATGCACGCGATGGGCGTCGCGGAAACGGGCATGGCGTTGGCCGAGCGGCGGCTTGCGGAGGCGGCGGGGCGGTTCATCGTCTCGCGCAGCGACATCGATCAGGCGTTCGGGTATGCGATCTGGGACGGCAACCTCGGCTCGTACGGCGACTTCATCATCCTGCCTTCGCCGGGCGGGTACGCCGGAGACAACCCCGACGGCATCGCCGAGGCGCTGGTGAACGTGCACGCTCGCGACGAGAACATCGTCGTCCATTCGGCCGGCGATCCGTCCGTGCCCACGATCACCGAGGCCTGGCCGCACGCGGACCTGAACGTCTTTCGCAGCACGGGTTGGGTGGTTACGCCGCTGGTGGCGCTCGCGCCGACCGGCGATTCGATCCCGCCGCCCGCGTTCCAGATCATCTACGCCCCGCTCGCGAACGGCACCGACGTTCGTGTGATCGTGATCGGGTATCACTTCGTAGCGAACCGCGCGCCGATGACGCGGACAATGACCCGTGACTTCCGCGTCGTGAAGCGCGTGGGGCACGCGGTCATCAGCCCGAGCCGCATCATGATCGGCAAGAACGTCCAGATCGTGGGCGACCTCGGCGTGCGCTATGAGGACGTCGAGTTCGAGCACGCCGACCCGCTCATCATGCGGTGCGACTTCAACGGGCTGGACCCGTTGCTCGACAACAAACTCGAGGCGTTCTACGCCGCCGTCGCGGCCTCGGACGTCGACGGCGACAACCGTCTGCGCGTCGGCCACCCGGTCGAGGGCGGGGCGATCCCCGACGGCTACGTCGGCGACGACGCCGACCCGGAGCCGTGGACCGCCTTCCACGACGTGACCGGCGACGGGTACGTGGACGAGTTCGACATCTTCATCAACCACTACGACGCTGACGACGACGGCCGCGTCCACATCGCCACGGAGTTCGTTGACGCCGAGGGCAGTGTCATCGATCCCGACCTTGCTCGCCTGATCGACACATCCAACGCCGACCGCAACCGCAACGGCGTCTACGGGTTCCTCGACCACAACGCCAACGGCCGATGGGACCCGGAGGGCGAGCCGCCCGAGGAGTTGCTCGACTGGGCCTGGATCACCAACGAGCACGGCCACCAGGTCAAGGTCTACCTCGACCACGAACTCGGATACCTCGACGGCTACATCGACGCCATGGACCGCTACGTCAAGGTCAACGGACGGCTCGTCTTCCGTGTGCAGGATTCGGCGTGGCGAGCGGCGCAGGGCGACTATGAGCCGCGACTGCTCGGGTCGATCCGGCCCAACGAGCAGAAGTCTCCGCGCGTGTACGAGGCCGACGACAACCTGCTCCCGGAAGTCACGGCGAGCAGTTTCACCGGCACGGAGACCGCTCTTCACAACGCCGCCGACGGCGCGGGGTTCTGGGATCAGGTCGCACAGCATCTCGGGATCAGCGTCGATTCCCTCCCCGACTACGAGGAGACAAAGCCCGAAGGCGCGACGGACGGCGACCCCGACGACCCGCAGTACCTTCCTCGGTACCTTCGCCTCGATCCCGACCTGAACCTCGACGGCCTGCCCGACAACTGGCAGACGGCCTATTACGAGCCGATGCCGCTCGGATCCCCGAACGCCGCCGACTGGTACTACCGGCCCGTCTTCGAGCACATGGTCTTCCGCGACGTGCAGATCCCGATGGGCCTCAACGCGCTCTTCAAGGGCTGCACCTTCGTCGGCGTGACGTGGGTGCGCACGCACGTGCAGAACCACGGCTACGACCCCGACGCCGCACAGATCGACTGGGCGTTCTACGGTCGGATGCGGTTCAACCCAAGCGTGGGACGTCCGGTGCCCGAGCGGCCTCGCTGGGTCTTCGGCGACGACTTCGACGAGTGGAACGAGGACGACGGCTGCCTCGACTGCCCGCCGCTCGACGACGCGGTGCTGCCCGAGGAGGCGCGCCCTCCGAACCAGATGCTGCTCATGGCGTTCGAGCCGGTGGACAAGGGCGACATCCCGGCCAGCGACGTCATGCTCTACCCCGAGGAGTCTTACGCTGCGCTGCCCAACCCGCTCGTCATCGACGTTCCGCGCGAGATCAACGGCGTGACCGACGTCGTGCCGACCCGCGTGACGGACACGAGGCTCTACTCGAACAACCTCCGCTTCCACGACTGCATGGTCGTCGGGTCGGTCGTGAGCGACGCTCCGGCCGAGTACACGCACGTCCGCAACAAGATGCAGTTCACGGGCCGCACACGGTTCTTCACCGAGCACCCCTCCCGCCCGGACCTGAACCCCGAGCAGCACGACGTCGAGCACATCGAGAAGTCGTCCTTGATGCTGCCGAACTTCTCGGTTGACGTCGGCACGTTCAACAGCCCCGCTGAGCAGGACGTGCGCTTGCGCGGGGCGATCATCGCGGGCGTCCTCGACGTGCGCGGGAACGCCGAGATCGACGGCGCGCTCCTGCTGACCTTCAAACCCGAGTACGGCGCGGGCCCGCTCAAGGACCCGCACGGCAACCCGCTCGGCAACCCCGCCGGCTTCAACGCCAGTTTCGGATATCTCGGACCGGAGGACGGCGAGCACGAATCGCTCGACCCCTGGACGCTGCCGGAGGTCGACGGCGTCAAGATCGTCGGCTGGGACCTCGACGGCGACGGCTTTGTAGACCTCGGCCCCGACCAGTGGCCCACGCAGCAACAGCTCGACGACGGCGCGGTCTCCGTGCCCTTCCACGGCTTCGGCGCTGTCCGCTTGCGGTTCAATCCTGACATGGCGCTCCCCGACGGCATCATGCTCCCCCTCGGTGTCGTTCCCGTGCCCAACTCCTACAGGGAGGGCAGGCTGTGATCCCCTCGCGTGCGCAACTCCCCGTCCGCCGCGGCTTCAGCCTCGTCGAACTGCTGATCGCGCTCACGATCAGCGCGACATTGCTCGTCGCCACGCTCTCCGCGCTCGACGCCTGCTTCAAGAGTTACAAGACCACGAGCGAGTCGGCGTCCGCTCACGTCGTCGCCAGAATGGTCATGCACCGCGTCAGCGCGCTCATCCGCAACGGCGAGGAGTTCGGACCATACCCCGTGAATCCGATCCTCACGCCCGTGCTGGTGCCCGACCCGCCGAGCCTCGAGTTCGTCAGCGCGCGCGATGAGGCAGGTCTCCCCACCGAGGTCACGCGCCTCGAGCGCCGCGACGCTCCGGCGTGGGTCATCGCGGAGGGAGGTCCTCCCTTCGAGATCTGGAACGTCCGGACCCGCTTCTCGGGAGGGCTGCCCCTTGGCGACCCGGAGGAAGCCCCGCTGCTTCGCAATGTGCAGCACGTGCAGTTCACGCTCTACTACGACGTCGGGCCTCGCCTGACTCGCGCGACCGTCGATCTCACGCTCCGTCCCGACGACCTGCGCGACGCCGCCGTCGCCGCCGGGCTGGAGACGCCGAGCATCCGGCTGGTGACCTCGGTGTCGCCACGGCGCATCGATTGATACGACGGACCGCTCACGCACGGCGGCCGATGGTCCGAACGATCAGCGAGACGATGCGCTCGCCGGCGAGCGGGTCCCGCAGCGCCGGCAGAGCAGAGGCCTCGGCCGCAACCCGGGCGGGAGCACGGGCAAAGGACTGAAACGCGGCCAGGCTCGACTCGAGCACCGCGTCCACCGGCAGACTGACCGCGGTGATCGACGCCGTACCCACGATGACGTGGAGGTCGTCCTCATCCTCGCATGGGCGTGCCAGGTCCCCATGCAGCGGCTCGAAGGCGTGCGCGGCGTCGCGGGCGGCATCGGCCACGTCGAGCGGCAAGGCCTCTCCGACCGCTGCCGCGCGGACCGTTCTTCCCAGACCCATCATCGATTCGCCGAGCGAATCCCGGGCTTCCAGGACGCGGCCCGCGCTGGCCTGCAGCAGCACGGGCATCGCGAAGGCGAACAGTTTCTCGGCAAGCCCTTGCTCGACCCGCTGGGCAACGCTGGCCGGGAATGATCGCATCACGACCATGCCGTGCACAGCGGCGAAACGGTCCATCGCCGCGGCAACCGGGATGGTGATCGCCGGGTCCGGCCCGGCACGGAGGAGATCCCGCGCGACCGCGTCGAGGTACGATCGCTCGTCGTCGAACACCCCTTCGCGCATCAGCAGCCGGAGCGGGGCGAAGCGGTCGTCATCGCGCAGGCGTGCGCACGCGGCCCGCACCTCGACCCCGGCGTCTTCGCCGTTGATGTCGCCCGTGATGACGCCCGCGTTCCAGAGCGGCACCGACCATCGCCACGACTCCATGAGGGCCAGGTAGCGCGGTGAGCGAGCCACGGCGTGCTCCACGTGCGATCGCTCGGCGCCCTCGAACGGGGTCGGCACCATCGTGACGACCTGATCAGCCAGAAGGAGCCCGACCATCGCCGCGGGCTCGCGCGTCGTCAGGTGGTACGGGCTGAGCGCGGCGATCATGGCCCGCGGCCCGTCGTACGGTCCAACCACGCCACCATGTCGGCCGATCGGCGCGGCAGGTACACGAAGAAGAGCATCTCGTGCCCCATCGGCGCGCTCCATCGCTCCGGGCGACCCAGCCGCTCCCACAGGAGGTCGCCGAGGTCCGAGGGAACCGCCCTGTCGCGCGTGCCGTGGATCATGAGCGTCTGGATCGAACTCGCTACGGATGCGGTGTTCACGTTGTCGAGCGGGGCCACGGCCCGGTACGCCTCGGCGAAGCGGTCGATCGCCGCGCGAGGCGGCGGGCCGCCGATCCACTCGACGCGCACCGCGTCGATCCAGTCGGCGTAGTTGCTCAGCGCGGCGACGGCCCAGAAATCCGCCCCGCCCGCGACCAGCACGCACGCGCTGTACCGCTCGGGTTCGAGCGCGAGAATGGTCGGCATCGCCATGGCGCCGCCGCTCATGCCGATCGCGGCGCGCGGCAGTGCCGCCAGCCGCGGGTCCGCGCGCTCGACGTGGGCGAATGCGGCCTGAACCGCGAACGCGCACTCGGCCGCCCGGTCGCCGAGGATGTGCGCGGCCTCACGGGCGGAGGGATCGGGATCCGCGTTCGGGTCGATCGTGAAGACGCGCCGCTCCGTAAACCGGGAGGGCTGCGTGAGCATCCGCAGCACGTGCCAACCCGCGTGGCGCAGGGTCTGCACCATCGCTTCCGCCACCGTCTCAGGCGTGCCGAACATGCCCGGGACAACAAGCACGACGCCGCGCGGGTCGCGCTCGGGTTCAACGGGGTTGTAGAACGCGAACCAGGTGCGCTGGAGCGCCAGGGTCGGCTCCGGTTCATCCGAGTGCACGGCGGAAACAAACACGAAGGCGGAGACCGGTGCGTCGGGGCCGACCTCCGCCCCATCGGCCGCAGGTCGGAAGCGGACGAACATGCCCCCCTCGGCCTCGAAGCGGACGCCCGGCGGCTCGTCCCCGCAGTGTTGCAGGATCGCATCGGCGTCCGCAAGGTCCTGGCGGATCGGGCGCAGTCCGGGGGCACGCACGCGGATCACCACCCAGTCGCCGACCGGACCTTCGATCGGGCGGATCACGCCACGCTCGCCGCACACCGTCAGGCGGGTCGGCCATGCCTCAGGATCGATCTGCTGGGCGCGGCAGGTCCACGCGAACGTCGCCAGGACCAGCAGCGCTGACGCGACGGGGCCAAGGCAGGCTCCGCCCCGCCATGCACGCGGAGCCGTGTGAATCACGGCTCGATCCCCCGACCCCTCGGTCCCTCGGCGCATGGTTCGCCTCCCGTGTCTCACTTCGCATACCCCTTCGGATGGTCGCGGAACCATGCCCACGCTGTCGCAACGATCTCATCGATGTCCTGGATCGACGCGGACCATCCGAGGTCGGAGCGGATCTTCGAGGGGTCTGCGTACAGCGTCGGCGGGTCGCCCGGGCGCCGCGCTCCCTCGCGGACCACGAAGTCCCGACCGGTCACCCGCCGGACGCTGTCGATGACCTCGCGGACCGAGTACCCCCGCCCGATCCCGAGGTTGTACGCCCGCTGGTCGCCCGGGCGCAGCGCGTCCATCACGGCGACGTGCGCGTCGATCAGGTCTTCAACATGCACGTAATCGCGGATGCACGTGCCGTCGGGCGTCGGGTAGTCCGTGCCGAAAACGGTGACAGCGTCGCGCCGACCGAGCACTGCCTGCAGCACAACGGGAATGAGGTGCGTCTCCGGGTCGTGGTCCTCGCCGAGCGTGCCCGTGCGGTCGCACCCGGCGACATTGAAGTACCGGAGCGCGGCAAAGGCGAAGGGGTGTCCCCGCTTCGTCGTCGCGTGCGCGACGTCACGCAGCACGTGCTCGACGTGGAGCTTGCTCCAGCCGTAGGGGTTGATGGGTTGCTGCGTGCACGACTCGGGGATGGGGATAAACTCGGGCGGAGGCTCGCCGTAGGTCGCACACGTCGACGAGAACACGAACCGTTCGACGCCCGCGCGCACGCAGCAATCGATCAGCGTCACGGCCGCAGAGGTGTTGTTGCGGTAGTAGAGCAGCGGCTCCCCGACCGACTCGCCCACGAGCGCATAGGCAGCGAAGTGGAGGACCGCGTTCACCCTGTGCTGCGCGAGCAGCGTGTCGAGCGCGGCCGCGTCGCCCACGTCGGCGCGGGCGAACGTCAGCCGCGACGGCGCGACCGGCCGCACCGCGTCGATCGCCGCCTGGTGACCGCGCGTGAGGCTGTCGAGCGCGACCACCGTGTGCCCGTCGGCCAGCAGACGCCGGACAGCGTGCGATCCGATGTACCCGGCCGCGCCGGTCACGAGCACGTTCATGCGGACTCCTGAGTCGGGGCACGCTGCGGCGTGCGGGCGTGCCGAGCCGATCATAGTGCGCCGGGGCCTACGATCGACGCCCCCCGGAGAAGCGCATGGCAGAGCAACCCTTGAACGCGACCACGTCGGGCGCTGACTCCGCGCCCGAACCCGCGCTGATCCCGCTCGCTGCTCGATCGGTCGCCGGCGGCACGCTCATGGGGCTGGCGAACCTTGTGCCCGGGATCAGCGGCGGCACGATGCTCCTCGTCACGGGGATCTACCCGCGGTTCATCGGAGCGATCGCGGAACTGACCACGCTTCGCTTTCGGGTCCGGTCGCTGTTGGTCCTCGGCGCGGTCGCGGCCGCGGCCGGACTGGCCATCGTGCTCGGTGCGGGGCCTGTCAAGGACCTCGTCGTCCACCACCGATGGGCCGCGTACAGCGTCTTCATCGGCCTCACGCTCGGCGGCGTGCCGGTCATCTGGACGATGGCGAAGGGGATTTCCTTGCCGCTTGTCTTCGGTGCGCTCGCCGGCCTTGCGGCGATGATCGCCCTCGCCATGCTCTCTCCCGCGGGCGGATCGACCGGAGGGGGCGGCTTTGCCGGGCTGTTCGTCGCCGGGGTGGCCGGTGCGAGCGCGATGATCCTGCCCGGGGTCAGCGGCGGGTATCTCCTGCTCGTGCTCGGCCAGTACGTCCCGATCCTTTCCGCCATCGACGCCGCACGCGACGCCGTGGCCTCGGGCGACTACGGCGCGGCCGTGGACCCGGTCGTGCGCGTCTTCATCCCGGTCGGCCTCGGCGTCGGCATCGGCATCGCCGCCGTCAGCAACCTCATCCGATACCTGCTGCGCCGCTTCGAGAAACCGACGCTCGGCGTGCTGCTCGGGCTTGTCCTCGGCGCGGTCGTCGGGCTGTGGCCGTTCCAGGAGGGCGTCGAGCCTTCACCGGGTGATGTCATCAAGGGCGTCGTACAAACGCCCGAAACGATCGCGGCCCTGGACAAGGCGGACTGGCCTACGCGCCGCTTCACGCCGACGGCGAGCCAGATCGGCTCATCACTCGGTCTCGCAGGTCTCGGCTTCGCGGCCACGCTCGCGATCGCGCACATCGGACGCGAGAAGCGGTCCTGACCGCGGCTCGACGACGCACTACGCGGGCTTCCTTCCACGGAGCCGGACGGACACCAGCACGACAACTCCCGCCGCGACCATCGCCGCGCTCAGCCATTGCCCCCGGCTGAGGCCGAGCACGCGCTGGACCGCGAGATCGGCATCGGGCAGGCGTACGAACTCGGTCGCGAGCCGCAGCACGCCGTAGGACACAAGGAACCACGCCCCGACCACGCCCGGAGAGCGCAGCCGTCCCATCGCCACGCCGATCGTCCACATCACCGCCCCGACGATCACACCCTCGCAAAGTGCCTGCAGGAGTTGCGACGGAGCGCGGGCGGAGATCAGCGGCGTCAACTCGGCCACAAGCCGATCGGATTCCTCCCCGCCGCGGCGCAACGCCCTCAGCATGCGCTCGAAGCCTGAGCCGAAGTCGTCGCCAGGCAGCATGTACCGCGACACGATGGCGTCGACAGCCGCCTCCTGCTCGGGCGTGCGGAACGACTCGTGCCTGCTGACGATCTCCTGCGGGAACTTCACGCTCCACCACGGCGCCGGCTCGCCCGGCGCGGCGACGACCCGTCCCGGCAGTTCGCCGTTGATGAAGTTCGCCACGCGCCCGAAGAGCAACCCCGCCGGGGCGATCAGGGCCATCAGGTCCATGACGTGCAGCGGCGGACACCGGCCGCGCACGGCGCCGTCGTCGTCGCGCCAGCCGCGGCTGATGCGCCACGCGGCGAGGATCACGCCGATCATCCCGCCGTGGCTCGCCATGCCGCCGCGGTTGATGGCGAGCGCTGCCCACCACGGGAACCCGGCGTCGAAGGTCCACAGATACTCCGGCTTGTAGAACAGCACGTAGCCGAGCCTGCCGCCGACCAGCACGCCGCCGACGATCCAGAGCATCGCGTCGGCCACGCGGTCCGTGGGAACCATCGCCAGCCCCCGCCGCGCCAGCCACCGCAGCAGGAACCACCCGACCACGAACCCGGCCACATACGACAGCCCATACCACCGCACGCCCCACCCGGGCGCGAACTCGAAAACGTAGGGGTCGAGGGTGTGGAGCATGGAAGGGCTTGGGGCTTGGGGAGGATCAGGCGGTCTGCGAGTGTACAGCGCGGCGTTGTTCAAGACCGGTCGGCACGTGCGCTCACGCTTTCACCCCAAAGAACCTCTCCGTGTTCGCGTTGATGGCCGCGTGGAACGTCTCCCAGTCCTCGCCGCGCAGGCGGGCGAGGAACTCGGCGGTGTGGCGGACGAACGCCGGTCGGCAGGGGCGCTTGCCGCGTACCGGTTCCGGGGAGAGGAACGGGGCATCGGTCTCGACCATGATGCGGTCGAGCGGGACGAGCCGCGCGGCCTCGGCCACCTCGCTCGCGTTGCGGTAGGTCACCACACCCGTGAACGAGACCATCGCCCCGAAGTCCAGCACCTTTCGCACGTCCTCCGGCCCGCCGGTGAAGCAGTGGAAGACGAACCGCGCCGGGTCCAGCCGCGTCCGCCGCAGCACCGGGATCAGGTCGTCGAAGGCGTCGCGGCAGTGCAGCACCACCGGCAGCACACGGCTGTCCTCGTGCACCGCCTCGATGAACGCCAGTTGCTCCGCCAGCACGGCGTCCTGCACCGCGCGGGCCGGTCGGTCGTAGTGGTTGTCCAGCCCAAGTTCGCCCCACGCGACGCACCGCGGGCTGGACGCGACTCGCCGCAACCTCGCCCACTCGAACGGCCCCCGATCCGAATACAGCGGATGCACGCCCGCCGTGCACCAGACTCGATCGTTCGTCTCCGCCAGGTGGAGGGCCTGCTCGGCGTCCGGCGGCGTGGTGGAGACGGAGATCATCCCGGCGACGCCAGCCGCGAGGGCCTCGTCAATCGTCTCCGGCACCCGCCCCGCGAAGTCGTCGAACGTGAGATGGCAGTGCGTGTCGATCATGGTGGAGCGATCGGGGCGTGAGTGCGGGGCCTGATGGAGAACACTAGATGTCCGAGGCTCCGCGCGCCTCTCTCTCCTTCGGCCTCTCTCCTTCGGCCTTGCCCCGATGCCTCGTTCCCTCGTGCCTTCCCCTACAATCAACCCATGCCGATGCCCGCGCACGCCCTGGTCCGGCTCGTCCTTGCGCTCTGCCTGACGCTCGGCGCGACCGTCCGCGCGGCCGACCATGACCGGTGGTACACGGTGGAAATCGACGGGCAGCGGGCCGGGTGGATGCACGCCTCGCAGACGACCGCCGACGGCCGAATCACCACAACGACGCGGATGGAGGTCGCCATCCGGCGCGGCACAACACCACTCTCCATCGCGCTCACAACGCGCTTCGTCGAGACGGAAGCCGGCGAGCCGGTCGAGATGAGCGTCGATCAACGGCTCGGCTCGGAGCCGGTCTTCGTTCGCTACCGATTCGGCAACGAGGGCGTCGCGGTCGAGACGACCCAGGGCGGCCGAACCACGCGCGGCACGCTCCCAGCGCCCGAAGGCCGATGGCTTCCGCCCGCGGCCGCGTCGCGCTACCTCGAACAGCGGCTCGCCGCGGGCGCGGACCCGATCGTCCTGCGCACGGTGGACCCGCAGGGCGGACCGACCGTGATCGAGATTCGCCGCGAGGGCTTCGAAGCTACGACAATCGAGGTCATGGGCCGCTCGCTGGACGCCCTGCGCTGCCGGACCTCGTCGAGCGACATGCCCGTCGGCTCGTCTACCGTCGAGATCATCGACCGTCGCGGCGTGCCGCTGCGCACCGAACTCGACCTGGGCGGCATGAAGATGGCCATGTTCGCCACCGACGAGGCGACCGCCCGCGTCCGCATCGAGGCCCCCGAACTGCTGCTGCGATCGTTCGTCCGCCCCGACCGCCGCATCGACGCGCCGCGCCGGGTGATCGAGGCGTCGTATATCGTGAGCGTTCCCGAAGGCCCTCTGCCGGACCTCCCCATCGGCGGCGCGCAAGGCGTCGAACGCCTCGACGACTCGCGGGCGCGAGTGGTTGTTCGCCCCGAAGACCCGCGCACGGAATCACCGGAACTCGACACCTCGCCGTACCTGGCGTCGTCCGCGATGGCGGACTCGGACGACCCCGTCATCGTCGAACTCACAGAGGGCGCGCTCCGCGGCGTGCAGGATGGGAAGCCCGGGCGTGCCGAGGTTCTGCGCCGCTTTGTCGGGCGGCACGTCAGCGCCAAGTCGCTCGGCGTCGGCTTCGCGTCCGCGAGCGAAGTCGCCCGCACCCGCGAGGGCGACTGCACCGAGCACGCCGTGCTGCTGGCCGCCGTGCTGCGTGCCGACGGTATTCCGTCGCGCGTCGTAAGCGGGCTGATCTACGCCGACCGCTTCGAGGGCGAGCGCGACGTCTTCGTCTACCACATGTGGACGCAGGCGCTGCTTCCTCTCGGCGAGGGATTGGCATGGATCGATCTCGACGCAACGCTCGGCCCGATTCCGTTCGACGCCACGCACATCGCGCTCGCCGAGTCCGCGCTGTCCGACGGCGTGGCCGTGCGTGCCCTGGCCGCGACTGCGCCGCTCATCGGGCGTCTCCGCGTCGAGGTCGAATCGACGAGGGGCCGCCCATGACCCGACCCGACGACCCGGCCGCGAGTTCACCGCTTCCCTGTCTCCCGGCGCGCGATCCTGCGGGGCACAAGGGCGACTTCGGCACCGTCGCCGTCGTCGGCGGGTGTGCTTCGGGCGGGCGGCGGATGGTGGGCGCGCCAGCGCTGGCTGCGCTCGGCGCGCTCCGTGGCGGCGCGGGTCTGGTTCGCCTCGTCACGCCGCGCCCGGTTTTGAATGCGGCTCTCGTCATCGCACCCTCGGCCACGGGCGTTGGGTTGCCGGTTGATGCGGATGGCGCGGTCGTCGCCCACCACGCCGCGACCGTTCTCGACGGCGTGCTGACGGACGCCGACTGTCTCGTCATCGGACCCGGCCTCGGCACGGACGATGGCGCGCGCGCGATCGCGCTCCGCGCCGTGCAGCAGGACACGACTGCGGTCGTCGTCGATGCCGATGCGATCAACGCGCTCTCGCAGGTTTCCGAGTTGTGGCGGGACTTTCGCGCTCCCGCCGTGCTCACGCCGCACCCTGGCGAGTTCCGCCGCATGGCCGGCCCGCTGCGGATCACCGCCGACCCGACCACGCACGAGGGCCGACTCACCGGTGCGGCGCAGATGGCCCAGCGCCTCGGCTGCATCGTCGTTCTCAAGGGTGCGGGCACTGTCGTGAGCGACGGCCACCGGTCATGGGTCTGCGAGCACGGCCACGCCTGCCTGGCGACCGCCGGTACGGGCGACGTGCTCGCGGGCGTCATCGGCGCGATCGTTGCGCAGTTCGTCCCACGCCCCGACGGGACCGTTTCCGCGCTCCCCGAATCGCTCCGTGCCCGAATCCCGCCCGATCCGCGCCGGCCGCTCTCGCTCTTTGACGCGGCACGCATCGGCGTGCAGGCGCACGCGATCGCGGGCGAATGCTGGGCCGATTCACACCGCGCCGAAGCGGGCCTGCTCGCCGCCGAACTCGCTGATTTGCTGCCCGGGAGGCTCTCGTCGCTCCGATCCCGATAGAGTGGGGTGCCGATCGCAGGAGGCGCATGATGCCCGTCCACGCCGAACGAACCGACGCACGCCGCAACCGCCTCGCCGACGAGAGCAGCCCGTATCTGCTGCAGCACGCCGCGAACCCCGTGGACTGGATGCCATGGGGTCGCGAGGCGTTCGACGAGGCCCGCCGGCGCGACGTGCCGATCTTCCTCTCGATCGGCTACAGCACCTGCCACTGGTGCCACGTCATGGAGCGTGAGTCGTTCGAGAACCCGTCGATCGCAGCGATGCTCAACGAGCGGTTCGTCAGCGTGAAGGTGGACCGCGAGGAACGCCCCGAGGTGGACAACCTCTACATGACCGCAACGCAACTCTTCACGGGGCAGGGCGGCTGGCCCATGAGCGTCTTCCTCGAGCCCGAACGGTTGCGCCCTCTCTGGTGCGGCACATACATCCCCGCCGAGCCGCACCCCGCGCTCGGCTCGCGCCCCGACTTCCCGCGCGTCATCGAAGGGATCGCCACGGCGTGGCGCACGCAGCGCGAGGGTGTGATCGCGCAGGCCGAGCGGCTCGCGGAGGCCGTCACCGAGCAACTCGCCCGCTCCGATGCGCCCGTCGCGGTCGGTGGGCGCGAGGTCGAGGGAGCGACGGCCGCGCTGCTCCGCCTCTTCGATCCGACAAACGCCGGCTTCGGCGGCGCGCCGAAGTTCCCGCAGCCTTCGCTGCTGCTCTTCCTTCTCATCGTTCGCGGCATGGCCGGCGACGACGAGACCCGGAGTGCGATCGATCATGCCGTGCGTGCGACGCTCGACCGGATGCTCGCCGGAGGCATCCACGACCATCTCGCCGGGGGCTTCCACCGCTACGCCGTCGATGCCCACTGGACCGTGCCGCACTTCGAGAAGATGCTCTACGACAATGCATTGCTCGCGTCGGTCTACGCCCGTGCGGGCGAGGCATACGGTGACGGGGTCTATCGCTGGGTCGCTCGGCGAACGCTCGATTCCATTCTGCACGAGTTGACCGGCACGAACGGCGCGTTCCTCTCCGCCCAGGACGCCGACGCCGAAGGGCGCGAGGGGGCGGCCCACGTCTGGACGCGCGAACAGGTCTCCGCCGTGCTCGAACCCGACGACGCCGCCTTCGCGTCGCGTGTCTTCGGCCTCGACCGCGGCCCGAACTTCCGCGAGCCGCACCACCCCGACGACCCGCCGGCGAACGTTCTTCGCCTCGACGATCGTCCCGACCGCGTCGCCCGCTCGCTCGGCTTGGATCAGCCGGCGTTCGACGAGCGTCTCGCCCGGGTGTGCGCACGCCTGCACGCCGCACGCTCGCGCCGCCCGCAGCCCGCGACCGACGACAAGGTGATCGCCGAGTGGAACGGCCACGCGATCGTCGCGATGGTGGACGGGGCCACGCTGCTCGGCGACGCCCGCTACGCCGAGGCCGCCCGCCGTGCCGCGCGGTTCATGCTGGGCGAGAAGATCGACACCGAGGGCGTGCTGCTGCGCTCGTGGCGAGACGGCGTGCGCGGGCCGGACGGCTCGCTCGAGGACTACGCCTCCACCATTCACGCTCTCGCCCGACTGCACGCTCTGGACGCGAAGAGTGGGGGAGGCACGCCGTGGCTCGACGCCGCGCTGCGACTGCTCGCCCGCGCCGAGCGTGAGTTCGCCTCACCCGACGGCGGGTACTTCGACGTCGCGGCCGGACGGGATGACCTGTTCGTGCGCGTTCGCTCGACGTGGGACGGCGCGCTGCCGACCGGCTCATCCGTGATGGTCCACGCACTGATCGAACTTGCGGCGGCGACCGGGGACGTGAGCCACCTCGACCGTGCGCGCGCTTGCATCACGTCCCTCAGCGCGACGATCGCCCGCGCGCCCGCGGCCTGCATCCACGCGACGGCAGCGCTCGCTCGGCTCCTCGCCTGCGGAAAGACGGCGACCGATCTGGCCCGGACGGGTGCGGCGGAAACGGGCCACAGGCGGGACGCCTGTGCCACGGAATCAACGGCTTCGCCGACCACCGCGGACTTCTCGCCTGTCGCGGTCTTCACGAGCGTCGAGCGCGTCGAGGTGGCCCGGGATCGTCCCGCTGAACTCCCGCTGCTCGTGCGGGTCGCCGAAGGGTGGCACGTCGCCGCCGCCGACGCGGGCGACGGCGCGCTGCCGTTCCGCGTTCACGTCGTCGGCGGCACGGGCATCGAGGCATACGCCGACTACCCACCCGGCACGCGACTCGCCACCGGCGCGGGGTCGCTCAATGCGTACGAGGGCGAGTTTGAACTGCGCGTCGCCGTCGAGCAGACCGGGCCGGTGCGGGGCCGCCCGCTGCTCGCCATCACCTGCCAGCCATGCAACGACTCGGCGTGCCTCGCTCCCACGACGCTCGAACTCGACGTGGCGATCGACTGGCAGAACTGACGCTCACACGCGCACGCCGTGTCGGGCCAGGTGGTCAACGATCTGCGACACCGTGTCGCCGGCGTGGTCGATCTGCTCGGCTCGCCACCCGCACGCCCGAGCGGCCGCGATGTTCTCGTCGAGGTCGTCGAAGAAGAGCACGTCGCCCCGGGCGACCCCCGTCCGCCGCTCGATGACGCGGTAGATCGCCGGGTCGGGCTTCGCCAGCCCGAGCAGGTGGCTCGCGTGGGGGTGCCGCACAAGCCCGAGCGACGAGAACTCGCCGCCGCTCGCGCCCGGGAGGAGCCTCTGCCAGTGCCCATGATTCGTGTTGCTGAGGATGGCTGTCGTGAGACCGACGCTCTCGTTCAGGCGCCGCAGCAGGCCCGCTACGCCGGGGTACTCCGCGATGATCCATGCGTCGTGGATCGCACGCACCTGCTCCGGCGTGTAGCGACCTCCCACGGCGTCGGAGAGACCGCGTGCGAACGTGCCGCAATCGATTCGGCCGAGTTGGTACTGGTGCGCCCAGTGCGTCCGTGCCGCTCGGGCCTCCGGCGTGTCGAGGTCGCCGTACACCGGAAGCCCGGCCCGCTCGCACCCTTCGCGCCACGAGCGGCAGATCCGCACGAGCACGCCGCCGAGATCAAAGCAGACGAGTCGGAGTGGGGGCATGAGCGGAGTTCTTTCGGCATCAAGGGATCAAGCAGAAAGTGTACGATGCCACTTCGTCACTTCGTCACTTCGTCACTCTTCCACTTCATCCTCACCTCCCACGCTCGTCTTCATCAACTCTCGCATGACCACCGTGGCGAACGACCCTCGCGGCAGTTCAAAGGCGCAGCGCACGAACGGCCCGTGCTCGTCCACGCCGCCCTCGACGTCGGGGTCGATCAGCGGCACGCGCAAGGGGCGTCTGGCCCCTTGCATCAGTCCGCCCGTGGTTCGATCGAACTCCGCGACCCGCTCTTCCGTCACGCCCGATGCCTCCAGCGCCTCGCGTTCGACCCGCCCCGGCACGCCCGACGCCTGCCGCATCGCCGCGCCACACATCGGCCCGGACGGGCTGATCTCGAAACTCTCCACACGACCATGTGTCTCCGCTTTGTTGAGCGTTTCAGCCGTCACGTCGAACGTCGCCCGGCCGACGTGTCGAAACGCGACGTCGCCGATGTGCAGCGTGCCGAGTTGTCCCTCGTGAATCCTCCTGTCCAGCACGGCATTGAACACGGCCGACTGGAACGCCGAAACGAAGTACGACGCGACCGTCCTGTCGATGCGGCGGACCGCCTTCTCGACTTCCAGCCCCTTGGCGAGCGCCTTGGCCAGCCCGCGTTCGGTCCGCAACGCCGGCGCGAAATACGCCGCGGCCTCCGCGTACTTGCCCTCCGCATAGAACGCTCTCGCCTCCGGCTGGCTCTCGGGGTGGGACGCGCTCGGCCCGAGCAGCAGATCCGCGGCTTCGCGCAGTCGACCAAGGATCATCGCCCGGCCGATGAGGTGGTTGTTCTCCAGCAAGCCGAACCGCTGCTCGCCGACCCGGTTCGGCACGCCGACGCGCGCGAGCAGCCCGATCATCCGGGAGGCCGCCAGCGCGGCCGTCGGCTCCACGCCCCGCACGCGGATCGAGAACCGGTTGCCGCGCAGGTGCCCCGGCCGCAGTTTGTTGGTGTGCCTGTCCGCCCACAGCACGGCCATGCGTTCATGGTCCAGGTGCCGAAGCTCGCTGTCGGGCTTGCCGGGCAGGTGCACCGACACGACCTGCCGCGTGATGGCGTGCTTGTCCTTCAGCCCCGCGTACCCGACCGCCGAGCGGTGCACACCGAAATGCTCGGCAACGATCCGCACCATCTCGAGCGTCGAGAGGTTTCGCTTCTGAACGAAGAGGTAGAGGTGTTCGCCGCTGCCGCACGGCTCGTACAGCGGGATCTCCTCGACGAGGAAGTCCTCGGGCCGCTCCTTGATCCGCCCTCCGATGCCCGGTTCGCCCGCGGTGACAAAGCACGGCGCGGCCCACGCGGCCCCGGGTCGATCAAGTCGCCAGTACGCCTCAAAGGGCGGCGGCCCCTTCACCGTCGGCGCTCCCTGCCCGCCCATGTCGTCACGCCTCGTCCCGCGACGCCGACTCGATGACGCTCTCCTCCACGTAGATCGGCACGCCGCCCGCGATGCCGAGGGCGATCGCGTCGCTGGGGCGCGAGTCCACGTGGATCATCTCCCCGCTCGCCGTGCGGATGTCGAGCGTCGCGTAGTACGTGTGGTCATTCAGGTCGGTCACGCTGATCGACACAAGTTCGCCGCCCAGCGCGTTCACGACGTTCGCCAGCAGGTCGTGGGTCTGCGGCCGCTTGATGGGGATGCCCTTGAGCCGCCGTTCGATCGCCTGTGCCTCGGGCAGCCCGATCACGATCGGGAACGACCGCACCTCGGCCTCGGGGGCCGGCTCGCTGTCCCCCTCGACCACTTCGCGCAGTTCGATCACCTGGAAGTCGTTCAACTCCCGGATCAGGATTCTCGACAACTCCATCCGCACGGGCATGCTCGGCATCCTCCCGGACATCCAAGCATAGTGCGGGCCCGGCCTGCCGGTTCACCGCCGCCCTGCGCCGGGTGAACCAGGCCGCCCCGGCGCTGCCTGCGCCAGCCCGTCATCCGCCGCGTGCGCTCCGCGCCCGGCCGCGAACGCCGACGCCGGAACGCCCAACTCCTGCAGCAGTTCCACCGGCACGCCGATGTCCGCGACAACGACCTCCCCCGAACAGGCCTGCGCTCGCAAGCGCAGCAGCCCTGGTTTGAGCGCGACCATGGTGACCGTGACCTTTGCGCGCACGGCCTCGCCCAGAGGCTCGCCCGTGTCCGCGTCCAGGCCCGAGGGCATGTCCACCGCCAGCACGCCCGTCCCCGCTGCCCCGAGCCGGTTCACTTCGCGGATCGCCGCAAGCACGACGCCGCGGGCAGGCTCCGTCTGGCCGGTTCCGAGCAGCGCGTCGACCACGAGGGAGGGCGGCGAGCCGAGCCGTGCCGACGCACGGGCGAACGGGCCTGCCGCGTCCTCACCGCGGCATTCCTCGACCGCGAGTGCCATGCGGGAGACAATGGCTGCCTGCACGCCGGCGTCGCCCGAGTACGCCGCGAGCGGCCTTGTCGCGACGATCGCCACGCCCACGCCGTGGTTGTGCAGGTGCCGGGCGAGCGCCAGCCCGTCGCCGCCGTTGTTACCCGGTCCGCAGGCGATGAGTACGCCGCCGCGCGACCCGCCTCCGAGCATCCGCAGTGCGGTCTCCCGCAACGCGACGGCGGCGTTTTCCATCAGCACGATCGCCGGCACGTCATACCGCTCGACCGCCAGGCGATCGACAAGCCGCGAGGCTTCGCGCGTCAGCACGAGTTGCGTGGCGCTGTCCGCGCCATCGGAGGGAGGTTGGGTCGGGCGGGTCATGGCGCGGGCAGTCTATTCGCTCGCCCGCTACGCTTGGCCTTCCGTGGAGACGCCGGTCGCCGTCATGCTCCTGCTGCTCACCGCCGCGTCGCTGGCGCTCGGCGTCTACTGGTCGGTCGGTCTGTGGCAGGTCATCCGCACCATGCGCACGCTCCCGACCGCCCGTGCCGGCCTCGCGCTCCCCGCCCCGGACCTGAGCGTTTGCGTCGTCGTCCCGGCGCACAACGAGGAGCGGACCATCGGCCACCTCGTCGCCTCGCTCCGCGGCCAGGACCACCCACGGATGCGCGTCGTGCTCGCCCTCGACCGCTGCACCGACGCCACCGCGACCGTCGCACGTGCCGCGATCGGCGACGACGACCGCTTCGAGGCGCTCGAGATCGCCGAGTGCCCCGACGACTGGGCCGGCAAGGTCAACGCCGTCTGGACCGCCGTGATCCGCTCCCCGGCGGCCCGCGAAGCCGACCTTCTCCTGTTCGCCGACGCCGACACCACTTTCCACCCCGGCTGCGTCCGCGCCACCGCCGCGCTCCTGCACCAGCGCGGCCTCGCCCTGCTCAGCCTGATGAGCACGCTGACGGCCGACCGGTGGTTCGAGAAAATCGTGCAGCCCGCAACGGGGCTGGAACTGATGTACCAGTACCCGCTGCTGCGGGCCAGCCGCCCGACCGATCGGCGCGCCTTCGCCAACGGCCAGTTCATCCTCTTCCGCGCCGACGCCTACCGGCGCATCGGCGGGCACGAGGCCGTCCGTGAGCACCTGCTCGAAGACCTCGCCCTGGCCCGCGAGGCGGCCCGGCACGGCCTGCCCGCCGCGCTCCTGCTCGCTGACGGCATGCTCATCTGCCGCATGTACGAGACCTGGGCGGAGTTCCGGCGCGGCTGGAAGCGCATCTATACCGAGTGCGCCAACCGCCGGCCGACAAGGCTCCGACGTGCCGCGCTGCGCGTCGCCCTCGTGAACGGCTTGCTCCCGATCGCCGCCGCGGCGTGTCTCGGCGTGGCGTTCGCCCAGCGCGACCTTGGGCCGGTGTGGGCCACCGCCCTCCCGATGACGGTCGCCGGCGTCGGGTTGATCGTCTGGCTCGCGGCCATGGTCGCGATCTACCGCCTCAGCGCGGCGCCCCTCTGGTCCGCGTTTCTGCACCCGTTCGCCTCGTTCCCGGTCGCGTCGATCCTCGCCGAGGCGGCCCGCGACCTGCGCTCCCGCACGCCCACGCAGTGGGGGGGCCGCAGTTACGTCCGCGAGAGCCGCTGAACCCTACACTCGGTGTCCCTCTCTCTTCCTATCGGCCTTCCCCCTCCGGCCTCACCCCCCATGCGCCACCTTCGCCGTTCCAGCCTTGACGTCCGCTTCGAGATGGCGCCGCTCATCGACGTCATCTTCCTGCTGCTCATCTACTTCATCTTCGTGCTGGTCGTGATGGTCCGGGCGGACATCCTCGACGTGCGCCTGCCCACGCTCAGCGCGGGAACGCCCGCCGAGCGCGGCGTCGCCATCACGATCGCGCTCGACCAGGACGGGCGTCTGTTCGTGAACGGCGAGGAAACGCCGCGCGACGGAGTCGCCGCCCGCGTCCGCGAACTCAGGGCCGAGTCCCCCGGCGCGAAACTCTTCGTCGCCGCCGACGAGGGCGGCCGAACCGGCGACGTGCTCACGCTCATCGACCTGCTCGCCGCCGAGGGGCTTGGCGAGTTTCAACTCCTCGGCACGCCCGATGCCAGGGACGGGCCGCGACCGTGAGGGAGCGGGCTTTCGCCGCGCTCGCTCACCCGCCCAACTCCGCCAGGTACAACTCCAGCGTGATCTCCAGTCGCTCGCGCATCTGCGGCGTGTCCGCCATCTCCACGGCCTTGCGCTGCACGGCCACGGCACGCTCCAGCTCGCCGCGCTGCTGGAGCACCAGCCCCAGCGTGTCGAGCAGCACCGCGTCCTGCTCCTTCGTCAGTTCCACGGCCCGCTCGGCCAGTTTGAGCGCGAGGTCCAGGTCCCGCTCGGCCAGCCCGGGCGTGTCCGCGATGGCGTAGGCGAGCCGCGCGAGGACGGGCGCGTTGTCCCGGTACGCTCCTTCGAGCAGCCCGCGCGCGTACTTGAACGCCGCCACCGGCCTGCCAAGTTCGTTCAGCAAGGCCCGGAACTTCCAGTTCGCCACATGCGACATCAGGTCGGCGTCCAGTGCGACGATCTCGTCCGCCAGCGCGAGGGCGTCGTCGTGCTTGCCTTCGCTCCACGCCTTGCGGAGTTTCGCCGCCAGCGGGGCGGCTTTGCGCTCGATCTCCGCGGACAACGCCGCCCG
This sequence comes from Phycisphaerales bacterium, assembly GCA_039794165.1. Classification (GTDB taxonomy): domain Bacteria; phylum Planctomycetota; class Phycisphaerae; order Phycisphaerales; family UBA1924; genus CAADGN01. Next base: position 404,198 of record JBDIVY010000001.1, read on the forward strand.
GTTCGCCTGTTTCGCAGCCGCCTCTCGGGCCGCGGGGGCATCGAACGTCCCGTCGATGATCGCCGCGATCGTCTTCTCGAACGCTCCGTCCGCGGGGTGCCCGATCCACGCGATGCGCCCCTCGTCATCCACCACGAACGCGCACGGGATGCCCTGCTGCCCCGAGGCCGTCATGTACGCCTCGGTCGTCTTCTGCTCGTCGTCCCACGCGACGGTGTAGCGCATCCGCGCGTTCTGCTTCTCGGCCATCGCACGCACCGCGTCGAGCGTGTTCCCCGCCCGGTCCTCGCTCGTCACGCCGATCACCGTCAGACGGTCCTTGTACTTCTCCTGCACGGCCGAGAGGTGCGGGAAGTTGGCGATGCACGGCCCGCACCATGTTGCCCAGAACTCGACCGCGTAGGCGCGGCCCGCTTCGAACTTCTCCACCGGCTCGCCGCGAATCCACTCGGCGATCCGCAACTCCGGCGCGGGATCGCCGACGATCAGCCGCGGCTCGGGGCGCTGCGGGGCAGGCTCGGGCTGCGCGTGCGAGATCGCCGCGACCGCCAGCAGAAGCGACAGTGCGGTTCTCACGAGCACGATCGGCATGGCTCACTCCCTTCGCCGGTCGCTCGCTCCGGCTGCATAGACTTGTACAACGATACGGGGCCTGACGCCGCAGCCCTTCCCGCGAACGCCCAACCCCCGTTTCGCAACGCCTCATGGCACGTTCGCTCGCTCCAAACCGTCCTCTTGTCGTCGGCGCGGGGTTCAGCCTGCTGCTGCACGTCGCCGCGGCGATGGCCTTGGCGATCAACGTGCCCGGGTTCTGGGCCTCGCCCGGCCCTGAACTTCAGTCCGCCGACCTGCCGACGCCTGTTCCGTCCGAGCCTCCCCGTGTGCGCCCGGGGATCGAGCGGTCAAAGGAAGTGACGATCAACTGGCTGGGGTTTGAGCAGCCGACGCCGCACGAGGCCGCGCTCTCGACGGTCGAGCAGGCCGCGCTGAATCCTGAAACTCCGGGCGTGCCCGTGGAAGCGGAGGCCGTTCCGCAGCCGACGACGACCGTCGCCGCGCCGCCGCCCGCGGAGACGCCCGCCGACGCCTCGTCAGCCGCACCTGCTCCCGTCGAGGCGACGCCCGTCCTCGCCTCCGATCGCGCTGTCGTGGAATCCGACGCCAAAGTCGCTGCTGAGGAGCGCATCGTGGTCGCCCCGGTCATCGGCCCACCTTTGCCGCCTGCCGACGCGGCCGAGCCGTCGCCCGAGGCGCCCCCCCCCGCGTTGCCCGAGCCGCGACCGCAACCCACGCCGCAGGCCAAGCCGAGCGAGCAACCGTCCCCGCCCGCGCCGACGCCCGGCGTCGAGGCCTCGATCGAATCGACCAAGGAGTCGCCCGCGACCTCGACCAAGCCGCCGGTCGAGGTCTCGCCCGGCCAGCCCGTCGCGGCCGAAGGGCTGGACATCGAGACCGTCCGTCCGCGCTGGACGCTGGTGACGCGGATGACGGCCCTGCCGCGCAACCCGGTGGTCCGCGTCACCTTCGCGAAAGAGGGCAAGGTCGCCCGCGCCGAGTTTCTTCCCGGCAAGAACACGGGCTACGCCGACGTGGACGGCCCGCTGCTCGACGCGATCTACCGCTGGCGCGCCACAGGGAAAGCCCTCGACGACCTGCCCGAAGGCGACAAGGAAGCGGGCGTGACCCTCGAGTTCCGCCTCGTCCTCGGCACCCGGCGATAAATGCCGCAACCGAACGCCCGCCGCTCCCTTCCCCTCGAACTCCAGCCCCGCGCGGCCGATACTAACCCGTAGACCCATGCTTCTCACGCGCTCCATGATCGGCTGTCTGGCCCTCCCCGGCCTTCTCACGGCTGCCCCCGCTGTTGCGCAGGCTGTTCACTCGACCAACCTCGGCGACCTGCACGCCGAAGCGCTCGTCCGCATCGACCCCACGGTCGGCGACGTCGGCCCGCTCGGGATCAGCATGCGGCTCATGCCCGTCGATCTCCTCCGGCCCACGTCCTTCGAGGAGGTCTACCAGGTTCCCGACAGGCCGAGCCTCTTCATGCGCATCCACGGTGGCGTCGCGGCCGTCTTCCCCCGCTCCGTCTACACCACCACCCCGTGGGGCATGAGAGCCGAAGTCCCCCCAGGCACGATCTTCCACATCGGCAGCATCGCGCCCGAGGACTTGATCGGCCGCACGCCGACGACGTTCACGACCGGGCCTCGGCCCGATCTCTCGCTCGGCCGGCGAATCGACGCCCGTGCGGCTGCCAATGGCGCCGACGCCGCTCGCCCGCAAGTCGCGCGTTTCGACGCCAGCATCTGGACGAACGAGGCCTACCGGCAGCACAGGCTGGAAGCGCTGGCCGAACGCGCCTTGCGGGCAGTGGACAGTGGACAGTTGACAGTGGACAGATAACCCCGGGCGTATCAGCCGCGCCGCCTGCTCGCTGCTGCATGTCCACTGTCCATTGTCCACTGCCCACTGTCGCGCAGCGTCATCCCTCTCGCGGCCTCTGCCCTTCCTGAGGCTCGCCGGCGATGGATGACCTCATGGTCGTGTCCGCCTGGATGTTGCGGAGCCGGTAGTAGTCCATGACGCCGAGATGGCCGTTCCTGAACGCCTCCGAAATCGCCTTGGGGATCTCGGCTTCCGCGAGCACCACGAGGGCGCGGTTCTTCTGCACCTCGGCTTTGAACTCCTGCTCCTGGGCGACGGCCATTGCGCGCCGCTTCTCGGCCTCGGCCTGGAACCGGCGCTTGTCCGCCTCCGCCTGGTCGGCCTGCAGTTTTGCGCCGATGTTCTCGCCTACGTCCACGTCCGCGATGTCGATCGACAGAATCTCGAACGCCGTCCCCGCGTCCAGCCCGCGGGCCATCACGGCCTTGGAGATGCGGTCCGGGTTCTCCAGCACCTGTTTGTGCGAGTCCGCCGAGCCGATCGCCGACACGATGCCCTCGCCCACGCGGGCGATAATCGTCTCCTCCGTCGCGCCGCCGACCAGCCGCGGCAGGTTCGTCCGCACCGTCACACGGGCACGGGCCTTCAACTGGATGCCGTCCTTGGCCACAGCGTCGATCGTCGTGCGGCCCTGAGCGGGGTTCGGGCAGTCGATGACCTTCGGGTTCACGCTCGTGTTCACCGCGTCGAAGATGTCGCGCCCCGCGAGGTCGATCGCCGTCCCCACGTTCCACGGCAGTTCGATGCGGGCGCTGTTGGCCGCGATGAGGGAGGAGACGACGTTCTGCACCCGCCCGCCGGCGAGGTAGTGCGTCTCGAGCTGGTTCGTCGTGACCTCGATGCCTGCTTTCTTGGCCCGGATGCGGCTGAGCACGATCACCCGGATGTCCACCTTACGCAGCCGCATCCCGACCAGTTCGAGGATGCCCACGCGGGCGTTGGAGAGCAGCGCCTGGATGTAGAGGTTGATGAACTGCCCGACGATGAACAGCATCACGATGATGAACAGGAAGACGACGACTGCGATGATCAGGATGACCGAGCGCGGGATGCCCCCGCCGGTCCCGCCGGCCGCACCCCCTCCGGCCTGCGCGAGAGCGCCCGCGGCCGGAACCGCCAACGCCGCCACCGCCGCGAGGAATCGTGCCGAGAGTCGTCGTCCAGTGTTCGTCATGGTCTTGCCTTCCCTGCTCCCGAGGCCCTTGCGCCCGCGGGGCCGCAGTATAGCAGGAACCAGCATTGCCGCTGCGGCGAGGAGTGTCGCGGGCTAAGGAACCGATGTGACGGGGGGAGGGAACAGCGGCTTGCCGGTCTGCCCCACATCGAGCGGATCGAACCCGGCGAGTTCGGCCGCGGCGGCCTCGTTCCACGGGACGTCTATCCCCTGGGACCTGGCCGTGATGAGCGCGGACACGACCCTGACCACGCTGCCGCCGCGCCGGTGGTGGTCGAGGAGTTCCTCGGTCGTGACGTGAACGCCACCTTTCTTCGCGCCGACCCGGCTCAGCGCGATCATCCGTACATCGATGCCGGACAGCCGCATCCGAATGATGTCCATTAGTGGGAGGCGAGCGTTGGAGAGCAGACACTGCATGTACAGGTTGATGAAGCTCAAGAGAACAACAAACGCCGCGATCAGCACAACGCCGACGATGATGAGCACGATCGTTCCGAGTGGCACGGCAGGCGTTCTCCAGTGCGCGGCTTGCCCGCGGCGGCGTCAGGGCGAGAGCGGGTTGACTCAGTTCGGCCCTATGCCTCCCGCACCTTGATCTGGTTGAACTCCACCTTCGTCACCCGGACCTTCGTCCCCGCCGCGATCACACCCACCTCGGCCAGCGCGTCGTACCGCGTCCCCTCGATCCGCACGGCTCCGACCGGGCGAAGGTCCGTCATCGCCACGCCCTCGGCCCCCACCAGCGCGTGCAGCGCATCGCGCTCGCTCCGCTCCTTCTGCCGCTCGGCCTCGATCTGCTCCTCCGTCATGTCGCCCAGTAGCATCCGCCGACCGAGCGGCGTGTTCGGCCACACCTTGAGCGCAAACCCCAGCGCAGCCGGCCCGATCACCATCAATGCCACCAGTCCCATCAGGCCCCACCACGGGTCGTAACGGAACAGGCTGATCACGCCCACCAGCGCGGCGATCCCGGCCGTGATGGCGATCAGCCCCCCCGACGGCACGAAGACCTCGACCACGATCAGCAGCAGGCTCGCCGCGATCAACCCAAGCCCGAGCAGCAGCAGCCCTTCCTCGCTCACGCCCGCTCTCCTTGTGGCCCGGCCGCGGAGCCGTCCCCGACCTCCTCGACACCGATGCGGAACTTGCCGACGCTCACGACCCTCACGCGCCGGCCCTCAGCGATGTACCCCATCTCCGCGACCACGTCCACCAGGCGCCCGTTGATCTCCACCCGCCCCGCCGGGCGCAGCGGCGTCACCGTCGTCGCCTCGTCGCCCACCGACACGCCCACGTCGTCGGGATCGCCCAGCGCGGCAAGGAACTCGTCGTCCGAGTCGTCCGCCGGCTTGCCGATCGTGTCGCGCAGCACCAGCCCGCTCACGATCGGCAGCGAGCCGAAGTGCTTCGTCAGGAAGTACACCCCGATCCCCGAGGTCGTCAACGCCAGCACGATCGTCAGCACGGCGTAGAGCATGTCGGTCTGAGCCTTCGGGCTGTCCGGGAACAACCCGCCCGGCGTGTCCTCGATGAACGTCCCGAGCAGCCCGCCGAACAGCAGGAGCAGTCCCAGCACGCCCGGCACGCCGAAGCCGGGGAAGACGAAAATCTCCAGAATGATCAGCCCGATGCCGACCAGGATCGCCGCGATCTCCCACCAGTTCGCCATGCCGATCAGGAACGGCGGCGCGAGCAGCGCGACCAGCGCGAGCATCGCCACGCCCTCGGGCACGATCAGCCCGGGGTGCGTCATGGCGATGAAGAGGGCCAGCACGAACACCACGATCAGCACGCCGCGAACGACCATGTTCGTCAGGAACTTGACCATCGCCTCCGACCACGAGGCGTCGAGCCGCCGGATATTCGTCGCTCCGAACCACGCCCGCACGTCGTCATCCGAGTTGAAGGCCTTGAGCGCGCCCGTCGCCTGGTCCACGTTCGCCGCCAGCCCGAAGTAGGCCATGTCGCGCTCCTTGAGCACGATCGGCCCCTCGCCCGTGCAGACGTAGTCCAGCAACTCGAAGCGCCCGCGGTCCGCGCCCGTGATGACACGCCGTGTCGCCGGCTCGATCACCCCGCCCGAAATGTCCTCCGCCAGCCCCCGCAGGTACGGCGAGGCCGGCACGTACGTCGGCCCTTCGCTCGGGGGCACGGTCGGCGAAGGACCTGTCTCCGGCGGCGGGGCCGCGCCGCCCGCCGACGCCGACACCAGCCGCGGCCGGTCTCGCACCGGCTCGCCCTCGAACAGCCGCCGGTACTCGGCCTCGTTGATCGCCATCCGCTCACCCGTCTGCCGGTCGCGCACCCACCACAACTCGACGTGCCGGCTGACGATCGCCTGCACGAGGAACTCGTCCCACCCGCGCAGGCGAGCGAGGTTCACGACCTCCGCGATCAGCGGCGCGAGCACCTTCTGCCGCTCCGCCTCGGGCATGGCGTTCAGGAAGCCGAACGACGCCGCCACCGGCAGCGCATCGCCCATCGTCGCCGGATCGGAGACGAGAATCTGTCGGCACGCCAGAGCGATGATCGCTCCGCCCGAGTAGGCGTTCGGATGGATCCATGCCACAATGTTGGGCACGTTGGAGCCGCGGATCGCGTCGCAGATTTCCAGCACGGCCCCGACCTCGCCGCCGGGCGTGTTCAACTCGACCACGATGGCGTCCGCGCCGCCCTGCTCAGCCAGGCGCAGACGCCGCGTGAAACTGAACGCCGTCACCGACTTGATGTCGCCCTCGATGGTGATGATGGCGACGTTGTCCGCCTGCCGCCCCGCGGGCACGGTCGCGGGCTGGTCCGGCTGCGACCACCCCGCGAACGACGACGCCAGCAGCACGCCCACGCAGACCACGCCGAATAGGCGGCGCACGGAGTCCAGCGTCCCGCTCCCGGACCAACTCAATCGATCGCCTCGTTGCATCACCGACAAGTATACGAACGTCCGCAGCCCCCTCGGTTTCACCTCGGTCCGGGGATCACCTGCTCGACGCGCCACGTCATTTCCGGTCCCGTGCAGTCGATGTGGACGGAGAAGAACCCCGGCTCCCCGCCCGGACGCGCAGGCTCGATCCGCTCCACCAGCGGCCAGATGATCCGACGATCCGTCTCGGGCAGGGGCAGCCCGCCCAGCGACGCCGGGTCGTGCCACTCCAACATCCCCTCGTCCATTCGCCCCGTTCGCACCGGGATCGCCCCGAGCACGCGGAAGTAGAACAGCAGCCAGTGTCCGTTCCCCTCGTACCCGGCCTCGCTGATAAGGCCGACTAGGCGCAGCCGGTCCAGCGGCACCTCGACCCCCGCCTCCTCGGCGATCTCGCGCTGGGCGCACTCAGCCGGGGACTCGCCCGACGCCATGTCCAGTTTGCCCCCGATCGGCGAGCACAGCCCCTCATTCGGCGGCTTGGCTCGGTGCAGGAGCAGCAGCCGCCCCGCGTCGTCTCGGATGTCGCAGAGGCAGGCGAGGCGGTAGGGCAGTTCCGGCCGGGGTCCGTTCATCGCACGCGAGCATAGACCGAGGAGCGCTTCATCCCGGAAAGTCTGCCGCGCAGGCACGCCGATCGTCCGTGCCGTTCACGCCGCCGCGCGCCCGGGACCGATACCCTCTGCCATGCGGCAGACCACACCAGCGCAGGCACCCAAATCAACCCCGTTTGCGCTGGGCGGACGGCACGTCTACATGGTCGGCATCGGCGGGTGCGGCATGTCCGGGCTTGCCCGGATGCTCTGCTCGCGCGGCGCGATCGTCGCCGGCTCCGACTCCTCGCCCGGCGACTCGACCGCCGCGCTCACCGCCGAGGGCGTGCCCGTCTCGTTCGAGCAGGCCGCGGGTCGAGTCCCCGAGCCGTGCGATCTCGTCATCGCCTCGGCCGCCGTCCGGCCCGAACACCCCGAACTGCTCGAAGCCCAGCGTCGCGGCGTCGAGGTCATCACCTACGCCGAAGCCCTCGGCAGGTGCATGGCGGGCCGGACAGGCGTCGCCCTGGCCGGCACCCACGGCAAGAGCACGACGACCGCCATGCTCGGCGCGGCCCTGACCGACGCGGGCCTCGACCCCACGGTCATCGTCGGGGCAACCTGCTCCCAACTTGTGCGCGGCTCCCTCGCCCCGCCAGGCCGACCGGTCGGCTTCAGGCTCGGGGCGGAGACCATCCCAGTTGGGCCGCTCGCGGGCCGACCCGGGCTGCTGCTCGCCGAGGCGTGCGAGTTCAATCGCTCCTTCCACCACCTCCGCCCGACTGTCGCATCGATCAGTTCCGTCGAAGCGGACCACCTCGACGTCTACGGCTCGCTGGATGCCGTCGTGCGGGCCTTCGCCGAGTTCGCAAGGCTGCTCCCACCGGCCGAACAGGGCGGGTTGCTGCTGATCGCCGACGAGGGTGCGCACCGCCGGCAGGTCGCCGCGGGCCTCAAGTGCCGCGTCGAGACGATCGGGTTCAGCCCCGCCGCGGACTGGGTCGTCTGGCTGGACACGCCGACGCGGCAGGTGACGCTCACGCGGCGTGGGGCGGAGATCGCGTCGTGGCGAGCGTCGCTGCCCGGCGCGCACAACGCGATGAACGCCGCGACGGCGTGCGCCCTCGCCGTCTCGCTCGGCGCGGACGCCGCTCGCGTTGCCGAGTCGCTGGCCGCCTTCCGCGGCGTGGACCGTCGCACGCAGTTCCTCGGCGAGCGGGCCGTCCCCGGCGGCACGGTCCGCGTCTACGACGACTACGGGCACCACCCGACCGAGATCGACGCCACGCTGCGTGCCCTGCGCGACTTCGAACGCCCGCAGGACCGCGGCGGCCGCCTGGTCTGCGTCTTCCAGCCCCACCAGCACTCGCGCACGCGGTTCCTGCTCGAGGAGTTCGCGGCCGCCTTCGAGCAGGCCGACGCCGTCATCGTGCCGCACATCTACTTCGTCCGAGACAGCGAGATCGAGAAGCACAAGGTCTCGTCGGCCGATCTGGTCGACCGCCTCCGCAAGCGCGGCGTGCGGGCGATGCACCTGTACCCCTTCGAGGCGATCGTCGAGCAGCTCGAGAACCTCTGCCGCGCCGGCGACACGCTCGTCGTCATGGGAGCAGGCCCCGTCTGGCAGGTCGCCCACGGGTACCTCGGTCTGCACAAGGCGTGAATAGTGGGAGGAGATCCGTTGTCCGCGGTCGCAGCCATCCCGATCGAACGCGACGCACCGATCCCGACCTGGTTCGGTGTGGGCGGCCGTGCCGATCGACTCGCACGCCCTCGCACGACCGATGAACTCCGCGCCTGCCTCGCGATCGACCCGGCCCTGCGCGTCCTCGGCGACGGGGCGAACCTGCTCGTGGACGACGACGGCGTTGCAGAACTCGTTGTCGTGCTCGACGCCCCGACCTTCCGCGCCGTCGAACAGACCGGTGAGCGGATAGGAGAGGCGGTTGTCGTCAGAGCCGGTGCGGGCGCGAACCTGCCGAGACTCATCAACGAGTTCGTCCGAATCGGTCTGGCGGGCCTTGAGAGCCTCGGCGGCATTCCCGCTTCTGTTGGCGGAGCGCTCGTGATGAACGCCGGCGGCGCGTTCGGGCAGATCGCCGACGCTGTCGCCAGCGTGCACGCACTCGACCGCGAGGGGCGGGAGATCACGCTCGAACGCGCCGACATCGATTTCGGCTACCGCCGCTCGGGCCTGAACGGCCTGCTGCTGACCGCCTGCGACTTCGCGCTTCGCCCCGCAGAGACGAAAGCCCTGCGCGCCCGCCATCTCGAGGTCATGGAGTACAAGAAGCGCACCCAGCCGCTCGCCGATCACTCCGCCGGCTGCTGCTTCAAGAACCCCACGCTCGACCGGGCTCTCGAGGGCATCGGCTCGTCCGGTGAGCGCGTCTCCGCAGGCATGCTCATCGACCGAGCCGGTTGCAAGGGGCTGGCCGTCGGCTCCGCCCGCGTCAGCGATCGCCACGCCAACTTTCTCGTTCCCGGCCGTGACGGCTGCGCCCGCGACCTCATTGCGCTCATGGAACTTGTCGAGAGCCGCGTGTTCGAGGCCTTCGGCGTCCGGCTCGAACGCGAGGTCGTCGTCTGGCGGAGGGACACGGCATGAGCCTGCCCACCGTCCTTGTTCTCGGCGGCGGCCCGGACGCCGAGCGCGCCGTCAGCCTCGACAGCGCGTGCGGCGTCGCGCAGGCTCTCCGCGACGCGGGCTTCACGGTTCACCACGAGACCATCGACCGCCCCACGCTCGCCGAACTCCGCGCGCTGCCTGGCGAGACGGTCTTTCCCGTCCTCCACGGCGCATGGGGCGAAGGCGGCCCGCTGCAGGACCTCCTCGACGCCGACGGCCGCCCCTACGTCGGCTGCGGCCCGCGTGCTTCGCGGCTTGCGATGGACAAACTGGCGACCAAACTGATCGCCGGCCGCCTCGGCATTCCGACGCCTGAGGCCGTGGCGCTCAACGTCCGAGACGCCGTCTGCCCGCTCGGCCTGCCCGTAGTCGTCAAGCCGGTGCACGAGGGGTCGAGCGTGGGCCTGCATCTGTGCCGCGACGACGCGGCCTGGGACGCCGCGCTCGACGACGCCCGCCGCGCCGCCCGGGCCAATCCCGGCCGCGTCTGCATGGCCGAGCGGCTCATCCGTGGCCGCGAACTCACCGTCAGCCTCCTCGCTCGCAAGCCCGGCGAGCCACTCTCCGCACTGCCCGTCATCGAGATCGTCCCCGCCGCCGGCCCGTATGACTACAGCGCGAAGTACGAGCGCGACGATACCGAGTACAGCGTCGGCCCGGACCTGCCAGCCGGCGTTGCGGACCGCGTCAGCCGCGATGCGGAACGCCTCGCCGCGGCCATCGGCGTGTGCCACCTCGCCCGGGTGGACTTCCTCCTCGACGCGGACGACCGGCCCTGGCTTCTCGAAATCAACACCATGCCCGGATTCACCTCGCACTCGCTGCTCCCGATGGCCGCCCGGGCAGTCGGGCTCGACATGCCGGCTCTGTGCCGTAGCCTTGTCGAGGCGATGCTCGCCGAACGAACCGCCGCGGCCGGATTGTGACCCCACCAGGAAGTACGATGGGAACGCCACGCAAACCACAGCGCCCCGCAAGGATCAAACTCCGGCCCACCGCCGCGATTCGAGCACTGCGGCTGCTCGGCATGGGTTGCGTCGGAGGCACCGCCGCACTGGCTCTGCTCCTGCTCACGCAGCGCGTGTGGACACACGCGGGCGAGGCGCTCGAAACGCCGGTCTCTGTCGAGATTGTCTGGCCGCTCACGCCCGACAGCACGCCCGACCAGCCCAAGACCTGGCTCAGCGCGTACTTCCGCGACCGCCTGCTCGCCACCGCGCACGCCCGCGCGGCCGAATCGCCCGATCCGGTCCGCGGCGACGCCGTCGCGCGCGTCGGCCGGGCCATGGAGGCCAGCGGCTGGTTTGACGGCACGCCCCGCGTCGAACGCCGCGGCGACGGTGTCATCGTCGTGAGCGGCTCGTGGCGGACGCCCGCCTGCGTCGTCCGGCACGGCGGCCGGGACCACCTCATCGACTGGCGCAGCCGACCCATGCCCGCCTCCTACGACGCGGGTGCATCCGGCCTGCGTGTCATTCACGGCGCGGCCTCGCCGCCGCCGCGCGACCCGGCCGGCGCGCTCCACTACGCCGAGCCGTGGCCCGGCGACGATGTCCGCGCCGGGGTCGAGACGCTCCGCCTCCTCCTCGCCCAGCCCTACGCCGCGCAGGTCGCCGGCGTGGACGTGGGGGACTACTTCGTCACCCGCCGCATCGACATCGTGACCGACAAGAGCACGAGGGTCGTCTGGGGCGGTCCGCCCGGCGAGTTCATCCCCGGCGAGGCATCGACCAAGGCCAAACTCGACCGGCTCGCCTACTTCTCCTCGCTCGCCGAGCGAGGCAGGCGCATCGATCTTGCCCAGCAACGCCTCGAAATATACAACGAGGACGCCGTCTACGCGGACCTGACGGCGAGCCGGCGATGATCCCCTCGGACGACGAGCGGCCCGATCTCGGCGAACCCACGCGCGCCCCTACCGAACCCGACCGCGACATCTTCGGCCACACGCCCCGTGACCGGCCGGACTGGTCGCACCGGCGTGGCGAGCCGCGCTTCCTCGCCCTCGCGTGGACGGTCTTCCTCCTGCTCTCAACGCTCGCGGCCTTTGCGACAGTCGGCACGGGCGGAGCGGGCAACGTTGACGCGTACCGCCCCGCCGCGCGCGGCCTGCTCGTGACGGTCGCGGTCGGCGTCTCGCTGCTCTGGCCCATGATGCGGCTGGCGCAGGCGGTTCCGTCGGGCGGGCTGCGAGGCTGCACCGCCGCGACCATGCGTGACCTGGTCGTGATCCTCGTCCCCATCCAGGCCGTGATCTGGCCGCAGGCGTTGCTCGCCCGTTGGCCCCTCGACGCCGTCGCCGCGGTTGCAGCCTGTTTCACCGTCTGGACCGTCCTTGTCGGCGGCGTGCTGGCGTTCTGCCTGGCGTGCGGCGGACGCGTCCAGGGCAACAAGTGGCGCTGGTGGGCGATGCTTGGCGTCGCCTTCATGGTGAACGTCGTCCCCGCGATCGGGGTGGTTTGGGCGTCCATCGCTCCGTTGGCGCGCCCGCGCGGCCCCTGGATGATGGCTTCCCCCATGACCGCCATCGTTGAACTGACCCTGGATCGCTCCTGGCGGGGCCGCTCGCTTGAGGTGGATGGAACCCACTGGCGGGCGATCATCATCGTCGGGGGAGTCGCCGGGGCGGTGTGGGTGCCGCTGGTCGCCGCCGCACTGGCACGACGCCCGGCAACCGGCTAAGAATGTCGGGCGTAGCGTGAACGGGCGGCCCCCGAGGCGGCCCGGTTTCTTTTTGACCCCCGCCGCGACGGGAGGACCGCCATGGACGTCATCACCCGCGACGAACGCGAACGCATCGAGGCGCGCCTGCGCGAACTGGTCCAGAACCGGCCCGTCATCACGCAGCGCATCGCCGAAGCCCGGGCCCTGGGCGACCTGCGCGAGAACGCCGAGTACCACGCCGCCCGCGAGCAGCAGGGCTACGAGGAGGCGGAGATCCGCCGTCTCGAGGACCGGCTCGCCAAGGCGCACGTCGTCGAGGACTCCAAGGCCCACGGCGACGTCGTCTTCATCGGCTCAACCGTCCGCCTGCGCGAGGTCGGCACCGACGACGAGGACCTGTACCGCCTCGTCGGCGAGGCCACCGGAGACATGTCCGCTGACTACGTCGAGGTCACCACCACCAGCCCGATGGGCGAGGCACTGATGAAGGCCCGCGTCGGCGAGACCATCAGCGTGCGAGCGCCGCGAGGCGTCAAGCAGTTCCTGATCGTCGAGATCGTGTGATCCCGCGGACAGCGGAATGCAAAGCAGGCCCCGGATCGTGCCGGGGCCTGCTTCATCCATCTTCACCTGACCGCCCCTGATGGCCTCAGCAGCCCTGGTTGTACAGGTTCAGGAAGGCCAGCACGTCGAGCGAGTTCACGACCGTGTCGCCGTTGATGTCCGCCTTCGGGTCGCCCGAGGAGTACGCGTTCAGGAAGGCCAGCACGTCGAGCGAGTTCACGACCGTGTCGCCGTTGAAGTCCGCGGCGCACGGCGGCTCGCCGCAGTCGTACTCGAAGAGGGAGAACTCGTCGATCGCGGCCTCGACGATCGACCCTGGCTCGAGGTCCTCGGCGATGAACCGCAGCCGCACGCTGCCCGAGGTGCTCACGAAGTCCGCCACGCTGAACTCGTGGTAGTACCAGCCGCCGCTCGTGAACGGCCCCGACGGGCCGAGTGTCTCCACGTTCACCCACTGCGAGCCGTTCGTCGTGATGTCAACGCGGAACGTGTCCGTGTTCGGCGACGCACCCTTGTCGTTGGAGTACCACCGCCAGTACCCGATGGTTGGCTCCGACAGCACGCTCACGTCCAGCCACGGCGTGAGCAGCGTCGTCTTGCCGTTGTCCACGTCGTACTGTCCGATGCTCGTGCCCGCGCGCCCGTCCGTCACGTAGCAGATCGTGCCGGGGTCGGAGACATCCTCGCCGGGCTGCGCGTCGGTCGCCTGCGGCGCCATGCGGCCCCAGATGCCCGTCGTGGCGTCGTCGCCGGGCGCGCCGACGGTCCATCCCTTGTTCGTCTCGAAGTCGTCGTGGAACGACACGATCACGTCGCCGATGGCTTTCGCGTCAACAACCGGCGTCGTGATCGTCGAGCCTTTGTCCGTCTGCACCGAGGCGTAGTACTCGACCTCGTCCAGGCAGTCCTGGCCCGGGATCGTCCCCGTGAACACGTCCCCGTCCTGCGCGGCCATGGCGAACTCCTGCCACTCGCCGCCGGCCTCGCGCAGGTGCAGCGTCACCGAACCCGCGTCGTACCCGTCGAACTGCGGGGACACGACCACGGTCACCGGAGTCGGCTGGTTCGGCGTCAACTTCGTCGGCGGCACGCCGTCGAAGTCGATGCTCACCCCGTCCAGGCGCACGATGAACAGGCCGCGGTCGAGGTCCGAGATCAGGATCGTCCCGCTCGGGAAGTAGGGGTACGTGCTCCACGCCCCGTTGAACCCGGACGTGTTGCTCTCCGGGTAGGTGTCGAAGTATGCGATCTGCACCGGGGCGGTCGGGTTCGTCCTGTCAAAGACCCGCAGTCCCGACTTGTAGTTCGCCTCGAACAGTTTCCCGTCGTGCGTGTACAGGTTGTGGTCCGTCGCCTGCACCCCGGACGTGAACCAGCCCATGTAGACCGGGCTGTTGATGTTGCTCACGTCGAAGACCCGGGTCGTCGTGACGGAGACGGAGTCCCCTTCGTCCAGTTCGTCATCGATGTAGAAGTACTTGCGGTCCTCGCTCAGCCACCCCTGGTGCGCGTAGCGAGCGCCGCTCCAGAACGCCTGGCTCACCGTGAACATGTTCGCCTTGTTCGTCACGTCCACGATCCGCAGGCCGGTCGAGTTCCAGCCCCCGTTCAGCCCGCTCAGGCAGAACGCGATCTCACGGCCCGCGTACGGCCCGTCGGTGTACGTCACGATCTGCGCGTCGTGCACGTACATGCTGTTCCACGTCCCGGCGATCGTCGGGTTCGACGGGTTCGCCGTGCTCACCGCCGTCAGCCCGCCGTTGTTGATGTTCGTCCCGACGAGGTACAGGAACCCGGAGTCCACGTTCGCCGCGATGTTGTGCGTGCTCGAATGCCCGCCCTGCGTCTTGTTCTGCACCAGCGTCACGACGCCGCTGTCGATCTGGCTCATGTCGATGACCTGGATGCCCGAGCCGCCCTCGCTCACGCCGTAGGCGTAGTGCCCGATCACCTTCACGTCGTGCCACAGGCTGTTCGGTCCCGTGATCATCCCGACGAGCGTCGTGTTCCAGGGATCGGTCACCTCCACGAACGCGAAGCCCTTGGCGAGGCCCATGATCGCGTACTCTCGCCCCGACGGCGACACATAGCCCCAGCAATCGTTCCCCGAACCCTGGCCGTTCGGGAACGACGCCAGCGGCCACCAGGCGTAGAGCGTCATGTTCTGGCTCTCGAACATGCTCCGCGAGTCGGAGTCCCGCTGGCCGTACCGAGGCATTCCCGATACCGCCGCCATCCCCTCGACGACCACCGGCTCACCCTTGTACTTGCGCAGGTCCTCATCGCCGGCCCATGCCGCCGCCGAACCCCCGACCACCATCCCCGCGATCGCGGCCGCTCGCCATGCCCTGTTCGATGCCATTCGAAGACTCCCTCGGGGCAGCGCTCGACTGCCCCCCTTGCCATGAACACGCCTATCGGACGGGTTGCGGCCCGTTCGCCCCCGGCTCCATGAGGCTACATCGGCGCTCGTTGAAACGCAACGCTCTACTCCGCCGGTACGCTGTTATGATGCACTGGGATGCTCCGCGGTTCCCTCCAACCGCAACACAGAACCGGACGGCCGGGGCGTACGAATCCTGACGAGAGACTTCAAGGCATGATTCCAAGGGTATTCATCCCCATTCTGCTGTTCGCCTTGCTGGCGTCCGCAAGCCTGGGGCAGGCTCCCTCGCCCGCTTCGCTCGCAGACCCCCTCGCCACCTCATCCATGTTCCTTGTCGATGACGAGCGGCTTCCGCAACTCATCGTGGCCTGGACCACGAGCGAAGGCAGGACCGTCAGGTACGAGGCGGCCCTGCCTTACGCAGCACCCGCCGAGCGCGTGCCCATCGGCGGCAACCTGCTGGCCTTCGTCGCCGTCGGGGGCACCCGCCTTGACAAGGGCGTCGGTCACCCGGACGGCATCATCATCCGCGTCGGACTCGACAAGGCCGACGAGCAACGGCTGATGTTCCTCGACATCGCGCACGGCTCGTTCATCGAGGTCGAACTGCGCAACCTCGCCTTCATTTCCTCGGGGCTGCCGAGGCCCGATTCCCTCCTCCAGCACCTGCAATACCGAACCGACGACATCCTCGCCTGCGGCCTGCCCACCGATCAGGCCGACATGTACAACCTCGCCAGCCTCACCGACAACCTCGGCGGCTCCGTCCCCGCAACCCGCGGACGCTTCGGCGTACTCAGCGGCCCGCCCGGTGCGGACGCTGAGAGCCGGCTGACCGTCGAGCTGGATGGCTCGGTGACGATGAGACTGCGTTTCGCGTACCGCCTACTCCGTCACCAGTCCGACCCGTGGCGGCTCGAACTCCCCGGCACCTTCTTCGAGCCGAGCCACCTCCACGTCGAGTTCGAGGCCGTGCCGTGGGCCGTGGGTGTCACGCAGTTCGGCCTCTCCGCGGTGCGCTGAAGCAGCCGACACACCGATCCCGCCGGGGCGGGTCGAAATCGACTGTCGCGGTCCCCGCGACGCAAGATGTGATTCAGCAAGAGGTTCCGTGTCGGCTTCCGGGCAAGCCCCTGCCCGGGCCTTTGGCGGGTTTTGCACGCATTGGCGCGAGCACAGTTGAGTTTGATTCGCAACTGTCGTAAAACAGCAATCAGTACTGTTGAACAGGATAGCAGGTCCGATCGTTGGACGATCCGGGCTTGCCCTCGATTTCCGGGAGCCACACCATGCGACTGCTGCTTTCGCCCGCCGCCGTGCTCGCCCTCGCCTCGCTCGCACACGCCCAGTTCGTCGAGCCGGACTCTTACGGCTGGTCGCGCGGTGACGCCGACTCGGCCTGGTTCGAGTGGGACGTGTTCACCAGCCCGACCGGAGGCAACCTTCCGGACGTCGGCCAGTTCCCTTCGACCCTGCCGGACGGGTGGGCGACGCCCGACGTCTACGACACGACCGGCCTGGCCATCATCACGTCGTCGGGGAACTTCTACTCGTTCGTCGGACCCATCGTGCTCGAAGTGGTCGTGCCGAACTACGGCTACGAGGTCGGCTCGACCACGCTCATCCTCCAGATTCGCACGCAGGGCAACGAACTCGACTACGGCTCCGTTCACGTCTGGGGCGTGCCGCCGGTCGAGCACGTCGAACTCTTCCGCCAGAGCCTCGGCGAGTTCGGCTGGCTCGTGGATTCGCTCTTCCGCTTCGAACTCGACGGCAACGAGAGCGTGTACGTCGCCTCCTTCGCCGCGGCCGACGCCCACGCTGCCATCGATCGCATCGCCGTGGACACGTTCGCCCATGCCGAGGACTGCCCCGCCGACTTCAACGGCGACACCGTCGTGAACACGCTGGACTTTGTCGCGTTCCTCAACGCCTTCGTCGCCCAGGACGCCTCCGCCGACTTCAACGGCGACACGACGGTGAACACGCTGGACTTCGTCGCGTTCCTTAACGCTTTCGTCGCCGGCTGCTGAGCCTGGGGGTGGTCCGTGGCGACCGGGCGGCGTGCGTTCTCGCTCGTCGAACTCCTCGTCGTCATCGCCGTGGTGGCGATGCTGCTCGGGCTGCTCCTGCCCGGCCTCGCCCGCGCGCGGGACGAGGCCCGCGCCCTCCGTTCCGCTGTCGCCTCGCGCTCGCTCGCCGCGGCGTGGACGCTCTACGCCAATGACCACCGCGGCGAACTGATCCCCGGCTATCTCCCCATCACGACCGACGCCAGCGTGACCGACGAGTACGGCAACGAGTGGGGCGCGCTCATCGCCCAGCGGTGGGTCTACAGGCTCGCCCCGTGGTTCGACCACGCCATGCTCGGCACGACGATCGTCGGCGAAGAGGCCGAGTTCGCACGCGATCGCGCCCGCATCCACGCCATGGACAACGGCCACTTCGAGTGGGCCTACCGCATGAGCGTCTACCCCTCGTTCGGCCTGAACGTGCAGCACGTGGGCGGCAACTACGCCGATCCACCGCAGACCTTCCGCGCGACGAACCCGGTCCGTCGCGGCGACCAGCCCCTGCGTCCCGAGTACCTCGTGGTGTTCGCGTCCGCCCGAGGACCCGGCTCGGGCGACACTGTCATTCCCGGCTTCCACCGTGTCGAGCCCCCGCCGCGCGGGGCGATCTACTCGCCCTCCGCGAAGCCCCAGGCGTTCGGGTACCTCGACGCCCGCTACAACAACCGAGTCGTCGCCGCGCTCTTTGACGGCCACGCCGAGCGCTTCGCGCCCGACGAACTCACGGACCGCCGCCGTTGGTCAGACGCCGCCGCTCGCAAGGACGACCCCGGCTGGGAGCCGTGAGCGGCCCGTTCACTCGGGATCGGATCGCCACGACCGCCAGGGCGTCGAGTCCCAGCGCCAGGAGTCAACCACGTAGAAGGAGGAGTACGAGTGAGCGGGTGTTTCGCCGATGCGCAAGGAGCCGTCGGACACGCTCCAACTGACGCCGGAGTTGCAGGCAGCGATGCCGTACGCAAACCAGAGCGCCACCACGACGACGGCCTCGAGTGCATGGCCGATGTCCTCTGCAGCCTGTTCGAACGCTTCCGGGCTGAGATCGATACCCGTCTTTCGATAGACCCAGTCGCCCGACGGGGACACGCAGCCGCCGCCGGAGGCGCACACGGCGGCAAGCACGCAGATGGCGATCGGCCGGGCGCCGATCCTACGGTCGATGTGGGGGGTGGTCATGGATCGATCTCCGTGATTGCATTGCAGCGTATCGGCAATCGGCACGGCCCGCACCCATAGACTCCGACCATGCCGCGACAGACACCCCGGAACGTGCCCCTCGTCCTCGTGATCCGCGACGGCTGGGGAACGAACCCCAACCCTTCTCACGACCCCTTCAACGCCGTTCGCCTCGCCAAGACTCCCGTCGCCGATCGGCTGATTGAGGAGTGGCCGAACACGCTCATCAAGACCAGCGGCGAGGACGTCGGCCTGCCCGAGGGCACGATGGGCAACAGCGAAGTCGGGCACCAGAACATCGGCGCCGGCCGCATCGTCGACCAGGAGGCGGTGCGGATCACCAAGGCCTGTCGCGCCGGCCTCGAGAGCAACGCGGCGCTTGCCGACGCGGTGCGCGGTGCGAAGCAGCGCGGCCGCGCCGTTCACCTCATGGGCATCTGCTCCGACGCGGGGGTCCACGGCCTGCTGGAGCATCTCGACGCGCTCCTCGCCCTCTGCGCACGACTCGGCCAAGGCCGCGTCTTCGTCCACCTCTTCACCGACGGCCGCGACACGGGGCCGTACACGGGCGCGGCCTTCGTCGAGCGCGTCGAGCAGAGCCTGCGCACACACGCTGTCAGCCGGGTCGCGTCCGTCATCGGCCGGTTCTGGGCGATGGACCGCGACCACCGCTGGGAGCGCGTCCATCGCGCGTGGGCCTGCCTCACAGGGCGGGACATCGCAGCGCACGGCGTGCGAACGGCGCGATCCGCCGCCGACGCCGTCCGCGCCGCCTACGACAACCCGGAAGCCCCCAAGCAACTCGGCGACGAGTTCGTCCCTCCGACGATGGTGGGGGAGTCACCCGAGTCGCTCTGCGGATCGCGCATCGCATCGGGCGACGCCGTCATTTTCTACAACTACCGCGGCGATCGCCCCCGCGAACTCGTCAGCGCGTTCGTTCTGCCCGACGATGAGTGGCGTGCTGTGAAGCCCTCTCCGGACACCGGCGTGAGGGGCTTCGAGCGCGGCCCGCGACTCGACACCGACTTCGTCATGATGACCGCCTATTCCGAGGCCCTCGCCCGCCACGCGAAGGTTGCCTTCCCCAAGCCGCCGCGCCTGGTCAACGTCGCGGGCGAGTACCTCGCCTCGCTCGGCGTGTCGCAGTTCCGCTGCGCGGAGACCGAGAAGTACCCGCACGTCACCTTCTTCTTCAACGACTACCGCGACGAGCCGTTCCCCGGTGAGCGCCGCGAGATCATCCAAAGCCCGACGGACGTGAAGACCTACGACCAGCGACCCGAGATGTCGGCCCCGGGCGTGCGCGACGCGGTCCTGCGCCGCCTCGCCGCGCCCGACTGCGAGCCGTTCATCGTCGTCAACTTCGCCAACGGGGACATGGTGGGGCACACGGGCAGCCTCGACGCCGCCGTGCGGGCGTGCGAGGTCGTGGACGAGTGCGTCGGCGCGATCGTCGAGGCCGCGCTCGCCCGAGGCGGCTCGCTCATTGTCACAGCCGACCACGGCAACGCCGAGCAGATGTGGGATCCAGAGGCCGACTCGCCCCACACCGCGCACACCACATACGACGTGCCGCTCATCGTGGTGGGGGAGCCGTTGCGCTCCCGCACGCTGCGTGGCGACGCCGATCCCTCCGGCTGGTTCGACGCGACCACGCGGGCGAGTCGCGGTCGGCTCGCGGACGTCGTGCCGACCGCGCTCGACATGATGGGCCTCGCGCAGCCGCCGGAGATGACGGGGCGGTCGCTGCTGGTCTGACGCCCGCCGCGGAGTGGCGGGGTACTCACCGTCGGGCTGCCCGTTACTGCACCGACACCATCCGCCGGATGGTCGCCGGGCTTTCGCCGTTGGCCGTGCGCGCGCTCAGCAGGGCGGCCTGGCTCATGCAGAGGATCGACTCGTGGTCGAGCGGCCCTTCGTCGCCCGCCGAGGGGTCCATCAGCCGCGACAGGCTCTCCGCGATCGCCTCGACCGCGTGCGGCGCCGGCTCTTCGCCGCGCTGCTTCGTCCGGCGCGCCTGGTCCACCTTCTCGCCCGTGCGGCTGACCCACTCGAACCCGTCCTCGAAGACGCGCAGCCGCCCGTTCGGCCCCAGCAGCGTCGCCGTCCGCGACCACCGCCCGCTCTGGTCGCTTGCGAGCACGCATGCGGCTCGCCCGTCGGCGTAGCGGAGGTTCGCGGTCAGGTCGCCGTGCAGGTCGCGGAGTGTCTCGCTCGGCAGCGCATGCACGCCCGGCCCCTGGGCCGGCCCGGCGAAGGCCGCGTCGATGGCCTCCGGCTCGCCCATCAGCCAGTGCACCAGTTCCATCGCCGCGAAGAGGCGCGCCCCGAGCGACCCCTCCGCCGGCGTGCAGCAGGTTTCGACCGCGAGCGTGCGCACGGAGCCGAACATCTGGAGCACGTCCGCCGCGTCTCTGAACGAACGCGAGGTGCGTGCCAGCGGGCAGAACCGCACTGCGTCGATCGGCCTCGGGTTGCCGCGGGTCCAGCCCCCCCCGGTGAGTTCGATCGCCGTCGCGGGGATCGGCTCGAGCGAGGCGATCCGCACGCCCCGCCCGCGGGCCGCGACCATCGGCGCGAGATCGGCCGATGAAGCCCCGAACTCACCGGGCGACGCCAGCAGCACGAGGTCGCAGTCGGCTTCCGCGAGCGCGGCCCGCAGGTCGTCGAGCGCACCGACGCCCAAGGCGGCCGCAGCGGCCCCGGCACGTCCCCGCCCCGGCGACCCGGCCCCGACCAGCCGCAGCCCCGCCGCCTCGACAATGCGGCCGACCAGCGACGCCTGGTGTTCCTCAAGCCACGCCACCACCCGCGCAGGTTCGCTCATGGCTCGTGCATCGTACCGGACGCGGCGGCGAACCGTGCGGCGTAGAATGTGTGCAAGCGTGGCGACGCGGCCGCGGACCCGCCGGGAGGCGCGTCCGAGGAAAGTCCGAGCACGGCAGAGCACGGTGGTGGGCAACACCCACCCGCCCCACGGTCCGGGGCGAGGGACAGTGCCACAGAAAACAGACCGCCGATGGCCGGGTACCCCGCCACTCCGTGGCGGATCGCGGCACAGGCAAGGGTGAAACGGTGCGGTAAGAGCGCACCGCCCGGACGGCGACGCCCGGGGCACGGCAAACCCCACCGCGTGCAAGCCCATGCAGTTCCCGCCCCGAAAGGGGACGCCCGGCTCGGGCGGCAGGGAACGGGTCGGGCGCTCGGGCCATCTGGCCCGGATCGCGCCGGCAACGGCGCGGCAAGAGAAATGGCCGCGGCCCGCGGCAGGCGCGCACAAGCCCCCGTCAAGGCACGCGCGAACCGCCGACGGGCACAGAACTCGGCTTACCAGCCACGCGGGACCGTTCGGCGCTGGCCTCCGCGAAAGCGGAGGCCAGCGGCCTTTTTGGGCGGCACGCCGAAGCGGAGCACGAAGCGCAAGCGAGTGCCGACTTCCGTCCGGTTTCGACCCGACGGCACCGATCCGTGGGCACGACGGGCGTCACCAGTGCATGACGGCAATGATGTAGAGCAGCAACAAGACACTCGCAATCACGACGAGCGTGGCCATCGTGACGGTGGCCATGCACATGCCGATGTCCGACAGCGGCGCCAGTCCGATCCGCGCACGCTCGTCCGCCTTTACCGCGAGCACGATCGCAACGATTCCGACCACGAACGATCCGATGCCGAACGTGCAAGGCATCAGGGCCGCGGCAAGCACGGTCACAACCATCGAAAGCCAGGCGCGCCCGCTCGGCCCGCGCAGGTCGCGTCCCTGCATGATGGGCCGGCCGCATTCAGGGCAGGGCATGTCGATGCGCAGCCCGGTGAGGTCGTAGCCGCAACTGCCGCAGAGGAGCGGGTGGATGGTCCGCTTCGGGCTTTCGGGCTGGAGGTCGGACATCGCCGAGGGTGAGTCTACCGTGGGGTCGAGGGCCGGCACTCGCTTGCGCGTCGTGCTCCGTTTGCTCCGTGATCCATCGCGTGTGCCCCACGACCAGCACGATGAAACTCGCGTCCACCTCGTCGCCGCTCTGGAGGGGCGTCGCGTAGACGTTGCCCTCGTCGTCCACGGCGTCGGGGACGTGGTCGTGGACCTCGGTGCTCGCGAAGCCCGCCTCGCGCATCGCGTCGCGAAGTTCGGGCACGCTCCACAGTCGCCAGCGGTAGACGAACGCGTCGTGCATGGTCTGCTCGACCTCGCCCGCGCGGTCCACGCGGAAGTGCAGGGCGTTGACGACCATCCCGGTCAGCGGGTCGGCCTCGCGCTGCTCCCAGGTGTAGCGCACGCGCCGGCCGTCCTCGGTCCAGTGGTCGCGTTCCACGCTGCCGACGAGGAAGGCCGTCTCGCCGCCGTAGGTGTCGCAGACGAATACGCCGCCGGGCCGCAGGCGTGAGCGGGCGTGGCGCAGGTAGGCCAGCAGTTCGTCGCGCGTGTGCAGTTCGCCGATCGAGAAGTTGCCGACGAAGATGACGTCGGCGTCGTGCTCGCCCGGGCGAGTCGCCGTGCGCACGTCGCCGACGAGTTTCAGCACCCGCGGATCGTCCGGCCGCACGTGCAGCGTCTCGGCGTCGAGGTCCACGGCGATCGCGCGCCCGCCCTCGACCCGCTCGACCCACAGGTGCGAGAGCGCGGCCGTGCCGGCGAAGTCTTCGCCCAGCACCCGCGGCTCGCCCCCATGCACCACGCGCAGCAGCGGCACCGCGTGGCGCGGGGACTGGACGCAGAGTTCGTAGAGGTCATGGCGGGAGAGCATGGCGACAGTGGACATTGGACAGTTGACAGTGGACATACGGAACGAACAGTTGCTCCGATTGGAAACGCCTCCGGCCTTTCTCCTTCGGCCTTCGGCCTTCCCTCAAGCCATCCGTACCCAGCGGATGAGCGTCCTGAAGTTCGGCGGCTTGCCGAACATGAGCAGCCCGACTCGGAAGACCTTGGCCGCGGCCCAGATCGACAGGTATGCGCCGATCGCGCTCACGCCGATGGACAGCAGAACCTGCCACGTCGGGATCACGTCCGCCTGCGTGCTCGTCAGGCGCATGACCATGGCGAACGGGCTCATCGGCGGGACGAGGCTCAGCACGACCGACAGCGTCGAGTTCGGATCGCGCGTGATCGGCAGCCAGAGGATGTACGGCAGCATCACCACGATCATCACCGGCCCCATGAGCGACTGCGCCTCGCGCAGCTCGTTCACCGCGCTTCCGACCGCCGCCATGAACGACGCCAGCATCAGGTACGCCAGCACGAAGAAGACGAACAGGTACAGCAGTTTGACCGGCCCGATCAGGTCCATCAGCCCGAACGCCGCCAACGCCCCCGTGCCCAGACCCGTGTACACGAACAGCAGCACGAACCCAACGCCCATCTGCCCGAGAATCTTTCCCGTCATCAGCTGCATCGGCGAGACCGCGCTCAGCAGCACCTCGACGACGCGGCTCGATTTCTCCTCGACCGTCGTCGTCAGCAGGTACTGCCCGCCAACCATCGCCGAGATCATCAGCAGCAGAATGAACCCGAACGGGAGCATCGCCGTCAGCCCTTCCGTCGAAGAGCGTTCACCCGTGGCCGTAATCTCTCTTGTCTCCGACGCGGCGATGCTCGTGAGGCGTTGAATCTCCTCCGGCGAGTATCCGTTCACGCGGTATCGCTCCCGCAGGATCGCCGCGGCCAGTCCGGCGCGGATGTCGCCGATGACCCGATCGTCGAGTTTCGGCCGCACGAACAACTCGTACCCGCCGAAGGCCTCGGCCTCGGGCGATCGGACGATGGCGTCCGGGGCGATGACGGCGACCGCCAGGCGTTGCTCGTCGCCACCCGACGGGCTGAGCCGAGTCTTCTCCGCCTCGACGTCCGCGTCCGAGGGGAGGGCCACGACCTGAAACGTCGGGGCCTCGCCGAGCGCGGCCGCCAGGGCGGCTTCCGTCGAGCCTGCCGGAGCCGCACCCGGGCCGATCGGGTTGAGTTGGTCCATCTGCTCCGCGGCGGCCTTCGCCGACCGGTTTCTCCGCTTCGAGATCGCCTCGGTGGAGAGTTCCCGTTCCACCGCGTCCATAAGCGAGCCTGAACGGTCCAGGACCGCGATCTCACCCTCGACCGTCGGCCCCTTCGCCGCCATCGTCAGCATCACGATGACCGGGATCATCGCGATGAACGCCAGCGGCACCACCACCGCCCCGATGATGAACCCCTTCGTCAGCGCGGTCGACACGAACTCCCGCCACGCCACCGCGAGCACGCGATTCATCGGTCGCCCTCCCCGGCAGCGACGGCCTCCGCCTCGCCCCGCAACTCCGCCCGCAGCGAGGCCTCGTCGCCCACCGCCGCCGACCCCTGCACGATCTCGATGAACACGTCCTCCAGCGTGGGCCGGCGCAACTCGATCCGCGACACCGGCGTGGCCTCGACGATCGCCCGGATCGCCGCGTGCGGGTCGTGCCCGTGCTCCAGCGCGACCTCCAGCGCCCCGTCCACGCGGGAGACCGATCGCACGCCGTCGACGCCCGCCAGCACCCCCTCGGCCGAGCCGTCCAGCGGCTCGACCAGCAGCGTGTGGGGGTCGAATCTGGCCTTGATCTCGGGCAGGCTCGCGTCAAGCACCTTCCGCCCCTTGTTGATCATCACGATGTGCTCGCAGATCTGCTCCGCCTGCGGCATGACGTGCGTCGAAAAGATCACGGTCCGCCCCGCCGCGTGCTGCTCGCGGATCAGGTCGCGCAGCAGCCGCGTGTTCACCGGGTCCAGCCCGCTGAACGGCTCGTCGAGAATCAGCAGTTCCGGATCGTGCAGCACCGCCGAGATGAACTGCACCTTCTGCTGCATGCCCTTGGAGAGTTCCTCGCACTTCTTGCGTTCGCAGTCGGCAAGGTCCATCCGCTCCAGCCACGCCCGCACCTTGGCGTCAAGCCCGCGCCCCGGCACGCCCTTGAGCCGACCCATGTGCCGCAGAAACGCCCCGACCTTCATCTTCTTGTAGACGCCGCGTTCCTCGGGGAGATAGCCGATGCGGTCCTTGCTCTCGACCGCGGAGGGTCTTCCGAGTACGGACAACTGGCCGGCGTCGGGGAAGAGGATGGCCATGACCATCCGGATGGTCGTGGTCTTGCCCGCCCCGTTCGGCCCGATGAACCCGTAGAGCGCGCCCCGCGGCACGGTCAGGTTCATGTCGATCACGGCCTGCTTCGGGCCGAACGACTTGCTCACGCCCCGCATCACGATGGCATCGGTCACGACCACCCCTTTCGCCCCCGGCCTGCGTCCGCCGGGTTGCCGGATTATTGCGGATCGATGCCCCGTCGTTTCATGGGAGCACGATCCTCGCCGCCACGGAGGCTATCGTGGGCGCGATGCCCGGACCCGATGTCCTATCGGAAGCCATCATCGCTCGGCTCGACGCGATGGACGCGGAGTACGAGGGGATTGCGCGAGAACTCGTCGATCCGAGCGTCTCCGCGGACCACCGTGCCGCACGCGACCTGTCGATGCGCCGGGCCGCGCTCGCGCCCACGGTCGAGGCGTACCGCCGCTGGCAGACGCTCCGCGCCGAGGCCGCCGATCTGCGCCACGCGATCGAGGCCGGTGATGCGGAACTGGCCGCCATCGCCGAAGAGGAACTGCCGCTCGTCGAAGCCGAGGCCGTCGCGCTGGCCGACCGGGTGAAGACCCTCCTCGTCGGTGCGGAGGACCGGCGTGTCGGGTCGGTCATGCTCGAGGTCCGTGCCGGCACGGGGGGCGACGAGGCGGGCCTCTGGGCACGCGACCTGCTTGCGATGTACGAGAAGTACGCCCAGCGACGCGGCTGGGCCTTCGAGCCGCTCGACCTTGCCGTCGATCCGTCGGTGGGGGGGGTGCGCTCCGCGGTCGTCAACGTCCGGGGTGAGGGAGTGTGGTCCGAACTCTCGTTCGAGGCGGGTGTCCACTCCGTGAAGCGGGTGCCCGCGACCGAGAGCCAGGGTCGCATCCACACCTCGACGGCGACCGTCGCCGTCCTCCCCGAGCCGGAGGACGTGGAGGTGAAGATCGACTGGGCACGCGAGGTGCAGGAACACGTGACGACCGCCCAAGGCCCCGGCGGGCAGAACGTGAACAAGGTCGCCACGGCTGTTCACCTCGTCCACGTGCCCACGGGCGTCGAAGTCCGGATGCAGGAGTCCAAGAGCCAGCACCAGAACCGCGAGCGGGCACGGCGGCTGCTCGCGGCGCGCGTCCACGAGATCGAACGCCGGCGCGTCGAGGCCGAGCGGTCCGCGGAGCGTCGCGGCCAGATCGGCGCGGGCGAGCGATCCGAAAAAATCCGCGTCTACCGGTATCAGGACAACATCGTCGCCGACCAGCGCCTCGACCAGAAGTTCAACCTCCGCGATGCCCTCGCCGGCGACCTGGCCCCGCTCTTCGCCGCCCTTCTCGAGGTGCGGACGGCCGAACGGCTGGCGGCCCTCTGAACGCCGCACGCGGCGTCCGTTCGGTGGTTATGGGCCGCCGCACGCCGAAGTTGTGCCCGCATCTTGTGCCGGGAGCGGCTGTTCGCGTATCCTGTGCGGGTCACAGGAGAGTCGCCCATGCCGTCGATCCGTTCGTTCGCCGCCCTCGCGGTGTCCGTTGCCCTCGCATCCGCCTCGTTCGCGCAGAACTACGTCGTGGCGATCGATCAGTCCGCGAGCGGCCTTGTCGGCTCGACATCGTTCGAGGCCGACACCAGCGGCTCGCTGATCGGGAACTACGAGCCCGACACCAACCCCGAAGGCACGCGTACGAAACCCGGGCTGTGGGGGTCGTTCGGGGCAACCGAGAACGTGCCCGTGCCGGTGCAGTTGGGCCTCGAACTCGCCGGCCCGCTCGACACCGCGACCTCCGGCGGCTTCGGTCTGTACCTCGACGCCGACGGCGCGACGCTCGTCATCAGCGGGTTCTCCGCCGACTTCCTCGCCGATGGCCCAGCCGCCATCCCCGCCACCATCTCCTTCTTCCCCGAGTCCTTCCGAACGCGCAATCCGGACTCGACCTACATCGGCGTGCCGATCGAACTGCCGCTGGGTGACCTCTCGATCACGTCGATGGTCGTGGTTCAGACTGAGGACGCCGGGCTCGGCGTGCTGACCGAGACCGCGCCCGGCGAGTACGACTTTGCCGTCGTCATTCCCGCCGTCCTGAACGCCGAGTTCGAACTCCTCGGCACGCCGTACCCGGTCGAAGACCTCCCCTTCGCCGTCACGCTCGCGGGCACGATCTCCGTCGCGGGCGACGTTGTATCGGTCGCCGCAACGCAGACGATCGAGTTCGACGACTCGCAGGAACCCAGCCTCGAACTGCCCGAGTTCCCGTTGGACCTTCCGACCATTCTGCCACCGGGATACACGGCCCACCTGCTCCTCAACCTCACGCTCGACACCGTGTCGTCGGCCCTGAACGGCACCTTCACCTTCGCCGCCACGGGCGTGCAGTCCGCGTGTCCCGCGGATTTCAACGGCGACACCGTCGTCAACACGCTGGACTTCGTGGCCTTCCTCAACGCCTTCGTCGCGCAGGACGGGGCCGCGGACTTCAACGGCGATACCGTCGTCAACACCCTCGACTTCGTGGCCTTCCTCAACGCCTTCGTTGCCGGCTGCTGATCGCCTCGGACGGTGGGGCGGGCGTCCCGCCTTGGCCCTCTACACTCCACAGGTGTCCACCTTCCTCTGCGTCCCCATCCTCGTCCACGATGCCGAAGCGGCTCTTGCCGATGCCGCGCTCGCACGCGACCATGGCGCGGACATCGTCGAGTACCGCGTCGATGCCTGCTTCTCCGGTTCCGGCGACGAATCGGAGACACAAGCGATCCTCCGCCTCGCCGCGGACTCTCCACTGCCCTGCATCATCACCTGCCGCCCCACGTGGGAAGGCGGCCACTATGACGGCCCCGAGGACGCCCGCGTCGCCCTCTTCGAGCGTCTCGGCACGAGCGACGCGCCGCCCGCGTACCTCGACGCCGAACTCGCCGCATACACGCGCTCCGCGAACCTGCGACAGAAGGTCAACCTCGCCGTCGATCACCCGAAGCAGGCGCGCCCGGTGCCCACGCGCCTGATCCTCTCCATGCACGACTTCGACGGTCGATCCGCCGATCTCTCCCGCCGCCTCGCCGCGATGCGGGGCGAGCCGGCCGCGGCCGTCCACAAGGTCGCCTTCCGCGCCCGCTCGCTGCGCGACAATCTGGAACTCTTCGACCTCCTCGCCGAGCGCGACCGCCCGACGATCGCCCTCGGCATCGGCGAGTTCGGCCTGATGAGCCGCGTCCTCGCCCCGAAGTTCGGCGGCTTCCTCACCTTCGCCAGCCTCCACCCGCAGGGGGCGACCGCGCCCGGCCAGCCGACCATCCGCGAACTCCTCGACCTCTACCGCTTTCGCTCGATCACCGCCTCGACGGGCGTCTACGGCATCGTCGGGTGGCCCGTCGGCCACTCGCTCTCGCCGCTCGTGCACAACGCCGGCTTCGAGGCCGTCGGGCACGACGGCGTCTACCTGCCCTTGCCCATCGCCGCGGCCGAGCAGGGCAGCGACGGCTCCTACGAGTCCTTCAAGGCCACGATGCTCGAACTCATCCATCATCCGCGACTGCACTTCCGCGGCGCGAGCGTGACCATCCCGCACAAGGAGAACCTCGCCCGGCTCGCCGCGGAGCTGGGATGGCCGACCGACGCCGACACCGCGGCCTGCGGCGCGGCCAACACGATCGTTGTGGAGCGATCGGCGAATGGCGCGATCGCCGGCATGGCCGTCGCAAACACTGACGCGCCAGCAGCCGTTGCCTGTCTTCAGGAAGCCCTCGGCGAGATCGCGGGCCTGAGAGTGGCCATCCTCGGCGCGGGCGGCGTCGCGCGGGCGATCGCGTTCGCGCTCGCGACGCGCGGCGCTGAGATCATCGTCTACAACCGCTCGCGTGATCGCGCCGACCATCTCGCTCAGGCCATCATTGCTTCCGGCGTGCGAGCGTCCGCAGACGACTGGGCCGCCCTGCAGCACGCACGCGCGCACGCCTTCGTCAACTGCACGCCCGTCGGCATGAAGGGCGGCCCGGACCCGGGCGGATCACCGCTCCCGGTGCGCGAACTCGCCTCCCGCCCGACCGACCCGTGCGGCCCGCAGACGGTCGTGATGGAAACCGTCTACAACCCCGTGCGAACAGCACTCCTGAACGACGCTCGCGAGGTCGGCTGGCGAGCGATCGACGGCGTGGAGATGTTCGTCCGCCAGGCGGCGGCCCAGTTCACGGCATGGACAGGCCATCCCGCTCCACTGGCGCTCTTCGGCCGTCTCGTCCGCGAGTCGCTCGACCGCTGAGCGTGCCGCGACGAGGAGGCCGACCATGCGCCCCGCCCCGCAGCCCGTCCTCTACCCCGACGCCTACGGCTGGATCGTCTTCGCGGGATCTCTCGACGTGATGATGACGTGGGTCGTGCTCGGAGTGGGCGGCACGGAGGTGAACGCCATCGCCGACCGAGCGCTCAGGCACGCCGGGCTGTCGGGGCTGATCCTGCTCAAGTTCAGCGTCATCGCTCTGGTACTCGTGATCTGCGAGTACGTGGGGCGCAGACGACCGCCCGTGGGCCGGTCCATCGCGAGCATCGCCATCGGCCTCAACGCCCTTCCGGTCGTCGCTGCCTTCGCCCAACTCGCCCTGTTCTTCGATCACTGGACGGACGAACTCTTCCACGGCTGATTCAGAACGGGCAGTCGATCCCGCTCGTCTTGAGCAGCGTGCGGAAGGACTCGCTGAACACGAAGTTGTGCTCCGGGAACGCCATCCCG
Organism: Phycisphaerales bacterium; assembly: GCA_039794165.1. Classification (GTDB taxonomy): domain Bacteria; phylum Planctomycetota; class Phycisphaerae; order Phycisphaerales; family UBA1924; genus CAADGN01. The sequence continues at coordinate 434,546 of JBDIVY010000001.1, forward strand.
GCCATGTTCCGGTCCAGGTGGCTGAACATCAGGTCGATCCGCCCGATCCGCACAAACCCCTCGTCCGGGCGGGCGTGGTCGAGCAACTCGACCGTACCCTCGGTGCTCGCCCCTTGCGCCCCGATGCTCCGCAACTCCGCGGCGTAACGCAGCGTCATGCCCGGGATCGCGTCGCGCTCCAGTTCGGCCCGCGAGACCTTCGCGAGCACCACCTTCTCGCGGAACCCCTCCGCGTGCCCGACGAGGATGCCCGCCGACTGCGCCATCCCCTCAACGATGAGCGACGCGGGCATGATCGGCATCGCCTCCCGCACCGATCCGTCCGCCAGTCGCGCCGCGGGAAAGTGGTCGTACAGGTGCTCCTCGGCCGCCGTCACGCTCTTGACCGAGACCAGCCGCTCGCGGGGCAGAAGTTCAACCACGCGGTCGATCCACATCCAGCGCATCGCCCGCTCCGCGTCTCAGCCCGCCAGTTTCCGCTCGCAGAACCGCACCACCGCCTCCACCGTGAAGATCTCGCCGACGCGCTCGACTCTCGGATCGGCCTCCAGCGACGCGAAGTCCGCGTGCGGCAGACGCTCCTTCAACGCCGCGATCCCCTTCGGTGTGACCTTCCCGCCCTGCACGTACTCCGGATCCTGCGCCACGTTGTCCGGGAACAACTCCCCCTGCCCGATCTTGAACCCGAACGCCTGTTCGAGTTTGAACACGATGTCCAGGAAGTCGATCGATTCCGCTCCCAGGTCCGCCGTCAGGACGGCGTCGGGCGTCACCTCGTCCTCATCGACCGCCAGGGCGCTGACCAGCACCTCGCGGACCTTCTCGAATATCTCATCTCGCGTCATCATGCTCCCTCGGGCTCTCGGGCGATTCCCCCGGCATGGGCCGCCATGCTACACGAGACGGGACGCCCCGCCCACCGCAGCGGAGGCAGACCGAACCGCCCGCAGCGTGAACCGCCCGGAGGCCGCCACCCCCCGCTCGACCCGGTCCGGCCCGATTACGCGTGCCTCACCCTTGAACTCGGCCGAGCCGCCTTCGTTCCGTGCTGTCCACGCGACCTCGACCCGGAGGGAGTCTCCCGGCTGCACGATCCGGCCGTACTTCAGGGCACGCACGCTCCCGAGCACGAGCGGCTCGCGGGCCTCCTCCGATGCCAGGAGTCGCGCCGCCTGGACCATCGCCTCCAGCATCAGCACCCCCGGCAGGACCGGGAACGTCGGGAAGTGGTCGGCGAGGTACTCCTCCGCCGCGCTCACCTGCTTGAGCGTGACGATCCGATCCGGTCCCCGGTCGAGCACGGCATCCACAAGGTCGAACCGCATGGCCGGGCACCATACACCGATCGGCCCGTCCCGTCCCGTCCGCTGCGAGGGAATCGGCCGGCCCCGCCCCGCGTACCCTCCCGCGTGCCGACCGTCCGCGACCAGGCCGTGTGCGTCCGACATTGGGACTGGTCCGAGACGAGCCAGACCGTATCCCTCTTCACCCGCGAGCACGGCCTGGTCCGTGGCATCGCCAAGGGCTCACGCCGGGAGAAGGCCCCCTATTCCGGCGGCCTCGAACTCCTTACCCGCGGCGAAGTCGTCGCCATCGTCAAGCCCTCCGGCTCGCTCGCCATGCTCACGGCATGGGATCTCCAGGAGACCTTCCCCGCACTCCGTCGCTCCCTCTCCACCTTTCACGCCGGCATGTACCTCGCGGACCTCGTCTGCCACGCGATCACCGATGAGGAACCGCACCCCGCGCTGTTCGACGCCCTGCTCGCCTCGCTCCGCTCGCTCGGCGACGCGCCGGCGGTTGCAATCCTCCGCTTCCAGTGGGCAACGCTCGTCGAGACCGGCTACAAGCCTGTGCTCGGCCATGGTGAGAGAGAACAGGCTCGGGCGGTCTACGGCTTCAGTCCCCGCGGCGGCGGGCTTGTGATGCTCAAGAACGACGAGGGGGATAACACCCATTCCGCCCCGCTCTGGAAAGTGCGGGCGCCCACCGTCCAACTCCTCCGCCGCCTCGATGCGCGACAGCCGATCGGCGACGACGACGCATCCCTCGATCGCGCGAATCGACTCCTCGCGGCCTATCTCCGAGAGATTCTCGGACGCGAACTGCCAACGGTTCGCTGGACCTTCGGCGGGCGTCCCCTCACGGACGCTCCACCCGCCTCGCCCCGCGCGAACGCCAGCAAGTAAAGGCTCGGGCGGGGGGGGCCGATACTCCGAGTGCGGCACGGATGCTGCGACGCGATCCGGCCGCCCATTCCGGGTGGAAGGTCGCCGTGAACCAGCAACTCCTAGATCAGATCCTCGCGTGTCCGACGCTGCCCACCCTGCCCACGGTGGCGGTGCGCATCCTCCAACTCACCGCCGACGCGGACGTTTCACTCGACGACGTAGCCGAGGTGATCGAGAAAGATCAGGGTCTGTCGGCGAAGGTGCTCCGAACCGTCAACTCGCCGCTCTACGGCCTGCGCCAGCGGTGCGGGTCGATCCCCCGTGCGCTGGTGCTCATGGGTCTTGGACCCGTCAAGAGCCTTGCCATCGGGTTCTCGCTCGTTTCAACCGTCCACGACGACGCGGACCCGCGCTTCGACTACGTCGGCTACTGGCGGAGAGGCCTCGTTACCGCCGCCGCAGCACGCATTGTCGCTGACGAACTCGGAAGCCGCCAGGCCGACGAGGCATTCCTCGGCGGACTGCTCCAGGACGTCGGCATGATCGCCCTCTACCGCACGCTCGGGGCGGACTACCTTCGTGTCCTCGAGGCGGCGGGCACGGACCACCGTCAACTCGTCAAGCACGAGCTCGCGGCGCTCGACACGCAGCACCCCGACATCGGTGCGATGCTCGCTCAACGCTGGCGTCTCCCCGACGAACTCGTCCTCCCCATCAAGTACCACGAGCGACCAACCGCGGCGCCCAAGGCCTGCTGCGAACTTATCCGCTGCGTCGCGCTGGGGAATCTGTTCCACGACACGATCACCGATGCCGACGCGGTTCCCGCGCTGCGTCGCCTGTACCAGCGGGCGCGCGAATGGTTCAGGCTGGAGCCTTCCCGCGTAGACGCCGTCCTGCCGAAGGTCACTCAGTCCGCCATCGAGCTCGGTCGCCTGCTGAACCTCAGCACGGGCGATCTGCCGACCGCCGAGTCCATCCTTGCCCACGCCGGAACGCGCCTCGCCGAACTCACAGCCGTGAACACGTGCGCCCGTGCCGATCCCGAGCCGACAGCCGCAAGGCCCGGCGACGAGTACGAGTTCGATCCGCTCACCGGCGTCCAGTGTCCAGAGGCATTCGAGCGGTCGCTTCGCCAGGCCTTCGAGCAGGCGGTCAGCCAACCGCGGGTGCTCTCGCTCGTTCGGCTCTCCCTCGGCGGCCTCGACGCGATCGCCAAGGCCGAGGGGCAGGTCGCCGCCGACGAAGCCATCCTGAATGCGGCAGCCGTCCTGCGCCGCGAGTTCTCTCATCTCGGCTGCACCATCGCCCGGCTGGCGCGCGACGATTTCGCCGTCCTGCTGCCCGGCATGCCCCGCCTGGCCGCGCTCCACGCTGCCGATTCCCTAGCCGCCATTCTCTCGCCGCGCGACGCCGCGCAACGCAGGAGTCTGCCAACGCTCGCCGTCGGCGTGGCCACCTTCGATGAGCGTTCCGCACAGGGCATCGGATCGCACCAGCAGTTCCTCCTCGCCGCCACCCGCGAGATGGAGCGCACCAAGTCCGAGCCGATCGCGGCTGCCCCCGCCTCGAACGCCGCCCGGGCTGCCTAGACCATCCTGCCGCACACTCTCCTTCCACCAAAGCGCTGGAGCACTTGACGCGTTCCTCCGGCGCGGCACCTCGCATGCACGAACTCGTTGCCGCCGTCAGTCTGACCCGCCCCCTGCGTCCAGTTCCCCAGCCGGTCCAGGCCCCACGACACCTGCACGACCGCAACGGCCACGAACAAGCGTGTGAGCCACACGAGGAGATTTGCTCTAAGGACCCTCTGGGCGCGGCATTTCCTCAGGCCGAGGGGGACGCACATAGTCCCGATCTTCCTCGCTGCTCGCCCCGAACTGCGCGTAGTTGCTCCTGGCTTGCTGGAGTGACATATCGTTTGCGCCTCCCGCAAAGTTCGGATCCTTTGCTTGGACCGGATCGTCCTCCCACCCGCACACCGGGCATATATCATAATTTCCCGGCTCCTCTGTCAGAGTGATGTATCCACAGCACATACATTTATATCGTGGTACACTCATGTCATCACCTGAATGTTCACTGCCCGTTCCAGTAGTTCATCCCACTCTTCGGCCTGAAGAAAGTCTTGATGATCCCGTCCTTGGTCATCGCGGCGAACTCGTTCAAACTACTGTTGTATCGAAGAACATCACCATTGGAACGCACCTTCTCCAGAATGTCTCCGCCCGGCGTCCGACTCAGCAGGTCGCGTGCCCGTGCAAGATACTCTCCTTGAGACCCCAAAGGCGGCATCCACTCCTTCTGCCTAACGACATGCTTCTCGAAGTGCTCGGCCAGTTTCCCGGGCCGGAAGTTCGTTGGCAACGCGCGCGAGCCGGCGGACAATAGATCATCGATTATCCCGGCGCCGACGATTGTGCTGCCGCCAATGAGGCCGGCGCCCATCGACGTTCCTGAATAGCCCATCAGGACATCGTCGACGAGACTGAACGCGATTCTGCCGCCAGTCATGGCGACGTTGCCCACGATCGGGCGGGACAAGAGGCTCGAGAACAGCGACGTGAGACTGAATTCCAGCCCGTACGGGTCCGAGCGCACCAAGGGGTTCGATCCGAGATGCGCATACGCGTTCAGCCCGTCGCTGTACAGCACGAGCGCATCGAAGTTCCCGAGCAGGTCCGCCACTCGGTGGCCTCCGGTGTCGCGACTCACCACCGCCATCCCCGTCCCGTTCGGATCGCTCGTCATCCACCGCCCGATGTGCGGCCCGTACGGCCTGTTGCGCGCGTAGTAGACGCCGCGTGCCGTGGCGGTCAGGTCGGCGTTGGGCGCGTTGGCGTCGAGGCGG
>JBDIVY010000002.1:0-395511 GCA_039794165.1 Phycisphaerales bacterium
GTTCGTACATTGATGCCGTGGTGCTGCGCGACCGGGACGCCAACACGCCCTGGCCCGACGAGGCCGACGGGACGCTCGAGGAGCGTGTGTACTACTGCCAGAACTGGCGGGCGGACGTGGTGGCGCTCTTCAACTCCAGCGGCCACATGCTGCACCAGGTGCGGTACGACCCCTACGGCGTGCCGTTCGGCATCAGCAAGGCCGACATCAACGGAGACGGCGTGCTGGACTCGAACGATTCGAGCCTGTTCGTCGCGCTCTACAACTCCGGCAGCGGCACCCACCCCTTCGCCGACTGGAACCTCGACGGCACGCTGAACTCGCAGGACCTCATCGCCTTCGGCAACTCCTACAACGCGGACGCCGCCCTGGGCTACGGCGTGCTGTCGTATGAGTACGCGCGCGCCGGCGGCGCGAACCGCAAGGGCTACGCCGGCTACGAACTCGCCCCCGAACTCAGCGGCGCCAAGCCGTGCCTCTACCACATCCGACACCGCGTCTACGACGCCAGCCTGGGACGGTGGACGAGACGTGACCCGCTGGGCTACGTGGATGGGATGAGCCTGTACGCGTTCGTTGGAGCAAGGCCGGTCGTGAACATCGACCCGCTGGGCTTGGCCACTACGCCGGGCGGGGGTGGAGGTGGAGGAGGATGTGGGGCGGCGTGTGGTGGTGGGAGTCGCGCATTCAGCGATCCTATACCACCGGAAAGGTGGGGGCTGCCTCCCGCCGATCTGCCATTCGATATCTGGCCGGGATTCTGTCCGTCTGCCGCGGCTCTTCTGAGCGAAATAACGTATAACTGCGTGGTTAGTATCAGATGGAAGTCCGGCAACTGCCGCGGGCGTTATGGTCGAGTCGTAGTTCCTCTCAAGTTCCCCCCTCCTCCATGTCTTGTCGAAGTGTGCATTGATCCTTCCCAGCATCCTGGCACCTCAGACGAACCCTCACTCTGCGACACGCTTACTCACGAGCTGAAGCATGTACTCAACCTGTGTCGTAGTTATTTCATATGCACAACGGGTTGGAATCGAGGCTACTGGAGTGCTTATTTCAATATGATTTGTGATGAGGTAACTGCTCGTTGCGCAGAACCACGACTCGCGTGGATGTGCGACAAAGGTCTGCCTAAGCCTGGCCGGGAAAGAGCCATTTGCCAGTGGGCGTGTGACGACGAGGGAACCATAGAAAGCAAGGAATACAAAAGTTGCGTCGACGATTGCATCAAGGCTACCCAAGCCGGAAAGTGCAGCCGCGATGGCGTCTATCAATAAGACAGATCGAAGTACCCTGCCATTTCGTGTGGAGCAGAATCTGAACCCGGTATTGAGCGCGGTGGTGATTTCCCGGGAAACAAGCGCTGCCGACCGTGCATTCAGTTCGATTGGAATCAAGCTTGCGTCGTCAAGGACTATCCACAAGAAGCATGCCATGTCCGCGCTGTAACTACGATCTTGTGGATATGCCGGATCCTGTTGTATGCGCAGAATGCGGATTGCGCCTTTTTCAGGTAGGGCAATGGCGGGTTGGAGCCAGGTGCCGAGTCGCAGTTTTGGTTGTTGGGCTCAACTCCTGTACAATAGGGTTCTGGGGGGCGGCGATGCTATGTTATTTTACGAGCTTCTACCCCCGAACTTTCTCCAGCATGCCTCGTATTTATTGGATTCTTGGAACAACTCTGTTGGTAGGCGGCATCAGTGGCGTGCTGCTCGCTATTGGCACGATCAGCATGTGGCGCGTCGAGCAACAGGGCGGTTCGGAATGGCGCGTTGATACATTGAATGTTGTGATATCGTTAGTTCTACTGATCGTCATGTTCACGACATGGATCATTTGGTTGCGTATATAAACTCTCGCTTTTCTATTTCGGCGATCACGAACCGTTCGTTCCGGGAGTTGTGGTCGCTGACGCAGACGGGCAACTGGGACCTGCACAGGCTGGATGAGGACGGCAACAACGACTTCTACTCGGGCGCGTTCGACCGCGACGAGGAGGGCACGTTCAACGTGGTCAACGAGCTCACCGCGCTGGACCGCGACCTCGACGGCGACACGGCCTATGACGACGAGAACGTGTCGCCGAGTTACGACGCCGTCGGCAACCTGACCGACGACGGCGAGCAGTACGAGTATGTGTACGACGTGTGGGGCCGGCTGCGGTTCGTGAAGGACACGTCGGACCAGGGCGTGGTGGCGGAGTACACGTACAACGGCCTGGGGCACCGCACCGGCTGGCATTATGACGTGGACGCGGACGGGACGGTCGAGGCCAACACCGAACAGAACTCGGACGGGCCGTGACGGGGCGTGGGGGCGTGGGGCCGTGGACGAGGGGTGAGCGGGGAGCGGTCGGAGGCGTGAACGGGGCCCGGCGTGGGCGATCGTGGGCGTTCGTGGGCCATCCCGGCCGGGGGGTTCGGGGCAGCGGAGCTGGGGGCTGACGGGTGACGATGCGGCTGAGCGCACGGGTCAAGCGGTTGGAGAAGGCTGAGCGCCGCTCCCGGCCTTGCCGCGCCTGCGGCGCGGGGCGCGGGCCGGTGCGCTGCCACGTCGAGACGTACTCGGGGGAGGCGAGCGACCGCTCGAAGGACTTCTGCGCGGCGTGCGGCCGGCGGCTTGTGTACTACGTCGAGTTCGACCGGGCCGGGTAGCCGCGTCGATATCGGCTTGCCTTGCCGCGCGGCGTGCGGCCGGGCGGCCGAGTTCCGGGCGCCCATGCTCCCGCCCCGGGCGGCGGGCTGAGAGTTACGCTTTGTAGGAATGTCGCGGCTGTCGTGCCATCAAGGTGATAGATCACCGCCAGCTGGGTCAATCCACCGTGTACGAGGTTCGAGTATCGGACCTACCCAGAAAAGGAGACTCCAGATGGCACGTGTCACAATCGGTGCGTGGCGCCGGTCGGCTCGCCGGGTCCTGACCGTTACAGCTGCGGCGGTGCTCGCTGCGAGCGGCACGCCGGCTCAGGCCCAGACAACGTCGGCGCCCGGCGCAGTCGCCCCGAACGGCAACTTCTTCGTCATCGAGGACGAGGGTCAGAAGATCCGGATCCACGAGTGGATCGACAATCAGTGGCGCTGGGAGGACCACGGTGCGTTCGGGGATCACCTCGAGTTCTCGGCGCCTTCGTCGCTCTCGTTCACGGGCGGGTTCTACTTCACAGCGACAGACCCGTCGAACCAGCTTCGCCTGCTCTCCTGGCAGCCGGGAGGGACGCCGCAGATGCTCCTGCCGAAGTTGGGGTTCGACAATCCGGGTACGCCGAGCGATATCATGTACCTCAACCGCGTCTTCGTGACGTCGAGCAACAACCTGCACGAGTACTTCGTCCGGTGGAGCGCGGTCAGCACGCCTTTCCCGCATCCGATGAGGGACAAAGTCCATGCGCAAAAGCCGTGCGTGATGGCCGACGGGCACGTCTTCGTCACCAGCAGCACGGGCAAGCTCTTGCAGTTGTGGGATCAGCCGGGGAAGGGGTGGACCTGGGTCGATCACGATTACCCGGAGCCGGGATGGTTCAAAGTCAGGGCCGTGTTCGTCGGGGCGGGCATGCCGTCCAACAAGGTGTTCGTCACGTGCAACGACGGAACGCTGCGGCAGCGCTGGTGGACCGGCACGAAGTGGGAGTGGCACAGCCATGGTTCGCCGTTCGGTTGGCGGATCGATTCGCGCGCGGCCGCGACCGAAGACGGGAAACTCTTCGTCACCGGCGACTGGGACCATGCCGGCGGGAACACCAGAACACTGCTGCAGTTGTACTACGACTCCGTCAGCGGGCAGTGGATTTGGTTCGATCACGGTCGTCCCTTTGGTATCAGCATCGACGAGGTGGGCGCGGCCGTAGCGTGGGGCGGTGACCGCGCGATCGTCAAGGGCGTGGACGGTAACTTCTACGGGTGCGTGTGGAACGGGACCATGTGGGTGTGGAAGTCCTATGGACAACCGTAGAGGCTCCTCGCACGACTTCAACGTACCGGCGGCCGGATCCCGCGATCCGGCCGCCGGTGCGTTGCTCAGGACGCGTTGCACGTCGCTCGCACGAGGACGGCGTTCGAACTAGATCGCTCACGCGATGATCACGGGACCGTTCCTCGCCAGCGTCGCATGTGGTCAGGCAGTGCCGACTCAGCGAAACCCTTTGTAGGGAACCCGCAGCGATCAGCGGTACTCCCTCGCCCGCACCCCCGGGGTGCTGACGCCCTCATCGAGGCTCTCCAGCCGCCCGGCGTACCTCTTCACATGCTCGCAACAGCGCAGGGCAGGGTCGGGAGACTTCCCATGGCGGCGTAGGCGTTGAGGGCGTCGGCGATGGTGGCGAGGGGGTCGTGGCCGCGGAGATTGAAGGTGCGGTAGACGTTCATGCGCACGGACCGGATTGCGGTCCCGCGTCCGCTGCGGTTGCGCTGGCCGATCTTCCGCAGGATCACCACCGGGCGGATCTGGCGCTCGGCCGTGTCGTTGTGCCACTCCGCCTCGGGACGGTCCAGGAAGGTGAACAGCTCGTCCTGGTGCCGGCGTAGCCGCTCGGCCAGGCGCGAGGCGTCGGGGTCGTCGTACCCGGCCGTGGTCGCCACCGAGGCGGCCAATCCAGGGTACATTACCCCAATGATCGAAGCGGATCGCACACCGTTCCATCGTGTGCGAATCGTGCTGACAGCACGACAGTCCATTCGGCTCCACGTTCATCAGGCGGGGCTCGTCTATGCGCTGCTCGCTGCCGCGTTCGGGCGAAGCCTGGACCGGGCGGATGTTCTCCCGGACGGGCTGATGCTCGATGCGCCGGAGGTCGGACGGGGCTGTGTTGCACGCGGCGAACCCTTCGCCCTCGGGTTCACGCTCCTCGCCGACGAGCCAGAGCACGCGTCTCGCGTTCTGGCTGCTGTCGTCGATGGGCTCCTCTCGGTCGGGATGGAGCGGCCGGAGCGCCCGCTCGCCTTCGCCGGCAACTTCGAGGTCACCGAGGTTCGTGATCTCGTACGGGGAGACGAGTGGAGTGAAGGGCGCTCGCTGGAGTGTGTGCCACGTAGCACGCTCGAGACTGAGGCCACGAAAGTAGCGGCCTGCGAATTCCTGACATTGCGGTTCAGCTAGTCGCTCAAGTCGCGTCCGGGCCGCGGGTTCCGCGGGGAGAACGGCTGATGGCGAGCGTCACCACACTGCTCGACGGCAAGCGGAGGGTGCAGTTCGTCGCGCCCGGCGGCGCACGCAAGACGATCCACTTGGGCAAGGTCGAGAAGAAGTACGCGGAGTCCATCAGGGTCCGGGTGGAGGCCATCGTGGGCGCGCAGCTGCGTGGCGAGCCGATCGACCGCGAGACCTCTGCCTGGCTGGGGTCGATCGACGACTGGCTCCACAAGAAGCTCGCGCAGGTCGGACTCGTGAAGGGACGCCGGTGCCGCACACTGGGCGAGTGGATGGTCGTCTTCATGGAGTCCCGCGCGGGCCTCAAGCCCGCGAGCACACGGAAACTCGAGCAGACGCGGGCCAAGCTTGAGCAGTTCTTCGGGAAGGACAAGCCGCTCCAGCACATCGCCCCCGAGGACGCCTCGCGCTGGCGCGACAGTTTGGGCCAAGAACGGCCTGAGCGAGGCGGCGTGCAAGACGCACGTCGGCAACTGCAAGACGATGTTCAGAGAGGCGGTCAACCGCGAGATACTCCTGCGTTCGCCCTTCGCGCACCTGAAGGGCGGCGTCACGCCGTCGCGGAACAACAGGTACGTCACGCCCGAGGAGATCGAAGCGGTGATCGCCGCCGCGCCGAACGCCGAGTGGCGGCTGCTTCTCGGTCTCGCCCGCTACGCCGGGCTTCGGACTCCCTCCGAAACCAGCCTGTTGACGTGGGGTGACATCGACTGGCACGACGGACTGATGCGGGTGCGCTCGCCGAAGACCGAGCGGCACCCCGGCCACGAGCAGCGGATCGTCCCGATCGTGCCGCGGCTCATGGAGCTGCTGGAACGGCGCCGCGCCGAGTGCCCGAAGGGCGAGCAGAGGCTGGTGACGATCCGCTCGGCGGGTGGTCGCCGCCGCAAGATGGTCGCGGTCATCGAGGCCGCCGGGGTCGAGCCGTGGGACGACACCTGGCAGACGCTGCGGCGTTCGTGCGAGATCCAGTGGATGAACGAGGGCCACGCGGCGTATGTCGTCTGCAAGTGGCTCGGGCACACCATCAGCGTGAGCGCCCGGCACTACACGATCGCCATCCCCGACGAGGTGCTGGCCCGCGTCACGGGCCGAAAAGTGACGCAAAAAGTGACGCAGCATGCGTCCGCACCGGAGCGCACGGCGCTGCAGATCGCGTGATCGCGTTCTTCGGGAGCCTCGCGCAACGTCGCCACGTGCAAAGCGTTGCGCTCTCGTGCGCGAGCGTGCGCACACCGCGAAAAGTGGAGCCGGGGGGAATCGAACCCCCGTCCCGATGCAGCCGGCAGGGCGCCTCTACGCGTGTAGTCGGCGTTTTGTATCTCGGGCTGTGGGCGGCCGCCGACGGCCTCCCCTTCGCCCCAGCCCCCGGTGCAATCTCATCCACGCGGCCGGGTGCGCCCCGCGCGGACCAGCCCGATGTCTTCGATCCCCGCCCCATCGGGCGTCGGGCGGGGATCGCGCAGCCTAATTAGGCCGCGAGGGCATAGCTGTTGTTGCCAGCTACTTGTGTGCGTGCTTTTTACGAGGCAAGCACGCCCCTCGACGCGCCACGCCAAGCCTGCTCTGCCCGGTCGAAACCAGATCGGCCCCAGTTGCCAAAGATCCAACCCGGCATTCTACGCTCCCCGAGGTCGAACCCCCATCGCGCCCTACCCTCGCGGACCGGGCGACACGGGGCCACGGCATGGCGGCACGCGGACGGGAAACTCGGGCCGATCTCGAACGAACCCATTCTCCCGCCGCGATCCGCCGCAGGCTCGGCCGGCCCCGACGCCACAGTTACCTCAGCGACGGCATCTTCGGCGCCATCGACGGCGCGGTCACCACCTTCGCCGTCGTCGCGGGCGTTACGGGTGCGCAACTCGCCCCCGGCGTCATCGTCATCCTCGGCGCGGCCAACCTCCTCGGCGACGGCTTCAGCATGGCCGCCGCCAACTTCCTCGGCGCCCGCGCCGCCCGACAGCAGCACGAACGCGAGCGACGACTCGAAGAACGCGAGATCGAACTCCACCCCGAGGGCGAACGCGAGGAAATCCGCCAGATCTTCGCCCGCAAGGGCTTCACCGGCGCCCTCCTCGAACAGGTCGTCGGCGTCATCACCAGCGATCGAAAACGCTGGATCGACACCATGATGACCGAGGAGCACGGCGCGGCCCAGGAACTCCGCTCCCCCTGGCGCGCCGGCGCAGCCACCTTCGCCGCCTTCATCGTCGTCGGCGCCATCCCGCTCCTCCCCTTCACCGGCGTCCTCATCGGCGCGATCGACCTCCCACCGCAGCCATTCGCCTGGAGCGCGGCCATGACCGGCGCGGCCTTCTTCCTCGTCGGCGCGGCCAAGAGCCGATTCGTCGACCAACGCTGGTGGCTCAGCGGCATCGAAACCCTCGCCGTCGGCTCCGTCGCCGCCACGCTCGCCTACGGCGTGGGCGTTCTCCTCGGCGGACTTGTGCGCGCCGTCTAGGCCGCACCCGCGCGCCGCAGCATCGGCTGCGGGCGCAGGTACGTCAGGCTCCGCCACACCCACTCCATCGGACCGAACCGGAAGAATCGCAGCCACGCGACGCTGAACACCACCTGGGCCGCGTAGATGCCCAGCACGATCCCCACGCGCTCCGTCTTCGTCGTCTCGCCGAACAGGCCCAGGCCCCACCAGTAGAAGATGCCCGTTGAGATGACGGTCTGCATGAGGTAGTTCGTCAGCGCCATCCGCCCGACCTTGGCGATCGCATCGGTCGCGGCGCGGGCCGCGCCGGAGCGGACGATGAGTGTAATCACGCCGAGATACCCGATGCTCAGCAGCGGCCCGCCGACCATGACGAGCACGTTGCCCGCGACCATGTACACCCAGGGGGGCGCGATGACCGGCAGGAACGCGTGGAGCAGGCCGGCGGGGATGCCGAGGAACAGACCGACCACCACGAACCGGCGGTGCCAGTGCGCGTTGCGCGGCTCGAAGAGGCCCGCCTTCAGCATCGCGGCCCCGAACAGGAGCATCGCCGCGACGTTCCACCAGAAGCCGAGCGCACAGAACACGAGCATCGATGCGAAGGTGACGACGCGGAAGAAAAGGGCCTGGCCGTACGGCCCGTCGCGGTAGGCCTCGGTCTCCGCTTCGAGCCACACGGGCGAGGAGAGCGGGCCGCCGACGCCCTGCATCTGGGACGGATCCTGGAAGACCGCGAGCGCGCGCTCGATCGGCGTCTTCGGCCCGGAATCGGCCTCATCCGGCGTTTCGTCGGCGGGCGCAGCGTCTTCGGTCGTCAGTGAGTGGTCCGATGCGTCGGCGTCGGACTCGTCAGCGGCGCCGGACTGCGCAGACGCCTCCGTCTCGACCTGGGCAACCGCGGCCGCCTCGCGCTCCCGGGAGAGGGTTTCGAGCGCACCGAGCGTGCCCAGGCCCGTGCCGGCGAGCGCACAGACACCCATCAGGCACGCGCCGACGATGGCGAGCGTGCGCGGCCTGGCGTCGATGAGCAGGAGGAGCAGCAGGCCGGCGATGCTGTAGATGAAGAGAATGTCGCCGTACCAGAGCAGCAGGCCGTGCGCGAGCCCGAAGAGGCTCAGCACGGCGAGGCGGCGCAGCCCCGTCCCGAGGAGTCGGCGTCCGGCCGCCCTGGCCCGCTGCCACTGGAGGGCAAGCCCGATCCCGAAGAGCAGCGAGAAGAGCGGGTAGAACTTGCCCTCGCAGAAGACCTTGACGAAGTAGTGGACCACCCGGTCGCTGCCCGACGAGCCTGCCGGAGGCATGGGGTCGAAGTACAGGCCGAAGGCGTCCCCGTGCATCCCGATGTTGACCATGAAGATGCCCAGCAGCGCGAACCCCCGCACGGCGTCGATCGCGTCGATGCGCGACGACTCCGTCACCGGGGCCAGCGGCGAGGGAGGCGCGGGAATCATGCCCGGTTGTTGGGGAGGGGCGCTGCGGGTTTCGTCGGGATGCATGGGCCGAGCATACCGCCCGCCCGATCATGGGGCCGCCGCGGCCGAATCCGCCGGCGCAGCCAGACCCAGCCTTCCCTCGATCGACCGGATGATCTGCCGCGAGCGCTTCTCGTCCCCGAACAGCCCGATCCGCACCCTCGCCCGCGTCAGGTCAACCTTCCGCTGCACCAGCCGCAGCGTGATCTCCTCCCCGCCCGGCGTGCGCGACCGGATCTTCCCCGAGTCCCCGTCGAGCGACGACGACGCCACCGGCAGGTCGAGGTCCTCGAACGCCCCCAGCGCGGCCTCCCACACCTCCTCCAGCGGCGCATCAACGTCGTGCGTCGTCTCACCGTTCGCGTAGGCGTACACGACCACCGCGGCACACCCCGAGTGCCAGGCCGGCCCGCCCAGCAGGGCCATCGTCAACACGGCACGCGCGCCGGCCATCCGGGTCATATCAACTCTCCTCGCTTTCCTTCAGTTTCGCCAGCACGCTGTAGTCCTCCAGCGTCGTCGTGTCCTGCGTGATCTTCTCTTCCCCCGCCGCGATCGACCGCAGAAGCCGACGCATGATCTTCCCGCTCCGCGTCTTCGGCAGCGCGGGCGTGAACCGGATCTGGTCCGGACGCGCGATCGCCCCGATCTCCTTCGACACGTGCTCGCGCAGCGCGGCCTTCAACGCCTCCGCCTCCGCGGGCGACTTCGGCTCCAGGCTCGGCTCCAGCGTGCAGAACGCCGCGATCCCCGTCCCCTTGATCTCGTGCGGCATCCCGACCACCGCCGCCTCCACCACCGACTCGTGCGACACCAGCGCGGACTCGACCTCCATCGTCCCCAGCCGGTGCCCCGCCACGTTGATCACATCATCGACGCGGCCCATGATCCAGAAGTACCCGTCCGCGTCGCGCCGCGCCCCGTCCCCCGTGAAGTAGTACGGCTCCCCGTTCACGGGGCTGTGCACACGCGAGAAGTACGTCTGCACGAAACGCTCCCGGTCCCCGTAGATGCCGCGCAGCATCCCCGGCCACGGCCGGCGCACCACCAGCAGCCCGCCCGTGTTCGCCGGCTGCTCCTCCCCGCGCTCGTTCACCACCGCTGCGTCCACCCCGAAGAACGGCAGCGTGCACGAGCCGGGCTTCGTCGGCGTGCACCCCGGCAGCGGCGTGATCATGTGCCCGCCGGTCTCCGTCTGCCACCAGGTATCGACGATCGGGCACCGCTCGCCGCCGATCGTCCGGTGGTACCACATCCACGCCTCAGGGTTGATCGGTTCGCCGACGGTGCCGAGGACTTTGAGGGACGAGAGGTCGTGCCGGCGGGGATGTTCGTCGCCCCACTTCATGAACGCCCGGATCGCCGTCGGCGCGGTGTAGAACTGCGTCACCTTGTGCCGCGCCACGATCGACCAGAACCGGTCCTCCCCCGGGAAGTTCGGCGCGCCCTCGTACATCACCGTCGGCACGCGGTTCGGCAGCACGCCGTACACGATGTACGAGTGCCCCGTCACCCACCCCACGTCCGCCGTGCACCAGAACACCTGCCCCGCGTCGGGCACAAGATTGAACGCCAGCCGGCTCGTCAGGTACGTGTGCACCATGTACCCGCCCGTCGTGTGCAGAATCCCCTTCGGCTTGCCCGTCGAGCCGGACGTGTACAGCAGGAACAGCATGTCCTCCGCGTCCATCGGCTCGGCCGCGCATTCCGCCGGCGCATCGCGCACCGCGTCCTGCCACCAGCGGTCGCGCCCCGCAACCCAACTCACGCTGTTCCCGCACCGGCGCAGCACGAACACCGTGCGCACCGCCTCCGGCGTGTCCGCGAGTTGCGCGCACGCCGCGTCCACGTTCTCCTTCAGAGGCACCACGTTCCCGCGCCGCCACGCCCCGTCGCACGTCACGATCACCCGGCTCTTCGCGTCGTGCACCCGGTCGATGATCGCCTGCGAACTGAACCCCCCGAAGATGACCGAGTGCGCCGCCCCGATCCGCGCGCACGCCAGCATCGCCACCGCCACCTCCGGCACCATCCCCATGTAGATGGTCACCACGTCACCCTGCTTCACCCCCACGCTCTTGAGCGCATTGGCTAACCGGCACACCTCGGCGTGCAGGTCGCGGTACGTCAGCCGCCGAACCTCCGGCCCGCCCTCCCCCACAGGCTCGCCCTCCCAGATGATCGCCGTCTCGTCCCCGTGCCCCGACTCGACCTGCCGATCCAGGCAGTTGTACGACAGGTTCGTCCGCCCGCCGACGAACCACTTCGCATCCGGGGCCTTCCACTCCAGAACCAGCCGCCACGGCGTGAACCAGTGCAGTTCCGACGCCACCTCGCCCCAGAACCCCTCCGGATCCTCCACCGACCGCCGGTGCTGCCGCCGGTACTCCTCCATCGACGCCACGTGCCACCGCGGCATGCCCAGATCCGCCGCCGGCCGGGGCGGAAACACGCGGTTCTCCTGCAGGATCGACTCGATCGACGCGTTCTCGGGGATCGCCATGGTTCACTCCGGCTTGCAACGCGGCCACGCGGCGGCCGCCCGTCTGCGAAGATACCGTCTCCCCTGCCCCGCGGCAGAACCACCGAGGAGATCGCCCATGACCGACACCCGCCAGTCAGACTCGATCCAGGCCGAGACCACCGTCCACGCTCCCGCTCAAGCCGTCTGGGACGCCATCGCCACCGCGGAAGGCCTCAAACGCTGGTTCCCCATCGACGCCAGGGCCGAGCCGGGCGTCGGCGGCAGCATCTGGTACTCCTGGGGGCCGGGCGCGTGCGAGGGCACCGCGAAGATCGTCGCGTGGGATCCTCCGCGCCGCCTGAAAGTCGAGTACGACGGCATGTCCGACGACTGGACCCTCGAACCCGCCGGCAACGGCACCGCCGCCCGCGTCGTCTCCGCCGGGTTCGCCGACAGCGAAGCCGGACGCGAGCAGGCCGCCGCCGTCGAGCGCGGCTGGCGATTCGAACTCGCCGGCCTGCGCCACGCCCTCGAGCGCCACGCCGGCAAGCCGCGCCACGTCGCCTTCCCTCGCGTCTCGGGCCTGCGCCTCACACGCCAGGAAGTCTGGGGCAAACTCGTCGGCCCGACCTGCATGGGCCTCGGCTCGCGTGCCGGCGTGCCGCGCCCCGGCTCCGTCGTCCAGTTCGTCACCGGCGCACGCGACCGCCTCGAAGCCGACCTCCTGATCCACGACCCGCCATTCGAACTCACCGCCCTCGTCTACGACTGGGACGACGCCCTCGTCCGACTCCGCGTCGATCCGCCCATGGCGGGCGGCGACGGACTCGAAGCCTCCGTCTTCGTCGCCCTCCACGGCGACCGCGCCGCCGAAGCCCGCGACATCGAGTCCCGCTGGGGCGATCTGCTCCGCGCCGCCCTCGCTTGACTTCGCGGGGCGCTCCACTCCAACAGAACGACAAGGCCCGAAAGCCGCCCCGGCCCGACGCGACGCAGCCAGACGCGCCGAGCCGGGACGCGCTCCTGTCGCGCCGTCAACCCGACGACGCCACCTTCTGAGCGCCGTCCACTCGGTCCGCTCACGCCTCCCCGCGATTCTCAGTCGCTGATCGTCAACTCCACCTTGATCCCCTCCCCCGAGAGGAACGTCTCGAACGCCGTGCGGTAGTCCTCGATCGGGAACTCGTGCGTCAGGATGTCGTCCAGTTCCAGCCGACCCGACAGCACCAGTTCCTCCATCTGGTACCACGTCTCCCACATCTTCCGCCCGTTGATCCCGAGCACCCGGCACCCCTTGAAGATGATGTGCTCGTTGAAGTTGAACGTTACCGCCTTCGCCGGCAGCCCCAGCAGCGCGGCCGTCCCCCCGTTCCGCAGCGCGCGGAACCCCTGGTCGAACGCCGCGTCCGCCCCGGACATTTCGAGCAGCACGTCCACGCCCTCGCCGCGGCACGCCCGGCGCACCTCCGCGATCCACCCGTTGTCGCGCGCGTCGAACGCCTCGACCGCCCCCAGTTTCTTCGCCAGTTCCAGCCGCGGCGGGTTCACGTCGGTGCAGAAGATGCGGCTCGCCCCTGCCGCACGCGCCACCGTCACCGCCATCAGCCCGATGATCCCCACCCCCGAGATCAGCACCGTCTTCGCGCTCACGCCCGCTTCCATCACCGTGTGCACCGCATTCCCCAGCGGGTCGAACACCGCCGCCACCCGGTCCGGGATGTCCCGGTGCACCGGCCACACGTTCTCCTCCGGCACCACCACGTAGTCCGCGAAGCACCCGTCGCGGTCGATCCCGATGATCCGCGTGTCGCTCGCGATGTGCGCGTTGCCCGTGCGCGAGTTGTAGTCCAGCCCCGCCGTCACGTGCCCTTCCGCGCTCACGCGCAGCCCCGGCTTCCACCGCGTCACCGCCGAGCCGACCCGCTCGATCGTCCCCACGAACTCGTGCCCCGTCACGATCCCCACCGGGATGCGCCCCGCCGCCCACTCGTCCCACTGCCAGATGTGCCGGTCCGTCCCGCAGATCCCCGCTCGCCGAACCCGGATCAGCACGTCGCGCGGCCCGGGCTCCGGGCGGGCGCGGTCGGCTTCAAAGGCGAGTCCCTCGCCGGCGTGGTGCTTGATGAGCGCGCGCATGGGTTCCCTTCCAGGGTCGATCAAGGAGTGGGGGTCGGCCGATCGGGCGGCCGGTCCGCCCACGGGGCAGATTGTGGACCCGGTCAACGCCCCGATCAACCGCCCGGCGCGCCAGCGGTAGACTGCCCCGGTGTCCCGAGCCGGAAGCCCGAGTTCGTTCCTCTTCCTCGCCGCAACCCCCAGAGGCGGCCGCACGCTCGGCATGCGCCAGGCCCGCTCCGAACGCGCCCTCGCCGAGGGACTCCGACGCGACCGGCTCGTCCTCCTCCGAACCTGGCGCCTCCCCGGCTGGGTCGGCGCGCGCGAAGGCGTCCTCGCCCTCAAGGACCAGGCCGAACTCAACACCCAACTCGCCCTCCTCCTCAAGCGAGGCGTCCCTCTCGTCGAGGCGCTCGAAGTCACCGCCTCCGTCGTCTCCGCACGCACCAAGCCCCTCGTGCAGCGCATCCGCGACGACGTCGCCGGAGGCGCGTCCTTCTCCGACGCCTGCCGACGCGCACGCGCCTTCGACACCGTCACCATCGCCGTCTACCAGGCCGCCGAGCGCACCGGAGATCTCGCCGGCGCGGCCGCACAACTCTCACGCACCGCCCGACGCCAGGTCGCCCTCCGCGGCAAGGCCCTCACCCTCATGCTCTACCCGGCGATCGTCCTGGCGATCAGTTTCGTCGTCGTCGGCCTCATGCTCGTCATGGTCGTCCCCAGTATCGGAAACGCCCTCCTCCAGATGACCGACGACCTCCCCGGCTATACCAGGGCCATCATGGCCGTCAGCGAGTTCGCACGCGCCAACGCACCCATCGTGCTCGCCGTCGTCGGCGCGTTCCTCGTCCTGCTCCTGCTCGCGCGCCGGCAGGTCGGCGCGGCCGTCGCACGCGCCATGCGCAAACTCCCCGGCGTGCGCACCGTCGCCCTCACGCAGGAGTCCGCCCGCTTCTTCGCCGTCCTCGCCGCCATGACACGCTCAGGCGTCCCCCTCGCCGACGCGCTCGGCGTCGCCACCGAGGCCATCGCCCATCCCGTCATGCGCCGCCAACTCCGCACCCTCCGCACGCGCCTCATCGAGGGCGGCGTGCTCCGCACCCTCATCGACGGCGTCGAGACCCTCCCCCTCGCCACGCGCCGCCTCCTCATGGCCGCCGAACGCGCCGGCGACCTCGAGTCCGCCTTCGACACCCTCGCCGACGACCTCGCCGACGAGACCGAACGCCGCTCCACGCGCCTGCTCTCCGTCCTTCAGCCCGCCCTCATCGTCGCGATGTTCGTCATCATCGGCTCCATCCTCATGGCCGTGATGCTCCCGCTCCTCACCCTCCCCTCCAAGGTCATCTGACCCAAGTGCCACCACCGTCCGCCTCTCCTGCTCTACTCTCTCCCACCTCTCTTCCACCTCCCCGCCCCCGAAGGCGGCGCGGACCTTTGCCCGTGGCGCAGCCCGGGGACCGGACACCCCCGGTCCCCAAAGCCCCATCGGGGCGGAGGAACCAAGGGCACGCTCACGGCACCACCACGGGCGGGTTCGCCCGGCGCCGGCGCTCGCTTGCGCTTCGTGCTCTGTACGGAACTCGCCCGTTCTCGGCCCCACGCGCCCGGGGCACTACAATGCCCGCGCGGCAACTCCCGCTCAGCGCAGCCGGTACAGGCCTGCCGGGGGAGCGGCCTGAGCGACGTGCCGAAGTGGTGCCGGGAAGGAGTCTGCGATGGTGTCTGAGCGTGTAGCGGCTGGACCGGTGCGGGGCGGGTTTTCCCTCCTCGAAATCATGCTCGTGCTCGTGCTCATCGGCCTGCTCACGGCCGGCGTCGCCGTCAGCCTCAGCGGCACCGGCACCCGCGCCAAGATCCGCATCACCGAGACCCGCATGGCCTCCATCAAGAGCGCGCTCAGCCAGTACCACATGGAGTACAGCGCATTCCCGCCCACCCTCGAAACCATGCAACTGATCCGCCCGCCCATGCTCGACGAGGACACCAAGATCACCGACGGGTGGGACCGCGCGTTCTTCTACGGCACACCCGGCCTCAACGCACGCGATTACGACCTCATCTCATACGGCCCCGACGGGCAGCCGAGCACCGACGACGACATCAACATCTGGAACATCAAGCGGTGATCCCGGGAGGTCGGCGACCATGACCGGCCGCGACGCTCGACACGCACGCCACGCCGCCCCACGCTCGCGCGGCATCACCTTCCTCGAGGTCGTCCTCTCCACCGTCATCCTCGCCATGGCCGTCGCCGCCATGGCCTCCTCGTGCGGCTTCCTTTTCGGCGTCCAGACCCGACAGCAGCGCACCCTCGGGTGCGCCGAGGTCGCCAACCGCCTCATCCTCCAGTACCTCGACGACCAGAAGTCCCTCCCGAACCCCGACCTGCCCGTCGAGTACGGCCCCGCCCAGTACCGCTGGCATCTCGAAAAGTCCCGCGTCCGCGTCGTCACCGACCCCGCCCTCAACCAGGCCGTCAGCGACCGACGCATCCAGAGCGGCCTCTCCCTCGACCGCCTCGAGCAGATCACCGTCACCGTCTGGCTCAGCGAACGATCCGGCGGCGCGCGCACGCTCGCCGAAGGCCCGCCCAGCGTCACCATGACGCGCCTCACCGACCCCGTGAAGGTCTACCGCAACCCGGACTCCTTCGACAACCTCATCAACACCGAAGAGGGCCGGCGCAGCCTCATCAACATGCTCATGGGAGGCGGGCAATGACGCGCCGCGCCTTCACCCTGCTCGAGACCGTCCTCGCCGCCGTCATCGGCTCGCTCGTCGTCCTCTCCGGCTACGCCGTCTTTGCCTCGCTGAACGCCGCCGACCGCTCGCTTGCCCGCCGCGCCGACGAGCAGGTCCAGATGGCTCAACTCCAGCGAACCATGCAGCGCGCCTTCTCCTCCCTCCTGCTCGCGCCAACGCCGCAGACCACCCAGCAGCCCGCGGCCAACGCTGCCGGCGCGGGCGGAGTTACCGCCGGCGCAGCCTCCGAGACCCAGGAAGAGCCGGCCGTCCCGCCACGCTTCATCCTCGGCCCCGAGACCGACGAACGAATCTCGCGGCTCACCCAGCGGGCCAAGTTCGCCGCGGGCGGCGGCGGCGGCAAGGTCGCCGCGCCACAACGCCTCGAGATCACACTCCACAAGCCGCCCATCGTCGCCCCCCCCTCGCGGCGCGTGCCCGGCCTCACTCTCGTCGAGGCCAGCGAGGCCGCCCGGCAGGACACCGCAGGCGGCGTGCGCGGCGCGTTCGTCCTCACGCCCGACGAAGTCAGCGAACTCTCCCGCTCCGACGACGGACGCACCGGATGGACCCTCTGGTGGCAGCCCATGGTCGGCGGCGAGGACACCGCGCCAGTCCCCGTCGCCACCGGACTCGTCTACTGCCAGTGGCAGGTCTTCAAGGACCGCGAGATGCACGCCGAACTCACCGCCGGCATCCCCTCCGACCTGCCCGCATACGTCCAACTCGAAGTCGAGACCCTCGCCGGCCTCTACGCCAACTACATGTTCGAACTCGCCTGGGTCGTCGGCGAGGAGCCGGGCGCACTCATCGAAGAGCCGGAACCTACCCCCAACCTCGGCGGCGCAGCCGGCGCGGCCGGCGGACCCGGCGGGCCAGGTCAACCCGGCATCCAGGGCGGACCAGGTGGACCCGGCACCCCCAGAGGCCCCGGCCGCCGCCCCAACCGCGACCTCCAGCCCGCGCCCGACGGCGTCACGCCGCGCCAGGCCCCGCCCACCCGTCCCGCACCGATCGACAGGAGGGAGCAGCCGTGAGCGCACGCTCCCGCACAGCCCGGCACGCCCGCGCCTTCGCGATGCCCGTCGCGCTCATCATCGTGCTGCTCGTTGGCGTCGTCACAAGCCTGATGTTCGAGCGCCAGGCTTCTCAGCGTCGCCTCATCGAACGCCAGTTGTGGTGGTATCAGGAGCACCACGCCCGCTTCGGCGTGCAGGAAGTCGTGGACGCCTGGATGACCCAGATCCCCAGCAGCCTCCGCGTCGAGGACGCACTCGGCGAGAACGGGCACGCCGCCGACCTCATCCTCCCGGACGGCACCGTCGCCGTCCTCTTCCTTCAGGAAGCCCAGGGAAGCCTGCTCACCGACCTCACCGCGCTCAACGCATCCGAGCAGGAACTCTGTCAGCGTCTCCTCGACCAGTTGGCGCTCGTGGAAGAGGGCACGCCCAGGCCCCAGAACCGACGCGCCGTTGGCCCGGCCCAGGTCAGCGTCAACTCCGCCTCGCTCGACGTGCTCCGCGCCGTCTGCCGCGCCGTCCTCGACGAGTCCCGCGGCGAGATGCTCGCCCGCGAGATCGACGCCGAACGCGCCAAGCGAGGCATCATCGACTCGCCCAACACGTTGGGCGAAGCGATGAGCCGCGTGCAGGTCAGCCCCGAGGAGCGCGCCGCCGTGCTCCGAGCCCTGACAACCCGGGCCTCCCTCTACTACCTCGTTGTCGAACTCCAGCGCAGCCGCGACGCCGCACGCCTCGCCCGCTACGGCGGCTACATCCCCATGTCCGATCGCCGCCGCACCGGACAGGCGGACGACCAGATCTGGGGACGACGGACCGCATTCCTCACGTGGGACGACCTTGGGGTAGAGTAACGGACATCGGGCCGGAGGCCCGGCAAAGGACCAGACGATGGACCGCCCGCGGATGCCAGATCGACGAACGGCGAAAAGGATCGCCTACGCGGCCCAGGCCGCCGTCGCCGGCGCGCTCCTGCTCACCACCGCGGTCGCCGCGCTCGGCGTGCCCGGACTCGACCCCGCCCGCACCGCACCGCCCGAGCCGGCTCGTCTTCAGGCGGACACACAGGCCGCGCAGACCACCGCCGCCGCCCCGCGCATCGACACCGAAGCCGTCTCCTTCATGCTCGGCTCGGTGAAGAACCGCCCCGAGCCGCCCGCCCTGGCACAGGCCGACTCCGAAGAGCCGGTCGAGATGCTCGAACCCTCATCCGAGGCCGGTGTCCGCTTCCTCGGCGGGATCATCGAACCGAACCGCGCCGTGGCGCTCCTCTCCTTCGACGGCGTGCAGCGGATGGTCGCCGTCGGCCGCGAGTACCAGGGCTACCGCGTCCTCCGCGTCGAGCCGGACCACGTCATCCTCTCCCGCGGCGGCGACGACATCGTGGTCGAGAAATCCGAGCGGCAGGGTTCCGTCGTCAGTTCCGTGACGCCGCGCCCGGGAGCCGTGAATCCCGCCAACGCCATGGTCATGTCCCAACCCGGCGCGGACGATCCGGCCGTCCTCCGCGCCCGCGCCGCCGAACGCGCCCGCGAGGAGGTCGCCCGTCGCCGCGGCGACTTCGAGCGCGCCCGCTTCGAGCGTGGGGATCGGCCCGAGGATCAGCGTTGACCGCGCGCGCGTGCTACCTGGAACGAGCGGATCGGGGCGGCCGCATCGAGCGCGTTCGCCTGCTCGGCCCGCGCGACGAGGACTCCTGGACCCTCCGCGCCGCCGATCCCTCCGACCCCGTCGCCCTCGGCGCCGCCCTGCGCGAGGCCGCCGAGTGGGTACGCGAACGACTCGCCACAACCGGAGACCGCCTGTCCTCCGTCTGTGTCGATGCCGACGGCTCGCTCTGCGGCTGGGTCACCAGCGCCAGCGCATCGCCCGAAGTCGTCGGCGCGATGATCCGCCAGGGCGTCGCCGGGCCGGGCGAAGCCGACGAAGGCCCCGCGCCCGTCGGAGGCACCGCCCTCTCCCTCAGCCCCGACCTCGAGATCGAGGGGGGGGCTTCCGTGCAGCCCCTCGCAGAGGACGACGCCGACGGCAAGCCGGCAGACCACGAACGCCGCCGCCTCGCCGTCCTCGCCGTGCCGGACGCGGCCGTTCGTCTCTTCCTCGACCACCTGGACGCGCTCGGCGTCGAGACGCCCCGCGTGCGGTCCATCTTCCATGCCGCCGCCCTCGCCTGGGATCCCGCCGCCCGCGCCGGGGCGGGCGCGATGAGCGACCGAGTCGTCGCCGAAAGCGTCGGCACATCCGCCGTCGTCCTCACCGATGCGCGCGGCCGGCTGCTCTGGGCCTGGTCCCGCGCCGGCGACCTCATCGCCGCGGGAGGCATGCGCCTTCCCCGCGCCCAGCCCCGCGCCAACACGGAAGAAGACGAGAGCAAGCCCCGCGGGCTTGATCGCCCGGAGGTCGCCGTCGGCAGCGCGGAGATCGCCCGCCTCTCCGGCGAGTGGCTCGCCTGGGCTTCGCAACTCGGCGCCGCCCCCTCGCGCATCACCGTCGTCATGCCAGCCGCCGTCTGGACCGAGGGGGGGGGCCTCGGCGGCGCGGCCGCCGCCATCGGCGCGGCCTGGCCCGGCTCCACCATCGACGCCGCCGACGAGGACGACCCGATCTCGGCCACCATCCGCCTCGCCATGGAGCGCGACGATGCCCCCGGCGAGCCGCGCCCTTCCACCTCCCTCGTCGCCCTCAGCCGCCGCCCCGGCCGCACCCACCGGTCCATGATGCACTGGGCCTCCGCCGCCGTCGCCGCCGCCGGCGTCGGCCTCTGCGTCCTCGCCGCGCAGGTCTGGCGATCCGCCGGCGTCGCCCGCGACCACGGGCGCGACGCCCGCGAGCGGTGGTTCGAGCAGGCGGCCGCGCTCCACCCCGTCGTCGCCAACCCCCAGGTCCGCGACCCCATCGACGAACTCGAACGCGAACTCGAACGCCGACGCCGCGCCCTGCGACCGCGCGGCTACCGATCCTTCATGCCCGTCATGCAGGAACTCGAAACCCTCTCCTACATCATCGGCAACGACATGATCGGCCTCGAACGCCTCTCCATCTCCAACACCTCCGTGCTGCTGATCGTGAACGTCCCCGACACCGCGGCCTACGAGGAACTGCGCGCCTCGCTCGGACGCATCTCCGGATCGAAGGTCGTCTTCCCGCGCGATCAGGACGCGGTGACCGAGCAGCCCGCCCGCGCCGGCGTGCCCGGCGGCCTTCGCTGCGTCTTCTCGGGCATCTGGCCCGATGAGCCCCGCCCGACCGCGGGGGGGGGCGGCGCATGATGCCGCGCGACGCCGAGCGCAGAACCCTCAGCGAGGACGCCCGCTTCGAACTCGCCGGCGCGGCCGCCGCCGCCGAGCGACGCAACCGGCCCACCGCCCTCCTCGTCGCAGCACTCCTCGTGCTCGCCATCGGCGCGGGCGCGCTCGTCTCCAGCCTCGGCGCGCGGGCTTCGGCCGGGCGCGCCATGCGCCTCGAACAGACACGCGAAGAGCAGGTCGTCCGCCTCGCCGCACAGTTCGAGGCCATCGATCGCCAGCGACAGGACTCCGGCGCCGATACCTTCGCCCCGATCCCCGACGTGCTCAGCCGCATCGAGACCGCCGCCCGCGATGCCGGACTCGCCGACAGGCCCCCCATCCCGCGACAGAGCAGCGAACGCAGCGAAGACCTGACCAAGCGCGACTACGCCTACACCATGCGCGACGCGAGCCTCGACAAACTCCTCAAGTGGGTGGAACTCTCGACACAGACCGTCCCCGGACTGCGGGTCTCCTCCATCGAACTGCGCCCGGAGCAGCGAACCTGGCAGGTGACGGTGACCTTCTCCAGATGGGAGCGACAAGGGTGAACCGATCGACGAGACTGGCTCTGATCCTCCTCTGCGCATCCGCCGCCGCGCTCCCCGCCTGCACCGGCGGAGGCTCGCGCTCCAAGCAACGCGCCGAAGACCCCTACGCGCAACTCGACGAACGCGCCCGCCGCGGCCGAGAACTCTTCGCCCAGGCCGAAACCGCCCAGAACCGCGGCGATGCCGACCGCGC
This sequence comes from Phycisphaerales bacterium, assembly GCA_039794165.1. GTDB lineage: Bacteria > Planctomycetota > Phycisphaerae > Phycisphaerales > UBA1924 > CAADGN01. Next base: position 21,438 of record JBDIVY010000002.1, read on the forward strand.
CATCGCCCTCTACCGCGACGCCGTCCGAAACGCACCCGACCTCGCCGAAGCCTGGAACAACCTCGGCATCCTCCTCATGGAGCGATCCGACTACGCCGGCGCGGCCGAGGCCTTCCGCGTCGCCATGGACCTGCGACCCACCGACCCCCGTCCCGCCGAGAACCTCGGCCTCGCCTACCTCGAAGCCGGCTGGGGCGTCGAGGCCCTGCGCTACTACGAGATCGCCCTCGAGCGCGACCCGAACCGTCGCGAGTCCCTCCGCGGCGCGATCAAGGCCACGCACCTGCTGAACGTTGCCGACCAGAAGGCCCTCGACCGCGTCCGCCGCGCCCTGCTCATCGAGAACGACCCCGAGTGGCGCATGATCGCCGAACGCGAACGCGTCCGAATCGAGCACCGCCTCGAAGGCGAACGCAGCCTCGCACGCTGAAGAACCTCACGCAGAGGCGCAGCGCACGCGGAGAGAACGGCAGCACAAGTGCCGGTGGCACAGGCGTCCCGCCTGTACCGAATCTCCTCCTCTCAGGTTCCTGCTCCCCTCCGCGCCCCCCGCGTGAGCGTCTCTCAAGCCTTCGCGCTGACCGTCAACTCGGCGCCGGACTTCGCCGCCGCTCCGCGCTCCACGTGCAGCCGCTTCGTCCGATGCCGCGACCAGTCCGTCACGCGCAGGTCCGGGCTGTCCGTCCCGTCGTGAACGCGCAGCACGTCGTACACGTTGTCCCGCTGCGCCGGCGTGAACCCCGCCCCGCGGATCAGCCGGCACAGCACCGCCTCGTCGAGGCAGTACGTCGTCCCCGCGGCCGACACCACGTTCTCCTCCATCATCACGCTGCCCATGTCGTTGGCGCCGTACAGCAGCGCGACCTGCCCCACGTGCGGCCCCATCGTCACCCACGACGCCCCGATCGAGTAGACGTTGTCCAGGAACAGCCGGCTCAGTGCCTGCGTGCGCAGATAGTCCGTCGAGCCGCTCATCCGCACCCGACGCCCGAACTCCGCGTGCGCCTTCGGGTCGCCCGTGCCGTCCAGCCGCGCCGCCGCGTCCCCCGGGAACTCGCCCGAATCCTCCGGCCGGCTCAGCCAGTCCTTCACCCGACCCAGCGGCGTGTTCTCCCGCTGGAAAGGCCACGAGATGAACGAGACGTAGTGGCCGCGAGCAGGTGAAGAAGTGGCAGAGTGGCGAAGTGGCAAAGTGGCTGAGCGAGACTCCTCGCTGTTCCCTGCTTTGCCACTCTGCCACTCTGCCACTTCGCCACTTCCTTCCGCAAGCGCCCGATCCTGCCACTCGCGCACGAGTCGCATGTGATGGACGCGGTCGGCGTGCCCTTCGATGTGTCCGAACATCATCGTCGCGCTCGTGAACATGCCCAGCGAGTGCGCCACGTACATCGTCGTCAGCCACGCCTCCGCGTCGCACTTGCCCAGGCCGATCTTGCGGCGCACCGCCGGGGCGAAGATCTCACCCCCCCCGCCGGGGATGGAGTCCAGCCCCGCGTCGCGCAGGCGCACCATCACCCACCGAAGTTTCTCCTCCAGCGTCGAGCCGGGCGGGTCGAAGAAGTGCACGAACTCGACGAACTCCGGCGGGCTGAACGCGTGCACGTGCACGCCCGGGTACCGCTCCTTGATCGATCGCAGCAGCCGCACGTACCACTCCAGCGGCAGCGCGGGGTTCATCCCCCCCTGCATCAGCACCTGCGTCCCGCCGATGGCGACCAGTTCGCCGATCTTCTCAAGAATCTGCGACGGCTCCAGCGTGTAGGCGTCGTCCTCGTCGCCGTCGCGGCGGAACGCGCAGAACGTGCACCGCGCGTTGCACACGTTCGTGTAGTTCACGTTCCGGTCGATCACGTAGGTGCGGATCGACCCGCCGTGGATCGCGCGACAGCGCGCGTCCGCCCACCGCCCCAGCGCGGTCAGCGGCATCGACCGGAACAGGTCGAACGCCTGCTCCGGCGTCAGACGCGCCTCGCCCCGCACGACGGCCGCGAGCAGCCCCGGATCGGCGGCGGGCAGGTGCGGGAACTCGGGCGGCGGGGCGTAGAGGGGCATGGCGTCTCCGAACCGGCCGCCGTTTCAGCGGCGACTGAAAGTGCCGAAAGCATACTACCCCGACCCCGCGAACGCCGTCGGTCTCGTGCCCCGGGCCAAAGCCGCACCTGCGACAACCGGCGGGGCCTTGCCGAGTCGCTTCGCAATCGCCGATCCTGCATCAATCCTTCCGCAGCTCCACAGAGCGCGACCGCAGCCCGGGGACTCCCAACATGCGCGCATCGTTCGTCAGGAGTTCAACGCCTGAAGCGGCAGCGGTACCCGCGACGATCGCGTTCGGCAGTTTCAGGCCGTGGCTTCGGCGCAATCGGATGGTCTTCGCCTTGACGCGATCGGTGAGTTCGACGATGCCGACCGATTGAAGAAACTGTCGTACAAGCGCCTCGGCGCGGTCGTCGAGGAGGTACCTCACTCCCACTCACCCCGAATCGAGCGTTGATACTCGAGGGGGTCAGGCCCGAGCCGCAGTGTCCCCGCGAACTGTCCGATCGGCTGGCGTGGCGCGCCGTTGGTCCCGGCGCCGAGCAGCCTCTCGATTTCGAGCCAGTCCTGGTACGCGACCTGCACCGCGATCGGGCGGTTCTGCTCGTCCGTGACGATCTGCTTGCGAATGGGCTTCATCGGCCGCTCCAGTCCTGCCGCGCCTCCCGAGTATATCGCCCCTCACAGCAGCGGACTCAGCAGCCGCGCCGTGTTGTCCACGGCCCGCTTCCACACCGGGCGGCTGGCCCACCCTTGCCGCGAGAGCGTCTCGCACTCCTCCAGATACTCGCGCTGAAGCCAGCGCACGACGCTGGCGAAGTCGTCGTCGTAGATGATGAGCGTGGATTCGAAGTTCAGCCAGAACGAGCGCATGTCGAAGTTCACCGACCCGACCATCGCCACGCGACGGTCCGCCGTCAGGATCTTCGAGTGCAGCAGTCCGCGCGGGTGCAGCGCGATCCGCACGCCCGCGTCCAGCAGGTCCTGGTAGTGTGAGCGGGCCGCCATCGCCACCACGGGCGTGTCCGTCGCCCGGGGAACGATCAGCGTGACTTCGACGCCGCGCACCGCGGCCGCCGCCATGGCGTTGCGGATCGCCTCGTCGGGCACGAAGTACGGCGTCGTGAGCATCAACTCCTCGCGCGCCGCGTAGATCGCCGTCAGCAGCAGATTGTGGATCGAGTCCGGCGCGATGCCCGGCCCCGAGGGCGCGGCCTGCACCGCCGAGCCGGCCTCGATCACGCCGAAGTCCGGCATGTACTTCCCGATGTCCTCGATCCGGCGATGGGATTCGACCTGCCAGTCGTGCAGGAAGGTCACGCCGAAGGCCTGCGCGCCCGGCCCCTCGACGCGCACCGAGGCGTCGATCCACGGCCCGAGGCGCGGGCGGCGCGGGTTGCGGAAGGTCTCGTCCGTCAGGTTGTGGCTCCCCGTGTAGGCGATCCGGCCGTCGATCTCCACGATCTTGCGGTGGTTGCGCACGTCCAGCCGCTCGAAGAGGGCGCGGACGGGGTTCACGGGCAGGGCGGCCACGACCTCCACGCCCGCCGAGCGCAGCAGTGTGCAGCGTGTCGAACGCAGGAAGGCCTTGCTGCCGACGGCGTCGAGGAGCATCCGGCACTCGACGCCGCGGCGTGCCGCGCGCTCGACCGCGTCGGCGACCTCGAGCGCGCGCCCGTCCGGCTGCCAGATGTAGAAGAGGATGTGCGCGTGGCGCTCCGCGGCGTCGAGGTCGGCGATGATCGCGTCGAGGAAGGCGTCGGTGTCGTGCAGGAGCGTCACGCGGTTGCCGGCCAGCGGCGGCAGGCCGGTGTAGGCGGTCGCCAGGCGGCGGAGCGCCTCGTCCGTGTCGCCGGGGGCGGTCCAGTCCTGCGCGCCCTCGCGCCAGAATCGGGCGGCGCGCTCCTCGATGTCGCGCCCCGCGTCGAGGTACCGCTTGGCTCGCTTCGCGCTCACCCGCGTCTCGCCGACCATCAGGTACGCGATCGCCCCGACCACCGGCGCGAAGAGCAGCAGCACCAGCCACGCCAGCGAGACCGGGACGGCCCGGCGGCGCATCACCACGCGGAACGCCAGCGTCAGCCGGATCGCCCAGTCCGCCGCCAGCACCGTGATGGTCAGCCACGCTTCCACCGGGCCCATCTTCCCACCCTACCCGCATCCGGCCCTTCCCAGCCCTCGCCACCTTCAGCCCCAGGGCGGTCAGCCTCCGGGAAGGGCTTGACATGGGGGCCTTGGTATGGTTGAATGATCGTTCAATCAGCCAGAGGAAGGCCTGCCCGATTACGCCCACCGACAGCCGAACCCGGATCCTCGACGCCGCTCGCAAACTGTTCTACGAGCAGGGCTACCACGCCACCGGTGTTGCGACCATCCTGCGCGAAGCGGATGTCAACTCGGGGACCATGTACCACTTCTTCCCGTCCAAGGAGGCGCTGCTGGTGGGTGTCCTCGAGTGGTACGGCGACAACCTGTGGCCCGAAGTGCTGACGCCGGCGGAGGGACATGCCGCGGACCCGGTCGAGCGGGTCTTCGCGCTCCTGGGGCTGTACCGGCTCGGGATGGAGATGACCGGCTGCACGATGGGCTGCCCAATTGGGAACCTCGCCCTCGAACTCTCCGACAACCACCCCGCGGTGCGCGAGTTGATCGACCTGAACTTCCGCAACTGGATCGCCGGCGTGCGCGGCTGGCTCGAAGCGGCCGGCGATCGTCTGCCGCGGGGCACGGACCTCGACGCGCTCGCCGGGTTTGTCCTGACGGTCATGGAGGGGGGCATCATGCGCACCCGCGCGGCGGGCGGCCTTGCACCATTCGACGAATCCGTTGCGCAACTCCGTGCTTATTTCGACCTGCTCGAACAGGCGGCCTCGGCCGCGAAAGGAAGCCCACGATGAACATCGACCTGGCCGGGCTGAACTGGTTCGCGGTGCTCACCGCGGCGGCGGCTTCGTTCATGATCGGAGGCGTCTGGTACGCCGCGCTCTTCGGCAAGGCCTGGGCGCGGGCGTACGGATACACGGAGGAGCAGTTGAAGGCGATGGGCGCGAACCCGGCCCGGACCTTCTCGCTTATGTTCGTCTGCGACGCCGTCTCGGCCGCCGTGATCGCGGTGATCGCACAGGCCGCGGGCGTCGCCGGCGCGGTCGAAGGAATCGTCCTGGGCGTGCTGCTCTGGCTCGGGGTCGCCGCGGCGAACGGGTTGCAGGTGCACCTCGGCTCGGGTCGGCCGTTCGGGGGGTTCGTCATCGACACCGGCAAGCAGCTCGTCGCGCTCGCCGTCGTGGGGCTTGTCATCGGGGTCTGGAGATAGGGCACGTGCCCAGGAGCGGAATCATGCGAGTTCAAGCGGCGTTGGTCGCGGCGTTCGCTGTGGCGGCATCGGCGGGCGTGCGTGCGGAGGCGCAGGACGCGCGTGTGAAGGACTGGATTGTCGTGGTGGACGCTCCCGTCGAGGAGGTCTGGGACGCGTTCACCACGAAGGAAGGCATGGAGTCGTGGGCCGTGCCGCTGGTGGGCGAGTGCGATTTCCGCGTCGGGGGCGTGATCCGCACGAACTACAACGCGGAGGCGGGGCCGGACGATCCGGGCTGGATCACGCACCACATCCTGGCGTACGAGCCTCGGCGGATGTACGCGGGGCGGTTCGATGCGCCGCCGAACACGCCGATGGTGAAGATCGCGGAGCGGGTCTGGAGCGTGACGACGTTCGAGCTGGTGGGCGAGTCGCGGACGCGCGTGCGGTTGGCGATGTGCGGCTGGGGGGAGGGGCCGGAGTGGCAGGCCGCGGAGGAGTTCTTCGAGCGAGGCAACCAGTGGACGTTCGAGCGGCTGCGGGCGCGGTTCCCCGGGACGGCGCGCGCGCCCGCGGCCCGGGTGATGGAGGAACTGCACCGTTTCGCGGGTGGGGAGTGGATATTGGAGAACCGGCGCGCGGACGGGGGCGTCTTCCGCGTGCGCAACCTGATGACGAAGGGGCCGGGTGGGCACGGGCTGGTGGCGCGCGGTTGGCTGGGCGACGCGCAGGGGATGTTCGAGCACGCCGCGATGCTGATCACGGTCGAGCCGGGGACGGACGAGGTCCGATTCGAGGGCATCTACGAGACGGGCGCGGCCGCGCGGGGCACGGTGACGCTCGACGAGTCGGGCGCGCTGGTCTGGGAATGGACGCACCTCGACCCGTCGGGCGTGGGCACGCCGCTGCACATCACGATGCGGTTCCTGGACGATGACCGCTACGCACAGACGATGCGGCGGCGCGCGCCGGACGGGACATGGGCGACGTTCATGGAGGGCGAGTTCCGGCGGGTCGATGCCGCGCCGGAGGAGTTCCTGCGGATGCGGTAGCGGGGGTCGGGGATTGCTCACGCGGAGGCGCGGAGGGGGGGAGAGGGGGGAGGGGCTTGGGTCCTGAGTCTTGAGTCCTGAGTCCTGAGTCGTCGAGGCGCGGAGTCGCGGAGAGGGACCCCCTCCGGCCTCGAAGACTCGGCCACCTCCCCCGCGGGGCGCGGGGGAGGTGGGAGCGGGCACTCGCTTTCGCTTCGTGCTCTGTTTGGAAGCGGTGGGAGGGGGCGAGTGGGAATGGGAGACTCGGGGGCGGGTGGCGTCCTATTGTGCTGGCCCCTGTCCGTTGGGCGGGGTTCGACCTGCAACCTGCGCGGCCGCCTGGTGTCCGGGCGGTCGGTGCCATCCGAGAGGGCAGCCGTGAAGATCAAGACGAACGAGATCGCCAGCGTCATCAAGCGCGAAATCGAGCAGTTCCACGCGGAGTTGGAGGTGTCCGAGGTCGGGCGCGTGGTGGAGATCGGGGACGGGATCGCGCGGGTGTACGGGCTTGCGAGGGCGATGGCGGGGGAGTTGGTCGAGTTCCAGACCGTCGAGGGCGCGGTGATGGGGCAGGTGATGAACCTGGAGGAGGACACGGTCGGGTGCGTCATCTACGGGGACTACCTGTCGGTGAAGGAGGGCGACCTGGTCAAGAGCACCGGGCGACTGCTGGAGGTGCCGGTGGGGGAGACGCTGCTGGGCCGGGTGGTGAACCCGCTGGGGCAGACGCTGGACGACGGCCCGCCGCTGGAGCCGGCGGAGTTCCGGAAGATCGACATCATCGCGCCGGGGATCGCGGAGCGTCAGCCGGTGACGGAGCCGCTGCAGACGGGCGTGAAGGCGATCGACGCGATGATCCCGATCGGTCGCGGGCAGCGTGAGTTGATCATCGGCGACCGCAAGACGGGGAAGACGGCGGTCGCGGTGGACACGATCATCAACCAGAAGCAGTACTGGGGGACGCCGGAGGCGGTGGTGTGCATCTACGTGGCGGTGGGGCAGAAGGAGTCCACGGTCGCGGGGGTGGTGGAGACGCTGAAGAAGCACGGGGCGATGGACTACACGATCGTGGTGAACGCGGCGGCGTCGGACCCCGCGCCGATGCAGTACATCGCGCCGTACGCCGGGTGCGCGATGGGCGAGTACTTCATGTGGCAGGGGAAGCAGGGGAAGACGCCGAAGCACGCGCTGTGCATCTACGACGACCTGAGCAAGCAGGCGGTGGCGTACCGGCAGTTGTCGCTGTTGCTGCGGCGACCGCCGGGTCGCGAGGCGTACCCCGGCGACGTGTTCTACCTGCACAGCCGCCTGCTGGAGCGCGCGACGAAACTGAGCGACGACAACGGGGGCGGCTCGCTGACCGCGCTGCCGGTGATCGAGACGCAGGAGGGCGACGTTTCGGCGTACATCCCGACGAACGTGATCTCGATCACGGACGGGCAGATCTACCTGGAGCCGGAGTTGTTCTTCGCGGGCGTGCGGCCGGCGATCAACGTGGGCATCTCGGTGAGCCGCGTGGGCGGGAACGCGCAGGTGAAGGCGATGAAGCAGATCGCGGGCTCGCTGCGGCTGGACCTGGCGGCGTACCGTGAGTTGGAGGCGTTCGCGCAGCTGGGCACCGAACTGGATAAGGCGACGCAGCGGCAGTTGGACCGCGGGGCGCGGATGGTGGAGTTGCTCAAGCAGCCGCAGTACGTGCCGTACCGGGTGACGGACCAGATCATCTCGATCTACGCGGGGACGAAGGGGCACCTGGACGACGTGCCGCTGAACAAGGTTGCGGAGTTCGAGAAGGGGATGCTGAACTACTTCCAGGGTCCGGGGCGGCCGGTGTGGGAGGAGTTGAACCAGAAGCGTGCGCTGAACGCGGAGTTGGAGAAGAAGGTGCAGGACGTGCTGTCGGCGTTCAAGAGCACGTGGAAGGGCTGAGCGGGCGGCGGGCGCGCGGACTGGGTGCGGCGAGGATGGCTGTCCCGGTGTGGTCGCGTCCGTGCAATGCGGGGTTTCCCTTGCTCATTGGTGGCCATTCAGAGGCTATCCGAGCGGGCGTTGCAACCCGCGCGGTACGGAGGCGTATCAGCATGCATCCCCCGTGACGGCCACGGCCGTCGCGGGGCGAGAGCGGCGTCGCCTGGAGCGGCGCCCGCCGGCGCACCGCCCACCTTCGCCGGCGTCCGCGGTGGGCGACCACCGCTGAACTCGTGACCGTGCAACTTGGAAGAGGAGTCGGGTCATGGAGCCGATGCGCTTTCGCGTTCTCGCGTTCGTGATTGTCGCCGCGCTGGCGGGGGTTTCGCAGGGGCAGCAGGAGGAGACGATCGTGTCGCTGCCGTGGACGAGCGGGCTGTCGGCCGGCCCGAACGGGAGCGACTACGAGCCTCCGAACGACCACTTGGACCTGTGGGTGATCGAGGACTTCACGACGGATCGGGGGTACCACCTCACGCGGTTCCAGTCCACGGGGGCGCTGGTGAACCCGCAGGTTCTGTACGACGTGACGGTGCGCATCTACGAGGGCTTCCCGCCGGAGGGGACGCTGCTGCTGCAGACGCCGGTGGGAGCCGGGACGCTGGAGAACGCGGGGCAGTGGAAGCGGTTCGTCTCGAACTTCGGCGGGCAGTACCTGCCGCGGGGGAGTTACTTCATCGCATGGAGCGCGGCGGTGGCGACGAACAACGGGTCGCGCGCGGTGATGTTCGCGCAGGGCGGAGGATATCAGGTCGGGCAGGGCGGGCCGGACAACGCGTGGCTGTGGAACCCGAACGGCGGGTGGGGGTTCGAGAACAACTACAAGTTCGTGCCCGCGGACTTCGACAGCGATGACCAGATCGGCGTGAACTTCGGGCTGTTCGGCGTGCCGTCGTGCCCGGGCGACTTCAACGGGGACACGGCCGTGAACTCGCTGGACTTCTTCGCGTTCCTGAACGCGTACGCGGCCGGGCATCCGAGCGCGGATTTCAACGGGGACACGGTGGTGAACTCGCTGGACTTCTTCGCGTTCCTGAACGCGTACGTGGCGGGGTGCGAGTGAGGGTCTGCCGGTGCATGGCTCGGTGTTCAGGGCGGGGGGGCCGGGGCGGCGGGGAAGTTACGCTCCGCGCGGTTCAGAGGCGCTTGTACGGGGCGCGAGGGAGGAGTGAGGCGGCTCACGTGCGGGCGCCGAGTCGCGGGCTGGCCGAATGAAGTCCGGGGAGATCGATCGCTCGTGGAGCGTTCCCCGCTCCGCCGCCCCACCGGAACCCCTCGATCTGTCGGATCGGTCTTGGCGCGAGGCGTCGGTCGCGTTTAGAATGGTGGGGCCGCGTGCGATTGCGGCGTGTGGAGCACGAGGAACAGAGGGAGGTTGGTCATGCGATCGATCGTGAACGGTGTGTTCGTTGTCGCGTTCCTGGCTTCGGGGGCGCAGGCGCAGACGTCCCGCGACGCCGCCCGGCACGACGGCGACGGCTCGTCGGTGGTGCGGACGCTGGGGCCGGTCGGCGGGGAGCGGGCGTCCGACGCCGGCGCGCGGGCGGGCATCCTGTGGACGCTGCACGACCCGATCTCGATCGTGGAGTCGGTTGCGGTGGGGGACACGACGAACGAGAGCTGGCTGGCGCACAACCTGAACGACAAGCGGGTGAGCAAACTGACGACGGACGGGACGGGCGTGCCGGACTTCGTGTACTCGATGGCGGCGGAGAACCCGAGTTCGATCGGCGTCGGCAGCGCGGAGACGGCGTCGCTGGGGGTCGTGATCTCGTTCCCGAGCGGGGGGCCGGTGAGCGTGCGGGCGTTCACGAGCGCGAACGGGAACGTGCCGATCTGGACGCACACGTTCGCGGCCGGGAACAACAACGCGAGCAAGCGCAACGTGGACGCCTCGGCGAACGGGTCGTTGGTTGCGGCGGCGGCGTACGACGGCTCGACGAGCACGATCGTGATCCTGAACGGCGCGACGGGGGCGATGGTCAACAGTCTCACGCGGGCGGGGTTCGTGTCCGGGCTGGAGTTCAGCGACGACGGGTCGCGGCTGCTCATCACGAACGGGGCGACCGCGGAACTGATCGACACGGGGACGCTCGGCACGCTGCGCACGGTCACGGTGTCGGGGGCGGGCGGGTTCCACCGGCTGTCGCGCGACGGGAAGGTGATCGCGGCGGGCGGGTTCAACATCAAGATCGACCGCGAGGTCGGGGGCGTGTGGAGCAACGCGTACACGGGGACGGGGTCGAGCGAGTGGTTCGGGTGGGGGATGTCGGTGAGCGGGGACGGGAAGTTCGCGATGGCGGCGAGCCACAACTATGCGCAGGGGTACCTGCCGAACAACTATCGCGTGATCGACGTGAGCACGGGGCAGGTGATCGCGACGGGCGGCTACGTCGGGTCCGGAGGGTTCCAGAACTCGATGGTGGGATCGGAAGCGAACGCCGACGGGACGATCTTCACGGTCGCGTCGTGGGGCGACGAGGTGAACACGAAGCCGGAAGTGCGCATCTTCGACCGGTCGCTGAACGAGATCGGTGCGATCGACACGGTCGGCTCGCCGTTCGGGCTGGACATGACGATCGACGGGCGGTACGTGCTGGTGGGGGCGAAGTCGGTGCACGCGAACACGTTCGGGAACGGCGGGATGACGTACCTCTACGAGGTGTTCGACGCCGACGACTGCCCGGCCGACTTCAACGGGGACACGGTGGTGAACTCGCTGGACTTCATCGCGTTCCTGAACGCGTACACGGCGAACGATCCGAGCGCGGACTTCAACGGAGACACGGTGATCAACTCGCTGGACTTCATCGCGTTCCTGAACGCGTACACGGCGGGTTGCCCGTGAGGGTCGTCAGTCCGAACCGTCAACATCGTCATCAGCGGGCGTGCCGGGGCGAGGCTCCGGCACGCCTTGTTGTTGCGCGTCCAGCGAGTTGAGGGCGGCGGCGGCGGCGAATGTGGCGGGGTGGTCGGGGCCGTGGAGGCGGGTGCGGAAGGTCGAGGGCCTGGAGGTAGAGGGCGTAGGCGGCCTTGGAGTCCCCCTTGTCGCGGAGGACGGCGGCGAGGTTCATGGAGACGACGGGGACGGCGGGGTGCTCGTCGCCGTGGAGGGCGTGGAGGCGTTGGAGCGACTCGCGGAGGTGGGTCTCGGCTGCATCGAGGTTGCCCCTGCGGTGCTCGAGTTTGCCGAGGGTGTTGAGGCAGGCGGCGAGGTTCTCGGGGTCGTCGGTCTCGTGGAGGCGTGCGGAGCGGAGCGCGCCGTCCATTGCGTCGCGGGCGCGGTCGAGTTCGCCGAGATCGACGAGGGCGGCGGCGTGGTTGGCGCGGGCCTTGCCGGTGCGTCGGTCGTCGGGGCCGTGGGCGGCGTGGCGGGCGTCGGCGGCTTGGCGGAGGTAGCGTTCCGCGCCGGCGAAATCGGCGCGGTCCTTGCAGAGGAGGCCGAGGTCGTTGAGGATGGACATGCGCTGCTCGTGGAGGGGGGGGAGTTCGCGTCGTGCGATGTCGAGGGCGGTGGTCATGTGGCGTTCGGCCTCGTCGAGGAGGCCGAGGGCGCGGTAGGCGTTGCCGATGGCGTTGCGGACTGGGGCCTCGATGGCGGGTCGTCCGCTGAGCGCGCCCTCGTCGAGGCGGCGGGCTGCGCCGTCGAGGGCTTCGCGGAGGGTGAGGTCGTGTCGGCCGCGCTCGACGGCGGCGTGGAGCGCGGCGATGCCGGGGTGTTCGAGGCGTGCGAGAGCGGCGACTTCACGGCGGAAGGTGCGTGCGTCGTGGTCGCCGGGCGTGCGGCGGAGGAGTTTGAGGGCGACGGCTCGTCGGGGGGTGGCCTGTTCGGCCTCGAAGACGACGCCGGACCCGCCGCGCCCGATCTCGCGGAGGATGCGGAAGCCCTCGATGAATCGGGAGGCGGGGCCGAGTTCGTCGAGGAGGCCGGTGTCGCGCAGGACGCCGGAGATTGGTGCGGCTGCGGTGAGGTTTGCCTTGATCTCGACGAGGCGGTCGGCGCAGAGGGGGCACTCGCGCAGGTGGGAGGCGAGGCCGGCGGCGGCCTCGGGGGTGAGGGCCTCGGTGGCGAAGCGTTCGAGTTCGTCGATGTCGGGGCAGTTCATCGGCGTGCTTCCGCGGGTCAGGCGGTGTTCTCGAGTTCGTCGCGGAGTTCGCGCAGGCGCTTGAGGACGCGGTGCTTGGCGTTGTAGACGGCCTTGACGGGCACGCCGAGTTCCTCCGCGACCGATTCGGCGGCGCGCTCGCTCTGGACGACGAGCAGGAAAGCGCGAAGCGTGGCCGGCTCGAACTCGGCGCGTGCGAGTTCGAGGCATGCGGTCCACGCCCAGCGCTCCCACTCGGTGTTCCACAGGTCTTCGACCGACTTCTCATCGGTCGGCTGTTCGATCGCGTGCATGGCGTGGTCGTCGATCGTGCGTTCGCGTGAGCGTGCCTCGCGCTGGCGGTGGCGGAGGATGCACCTGTGGGCGATGCCGAAGAGCCACGCGCTCAGGCGGCCCTTGTCGCGGTCGTAGCGGCCTTCGCGCAGGGAGCGGGCGAGTTCGACGAGGGTTTCCTGGGCGGCGTCGTCGGCGTCGGCGTTGGAGAGGCCGGCGCGACGGGCGAAGGCGACCAGCGGGTCGCGGAAGCGGCTGACGAATCGCTCCCAGGCGCGGTCGTTGCGTGGGTCCCGCAGGCCGTGCAGGATCGTGGTCGTCGTGACCCATTCCCGGGCGGTGTGGTCCATGCCCCGATTCCCCGGTCGGGGGCGTGCCCCCGCGGGGCCATGGTAACGGCGGAGGCACCAAGAACGGCGCGAATCGGTGAGAAACCCCCGCCCGGTGCGTGGAACACGGGTGGCAGGGCCGTCGGGTCCGCCGCTCGCACCTCGTGATGCTTCGGGAGGGATCATGTTCAGAAGACTCAATCGGATCGTGGTGTTCGCGGGCGTGCTGCTCGGGCTTGCGGCATCGCCGTCGCTGGCGCAGATCGGGACCGCGCCGCCGTTCCTGTGCGGCAGGACGTACTCGTTCTCGAAGGGCGTTCCGAACGGGAACGTGGTGATGGACAAGCCGGGTCTCGTGCGGGTGGAGACGCTGCACTTCGTGAAGACGGTCGGCGCGACGTTCGGCGGGGGGTGCCCGGACGTGACGGCGACGGTGACGATGGAGGCGACGCTGCCGTGCGACGACGGGACGAACGAGGGGCCGCACGTGTTCGGGCCGTTCCCGGTGGGCGTCGGCGGGTTCACGGTGATCCCGATCGACGTTCCGGTGGCGGCGGGTGACGAGCGCGTGTGCGACTTGATCGTGGTCTCGACGCTGACGTTCTCGGACGGCATGGTGCTGCGCCAGCAGGGGGACCAGCAGGTGAGCGCGCAGCCGCCCGCGCCGGGGAACCCGGACGTGCCGGTGCTCCAGGTCGAGATCATCGGGGACAGCGCGGCGTGCGGGCACCCCGGTGACACGCGCACCTTCCGCGTGCGTGTCACGAACAACAGCGACGACATCTTCGATGGCTCGGCGGACGTCGCGATCGTGAGCCGGTCGGGGATGCCGGCGGTGGTCGCGGGCGCGAACGACTCCCGGACCGGGGCGTATGCCCTGAGCGATCCGGGCGGGGGCGATGCACCGCCCGGGTCGATCGACGACGATTGCCCGCCGCAGCCCGAGAAACCGCATCTGGAGTTCGTGGGCGAGTTCGGAACAAGCGTGGTGCTGCTTCCGGGTGCATCGGTCGAGTTCGACGTCAGCATCGGCTCGTACTCGCTCGCGGCCTGGGGGGCGATGGGCGAGGTCGTGATCAATGTCGGCGGTTTCCTCGGCGGCTGGGCGACGAGCGCCAGGGCCGGGGTCGCGACGGGCGCGGACGGCCAGAAGCCAGCCGAGTTCGCCTGCCCGCGATCGGGGCGTGCGTCGATCGCGTCGATCGGGTCGTCGCCGAAGGGGCCTGCGCTCTCGTACCTCGCGGACGGGACGCCGGGCGGGAACGAGCCGTTCGAGGTGCAGTACATCGTCGATCCGGCGACGGTCAAGATGTTCGTGAACGGCTCGCCGATCAACGGGACGAACTTCTCCGGCGCGATCCACGGGAAGGACCAGTTGGGTCGGCACGCCGTGGAACTCTCGTTCCTCAGCCCGCGGCCGGCGTCGGATTCGGTGATTCAGTTCAACTACGAGATCATCGTGGAGCCGGTGACGGCGGGGTACGAGGTCAACTCGACGGCGCTCGACATTGTCGGCGGCGCGCCGAACGGGTACGCGCACCTGCACCCGGTGGCGCGGGGGCACGTTGACCTGACGGACAGCCGGGTGCATGAGCCGGTGCGGCTGCTCCAGATTCATCAGTTGTCGGCGGTCGGGGTGGACGAGGGAACGTTCAGCCCGCGGCAGATGGAGTTGGTCGATCTGTCGATGGTGCCGCTGCGATCGGAGGGGCGCATCCGAGTGGAGAGCACGTGGAAGGCGGTGACGCCCGGCGCGCCGCGGTACATCGGGTTCGACGTGTTCCACGACATCCGGGCGTACGCGACGCCGATGCCGGGGGAGCCGTGCCCCGCCGACTTCAACGGGGACACGGTGGTGAACACGCTGGACGTGCTGGCGTTCCTGAACGCGTACGCGGCCGGCTGTCCGTAAGTCGTCCGACGCATCACATCTTCCCCTCCGGGCGTGCCGTCGGCCCACGATCGGCACGCCCTTTTTCGTGCGCGCGGCGGGGGTGTACGTGGCGGAGTAGACTGCCGCGCCATGACGACGGACGCCGGACCTTTCAAGCACGTGCTGGCCTGCATCGCCCCTTCGCCCCACGCCCGTGAGGTTGCGGTGGAGGCGGGTCGGCTGGCGGCGGCTTGCGGATCGAAACTCACGTTTGTTCACGCGGGGCGCGAGGGGGACGAGGTTCGCCGGATCGTCGCGGATGCGCTGCCGGGCGTCGAGGCGGAGGTCGTGGAGCGGGAGGGCGCGCCGGAGCGGGTGATCCTGTCGGAGGCTGCGCGGCAGGGGGCGGACCTGATCTTCGCGGGCGCGCTGCAGTCGGACCCGCTGCTGCGGGGGATCGTCGGGTCGCTGGCGCGTCGGCTGGCGCGGCACGCGGAGCGTTCGGTGTACCTCTCGATCCACCAGTTTCCGCCGGACCGGCTGGTGCGGACGCTGGTGGTGGGGATCGACGTGGACGAGCGTTCGGCGCGGCTGATGCGCGACATGGCGGCGTTTGCGCGCAAGGCGGACGTGCTCGCGCTGCACGTCGTGTACGAGTTCGACCCGCACGCGCCGGGGGCGACGGGGCCGGGGGAGGAGCGCGAGCAGCACGAGCGGATGCGTGCGGCATCCGAGCGGTTCCGGGTGGCGGACTTTCTGGGGACCATCGACCTGGAGGGGTTGCCGGTGCGGGTGACGTGCCTGAGCGGGCGTGACTACGTGGAGACGATGCGGTTCGCGGAGGAGCAGAAGGCGGACCTGCTGGCGGTGGCCGCGCCGCCGCGCCGGCTGGGGCTGCTGGACCGGTTCTTCGGTCACCCGACGGACACGATCCTGCAGCGATTCCCGTGCTCGATCCTGCTGCACCGTTCGCGTCGCGCGCCTCCGGCATCGGGGGGGGGAGGGGGATGAGCCAGCTCTCCCACCACGAGATCGTGGTGCTGCTGGTGTCGCTCGGGGTGCTGCTTGCCGCGGCCCGTGCGCTGGGTGAGGTCGCGCGTCGGCTGGGTCAGCCGGCGGTGATCGGTGAGATCGCGGCCGGGATTCTGCTGGGTCCGACGGTGCTTCAGGCCGCGCTGCCGGGAGTTGGGGAGTGGCTGTTCCCGCGCGAGGGTCCGCTGCCGCAAGTGATGCACGGCATCACGACGATAGCGATCACGCTTTTTCTGCTGGTTGCGGGGATGGAGGTGGATCTTTCGACGATCTGGCGTCGGCGTGTGGCGGCGTTGTCGGTGGGGGTGGGTGGGATGGTGGTGCCGTTCGCGGTCGCGCTGGTTCCCGCGCTGGTGGCGCCGCGGCTGATGGGGTGGGACGAGGGTTCGAGCGTCAAGGTCTTTGCGCTGTTCCTGGCGACCGCGCTGTCGATCTCCGCGCTGCCGGTGGTGGCGAAGATGCTGATCGACCTGCAGTTGTTCCGGACGGACCTGGGGATGACGATCATCGCGGCGGCGGTCTTCAACGACCTGGCGGGGTGGATGGTCTTCGCGATGGTGCTGGCGATGATGGGGCACGCGGCGTCGAGCGGGCTGGAACTGTGGCAGACGATCACGCTGACGCTGGTCTTCGTGGCGTTCATGCTGGTGGCGGGGCGGTGGTTGATCGACCGGAGCCTGCCGTGGGTGCAGGCGCACACGAGTTTTCCGGGGGGCGTGCTTGGGTTCGCGCTGGTGATCACGATCGCGTGCGCCGCGTTCACGGAGTGGATCGGGGTGCACGCGATCTTCGGGGCGTTCATCTGCGGGGTCGCGCTGGGGGACTCGCGGCACCTGCGCCCGCGGACGCGGGAGATCATCGAGCAGTTCGTGTCGTTCATCTTTGCGCCGCTGTTCTTCGCGAGCATCGGGCTTCGGGTGGACTTTGCGGCGAACTTCGACCTGGTGCTGGTTCTGATCGTGCTGGCGCTGGCGACGGTGGGGAAACTGGCGGGGTGCGTGGTGTCGGCGCGGTTCGCGGGGTTCCGGAGTCGCGAGGCGTGGGCGATCGGGTTCGGGATGAACGCGCGTGGCGCGATGGAGATCATCCTTGGTCTGCTCGCGCTGGAGGCGGGGCTGATCAACGAGCGTCTGTTCGTCGCGCTGGTGGTGATGGCGTTGCTGACGTCGATCACGAGCGGGATGCTGGTGCAGTGGTCGCTGGGCAAGCCGAAGCCGGTGCGGTTCTGGGCGTTCGCGTCGTCGAAGACGTTCGTGCCGGATCTCGAGGCGGCGAACTCGACGGAGGCGATCCGTGCGCTTGCGCGGGCGGCGTCGGAGGCCCATGCCGGTTTGAGCGAGGACGCGGTGGCGCAGGCCGCGCTGGCTCGGGAGCGGCTGATGGGGAGCGGGATCGGGGGTGGGATCGCGGTGCCGCACGCGAGGCTGGCGGAGATCGACGCGCCGGTGGTGGCGATCGGGCGTGTGGCGGGCGGGGTGGACTTTGATGCGCCGGACGAGCAGCCTGCCCTGCTGGTGATCCTGCTGATAACCCCGGCCTCGCAGCCTGAGTACCAGTTGCGTCTGCTGGCCAGCATTGCCCAGACCGCCCAGTCTCCGGAGACGGTGGAGCGGCTGGCGGGGGCCGAGACCTGGACCGAGTTCCTCGCGGCCTTGAAAACGGACGCGACTCCCGCCCAGGAGCACGGGTGATCGGAGCCGCGATCCTGGGGAACGGGATTGTCCGGGCAGGCGATCTCGGTTAGGTTGTCGTCAAGACGGGGGTGTGGCCGGGCAGGGCGTCCGGCCCGCAGAGTGAGATCGAGGGAGCATCATGCATATCACCCAACGGTGCGTCGGTGTCGTGGTTTCGTGCCTGCTTTCGGGGCTGGCGTTCGGGCAGACGGCTCCGCTCGCGAGCGAGAACATCTCGTTCGCGCTCGACTCGGGCCTGGTGGGCAACGCGGGCGATGCGCCGGAGGTGGTTTTCTCCGCTGTAGTGAGCGTGCCGGAGGCGCTGTGGCTGCGCCTGACGTTCGACGAGGTTCGTCTTTCGGGCAATCACCTGAAGGGGACCGGCTCGTACCTGCGGATCACGTCGTCGCTGGACGGGGCGGTGCAGTACCTGAACGCGATGCACGTCGCGCAGTGGCAGCGCACGAGCGCGTACTTCAACGGAGACGAAGTGACGGTCGAGATCGTGGCGTTCCCGGGCACGGGCGACAGCAACCGGCTCGTGATGTCCGAGGTGATCGCGGGCACGTTCGGGCCGGGCGACCGGAGCATCTGCGACTCGGTCGACGACCGGGTTCTCTCGGACGATCCGCGTGCGGCGCGGCTGATGCCGATCGGGTGCTCGGGATGGCTGTTCGACGATTGCACGCACTGCTTCCACACGGCGGGTCACTGCACGAGCAACCTGCAGGTGGTGCAGTTCAACGTGCCGCTCTCGAACGCGAACGGGAGCGTGAACCACCCGCCGCCCGAGGACCAGTACTCGATCGACCCGGTGAGCCTCCAGACGAACGGAGGGCAGGGCGTGGGGAACGACTACGCGTACTTCGGCGTGTTTCCGAACTCGAACACGGGGCTGACGCCGGTGGAGGCGCAGGGGGACTGGTACCGGACGGGGCTGCCGCCGCCGGTGCAGGGGCAGAACATCCGGATCACGGGGTACGGGACGGTGAGTTCGCCGGTGCCGCCGCAGTGGAACCAGGTGCAGAAGACGCACGCCGGGCCGTACTCGAGTTTCAACGGGACGACGCTGCAGTACCGGACGGACACGACGGGCGGCAACTCGGGATCGCCCGTGATCGACGACTCGACGGGGCTGGCGATCGGGATTCACACGCACGGGGGTTGCACGTCGGGGGGCGGTGCGAACGCGGGGACGGGGTACAACCACTCGGGACTTCAGGGGTATCTTGCGAACCCGAAGGGCGTGTGCGAGTGCCCGTCGATCCTGTTCCACTATCCGGACGGCGTTCCGGCGTTCCTGAGTCCGGCGGGCGGGGAGGCGTTCCGGGTGTGGGTGCTTCCGAGCGACAACGCCGAGCCTCAGCCGGGGACGGGCGTGCTGCACTACAGCGACGGGGGTGCGTTCCAGAGCGTGGCGATGGTCGAGGAGTCGCCGAACCAGTACGTCGCGGTGTTCCCCGCGTTCGACTGCGGGACGAACGTGCGGTTCTACGTCTCGGCGCAGGACACGCAGGGCGAGACGTGGAACGACCCGAAGACCGAGGCGTCCGCGCACGCTGCGCTGGCGGCGTACGACCTCGATTCGATCGTGGCGCTCGACTTTGAGACGGATCCGGGCTGGACGGTGACCAATACCGACCTGACGGACGGGGCGTGGGAGCGGGGCGTGCCGGTCGGGGGCGGGCTGCGGGGCGACCCGCCGACGGACTTCGACGGGTCGGGGCAGTGCTGGCTGACGGACAACGTCGCGGGCAACTCGGACGTTGACGGCGGTCCGACGACGCTGACCTCGCACGTGATCAACCTGTCGGGGACGATCGACCCGATCGTGAGTTACGCGCGGTGGTTCTACAACCAGTCGCCGGACATTGACCGGCTGACGGTGGAGGTGTCGAACGACGGCGGGGCGACGTGGAAGGTGATCGAGATCGTGGCGCACACGGACGGGTGGGTTCTGAAGCACTGGCGGATCGCGGACTTCGTGGCGCCGACGGCGTCGATGCGGTTCCGGTTCAGCGCGGTGGACAACCCGAACAACTCGGTGACGGAGGCGGCGATCGACCGGTTCCGGATCGACGACCCGGTCTGCGAGCCGCCGTGCCCTGCGGACTTCAACGGGGACACGGTGGTGAACTCGCTGGACGTGCTTGCGTTCCTGAACGCGTACACGAGCGGGGACCCGCGTGCGGACTTCAACGGGGACACGGTGATCAACTCGCTGGACGTGCTGGCGTTCCTGAACGCGTTCAACGAGGGATGCCCGTGAAGCTCCCGGCCGACGCGGTTGGCGCGATCCGGGCGAGGCTCGCGGGCAAGCGGGTCAGCGTGACCGGCGGCGCCGGCTTCATCGGCGGGCACCTCGTGGACTGCCTCGTCTCCGTGGGCGCGTCGGTGACGGTGATCGACGACCTGTCGAACTCGAACCTCGACCATCTCGCGGGGCTGATCGAGGTCGAGCCGAACCGGGTGCGGTTCGTGCAGGGGTCGATCCTTGAGGACCTGGCCCTGGCCGATGCGCTCGAGGGGTGCTCGCTGGTGTTTCACCTGGCGGCGGTCGGTTCGGTGCAGCGTTCGATCGAGACGCCGGAGCGTTCGTGGGCGGTGAACGCGACGGGGACGCTGCGGGTGCTGGAGGCGGCGCGGGCGGCGGGCATCCGGCGGGTGGTGTTCGCGGCGTCGAGCAGCGCGTACGGCGACACGGAGAAACTGCCGAAGGTCGAGACGATGCCGGCGATGCCGCGCTCGCCGTACGCGGCGTCGAAACTCGCGGGCGAGCACCTGCTCTCGGCGTGGTCGGCGGCGTACGGGATGGAGACGATCAGCCTGCGGTATTTCAACGTCTTCGGGCCGCGGCAGCCGGCGGACTCGGCGTACGCGGCGGTGGTGCCGGCGTTTGCGCGGCGGGCGCTCTCGGGGCATCGGCCGGTCATCCACGGCGACGGCGAGCAGACGCGGGACTTCACGTTCGTGTCGAACGCCGCGCTGGCGACGCTGCTGGCGGGGGCATCGGAGCGCGCGTTCGCGGGCGAGGTGGTGAACGTCGGCTCGGGGCGGCGTGTGAGCATCCTCGCGCTGGCGAGGCTGATCGCGGAGCGGTGCGGTCGGGCGGACCTGGTGCCGGAGCACCGCCCGGCGCGGGCGGGCGACGTGCGCCACTCGCTGGCGGACGTGACGCGGGCTCGCGACCTGCTTGGGTATCAGCCGTTCGCGTCGCTGGAGGTCGGGCTGGACGAGACGATCGAAGCGCTGCGAGACGACCGGATGCCCGCGCCGAACCACGATTGACCCGCATCGCTATCGTTGGGCATGGTCGCTCGCGTGGTCGAGACGCTCGGCGGGTTGTATGCGCTTGTCCGGCTTGGGTTTATCACGCGGTTCCGCTTCCGTGGGCCGTATTGGCGGTGGCGTCTGCACACGGCTTTCGGGCGCGGAATGCCGGGGTCCAGGGTCGAGACCCTGCGGGCGGTTGTCCGATATGGGCGGTGGATGCACCGCATGAGGCGGCTCGGCTGACCGTGCCGGGCGGAGCGCCGGGCAACGGAGGTGGCGCATGGGCGGGAACGCGAGTACACCGAGACAGTCGCAGGGGGGGTTCGCCAAGGCGTTCCTGCCGGGGCTGGTGCTGGGGCTGATCATCGGGGCGTTCGCGGGGGCTGTGATCCCGCCGATGCTGAGCGGGCCGCCCTCGCCCGCGGCGGGGCCTGCGGGGCCGGTGACGACGCCGCGCGACCGGGATGAGCAGCCGGTCCAGCCGCCCGCCGAGTTGCCCGAGGAGGAGGCGGTCGAGCAGGGGGATCAGCCCTCGGAGGAGGAGCCGGGCGAGGACGGGTGAGCAGGGTTGGGACGCCCCGTTGGGGCTTGGTGCTTCGGCGGGGCGGACCAGGGGCGTTGCCCCTGGCTGCGGTTGGGTGACGCCTTTGGCGTCGGGGCGGGCGCCTTGGGTGGTGTGGGGAGCGGCGTCGAGCAGCGTGAAGGGGTGTGTGTGCTACGCTCGCTGCATGGGCGCGTCGGCACGGACAGATATGGCACGAGCGGTGAAGGTGGTGATCCAGCACGCCGAGACGGCGAGGCTGCTGGGCGTGGGGTTCGTGCCGGTGCGTGCGGCGGGGGTTCCGAAGCAGGCGGTGGAGACGCGGGACGAGTCGGAGACGGCCGCGCCCGTTGTTCAGGCTCCGGCGGCACGGTCGGCGGCCGCGCGTGCGGGCGGAACGCGGGATCGCGCGGAGGCGCAGCGGCGGCTGGACGAACTGCGTGCGCGGTACGAGCGTGATGCGCCGCACTCGCGGTTCGTGACGGACCACACGAACATCGTGTTCGGGGAGGGCGACCCGTGCGCTCGGCTGATGTTCATCGGCGAGGCGCCGGGGGCGGAGGAGGACCGGACGGGGCGGCCGTTCGTCGGGAAGGCGGGTCAGCTGCTGGACAAGATGATCGGGGCGATGCGGCTGCGGCGTGAGGACGTGTACATCTGCAACGTGCTGAAGACGCGGCCGCCGGGGAACGCGACGCCGACGGTGGAGGAGGCGCGGATCTGCGCCCCCTACCTGTTCGAGCAGATCGACATCGTGGACCCGGAGGTGATCGTGACGCTGGGGCTGCCGGCGTCGCGGCTGATCCTCGACCGGGAGGATTCGATGGGGAACATGCGGGGGAGGTGGCACGAGTTCGTGCGGCTGGGCAGGCCGGCGATCCCGGTGATGCCGACCTACCACCCGGCGTTCCTCCTGCGGTCCTACACGGAGGAGAACCGCAAGAAGGTCTGGTCGGACCTGCGGCTGGTGATGGACCGGCTTGGGCTTCCGGCCTGAGGAGGCCGGGGGCGGCCCGCTCCGTGGGGCGATGGCGGTGGGGGACCGGGGCAAATCCCGCGGCCGGGCCGGCGTGGCGGACTTTTTGCGGCGAACCCTGGAACCGTTCCACGGAGCCGTGCGAAGCGGGAATCGACCGAGACGTGCGGTGTCCGGTTCCTTCCAGAGACCCCCACGAGACCCGGTACTCGGCGATTCGCTGGGTGCCGGGTTTTTTTCGTGCGCCGAGCGGCCGGGGAGAAGGGGTGGGGGCATCAGGGGATCCGCCTCACTCCTCCGCGCACACGCCCGAGTAGGAATCGAGGAACAGCACGTAGTCCTCGGCGTCCACGACGCCGTCGCCGTTGAGGTCGGCCTGCGGGTCTTCGCTGAAGTACGCCGTGTTGAAGAGGGCGGCGTCCTCGGGGTCGGCCTGGTTGTTCAGGTTGAGGTCCGCGAGGCACGTCACGGTGATCTTCTGCACGAAGAAGTGGCGCCGCGGCTGGCCGCCGAAGTCCACGAGTTTCACTTACGTCGGGTAGACGTTCCGGCCCCGGGCCGCGATCTGCTGGTAGTGGCCGAAGACGTACGGGAACTGCAACCCTTGATGCAGGTACGACCCAGCGAAGCTCTGGTCCGACAGGCGAATGACGGTCACGTTCGGGTTGGGCGTCGTGAAGTCGCGGATGCGCCCGAAGTAGACGTCCACCTCGGTTTCGTCCGTGAACGGGTCGTCGTTGAGCGTGTCGTACCAGATCAGGCACGGCACGCCGCACCCGTCCACCGCGATCGCCGGAAGGAGTTGGTCGGGGCCGTTGCTGTCCGGCGTGATCCCGTGGAGCATCTCGTCGGTCAGGTGGCGGATGAGATCGTTCGGGAACGTTGCACCGCCATCCTGGCTCAGCGCGATGTAAAGATCGACGTTCTTCGAGCCGATTTCGCGGCGTGCCGTGAACGCCACGTAGACCCAGTTGGGCGTCTTGGAGCGGTCCACGGCGATGCTCGGCCAGTGCCTGCCCTGATCCACGAGGTCCGGGGGATTCGTGTCCGTCGTGCTGGGTGCTTGAATTTCAGGAATCGCATTCAGCCCGATGAGCGCGGCATTCGACCACGAATCGGGATGTGCCTCGTTGTTGGAGGTCACCACCCACGGCCGCCCATCGTTCCTGTAGAAGCCGCCCTGGTGTCGATCCGACGACACGACGACCACTGTCCCGTCGCTGAGCACGACCGGCCCGGGCGCGTGCCCGCGGTACTCGCACGGTCCGCCGCCCGGTTCCTTGATCTGGAGTTCGTTCGTCCATGTCGCGCCAACCAACTTCGCGCCGAACAGCGACAGGAACGTCGAGCCGCAGTCCTGTGGGAAGGAGGCGTATGCCGCGTAGAGCCGCTCCGGGTCGTTCGGGTTCAGGGCCGGTCCCGCAGCCAGCAGCGGCTTGTCGAGAATCGGACCCGACGGGTGCTCGACGATCGGCACGCGCGCGCCGAGCGTGCTCGAACCCTCCGGCAGCGGGTGCAGGAACAGGGCGCTCGCGCTCCCGCCCCCGAGGATCGAGGCGTACGCGAGCCACATGGTCCCGTCCACGAGCGACGCGGCCGCGCTCGGGTCGCCCGTGGTCTTGAACTGGTAGCCGCCGGGGGCCTCGAGGAACCCCTTCTCGACGAACGATTGTCCACCGTTCAGACTGATCCCGTACGCGATCCTCGCGTTCGGTGTGAGGGGACCTTGCGAAAGTGAATGAATCGCAGCGACCAGGATCTTGTGCGCGTTCCCCTGCGGCCCGGCGACATCCACCGCGATCGTCGGCTCGAAGTAGTTGCGGTCGTCGTCGAAGACCACGACGGGCGGGTACACCACCTGCGCGGCGGCCCTCGCGGAAACTCCTCCGAGCAGGCTCACCCCAAGGAGCAGTGGACAGACGTGAACGGTGAGGTGTGACATGGCGTGTTCCTCTTCGCGGAAGCGGCCTCGACCGGCGGCGCCCACGGAAACCCGGCCGGTACGAGCGTACCGGGGAACCCCGGCCGGTGCAACCCCCGTCCACGTGCCTCCGCAACCGAACAAAATCCGCTTGTATTGCCTCCCGCCCGGAGGTATGCTGGCGAGCAATGGCGCAGTTCGCACTCCGACCACGATGGCCCGTGCCGGTGCTTTGGGCACTGCTGCCAGTGTCCTCCGCGTGGGCGCAGTACACGTGGAAGGCGATTCGACTTCACGTTGAAGGAGCCACGCACTCCGAGTGCTACGCGGACTTTGGACCGTATCAGGGGGGATACGTGAAATACTCTGGTCAGCCAGGACGCGCCGCGGTCTGGAAACACGATGCCAACACGTGGCTGGATCTCACGCCGGATTGGTCCGGCCTCGGCATCATCTACGGCATGGACGACTCGGGACAAGCCGGCCAGGTAGGGCCTGCTGATTACACCTACCACGCCGCACTCTGGCGCGGCACGCCCGAGAGCGCGGTAGACCTCAACCCGGGTGGTCAGTACTTCGGTTCTTCGGCCTACGCAATCCGAGGGGATCAGCAGGTCGGTTACGCGTTTCACGCGAGCAACGGCTTGCAGCACGCGGCTCTCTGGCGCGGCACGCCCGAGAGTTTCGTGGACCTGCACCCGCCCGGGGGAGGGCAGTGGTCGTGGTCCGAAGCCCACGCCACCGACGGCGAGTATCAGGGTGGACGGTTCGTCCCCGCCTCCGGCGGCATCCACGCCGTCATCTGGAACGGCACGGCGGCGAGTTACGTTGACCTCCACCCGCAGGGAGCGACGGCCTCCGCCATCCGGGGCATGGCGCCGGGCGTGCAGGTCGGGTACGTGCGCTGGGTCGCCAAGCCCAACCACGCCGCGCTCTGGCGCGGCACCGTCGCAAGCCTCGTGGACCTCAACCCGCCCGGCGCGAGCCAGTCCGAGATCAACGCCACGGACGGCAGGAACCACGGCGGCGCGGCGTGGCTCGACAGCCTCTCGCACGCCGCGGTCTGGCTCGACGGGCAGGAAGAAGTCGTGGACCTGCACCCGCTGCTCGGCCCGGGGTACATCGCCTCCGTCGTGAAGGCGATCTGGACCGACGGCCGGACGATCTACGCCGCGGGCTTCGCGGATCCCAGCGCCGCTCCCCGCGAGGCCTGGGTCTGGATCGGCACACGGATCGAGGCTGATACCCCGAAGAAGCGGTGAGGGGGCTGACTCACTCGCTTCCGCCGAAATGGAGTTCGGTCTCCGGGGGGAGTCTGGTCCACTCTGTGAGGCGCCAGGAGGGGATTGGGGGTGTGCGTGAGCGGTCCCAGCGGACCTCGAAGGTGAAGGAGAGTTTGTCGCTGATGGCGAGGCCGTCGATGGAGACGCCCTCGGCGAGTGGGAAGGGCATCTGCATCTCGGCCATGCCGACGACTTCGCCCGCGCCGTTGACGAAGTCGTCGATGCGTTCGTGGTGGATGGTGAAGTTGCTGACGGGGCGTGCCGGGTCGGGGAGGTCGGTGACGACGCCGCGGACGCCGCGGTAGATCTGGTCGGGCGGCGTCGGCTCGGGCTGCTTTGGAGCGCGTTCGGAGCAGGCGGCGAGAGCGAGACCTGCGCAGAGGATTGCCGCCGGGAGCCGGCGTGCGGGTGGCATGTCAGGCCTTTTCGACGGCGAGGAACGCCTTGACGGAGGCGAGGTCCGGTGCGAGGTCGGGTGTGTAGACCATGGACCAGGACTCGCCCTTGCGGACGGTGAGGCCCCTGGCGGGCTTCTCGCGGGCGTACCAGGTGCGGTTGCCGCGGATGTAGGTCCACATGCGCTTGCGTCGCATTTCCTGTGCGCGTCTGAGGGCGCGCTGGACGCCGGTGTCGCGCCGCATGAGGCGTGCGATGGTCTTGACCTGGCCCTGGGCGCGGGGCTGGGCGGTGATGGTGCAGCGGATGGATTGCCCGGGCTTGAAGGCGTCGGCCATGGGAGAACCCTCGACCGCCCCTTCCGGGGGCGGGACGGGAAGCATAGGCGTGGGCCGGGTGTGTTCCAGCGGGTGTCGTGGGCGGGTGTGGGCGGATGGGTCGGCTACAGTTGCCGGATGACCCAGCAGACTCCGCCGCCGCCGCCGTTCAAGCCCGAAGCGCAGCACCACCAGCGTCCGAGGCTGAGGCCCGTGAGGGGCTTCCCGGTGCAGGCGCAGGACCAGTCCGGCAAGCAGGTGGTGCTGCTCGGGCTTGCGGACGCGAAGCAGGTTTCGGACCGACCTCCGGTGGTGGTGACGCCCGCGGTGCAGAACATCCTGCCGCTGATGAACGGGGAGCGGTCGGTGGACGACATCGTGAGCGAGGTGGGGCGTGGTCTGACGCGGGAGATGCTCGAGCCGCTGGTTGCGCAGCTGGACGCTGCGGGGCTGTTGTTCGGTCCGGAGTTCGACGCGATGCTGGCGAAGATGCGTGCGGACTTCGACAGCAGCGAGATCCTGCCGCCGGGTCCGACGGCCGCGATGGCGGACGCGCTGGTGCAGCAGGCGCTGGGCGAGGGGGCGACGGAGGAGCAGAAGGCGGAGCAGGGCCCTGAGAAACTTCGCGAGGCGCTTGACCGTTGGATCGACGAGTCGCTGAAGAACGCGGAGAAGCCGAGTTTCGACGCGCTGCCGAAAGCGATCGTGGCGCCGCACGTGGACTACGGGCGCGGGTGGATGAACTACGGGGCGGTGTGGGGCCGGATGCGGGTGGTGGACCGGCCGGATCGGGTGGTGGTGCTGGGGACGAATCACTTCGGTTTCTCGACGGGCGTTGCGGCGTGCGACAAGGGGTACCGCTCGCCGCTGGGGGACTGCCCCGCGGACGAGGAGATGATCGCGTTCATGCGGGATCGGCTGGGCGAAGCGCTGTTCGCGCACCGGTACGACCACGAGCGTGAGCACTCGATCGAGCTGCACATCCCGTGGATTCAGCACTGCCTGGGGACGGACGCGTCGGGGGCGTACTGCAAGGTGTTCGCTGCGCTGGTGCACGATCCGGCGGTGAACAACGGGGAGTCGTACGACGGCGAGGGCATTGCGATCGGGCCGTTCATCGACGCGCTGCGCGAGGCGATCGGTACGCTGCCGGGGACCACGCTGGTGGTGAGTTCGGCGGACCTGAGCCACGCCGGGCCTGCGTTCGGCGACCGGCAGACGCTCGCGGGGGATGAGGACGAGCCGCGGCAGTTCCGCGAGCGGGTGCTGAACCACGACCGGGAGATGCTGCAGATGATCGCGGAGCGGAGGGCGGACGACCTGATCGCGGCGATGGCGTGGCAGGGGAACCCGACGCGGTGGTGCTCGACGGGGAACCTGGTGGCCGCGATGAAGGCGGTCGAGCCGGACGAGGTGGAGATTCTGGGGTATGCCGCGGCGATGGACCAGCAGGGCATGGGCATGGTCTCGAGCGCGGCGATTGTGATGCGTTGAGCAGCCATGGGTTCGGCAGGCGGCATCCCGTGGCGGCCGGACCTCGCGGCGATCGGGCTGTTCGTCCTCGCGGGTGTGCTGGTCGCCGGCGGGCTGTACCTGCTGTGGGCGGCGCGGCGCGGGCGTGACGATGAGGAGCGCGTGCGTCTGCCGCTCGTGGGCAGGGTGGGCGTGCCGACGTGCCTGACCGGGGGGCTGGCGCTGATGTTGGGCGGGTACCACGCGGCGGTGTACGGGTCGCCGGCGGGGACGGGGCTGCCGGCGGTGCCGATCGACCGGTGGTGGCTGGTGGCTGGGATTGTGGCGGCGGCGGTGGTGGGGGCGGCGCTGGCGGAGGGGTTCGAGCGTGGAGAGGGACGGTAACGGTCGTGTCACGGGGGTGTAACTCGCCGGGCACGGGTGTTGCGTCGGGCAGAACTGCGGAGAGACTGTGGCGTATCGACGGTCGCTCGTGTCGTGCCGGGGCGGTTCCGGGGCGGCTTGGGCGGATCGGCTCGTGTAGGATTCGTCTGCGGGGTGCGCGCCCCGCGTCCGGAACGAGCCGAGGGTCGTCGGTTCGATCGGCGAGCGTCCGCCGGGCGTCGCCGCAGCGAGGGTTGCCATGCCAGCCGCGAACACCTGCTGGGGGATTGAGGTCGGGGCCGGGGCCGTGAAGGCGTTGAAGCTGGAGGTCGTGGAGGATCGGCCTCGGGTGGTCGATTTCGCGTACATCCCGCACGCGAAGGTGCTCTCGACGCCGGAACTGGACCAGGAGGACGCGAAGCGCGTCGCGCTCGGTCGGCTGGTGACGGAGTTCGACCTGAGCAACGCGACAATCGCGGTGAGCGTTCCGGGGCACTCGGCGTTCGCGCGGTTCGCGAAGTTGCCGCCGGTGGACCCGAAGAAGGTGCCGGACATCGTGAAGTTCGAGGCGGTGCAGCAGATCCCGTTCCCGCTGGAGCAGGTGGAGTGGGACTACCAGACGTTCGTGAGTCCGGACTCTCCGGACGTTGAGGTGGGCATCTTCGCGATCACGAAGGAGCGGATCAACGGCGAGTTGATGCTGCTGCGGGACATGCGGATCGTTCCGGACCTGGTGACGCTGTCGCCGGTGGCGGTGTACAACGCGATGGCGTTCGACCTTCAGTTCACGGAGAAGACGCAGGGGACGATCCTCCTGGACGTTGGGACGACCTCGACGGACCTGATCATCGCGGACGCGGGGCGGGTGTGGATCCGGACGTTCCCGATCGGTGGGCACGAGTTCACGAAGGCGCTGGTGGAGCAGTTCAAACTGAGTTATCCGAAGGCGGAGAAGTTGAAGCGCGAGGCGGAGCAGAGCAAGCACGCCCGCCACGTCTTCCAGGCGATGCGTCCGGTGTTCACGGACCTGGTGCAGGACGTGCAGCGGTCGGTGGGGTACTACCAGTCGCTGCACCGCGAGGCGGACCTGACCCGGCTGATCGGGCTTGGCTCGACGTTCAAGTTGCCGGGGCTGCGCAAGTACCTGAAGCAGCAGTTGGGGATCAACGTCTACCGGATCGACGCGTTCAAGGGGCTGACGGCGGAGGGGCCTCGGGCGGCGGAGTTCGAGGCGTTGTCGCTGAACATGTGCACGGCGTACGGGCTGGCGTTGCAGGGCCTCGGGATGGGGACGCTGCAGGCGAACCTGATGCCGGTGCAGGTGTCGCGGGAGGCGATGTGGGAGCGGAAGAAGCGGTGGTTCCTTGCGGCGGCGGGGCTGTCGCTGGCGGCGACGGGGTCGATGTTCATCCGCCCGCTGATGGACAAGAACGCGTCGGCGGCGACGCCGGAGCCCGCGTCGATCCAGCGTGCGGTGTCGATGTCGCGGACGCTGGTGAGCGAGGCGAACTCGGCGGGCGTGACGTCGGTGGGGCAGGGCGCGTTCGACGCGGCGAACATGGTCTCGGTGTTCGACCGGCGCGAGGTGATCCCGCTGATTCTCGACGACGCGAGCCGGATGATCGAGGCGGCGAACGGCGCGTCGCCTTCGGGCGAGCCGGCGGTGATGCTGCGTCGGCTGAGCACGGAGTACCTGTACGCGGAGACGCCGGTGGCCGCCGGTCCGGCGCCGAGCCGGTTCCAGGGCGGGCGTGACGTGCCGGACAGCGAGGGGCGGCGTGCGGTGCAGCCCGACGAGGGGGGGTGGAGCGGCGACGACGACGGACAGCCGCAGGGACCGGGCGCCGGGCGTCCGCGGGTGCGTGTGACGATGGAACTGACGACGCCGCGCAACGCGGCGGAGGCGCGGATCCTCGCGACCGAGACGATCATGCGGTGGCTGTCGGCGAACGCGAGGCGTGAGGGGGTGCCGTACACGCTCGAGTCGCTGGGCGACACGACGCTGCGGATCGTGACGTCGGCGGTTGCTTCGGAGCCTTCGGTGACGACCGCTCGTGGCGTGGTTGGGCGTGGTGTTCGGGGTGGTCGTGACGTTCCGGCGTACGAGGAGCCCGGGTACGAGGGCCGGGGGCGCGGCGCGGTTCAGGAGACGGCGCCGGTGCGGATGAACCTGATGGGCGAGGGCGCGGTGCCGCAGCAGTCGAGGGATTCGTTCGAGTCGGAGGCGGGGCTGATTCGTCTGGCGCCGATCTCCGCGCCGGCGAGGCGTGTGACCGAGGGCGCTGTGGAGTCGGCGATCACGATCACGTTCGAGGCTGTGCTGCTGGATGCGAAGGCGTCCGAGGAGGGCGACAAGTGAAGGGCGTGCTTGGCTGGGTGAAGTCGCATCTTGTGGTGGTGGTCTGCACGGCGGTCGTGGTGGTCTCGTTGCCGCTGGGGTACGTGTTCAGTTCGAAGATGAACGCGCAGATTCGCGCGTCGGCGGAGAAGGACGGGAACGATTCGCTCCGGCAGATTCAGAACGCGCGGGTGAGTTACGTGATCCCGTCGCTGCTGCCGGAAGAGCGGCCTGTGGAGTTGGCGCGTCAGGCGCCGAACGCGGCGTTGACGGCGTGGGTGAAGGAGCAGCGTGACCGCCGCGCGGAGGAGGCGTCCGGGGTGATGAGCCGGGCGGTGGAGTTCAACCGTCGGAATCACGGGCCGCTGGTGAACGGGCTGTTTCCCGACCCGCCGCGCGACGCGACGCAGCAGTTGCGTCTGAAGGGGGAGTTGCTGAATCTGCTCGCGGGCGATTCGTCGGGAGATCGTCCGTCGGTCTACGAGTCGATGTTCGCGGAGATCGGGGGGGGCGCGCCGCCGTCGCCGGAGCGTGTGTTCGAGAGCGTGCGGGACGTTGAGGAGCGTGAGCGTGAGCGTCTGCTGGCGGACAGCCCGACGGGGCAGTTGACGGGCGAGCAGCAGGCGAAACTGACGGAGCAGCTTGTGAACCGTCGGATCGGCGAGTATCAGCGCCGTGCGCGCGAGATCAGCGTGTACGCGGACCTGACGAGCCTGGACCGGACGGGCTTCGACAAGCGATCGTCGCTGCTACCGCCGCCGCGCGTGGCGGAGGCGCAGGGCGGGGCGTTGCCGGACGTGGCGGAGTTCTTCCAGTGGCAGTGGGACTCCTGGCTCGTCCGGGACCTGCTGTCGGCGGTGGAGCGTGCGAACACGGCGGCGGACGGGGACCGTCTGGACGTGGAGAACGGGGTGGTCAAGCGGGTCGAGAAGATTTCCATCGAAGACCTGCCGCTGTTCGGGGACGCGCGGCTGCCGCGGCTTGCCGCGCCCGAGGGTGCGGTGCCGCTGGATCCTTCGATCTCGGTGACCGGGCGTACGTCGAGCGAGACGAACAAGTTGTACGACGTTCGGCGTGCGAGGATGACGGTGGTGGTGTCGTCGGAGCGTCTGCCGGTGTTCCTGGATGCGTTGGCGCAGACGAACATGATCACGGTGCTTTCGGTGCGTCTTTCGGACGTGGACGTGTGGGGCGACCTGCAGAAGGGGTACTTCTACGGGCGCGAGCCGGTGGTGCGTGCGGAGTTGGAGCTGGAGACGCTGTGGCTGCGGTCGTGGACCGGCCCGCTGATGCCCCCGTACGTGCGTCAGCGGCTGGGGGTGGAGTCGGCGGGAGAGCCTGGGTGAGCCTGCAACCGCGCTGGCGGCGCGTCGGGAGTCGATCATGAAGATCAAGGGCGTGAGCTTTTTCGAGCAGAACGTGGAGAAGATCGTGCTCGGCGTGGTCTCGCTCGTGCTGCTGGGCGTGCTGACGGCGCAGTTCGTCGTCGAGCCGAACGTGGTGAAGATCGGGTCGAGCGAGTACCCGCCGCACCAGCGTTTTCTGCCGGCGGAGAACGAGGCGAACGCGTTGCTGGCGCGGATGGCGGCCCCGTCGCCGGCCGTGCCGGACGTGACGGAGCAGGCGCTTCGGGAGCGTTTCGCGGCGAGGATCGATGGTTCGATCGCTCCTCGTCCGCGCTTTGCGCTGAGCGTGCCCGGGGCGGAGATTCAGGGCGTCGAGGACGTGCCGGGCGCGGAGACGATCATGGCGATGCCGGCGATCCCTCCGCTCAACGGGGTGGTGGCCGCGCCGTACCTGGCGACGATCGATCCGTTCGAGTGGGTGGGTTCACCCGAGTTGCGGCCGTTCCTGCCGGCGGAGCAGCCGTTCGACAAGGCGGCGGTGAGCGTGGAGGCGACGTTCAGCGGGCGCGCGCTGCGTGAGGCGCTGCTGCACGACCCCGACGGGCCGGAAGGCCCGCAGCGTCCGCTGCCGCCGGGCTGGTGGCGCGACAACTTCGAGGTGCTCGGCATCGAACTGCAGCGCGAGGAGCGGACGGCGACGGGCGAGTGGTCGAACGTCGCGGAGATCACGTCGATCCCGGGTCGTCTGGACCTGGTGAAGGAGGTGCGTTCCGAGCGGCCCAACGCGGCGGAACTGCGGTACGTCGTCGAGGACGCGCGCGCGGCGATGCGCGAGATCGTGCAGCCGGACTACCTGCGGACGATCGCGGGGCCGGCGTGGGTGCGTCCGAGCGAGGCCGCGGCGGCGCTGGGGATGACCGAGGAGGCGCAGGAGATCGTGCGTGTGAAGAGCCAGATCGCCGCGCTGGACGATCGGATCGCGGGCCTGGACCGGGCGATCGAGGACCAGCGCGGCCCCGGTGGCGTGGAGCGGCGCGGGACGGATCCGACCCGACGCGGCGAGCCGGGGCAGCGCGGCGAGCCTCAGCCGGGCCAGCGCGACTCGACGACCGACGCGAACGTGCGGCGTCTTCAGGCGCAGCGCGAGGGCGTGGTTCGGCAGCGTGAGATTCAGGTGAAGCGACTGCAGGACCTGGGCGGCACGCCGGACGATCCTGGGCGCGGCCAGGCGGTGCGGACGAGTGTTGCGCCGCTGCTTGAGAACGCTGAGTTGCGGGTGTGGGCGCACGACGTGACGGCACGCCCGGGGTCGGTTGTCCGTTACCGGATGCGGCTGGTGCTGAACAACCCGGTCTACGGCAAGACATCGCTCGGCGAGGAGCAGCAGGGTCTCGCCGCGGACCCGCTGCTGGCCGGGCCGTGGTCGGATTGGGCGGCGCCGGTCGAGGTTCCGGCGGAGCAGTACTTCTTCATCACCAGCGCGGGCGAGGGGGATGCGCTGGGGCGTGGACCGCGGGCGTCGGCGGACCTTTTCAGGTTCTACTACGGGTACTGGCGTCGGGCGCGGACCACGCTGGAGCCGGGCGACAGCATCCGGGGCACGGCCCAGTTGCCGGAGGGGCTGCTCTTGTGGGACATGGACAAACTGGCGTCGGCGGGGCAGCAGCAGGTGACCAGGCAGGTCGAGGAATGGCGCCGGGAAGAGCGGGTCGAGCCGCCGCGTGACGAAGGCCGGCGGGCCGCGCCGCCCGCGGGCGAGGCTCAGCCGGGAGCGCCCGCGCCGATCCCCGAGAACGCGACCGCCGCTCCGAAGACGCTAGCGTTGTCGGCGGACGTGATGCTGCTGGACGTTGCGCGGCTTCCCGGCGGGGTCGATGCCGGCCTGACGGGGGCACGGCGGCAGGCGTTCCAGGCCGTGATGCGGGATCAGGGCGGGGTGATCCTGGTCCGGAACCCGGACGAAGATCGGGCAACGGCGCTGTACCGGGGGTTGTCGGCATCGGCGGAGGAAGGGCGGACGCAGGGCCAGACGCCACCCGAACCGGAGGCTGCGGATCGTCGCCCGGTACCGGATCGTCGGGAGCGGGACGAGCCGCGTGATCGCCCGGACAGCGGAGGCGGGAAGCAGGGCGGCGGTGGTGGCGGCGGCGGCTGAAAAACCGCGGCCGGAACGGTGTCGGGCGGCTTGACCTCCCCTTGGCGCAGCGTAGTATCCCCTCGCCCCATATCGGGGCGGAATTTCAGCCCAGCGCGGGAGACCGCGACGGGCCACGAGGCCCGCCGATGCGTCGGCGTCGCCTGCGATCTTTGACAACCGGATACGGACGAGAGCCAACCTCGACGAGCGGGCGGTTCGATCGCTTTTGAGCGACGGGCCGAGGTCGTCGGGGTTGATTGGCAAGCACCAAAGTAGAGCAGTGCCTGAGTGCTGGTTTGGGTTTGCATCAACGGCCGTCGCTTCTATGCCGGCGTGGGGACGCCTCCCTGCGTTGTCGCAACGAGTTCAAGCGTGACTAGAGCGAGCGATGGTGACGGTTGCGGTCGGAGGCGGCCGCGGCATCGGGTTGGTGCGACAAAGCTACCAAGGGCACACGGTGGATGTCTTGGCGTTGAGAGGCGAAGAAGGACGTGGGAACCTGCGATAAGCCCAGAGGAGCTGGTAACCGAGCGTCGATCCTGGGATGTCCGAATGGGGAAACCCGGCCCTTCGGGGCCACCGCCCGCTGAATGCATAGGCGTGCGGAGCGAACCCGGGGAACTGAAACATCTCAGTACCCGGAGGAAAGGAAAGCAACAGCGACTCCGTGAGTAGCGGCGAGCGAAAGCGGATGCGTACGTGGAAGAGCGAACGCGTTGGAATGCGCGGCCTGAGAAGGTGAAAGCCCTGTACCCGGAAGCGTGCGTAAGCCCTTGAGTAGGTTCGGTGCCGTGGAACCCGGACTGAACACGGGGGGTCCACCCCCCAAGGCTAAGTACTCCTCAACGACCGATAGTGAATCAGTAAGGCGACTGAATGATGACAAGCACCGCGATGAGCGGGGTGAAAGAGTACCTGAAACCGTGTGCCTACAAGCGGTCGGAGCCCTCCGAAAGGGGGGTGACGGCGTGCTTTTTGCATAATGAGCCCGCGAGTTAGTCTGTGCGGCGAGCCTAAGGCCTGACGGGCCGGAGGCGGAGCGAAAGCGAGTCTGAACAGGGCGTTCAGTCGCACGGGCTAGACGCGAAACCTAGTGATCTACCCATGGCCAGGGTGAAGGGCGGGTAAGACCGCCTGGAGGCCCGAACTCGTTGTCGTTGAAAAGACATGGGATGAGCTGTGGGGAGGACTTAAAGTGTAATCAAACTGGGAGATAGCTCGTTCTCTCCGAAATAACTTTAGGGTTAGCCTCGGGAGCGCAACCGACGGGGGTAGAGCGACTGGATGAGCGTTGGGGGCCACAAGCCTACCGCGCTCAACCAAACTCCGAATACCGTCGGCCAAGACCCGGGAGATAGACGGCGAGTGACAATATCCGTCGTCAAAAGGAGAACAATCCAGACCGCCGGCTAAGGCCCCGAATCTCCGCTGAGTTCGTAAGGAAGTCAGATTGCCGTGACAGCCAGGATGTTGGCTTAGAAGCAGCCACCATTTCAAGAGTGCGTAATAGCTCACTGGCCGAGGAATCTGGCGCCGAAAATGATCGGGAATAAGCGGGGAGCCGAAGCCGCGGACGCGCAAGCGTGGTAGGAGAGCGTTCCTCTCGGCGGTGAAGCGGTCCGGGAACGGTCCGTGGAGCGTGAGGAAGTGCATATGCGGGCTTGAGTAACGATAAAGCGGGTGAGAATCCCGCTCGCCGTAAGCCCAAGGGTTCCTGGGGAAGGTACATCCGCCCAGGGTGAGGCGGGACCTAAGGCGAGGCCGAAAGGCGTAGTCGATGGACAGCCGGTTAATATTCCGGCCCCCTCGCGGAGATCGAAGCGCGGTGCAGATTCCTCAGCTCGGGTGGGCGACCAGTTGTGCCCAGGCCCTTGTGGCCGTTCCCGGGGGCGGGGGTCTCCAGAAAAGCCGCGTGGGCGAAGCGAGGCCCGTACCAAAACTGACACAGGTGGGCGAGGCGAATAGCCTCAGGCGCTCGAGAGAACGGTCGTGAAGGAACTAGGCAAATTCACCCCGTACGTTCGCAATAAGGGGGCCCTTCGGGGCGCAGAGAAAAGGCTCTGGGAACTGTTTATCAAAAACACAGCTCTGTGCCAACTCGCAAGAGGATGTATACAGAGTGACGCTTGCCCGGTACCGGAATGTCACGGGAGCGGGTCAGCTTCGGCGAAGCTCGCGACTTAAGCACCGGTAAACGGCGGCCGTAACTATGACGGTCCTAAGGTAGCGAAGTTCCTTGTCGGGTAAGTTCCGACGCGCATGAATAGCGTAATCACTGGAGCACTGTCTCCACGACCGACTCGGTGAAATAGTAGTGGCGGTGAAGATGCCGCCTACCCGCAGCAAGACGGAAAGACCCCGTGGACCTTTACTGCAGGCTCGCATTGGTCACGAGCATGTTCTGCGTAGGATAGGTGGGAGGCTTCGAAGCCCGGGTTTCGGCCCGGGTGGAGCCAACGGTGAAATACCACCCTGAATACGTTTGTGGCCTAACCCCGAATCCCGTGAATCCGGGCGGGGGACCGTGCGTGTCGGGCAGTTTGACTGGGGCGGTCTCCTCCAAAAAGGTAACGGAGGAGCGCAAAGGTCGGCTCAGCGCGGATGGAAACCGCGTTTCAGAGTGCAAGAGCACAAGCCGGCTCTACTGCGAGGCCGACGGGCCGAGCAGTCACGAAAGTGGGCTCTAGTGATCCTGCGATCCCGTGTGGAAGGGTCGTAGCTCATCGGATAAAAGGTACCCCGGGGATAACAGGCTGATCGCACCCGAGCGTCCATAGCGGCGGTGCGGTTTGGCACCTCGATGTCGGCTCATCGCATCCTGGGGCTGAAGGTGGTCCCAAGGGTTCGGCTGTTCGCCGATTAAAGCGGTACGCGAGCTGGGTTCAGACCGGCGTGAGCCAGGTCGGTCCCTATCTGCTGTGGGCGTTCCAGGCTTGAGAGGAGTCAACCCTAGTACGAGAGGACTGGGTTGGACCGACCCCTGGTGATCCTGTTGCGGCGCTAGCCGCACCGCAGGGTAGCTACGTCGGGCAGGGATAACCGCTGAAAGCATCTAAGCGGGAAGCCCCCCTCGAGATGAGGCCTGGTGGTCGAAAGACGAAAGACCCCTCGGAGACCACGAGGTTGATAGGCCGCGCGTGCACGGGCTGAAAGGCCCTCAGCGGAGCGGTACTAACGGTCGAAGGCTTTGTCGCACCAACCGGCCGCCGCGGCGTCGGCGCCATCCCCCGGGGAGGCGCGGCCCGGCGTTCCAGGCACTGTTCTGCACGGCGCTCGCCGTGCTCTCGTCCGATCCATCGCCCGCGCCGCGCTGACGCGCGCCGCGTGCTTTGTCGGTGACCACAGGTCGGGGGTCACACCTGTTCCCATCCCGAACACAGCAGTTAAGCCCCGGCCGCCGATGATACTGCACCGCGGGAAAGTAGGTCATCGCCGACAATCGGCCCCGTCTGGGTAAACCCGGGCGGGGCCTTTTCTGTTTTTGATGCCGGTCTGCGCACAGGCCCGTGCTCTCCCGAGGAGTTGGGTAGACTCGCGCTGACCGAGAGGTGCTCTGGGCGTCGCGCCTGCGGACCGCGGGGGGCAACATGGCCATCGCACTGACAGCGTTCGATGGGGCGACCGTGGCGACGCCGGTCGCCAATCCGATGATGATCTCGGCGGGCGACTCGCTGATGTGGGGGCAGGGGCTGCTGCCGCAGAACCGTTTCCGCGAGATCGTGCGACTGCGGCTGCAAGCCGAGCTCGGCATGCCGGTCACGGAACTCTCGATGGCGCGTTCGGGCGCGAGGTGCACGCCGACGCCTATCCCCGCGTCGCGTGGCCCTGTGAACGACGACGCGGTCGTCGATCCGCTGCTCGACGCGAACGCGCCGACGGTTCCAGCGCTGTACAGCGCGGGAGGGTTTACGCGTGAGATTCCTGGAGGCACGCCGACGACGATCGGCCAACTGCGGGCGGCGCTCGGCATCCTCTCGGATCCCGCGAACGCGAGCGATCCCGGCGCGGTGCGTTTGATCCTGCTCGACGGCGGGATCAACGACACGGGGATCGGGAACATCATCTCGCCCGCGGCGGCGTTCGAGGAAGGGGGGCCGCTGGCGTCGTGGGAGGCGTGGATATTCGCTGCCGCGGTGCAAGTGCGCACGAAGATGATCGATACGCTCCGGTTCGCGCTGACGAACTTCCCGAATGCGAACATCGTCGTGAACGGCTACTTCCCGGTCTTCTCGATGTACTCGTCGGCCGTCTTGCTGAGGGTCCAGGCGCTCGCGGCAATCTACTTTGTGCCTGGTGTGGGGGTCATCGCTCCGGCGACGATCGCGGCGACGGCGGATGCGTCGCGGGCATGGCAGGTGGCGACGAACCGGCGACTCCGGCAGGCGGTCGCCACGGTTCGCGGCGAGTTCCCGGGGCGGAACGTGTTCTTCGCGAGGTCGGGCATCGAAAGGGTGCACTGCCTTTTCGCGCCGTTCTCGATGCTGTGGGATTACGACGGCATTCCGGACGTGGCGCCGACCAACGCGCTCGATGTGGCGATGATTCTTGCAGGGATCACCCCGCACGACGAGGTTGCAGTTCAGCGGCGTGCGGCGGTTGCTGCGGCGGGCTTTACGGATCCTGTGAGCGAGGCAACGGCGATCATGGCCTCGGTGGGCCATCCGAACGTCGCGGGCGCGCGTGACTACGCCGCATCGATCATTGATGCGCTGGAGTTCGGGGGTGTGTTCACTCCGAGTAGATCGCCCTGCGACCAGGCCGAGGCCGCTCGGCGGCGGAACTGCCGGGCCGGGCGTGACACCTGGGATTTCGCCGTCCAGAGGACTCGCGTGGGCATGGAGACGGCGTGCCGCGGCGCTGCGAACGGCGTGTTTGGGGCCGCGGGAGCGGCGCTCGGCGTGGCAGGAGCGGCATGGGGTCGGATGTCGGGGCGACCTGCCGCGGCCGCGACCTGCTACTCGGGGACGGGAGCGGCGCTCGATGCGTGCGCGGCGACCGAAGCGACCGCGATTGCGGCGTGCAACGCGACGCTCGCCACGACGCTTGCCGGGCCGTGCGCGATTTTCTGCACGCAGTTCACCAACTGCAACGGCCAGTTCGGCCCGTGGGATCCTCGTCGGTACGCGTGCCGCGCGGCAAGGGCGGCGTGCGTTGTGGCGGCGTCTGCGGCGAGAGTGGCCTGCCGCGTGGCAGCGGAAGCGACTCGTGCCGTGTGCGTGGCCGCCGCCGTTGCGGCCGGCGTTGCGTGCCGCGCGACCGCAGTTGCGACTGATACGGCGTGCGCGGCCGGGCAGGTGATCGCGGGTGTCGCCGACGCGGTCGTCGC
Source organism: Phycisphaerales bacterium (assembly GCA_039794165.1). Lineage (GTDB taxonomy): Bacteria > Planctomycetota > Phycisphaerae > Phycisphaerales > UBA1924 > CAADGN01. The sequence continues at coordinate 60,742 of JBDIVY010000002.1, forward strand.
GGTCGGAGGGCTGGTCATCGCGGGCGGGATCGCGCTCGTCGGCGTCGGCATCATCGCCGGTTGCCGGATCGCCCAGGGGGTCGTGGGTCTGGGCGGGGGTCTCATCGGCGCTGCGGGACAGTTGGTGTGCGGGTTCGTCAGTGGGATTCGTTGGGTCGGATGCGGCGTCGGGACCGCTCTTGCCGGAGTGTCCGGCACGACCGGACGAGGGTGAGGTGCCCACACGCGGGGCCGAACGTCCAAGGAAAGGGCATTGCATGTCCGCGAACTCGCAGCGTTGCATTCCGTGCATCATCGGCGGCATCGTGATGATCCTGCTCGTGCTCGGCGGGATAGTGGCCGGTGTGATCGCGCTGCTCTGACCTGCCGCGCGTAGGATGGCCGGCCGGGACGCACTCCCGCTCCGATCAGGAGACCCGCCATGCCCGATGCCGCGCACGATGACACCCGCGTCTACGACGAGGGGGCTGAGGCTCTGCTCGCTTCGGAGAACTTCCCGGACCGCGTGACGCTGCTGCCGCCGGACAACGCGCGGATCGAGGCCGGAACGCGGGTGCGGATCCTGTGGGGGCAGGACATGCTGCGCGATGCGCTCGACGGGCGGTACCGCACGATCGTGTGCGGCGTGAACGACGAGGACAACTCGCACGGCATCGTCGCCCAACTCGTCAACCTGGTGACGACGAGCCAGTGGAGCGTGCAGACGGTGACGTCGTACGCCCGGGTGTTTCAGGAGGCGGTCTCGGTGCACGCCGCGAGCGACCGTGAGCCGTACATCCTGAAGTACGACCTGGACAGCCTGCTGATCCTCGGGTTGCTGCGGCCGAAGGGGCGGGACCATTTCACGCTGGACGATCTGTCGCGCGGGTTCCGCACGGTGGCGAAGATGATCCAGGGGCGGATGGAGCGGCGTCCGGTGGCGAGCGTGTCGTTCCTCGGGGCGCGGTCGAACCGGCTGCTGGGGCCGGACGGTCGCGAGCCGAGTTTCGAGGCCGTGCTGCGGACGATGTACCAGGCGGGGTATCGGGGCGACGTGTACCCCTCGCCGCGGATGTGGTCGTACGGGCACGTGGGCGTGTTCCCGGTGTACCCGTTCCCGCAGGGCCTGGAGCGGATGCGCGAGGGCAGTTCCTAGGCGCAGGCCCGCGCCCCCCGCATCCTCCAGAACTACTCTTCCTCGCGTGCCTGGTGTGTGGAGCCGCCCGCTCAAGCACGTCCCGGGGCAAGCCGCGATGCCACAGCACGGCCCGTTCCGTACCCTCTTCAAGAGCGCCGTGGCCTGCATCGGCGATTACCGCTGCCAGGCGTGCGATCCCGGTCGCGGCCCGGAGGAGTGCAACACCGTCCCCGGCATCGCCCTCGTGCGCCGTGGCTCCTTCGTGAAGCACCTCGGCTCGCGGCGCGTCGTCGTGGATGCCGGCTCCGCCGTCTTCTTCAACGCATGGGAGTCCTACCGCGTCAGCCATCCCGCCGGCTGCGGTGACAGGTGCTCGGTTTTCCATCTCTCCGATTCGGTCCTCCGCGAGGTTCTCTCCGCGACGGACCCGGCCGCCGCCGACCGCGAGTTCCGGGTTTTCTCACGCACCCACGACGCTGTCGGCCCGGCCGCCTATCTCGCGCACCGCATCCTCCTGCGAGCGATCGACGAGGGGGCGTGCGAGCCGCTCGCGGCGGACGAGGCGGCCCTCGAAATCGCCGCGGCCGTCCTGGCGGGCAGGCGCAGCGAGTCCTCCACGCCACGCAGCGATCAGCGTGCCGACACGCAACGCGCCCACCGCGACCTTGCCGCGGACGCGCGGGTTGCGCTCAACCGCCGTCTCGGCGAGCGGATCTCGCTCGACGACCTGGCCCGTGAGGTCCACAGTTCGCCGTACCACCTGGCCCGCGTCTTCCGCGCCCAGACCGGATCAACCATCCGCAGACACCGGGACCGGCTCCGTGTCCGCGCCTCGCTGGACGCGATCGCAGGCGGCGAGACGGACCTCACCCGCCTGGCGCTTTCCCTGGGCTACTGCGACCACAGCCATTTCACCAACGCCTTTCGGCGGGAGTTCGGGACGACTCCTTCCTCCGTGCGCCGCGCGGCCACGCCTGCGGACCTGCGCCGGATGAGCAAGTTCCTCCAAGCCTGAGCCGGAGGCCCCCCGTACCTTCCGCACGATGCCGGCCGCGATGGCCGCGCCGGTGCGAAAGGAGACCTGTCATGGCAAAGTGCCCCGTGTGCGACTGGGAGATCAAAGACAAGAGCGTCACCGTCAAGCAGAACGGCAGATCGGTCGTCGTGTGCTGCCGCGAGTGCGCCGACAAGCTCAGGAAGAGCCCCAAGGCGAAGAAGTGACCGCCACGCACGCCGGCGGGCGCCGCCGTGCCCGCCGGCGATTCGAGCAACCCGGAGGACGATCGATGACGCTCTCGTTCGCCGAGCGGTTCCGCACGTGGTACGCCTACGAGCGCGACTGCAACGCCAAGGCGCTGACGATGCTCGGCTCGGTCCCGCCCGCGGCCAGGGCCTCGCCGCAGTTCGAGCGGGCCGTGCGGAAGATGGCGCACCTCGTCGCCGCCAGGCACATGTGGCTCTTCCGGCTCGGCGTGGCGCCCGACCGGCCGGACGGCTGGTTCCCATCGATTCCCTTCGAGCGGCTGCCCGAGGCGCTCGGCGCGGTCGAGGAGCGATGGATGCGCTACCTCGACAGCCTGACCGACGAGCAGATCGCGTCGGAGTGCCGGCTGGTGCGCGAGGACGGCTCGACCTGGCGCTGGCCGCTCGTTGACCTTCTGACCCAGCTCTTCGGGCACGCGTGGTACCATCGGGGGCAGGTCGCGCTGCTCGTCAAGGCTCTTGGAGGCGTCGCGGTCGATACGGACTACATCTTCTGGAATCCCCCACAGCCCGCGGAGGACACCGCATGAACGCCGCTTCGATCGTCGCCAAGCTCGAACGTTTCCCGGATGCCCTTCGTGCCGCGGTCGCGTGTACGTCCGATGCCGATGCACGCTTCAAGCCGCCGAGCGGGGCGTGGTCGGTGCTGGAGGTCGTGAACCACCTCGCGGACGAGGAGGCGGAGGACTTCCGTGCGCGGCTGCGGTTCGTGCTGGAGCGGCGCGAGGGGGCGTGGCCGGCGATCGACCCGGAGGGGTGGGCGCGGGAGCGTCGGTACAACGAGCGCGGGCTGCGCGAGAGCGTGGAGCGGTTCGTGCGCGAGCGCGAGGCGTCGATCGCGTGGCTTCGGCCCGTGGTCGCGGCGGGGGCGGACTGGTCGCTGGCGTACGAGCACCCGAAGTTCGGGCCGATCCGGGCGGGCGACCTGCTGGGGGCGTGGGCGGCGCACGACGCGCTGCACCTGCGGCAAATCGCCAAGCGGATGTTCGAGTTGGCGGGACGCGACGCGGCAGGGTACATCACGCTGTATGCGGGGGAGTGGGGGGCGTAGGCGGATTCCCGCGGCGTGTGCGCGTGAAAAAAGCCCCGGCGTGGGGCTGGGGCCTCTTGAGGGAGCAGCGATCGGTGGGTTGGGGTCGGCTCAGCGGCGGCGGCGTGCGCCGAGGAGTCCGGCGACGCCGAGGAGGGCAAGGCCGCCGGGGGTGGGGATGAGGACGAAGTCGATGTATCGGCCGCCGCCTGCGTAGATGAGTGTGCTGCTGGTGCCGTCCCAGATGTGGGCGCCGGAGCCGTTGGTCCACATGATGTTGCCGTTGCCGAGTTGCCAGACGCCGCGGTTGCCGGAGCCGGCGATCGAGTCGAGCAGGGCGCCGGTGTTCACGTCGAGGACCTTGGTTCCGGCGGGCGAGGAGAAGCCGGCAACGAGGACATTGCCGTTGGCGTCGTAGTTCATCTGCTCGGCGAAGTTGAGGTCGCCGCTGTTGTGGAACGTGCCGAGGGGGGTTCCGTCGAGGGCGAATCGGTGGATGTCGTCGTTCGCGCTGGAGGACGAGACGAGCATGCCGCCCTGGTGCGCGAGGATGCCGAAGGGGCTTGGCGCGAGGCCGACGGTCGAGAAGAAGCCGAGATTGTTGCCGTTGGTATCGAACATGACGACGGAGTTCCCGGGCGCGCCGTTGCCGGTGCCCGAGTTTGTGACGTACACGGTGTTGTTGATGAGGCCCATCCCGCGGATGTTGTCCAACCCGCCGGAGATGTCGCCGAGGTGCGCGCCGGTGACGACGTCCCAGCGCGAGACGCGGTCGCCGACCTGCTCGGAGACCCAGATCTCGTTGCCGACCTGCATGGCGTGGATGGGGGTGCCGCTCTGGAGGGCGAAGTAGTTTGAGTTCACCACCGAGCCGTCGAACGGATCGAAGAGAACGAGGCGGTTGTTGGTGGAATCGGGCATCATCAGGTACTGCGCGCTGGCGGCGCTCGCCGTCAGGGCGGCGGCCAGGGAGATCGAAAGGCACATCTTCATACGAAATTCCTCCAGTCTCAACGGGCTTCTCTCTTCAGCGGTGCTCGAGAACACCCCCGGCACCTCCCGTAGCAGGATACCAAAGAACGGCGTCCGGTACACAGGGTTTTTCCTGTGTTTGGCAGAAGCCATCTGGTGGAATAGGAAGATGTTCGGGTTCGGGGCGCCGGGATGTCGATCACTCCGGCCGCCAGCCCTGGGCGATGGGCCTGCGCCTGCCCGTGCCGAAGGCGACGGAGGTGATCTTGATGCCGGTCGCGAGTTGGCGGCGCTTGTACTCGTTGACGTCGATGAGGCGGACGACCCGGCGGACGGTCTGTTCGTCGAAGCGGGTCTCGTCGATGATGCGCGACGGCGACTCGTGCCGCTCGACGTATCGGGCGACGATCTCGTCGAGGACGTCGTAGGGGGGGAGGGTGTCCTGGTCGCGCTGGTCGGGGGCGAGTTCCGCGCTGGGGGGCTTGGTGATGCTGGCTTCGGGGATGGGAGGTCGGGCGAAGCCGGCCGCGCGGGGCTTGGCGTTCATCCAGCGTGCGAGGTCGTAGACGAGTCGCTTGGTCACGTCCGCGAGGACGGCGAGACCGCCGTTCATATCGCCGTAGAGCGTGCAATAGCCGACGGCGAGTTCGCTTTTGTTGCCGGTAGTGAGGACGAGGGCGCCGGTGCGGTTGCTGAGGGCCATGAGCGTGGTGCCGCGGGCGCGCGACTGGAGGTTCTGCTCGGCGACGTCGGGGAGGCGCTCTCCGAGAGCGTGCTCGCCGAGGTCGTGGAGTGCGGGGTCGAGTGAGGCGCGGAAGCCGTCGAAGGCGGGGGCGATGGGCACGGTGAGGAGGGGGATGGCGAGGCGGTCGGCGAGGTTGCGGGCGTCGGAGATCGAGCCTTCGGAGGAGTACTTGCCGGGCATGGCGACGCCGGTGACGTTCTCGCGGCCGAGTGCGGCGACGGCGATGCAGGCGGTGACGGCGGAGTCGATGCCGCCGGAGAGGCCGATGATGGCGCGAGAGTGGCCGGTCTTGCGGACGTAGTCGCGGGTGCCGAGGACGAGGGCGCGGAAGGCCTGCTCCGGCTCGGGGGCGGCGAGGAGCGGGTCGGTCGGCTCGGCCCCCCCCTCGGGCATGGAGCCGGGGGTGTCGGGGAGGTCGGCGAGGACGATCGACTCCTCGAAACCGTGTCCGAAGGCGGCGGGGCGGCCGCGCGCGTCGTAGAGCGCGGCATGGCCGTCGAAGACGAGATCGTCGTTGCCGCCGACCTGGTTGACGGCTGCGACCCAGACGGCGTGGCGAGCGGCGTGCTTTCGGAGAATTTCGCGGTGGCGTTTGCCCTTGCCGAGCACGAAGGGGCTTGCGGAGGGGTTGACGAGCAGGTCCATGCCTGCGTTGGCGAGCGCCTCGACGGGGTCGGGGTCGTGGATGTAGCGCGAGGCGAAGCCGGCGTCCTCGCCCTTCCACAGGTCTTCGCAGACGCTGAGGCCGACGCGCCATGCGCCGACGCGCACGACGACGGCGCGATCGCCCGGCTCGAAGTAGCGGTCTTCGTCGAAGACGTCGTAGGTGGGGAGGAGCCGCTTGTCGTGGTAGTCGAGATAGCGTCCGTCGGCGTAGGCGAGCAGGCTGTTCGCGGTGCCGTGGTGGGGGCGCTCCTGATCGACGGGGAGCGGGCATCCGAAGACGACGGTGAGGCCCGCGGAGTGGCGTTCGCCGAGGCGTTTGGCGGCGTGGAGGCAGGCGGGGACGAAGCCCTCGCAGAGGAGCAGGTCGCGGGGGGGGTAGCCGCAGACGGCGAGTTCGGGGAAGACGACGAGGGATGCGCCGTCGCTTCGTGCCCGGTCGATGAAGCCGGTCATGCGTTCGGCGTTGCCGTCGATGTCGCCGACGGTGGGGTTGAACTGCACGAGGGCGAGTTTCATTCGGACGGAATCATACGGAGCCTGCGCGGGCGCCCGCCGCGGACGCCGCGTGGCGAGAGGGACGGAGCACGGCCGGCCCGGTCACCGCGGCATGACGTCGATGACGACGGGCCTGTGGTCGCTGGCGGCGGTGTCGGCGCGGTCGAGTCCGATGCGCTGGAGGGCGGCATCGGAGAGGCGTGCGGTGTCGAGAACGAAGGCGTTGACGATTCGTCCGCCGCCGACGAGGGCGAAGTCGAGTCGTCCGGGAGAGAACTCGGTTTCGGGATCGCTCCACGTGTAGTAGGCGGCATCGCCGAGGACGCGGGGCGCGGCGATGGCGAGGTTGCCCCCCCCCGAGGCCAGCCCGGCCGCGAGCGTGTCCAGGGGCGTGCGGCGGCCGACGAGGTTGACATCCCCGGCGATGACGAGCGCGCCGTGCTGCACGCCGGTCAGGGCGTCGGCGAGGGTGGTGTTGATGAGGCGGGCCTCGGCGTTGCGCTGGGCGTCTTCTGGGCCGTCCGCGCCGCCGCAGCACTTGAGGTGGATCGAGGCGAGGGCGATGGGGCCGGAGGGCGTGTGCGCGACCGCGCCGATGAAGCGCACGGGAGCCTCATGCCCCGGGAGTTCGAGTCGCGTGGGGCCGAGCGGTTCGAGCGGGTGCTTGGAGACGATGCCGACGCCCCAGCCGTCGCCGAGGTGCGTGTGCCAGGGGCGGCCGTCGGAGGCCGGGAGTGAGGCGGTGAACCAGCCGCGGAGTTGGCCGGGTGTTTCGAGCGTCCATTCCTGGACGAGGACGGCGTCGGGCTCGAGGGCGAGGATGGCGTTTGCGAAGGGGCCGGCATTGCGCATGGGCGCGGCGTGCTCGACGTTCCACGAGACGATGCGGATGGCGCCGCGGGGCTTGCGTGGGAGGTCGGCATCGCCGAGGTGCGGGCCGCTCGCCGCGGGTGCGAGCGCGACGGTGAAGGGGTCGGACCAACCGGCGACCTGCCCGCCCGCGTCGTGGAGGACGATCATGCCTGAGGCGCTGCCGTCGGATGCGAGGCCCGCGCGGGGCAGGCCTTCGGGGAGGATGCGGCTGAGGCGGAGTTCGTACCAGTCGGCGGCGTGAGTCGGCGCGACGGTGAGGTCGATGTCGGCGTGGGAGAGTGTGCTCGGGCCGTCAGCGGTGTGCGCGACGACGGAGACGCCGCGGCCGGGCGAACCGTCGTCGCGTCGGGGCGAGAAGCGGACTTCGAGGTCGACGCCGAGGGCGTTGGCCGGTTCTTCGATGCGTGCCCCGGTGGCGGCGTCGGCGTCCACGTCGAGCAGGATGGTGAGCGACTCGTGCGAGGCCTGGATGGCGCGAGGCTCTCCCTCAACCGCGAGGCGCAGGTAGAGGTAGTGGGCGTCGGCGAGGGCGGCCTTGTCGGCGGGCCACTCGTCGATGCTGCCGTCGAGGGTGATCGCGAGTTGAGTGGCGGGGGTGCGCGGGGCCGGGGCGAGCAGGCTCGGGCTGCTGTTGTCGGCGGTGTTGCAGCCGGCAGAGGCCAGGAGGCAGGCGGCGAGGGTCCACAGGAGGGCGGTTCTGGCGTGGTTGAGCATGGGGGCAGTATCGGCGGGCGGCCCTCCGGTGGCAAACGGGCGGTTGCCGGGGATCGTGCGGGGCGGAGGCTGCGCAGAGTTCGCGCTCCGGGGCGTGAGCGGCGGACCCGAACGCCGCTTGAAGAAGCAGAGGAACGGCGGGAAACGCCGAAACCAGAAACCCCGGAAGGCGATCAACGTATCGGGAGCGCAGCCATGAACGAGTACTTCGAAAGAATCGATTCCGAAAGGCTCTTCGAGGCCTCCGAGGCCGTCATCAAGGCCCTGACGGAGGTCGCGGACCGGCTCACGGGGCGTTGCCCGCGTCCGGTGGACCTGATGGGAACCCCGGACCAGCCCGCGTGCCTCGTGCAGTTCAGCCGGTCCGAGGTCGAGGAGGCGACGGCGTTCCTCGTCCGCATGGGGTACCTCGAGTTCCGCACCAAGACCAAGGCCTGACCGGCCTCTGGGAACCGCACACTCTCTCCTGCACTCTCCTGGGCGGGGCCTTTCGAGGCCCCGCTGTCGTTCTGGGAGTGGAACGTGAAGGGCGCGAAGAGCGCGAAGGGGTCAGAGCGGGGAGCCGCATCGAGTATGATGCTCTCTTCACTCCGTCACTCCGTCACTTCCTCCCTGGAGTCAAACCATGCGTCGCATCATGCTCGCTGTGCCGATCGTCGCGGTTGCGCTCGGTGCGTTCGCCCTTCAGCCTGAGCGGGCGCAGCGGCTGACCGGGCGGCCGTTCGCGGCGGTCATCGGCGAGACGCTGGACAACTTTCACGACGCCGCGGCGAAGGCGGACGCGGCGCGGTACTTCGGGCACTTCACGTCGGATGCGGTGTTCCTCGGCACCGACCCGACGGAGCGCTGGACGGTCGAGGAGTTCCGGACGTGGGCCGGGCCGTACTTCGAGCGCGACTCGGCGTGGACGTACCACGCGATCGAGCGGCACGTGACGCTCGGGCCGTGCGGGCAGGTGGCGTGGTTTGATGAGGTGGTCCGCAACGAGAAGTACGGCGACCTGCGGGGCACGGGCGTGCTGGCGCTGATCGAGGGGCGGTGGCGGATCGCGCAGTACAACCTGACGTTCCAGGTGCCGAACGAGGTGGCGGGGGAGTTGCTGGACCTCGTCGAGCGGCACGGCGCCGCGGACTGACTCTGCCGTGCCACCGACGATGTGCCACCGACATCTGCGGCATTGAGCCGATGTCGGTGCGCTGTAGGCTCATTCTCGGCGCGATGCACCGAGATCGCGCCAATCCGGGCGATCCGAAGCCGGGTACTTGCCGCCGCAGCCCGCGTCGCCCGGCGTGAGCGCTACGGACGACTTTCATCGGGGACGGGGCAACCAAGGCCTTTGCCGTACATCCCGGAGCGATCGAAGCAGCATGGGCGGCGCTTGCCCTTGGCGAGCATGTCGCAGGCGTTGCTGATCCGACGCGCGCGAGTGTCAGCCTGCTTCGCGGAGACGATCCACTGGATCCAGTCTCGCCGCGCGAGAGGAGTGATGTCCTTCCACGCCGCCTTGGCCTTCTCTGGAGCGGACGCGAGCGCCTTCCGCAGGTCGGTCGGCACCCTCGGCTCCGGTTCGTCCTTTGGCGCGAGAGGCGCGATTTCCAATGTGACGGCGTCGCCGGCGGCCGGAAGCGTCACGCCCGCGTCCGCCTTGGCGAACACCTTGCGGTCCACTCTGAGCCAGTGGCCGCCGCGGCCGTCCGGCTCGAGTGTGGCTCGGATGGCAAGGCCGTTGAGGGTGCCTTTGACGGTCACTTGCCCCCGCGACGGCAACTTTGCACTGGCGTGCTTCGGGAGAGTGAGGAACGACCACGAGAGATTCTTCCGTCCATTGGCGGCAGCCGGCCTGAGAAGTGCGGCGCGAAAACGGATTGTGGAAGCGGCTTTGGACATCGCGTTCATGCTGGACGCCGTGAGGGTATCGCGATGGGGCGGCGTGCGGGCACCGAAGCCCGCGCCGCGCCTCCCATCACTCCTTCCGCCTCACCATTTCCTCCACCCACATCGGCACGTAGGGGATCGTGCAGCCCTTGGAGACGGGCCAGTCCTTGTAGAGGCCGATCTTCTCGCCGATGGCGAGGGCACGCTTGCGGCGCGCGGGGTGGTGGATGCCGATCGCGGCCAGCGTGCTGTTCATTGTCCATTTCGTTTCCGGCGGGGCTTTGGGCATCTCCTTCTCGATGCGGTCGAGGAGTCCGTCCAGATCAAGCCCATCCCCGCCGCTGTTGATGATCGACGCGGTGAGGTGCCATCCGGCGCGGGCGGCCCAGGCGTCCTTCTCGCTCTTCCTCATCCACTTCTCGCGGAGCGCCTCCCTCTCGGCGGAGGGTCGCTCCTTGACGATGTACGACTGGAGCCACTCGCCCACCCACGCGAAGCGCGCCTCGCGCACCATCGAGTCGAGTTGCCCGGCCGAGAGTTTCTTCGGATCCATGATGAGGATCGCCAGCAGTTGCGCATCGAAGTTGCCGGTCTTCCAGAGTTCCATCGCGAGGTCGTGATCGGTCTTGATCTTCTTGGCGAGTTTGCGGATGTCGCCGGTCTTGACGCCGAACTGCTTGTCCGGCGGGACACCGGGAATCCCATCAGGCCCGGTCCTGGCGTTGTGCCTGCGGCGGGTCTCGTCGCCGAGAGACTCGAGTTGCGCGAGGACTTCCTTGACTGTCATGGCGGATCACTCCAAGGGCAGGCAGAGCCGCGGCGGCGTTCGCGCCGACCATACAAGGGCGTCGGAATACAGTCAACACCAATCAGTCCGACGTGCTGTCATACGGAACGTGGGAAGTTCTTGCGCGGTGGTAGGGGTGGAAGCGACGGAGCCGACACGGAGTGGCGGGGTACCCGAGGCGCGAGAACTTCCCGCTTTCCGTATCACCCGGCGTTGAGCGCTCGTTGCGACGGAACACACCGAGATCGCCAAGCCGATTTCTGTAGCACGGCGCAGCGCGAACTCGTGCTATTCCGTAACACGGGCCGGCGGGGCGGTTTCGACGGGTTCTTCGCGGTGGCCGCGGGTGTCGCCGAGGGCGCGGGCGAGGAGTTTGAAGCCGACTGCTCCTGCGATGCAGCAGGCGGTGCAGGCTGCGAAGGCGGCCGCGCCGTAGGCGGGGTCGATGGCGCGGGCGGTCTCGTAGATGCCGACGGCGATGAAGGGCGCGAGCAGGCCGCGCACGCCGGTGAGGGTGACGTGGACGCCCATGTACTGGGAGGCCCTGTGGGGGGGGGCGAAGTCGAGGTGTCCGAGGTTCCAGGCGAGGACGCCGCCGCCGAAGGCGAGCCCCTGCACGACGCTGGCGGCGTAGAGGAGCCAGACGGTGTGCGTGACGACGCTGAGCAGGAAGAGCGCGGAAGCGGCGACGAAGACCCACGAGTGCACGGTGCGGAAGACGACGACGTGCACGCGGTCCAGCAGGCGCGCCCACAGCGGGATGCTCAGCGGCATCATCGCCAGCGGCACCGAGTTCGTCACGGCGATGCCGCCGAGGTACTCCATGCCGAACTCCTCCTTGACGGCGATCACGAGGAGCGGCGTGAGCATGAGGTTGCCCAGGCCGAGGAGCATCATGCAGGTCATGTAGCCGGCGAAGAGGCGGTCGCCGGCGAGCAGTCTGGCCATGGCGACGGGGTTGAGGGAGGGGGCGTCGGCGTCGCCCGCGTTCGCCCGCTCCGCCGCCAGGAGCGCGCGGTGCCCGCGCACGCGCATCCGCGCCCACGCCCAGACGCCGACGAGCGAGAGGGCGCAGCCGAATGGGAGGAGGAATCGGAAGGCGCGCGGGTCGGCGTTCATGGCCATGCCCAGACCGACGCCGAGCGCGGCGAGCGTGAGCACCTGCACGGTGGCGAGTTTGCCGGTGACGCGGGCGCGGACGGCGCGGGAGTAGTTCTGCCGCCAGATGGTGGAGCGGAGGGTGATGAAGCCGGCCCAGCAGAACCGCGCGGCCAGGACGGCGGCGACGACGAGCCAGAGGCCGGGCGCGCTGCGCGGCGCGAGGGCGATCAGGCCGACGAGGACGATCATCGCGACCTGGAGGCCGTTGATGAAGCGGACCTTGTCTACGCCGTGGCTGAGGCGGACCCAGGCGAAACTGACGATGTTGGCGAAGGCGGTGGAGGCGGTGAGGAGCGCGACGACGAAGTTGAGCGTCTTGGGGGCGACCGCGCCGTCGTAGGCGTTCTTCACGACGACGCCGACGATCGCGCTGTCCACGACGGCGAGGAGGAAGGGGAGGAAGAAGGCGGCGAGGAGTTCGCGTCGGTAGTTCGCCCGGGCGTAGACGGGCAGCGACGCAGGATGGAACCCCCCCCACGACTGAACCCACGGCTCGATCCACGCTCGCCACGCGCCGGCTCGTGGTTCGTGCTGCGGGCGTGCGTTGCAGGTCACGGCCAAGCGTTCGCAGGCGGATGGCCCGCGGCAAGAGCCGGGCGGAGATCGGGCCGCCTCCGCCTATGGTTCCGCGTGAGCGACACGACACGCCGCGAATACGTGCTCGGCACGGACGAGGCCGAACTCGCCCGCCTGGGTTTCCAGCACCGCCTGTGGTCGGACACGGCCCACGCGCTGTGGCAGGCGGCGGGCATCCGGCCGGGGATGCGGGTGCTGGACGTGGGGTGCGGGCCGGGGTACGCCTCGCTGGAACTGGCGCAGATCGTCGGCTCGACGGGCGCGCTGGTGGGGGTGGATGAGTCGGAGCCGTTCCTGGAGTTCGCGCGGGCGCGGGCCGCGCTGCTGGGCTTCGCGCACGCGGAGTTTCGGGCGGGGGACGCGACGGACCTCGGCGCGGTGGGGCTGCCGGAGGCGTCGTTCGACCTGGCCTATGCGCGGTGGGTGCTGTGCTTCGTGCCGGACCCGGAGGCGGTGGTGCGCGGGCTGGCGGGGCTGGTGCGGCCGGGGGGCCGCGTGGCGGTGCAGGACTACTTCAACTACGCGTCGATCACGCTCGCGCCGCGGCGCGAGGCGTTCGACGCCGTGATCCGGGCGGTGGTGCGGAGTTGGCTCGACCGCAAGGGCGACCCGGACGTGATGGCGAGGCTGCCGCGGCTGTTCCGCGAGCACGGGTTCCGGGTTGAACTGCTGCGCCCGACGAAGGTGCTGGCGAGGCCGGGCGAGAGCATGTGGCACTGGCCGGACTCGTTCTGGCGGAGTTTCCTGCCGCGGCTGGAGAAGATGGGGTACGTGAGCGCGGCGGAACGGGGTGCGTTCGAGCGTGCGTGGGCGGAGGCATCCGCGGATCCGGACACGTTCATGCTGCTGCCGACGGTTTTTGATCTGGTGGTGGTGAGGGAGTGAGGGGTGGGGGGCGCGGGCCGCGAACGGGATGGCAGGACTGGCTCGAGCGATGACGTAGGATTCGCGTGGGATTGGCCGGAGGAGCGGTAGGGAGGCGGCCTTGTGTTCGCCAGAAAGAGTCTGCAAGGGGGAATGACTGTGTCCACGAACGATCGAATCCTCTGGGGTATCCACGCGGGCCGTTCTGGCGAGGCGGATGATCTGTTCCTCGAGCGGCGGCTATTGGGATTGGGCTGGCACCAAGTGGATGATCCGTCGAAGCTCCCCGCCGACCGAGTCGCGTTCAAGAGACGGTTTAGGGAGGCGTTTCCGAACGAGAAGGAAGGTGCGATCAACAATTGGGCAGGTCAGCTATTCCGCTTCGTCCACGAGATGAAGCCCGACGACTTTGTCGCGTACCCGTCTAAGACCAACAAGCGGATTCACTTAGGCCAAGTGGTTGGCCGATACCGCTACGACCCCAAGATCGTGCCGAGGTACTACAACGTCCGTGAGGTCAAGTGGCTGAGGTCATTCCCGCGGTCGCACTTCACCCAGGGCGCACTGTACGAGATCGGCTCGGCGCTGAGCCTGTTCCAAATCAAGAACTATGCAGATGAGTTCTTCGCCGCCATCGACGGCAACGCGCAGCCTGAACCCGTGAACGAGGACGAGTCCGTTCCGGCCGTCGTTGGCGAGATCGAGGAGAACACGCAGGCGTGGGTGGTCGGCCGTCTGGCGCAGGAGACAAAGGGTCATCCGTTCGCCCACGTCGTGGCACACCTACTCAATGTCATGGGCTACCACACACGCGTCTCACCCCCGGGTTCCGACGGCGGTGTGGACATCGTGTCGCACAAGGATGAATTGGGATTCGAGCCCCCAATCATCAAGGTTCAATGCAAGAGCACTGAAGGGACCGTCGGTGACCCGGAAGTGTCGGCCCTCTATGGCAAGGTTGGCCTCAAGGAGCATGGACTGTTCGTTACGCTCGGTACCTTCTCGCCCAAGGCACGGGCCTTTGCCAAGAGCAAGGACAACCTTCGGCTCATTGATGGCGCGGAGCTTGTCGCGCTCATATACCAGCACTACGAGCGGTTCGACACTCGCCATAAGGGCCTGCTCCCGATGCGTCGCGTCTACGTCCCGGAGTCGATCGAGGAGAAGGATGCGTAACTCTTCACGGTTGGCGCACCGCAGTCACCTTAGGATGCAGCGTGTGATACGGAATGTGTGAAGCCGTTGCGCCCCGGGTAGCCAGTCACTCCGTGGCGGCTTCGCTCCTACCCTTTCTCTTCAACGCGCAGGGACTTCACACAATCCGTATGATCGGCTTCGAGACTGGCCCACGCCTCTGCAACCTCGGTGCGCTGCGATCTGGACGGTCGCGCGTCGCACCGACTTCGGCTCAACGCAACCGAAGTCGGTGGTGCGGTGGGCACGTGGTTCGGGCGGCCGGGTCGTCCTACCTCTCGAAGAGCCACTCGCAGGGGAGGACTCGCGCCCCCTGGCCGTCCTAGACGGCGAAGGAGCCGCCTTTCCAGATGCACGCGCCGCCGTATGCGCCGTCTTTGCGGAGGGCGTAGAAGGAGACGCTGAAGTTGGGCCGGCCCTGGTCGTCGAGCAGTCGCGGCTCGCGGGTGCGATCGACGATGCGTGTGCAGGCCTTGAGGCAGGCTTCGGTGGGGGTGAGGCCGTCGGCCATGGAGCGGACGATCTCGTAGGCGCCGAGGGTCTGGATGACGGCCTCGCCGCGGCCGGTGGAGCCTGCGGAGCCGACGGCGTTGTCGCAGTAGAGGCCGCAGCCGATGAGGGGTGAGTCGCCGACGCGTCCGGGGAGTTTCCAGGAGAGGCCGCTGGTGGTGGTGGTGCATCCGAGGTCGCCGTCGGCGTTGACGGCGGAGCAGTGGATGGTGCCCCAGGTGAAGGGGATGCCATCGGGGGAGAGCAGCGTGTCGCCCGAGCGCGATCCCCCCCCCTCCCCGGCCCTCCCCCGCGGGGCGCGGGGGAGGGAGGAAGCGGTGCGCCACGGTTCGGGGCCGGTGCGCGAGTCGCCGCGCCGCTCCCCGTCGCCGAGGGGCTGCTGGTCGCGGTCGAGCCACTTGTCGTCCCTGTTGAGGTCGGCCTTCCATCGGAGCCAGGCCTGCCGGGCTTCCTCGGTGAGCAGGTCCTGCTCCTCGAAGCCGAGCGAACGCGCGAAGCGGAGGGCGCCCTCGCCGACGAGCAGGACGTGATCGGTGCGGCGGATGACTTCGAGGGCGACCATGGCGGGGTTCCTGATGCGTTCGAGGCAGGCGACCGCGCCGGCGCGGTGGAGCGGGCCGTCCATGACGGCGGCGTCGAGTTGGACGACGCCCTCCTCGTTGGGCAGGCCGCCGTAGCCGACGCTCATGTCCTTGGGGTCGTCCTCGTTGATCTTCACGCCGTGGACGGCGGCGACGACGGGGCGTTCGCCGGTCTGCATGAGTTCGAAGGCGCGGGCGACGCAGTCGCGTCCGTTGCCGGAGGCGATGGCGCACGGGCCGCGGTGCTTCTCGCCGGGGCGCTCGGCGGCGGGCTGCGTGGCGGTGGGCACGGTTGAGGCTCCTGAGGCGGGGGCGGCGGCGCCCGCGAGTCCGGTCGCCCCGACGGCGGCGGCCGCCGCGAGGAACTCACGCCGATTGAAGGTGTTCATGGGGGTAGTGTGCCAGAAAGGGGCGGTCCTGTCACGCGGGGCCGGAGGGGGTAGGCTGTGGGGTGGAGGGGCGTGGTTCGGCGGGGTGGCGGGCCGCCGGGAAGGAGGTCGGCATGGGACGGCGTGCGAGCGTGCGGCGTGGGAACGTCGGGTTCGGGCTGATCGTGCTGCTGATCGTGCTGGCGATCGGCCTGGTGGTCTACTTCGGCGTCGCGGGAGGCAACACGGGGCTGGTCGAGCAGGCGGCCAAGTCGCGCGAGATGGCGCGCGACGTGCGCACGGCCGTCAACACGAAGCAACTGGCGATGCTGATCGCGCAGTACCGCGAGGAGAACGGCCGCCTGCCGGCGTCGGCGGCGGATGTCGGCGGCACGCGCGGGGCGTTCAACGACCAGTGGGGAGCGGAGATGCGGCTGGACTTCGTCGAGCGGCCGGGGTTCAACACGCGGGTCGTGTTCGTCAGCGCGGGTCCGGACGTCGAGTTCGGGACGGGCGATGACGTGCGGTATGAGGAGGAGTTGCCGTTCTGAGGCCGGTCGAGCGGGGCGCGCCCTTGGCGCTGCGCGCGCGACACGGGATCGGCGCGCCGTCGGCCGCCTTTCGTCCCGCGTCGGACAGATACGAGCAGATTTCAAGGCGCGGACGAGCGCGGCGAAACAGCGGCCGCCGAACGAGAAGCCCCGCGCAGCGCGCGCGTTGTGCGGCGATCGGATGTTCGCACGAACGGCTCCCGTCCCGCGGTTTCGGGGTCTTTGCGGGGCGCGAGGGAGAACGCCGCGGTTTTCCCGCGAGCGACGGCGCCGGACCGTGTTTTCATGCCGGGAATCGAACGGAGAGAACAGGCCCGCGGCGGCGATCGTAAGCGCTCTGACATGCCTGTGGATGCGGGAACAAGCGTTGTGCGGGAACAGGAAAGCGCGGCGCGACGTTTCGGACGGGCGAACAAGTGCATACGCCTCACGAGCCTGCCGCGTGCGGACGCGCGCTGAGCCGTGAACTGTCCTGCGGGATCCGATCGCCCTGAAACGGGCGTGGCCTCTCTCTTTCTTTGCTCCCGCTGAACGCACGCGTCTTCCGGCGGTTCGCCGGGCGCCGGAGCGTCCGGGCGTGTGTGAGCCATCAAAGAAAGGAATCTAGCCATGAAACTGCTTCCGGCCATTCTGATCAGCGGTTCGCTTGTCGCCGGCGCGTACGCCGGCAGCGCGTTTGTCCGCACGGCGCCCTTCTCGATCGCGCCGTTGCCCGGCGCGGAGGACGTCAGCGGCGAGATCTCCGCGGTGGATCTCGAGGCCAACACCTTCACGCTCTGGGTGGAGGGCGACGCCTCGAACATCCAGATCTCCGTGACGGACGAGACCGTCTACATGCTCAACGGCGAGGCCTCCACCAAGGAGGACGCGCTCAAGGTCGGGCACCTCGCCAACGTGGCGCACGAGGAGCTGGTCGCGTCGAGCGTGAGCGCGAGCACCCCGGAGTGAATGCGCTCCTGCGCCGAAGCGAGCGGGTCCGTCCGACGCCCGGGGAACACGAGGGGCGCGGATCGGGCCCGCCGCACATGATCACGCGTCGGCCCGCGACGATCGTCGCGGGTCATTTCGTTTTGTGCGCACCGCCCGGACGACGGTCGCGTGCGAACGCGCGCCGAGTCCTCGCGGCACGTGCTGCGTAGCATTCCCGCCCCGATCGAACGGGATGCCGGCGCGGTGTTCGGCCGGTGCGGGGCTGGAGTGGCGAGCGATGCAGCGGTTGGGCCGGACGTTGATGGTCGTCCACACGGTGTTGGCTCTTGCGTGCGAGGCGGCGGTGGCCCAGCCTGGGGACGCCCCCCCCGCAACGCCCGTACGCGCCGGCGAGGTTCGGGCGGAGCCGGTCGTCGAGCGGCGGCTGGTGACGGGTGAGTTGCGAGCGGCGAAGCGTGCTCGGCTGGCGGCACAGGAGGAGGGGCTGGTCATCGCGATGCCCGTGCGCGAGGGGCAGGCCGTGCGCGCCGGCGAGTTGCTGACGGAACTGGATTCGCGCCGGCTGCGGCTGCTGATCTCGGAGGCGGAGGCGGACGCGGCGTTCGCGGAGGCGACGATCGACGAGCGGCGCGAGTCGCTCGGGCAGGCGGAGCAGGAGTGGCAGCGCGTGCGCAGCGCGTTCGAGGCGGGAGGGGCGACGGCCCGCGAGCGGCGCGACGCGGAGTGGTCGCACCGGATCGCGCGGGCGAGACTGGCGCAGGCCGAGGCGCAGCGGCTGATGGTCGCGGCGCGGCTCGACCGGCTGCGCGAGCAGTTGGCGGACACGCGGATCGTCGCGCCGTTCGACGCGGTGGTGGTCGGGCGGCTCACCGAGATCGGGCAGTGGGTGGCGTCGGGCGACGCGGTGGCGGAGGTGGTGGCGACCGGTCGCGTCGAGGCGTGGCTGAGCGTGCCGCAGCGGCTGCTGGGGGCGGCGTCGTCGAGCGCGAACGGCGTGTTGGTGGAGGTTGGGTCTTCGGGGATCGTGCTCGGGGCGGTGGAGCAGCGCGTTGTGCCGGACATCGATCCGCGGTCGCGGACGTTCGTGCTGGTGGCGACACTGAAGCCGAACGGGGCTGCGCTGGCGCCGGGGATGTCGGTGGTGGGGTGGGTGCCGACGGGGCTGGAGGGCGTGCAGTTGACGGTGCCGAAGGACGCGGTGCTGCGGAACGATGCGGGGGCGTTCGTGTACCGGGTGTCGGGCGGGCGGGGCGGGCCGTCGCCGGCGTTCCCGGCGGCGGTGGAGGTGCTGTTCCCGGTCGGCGACCGGTACGTGATCGGCGCGGGTGCGCTGGCGGAGGGCGATGTGGTGGTTGTGGAGGGGAACGAGCGGCTGTTCCCGGGAACGATGGTGCGAGTCGTTGATGAAGTGGCGGCGGGGGCGGGGGGGGGCGGTTCGCGGTGATCCGGCAGGCGGTGGCCCAGCCCGTGACGGTGGTGGTGTGCGTGCTGCTGGTGCTGCTGGCGGGCGTGGTGTCGGTGCGCCGCATCCCCGTGCAGTTGACGCCGAACGTGGACGACACGGTGATCGCGGTGACGACGTTCTGGGAGGGGGCCAGCCCGGACGAGATCGAGCGAGAGATCGTCGAGCGGCAGGAGGAGAAACTCCAGGGCCTGACGAACCTGCGCTCGATGACGAGCGAGAGCCAGCAGGGCCAGGGGCGGATTCGGCTGGAGTTTGCGGTGGGGACGCCGAAGGAGGTGGCGCTGCGGGAGGTGAGCGACAAGTTGCGCGAGGTGTCGCGTTATCCGCAGAACGCGGACGAGCCGGTGGTGCAGGCGACGGACCCGGACAACCGGGACTACATCGCGTGGATCATCTTCTCGACGACGGACCCGACGCTGGACATCCGCACCCTGCAGGACTTCGCCGAGGACAACATCAAGCCCGTGCTGGAGCGGGTGGCGGGCGTGTCGGAGGTGAACGTGCTGGGCGGTCGCGAGCGGGAGACGCAGGTGCGTTTCGACGCGGTGCGGCTGGCGCAGCACGGGGTGACGCCGGCGGAGTTGGTGGCCGCGCTGGAGGGGACGAACCGGAACGTTTCGGCGGGGCAGGTGTACGACTCGAAGTCGAGCGTGCGGGTTCGGACGGTGAGCCAGTACACGACGGCGCGTGAGGTGGAGGAGACGGTGATCGCGCAGACGGCCGCCGGGCCGGTGCGGGTGCGCGACGTGGCGGAGGTCGTCGAGACGTTCAAGAAGCCGATGCGGTTCGTGCGGTCGCGCGGCGAGTCGGTGATCGCGATCAACGCGCAGCGCGAGCCGGGCTCGAACGTGATGCAGGTGATGGCGGGCGTGCGCGAGGCGATCGACCGGCTCAATGCGCCCGGGAGCACGCTGGAGGCGAAGGCTCGCAGCATGGGGCTGGACGGGACGCTGCGGCTGCGGCAGGTGTACGACCAGACCGTCTACATCGAGCAGGCGTTGTCGCTGGTGCGGAGCAACTTGTGGCTGGGCGGGTCGCTGGCGGTGCTGGTGCTGCTGCTCTTCCTGCGGTCGCCTCGCCCGGTGCTGATCGTCGCGCTGGCGATCCCGATCTCGGTGATCGGGGCGGTGGTGGCGATGGTCGCGCTGGGTCGCTCGTTGAACGTGGTGAGCCTGGCTGGGATGGCGTTCGCGACGGGGATGGTGGTGGACAACGCGATCGTCGTGATCGAGAACATCTACCGGCACCTGGAGATGGGGAAGAAGCCGGTGCGGGCGGCGGTGGACGGGGCGCAGGAGGTGTGGGGCGCGGTGCTGGCGGCGACGCTGACGACGATCTTCGTGTTCGTGCCCGTGCTGCTGATCCGGGAGGAGGCGGGACAGTTGTTCCGGGACATCTCGCTGGCGATCTGCGCGGCGGTGGGGCTGAGCCTGCTGGTGTCGGTATCGGTGATCCCGACGGCGGCGGCCCGCGCGCTGCGGCCGGTGCGTGTGCGAGAGGCCCGGGCGACGGGGCGCCCGGCGGGGCGTGTGCGGCGTGCGTGGAGAGCGGTCGTTGCGGTGGTGCGTGGTGCGGGGGCCGCGTTGCACGCTATCCCGGACCTGATCGGGCGGATGACGTATGCGCTGCTGGGGAGCGTCGTGGCGCGGGTGTTGGTGGTGGCGGGGCTGACGACGGCGTCGATCGTCGGGAGCCTCGCGCTGATGCCCCCTGCGGACTACCTGCCGACGGGGAACAGGAACCTCGTGTTCGGCCTGCTGATCCCGCCGCCGGGGTACAACCTGGAGCAGCAGGGCCGGCTTGCGGATCGGATCGAGTCGGTGGTTCGGCCGTACTGGGAGGCGTCGGGGACGGACGAGCGAGCGCGCGCGCTGCGGGCGAAGTTGCACCCTGTGCCGGTGTTCGATTGGGCGCGGGGGGGGCCGGGCGAGCCGATCGTGCCGCCGGCGCTGGGGAACTACTTCCTTGTGTCGTTCGACGGGATCATGTTCCACGGCGGGATCGCGGACGAGGACGGGCGCGTCGTGGACCTGATCCCGTTGTTCCAGCACGCGACTCGGCAGGAGGCGCTGCCCGGCGTGTTCGCGTTCGCGTTCCAGGTGCCGCTGTTCCGGCTGGGCGGATCGTCAGGGTCGGCGATCAAGATTGATTTTTCGGGCGACGACCTGCGGGCGGTGACGGACTCGGCTGGGGCCGCGCTGGGCGCATTGTTCGGGAAATACGGTCCTGGGGTGGTGCAACCCAGCCCGTCGAACTTCAACGTATTCGGGCCTGAGATCCGGGTTCGGCCGAGGTTGCGTGAGTTGGCGGACGTTGGGATGACGCCGATGGACCTTGCGCTGGCGGTGCAGGGTGCGGGGGACGGGGCGATCGTTGGGGAGTACCGGCTGGGGAGCGACACGATCGACCTGAAGGTGATCCTGTCGGAGGCGGTGGATCGGAAACTGCTGGAGGGGATGGAGGACGTGCCGGTGGCGACGCCGACGGGGCACGTGGTGCCGCTGTCGAGCGTGGCGGATTTTGAGCGGACGGTTGCGCCGCCGCAGATCAACCACGTGGGTCGGCAGCGTTCGGTGACGCTGCAGTTCACGCCGCCCGCGGGGCTGCCGCTGGAGCGTGCGGTGGAGGAGATCGAGGGGCTGCTGGCGGAGATGCGGGCGGACGGCCGGATCGCGCCGGGGGTGGCGACGGGGTACGCGGGTTCGGCGAGCAAGTTGCGGGCGGTGCAGAGCGCGCTGCTTGGCGACGGGACGCTGGCGGGCGCGCTGGAGAGTTCGCTGGTGCTCGCGCTGGCGACGGTGTACCTGCTGATGTGCATCCTGTTCCAGAGTTTCCTCCGGCCGCTGGTGATCATGTTCAGCGTGCCGCTGGCGACGCTGGGGGGCTTCGCGGGGCTGGCGCTGGTGCACGCGTGGAGCGTGAACGACCGGTACCTGCCGGTGCAGTCGATGGACGTGCTGACGATGCTGGGGTTCATCATCCTGATCGGGGTGGTGGTGAACAACGCGATCCTGATCGTGCACCAGTCTCTGAACTTCATGCGGGGGAGCGACGACGCGCCGGCGATGGAGCCGCGTCGTGCGATCGCGGAGGCGGTGAAGTCGCGTGTGCGTCCGATCTTCATGGGGACGCTGACGTCGGTGGGCGGGATGGCGCCGCTGGTGCTGATGCCGGGGTCGGGGTCTGAGTTGTACCGCGGTCTGGGGAGCGTGGTGGTCGGTGGGCTGCTGGTCTCGACGGTGTTCACGCTCCTGCTGGTGCCGATGCTGTTCAGTCTTCTGACGGATGCGCAGGCAGCGTTGGGGCGTGCGGGCGAGGCTCGCCGGGGTCCGGCGGGGGCCGTGGGGGCGGGCGCGGCGATGAGTCCGGACGGAAGGTAGAAGTGGGAAGCGACGGGGCGTGCAATGCCCCGGAGAGCCGGGTGGTGGTTTTCGGGCGTTGGGCTGGGCCTCGGCTGTTGGTGGTTGGGGGTGTGTCGGTCGTGCGGGGGTGGTTCGAGCGAGCGGGCTGGAGGGGTGAACTGCCCGAGTGGGGCGGTCGATGAGTTCGGTGGAGGTGCCACATGGCCCAGCCGAACCCTGCGTGGGGTGCGTTGCCGCCGCTGCCGAGCCTGTACGCGAACGATCCGGCGATGAGGGAGGTCGTCGAGGAGTTCATCGGGGATCTCCCCCAGCGCGTGCGGAGCATCCGTTCGGCGTTCGAGTCCGGGAACCGCGTGGACCTGACGCGGCTTGCGCACCAGTTGCGAGGCGCGGGCGCGGGGTACGGGTATCCCGCGCTGACGTCGGCGGCGGGTGCGCTCGAGGACCAGCTGCGTGGGTTGTCGAACGATGGAGCGCTCGCGGCGGTGGCGCAGGAGGTGGACGAACTGATCATGCTCTGCGAGCGTGCGGCGCAAGGCGGAAGGAGCGGCTCGAGGTGAACGGTGCACCGCTGACGGATTTCTGACGAATCGCTTGGTTGGGGGACGACGTACCGATGGCACCCGAGGCGAACAGGCACGAGGAAGCGCAGCCGGTGGCGCTGGTGATCGACGACTCGGTGGACGTCCACCGTCTGCTGCGGGCGCGCCTGAAGCCGGAGGGGCTGGAGTTGGTGCAGGCGCTCAACGGGCCGGAGGGGCTTGCGCTCGCGGTGTCGAGGCCGCCGTCGGTGGTGCTGCTGGACCTGGACATGCCCGAGATGGACGGGTTCGAGGTGCTCCGGAACCTGAAGGAGAACCCGGCGACGCAGCACGTGCCGGTGATCGTGCTTTCTGGCCTGCAAAGCCCGCAGGACAAGGTGACGGCGTTCGACCTCGGGGCGGTGGATTACGTGACCAAGCCGTTCGACCTGACGGAACTGCGCGTGCGGGTGCGGGCGGCGTTGAGGCTGAGCCAGTTGCTGACGATGCTCTCGCAGCGTGCGCAGATCGACGGGCTGACGGGGCTGTGGAACCGGGCGCACTTCGACAAGCGCTGGCCGGACGAGGTGTCTGGTTGCGTGCGGCACGGGCGTGCGCTCGCGATGGCGATCCTCGACCTGGACAACTTCAAGTCGGTCAACGACACCTACGGACACCCGGCGGGGGACGCGGTCCTCCAGGGCATGGCGACGCTGCTGCAGCGGGAGTGCCGGCAGTCGGACGTGGCGTGCCGTATGGGAGGCGAGGAGTTCGCGGTCATCATGCCCGACACGAGCGTCGAGGAGGCGCTGGTGCTGTGCGAACGCATCCGTGCGGGACTCGGGCAGCACGCCTGGCCGCGGCACCCCGAGCGGCACGTCACGACGTCGATCGGGCTCGTGGGTTCGTCGGGTTCGGCGACGCTCACGGCGGACGAGTGGATCGAGGCGGCGGACCAGAACCTCTACCGGGCGAAGGCGGAGGGGCGAAACCGCGTCATCTCGACGGACGTGACGCCCAGGGCGAAACTCGCCCGGGCTGGGTGAGGTTGTTCGGGAATCCCGGGATTCACTCGAAGACGCGCTCATCCCGGGCGTGCTCGAGTGACGCATGGATCGCTTGTTGAGATCAGAACGGGAACGAGATGCCCGTGTAGAACATGAGGGCGTCGCGTGAGGGATTCTCGTCCTGTCCGTTGATCCTGGCGTTCGAGATGTGGTGCCAGCGGATGCCGAGGATGAGGCGTGCGCCGTCGTCGGTGATTCGACGGGTGACGCCCGCGCCGGCACGGGGCATCAGGTTGAAGTTCGTCCCGCCCTGAGGCACGTCATCGGTCGCGAACAGGACGCCGATGCCGGCGTCGGCGTAGACGGTCCATGCAAGGTCTTCGGACTTGAGGAAGTGCCATCGGAAGACGAGGTTGGGGTTGAAACCGAAGGCGTCGTCGTGGGGCTGGTCGTGGTACCAGCCGCCGAGTTCGAGCATGAACTCGACGTCGTCGGCGAGGAACTTGCTCCAGGCGAGGTGGGCGTTGTAGTCGGTGTTGTCGGAGAAGTCGGGCGCGACGCCGCCACCGATCGTGAGCCAGGTGGAGCCGGCGCGAGTGAACTCGCCGGGGTCGCGCCACCAGTTTGCGTTTGATGCCGCTGGCGAGGGGTCGTCAGCGGGAAACTCAACGCGTGCGGGCGCGGCGGAGAGGCGGTAGGCGTCCTCGCCCGCGAGCGCGGCTGCGCCGAGGCACGCGGCCAAGGCGCCGGGAAGGAACTGGAGTGAGGTCATGGAGGGGAGGGTAGCGTCGGCGGGGCGTGCGTGGCGTCGTGGTAGACCTTCCAGTCGAAGGTCTCGATGAGGGCGTTGACGATCTCGTGCGTGGGCGTCGGGACGCCGACGCGCCGGGCGTGCTCGATGATCTGGCGGTTGAGTTGGCCGACCTCGCTCTCGCGCCCGAGTCGGACGTCCTCGACCATGCTGGGGGTGTGGTCCGAGGCGCGGCGGAGCAGGACGCGGGCCGCGGCGAGGTAGTCGTCGCCGAGGGGGAGTCCCTCGGCGCGTGCGACGGCCGCGCCCTCGGCGAGGAGGCGTTCGACGATCATGGAGGCGGGCGAGTCGAGCACCGGCCCGATGCCCGCGTTGACGAGCGCGGCGACGGGGTTCATCGCCGCGTTGACCACGGCCTTCTCCCAGACGCGACGCTCGATCGCCGGTTCGTAGGTCGTTTCGAGGCCGGCTCGGCTGAGGAGGGCGGCGATGGCGCGGCAGACCGGCTCGTGTGCCGGCTCGATGGAGCCGATGGCGTGCGGCGGGGCGTTCAGGGTGATGCGGACTTCGCCCGTCGCCGGGTGCATGGTCGCGCCGAAGCCGAGGACCATGCGCAGCACGCCGGGATGGGCGAGCAGGTCCATCAACTGGCGGCCAGGCTCGATGCCGTTCTGGTAACTCACCACGAACAGACCCGCGGGCTGATCGGCGAGGCGCGGCAGGAGCGGGCGCAGGTCCGCCGCGACGCCGGGGATGGCGGTCGTCTTCGTTGCGACGAAGATCGCACTCGCGCCGCCGATGGCGACGAGGTCGTCGAGCCGGCGGACGACGATGGGCGCGGCCTGGGCCTCGATCTGCCCCGTGGTGCGCGCGCCGTCGCGGACCAGTCGCGCGGCTCGCTCCGGGTTTCGCGCCACGACGACGATCGGCACGACGCGGCCGAGGATCGCGGCGAGGCTCGTGCCCATCGCGCCGGCGCCAACGATGGCGATGCGGCGGAGTTCCCAGCGGGCGGGATCGGGATGAGCGGGGAGCGACATTTCGGATAAGCATATCGACTATTTCCGGCCTGGGCTACTGTGGACGACGGCGGGCGGCGTGTGGACGATGGTTCGGGCCGGGGCAGGAAGAGGGGTGCCGGATGGACGATGCGTGGTCGCTGGGCGGGCTGGACGGGGGGCTGCCGGACGAACTGCCGGCCTCGCCGATGGCGACGCTGCGGGCGTGGTTCGACGAGGGGCTGAAGGCGAAGGCGACCCCGAACCCGGACGCGATGACTCTGGCGACCGTCGGGGAGCGAGGGCCGTCCGCGCGCGTGGTGCTCTGCCGCGGCATGAGCGTCGAGGACGGGTACCTCGTCTTCTACACGAACTATGAGAGCCGCAAGGGACGCGAGTGCGAGGCGAGCGGACGGGCTGCGGCGGTCTTCCACTGGGACCACGCCCAGCGGCAGGCGCGCGTGGAGGGCGTGGCGGTGCGTTCGCCGGCGGAGGAGAGCGACGCGTACTTCCGGCGACGCCCGCTGCTGTCGCGCCTGGGCGCGTGGGCGAGCGAGCAGAGCCGCCCGATGTCGTCGCGCGCGGAGTTGCTGGAGCGGACGCAGCGGGTGATGGAGCGGTTCGGCGTGGCGCCGATGAACCTGCTGGGCGAGGGGGGGGAGGTGGAGATTCCGCGGCCGGCGCACTGGGGCGGGTTCCGGCTGTGGGCGACGAGCGTGGAGTTGTGGGTGGGCGGCGACGGCAGGCTGCACGACCGGGCGGTGTGGAGGCGCGAGGTGGGCGACCCGCCGCGTGGGGGGGGGGCGTGGGAGGCGCGGCGGTTGTTTCCGTGAGCGCGTGCGAGTGCGGACAGGCTCACCGCTGCGGCGAGGCGGAGGCTGGGGTGCCGATCCAGACGACGGCCTGGGTGCGGGTGAAGGTGGCGCGGCCGGCGACGTAGACGCGCCCGCCGCGGAAGTCGATGTCGTCGGCGTTCGAGCCGCCGGGCGAGCCAGGGACGTACTGGTGCAGGTCGTGGAAACTGTCGGGGTCGTCGCCGAACCAGATGCCGGCGCGCCCGTTGGATCGGCCCACGTGCAGATCGCCCGTGGTGGCGAACATGTAGGAGTTCTTGTTGGGATGGAAGGAGGGGTGCATGTCGATCCAGCCCTCGGGCGTGTCGCGCCAGAGGATGGCGTGGTCCCTGATGGGCTGGAAGAGCAGGGCGCTCCCGACCTGCGCTCCGGGCGCCATGCCGTTGATCTGCGAGGTCTTGAACGATCCGCCGGGGTCGTGCATCACCACGGCCGAGGCGGCGGTCCCCTGCCAGAGGACGGCGACAATCGTGCCCTGCATGGCGGCGCGGCCGCCCTGCCGGTAGCCGTCTGTGGCCAGTGCCCAAGACCAGCCTGCACCGGCAGGGTGAAGGTCAATCACCGACTTCGGGTCGCCGTTGAACCAGACTGCGGCGTGTGATTGACCTGACGGGTGACAGACGTTGCCGACCTGTTGATTGCCGCAGACATCGGTTACGCTCGAGCAGTGAAACGGCGGTCCAGGATCGAGGTCGATAAAGCTCTCCGTTGTGTGTGACCATAGCGCCGCGTGGGTCTCAAAAACTCCGTCCTGAAAGTACAGCACGTAGCCGCCTTGAACGGCGCCATCTGCCCCGTCGATCCTGCTCCACGTCCAACCCTGTGGTGTGAGCAGAATCAGGGGCCTGACGCGGCTGGGCCAGAGCGAGGCGCCGTCGATATTCGGGTCGTCTCCCGCTTCGATGTAGCCGGACACACCAGAGAGCGAGACGCCGTAGGCCTCTGAGCGGTAGGCGCCGGGAGGATGCAGGACGATGGCCCGCCAAGTGTAGACGGTCTGGGCTGCGGCACCGGAAGCCAGTCCGGCCAGCGCACAGCAACACACAGCCACGAGCCGTAGTGGACACATGCCTCCAATGTACCTCCGGTTCGGGCGGGGTACAAGGGCCTTGAGACACGTTCTCAAGTCCGGTTCACCCTTCCCATCCGCAGCGTGGGTGGCTGGAAGCGATAGCCCCAGCCGGGCCGGGTGCATGGTCGTCGGTCGTCCATGTAACTTTCTCCGGCGCCTCCACCGAGTTCCCCCTTGCATCGCCGGGGATGGTCCGATAGATTAGTTGTGGGCTGGTGGACGCCACCACCGGCCAGTGGAGGTCTGGTCATGCACAGCATCGCCCATGCCATTGCCCTTCTCGCACTCTCCGGTGGTTCGGCATCGCACGAGATCATCATGGTGAGCAACCCCGTCCGCATGAGTCCCGACGGCGACGCGTGGTTCGAGTGCTCTGTGGCCGTGCGTCAGGACGACAAGAACGAGGTGCTCGTGATGGCCGGAGGTGTCCCTGCCACCGGGTCCGCCCATCTTGCGTACGCGACCGTGAAGTGGGCCGCGGGCACCGTGTACCGTGGGACGATCGGAGACTGCGGTGGCGCGGACGTGTGGACGGCGGCGCACCCGAGCGACGGTACGATCTGGTTCGCAGCGCTCCAGGGTTTTGGGGGGGGGCCGCCTCCGCCGAGCGGGCAGTTGGCGACTGAGGAGAGCGAGGACGACATCCCTGGGTGGGCTGGCGGGGACTGCCCTGGTGCGCTGGTTGTCGGGTGGAAGAACCCTGGCGACCTGACGATCACCAACTTGTACACACATTCTGGCGGGCTTCAGGACAAGCCGGGGCTGGCGATCGGTGGCTCGCCGACGACGTGGTTCCTCTTGCGGATGAGTCGAACCAATAACTGTTCAGCCCACCAGCACGAGGCAGGGCTTTCGACGAACCCCCAGAGCGCCGCGAACTGGACCGATTACACCGTCGAACCCGAGCCCAACCCCCCGCGATGCGACTACGAGGGGTGGGGGGCGGCCCCGGTCGTGCTGGACGATGGACGCGTCGTCGTCTCGATCCGTGACGAGAAGGACCATACGGGATACCAGTACAACGAAGGTCTGCCATTCGTGGTGTACTCTGACGATGGGATCGACTGGAAACCGGACGACGGGTTCAACCCTGTTCGTGTCGGGAACGGCCAGATCGAGGCGACGACGACCAAGGTGACAGGGACGGGGGACACGCCGTACAAGGTGGACAGGCGCAACCACGCGCCGAGCGTGGCGGTTGACCGCGACCAGTCGCCGAACCACGTCTACGTCGCGTTCTGCGCACGCTCGGCGCAGGGTTCGACCAACACGGACATCTACATTCACAAGAGCGAAGACAGAGGGGAGTCGTTCCCAAATCAACCTCAATACCTCCTCCAACTCACTGACACCCTCCTCGGCGTGGAAGTCGGCGACGAAGGCGTCGATCAGTTCGTGCCCGCGATCGCGGTGGACACCTGCGGCGGGATCAACGTGATGTTCTACGACAACCGGCACGACCCGGACCGGACGGACGGCGTGGAACTGGTGGACGTCTACTACGCGCGGATCATGGGCTTTGGGACGGCGACGCCCTCGGTGCAGCAGTGGCGGCTCACGCCGCAGTCGATCCGCGTGGACGACCTGCCGGCCTCGGCGTTCCTGGGCGACTACCACAACCTGGCGGTGTCGTCGGACGGGAAGACGATCTACGCGGCCTACATCGGGCGCGACCCGAGCGGCGGGGAGCGGACGTGCTACCTGCACCGGATCAACATCAACTGCATCGGGTTCGCGTCGGACTTCACGGGCGACGGCGAGGTGGACGGCTCGGACCTGACGGCGTTCATGGCCGCGGCGGCGTCGAAGGACCCGTCGGCCGACCTGAACCTGGACTGGTCGGTGGACGATCAGGACGTGACGCTGTTCCTGAAGTGGTTCGACGCGGAGAAGGGCAAGTAAGAAGAAGACGGGGCCTGCAAGGCCCAGCCCGGAGAGGTCAAGAGCGCTCGGGCTTGAAGGCGAGGGCGGCGAGGGGCGGGAGCGTCACCGTGATCGAGTGGGTGCGGCCGTGCATGGGGTGGGGTTCGCTGTCTGCGGCGGGCGGGGTGGGGTGGCCTGAGCCGTAGAAGATGGGGGCGTCGGTGTCGAGGATGCTGACCCATCGGCCCGGCTCGGGGACGCCGAGGCGGTAGTTCGGGCGCGGGACCGGCGTGCAGTTGAAGACGCAGAGGATCGGGGGCGCGCCCGCGTCGCCGCGGCGCAGGAAGGCGATGATGCTCTGGTCGGCGTCGTGGAAGTCGATCCACTCGAAGCCGACCGGCTCGCAGTCGTGCTGGTGGAGGGCAGGCTCGTCGCGGTAGAGGCGGTTGAGGGCGCGGACGAGTTCCATCACGCCGCGGTGGCGCTCGAACTGGGTGAGCCGCCAGTCGAGGCTGGAGTCGTGGTTCCACTCGTCCCACTGTGCGAACTCGCCGCCCATGAAGAGGAGTTTCTTGCCGGGCGAGAGCCACTGGAGGGCGTAGAGGAGCCGGAGGTTGGCGAACTTCTGCCATTCGTCGCCGGGCATGCGCGCGAGGAGGGCGCCTTTGCCGTGGACGACCTCGTCGTGGGAGAGGGGGAGGACGTAGTTCTCGCTGAAGGCGTAGATGGGGCGGAAGGTGAGGTCGCCGTGGTGGAAGCGGCGGTGGACGGGGTCGCGCGAGAAGTAGCGGAGGGTGTCGTTCATCCAGCCCATGTCCCACTTGAAGCCGAAGCCGAGGCCGCCGGTGTGGGTGGGGCGCGAGACGCCGGGCCAGGCGGTGGACTCCTCGGCGATCATCTCGACGCCGGGGTGGTCGCGGTAGACGGCGACGTTGAGGGCGCGGAGGAAGTCTGCGGCGTCGAGGTTCTCGCGCCCGCCGAAGCGGTTGGGGAGCCACTCGCCCTCCTTGCGCGAGTAGTCGAGGTAGAGCATCGAGGCGACGGCGTCGACGCGCAGGGCGTCGGCGTGGAAGCGGTCGAGCCAGCAGGAGGCGGAGGAGAGGAGGAACGAGCGGACCTCGTGGCGGCCGTAGTTGAAGATGGCGGTGGTCCAATCGGGGTGGAATCCGAGGCGCGGGTCCTGGTGCTCGTAGAGGTGGGTGCCGTCGAAGCGGGCGAGGGCGTGGGCGTCGAGGGGGAAGTGCGAGGGAACCCAGTCGAGGATGACGCCGATGCCGGCGCGGTGGAGGGTGTCGACGAGGAACATGAAGTCCTGCGGCGAGCCGAAGCGGCTGGTGGGTGCGAAGTAGCCGGTGGTCTGGTAGCCCCAGGAGCCGTCGAAGGGATGCTCCATGACGGGGAGCAGTTCGACGTGGGTGAAGCCGAGCCAGGTGACGTACTCGGCGAGGGCGGGGGCGATCTCGCGGTACGTCAGCGGGCGGTTGCCCTCCTCGGGGACGCGGCGCCAGGAGCCGAGGTGGACCTCGTAGATGGAGACGGGTCGGCGGAGCCAGCGTCGTTGTGGGCGTGCGGCCATCCAGTCGGCGTCGCCCCATTCGTAGCCGGGCTGCCAGAGGCGCGAGGAGAAGCCGGGCGGACGCTCGGCGTGCGCGGCGAAGGGGTCGGACTTCTCGATCTCGTGCAGGGCGTGGCGAGGACGGATGCGGAACTTGTAGTGGTGGCCCGGTTGTGCGCCGGGAACGAACGTTTCCCAGATGCCGGATGAGCCGCGCGGTGAGAGCGGGTTGGCGTCCGGGCTCCAGCCGTTGAAGTCGCCCGCGAGAGCGACGCGCTCGGCATCCGGCGCCCAGACGGCGAAGGCCGCGCCGTCGCGGAGGGGGTGCGCACCGAGTTTCTCGTAGAGGCGAGCGTGCGTGCCTTCGTTGAAGAGGTGAAGGTCGAGGTCGGTGAGGAGGGAGTGGCGGGGCACGGCGGGGGAGTGTATGGGAGGAGAGTGGGGAGTGACGGAGTGGAGAACCGTCGGCACGCTTCGTGCCGGGTGATACTCTAGAGTTGAGGGATGGCGAGCGTGAACGAGCAGGTCGGGGTGGCGGCGCGCGGAGGGGAGCGGTCACGCGTGAGCCATGCGCCGGAGGTGGACGCCGAGCGCGCGCCGGCGGGCGCGTTGCTGATGGAGATCGGGTGGGAGGTGTGCAACCCGATCGGGGGCATCTACCAGGTGCTGCGGTCGAAGGCGCCGACGATGGCGCAGCGGTGGGGGAGCCGCTACATGGTCGTCGGGCCGTACATGGGGGCGCGGTCCGCGCTTGAGGTCGAGCCTCGGCGTGCGACGGGGTGGATGGGGCGTGTGCTGGACGAGTTGCGTGCGGAGGGGCTGGAGTCGCACCACGGGCGGTGGCTGGTCCCGGGGCGGCCGCGGGTGGTGCTGCTGGAGCACGCGCTGACGGGGACGAAACTGGACGCGGTGAAGTACCGGCTGTGGGCGGAACACGGGATCGAGTCGCCGGGGAACGACGAGTTGGTGGACGGCGTTGTCGGGTTCGCGGAGGCGGTGCGGAAGCTGCTGGCGGTGATGAGCCGGGTGTGGGTGCGGGACTCGGGCGGTGGGCATGGGCAGCGCCGGCTGCTGGCGCACATGCACGAGTGGCTGGGCGGGCTGGCGATCCCGTTCGTGCGGCGCGAGCAGTTGCCGGTGAGTCTGGTGTTCACGACGCACGCGACGCTGCTGGGTCGGTACATCGCGACGAGCGACCCGGACTTCTACCGCCGGCTGACGACGATCGACCACGAGGCGGAGGCGAGGCGCTACGGCATCCGGGCGCAGCACCACTACGAGCGGGCGGCGGCGCACGGGGCGCACGTGTTCACGACGATCTCGCCGATCACGGCGGAGGAGTGCGGCGCGCTGCTGGGGCGCAAGCCGGACCTCGTGCTGCCGAACGGGCTGAACGTCGAGCAGTACAGCGTGGGGCACGAGTTCCAGACGATGCACGCGCAGTTCAAGGACCGGATCCACGAGTTCGTGATGGGGCACTTCTTCCCGAGTTACGCGTTCGACCTGGACAAGACGCTCTACTTCTTCAGCAGCGGGCGGTTCGAGCCGCGGAACAAGGGGTTCGACCTGTGCCTGGACGCGTGCGCGCGGCTGAACGCGGAGTTGCGGCGTCGCGGGAGCGACGTGACGGTGGTGTTCTTCATCGTCACGCGTCGTGCGACGCGGTCGCTGCTGCCGGAGGCTCTCCAGAGCCGCGGGGTTCTGAGCGAGTTGCGCGGGGTGTGCGAGCACATCTCGGCCGCGCTGGGCGAGCGCATGTTCCGCGAGGCGGCGGCGGGGCAGCGCGTGAACCTGGATTCGCTGGTAGACGAGTACTGGCGGCTGCGGATGCGGCGCACGCAGGCCGCGCTGAAGACGGACCGGCTGCCCTCGGTCTTCACGCACCACATGGACGACGCGGAGAGCGACGAGATCGTGCGCACGATCCGGCGTCTTGGGCTGCTGAACCACCCGGAGGACCGGGTGAAAGTGGTGTACCACCCGGACTTCATCAGCCCGACGAACCCGCTGTGGGGGATGGAGTACGAGCAGTTCGTGCGCGGGTGCCACCTGGGCGTGTTCCCGAGCGCGTACGAGCCGTGGGGGTATACGCCGCTGGAGTGCGTGACGATGGGCGTGCCGGCGGTGACGAGCGATCTCGCCGGGTTCGGGCGGCACGTCGCCGAGAACTTCGCCGACCACGACCGGTGGGGCCTGTGGATCCTGCCGCGGCGTGGGCGGGATTACGGCGAGTCGGCGGACCTGCTGGCGCGCCGGATGCTGGAGTTCTGCGGGATGGACCGGCGGGCGCGGGTCGCGCTTCGGAACCAGGTGGAGCAGCGTTCGTGGAACTTCGACTGGTCGCGGGTGTCGCGGCCGTACCACGTTGCGCACGACCTCGCGCTCGCGCGGGCGAGGGCGGGCACGTACTGATCGAACGGCCCGGGGGTTGGGGGCGGCATGGCGCGCGTCGCGGCGATGGAGGCGGAGTGGCTCGAGCCGGACGGCCTCGGCGGGTTCGCGTCGGGGACCGTGAGCGGCGTTCGCACGCGGCGCTACCACGCGCTGCTGCTGGCCTCGCGCACGCCGCCGACGGATCGCTTCGTGCTCGTGAACGGGCTTGACATCTGGCTGACGGGGGGCGAGTGCCCCATGCCGCTGTGCGCGCAGCGGTATGCGCCGGACGTGCTGCACCCGCGCGGGGACCGGTGGGTGGAGTCGTTCGTGCGCGAGCCGTGGCCGACGTGGACGTACCGGCTGCCTGACCGGACGCGCGTGCAGCACGAGGTGTTCGTGCCGCGGGGCAGGCCGATGGTCGTCCTCTCGTGGCGGCTGCTGACGGGGCGCAAGGGCGTCGGGCTTTCGGTTCGTCCGCTGATGTCGGTGCGCGACTACCACGCGACGCACCAGGAGAACGCGGGATTCAACGCGGCGTCCGAGCGGCGCGGCGACGCGGTGGTCTGGCGGCTGTACCACGGCGTGCCGTCGATCGCGGCGCGTGCGAACGGCGCGTACCGCGACGCGATGGAGTGGTATCGGCGGTTTCTCTATGCGGAGGAGATGCGCCGAGGGCTGGACAGCGTGGAGGACCTCGCGTCGCCGGGGCACTTCGAGTTCGACCTGTCGGCGGGCGAGGCGTGGATGATCCTGTCCACCGACACGCCGCGCGAGCCTGGGACGAGCGGCGAGCCGACGCTCGAGGAGTTGCGCCGGAGCGAGCGGTCGCGGCGCGTCGCGCTGGGGACGGGGCTGGCGGCGTCGGCGCAGGCGTACGTGGTCTCGCGCGGGCTGTCGAAGACGATCATCGCGGGGTACCCGTGGTTCACGGACTGGGGGCGCGACACGTTCATCTCGGTGCGCGGGCTGTGCCTGGCGACGGGCCGGCTCGAGGAGGCGCGATCCATCCTCGGCGAGTGGTCGAGGTTCGTGGTCGAGGGGATGCTGCCGAACCGGTTTCCCGACGCGGGCACGCAGCCGGAGTACCACAGCGTGGACGCCGCGCTCTGGTTCGTGCAGGCGGCGTGGGAGTTTCTTGAGGCGGCGAAGCGGGCGAGCCTGCGGCTGGAACCGGGCGAGGAGGACTCGCTGCGGTCGTCGGTGCGCCGGATCGTCGCCGGGCACCTGCGGGGCGCGCGGCACGGCGTGCGCGTGACGGAGGACGGGCTGCTCGCGGCGGGCGAGCGCGGCACGAGCCTGACGTGGATGGACGCGCGCGTGGACGGGCGGGCGATCACGCCGCGCGTCGGCAAACCCGTCGAGGTGCAGGCGCTGTGGATCAACGCGGCGCGCATCGCGGCCGAGATGGAGCCGAAGGACGCCAAACTCGACGCGGCGTGGCGGCGCGGGCTGGCGTCGTTCCGCGGGCGGTTCTGGAACGCCGAGCGCGGGATGCTGCACGACGTGGTGGACGCGGACCATGCGCCGGGCGCGGCGGACTCGTCGTTGCGGCCGAATCAGGTGTTCGCGGTGGGCGGGCTGCGGTGGTCGCTGCTGGAACCGGAGCGCACGGCGCGGGTGGTGGAGGTGGTGGAGCGTGAGTTGTGGACGCCGATGGGGCTGCGGACGCTGGGGCCGCGCGAGCCGGGGTACCGCGGGCGGTTCGAGGGCGGGCCGCGGGAGCGCGACGAGGCGTACCACAACGGGACGGCGTGGCCGTGGCTGCTCGGGCCGTTCGTGGAGGCGTGGGTGCGTGTGCGCGGCGGCACGGCGGAGGCGAAGCGCGAGGCGCGCGAGCGGTTCGTCGAGCCGCTGCTGCGCAACGCGGAGGCGGGCGGGCTGGGGCACGTCGCGGAAGTGGCGGACGGCGACGCGCCGCACCGGGCGGGCGGGTGCCCGTTCCAGGCGTGGAGCGTCGCCGAACTCCTGCGGCTGGACCTTGCGGTCGTCGCCGGCGTCGTTCAGCCGCAAACGTGCTGGATTGGTTGACGATCGAGCTCCGGGCGTTCGCTCTCGGTCAGAAGCAAGTGCCCGACGCGAAGCCGCTGAGGAAGGCGAGGAAGTCGAGGGTGTTGACGACGCCGTCGCCGTTGCAGTCGGCGGCGGGATCGCCGCTTGAGAACAGATTGAGGTAGCAGAGGAAGTCCAGGGTGTTGAAGACGCCGTTCCCGTCGCAGTCGCCGCACCTGTTCTTGATGATCGTCATGCGGACGATGAAGTCGCCGTTGGGGTCGGTGTTGTCGCCGTAGAAGTCGTCCAGCGCCGCGAGGAACAGGAAGCGGGCGTCGGACGGAACGGTGATCGTGACCGAGTTGAAGAACCCCTCGTGGTCTCCGACAAGAAAGTCCTCGTCGATGTCCGTGGGCAGCGACCCCTCGAAGGTGTCCCACGTCTCGTAGTCCGCGCCGGCGTCGATCGCGCCGGGGACGCGGTTGAGCTGGTCGCCCGGGAGGAGCACGTCGCTCGTGCTGAAGACGCCCGTGATGCCGCGGTAGTCGCCGTCATTGGCGGTGTCGTTGTACTGGAAGCCGCCGAGCCGCTCCAGCAAGAGCCTGTCGCCGGTGCACAGCCCGCGACCGGCGAGCGGAATCGCCACGGAGTCGCCGGCGCCGGGGTCGAGGTTCACGCGCAAGTACGTGCGCGTGGGGTCGATCTGGAAGTCTACCGGCTGGCCCGACGCGCTCGGAGCGAGGACGCCGAGCGTCAGTGGTGCGCACGCGACAATCAGGCAGGCGTCGAGTCTCATTGCGTGTTCTCCCGGTGGTGTAGGCCCGAGTGTACGGAGTCGGCCGACCCCTGCCAAGGGATTTCCTCGCCGCTGCTCCAGGTTCCTCAAGCCGTCATTCGAGCGGCGGACGAGGATCGACTGATTCGACTCGGCGAAATGCCTACCTGTCTACGAACACGCCGTGCAGGTCGGAGTCGGCGGGCGAGGATTCGTTGAACGAGCCGGTGGCTGTGGTTGAGTCGTTCGTGCGGTCGGCGTTGTAGCGGTCCGTCCCGCCGCCGAGGTCGAGCAGCGCGCTGAAACTGAAGACGCGCGCGGCGTCGTAGTGGTAGTTGTTGCCGCCGGATCGGCCGTGGCGCGCGTTGCCGGCGGCTTCGTAGACGTCGTCGCCGCTGAGGTCGATGAGGATGCCGACGGCCTGCATGGAGGCGGAGCCTTGCGCGAGGCCGTCGGCCTTGTAGGCGTCGTTGCCGGCGCGGTCGATGAGGATGCCGATGGACTCGTCCCACGACGAGCCTTGGCAGGCGGCGGTCATGGCGCGGTACTCATCGTCGCCCGCATCGTCGATGAGGATGCCGATGGCCTGGTGCGCGGCCGACCCTTGGCCGTAGCGGTTGCCGTGGTAGCGGTCGTTGCCGGCGAAGTCGCGGAGAATGCCGAGGGCGAAGTAGTAGGCGCAGGCCTGCGCGAACTCGCCGGCTTCGTAGCGGTCGTCGCCTTCGAGGTCGTAGATGGCGCCGATTCCGCCCGCGGCGTAGGAGCGTGCGCCGTAACCGAACCCTTGGCTGAAAGCCTTGTAGACGCCGGGCGTGCCGTAGACGGAGGGGAACGAGGGTCCGTTTGCCTTGTAGGAGTCGTTGCCGCGGGCGTCGATGATGGCGCCGAGTCCGCGCGGTCCGCCGACGCCCTGCACGAGTTGCTCGCCGTGGTAGGTGTCGTCGCCGTCGAGGTCGATGACGAGTCCCGCGCCGTAGACTCCCGCGCCGATGGCCCATCCGCTCGCGGGTCCGAGGTTCTCGTAGGTGTCGTTGCCGGCGTGGTCGATGATGACGCCGACGCCGAAGAGTCCCGCGCCGATGGAGAACTGACCGGCGGATCGATAGGTGTCGTTTCCGGCGCGGTCGTCGATGATGGAGAGGCCGAGGATGCCGACGCCGGGGCCGCAGAAGTCGCCCTCGGCGAGGTAGTGGTCGTCGCCCGCGAGGTCGATGACGTGGTGGTTTCCGCCTGAGGGCGAGTCGTCGGCGGGGGCGAAGCGGTAGACGTCATTGCCGCCGAGGTCGTAGACGTCGGCGATGACGCGCATGTCGTACTCGTTGGGGCCGGGTCCGCCGACGACGCCGATCGCGCCGTTGGGGAACTCCATCCAGAAGAGCACGTCGCCGCGCACGGCCTCGCGGATGCGTTCGGGCAGGTCGGCGAGGGGCTCGCCGTGGGCGTTGGCGCGCCCGACTGCTTCCCAGCGCGACATGACGCTCCAGAGCCCGAGGGTGCGGGTGAGGTGCGGGGCGACGAAGCCGCGGCTGTCGCGGATGGCGCGGATCTGTGCCTCGGCGTCGTCGCCGCCGATGGAGACGGTGTCGCGGAGGCGGCGGACGAGAGCGCGTCCGTCGTCGCGCAGGCGGGCGATGTCGCGCTCCGGCGGCGCGGTTTGCCCGGCTTGCAGGGCGTGGTGCGGAAGGTCGAGCGCAGCGCGCACGAACGCGGCGATGGCCTCATGCTCGCCGGTGGCCGCGGCGCTGGCGCACCGGGCGAGCGACGACTCGACGGAGTCCACGCTGAGGGGGTTGCGGAAGCACTGCACGACGGCGGAGAGGGAGTTGGGGTCGAGCGCGTCCTCCTGCACGCGGGCGAGGTGTGTGAGCAGGGCGTCGACGCCGCCGTCCGCGGTGCGGATGCCGACCTTGTCTGCGGCGTCGAGGAGCGTCTGCTCGAACTCGCCCGGCTCGACGAGGGGGATGTCGCGACCGCCGAGGCCGAGGCCGACGGTGCCGGTCCATTGCGAGCGCGAGCTGAGCGTGGCGCGGTAGCGTGTGATCTCGCCGCCGGGTCCGCCCTTTGGGACGGCTGCGTTCGGCTGGGCATCGGGCGATCGGCGGGCTTCGATGATGACGGTCTGGCCGGGCCGAAGCGTGGCGACAAGGTCGTTGAGGTCGCCGGCGGCGGCGATGGGGCGGCGTGCATCGGCTGTCGGCTCGTCGGCGAGGTAGACGGCGTCGACGTTGTCGCCGCGTGCGATGCCGGCGTGCGAGGAGTAGCCCGCCCCGCCGAGCGGGCCGGGGAAGATCCACGAGACGACGGGGCCGTCGGGCGAGTCGCGCAGGCCGAGGCCGAGGAAGGGCGGATCGTCGCTCGGGGTCGGCTGGGCGGCGGCGAGGGAGGCGATCGCGATCACAACGAGGCTGAGGAGGTTCATTCGTCGGGAGTCCCGGTGTCGGTCGCGTGTGATGCGTGGTGCGGACGATCGACGCGACGGAGGGGGGGGGCTGACGGCGCGGGAGCGGGCGGCTCGATGGCCGGTTCCGCTCGGCGATTTGCGGTGCGCTTGCGGGGTTTGGGTTTGGGGGTGGGTGCGCTGTCGGGCTCGGGGCACCGACGCCGGCTCAAAGCAGCCGACGTCGGCGGCACAGCGGTGAGTGAAGCGACGGCGCACTCGATCTCGGCGAGTCGGCGCTGGGCGGCTTCGACGGCGGCGATCGCGCGCGACTGCAGTTCGGCGGCGGTTCGTTCGAGCGTCGCGGCGCGGCGTTCGAGGTCGGCGATGCGTGCCGCGGCCCGGTCGAGCGCGGCGAGGCGCTCGGCGAGGGCGTTGGCGGCTGCGCGGGCGGCTTCGACGCGGGCGGCGACCTCCGCGCTCGCCCTTTCGAGCGTTGAGGCGAGCGGGCGGGCCGCGCCTGCCGCGGCGTCGAGGCGGGCGTGGTGGGCGTCTGCCTCGGCGACGGCGGCGCGGAGGCGGCCGGCGAAGTGCTCGAAGGCGGTGGCATCGACGATGCGCGGCGTGATGAAGACGTCGTCGATGACGGACGGGGTCGGCGCGTGGCGGGTCATGCGGTGCCCTCCGTGGCTGGACCGCGGCAGTGTACCGGGCGGCGCGAACGTGCGGGCCGGGCTTCGGGGATCGGCGGCGTAGACTCTGGGCGTGCCGGGCAAGCGTCGGGTTTCGAAGGCCGGTTCAGGCCGCGCACCGTCGCGGGCGCGGATCACCACGCCCGGCCAGCGAGCGACGCGTCCGCGGAAGGCCACGACGCGTGAGGAGGGGGAGCGGCTCCAGCGTGTGCTGGCGCACGCGGGGATCGCGTCGCGCCGGGCGTGCGAGGAGTTGATCGCCGAGGGTCGGGTGCGCGTGAACGGGCGGATCGTGCGCGAGTTGCCCGTGTTCGTTCGCCTGGGCGAGGACACGGTGGAGGTGGACGGGACGCCGGTGAAGTCGCCCGAGCGGCACATCTACATCCTGCTCAACAAGCCGGCCAGGGCGCTGAGCGCGGTCGCGGATGAGCCGGGCGCGGCGCGGCGCACGGTGCTGGACTTCGTGGACCACCCGTCGGGCGTGCGGCTGTACCCGGTCGGGCGGCTGGACTACCACACGATGGGGCTGGTGCTGCTGACGAACGACGGCGAACTGGCGAACCGGCTCTCGCACCCGCGCTACGGCGTGGCGAAGACGTACCACGCGGTGGTCAAGGGCAGGATCGACGAGGAGGCCCTGGCGCGCCTCGAACAGGGCATCTACCTCGCCGAGCGGCGCGAGGGGCGGACGGTCGGCGCCACGCGGGCCTCGCACGTCGGGCTTCGGCTGGTCAAGCGCGATCGCGACGCGACGGTGCTGGAGGTCACGCTGCGCGAGGGGCGGAACCGGCAGGTGCGCCGGATGCTCGCGGCCGTCGGGTGCCCCGTGAAGCGGCTGGAGCGCGTGGCGATGGGCCCGCTGCGGCTCAAGGGCGTGGCGCGGGGCCAGTGGCGCGAGTTGACGGCCGCGGAGGTGCGCTCGCTGCGCAAGGCGGCGACGGCGGCCGAGCGTGGGGGCGGCCCGGGAGGTGCGGCATGAGCGAGCAGACGCCCGCACAACCGGAGCGGGCGCCGAGCGCGACGCGGACGCTGCGCGTGGCGAAGCAGGTGGCGTTGCAGATCTACCGGACGCCGCTGCCGGCGATGGCGGCCGCGCTGGCGTACCGGACGATCTTCGGGCTGATCCCGGTGTTCGTGATCGGGCTGGTGGTGCTGGGAGCGTTCGCGACGAAGGAGCACGTGACGGAGGTGGTGCGGGACCTGCTGCGCTACGCGGGGCTGACGGAGATCGTGATCGAGCCGGAGGCGGAGGCGACGGACTTCGGCGCGGTGGGGGCGGGGTTCCTGCCGATCGTGCCGACGGAGGGGGGGGCGGAGGCGCAGGAGGAGGCGAAGGGGGCGGCGGCGCGTCTGGACGCGTGGGTCGAGCAGCTGGTGCTGAACGTGCGCGAGGTGAAGCTGGTGGCGATCGGGCTGACGGGCCTGGCGATGCTGGCGTACGCCGCGCTGTCGTTCGTGGTGGAGATCGAGCGGGCGTTCAACCGGATTTATCACGCGCCGACGGGTCGCTCGTGGCCGCGCCGGGTGACGCAGTACTGGACGATGCTGACGCTCGGGTCGGTCTTCCTGGTGGCGAGTTTCTACGTGGGCGGTTCGTTCACGGGGTGGGTGGCGAAGATCGACGGGGGGGGGGACCAGTCCGCGCTGGTGCCGATCGCCGGGTTCGCGGTGACGGTGGTCATCAGCACGGGGCTGCTGCTGTTCCTGTACGTGACGGTGCCGAACACGCGGGTGTCGATCAAGACCGCGCTGGCGGGGGCGGTGCTTGCCGCGCTGCTGTGGGAGGGCGGAAAGTGGGGGTTCACGGCGTTCTTGCAGTGGTCGAAGAACTACGCGCGGCTGTACGGGGCGGTCGCGCTCATCCCGCTCTTCATGCTGTGGATCTACGTGACGTGGGTGATCGTGCTGCTCGGGTTGCAGGTGTCGTACATCATGCAGACGTTCCGGCACGGGGTGCTGGCGCGGGTCGATGCGCTGGACCGGCCGCCGGTCGTGGACGGGGCGACGGTGGTCGCGCTCGCGGCCCACGTGGCGTCGCGGTTCCAGGGGGGCAAGCCGGTCGCGCCGGACGACGCGGCGCGGTCGCTGGGGCTTGAGCCTGCGCTGGCGGAGCGGCTGCTGGAGGAGATGGCCGACGATGGCCTGCTGCACCGCGTGCCGGCGGGGCGCGACGAGGTTCGCTTCGTGCTGGCGCGCCCGCCGGAGAGCGTGCGGGCGACGGAGGCGCTGGCGGTCGGCATCGGCGTGTCGAGCGGGCGCGCGGACCGGGCGGACTCGGCGGACCTCTCGACGCTGGGCAAGTTGCGCCGCCGCGAGGCGGAGGCGTTCGCGGGGATGACGCTGGCTGACCTGGTGGAGAGGCCGAGCCAGCCCGAGGCCGCGGCCGACAGCCCCGATCAGCCCGTGAAGGCACCGGAGCCGGCCTGATCCTCCCCGTGAAGCGTCGTGCGGCCTGTGAGCCGGCTACCGTTGGCCCCCACTTGGGCGGCCGGGGGAAACGGCCGAAGAGGGACATAGGCCCGCCCCCCATTCCGGGATGAGTTCGCATCCCGCTGCCCGGCAGGGGGTTAGACAGGGAGCGGTGGCTGCTTCCATCGGCTTTCCGGAGACGCACCGGCCATGCAGATCAGCCGACTGACCGAGTTCTCGATCTACCTGGCCGACAGGCCGGGGGAGTTGGCCGGTGTGCTCGAGGCGCTCCGTGCGGCGGGGGTGCAGGTCGAGGCGGTGGCCGTCTCGGAGCACAACGGGCGGGGGCTGGTGCGGCTGATCGGCACGCCCGAGGAGGCGATGCGGCAGGTCTGCGAGGGGCTGTGCGACTCGGGGGCGGGGCCGATCGCCGAGACGCAGGTGCTCTGCGTGGGGCTGGACGAGCGGCCGGGGGCGTTCGCGGAGATCGCCGCGAGGCTCGGCGTCTCGCGGATCAACATCCGGTATGCCTACCAGTCGCCCACGGTGAACGGCACGCCGGCGCGGTGCATCTTCCGCGTGGACGACCTGGCCGCGGCGGAGGGCGTGCTGCGGGTGCTGGCCTGAGCGTCGGCCGTCTAGGATGTGGGTGAGGCCGGGCGAGTCCGGCGGAGCGAGGG
Source organism: Phycisphaerales bacterium (assembly GCA_039794165.1). Lineage (GTDB taxonomy): Bacteria > Planctomycetota > Phycisphaerae > Phycisphaerales > UBA1924 > CAADGN01. The sequence goes on from JBDIVY010000002.1 coordinate 102,760, forward strand.
CGAACCGCGATGGGCATCGAAGCCGCCTTGCCGACCGACTGGGTGCTGACGACGCAGTTGCAGCGGGTGATCAACTGGGCGCGCCGGTCGTCGCTCTGGCCGATGCCCTTCGCGACGGCCTGCTGCGGCATCGAACTGATGGCGACGGCGTGCAGCCGGTACGACCTGGCCCGGTTCGGGGCGGAGGTCATGCGGTTCAGCCCGCGCCAGAGCGACCTGCTGATCGTGGCGGGGCGGATCGGGATCAAGATGCTGCCGGTGCTGCAGCGCATCTACGAGCAGATCACCGAGCCGAAGTGGGTGATCTCGATGGGCGCGTGCGCCTCGACGGGCGGCGTCTTCGACACCTACGCGACCGTGCAGGGGTGCGACCAGTTCATCCCGGTGGACGTGTATGTGCCCGGCTGCCCGCCGCGGCCGGAGCAGTTGATCGAGGGCGTCATGGCGATCCAGCGGATCGTCGACCAGGACGGCATCCCGCCGCGCGGGCCGGACGGCAAGCGCGTGCCGCTGGGGATCGCGCTGCAGCCGGGTGCGGCGGGAGTGGTTCGGCCCGTGGGGCTGACGGTGGGGGCGTAGGGGCGTAGCAGGAAGGAGACGGTACCCAACAAGCTTCGTCGGTTCGGGCCTGTGGCGCAGTAACATGTTGCGTCGGCAGCTGACGGCAGTTCCGTCGCAGACTCGCCACGACTCAATGGTCACGGTATGATGACTATTCGGAGGGTACGATGGCCATCCCCGGCTACCAAGAGTTCATGCTGCCGCTCTTGCGTCTGGCTGCGGACGGACAAGAACATACGATCTCAGGGGCACTTAATGCCATCGCCGAACAGATGGGAATTCCTGAGGAAGAGCAGGATTTGTTGTTGCCTAGTGGTACTCAGACGCGGTTCTACAACCGGATCACATGGGCTGTTACATATCTGACGAAGAGTCTTCTTCTTGAGAAATCGGGTCGCGGCAGGTTCCGAGTCACGTCCAGAGGACGAGAGGTCTTGGCCACCAGCCCTGATCGCATCGACAATAGATTCTTGGAGCAGTTTCCGGAGTATCGAGAGTTCAAGAGTAAGAGAGGCAATGTCAGAGTTCGTACAGCTCGGAACGACTTTGAGAGCGCCATAGGTCTTGACGCGGACATCACCCCAGAGGAACGGCTGGGCGCTGCCTACGAGGAACTCCGAGAAGCACTCGCAGACGATCTGCTGCGCCGTGTTCGAGCTGGAACTCCGAAGTTTTTCGAGCACTTGGTGGTGCGACTCTTGCTCGCGATGGGATATGGGAAGGGTCAGATCGAACGAGCGAGAGTTACGGGAAGGAGTGGCGATGAAGGGATTGACGGGGTCATTCCGCAGGACCGCCTCGAGCTGGACATGGTCTACATCCAGGCCAAGAGGCACGAGCATGCAGTCGGGCCCGGTGACATTGACAAGTTTGTCGGCTCGCTGATGCGTAAGAGAGCGACCAAAGGCGTCTTCATCACGAGTGGCACATTTACAGAGGGTGCGGTGAAGGCGGCGAGCGAGGCCGCCGTCAAACTCCGCTTGGTTGATGGTGACGAGCTCGCCGAACTGGTGATCGACTACAGTGTCGGCGTCGGCACCGCAGACACATACGTCCTCAAGAAGGTGGACACGGACTTCTTCGAGGGATTGCCGCAATAGGTCTCTTGCCGCGGTGATCCGGCGAAGGCTGGGTGGCATCAAGCAAGCCATGTCGTGCCACCGCGGTCGTCTTGCGACCACGGTGCGTTCAGCGCACGATTGGCGCGCCGCGTACCTCGCGCGAGGCCTGAGCGGGTGTTGGTGTAGCCCCGGAGGGGCGGCCGGGATGTCGCAGCGGGTTGCGCGGCGCGGCCGCGCAATCCGTGGATGAGGGTCGTTGAAGGAGGGCCAAGCCCCGGCGGGGCGCGGGAGAGCGGGCGTGTGGTTCCCGTGCCCCTCCGGGGCGTTCGTGCATGGGTGATACGGAACGTGGGAAGTCCTTTCGCTGTGGTAGGGGTGGAAGCGACAGAGCCGCCACGGAGTGGCGGGCTACCCGAGGCGCAAGGACTTCCCACTTTCCGTATGACTGCTTTCCACGGGTTCCGCGCCGCCGCTGGGGGGGCTTCGCTCCATCCGCGGCTACAGGCCTGGGCGGCTTTGGGGCCGGGATGGGACGAGCGTGGGAGTGTCTCCGGGTCAAGGGATGTCGCGGGCCGCGGGAGAGGCTTTTTTTGGGATTTGCGGCGGGCTGGCTTTTGGGGGGGTGGGTGTGGTAGGCTGTCGGCTCTGGCGCGGGCTGGTTTGGCCGGCGCGTCGCGGCCTGCGTGTGCAGGCCCTGGAGCACAGGGGAATCGCCATGGCGACCGATCGAAGCGGGTTCTCGTCGTTCGTTCCTGAATCTCGTCGTTCGTTCCTGACCAAGACGGCCGCGCTGGCCGGGGCCGCGGCGGCTCTGAGCGGTGCGGCCGGGGCGTACGCGGGTCGTCCGATCCCGCGGGCGTTGCGTCGGACGCCGGTGGCGGACGGGGAGCCGATCCGGATCGCGATCGTCGGTCCTGGTGGGATGGGGACGGGGCACGCGGACCGGCTGGCGAACTTCAACAAGGAAGGGCAGGAGAGCCTGACGATCGCCGCGCTGTGCGACGTGTGCGACGTTCGTGCGCAGGACTGCGCGAAGTTGCTGAACGATCGGTACGGGATGAAGGTCGAGACGATCTGCCGCGACCACAAGGAGATCATGGCTCGGGACGACATCCACGCGGTGGTGGTGGCGACGACGGAGCACTGGCACGGCCCGATCTCGGAGGACGCGATCAAGTCCGGCAAGGACGTGTACTGCGAGAAGCCGATGACGCTCCGGCTGGACGAGGCGCTGCGGCTGCACGACGTGGTGAAGGCGAACCAGGAGGTGATCTTCCAGGTCGGGACGCAGCACATCATGTACCCGAAGTACGTGGCGGCGCAGAAGGTGATCGCGGAGGGGACGCTGGGCAAGGCGCTGTGGAGCCAGACGTCGTACTGCCGCAACACGCCGACGGGCGAGTGGAACTACTACTCGCTGGACGACCGTTGGAAGCCGGGCGAGAACCTGGACTGGGAGCGTTGGTGCGGGCACCTCGGCGCGGTGTCGTGGGATCCGAAGGTCTACGCGAGGTGGCGCCGGTACCGTGCGTACTCGACGGGGATCATCGGGGACCTGCTGGTGCACGAGGCGACGCCGCTGCTGATGTCGCTCGGGGCGGGCTGGCCGACGCGTGTGGTGGCGACGGGCGGGCACTACATCGACAAGGACATGGAGAACCACGACCAGGTGAACCTGAACGTGGAGTTCGAGGGCGGGCACACGATGATCATCGCCGGCTCGACGAACAACGAGACGGGGCTGGCGTCGATGATCCGGTGCCAGAAGGCCAACATCTTCCTGAACGGCCCGCACTGCACGGTGCGGCCGGAGTCGAAGTTCGCGTCCGAGATCGACCCGTTCGAGATCAAGAGCGAGGACATCGGCGACCCGCAGAACGCGCTGCGGCTGGACTGGCTGAGCAGCATCCGCACCCGCAAGCCGAACCGCAGCCAGGTCGACCTGGCGACGAAGATGATGGTCATCGTGGACCTGGCGACGCGCTCGCTGTGGGACGGCGCGGCGTACGAGTACGACCCGCAGACGCGGAGGGTCAGGCGTCTCTAGCGGGCGGACGGGCGAGTTGGTCCGCGCGGCCGCGCTCGCGATGGGAACGCGGTTCGAGGTCGTCCTGTGGGGCGACGACGCACCGCGCCTGCGGGCGTGCGCCGAGGCCGCGCTCGAACGCGTGTGCGAACTGGAGCGGCGCTACAGCCGGTTCAGGCCCGACAGCGTGCTCTCGTTCGTGAATGCGCACGCGGGCGAGCGGGCCGTGGGCGTCGACGCGGACACCTTCGAGTTGCTCGCGGCGTGCGCGCGCGTGTGGCGTGCGTCGGGCAGGGCGTTCGACCCGACGGTCGGGCCGCTGATGCGGGCGTGGGGGTTCCACGGCGAGCCGGGCGACGTGGCTGCGGCCGCGGCGTGTGTGGGGATGGACGGCGTGCTGCTGGATGAGGGCGCGCGCACGGTGCGGTTCACTCGTCCGGGCGCGTCGCTGGACCTCGGGGGCATCGCCAAGGGGCAGGCACTGGACGAGGCCGCGGCGATCGTGCGCGAGTCGGGGGTCGGCTGCGGCCTGCTGCATGGCGGGACGAGCACGGTGGTGGCGATCGGCGCGCCGCCTGGCGAGCCTGGGTGGGTGGTCGAAGTGCGGGGCAGCCCGTACCGGGTTGCATTGCGTGATCGGGCGATGTCCGTGTCGGAGCCGTCGGGGCGAGTGGTGGAGCGGGATGGGCGCGTGCTGGGGCACGTGCTGGACCCGCGGCGCGGCGTGCCCGTGGAGGGTGCGCGGCTGACGTGCGTGGTGGGCGAGAGCGCGATGGAGACGGATGCGTGGTCCACCGCGCTGCTCGTGCTGGGTGAGAGGCCCAGGGGCGTGCCCGGGCAACTCACGACGGCGCTGGCACAACAAGGAGGAGCGTGGTCCGTCGAGGGACCGGATTCGCGGCTATTCTGGCGTTCGGACCCGGCTGAGCGTGCGGGGCGGGAGTCACCATGAACGAGACGGATCGTCGGAGTTTCATCAAGCAGAGCGCGGGGGCGATGGCGGCGGTCGCGTTGCTGCCGGAACTGGGGCTGGCCCGCCCGGTGCGCCTGCACGAGCCGATGACGGTCGGCGTGATCGGCGCTGGTCGGCAGGGGCGTGCGATCCTCGGCGAACTCCAGAAGATGGAGGGCGTGAGCATCGGCGCGATCTGCGACATCGACGAACGCCGGCTGGACGCGGGCGTGCGCCGGTCGCAGGGGGCCGACGGGTTCGCGGACTACCGCGCGCTGCTGGACAAGCGGGCGGACGTGAAGGCGGTGGTGATCGCCACGCCGACGCACCTGCACCGGGACATCGCGCTGGCCGCGCTGGCGGCGGGTCGGCACGTCTACTGCGAGACACCGCTGGCGCACACGGTGGAGGATTGCCAGGCGATGGCGCGAGCGGCGCGAGGCTCGTCGGGCGTGTTTCACGCGGGGCTGCAGGGGCGGTCGAACCCTGTGTACAAACTGGCGTGGACGTTCTTTCGTTCGGAGGCAGTGCGCGACCCGGTGGCGATGCGGGCGCAGAGCAACCGCAAGAACTCGTGGCGGACGCCGGCGCCGGACCCGGCGCGCGACCGCGAGTTCAACTGGCGGCTGGACCCGGCGGTCTCGCTCGGGCTGGCGGGGGAGCAGGGGACGCAGCAGTTCGACGTCTTCCACTGGTACCTCGGGGCGTACCCGGTGCGGGCGCGCGGCGGCGGGTCGATCCGGCTGCACGCCGACGGGCGTGAGGTGCACGACACGATCCACTGCGGGCTGGACTTCGAGAGCGGCGTGCACCTGCACTACGAGGCGACGCTGGCGAGCACCTACGGCGGCGAGTACGAGGTGCTGCACGGGACGAACGCGTCGATGTGGCTGGCGTGGACGCACGGGTGGATGTTCAAGGAGTCGGACGCCCCGACGCAGGGGTGGGAGGTCTACGCGAACCGGCAGCGGTTCCACAACGACCAGGGCATCACGCTCATCGCCGAGGCGACGAAACTGGCCGCGCAGGGGAAGTTGCAGGAGGGGATCGGGCTGCCGAACGCGCCGCTGTATTACGCGCTGGGCGACTTCCTGCGGAGCGTGAGCGAGGGCACGCCGGTGGTGTGCGGGGCGGACGAAGGGTCGCGGGCGAGCATCGTCGGCATCCTGGCGAACCGGGCGGTGGTCACGGGCGGGACGGTCGAGATCGACCCCGCGCTGCTGAGGGGGGGGTGATCCATGGCCGGATCGTGGCCCGCGCTGCGCGACCTGCCGCTCGGCGCGAAGTTCGGGGTGGCGTGCCTGGTGTTCGTGCTGCTCGGCGGGCTGGTCGCCTCCGGGATGCACGTGCTGTGGCACTACGAGAACCGCGACGAGCGGCCCGGGCTGACGCTCGACGACTTCACGGGGGCGTACAGCGGCGTGGAGCGGCGCTCGCCGCTGATCGTCGCGCTGGAGCGGGGCCACCCGCCCGAACTGCCCGAGGCCGACCGCGAGACCCTGCTCGCGTGGCTGCGAGGCGATCGGGTGAGCGAGGACTTCGACAGCCTGGACCTGGGCGACGATGCGCCGGCGGAGATCATCGCGGCCCACTGCCTGCGCTGCCACGCGCGGCAGGCGACCGAAGGGGACGGCATCGGCCAGAAGATTCCGCTCGAGTTCTGGAGCGACGTGCAGCGCGTGGCGTTCTCGCGTCAGATCCAGCGGACACCGGCGGGGGTGCTGGTGGCGTCGACGCACGCGCACGCCCTGAGCCTGGCGACGATGGCGTTCGTGGTGGGCGCGCTGGCGCTGATGACGACCTGGCCGCGCGGGCTGGTGTCGTGCGGCGTGGGGCTGATGGGCCTCGCGCTGCTGGCGGACATGGGGGGGTGGTGGCTGGCGCGCCTGTCGCCGGCGTTCGTGCCGACGATCGTCGCGGCGGGGAGCGCGTACAGCGGGTTGACGGGTCTGCTGCTGCTGGGGGTGCTGGCCGATCTGTTCAAGGGACCGCGCGGAGGAAAGGCTCAGTCGCAGCCGAGTGCATAGGCATTGAGGAAGGCAAGCACGTCGAGCGAGTTGACGGCGGTGTCTCCGTTGAAATCGGCCTCGGGTTTGTCCAGAATCCAGTCGTTCAGAAAGTCAAGGACGTCGAGCGTGTTGAGCGAGCAGTCGCGGTTGTAGTCGGCGGCACAGGCATCGCGCAGTCGGTACACCAGCAGGGCGCCGGCGTCCGAGCCGTTGACGTTGTCATCGCCGGGCGTGCCTGCGACGATTGTGTCGTTGCTTGCGCCGACGGCGTGCCCGTGGCCGCCCGGCGCGTGCTTCAGGGCGATGACGGGCCACTGGCCGTCCTGCGGCTCGTCGTAGTGGACGTACACCTCGTCTGTCCACCCCGTGCTGACGGCGGCAAGTTGGCCCGAGACGGAGACGGCGTGCCCGTAGCGGGTTGATGCCGAGACGGTGTCGGGAAGGAGTTTGATCTCCTCGGCCCAGGTGTTCCCGGATCGGCGGTAGACGTAGGCCGACCCCGCGTTCGGGCCGTTGTCGTCGTCGCGGGGCGCGCCGACGAGCAGCACGTCTGCGAAGAGCGAGACGGCGTGCCCGAAGCCCTCAGCCGTCTCACCATCCGACGCGGCGATGCCGGCCTGCTGATGCCAGGAGGAGCCATCGTGGAAAAAGACGTAGACCTTGCCGGCGCCCCAGGCGTTGCCGAAGGCGTTGAACGCACCAACGGCGACGCTCGTGCCGCTGATAGAAACGGACCATCCGAAGAAGTTGTCGGCCGCGCCATCGTCTGGGAGGAGCTTGGTCTCGTGGACCCACACTCCGGCGACTCTGCGGAAGACGTGCGCGGAGCCGGAGTAGACGCCGTTGGCGTCGTCGTAGGGTGAGCCGACGACGGCGCGATCGGCCGAAATGGCGACGGCGAATCCGAACGAATCGTTCGCCTCGGCATCGGGGGCGAGGAGTTTGGCCTCCTCAATCCAGGAGTTGCCGTCGTGTCGGAAGACGTAGGCCGCGCCGGCGTTGAGGGCAATCTGGTCGTCGCCCCTCGCACCCACCACGGCGACGGTCGGCAGCAGGGCGACGGCGTGGCCGAAGTTATCGCCTTCGAGCAGGCCGGCCGGGGCGATCTTCGCGTCAAAGGCCCACACGCCCGAGACCTTGCGAAAGATCGAGGCGGAGCCACCGAGGAAGGCGAAGTCGTGATCCCACGGCGAGCCAGCGATAGCGACATCGACCGACACGGCCGCGGACCAGCCCAGCCCGTTCTGGGCGTCGCCGAGCGGGTCGATGAGCGAGGTGACGTGAACGACGCACGGCTGCGCCGACGCCGCCACGGGCGCGATCATGATCGCTATCCAGGCCGAGGCTTTCGGGCTTGGCATGACGCTCTCCTATAGGAGCGTGGCGGGGCCGTGAAGGAGGCGGCGCAGGCGCTCGAAATCGAAGCGACGCCGGGTCGCGGCACTCTCACATCTTTGCCAGAATACTTGGGGTATCGCTCGCGACAAAGCGGAATCGCGGGGAAACGGGCCTGCTACGCGAGCCGGGCGACGAGACGGGCGAGGGACTCAAGATTCCGCTGGGCGAGGGCGGCTCGCACTTCCGCGTCGTTCGCGGCCGTCTTCGCCAGGGCGGTCTCGGCCCGCTTCCAGAGGCGTTCGGCCTTCTTCGGGTCGTCGGCGAGGGCGAGGTCGGAGACGATCTCCTGGAGTTTCTGGACGGAGATCGTGTCGAGATTGTCGTAGTAGCGCTGCACGATGCGTCGCTGGTGGCCGGTGAGATCGGGTCGCTTGGCCATGAGGTTTCTCGTCGGCGGGCCTGCAAGTCAGAAGCGATCGGACATCCAGGGCGTGTTCGAGGCGAAGATGGCGTCGGCGGCGGCGAGCGTGGCGGGGTCGGCAGCGGCGAGGCCGAGCGCGGCCGCCTGTGTCGCGGAGTAGAGGCCGGAGTAGATCGCGCCGAGGCCGCGGATGGTGAGGCGGAGCGTGCGCGGGCCGGGCGATCGTTCGACGCTCGCGCGTCCGTCGCGCACGCGGATCGTCCACGGTCCCGCGTTGTCTGGGATGAGGTCGTCGGCGGCGTCGAGCGTGACGGCGGCGTCGGCGTGCGCGGGGTAGCCGCGGGATTCGAGGGCCTCTCGCACGCGCACGATTCGCAGCATCCAGACATCGACGAAGGTGGAGGTGTGGAACTGCTGGTCCATGAGCGTGAGGAGCGGGTGCAGCGGCGGGCCGTAGAGGACCGCGTCGTCGCCGACGGTGGCGAGGTCTGCGAGGAGGCCGAGGAGCCGTCGGCCAGCGCGGGCGTTCGTGAAGGCGAGGTCGGAGACGGCGACGTCGTGTCGGCCTGAGTCGGGCTTGCGTCGCTGGGCGTAGAAGACGTAGGCGTCGAGCGTGCCGGGGTGGTCGGGCGAGGGGATGCCGAAGCCGGTGTAGCGCTCGCCGCGCATCTCGCGGGTGCGCAGCCAGCAGTACGGGCCGCGGTCGAGCGTGCCGTTGTAGCGAGCGGCGAAGGCGCCGTAGCAGTCGCGGACGGCCTGCTCGTCGCCGGCGTTGAGCGGACGGACGGGCAGCGAGCGGTCGCGAACGCCGATGGTTCGCAGCGGCAGCGTGGTGCGGAAGAGCAGGCCCGCCTGCTCGTAGCCGACCTGGCGGTAGAAGGCCTGCGTGGAAGCGTAGAGGGTCGAGAGCGCGAAGCCGTCGGCGTGGGCCTCGCGCAGTGCGGCGGCCATGAGGCGGCGGGCGAGGCCCCCCCCTCGTCGCTCCGGCGGCACGGCGACTGCTGCGATGCCCAGCATCGGGACGGACTGCCCGCCGAAGCGTTGGCCCATTGGGACGCGCACCAGGCTCGCGGCGGGCGCGCCCGCGTCGTGCAGCACGCGCACGTTGTCGAGGCCGGCGGCGCGGAGCCAGGCCTCGGTCGCGTCCGGCGGCCCAGCGAAGGCGAGCGAGGTGGCGCGCACGACGGCGTCGATGTCGGGCTGGGAAGCCGGCGTGGTGAGCGAATCGGTCGGAGGCATCGGTGACGATAGCGGTCAGTCTGGATGAAAGAAGGAAAGGTGGAGTTCGGCGTGGCCGAGGTTGAGTCGGCGCCACTCGTCGTGGGTGAGCGGGCCGAAGACGGGGCTGGGGAGGGGCGGGGGCGTGCGGTCGAGCCGGTCGAGGGCGCGGAGGAGACGTGCGCGCCCTTCGTCGGTGGGCATCGGGTCGATGCCGAAGGTGCCGCCCTCGACGCGAGGGATGCGAACGCCCGCGGGCAGGCCGCCGGAGAAGAACTTCTTCTTCATCATGCGGCAGATGACCTTGACGAACCACGGCGGGCGAGCCTCGGGCGGGTAGCCGTCGTAGGGGTAGTCGATCCATGCGGCGACGTGGCCGAGCGCCCGGCCGAGCGACCAGTTGCCGGCGGCGCGGAGCGTGCCGGCTCGATCGGCCTCGGTCAGCCGGTCGATGTCGCGGCGGACGTCCTCCGTCGCCGCGAACCGGAGGGGACGGCGGTCGGTGACGGCGCGGGTGTCGATCGTGGGTACGGCCAAGATGCTGCTCCATTGGGGGCGTCGTGGCTTACAGCGCGGGCGCGCCGGCGGTTGCATGTTCCAGCAGCGCACGCGAGCGCGAGCGGACGGGCACGAGCGAGACGAGGAACGCGACGCTGACCGCGGCGGTGGCGAGGCCCGCGAGATTGCCCGTGATGAGTGTGTAGACGCAGCCGAAGAGGCCCGGCCCTTCGACGAGGGCGGCGCGAACGATGGTGGTATTCAGCAGGACGGAGCCGACGGCGTGCGCGCCCTGCTCGTCGTCCGCTCGCTCCTGCCACGCGCGCCGGGCGCGAGTTCGCGCGGATGCGCCGACGGCGATGAAGCCGACCATCCCCGCCAGCAGCAGCGCAGCGACGGCGATGAGGAGCGGCACGTCGATCGACGGGCCGGGCGCGGCGGTCGCTGGTGTGTTCGTGAACGGGCCGCCGGGCGCGACCATGAGGACGACCGCGGCAAAGGTGGCGAGTCCGGCGATCAGACCGCCCACGATGATCGGGAGGACGCGGAGCTGGTCGTCGAGGGGGGCCGTGTGCCGCGGTTGGTCGGACATGGGAAGGTGGCTCTCCGATTCGGGAAGTCGCATCTTGTTTGTCTACTCGTGCTCGAACGCTCGTCTTCCCACTCCGGACTGCCGAATGATCGAGAGCAACGTGCCGGGTTTGAGTTCGCGGTGGTCGGGTACGGGCACCGTGATGGTCGAATCGCCGACGCGCCGCTGCATGACCACATGGCTGCCACGACGGCGCACCTCGACAAACTCGTGCTCACCGAGGATTCGGCACACGTCGCGCCCCGAGAGAACCCGGAGCCTACCCAACCTTCACCTCGATCGGCGTGACATAGACGTTGCCGTGCAGGCGTGACCCGATTTCAGCGGGGGTTGCGGATTCAAAGAACAGTTCCACTGCCTCGACGAGGTTGGCACGGGCCTCTTCGAGCGTTGCGCCCTGGCTGGCGATGTCCAGTTCGGGGCAGAGGGCGACGTAGACGTCGTCCTCTTTGTGGATCACACCCGTTAGGTGGCGCTTCGACTGCATGGTGAAGCATATGCCGCGCCCAGCGCAGGGAGCCCCGACTCATGCCTCGGCGTTGCTCGACGGCGAGTTGTCTCGCCTACTCACACGCTCGCGGCCATCTTCTCGGCCTTGGCTCGGGCGTCGTCGAGGTTGCCGACGTACATGAAGGCCGACTCCGGCAGGTCGTCGCCCTCGCCGTTGCAGAGGCGCTCGAACGAGTCGATCGTCTGCTCCAGCGGGGTGTAGATGCCCGTGAAGCCGGTGAACTGCTCGGCCACGAAGAACGGCTGGCTCAGGAAGCGCTCGATCTTGCGGGCGCGGCTGACGGTCAGTTTGTCCTCTTCGCTCAGTTCGTCCACGCCGAGGATGGCGATGATGTCCTGGAGGTCCTTGTAGCGCTGGAGGATCTGCTGCACGCGGCGGCTGACGGCGTAGTGGCGCTGGCCGATGACGCCGGGGTCGAGGATTCGCGAGGTCGAGGCGAGGGGATCGACGGCCGGGTAGATGCCCTTCTCCGCGATGCCGCGGGCGAGCACGACGAAGGCATCGAGGTGGGCGAAGGCGGTGGCCGGGGCCGGGTCGGTCAGGTCGTCGGCGGGGACGTAGATGGCCTGCACCGAGGTGATCGCGCCCTTGCTGGTCGAGGTGATGCGCTCCTGCAACTCGCCCATCTCGGTGCTGAGCGTGGGCTGGTAGCCCACCGCGCTGGGCATGCGGCCGAGCAGCGCGGAGACCTCGGACCCCGCCTGCGTGAAGCGGAAGATGTTGTCGACGAAGATCATGGTTTCCTTGCCGGAGGCGTCGCGGAACTCCTCGGCCATGGTGAGGCCGGAGAGGGCGACGCGGAGGCGTGCGCCGGGAGGCTCGTTCATCTGGCCGAAGACCATGGCGACCTTGTCGATGACGTGGGCGGTCTTTCCGTGCTCGTCGGTGTACTCGGCGTGCTGCATCTCGAGCCAGAGGTCGTTGCCCTCGCGGGTGCGCTCGCCGACGCCGCAGAAGACGGAGTAGCCGCCGAACTCGCGGGCGACGCGTGCGATCATCTCCTGGATGATGACGGTCTTGCCGACGCCCGCGCCGCCGAAGAGGCCGATCTTGCCGCCGCGCACGAAGGGGCAGAGCATGTCGATGACCTTGATGCCGGTGACGAGGATCTCGGTGTTGGGGTTGAGTTGGCTGAACTCGGGCGGCTCGCGGTGGATGGGCCGGCGCGGGGCGTCCACGAGGTCGGGCTTCTTGTCGATGGCGTCGCCGAGCAGGTTGAAGACGCGGCCGAGGACCATCTCGCCGACCGGGACGGTGACGGGCTGGCCGGTGTCGAGGCAGGGCAGGCCGCGGCGCAGGCCGTCGGTCGAGCCGAGGGCGACCGCCCGGACGCGCCCGCCGCCGAGGTGCTGCTGGACCTCGCCGGTGAGGCGGAGGGGGCCGGCCGGGGTCTCGGCCTCGACGCGGACGGCGTTGTAGATGTCCGGGAGCTGGTCCTCGGGGAACTGAGCGTCGAAGGTGGAGCCGATGACCTGGGTGATGGTGCCGGTGGTGGCCATGGGGACGGTTCCTCGTGTGCCGTGCGTACTTTGGGGGCGTTTTTGCGTGCGGATCATGCGTTCCCGCGGGCCGGGACGCGGTGCCCCCGGGTGGGGGGCGGAAGGATAGGACGGGCAGGACGGGGGGGCGAGGGGGAGGGTGGAGCACTGAGGAACGCGCTGGTCACGCTACGATGGGGCCGCTCTGGCGTGCGGCGGTCGGGCGGTCATTTCGGCGGTCGGCTGCCGCGCGGGGGCGAAGGAGCGTTTGTCATGGCGTCGATCATCGTCGTTGCCGGGCCGAACAAGGGCGACTACTACCCGCTCGGGACCAAGCGGAACTGGAACGTCGGGCGGCTGGCGCAGTGCAACATCCAGATCGTGGACGACAGCGTCTCGCGCGAGCACTGCGCCCTCGAACTCGCCGAGAGCGGGCAGTTCCTCACGGTCCGCGACAAGGGGAGTTCGCACGGCACGTTCCTCAACGGCGAGAAGGTCGAGCAGCCGCGGCAGGCCAGGGACGGCGACCAGATCGGCATCGGTTCGTCCACGCTCCTCTTCACGACACGCGACTTCCCCGACCGCGAGAGCGCGCTCAAGGACCAGCACCTCAAGCGTTGGTTCAGCGAGGACATCCGCACGACGATGCAGATGTAGCGGGTCTCCCGACGTGCTTGTTGAAGACGACCGCGTCGTGCGGCGTGCGGCCGTCGGGGTCGAGCGCGTACCGCAGGATCGTTCCCGCCTTTGTCCCCGAGCGCGAATTCATTCCGAGCCGAGCCGTCGAGGATGGCCATCTGGCCGCGGCCGGTGGCGTGAGTGCAGGCGTAGGCGACTCCCTCGAAGGTTCGGCGGTCACCACACTCGGCGCAGGTCGTCCCACCACAGGTCGAGGGCGGCGGGGTCGAGCGTGGCGGCGGCGGCGGAGGCCGCGGCGTCGGTGGGGGGGGCGAGGTCCGCGAGGCGGGAGATGACGGCGGCGCGGGCGTCGTCGCGCGTTCGGGAGATGAGGTGCCAGAGGGTGAGCGAGTCGCGAGGCCGGGCCGCGTCGAGCAGGGTGGCGAGGGCGCCGGCGTCTGTGCCGCGCTGTTCGAGCGCCTCGGCGGCGGCGTGGACCGAAGGGGGGGCATCGTCGAAGACCGGGATGCCGGGGCCGACGCCGCTCGTGAGGCGGCAGGATGCGCCGGCGGGCACGCGCGCGGCGACGGGCCTGGCCTGCAACTCGACCCAGCCGGCGGTGACTCGGAGGCGGCCGTCGCCGCGCTCGTCGACGGCGAGGTCGTAGGCGCAGCCCATGTCGATGGCGGTTGCGGCGGGGGTCTCAACGAAGAAGAGGCGGGGGGGGGCGTAGATGAATGCGCTGATGCTGCCGCGGGCGAGTTCGAGGCGGTGCTCGTCGGCCTTGGCGCGGAGGAGGCGCAGGCGCGAGCCTCCCTCGACGGTGACTCGTCCGACGCCGGAGCCGGTGAGTCGGGCGCGCGAGCCTTCGGGCGTCTCGACCCATCGGCCCTCGCGCCAGCCGCGCGTGCCCGCGAGCGACGACGAGTCGAGGAGCACCTCGCCGGTCAGCGCGGCGATCTCCCAGGCGGGAGCGACGGCGGAGCGAACGGCGAGCCAGCCGACGAGCGCGAGCGCGGCGGCCGCGGCAAGCGCAACGCGCAGGAACGGCGAACGCGGCAACGCAAGCGAGCGGCGGTGCCGCGGCGCGGCGGCGCCGCGCTCCGGGAGAGCGGCGAGGAGCGCGTCCGCGTCCGGCTCGGCTCGCTCCGATTGCAGGGCGCGTTCGAGCGCGGCGATGCGCGGGTCCGGGTCTCCGGTGCGATCCCAGAGGTACGGGCTGTCGGGGGGGGGGTTCATGGCGTGGCCTCGTCGTTGCCGAGTTGTTCGCGGAGGAGTTTCATGCCGCGGTGCAGGTTCACCCGGACGGAGCCTTCGGTCATCCCGAGGCGGCGCGCGATGAGCGGGCCGGGCATCTGCTCGATGAGCCGGAGGGCGAGCGTGTCGCGGTAGGCCTCGGGGAGCGAGCGGATCGCGTCGAGCACGTGCGCGGCGGTGATGCCCTCGGCGCGCGGGCCGCGGTGCGGGTGCGCGCCCGCGGCCGCCTCGCGCCGGGCGCGACGTGCGGCGGCGCGCCGGTTGTCGCGCGCTCGAGTCCTCGCCATCGCCGCGAGCCACGGGCCGAGCGAGTCGTCGCGGCGCAGCTCGTCGAGGCGCTGCCACGCACGGATGAACACGTCCTGCGTGAGGTCGTCGCAGTCGGAGCGCGGCGCGCGCACGAGCAGCACAGCCCGGACCAGCCCGGCGTAGCGCACGTAGAGATCGGCGAATGCCCGGCGGTCGCCGGCGCGGGCACGAGCCAGCAGCGCGGAATCGGTCGGATCGGCATCCGAAGCGGAGCCGTCCGGCGCGCACGGCGGCCGCGCCCCGGTGTGGAGCGCGACGCCGAGGGCCTGTGTGTGGCCGGGCGCGGGGTGGTCCACGCGATCACCTTACCGCGTGTCGGCGGTGCGGAGAATGGCGGCTGCGGATTCGTTCCAGTGGGCGAGGTGGGCGTCGATGTTCGAGCGAAGGAGCGACTTCTCGTCGCCAACGCCCCGGATGGCGCGTCGCATGTGGGCTTCGTAGAGGTCGCGCTGGCTCTTGCGCACGCCGGGGTGGGCGGCGTTGGCGGCTGCGAACTCCATCGCCGGGTCGCCGCCGGAGAGGTCGATCGCGCGGACGAGCCAGGCGTAGCCCTGTACATCCGCCGCGAAGCCGGGGCGTGCCTTGTCCGGGCTGATGTTCATGTGCCAGAGGCAGGCGGCGAAGTAGCCCGCGTCGAACCAGGCGCGGGCGCGCTCGGCATCGGTGGCGTCCGGTTGGGCCTCGCGGTCGAGGGCGATCCACGCGAGGCGTGCGAGCAGCCCGGCGCACGCCGGCTCGTCGCGGTGCATGTAGACGGTCGCGCGGCGGAGCGTCTCCATGCGGACGAGCGTCGAGTCCGTCGTGCTCAGGAGTGCGAGCGTCTGGTCGGCGATGCGCTTGGGGTTCGCGCTCTTGCCCGCGCCGTCGAACGCGCCCTTGCCCCACGGCAGGCTTTTCGCGTCGCCGATCTCGATCTCGACGCACACGAGGGGGGGGCCAAGGGTCGCGTGCTCGGCGGCGATGGTGCGGCAGCGCTCGCCGCCGGCGGTGGTGATGGTGGCGGCTGCGGCAAGTCCGAGGGAGGCCGCGAGCGCGAGAGAGGCGAGGCGGATTGCCGGCATGGTTCGTCTCCTGCGTGGGACGGCATGATGGCCGTCACGGAGGAGACGCCGCGGGACGGGCGAGTGTTAGCGGGGGGTCACCGGATTCGGCGCAGCACGGCCATCCCGTAGTTGTAGGGCGAGGTGTAGAGGTCGCAGGCGGTGTAGCGTTCTTTGGCGAACGCGGGGAGCGCGTCGATGAACCGGCGCGGTCCGTCGTGGCCGCACTGGTCGGGGAAGACGTCGTGCAGGATGACGAGGCCGCCGGTGTCGAGGAGCGGCTCGACGGCGTCGAAGTCGCGCGTGACGCCGGCGAGCGTGTGGTCGCCGTCGATGAAGGCGATCTGCACGCCGGTCTCGGCGAGGTCCGTCGCGGCGCGGGCGATCTCGCGGGCGCTGTCGCCGCGGTGGAGCGTGACGAGGTCGTCGAGGTCGGCGCGGCGGAGGGCGTCGCGGACGAAGGCGAGGTCGTCGGGCACTCCGGCCGCGCTGAGCGCTTCGGCGTGCGCCCAGGCCAGCGTGTCGAAACGGTCGAAGGAGTGGAGGCGTCGGCCGGTGCCTGCATCGCGCAGCGCGGCGGCGATCCAGTGCGTGCTGACGCTCATGAAGGTGCCGGTCTCGACGACGATGCGCGGGGCGGCGTTGCGGACGAGGGCGTAGAGCAGCAGCCCCGCCTCGGGTGAGAGCGAGCCGGGCCACGACGCGGGCATCGCGTAGAGGCGCTCGAGCGAGGCGATCCACGGGACGGCGCGGTCCATCCACGCGGGCAGCACGTAGCACGGCCGGTGCGTCGCGGGATTGGACGACGGATAGTGGGCGAGCCGCGACGGGCGTGCGTCCGTCGCGGCCGCCCCGCCGCCGGATGCGCGGCCACCGTGCACGACCTCCCAGACTGAGTTTCGCACGCGCTGGATGGCGCGATCCGAGGCGGCGCGAAGACGGTGCATGGGGCGATGATACTGGCGGCTGCAGACCGACGGGCATCGGCGATGAGACCACGAGCGGGGGGAAAAGAGCACTCGATGACCGCGCCTTCGCGGAGACAGAGCGGGCGAGGGCGTGCCTTGGCTGCCGCTACTTCTGAGGGCCTGTGGAAGTGGGCTTGTGAGGTGTCGAGCCGTTCGTCGGAGGCTGAACCGAACTCCCGCCCTTAGGAGGCGTCAGGTTGAGCGGGTTGAGCGGGCGGTTCGATTGCGGCTGGTACCCGCGTTGGCCAGATGGTCGGTAGCCTTCGTTCACGATCCGTGGATGTCTGCTTCGGCTTTGCGTTGCCTGTTCCATCACGACTCTCCTGTCGTGGCATCGACCCGGCGAAACTCGATGGTCGCGATCTCGCTGCCCTTGATCAGTATACCACCCGTGTCGGCGGCCGGCTGCCAGTGTCCTTCCTCGGTCGGGACGAACACCGCTTCCACGAACAGGTCTCGCTCGTGAGGCTCATCACCGGCGAATGAGGCGAGGCCCAGGAAGCCGTAGACGCTCGACCCGTCCTTCAGCCGCACGATGACCCACGCCGGGAGTTCCTGCTCGAACCGGAAGTCCCACGCGGTCGGGATGAAGCGATGCATCTTGAAACCGAAGCCCGACAGGATTCGATGCACCCACTCGCTCCGGTACGACCGCGAGGCGATCAGCCCGAGGACGACCGGCGATACGAACACGACTCCGAAGACGACGAAGGCCGAGCGTGTCGGGGCGCTGGCCAGCCAGTTCCCCTGGACCATCAGCACGATCAGCCACGACCACAGCCCATAGTTCACGCAACTGAGCGTTAGATATTGAAGGGTCAGGTCGCCAGCGGACCTCGAGCGTCTCCGGAACGTCATCGCCAGAATCGAGGACAGGATGAATCCGGGAACGAGGAACGCGATGGCGATCAGGACGGCCGAGACGGAGTCGAAGCCCCTGCCGTGGCTCCTTTCGCTGAACGCGGTCGGAGGATACTCGACCGTTCGCGTCCACGCAGGCCGGCGGAAGCACACTCGGCGGGTCGCCGGTCAAGGCGTGTGACGTGCTGGCCGACAGGGTCTACCCGCCCGCCCTTGCCGGTGTACCATGCCGCTCGCACGTTGGCGGTTGCCGGAGGCGCGTATGAAGATCCACGAGTATCAGGCGAGGGAGTTGCTCCGCGAAGCCGGCATCCCCGTGCCGCCGGGCGAGGTCGTCACGTCCATCGAGCAGGCGGCCGCCGCGTACAAGAAGGTCGTCGCCGAAGCCGGCCTCGGCGAGCGCGGGCTGGCCGTCGTCAAGGCCCAGGTCCACGCCGGCGGGCGCGGGAAGGCGGGGTTCGTGAAACTGGTCCGCTCGGCGGAGGAGGCCGAGCAGGCGGCGCGGTTCATGCTCACGCACCGGATGGTGAGCGCGCAGACCGGCCCCGAGGGGCTCGAGGTCCGCAAGCTGCTCATCGCGGCCGGCGTCGAGATCGCCCACGAGTACTACCTGGCCGTCACCACCGACCGCAAGTCGCGCCGAAACGTGCTCATCGCGTCGGCCGAGGGGGGGGTGGAGATCGAGCAGGTGGCCCACGCACGCCCCGAGGCCATCGTCCGCGAGCCGCTGCACCCGCTGCTGGGGCTTCAGGCGCACCAGGCGCGGCGGGTGGCGTTCGCGCTGGGCCTCACCGGCCGGCCGGCGTCGCAGGCCGCGGACGTGATGATGCGGCTGGCCCGGCTGTTCGTCGAGAAGGACTGCACGCTGGCGGAGATCAATCCGCTGGTGCTCACCGCGCCGCAAGCCTCAGGCCCCAAGCCCCAGGCCCAGACCGTCCTCGCCATCGATGCCAAGTTCAACTTCGACGACAACGCGACCTTCCGGCACAAGGACGTGCAGGCCCTGTTCGACCCGAGCGAGGAGAACCCGGCCGAGTTGCGGGCGCACGCCTTCGGCCTGTCGTACATCGCCCTCGACGGCAACATCGGCTGCCTCGTGAACGGGGCGGGCCTGGCGATGGCGACGATGGACGTCGTGAAACTCCACGGCGGGGAGCCGGCGAACTTCCTCGACGTCGGCGGGAGCGCGAGCGAGGAGGCCGTCACCGAGGCCTTCCGCATCATCCTCTCCGACCACCGCGTCAAGGGCATCCTCGTCAACATCTTCGGCGGCATCATGGACTGCGCCGTGATCGCCCGCGGCGTCGTGAACGCCGCCCGCGAGGTCGGCTTCACCGTCCCCCTCGTCGTCCGCCTCGAAGGCTCGAACGTCGAGGCCGGGCGGAAACTCCTGAACGACGCGGCCGCGACGCTGCCGACGCTCCAGGCGGCGACGGACCTGGGGGACGCGGCGAAGAAGGTGTGCGCGGCGGTGGGGTGAGAAGGATCAAGGCGGTCAACGCGACAAGCTTGTAACGTAGCCTGCCAGCGCTGGCATCACCAGTAACGGCTTGAATACCCATAGCGTCGCCACGGTCTGTGCCGCCTCGGATATCGCCTTCTGCTTCTTCGTGCCGGCACAACCTGCCACCTGGGAGGCCCGAAGATGAGCATCCAGACACTGGCGAGTAGGCGTCCAGTGAGCACGGCGGTCAAGACGACGAAGAAATGCCACACCCCAGGCATTGTCATGCGGAGGAGCAGCCTCATGCCGCCCACCAGCACGATGATGGCGAGGAGAATGGCCAGTGGATTGGGGGCATCAGCGTCCATAAATCGGCGCGAGGGGTTTCCCCCTCGCGCCTGCGCGACTCGGTCAGTTACCGAGCAGAACCCGATCGTGGGTCTGCCCCACGATCTTCGTGACGCCGTCGCGGTCAACGGCCGTGAAATGCCCCCTGGAGTCGGAGTAGTACGCCCTCAGGCCCCGGGGGCTGAGGGGGACGATCCGGCCAAGCCGCATGATCGAGCCGGATCCGCGGTGGCGGATCACCCGCCGGAAATACACTTGGCGAGGGTGGGACACCGCGACGACGCTCTTGCCGATGCCGAACAGTTTCATCTGAAACTCCTTGTCAGGACCGCGCTTGCGCGGTTGCTTGGTGGTCGGAGCACCCGACGCTCGGGTTACTCAAGGTGGGATGCCGGCTCCCACCGCAACTACCCCTGCCGCTCGCACAATCCGCGTGCAGTTTTTGAAAAAAAGTCGATTTCGTGCATCGCGAATCGGCGCAAGAAAAAGTGCGAAGCAGCGTCGATTTCACTCCTCGCCTGGGTACTACTGGTACGGGGGACATTTTTGGGGCCTTCGCTGAGCCCACCATTATGAGTAGAAGGGAGGCTGCGTGAGACCGAGAGAATCGGTGAGCGACGCGGTGCTGTTGGAAAACATGGCGCGGAGCGAGGATTTGAGCCGCCGAAATGAGGCTTTTCGGGAACTGTTCGATCGCTATAGCGAGGATGTGACGCGAGTCGTGCTCAGAATTTTCTCGGGAAACCACCAAGACGCGTACGACGCGCTGCAGGAGATCTGGTTGCGGGTGCTTACAGGAGCGCCCAACTTCGATGCCTCGTATAGGCGTGACGCGATCGTTTGGATAATGACCATCGCCCGCCGCGAGTGCCTGCGCATCCTCCGGAAGAGACATGAAGCGTCGGCTCGCAGGACCAAGGAACAGATCGCCATCGAGGCGACTCCATGTAGAGGGGAGAGTGGCCGATGTGAGTCGAGAACAGCGATGCAGAATGCGTACCTCGCAGGTCTCTCAGAAGAGGACCGCGAGTTGCTTGGAGCGATCACAAGTGTACTGCGTGGCGGGAAGCAGGTCACCCGGGAAGACCGGTTGAGGGTGGCGGAGCGTCTCGGCAAGGATCTGGCCTACGTCGACCGCGCCCTTCGGCGGATACGACTCGGCGCACGCAAGTACGAAGCCCAAAAGGGGCGTTTTCATGGAAGCGAAAGAGTCGGAGTGCAAATCAACAGGGTCGAACAACAACAGCCTGTCGAATAGCGGTGCCCACACGGGCCAAACAGGATGCAGTCCACTGGATCCTCCTTCTGTGGAGGAGCTGGCGGCAATGGTGGACAGAGAGAAGGCGGCAGGGATCAAGGTTCCCAACTTGGTGGGGAACCGGGAAGAGTTCATCGCCAAGATACTGGATCGGTTCGATCAGGAACATAGTACCACCCGACGACGGCCTTGGTGGCACAGAATCAGGATGTCTTCGTCGTCGGGGCCCGGCACAACGGCATCAACGCCGACGACACGGACGGCTCCGGGTCGGTCGGCGAGCCGTGGCGGGCGGACCTGACGCTCCGGCGCGTCGGCGTGCTGCGGACCGGGCCGAGCGGGAACACGGACGGCATCAAACTCTCGGGGCTGCGCGGCGTGCGGGTGGAGGCGTGCGTCGTCGAGGGGTGGGGCGGCAGCGCGATCGACATGGTCGGCTGCCACGACGTGACGATCGACGGCTGCACGTTCAGCGGCCTGCCGGGGCACGGGCAGTCGAGCGGCGTGCAGGCCAAGGGCGGCAGCACGCGCGTCCGCATCGTCGGCTGCCGGTTCGAGGACGCGGGGATGCGGGCGGTGAACCTCGGCGGCTCGACGGGGTTGGAGTGGTTCCGGCCGCGCGTGCCGGAGGGGGCCGGAGCGGGCACGCGGTTCGAGGCCGAGGACGTGACGGTCGAGCGGTGCGTGTTCGTGGGCGGGGACTGCGCGGTCGCGTTCGTGAACTCGCGCGGGGGCGTGGTGCGCGACTGCACCATCGTCGGCCCGCGCCGCTGGGCGTTCCGGCTGCTGCACGAGACGGCGGATGCGCGGTTCGCCCCGTCCGAGGGGGGGGTGATCGACGGCTGCCTGATCGTCTGGCCGCCGGACGGGCCGCGGACGCTGGTGAACGTCGGCCCGGGCACGCGTCCGGAGACGTTCCGCTTCGGGGCGAACGCGTGGTGGTGGCCCGGCGCGGATGGGGCGGCGGGCGTGCGCGCGCTCGACGCGCTCCCCGGCGAGCGCACGGCGGAGCAGGCCGTCATCGACCCGCGGCTGGACGCGGACCACAGGCCGACGAACGCCGCGGCGGCGCGGTTCGGGGCTGGGCGGTGAGCGAGCGGCCGTGTATCAGTTCGCGCGGCGGCGGCGGAGCAGCGCGGGCACTGCCAGTGCGAAGAGCGCAGCCGACGGCGGCGTCGGGATCAGCCAGAACTCGAGCGTGTAGCCGGTGTTGTCGGGGCCGGTCTGCTGGATGAGGTAGGTGTAGGTGCCGGGACCGAGCGGGATGTCGAAGCCGATGCCGCCGAAGGGGATGTCGGCGAGTTGGGGGAGGACGTCGGTGCCGGGGACTTCGGGGAGCATGTGGTTGGAGCCGAGGAAGAAGCCGACGGTGTCCTGATCGGGGATCCAGCTCGTGTTGCCCTCGTTGATGGCGTGGAAGCCGATGTTGCCGGGGCCGCCCGAGTCGAGGTCGACGTACTGGTGCTGATAGAGGGCGGCGAGGGCCATGCCGGCGGGCACGTCGAAGGTGATGTAGTCGCGGCGGTCGTCCGGTCCGAGAACGGAGCCGGTGATGGTGTTGCCGCCGAGGGCGAAGACGAGCGAGGTGGGGGCGTCTGGGTCGCTGGAGAGGTCGCCATCGACGAACTCGTTCCAGCGAACGTCGGCGAGGGCGGCCGCGGCGGTCAGGGACAGGACGGTAACGAATGCTGCTCTCATGGGATCCTCCGGAGTTCGAGCGTCTGCTCGGCATCCACTCTACCCGCACGGGCGTCCGTCTCGATCCCTCCAAATGATGGGGGGCGAGCGTGTGAGGCGGATTCAGACTGAGTGGCCATTCCAAGCCACGATCGGCCATGATGCGACGGGGGAGCGCGTGTCCGTGGGGAACTATCCCCGCGGCCCCGCCTTGCGGACGGCCTCGGTCATGTCGTGCTTGGCGTCGTTCTCGCGGAAGAGGGCGGCGAGTTTCTTCGCCTGCTTGTCGTAGGCCTCGCCGTCGGGCCAGGTGTTGCGGGGGTTGAGGACTTCGGCCGGTACGCCGGCGACGGCCTTGGGGATCGGCAGGCCGAAGATGGGGTCGGGCGTGAACTCGGCCTTGTCGAGCGAGCCGTTGAGGATCGAGGTGACCATCGCGCGCGTGTAGGCGAGTTTGAAGCGTGAGCCGGCGCCGTAGGGGCCGCCGGTCCAGCCGGTGTTGAGCAGCCAGACGCGGGCGTTGTGCCTGCGGATGCGATCGGCGAGCATCTGGGCGTATTCGCTGGGTCGGCGCGGCATGAAGGGCGCGCCGAAGCAGGCCGAGAAGTTCGGCGTCGGCTCCGTGACGCCCGCCTCGGTCCCCGCCAGTTTCGACGTGTAGCCGTTGATGAAGTAGTACATCGCCTGCTCGGGGCTGAGGCGGCTGACGGGCGGGACGACGCCGAAGGCGTCCGCGGTGAGGAAGATGACGTTGGTCGGGTGCGCGCCGACGCTGGGGATGACCGCGCCCGGGATGAACTCGACCGGGTAGGTGACGCGTGTGTTCTCGGTGATGGAGCCGTCGTCGTAGTCCGGCACGCGGGTTTCGGGGTGGATGACGACGTTTTCGAGCACGGAGCCGAAGCGGATGGCGTCCCAGATCTGCGGCTCGCCCTCGCGCGAGAGTTTGATGCACTTGGCGTAGCAGCCGCCCTCGAAGTTGAAGACGCCGCGGTCGGACCAGCCGTGCTCGTCGTCGCCGATGAGAGCGCGGTCGGGGTCGGCGGAGAGGGTGGTTTTGCCGGTGCCGGAGAGGCCGAAGAAGAGGGCGACGTTGTTCGGGTCGGCCTTGGAGACGTTGGCGGAGCAGTGCATGGGGAAGACGCCGACCTCGGGCATGTCGAAGTTCATGGCGTAGAAGATGCTCTTCTTGATCTCGCCGGCGTACTCCGTGCCGAGGATGACGACGGTGCGGCGTTCGAGCGACTGTGCGATGAGCACCGGCCCCTTGACGCCGAGGCGCTGCTGCTCGTCGGGGGTGAGGCGGCGGCGCGAGGCGTTGAGGATGGTCCAGTCCTGCTTCCACGAGCCGTCGCCGGAGTCGGACGTGCCGCCCGGCTCGATGAAGAGGGTCTTGGCGAAGAGTGCGTGCCAGGCCTGCTCGGTGACGACGCGCACGCCGAGGCGGTACTGCGGGTCCGCGCCGGCGAAGCCGTCGAAGCGGTAGACGGCGGGGCGCGAGTTCAGGTGCGCGACCGCGATCCGTTCGGCCTGCTCGAAAGCCTCGGGCGAGATCGGCTGGTTCACGGAGCCCCAGGCGATGCGGTCGTGGATGGCGGGCGTGTCCTCGAGGTACTTGTCCTTCGGGCTGCGCCCCGTGCGGTCGCCGGTTCGGCAGACGAGTGCGCCGTTCGACGCCAGCCGCCCCTCGCCCGCCGCCAACGCCCGCTCGAACAGGAGTGCCGCGGACATGGCGTCCACGACACGGTTCGGGGAGAGGTCGAGCGCGACGGGTGCGGCGGTCGGCATTGCGGGCCTCCGTGGGTCATTCGGGATGGGATTGGAAGGGTAGGTGTGGGGGCGCCGATCGGCCAGCGGGGAGCGCGGGCATTGACCGGAAGTCATGGAGAGGCTTATGGTTGGTGTCAGCCGGCGGGGTCCGGCCGGCGCGAGACGGCGACTGTAGCTCAGTCTGGTTAGAGCACCTGGTTGTGGTCCAGGGGGTCGCGGGTTCGAGTCCCGTCAGTCGCCCTTCCGATCGTCACGCCGCGGCCCGGGTGTGGGGCGCGTCCGGCTCGCCCTCGTCGTGCCAGCGGCGGCATTCGGTGATGAGTTTCACCCGCTCGATCGGCTTCACGAGGTAGTCGTCGCACCCGGCCTGGAAGCAGGCATCGCGGTCGTTGGGCCGGTTGTTTGCGGTCAGGGCGACGATGGGCGTGCGGCATCCCGCAGCACGGAGTCTGCGCACCGCGCCCAGGCCGTCGAGTTCCGGCATCTGCAGGTCCATGAGGATGACGCTGAAGGGCGCCTCCGCCCCCTCGACGAGCGTGCAGGCCTCGATGCCGTCGCGGGCGGTCTCGACGTGCGCGCCCGCGGCACGAAGCAGGTGGGTGAGCAGGCGGCGGTTGTCGTCGCCGTCCTCCGCGAGAAGCACGCGAACGCCCCGCAGGGGATGGAGGGTTCCCAGGGTGTCGGAGGAGTCGCTCACGCGGGCCTCGGGGAGGCTGAGTCGCAGGGTGAACACGGAGCCTTTCGCACGCTCGCTCTGCACGGTGATCCTGCCCCCGAGGAGCCGGGCGAGATCGTTCGAGATCGCGAGGCCCAGGCCGGTGCCCCCGAAGCGGCGCGTGGTCGAGGTCTCGGCCTGGACGAACGGGGTGAAGAGTCTTCCGAGTGTTTCCTCGTCGATCCCGATGCCTGTGTCGTGCACCTCGAAGCGGATGCCGGTGGGGCGGTCAGGCTCGCCCTCGGCGTGGACCTCGATGCGCACCCCGCCTGAGAAGGTGAACTTCACGGCGTTGCCCGCCAGATTCACGAGCACCTGCCGCAGGCGATCAGGGTCGGACTCGATGGTGCGGGGGACGCCCTCGTGGATGACGTACTCGAGGGTCAGCCGCTTGCGCTCGGCGGCGGGCCTGAGCAACTGCACGGTCCGCTCCACGATCTCGGCGGGCGAGCACGCGACGCGGCTGACGGTCATGCGCCCGGCGTCGAGTTTGGCCAGGTCCAGGAGGTCGTTGATGAGCTGGAGGAGGTGCGTGCCGTTGTTGTGGATGATCTCCGCGTACTCCGCGCGCTGGGACTCGGGCGTGCGAGGGTCTCGCAGGAGGTCCGCGTAGCCCAGGATGGACGTGAGGGGCGTGCGGAGTTCGTGCGTCACGTTCGCCATGAACTCGCCCTTCGAGCGGATGCCGTCCATGGCGACGGCGCGGGCGCGCTCCAGTTCCCGGAGTTGGGCGCGGACGGTGCGTGCGACCGGTCCGAGCATCAGGCCCGCGTAGGCGGTGAAGAGCAGCGCGGTGAAGGCCGCGAGGGCGAGGCTCGAACGGCTGAGGTTGCGGTGGCCCTCGTCATGCAGGGCGGTCAGGTCGCGGATGGCGGTGTCGGTGATGGCGACCATCTGCCCGCTGAGCGTCTCGATCCCGCGGCAGATCGGGACGACGGACCCTATGCCCGGCTCATGGTCGGCCGTCACGAGTTCCTGGACCGCAGCCGCCGCGCTGGCATGGAGCGCCGCCATCCGCTCCGCGAACTCGCTCGCCCCAGCGGGCAAGGGTCTCCCGTCGTCCTGCGCGGCCAGGGATTCGAGCGTTGCGCCGATGGCGCGGACCGAGTGCGACGCGCTGATCGTGTAGCGGCGCATGCCGACCGAATCATTGTCCGCCGCCGCCTCGATCGCGGACGCCGCGTCGATGGCGAGATCCCTGGCCTGGCGACGCAGACGAATCGAGGCGTCGATCGCGGGGTCGGGCGAGGTGTACGAGTTCAGTTCGAGCTGCAGCCGGACGTGGCTCCCGAGCGTGACGGCCGCCATGACGATGAGGAGCGTGCCGTACAGAAAGTGCCAGCGGCCCTGGTACGCCGGCCGGGACATCCGCCCGAGGTCGTCGCACTCTCGGCTTTCGCTGTCGTTGGTCCGCATGGCCACCGTGATCCCCGAGTCTCGGGGGTGTATCGACCCGCGGGCGGGGGTTCGTTCGCCTGTACGCCCGGTTGTCGCGCGGGTGTCGCCGAACACGCCCGTTGTGCGGGTCAACGTCCTAGAACCCGAGGCCGCGCAAGATCGACGCGGCCTGCGCGCCGTACCCGCCCCCGAAGAGCCGGGCGTGAACCAGCAGGGGGTACAGCAGGTAGACCTCGCGCCGCTGGTCCCAGAAGCCCTCGTCAAACGGGCGCAGTTCGGCGTAACGCTCGAAGAACGCCCTCCCGAAGGTGTTGAAGAGCGTGATGAAGGCGAGTTCGACCTCCGGGTGGCCGTGGTAGATCGCGGGATCGATGAACGCCGCGACCCGACCGGCCCGTGCGATGACGTTCCCGCCCCACACGTCCCCGTGCAGGAGCGACGGGTGGGGCGGCTCGTCGATGATCTCGCCGAGGCGGGCGCAGAGCGATTCGAGGCGGCGCATCAGGCCCGCGTCGATGCCGCCGTGCGAGAGGGCCTCGCGTCCCGTGTGCAGCAGGCGGCGTTCGGCATAGAACGCGACCCACGAGCCGCTCGGCGCGTTGGGCTGCGGCAGGCCGCCGATCAGCGTGTCGCGATCCAATCCGAACGCCGGGCCGCGCACCGCGTGAAGGTCGGCGAGCAGATCGGCGGCGTGGCGCTCGACCGAGGCGTCGATCGGGTCGCCGCCCTCGACGAACTCGATGACGAGCAGGTCGGGCGTTGCGTGCAGCACGCCGGGCACGGGCAGGCGAGATCGACCCGCCAGTTCGCGCAGCATCCAGGCTTCGAGGTCGAGGCGGTCGGCGGGCGAGCCGGTCTTGGCGACGACGGCGCGACCGTCTTCCAGATCAAGCCGCCACGCCTGGGCCACGCACCCGCCCGCGAGGCGCGACGCGTCGCGCACGCGGACGGCGAGCGCGGCCTCGACGGCCCGGCGCGCCGGCTCAGACATCGAGGTTCTTCACCTCGAGGGCGTGCTCCTCGATGAACTTGCGCCGCGGCTCGACCTGCTCGCCCATCAGGGTGCTGAAGAGGAACTCGGCCTCCTGGCCCATGTCCCAGTTCACGCGCAGGAGGGTGCGCCGCTTCGGGTCCATGGTGGTCTCCCAGAGTTGCTCGGCGTCCATCTCGCCGAGTCCCTTGAAGCGCTTGACGTCCAGACCGCGTCGGCCGAGGTCCAGCAGAGCGGCGAGGATCGCCGGCAGGTTCGGCGCCTCGACGACGTTCGACTGCTCCTCGGCGGGCGTGCTGTCGCCCTGCTCGGCTTCCGTGTCCGTTTCCGCAGGCTCTGTTGTTCTGTTGGTCTGCTGCTTTGGTGCTTTCGCGGTCACCCAGGCGAACCGCGCCGGCAGGCGCTCGCCGGTCACGGACTCCTCCTGCACGAGCGAGTAGTCGTCGATGGAAAGCCCGACGGCGTCGAGATCGGCGAACACGCGCTCGAGTTCGCGGTTCTCGTGCAGTTCGCGGATGACGGCGATCGGGCGCGGGTCGGCGGTGGCGTGACCGTTCACCAGCGCGGTCGTTTCGTCGGCCAGGCGCAGGCCCTCGGCTTCGAGGATGGCGTGTGCCTGCTCCTCGCTCCAGGCGTAGCGGTCCTCGCCGCGCCACGAGACCTTGCGAGTCGGCAGCCGACGCCTGCCCTCCGGGTCGTGGCCGCGCGCGGCGAGCAGGTCGGGGAACGGTGCGCCGCGGCGCTCGGCGATCTCGACCAGTTCGTTGAGCCGGCGCAGCAGCCGGACCGCCCGCTGCAGCGGCTGGCCCTCGATCCTCCGTTCCTCGACGATCTGCCCCGGTTCGGCGTCGGTGCGCCGCACCGTAAGGTGCGCGCCGTCCAGGCCCAGTTCGCTCAGCACGTCCGCCAGTTCGCGGTCGTTGAGCACGTAGCGGCCCTTGCTCTTGCGGATCAACTGGTAGAGCGGCGGCTGGGCGCAGTAGATGCGTCCGCGACGGATGAGTTCGGGCATCTGCCGGAAGAAGAACGTGAGCAGCAGCGTGCGGATGTGGCTCCCGTCAACGTCGGCGTCGGTCATGATGATGATCTTGCCGTATCGGAGGCGCGAGGCGTCAAAGTCCTCGCCGATGCCGCAGCGCAGCGCGGAGATGAGCGTGCGGATCTCCTCGAACGCGAGCACCTTGTCGATGCGGGCCTTCTCGACGTTGAGCAGTTTGCCCCGCAGCGGCAGGATGGCCTGCGTCTCCACGTCGCGTCCCTGCGTCGCGCTGCCCCCCGCCGAGTCGCCCTCGACGATGAACAGTTCGGACCTGTCCACGTCGCGGGTCTTGCAGTCGCGGAGCTTGTGCGGCATCGAGCCGCTTTCGAGCGCGCTCTTGCGGCGTGTCAGTTCGCGGGCCTTGCGGGCCGCCTCGCGGGCCTGCGCCGCGACGATGCCCTTCAGGCACAGCCGCTTGGCCTCGGAGGGGTGCTCTTCGAGCCAGGATTCGAGCGCCTCGGAGACCGCCGCCGCGACGATCCCCTCGACCTCCGGGTTGAGCAGCTTCTCCTTGGGCTGGTTGTTGAAGGTCGGGTCGCGGAGCTTGACGCTGATGATGGCGATGAGTCCCTCGCGCAGGTCCTCGCCCGTCGGGACGGGGTCCTTCTCCTTGATGATGCCGGCTTTGCGTGCGTAGGCGTTCAGGGTGCGCGTGAGAGCGACCTTGAAGCCCTGCGCGTGCGTGCCGCCGTCCACGTTGTTGATGTTGTTGGCGAAGGTCAGCAGGGTCTCGTTGTACCCGTCGTGGTACTGCAGCGCGACCTCGCAGAAGACGCCGCTCTCCGGGTCCTCGCGGCGCAGGTGCACGGGCGCGCACATGGCGGTGCGGCCGGCCATCAGGTGCTCGACGTACTCGACCAGCCCGTGCTCGGCGCGGAAGAGGTCGTGGCGGGGCTTGCCGTCCGGCCCGACACGCTCGTCGCTCAGCCGGATCGAGACGCCCGGGTTCAGGTACGAGAGTTCGCGCAGGCGCGTGACGAGCGTCTGATAGTTGAAGGTGGTGTCCGGGAAGATTTCGTGGTCGGGCATGAAGGTCACGGTCGTGCCGGTGCGCCGCGCGCTGCTCGGCGGAATGTCGCCGACGACGTGGAGCGGCGTGCTGACACGCCCTCTGGCGAACTCGATCCGGTAGACCTTCCCGTCGCGCCAGACCTCGCACTCGAGCCACTCGGAGAGGGCGTTGACGCACGAGACGCCCACGCCGTGCAGCCCGCCCGAGACCTTGTACGCGCTGCCCTCCTGCCCGAACTTGCCGCCGGCGTGCAGGCGGGTCATCACGACCTCGACGGCGGGCCTGCCGTTGAGGGCCGGGTCCTCGTGCTTCATCGGGCCGACCGGGATGCCGCGACCGTCGTCGATCACGGTGCACGAGCCGTCGGCCTGGACGGAGACGGCGACGGTGGTGGCGAAGCCCGCCATCGCCTCGTCGATCGAGTTGTCCACGGTCTCGTAGACGAGGTGGTGCAGGGCGTTGAGGCCCGTGCCGCCGATGTACATGCCCGGACGCTTGCGGACGGCGTCGAGACCCTCCAACACCTTGATCTGCTCTTCGCCGTAGACGCCGTCGGGGCGGTTGGACACGGGTTCAACCTCGACCTTCGCCGCCCGGACCGGTGCGGCCGCGGGCGTTTCGATGGGGTGCTTCTGGGCCATTCGGGGGGTCGCTCGCTCTCGTGGTTGTGGCGTTCCGAGGGGGGGCAGAAAGGCGTCGGAAGGCGTGCGCCGGAGGGGTCGTTGGGGGCGTGCCGGGAGCCTCGGAAACAGGCCCTTCATTGTAGCGCGCCTGGGGCGGTTACGCTCGCTCGTCGTTGCGTTGAAAACGGTGACGGAGGCTTCCAAGCCGTCGGCGTAGAGTTGGCCAGAGGAGGCACGAATGACCCTGCCGAACGCCACGATCATCGCCGGAATTCCGGCCCGGAACTTCTCGCTCTACCACGCGATCCGCTTCAGCGCGGGCGACCCCGCCGCATGCATCGAGACGCCCGGAAGCAACGGCACGCCCACGCGCACGCTCATCATCCGCGACATCGAGATGGGGCGCGCCCGAACGCACGCGCGGGTGGACCGCGTCGCCTGCCCGGCGGACTTCGCGCCCGCTGGCGGGCTGTCGGGTGACCGGGAAACGGCCACCGCCCAGGCCGCCGCTGAGTGCCTCGTGCGCGCGGGGGTGCGAGCCGTGCGAGCCGACAGGACGTTGCCGCTCCTCTTCGCCGAGACGCTGCGGACGGCGGGCGTAGCGGTCGAACTCGACCCGGACCTGGGCGTCGCCGACCGACGGCGCAAGGACGAGCGCGAGGTCCAGGCGATGCGCGCCGCACAGGCCATGACCGAGTCCGCGGTGCGAATGGCTTGCGAGACCGTGGCCCGCGCAACGCCCGGACGAGACGGCACGCTGATGCACGACGGCGAGCCGCTGACCGCCGAGCGACTGCGCTTCATGATTGATGTCTACCTGCTGGAGCGCAACTACGAGAACGCCCCCGCGATCGTCGCCTGCGGGCCGGAGGGCGAGGACTGCCACAACCTCGGGCGCGGCCCGCTGCGCACCGGCCAAGGCGTCATCGTGGACGTCTTCCCGCGCGACCGCGCCACGCTCTACTGCGGCGACTGCACCCGCACGGTCGTCCACGGCGACGCACCGGACTGGCTGGTCGCCATGCACGCGGCGGTCGCCGAGGCGAAGGCCGCCGGGATCGCGGCCATTCGCGAGGGTGTCACGGGCGAGGAGGCGTACAAGGCATCGCTCACACCGATCCAGAGGGCCGGCTGGGACCGCGCGCTGCTCTCGCCCGACGCGCCCGAGGGGTTCTGCTCGCTCCAGCACGGCCTCGGGCACGGCGTCGGGCTGGAGGTGCACGAGCCGCCCCTACTGGACCTCGGCGGCCCGGCGCTCGTCGCCGGCGACGCCGTGACCGTCGAGCCGGGGCTGTACGCCAAGGGCCGCGGCGGCGTGCGGATCGAGGACATCGTGATCGTGCGTGAGAACGGGTGCGAGAACCTCGGCTCGCTGCCCGAGGGCTTGTGCTGGCGGTGAGCCTGAGACTCGCTCCCCCTTGCTCGCGGATGTGGTACAAGGTTGACGCCCGCCACGGCGTGGCGGGGTACCGGGAGCAAGAGCCGTGAATCGAGCAGTGCTGCTGGCGTGCGTCGTGTGGTTCGTCGCCTCGTGCCTCGTGGCGCCGGGGTCGGCGCGGGCTCAAACGGGCCGCGACCTGTCCGACTTCGTGCAGCAGTACTCGGCCGACCGTGGGTCCGTGCGGTCGTTCTACGACTGGCCCTGGTCCGAGGAGGCGTTCGACCGGACGGCTGCGCTGCTGGAGGAGTGGGAGGGGCGTCTGCGCGAAGTCGATTTCGACGCCCTCGACCAGCAGGGCCGGATCGACTACGTGCTGATGCGGACGCACCTCGCCGCCGAGCGCGCGGAGCAGGCGCTGACGCGGGCGCGTCTGGCGGAGATGGACGCGCTGCTGCCCTTCCGTCGGCTGGTGATCGAGCTGGCGATGTCGCGTTCGCGGATGGATGAGCCGACGCCGCGTGAGTGGGCGGACCAACTCGCGAAGGTGGATGCCGAGATCAAGGCCGTGCGCGAGCGCATCGACGCGGGGCGCAAGCAGAAGGAGGGCGAGGAGCCGGGCGATGCGTTGTTCGTGTCGGCCGTGGTCGCGGCCCGTGCGGCGTCAGCGGCCGACGCGCTGCGGCGGAGCCTCGACGACTGGTTCCGTTACCACGACGGCTACCTGCCCGAGTTCTCGTGGTGGGTCCGCAAGCCGCACGAGCAGGCGACCGCCGCCATGTCCGACTACGCCAAGCACCTCCGCGAGCAGGTCGCGGGCCTGAAGGGCAAGGACGACGACCCGCTCATCGGCGACCCGATCGGGCGTGAGAAACTGCTGGCGGACCTCGCCGCGGAGTTCATCCCCTACACCCCGGAGGAACTGATCGCGATCGCCGAGCGCGAGTTCGCCTGGTGCGAGGCGGAGATGCTGCGGGCCTCGCGCGAACTGGGCTTCGGCGGGGACTGGCGGGGCGCGCTGGAGCACGTCAAGAACCTGCACGAGCCGCCGGGCGGGCAGGCCGCGCTCATGGCCGATCTCGCCCGCCAGGGCATCGACTTTGTGAAGGAACACGACCTCGTCACGGTGCCGGAGTTGTGCGAGGAGGCGTGGCGGCTCACCATGCTCTCGCCGCAGGGTCAGCGCACGCTCCCCTTTGCCGCGTACAACAACCAGCAGATTCTGGTGGCGTACCCGACCGACGCCATGCCGCACGACGACAAACTGATGTCGATGCGCGGCAACAACCGGCACTTTACGCGCATCGTCGCGGCCCACGAACTCATCCCGGGCCATCACCTGCAGGGCTTCGTCGCCAGGCGCGAGCGGCCCTATCGGTCGCTGTTTCGCACGCCGTTCCTCGTCGAGGGGTGGGCGCTGCACTGGGAGATGCTGCTGTGGGACAAGGGCTTCGCGCGCGGGCCGGAGGACCGGATCGGGATGCTCTTCTGGCGGATGCACCGCTGCGCCCGGATCATCGTCAGCCTCAAGTTCCACCTCGGCGAGATGACGACGGACGAGATGATCGCGTTCCTCGTCGATCGCGTCGGGCACGAGCGGCTGGGGGCGACGAGCGAGGTGCGCCGCTATGTCGGTGGAGACTACGGCCCGCTCTACCAGGTGGCGTACATGATCGGCGGGCTTCAGATGCGCGCCCTGCACGGGGAGACGGTGGGGCGGGGGCGGATGACCGACCGCGAGTTCCACGACGCCGTGCTGGCGCACAACTCGATCCCGATCGAGTTGATCCGGGCGGGGATCACCGGGGTGCCGCTCGCGAAAGAGTCGGGTTCCGTTTGGCGATTTGTTGACTAACGGGCGTGCAAACGGCCTGCGAACATGCTCCCCGGTGTGACCACCGGTGGCCATACCCGGCAAATGTCGGGGGAAAACTCGCTAAACGCGGTCCTTTTTGCGGTTTGGGCTTCCAACGCGGGGCCTTCTCCCGTATCTTGTCCGGCGAGAGACGAGGCCGGTTCGCCACATGATTCCTCCGGCGCTGTGTGTGCCTGAGTGGGGCGGTCGGCAGGACGAGAGAAGAGACGAGGAGAGCGAAACATGATTCGTAGCAAGCCGGGGGTGGCGGGGCTTTGCCTCGCCGGTGTGATGGCTGCGTGCGCGGGCTCGGCCTTCGCCGACCGCATCGACCTGTTCGTGTACGAGAACGCCGACAACGCCGACCTGGGCGGGATCGACCTGTGGGCAGATCTGGTGGACGGCGGGACGTACATCGACATCACGTTCTACAACGACTCGACGGCCTCTTCGGTGGTGACCTCGGTCTACTTTGAGGCCTTCAGCGGCCTCACCGGCGGCTCGATCGTCTTCGAATCGGCCGGCGTGAACTTCTCCGACGGCGCGACGCCCGCGAATCCCGCCCAGCCCGGCTTCTCCTACGGCGGCTCGTGGGGCGGCAACCTCTATTCGGCAGGCGCGGTCCCCCCGCCATCCTCCAACGGCATCAACGAGGGCGGCACCGAGTCGCTCACCATCCGCTTCGACTACGCCGGCGGCACGACCTTCGACGACGTGAAGAACGCCCTGACCTCCGGCGGTCCGGACTGGCGCATCGCGCAGCACGTCCAGGGTCTCGGCGACGACGGCGAGTTCAGCGTCTGGACCATCACCGTCCCCGCGCCGGGCAGCCTGGCGCTGGTCGGGCTGGCGGGCCTCGCCGGCTTGCGCCGCCGCCGCTGAACGGTTCGATGACAGCCCACTCACGGAACACGCGGACGCTCCGGCGTCCGCGTGTTTCTTTTGCCTTCAGCGTGCCTCCGGGTCCGTGGTGCTCGACCACTCGCTCACGCTCGCGGCTCGTTCCTCGCGTGCAGCATCGCTCACCAACGGCCCACCCTTGCCCCACATCGCCACAACGACCGCGAGCATGATCAGCCCGAACGCCACGTAGTCGTTGATCCGGGGTTTCTCCTTCAGGAACGCCAGCACGAAGACGGTGAAGACCGTGAGCGTGATCGCCTCCTGGAGTATCTTCAGTTGGGGGGCCGTGAACGGGCCGCCCATGCCGGCGTGGCCGATGCGGTTGGCCGGCACCTGGAGGACGTACTCGGGCAGGGCGATGAGCCACGAGACGGCG
Source organism: Phycisphaerales bacterium (assembly GCA_039794165.1). Lineage (GTDB taxonomy): Bacteria > Planctomycetota > Phycisphaerae > Phycisphaerales > UBA1924 > CAADGN01. The sequence goes on from JBDIVY010000002.1 coordinate 137,265, forward strand.
ATGGCGGTGAAGAGCGTCCACGACCGCGCCTTCAGGTGGCCGTACCACGCGAAGGTCATGAAGACGTTGGACGCGACGAGGAGGAGGACGGTCAGCAGCGCCTTGCCCATGGCGTGAGCGTATCTGCGAAGGGGGAGGCAGCGTGCGGGGATGTCGAGGGGTTGAAGGGGCTGTGGAAGACGAAGCCGCCACGGAGTGGCGGGGTACCCGTCGGCGGGTCAGTTCCCGGTGTCGAAGTCGGCGTCCTCGCGGTCGATGGCGGCGTCGTGTTCGGCCAGCACGCCGTTCACCTCGTCGGGCGTCTCCATGTCGGGTCGGACCTCGCGATAGTCCGAGCCGTCCACGAAGCCCTGAAGTTTGCGGGCGCGGACGGGGTGCTGGAGTTTGCGGATGGCCTTGGCCTCGACCTGGCGCACGCGCTCTCGCGTGACCTTGAAGATGCGCCCGACCTCCTCGAGCGTGTAGGTGTACCCGTCGCCGATGCCGTAGCGGAGTTTGATGATCTCACGCTCGCGGTAGGTCAGGGTCTTCAGGACGGCCTCGATGCGCTGCTTGAGCATGTCCTGGGCGGCGTTCTCGGTCGGCTGGGCCTGGGACTCGTCCTCGATGAAGTCGCCGAAGTAGCTGTCCTCGCTCTCGCCGACCGGGCGGTCCAGCGAGACGGGGTGGCGCGAGATCTTCATCACACGCCGCACTTCGGCGATGTTCATGCCCGACATCTCGGCCAGTTCGTCCAGCGTCGGCTCGACGCCGGTCTCCTGGTGGACCTGCTTCTGGAGGTTGCGCAGGCGGGACATGGTCTCGATCATGTGCACAGGGATGCGGATGGTGCGGGCGTGGTCGGCGATCGCGCGCGTGATGGCCTGGCGGATCCACCACGTCGCGTAGGTCGAGAACTTGTACCCGCGCTTGTACTCGTACTTGTCCACCGCGCGCATCAGGCCCGTGTTGCCCTCCTGGATGACGTCCAGGAACGACAGCCCGCGGTTGCGGTACTTCTTGGCGATCGAGACGACGAGGCGCAGGTTCCCCCCCGAAAGGTCGCGCTTCGCCTGCTCGTACTCCCAGAAGACGGTGTTGATCGCGCGGACCCGGGCCGCCAGTTCCTGGGGGGTTTCGAGGACGAGCGAGCGCAGGCCCGTCAGTTCGTCGCGCATGACCTCGACGTCCTCGGGGTCGTGCCGCTTCGGGAACCGCTCGGCCTTCAGCAGTTCGCCCTCGAGGTCCGTCATCTTCTTGCTGATCGAGCGCAGTTTGCGCATCAGCGGGATGATGCGGCCGGTTCGCAGGCTGAGTTCCTCGGTGAGGGCGGCCATGCGCCGGCGTCGCGTGGCGATCCGCTCGCTCAGCGCCGCCACCTTGCGCCGATCGCGCTTGCGGGCGGACTCGATCGCCGCCCAGTCCGCGCGGTTCAGCGCGAGCAGTTGCTCGATCGTGCGCAGGTTCGCGGGGATGCGCCGGGCGATCTTCTCCTTCGCGTTCACCTCCGCAGTCGAGATGCGCATCGTGCGGTCAAAGGGGAGGGACCCGGCGTCCACCATCCGCAGGGTCTCGACGGCCTGCTGCACGACGTAATCGCTCTCGAGGCAGCGTCGGCGGAAGATCATCCGGGTGGTTTCGATCTTCTTGGCGAGGCGGATCTCCTCGTCGCGCGTCAGCAGCGGGATCGAGCCCATCTGCGTCAGGTACATCCGCACCGGGTCGTCGATCCGCTTGCCCCCCGGCTCGTCCCCCGCGGAGTCGTCCAGTTCACGCTGCAGGGCCTCGGGGTCGAGGGCCTCGGCCTCGGCGACGTCGATCGCGGCCTGCGTCATCTCCGCGCGTGCCTCCTCCGAGAGCTCACGCTGCAGGGCGGCGGAGACCTCGGTGCGCTCGCCGCCGGCGACGCTCATGGCGCGGAACTGCTTGGGCAGGCCCGCACCCGCGCCGCCCAGCGGGGTGCCGACGAGGGGGTTGTGCCCCGGCTCGTCGCCGCGCTTGATCGAGTCGCGGTGCAGGCGGGCGCGGTACTCGAGTTCATCGATCATCTCGATGCCCTGCGCGTCCATGATGGCGAGCAGTTCGTCGATGCGGTCGGGGTCGACCATCTCGTCGGGCAGGGTGTTGTTGAGCTCCTCGTAGGAGAGCCACCCGCGCCGCCGCCCGACCTCGATCATCTGTGCCAATGCCGGATGAAGTTCGCCGATCACTGCGCTCTCCCCGGGGCGTCCCTCGCCCCCCGATGAAGATGGTCCTGCGCTGCACACAAGCGCCGTCGATGGCGCACGCTCGTCTCCTCAGCCCTGTCCCAGTCCGGCCGCGGGGCGCGGGAGCGCGAGCGCGTCCCCGCCCAGGGCACGGTGTTTCGATCTGATCCGTTCGATGGCCGCGGCCGCGTCGCCCGTCGGCGCGGCGCCGGCGTGCCGATGCAGCACCGCGGCCCGCGTCGCGCAGTCGAGCAGCAACGCCCGCAGACGCGCTTCGTCCTCGTCGGTCTCGCGCCGGATGCGCTGGTGCAGTTCCACCGCCACCGCCGCGATCGCCTCGTCCTCGGCGGCCGCCAGCGCCTCGTCCAGTCCGGGGGCGCGGCCTTCATGCGCGATCCGAGCGACAGCACGAGCGAGCGACTGCATCCGGGGCGAAGCGTAGCCCGCGCCCAGCAGGCCGTCGCGCTGGTCCGCCGAGAGAACTTCCCACAGACTCCCGTCGCACAGCAGGCACCCGAGGGCGGTCTCCGCCGGACCGAGCCGCGCCGTCCCCGGACGGTCGGTCGCCGCCACCTCGCCGGCTTCGCCCGCCTCACCCTCCGGCCTGCGCTTCGCCCCGGCCCGAGCGGCCTGCGCGAGCGTGCGGTCGTCAAGGCCCGTGACCTCACTCAGCCTGCGGATGACCAGTTGCCGCCGGATCGGCTCTGCACGCGACAGGCCCAGGTCGCTCAGAAGCGCCAGTTCTTCCTTCGTCGCCCGTTCCAGCGCGGACAGCCCGGCCCCGGCGACGCGCTCGCGCAGCCGCTCGAACCGGTACTCCAGCAGTTCAACCGATGCATCGATGACGCGCCGGAAGACCTCCGCCCCGTCCGGACGCTTCAGCAGTTCGTCCGGATCCTTGGCGTCGGTGTGCCGGCTGAGGGTCGCGATCCGCACGTCCACCGGCTGCGAGAAGAAGACTTCCGCGGCCCGGTCCGCGGCCTTCAGCCCGGCGGTGTCGCCGTCGAAGAGCAGCACGATCCGGTCGCAGCGCGTGCGGAGTTCCGCGGCGTGCTGCTTCGTGAGCGCGGTGCCGAGCGTGGCGACCACGTTCTCGAACCCCGCCTGGTGGCACGCGATCGCGTCGGTGTAGCCCTCGGTGATGATGGCGACGCCCTCGCGCTGGATCGCGCGGGCGGCCTGGTGGAGGGCGAAGATCGCCGAGGACTTGTCGAAGACCGCGGATTCGGGCGAGTTGAGGTACTTCGGGTCGTCGTTGTCGTCGATGCGTCGCCCGCCGAAGGCGATCACGCGGCCGGCCTTGTCGTGGATCGGGAAGGTGAGGCGGTTGCGGAAGGTGTCGTACCACCCGCCGTCCTTCTCGCGGAGGAGGCCGGCGGCGACGAATCGGCGCACGTCGAGTTGCCGCTGGCGCAGGCGGAGGAGCAGCCCGTCCCAGCGGTCCGGCGCCGCGCCGAGGCCGAAGCGCTCGACCATCTCCGGCGAGATGCCGCGCCGCTCGATGACCGAGCGGGCCGGCGCGCCGTGCTCGTCGTGGCGGAGGAGGGTCTGGAAGAACGCCTGCGCCTCGGCGTTCGCGCCGAGCAGGTCGGCCCGCGAAAGGCCATCCGGCGAGCGAGGCGCATCGCGCCGCGTCAACTGGATGCCGGCGCGCTCGGCGAGGTACCGCAGGGCCTCGGGGAAGTCCATGCGGTGGTACTTCTGGACGAAGGTGAACACGTCGCCCCCCGCGCCGCAGACGAAGCAGTGGAAAATCTGCTTCGCCGGGACGACGTTCATCGAGGGGCGGTGGTCGTCGTGGAAGGGGCACAAGCCCACGTACTCGCGCCCGCGCGCCCGCAGCGCGACGTGCTCGCCCACGATGCGCGCGATGTCCGAGGCGTCGCGCACGCGCTCGCGGTCTGATCGTTGTGCGTTCTGGTCGGCCACAGATGTCGCGTCCGTCAGGCCGGTCGAATGCCGGCGTGCTCCCGAACCAAGCGTCCTGCTGGTCACGACGGGGAGCGGACGGTGTCCGCGCGAGAGTCCGTGTCTAGCCGCGCGTGGCGTGCGCCCATCCGATGGGGCGCTTGTTGCGCGGACGGCCCCGCTTTCGGCATCGCTCGGGAACGGTGCTGCCCGCAGGGACGAAGCCCTGACGGGACGATGGGCGAGCGACCCCGCTGGTCCAACCATGCAACGCTAGCACAGGTTCGATGGGAATCAACGAATCCGGAAGTCGGCACCCGTAAATCGTTGTACATCAGAGACTTATGAGTATCATCCGGGTTTGGAGGCACCACATGGCCCGTGTGTTCGTAGATTAGTAGGTTGAGGGTCGCGCTCGGCTATCGGACGAGAGTGGCGGCTCGCGGCCGGATCGGGGAGACTCCTGCCATGGAACGGCGTCGGATCGTCTTCCGCGGGCACGTGCAGGGCGTTGGCTTTCGGGCCACGACGCGCCACATCGCCCTGTCCTACGCCCTGACCGGCTGGGTCCGCAACGACCCGGACGGGGCGGTTACGGTCGAGGCCCAGGGCGAGGCTCCGGAGATCGAACTCTTCCTGATCGACCTGCGCGAGCGGATGAGCGGGTTTATCCGGGATGAACGGGCCGACGGGTTGAGCGTCATCGAGGGGGAGGCGGATTTCCGGGTGTTGTCGTGATGCGTTCGCGCTCCCGTGGAGTAGCATCGGCCCCCGAGCCTTTCCATGCTGATTCTGTTCGACATCGACGCGACGCTGGTCACGACCAGCGGTGTGGGCCGCCACGCGATGGCCGAGGCCGGGCGCCGGCTCTACGGGCCTGCGTTCACCCCGGACGGCGTGGAGTTCGCGGGCCGTCTCGACCCGCTCATCCTCGCGGACCTGCTGGTGCGCAACGGGCTGGAGCCGACGCCCGATCGCAAGGCCGCGATGCGGCGCGAGTACCGTCGGGCGTTGATTGAAGGGTTGCAAGCCCCGGGGATAGCGCGCGCGCTGCCGGGTGTGCACGCGGTCGTGGATGCGCTCATGGGCCAGGCCGGTGTCACCCTCGGCCTGCTGACGGGCAACTTCGAGGAGACGGGTCGGCTGAAACTCGGGGCGTGCGGGCTGGAAACCGACCGCTTCCGCGTGCGGGTGTGGGGCGATGAGTCGCCGCACGAGCCGCCCAGCCGCGACCATCTTCCCGCGGTGGCGATCGAGCGTTACGCGGGCCTGCTGGCCGGGCCGGTGCGGGCGGATCGGGTGACGATCGTGGGCGATACGGTACACGACGTCGGGTGCGCGAGGGCGAACGGATGCCGATCGCTCGCGGTGGCGACCGGGTCGTTCTCCGCGGATGCGTTGCGGTCGGCGGGCGCGGACGCGGTGATGGACGACATGGGCGAGGTTGAGGCGGTGGTGCGGTGGTTGCTGGGCTGAGTTGCGGTGGCGCGGCGATCGGCGGTCGATAGACTGGGCAGGAGGTCCGGAGGTGTTCGAGATGTCGGCGAGTTACCGGGCGCTGTGCTCGGACTTTTACGTGAACCAGAAGGTGAGCCTGAAGCTCGACCTGCCGCGCGGGCGGGAGCAGACGCTCGAACTCTTCGAGCGACTGCGCCGGCAGTACCCGTCGATGTCGCACTTCCGGCGCTACCGCGAGGAGCTCTCGCTGGACACCCCGCCGGGCGAGTCGCCGCACAGGTGGGTGGCGGTGCGGTCGAACTCGATCCGATCGGGCGTGGTGAACGGCGACTCGCTGAGCGACGCCTACGGCCTGCACCGGACGGTCTCCGAGATCGCGCCGTACTTCCTGAGCGTCAGCCCGCTGGACGTGGACTTCGTCGAGTTGCTCTACGGGTTCGACCTCTCTGCGGGCGGGAACCACGACTCGATCGTGGCCAGCGCGCTGCTGGGCGGTTCAGCCCTGGGCGCTCTTGCCGAGATCCCCGGCGCGGGCCCGATCGACTGCCAGCCGGTGCTGGGCCTTGCGCTCGGTGGGGGGGGGGAGTACGAGGCCTACTTCGAGGTGCGCACGCGCCCGGCCTCGGGCGAGGACCGCGAGCGTGAGCGCGGCGAGGAACCGATCAGCGTCTACCTCACCGTGCGACGCAACGGCCCCTTCGGCGAACTGAGCGAACTGCCCGAGACGATCGCGACGCTCGCGGAGCGCGGCGAGGAACTCATCGACTCGCGCGTCGTGCCCACGCTCCTTGTGCCGATCCGCGAGGCGATCGTCTCCGGGCTGTAGCGGGGGCACGGAGGCGGCGACCGGCCGATGCAGACCCAGACCCTCGACACCGCGACGCTCGTCCTCGCCATCGGGGGCATGATCCTCGCGCTCTCGTTCGGCGGCGTGGCGATCATGGCGCTGCGCCGGCGGATGCTCGCCAAGGACGCGCCAGCGTCCGAGGAGGGCGCGGGGATGCTGGACTCGCTGCGGGCGATGCGCGCCCGCGGCGAACTGAGCGAGGAGGAGTTCCAGGCCGCGCGTGCCGCGTTCCTCTCCAAGGCGGTGGGGTCTGCGGTGCCGGGCGTGCCTGAGCGGGGCGCGCGGGTGGCGCGTCCGATGGCGCGCGGGGGAACGGATGGCGAACGCCGCGCGCCGCCCGGCGTGGACCTGACCGGCGCGCCGCTGCCGAGGCCGACGGACCGAGAATGACGGCGTTCGGGCGCGAAATTCTCGGCCCTTGTGCGGCGCGAGAGTAGAGACGGGGGGCGCGCACGCCGATAGACTCCTGTTGCCCCGCCCGAGGGCGTGTGTTTACCGGACCGAGCGAGGGATTCATGGCAAAGAACCGCAGCGACGGCAGCGATCACGGCCCGGGCGACCACGGCGACAGCGGCGGGTTCCGCGGACGCAAGGTCACCACCTGCTCGTTCTGCGGCAAGACCAGCCGCGAGGTCGGGCCGATGGTCGAAGGCCCGAGCGAGGTCTACATCTGCCCCAACTGCGTGGACCTCTGCCAGAACATCTTCCGGCAGGAGCGGCGTCGCGTCAGTTCCGCGAGCAGCGCGCTGAGCGACATCCCCTCGCCGCGCGCGATCAAGGAATACCTCGACCAGTACGTGATCGGGCAGGAACTGGCCAAGCGGTCGCTCTCCGTCGCCGTTCACAACCACTACAAGCGGCTGCTGCACGCCGAGAGCGAGGACGCGGGCACGATCGAGATCGAGAAGAGCAACATCCTGATGATCGGGCCGACGGGCAGCGGCAAGACGCTGCTCGCCCGCACGCTCGCCCGCCTGCTCAAGGTGCCCTTCGCGATCGGCGACGCGACCACGCTCACCGAGGCCGGCTACGTCGGCGAGGACGTGGAAAACCTGCTGCTGCGGCTGCTCCAGGCGGCGGACTTCGACGTCGAGGCCGCCCAGCGCGGCATCATCTACGTGGACGAGATCGACAAGATCGGCAAGACGTCGCACAACGTCTCCATCACGCGCGACGTCTCCGGCGAGGGCGTCCAGCAGTCGCTGCTGAAGATGCTCGAGGGCACCATGGCGAACGTGCCGCCGCAGGGCGGGCGCAAGCACCCCGAGCAGCAGTACATCCAGTTGGACACGCGCAACATCCTGTTCATCTGCGGCGGGACGTTCGTGGGGCTGGAGGACATCATCCGCCGGCGCATCGGGCAGACCCGCATCGGGTTCGGCACCGCGCACGCGCGCGGGCCGGGGCTTGTCGGCGCGAGTGGGGAGGGCGATTTCAATGTCCTCTCGAAGGTGCAGACGGAGGACATCATCGAGTTCGGGATGATCCCGGAACTCGTGGGCCGCCTGCCCGTCATCACGCCGCTCGAACCGCTCTCGGTGGCCGCGCTGATGCAGATTCTGACCGAGCCGCGCAACGCCCTCGTGCGACAGTACCAGCACATGTTCCGTCTCGAAGGCGCAGCGCTGACCTTCACCGATGGCGCGATGCGCTCGATCGCCGAGAAGGCCGTGAAGCGAAAGACCGGCGCGCGGGCGCTGCGGGCGGTCATGGAAGAGCTGATGCTCGAGATGCTCTACGAACTGCCCGACCTCGACAACGACGGCGTCGAGTACGTCGTCGATGAGTCGGCCGTGCGCCGCAAGCCCTCGCTCGCCGAACTGCGTCTGCCCCGCAAGGAATCGGCGTAAGGGCGAAGCATCTCACGCGGAAGCGCAGAGGCGGGGTTGGGGGAACCTGCGGGGGCGTTGCACGCTCAGGCCGACTGAGCCGAGGGCTGAGCGACGCTCCGTGCGGACATCAGGCCCTGAATGGCGAAGCCGATGACGGCGACCAGCGCCCAGGTGATCAACCACCCCGCGGGTGTGCGCTCGGCCAGGCCCGCGCCCGGCAATCCATGGGCTTTCGCGACCCACACCACCGCCGCAAGCCAGAGGGCTGAGCCGGCGATCGCGCTTATCGCCGCTGCGGTCCGGCGCGGCCAGACGAGACCGACAAACAGACCGGTCAGTCCACCCACGACCCCGGCCAGCAATATTCCGCTCCGCTTGGCCGGGTCCATGCCGACGAACGCGTCCCTGAGACCCTCGATCCCGCCCTCCAAGCCCGCAGAGCCCGCGATCAGAGCCGATTCGGGGGCCGGCGGCTCCGGCTCGGCTGGCTTGGCGCGGATGATCGTTCCGCTCGGGAGCATCACAAACTTGGCCTGGGCGGGCTGGGTCTGAGCCTCGGGGGAGTAGCCAACGGCGGCGGTCGGTTTCGGGATGTTGGACCCGAGCGCCGGCCCCCAAGCCGCGGCCGTCGCCAGGACACCGATGGCGGCAAAGGTGGCAGCGGCTGTGGTCGCGACGACCATCCGGAACAGAAGGAGGGCTGCCCCAAGCCCGAGCAAGGCCCCGATGCCGACCCCGGCGGCCAGCGGTGGCGGGTTCTCGGCGCCGGAGCCGGCCGCGCTCGCCAGCAGGGCGAACCCTGCTCCAGCGCCAAGTACCGCCCCCGCGAAGGCCACCGCGGGCCTCATCAGTTTCGCCCCGAACAGCCAGAGGGCCACGCCCACCAGTCCGATGACGGCGGCAGCGACCAGCCCCAGCCCCGCGGACGCCTGGTCCGCGAACCCGGCCAGCGGGTCCGCTCCGGCGGCAAGCCCGGCAGCGTCAAGAAGTTGCGGCGAGAATCTCCCCTGCACGATGATACTGTTCGGCAGCGAGGGGCTTCTGTTTCGTGGCGGTTCGCTCAACAGCCTCGACCAAGTTGCGGGGGTGGCCGATAAGGGGGTACCCCATAGGACGCGTGCCGACTGGCTGAACTTTGGCGGTTCGCGCCCGAAGCGATCCACATGGCCAAGAAACGGGCGAAAAAAAAGGCAGCGAAAAGCCGTCCGCGCGGGCGGAAGGGGTCGGAGCGGTCGCGCGGCGTGGAGGGGAACGCCGGCGCGCCCGCGAGTGAGCGGCCGCGCGACACGGCGGCCCTCGCCGAGTTGCGACGCAAGATCGACCGCCTCGATGCCGCGCTCGTGAAGATGCTCAACGAGCGGTCGCGCCTGGTGGTGCAGGTGGGCAGGCGCAAGCGCGGCTCGGGCATCCCGATCTACGCGCCGCACCGCGAGGCGGAGGTGCTGGAGAAGGTGCTTCGGGCGAACCGGGGGCCACTCTCGGGGCGGACGATCGAGGCTGTCTACCGCGAGTTGATGAGCGGCTCGTTCTCGCTGGAGCAGCCGCTCCGGATCGGGTACCTCGGCCCGCCGGGGTCGTACTCGCACCTGGCGGCGGTCCGGCAGTTCGGGTCGTCGGTGGCGTACGAGGATTTGCACGAGATCGCGGGTGTGTTTACGGAGGTTCGGCGCGGGCACGTGGACTACGGGCTGGTTCCGATCGAGAACTCGACGGGCGGGGGGATCGTGGAGGCGCTCGACGCGTTCCAGCGCAACGCGGGCGAGGTGTGGGTGTACGCGGAGGTGCAGTTGGCGGTGCATCACGCCCTGCTTGCCAACTGTGAGCCGAGCGCGATCCGGCGGATTCACTCCAAGCCCGAGGTGTTCAGCCAGTGCCGGACCTGGCTGGCGACGCAGTACCCGCAGGCGGAGCAGATCACCGCGGCGAGCAGTTCGCGGGCCGCGCAGACGGCGGTGGAGGAGAACCGGGTGGCGGAGTCGATCGGGGCGCAGCCCGGCTCGGCGGCGATCGGGTCCGAACTGGCCGGCAGCCTCTACGGCCTCAAGCCGCTGTTCGCCCGGATTGAGGACAACCCGAACAACATCACGCGGTTCTTCGTCATCAGCCGCCACCGGGCGAAGCGGTCGGGGGACGACAAGACCTCGATCATGTTCAACACGGCGGACAAGCCGGGGGCCTTGGTGGAGGTGCTGGGGGTGTTTCACCGGGCGGGGATCAATCTGTCGCACATCGACAAGCGCCCCAGCGGCAGGACGAACTGGCAGTACACCTTCTTTATTGATGCCCAGGGGCACCGGGACGACCCCGGGATGGCGTCGGCGATCCGGGAGTCGGAGACGCACTGCCGGGAGTTGTTCGTGCTTGGGAGTTACCCGCGTTCGAGGCGGATCCTGTAGGCCCGGGTCGGGTTTCGGGAGGGGGCTTGGCGCAGGGGCGGAACCCTGGTATGGTGGGGTGCGTAGGGGCCTGACAGACGCGGGTCCGCGCGGACCCGCCGATCCGCTGCACCGCCGGGAGAACGGCCGACGACCCCCGCTTGTCGTCGGTGCCCGGCCGAAGGGTGCGGCCCCGAAGGCTGAGTTGTGCGATGTCGCCGTTTGGCATAGCCTGTGGCCTCTCCGCCCGTCGCGAGCATGGGTGCGCGCGGGGACCGTTCCGGCGAGAGCCGGGGGGCATGGGCGGAGCGCCAGACTCGACCGGCCCGCACGGCTCGGTGAGCGTGCGGGGAGTCGCCGGCCGGCGTGCAGGAGCGTCGGCCCGCGTGTGGAACGGTCCCGGACCACTGCTTGACTGATCAGGAGTCGCCATGAAGGGCTCTCGTCGAAACCGTCGGTCGATCCGTTCGCTGCTGGGTTCCGTGGGCGCGACGCGCCGGCGCGAAGAGCGCGTGCGGGAGTGCGACTTCGAGCGTCTCGAAGAGCGCAAGCTGCTGTTCACGCTCACGATCACGCCGGACGTGGTGAATCCGTTCACGGGTCTTGGGCAGGTGACGGCGCACTGGGGCTACTTCAGGCCCTACATCGCGACCAGCATCGAGATCGACGACCCAGACGACCCGGAGACCATCGACGAGGACTTCAACGACGAGGCGGCTGGCGGCATCCCGCAGAACTTCACCTTCCTCGAGTCCGAGGTCCGGGTGCTGCACAACTTCGCGCCGACGACCAACTTCCGCATCGCGCAGATGCCGGGTGGCCAGGAGGACGATCTGGGCATCCGCGTCGTGGCGGTGGGGGGGCAGTTCTGGCAGTTCGACCTGCCGAACGTCGGCATCTTCGACGCCTTCGCGATCGACATCATCGACACGGACGGGTTCGGGCTGGTCCCGTCGCAGTTCCGGGTGCTGGCGTCGTACTACCTCAACGACGGGACGATCGCAACGGACGTCTTCCAGGGGAACTCGCTGCTCGCGCTCATCCAGAACGCGAACCAGAACGAGCGGCAGAACGGGATCGGCCGCCTCGTGCTGAACAACAACCTCGCGGGTCAGGACGTCAACTTTGCGCGTGTGCGTTTCGAGACCGTGGGCTCGGGGAACATGTTCCTCGACAACATGGAGTTCGTGCTTCCATCGAGCGCGCTGGCCGAACTGGTCGACGCGCGCGTCCAGGGGGTCTCCGCCACCTTCACGGGCCCGGTCGGCGCGAGCGTTTCGTTCTTCGACCTGTACGATCGTCCGATGGTGAACACGCTCCGCCTCGGCATCCCCACGAGCGCGGAGTTCGCGCTGGGCGACCCGGACGCCAACGGCATCCCGAACTTCAACGACGGCATCGGGCGCATCGTCTTCAGCAACACCGACTCGCGCACGTCGTTCAACATGATCGGCGGCGAGATCACCGCAACCGAGGAGCCGACGCCCGGCTCGGACCGCTACGAGTTCCCGTTCGAGTACTTCATCACCGACTCGATCGAGGGCTACTACGGCGACTTCGAGTCCTCGGACACACCCTTCGGATACACGTGGTACACGGAGCCCGGGGGCGGGCTGAACGTCGAAGGGCTGCCCCCGGGACCGGGGACGGTGATTCTCGGCTCGCCCTTCGTGCGTCCCCTCGGGAACTACAACCCGCTCGGCGCGGCCGCGCCCAACATCATCACGACCGGCTTCAGCCGGCCCGACCAGGGCTTCTTCGTCCTCAACGGCGCCTCAATCGGATCGGTGCTTGTCCACGGCATCCTGCACGGCTCGTCGCAGTTCACCGGCGCGGTCGAACGGCTGGCGATCGGCTACCTCGTCGGATCGATCAACGTCGCGGGCGACCTCGGCTCGCTCACGGTGGGCACGGACACCGGGATGTGGGCGGCGGACCCCGGCTACACGCCCCCCTTCGGGATCAACAACTTCTACAAGACCAACGGGGAACTGGTGGTCGGGCGAACCGTCGGAGAGATCGCCATCGCCGGCCGGTCGGTGGTGGACGTGACGATCCTGGGCGACCTGAGCGATCCGGTGAACCGTCCGCCGCACGAGATACTGAACTACGTCGAGCGCGAGCACACCTTCGGGATCGCCGACGACGCGGATGCCCGCACCACCATTCGCGCCATGCTCAGTTCGTTCCTGCTGACCGACGCCAGCGATCCCTTCGCGCTCGGCAACCGCCAGAGCGCGGCGTTCGGGTTGGGCACCTACCGCAACGACTCGATCATGTCGGCGGAATGGATCGGGTCGATCGGCACCGCGGTGCGCGTGCTCGGCGAACTCGGCTTCGGCGACACCATCAACGCCGACGACCAGGTGGACGTCTTCGCGTTCGCCTCGGACGCGGCCCAGCCGGTCGTCCTGCAAGTGGACGCGGTGGACACCGACCTGCTCTTCCGCATCGTGGACGAGCAGCAGCGTACGTTCGTGGCCTCCCGCTTCACCCGGAGTTTCGAGGAATCGCAGTTCCTCCGGTTCGATCCTCCCGCCCCGGGCGTGTACTACCTCGTCGTCTCCGGTGTCGGGATCGCCTCGGCCACCGACGACAACACCCAGACCGGCTTCGGCTACGCCGCAACCCTCACCGGCCTGACGCCGACCACCCTCGGCGCCTACCGCACCGGCGGCGGGAACGGCAACACGGGCACCAACCCGCCCGGTCTTTCCAACAGCGTGACCGTGCTCAACGGAAACGTCGGCTCCTTCCGCTTCGGCACCGGGTACTGGCCGAGCGCCAACGGCGGCGACACCGAAGCGACCGAGACCCTCAACCCGCGCGGCGTCGACGAGGACAACCCCCTCTCGCACAACCTCGCCAGCGGCACCTTCAGCGTCAAGGGCACGCTCTTCGACGTGACCGTCGGCCGAGACGTGCGAGGCTCCGCGGCCGCGCCCGTGAACTTCATCGTCGGCGGCGACCTTGGTCAGTTCCACACGGGCCTCAGCCCCGTTTTCGGCGCGGCGAACGACGGGCTGGTCGGCGACGTCGTCTGGCTCGACCTTCGCGTCGCAGGGCGCATCGCGATGCTCGACTTCCGCGGCGCGGTCGGCTACGACCAGATATCCGACACCGAGCGAGCCCTCTTCCCGCTGGGCGCGAACGTCCTCACCGGCACGGCGGGCGGCGACGGCAGCATCGGCATGGTCCGCGTCGGCGCGCACGTCTTCGGCGGCACGCTCCTCATCACCACGCCCCCCGGGTCGACCGTCGGCGGGCTTCTCGTGAGCCAGGACATCGCCATCGACCTCGACGATCCCGAGATCGGCATCTGGCTCGGAGACCTCCGCGCCATCGTCGCGACGACCGGTTCCGGTTCGGACGTCAGGTTCGTGGACTTCCCACGCATCGACGTCGGCAACACGCTCGATTCGAGCGTCGAGATCGTCGGCGGCCAGCAGCTCGAACTCGTCGACGACGGCGGCGGGCGAGTCCGCATCGAGATCATCGGCCTGCCCACCGGCACGGTCGGCGGCCTCGTCCGGTTCCTCCCCATCGACGTCTCCCAGGGCGTCGCCATCGCCCAGATCGATCAGGTCGACCTCACCGGCGGCCGCCAACTGCTCATTACCTCGACAGGCGATCAGGGCGGCGGCAACTCGCTCGCCCCCATCTCCATCGGGCGCATCAACATCGCCGGTGCGGACGGCGCGGCAGCGATCGGCATCCGCGGCACCGTCGAGGTCGACGTCTGGCGCATCGTCCAGTCCGGCGGCGAGCGCCTCCAGGCGATCACCAACGAGACGCCGCGCGGCGACATCGTCGCCATCGACGTCGTCGGCGTGGACACCATCGACATCCGCACGGGCACGCTCGGGCGCACCCAGGTGCCTGCGTGGGGGCCGAGTCTCATCGGGCCGTTCCTCGGCGTGCAGGGCGGGAAGAACACCGCCGTCGGTGGGCCGCTCGGCATCGACCAGGGCAGCATCGACGGCGACTGGGCCGGCGGCCTGCACCGCCCCGTCACGAATGTCGACAACGCCCCCGGCACCGCCTTCCTGGACGACATCGGCGGCCCGTTCGACGGCTACCTGAACGGGCTGGTCGCCCGCACCGGCGACGTGCTCAACGTGAACGTCGGTGGCTCGATCGGCGACGTGATCCTCCAGGACGACAACGCAACGCTGGTCAACGTGCGGCCCAACTTCGACCGCTCCGTCCCCGCGGGTGAGTTCGAGGGGATCGTCGGCGTGCTCTATGCGACCATCATCGGCGACGTGAGCGTCGGCATGGGCATCCGGAACACCCGGCACTCACCCCTGGCCACCGCTGGCATCTTCGCCGACGACGAGATCCGACTCGTCACCGCGGAGGGAGGGATCCATCCGGGCGCGTTCATTTCCGCCCCGATCATGGCGCGGAACTCCGTGCCGGGTACCGTCGGGCCGGGCAATCAGCTCGACGCTCAGGGCGTCGGCACGATCCGCCTCCGTGGCGCGAGCATGATCGACGCGCACGTCAGCGCGGAACTGCTGGACGGCTTCTGGCTCTCTCTCTTCTACGTCGACCCGATTTTGCTGACGGGCACCGTGAACCTCATCGACGGGCTGGACGGCGACGTCTTCCGTTCCACCATCCGCGCGGACATCATCAACGACGTCCGCCTCCAGAACGGCTTCTTCGACGCCTCAATCCTCGACGCCTGGACGCGCATCTTCCGCGTGCAGGCCTCGGGCTACCGCAACAGCACGATCCAGGGGACCGATCTGGAGTTCCACCCCGCCGAGATCCTCAGCGGCGGCGAACTGGACAGGCTCTCGACTTTCGGCGCCGCCGGCGACTACAGCGACATCCGCATCGACGTCTTCGGCTGGATCGTCAGCGAGATCTCGGGCCGGAACTTCACCCGCGTCGATCTGGACGTCAACAACCACATCCCGCGCTTCAACGCGACCGGCATCATCGCCGCGAGCAGTTTCACCGCCGGCAACATCCAGAATCTGGACGCCAGGTCCATCCGCACCAGCGAGATCATCGTCTCCGGACCCATGCAGCGAATCTCGGCCGGCGACGACATCTTGAACACCTCCTTCGCCGTCACCGGGCCGCAGGGCCAGATCGACAACATCACCGCCCGCACGCTCTTCAGCGGCAGCGTCTCCTCGTCCGGCCCCATCGGCACCATCAGCGTCACCGAAGGCGACCTCGCCATCCACGTCGCCACGGACACGTCCCGAGGCACGGTCGGCACGCTTTCGGCCGCCCGCGACCTGCGCATCACCGCGGACGTGCGGCGGAGCATCAACAGCCTCACCGCCGGGCGCCACATCGGCGACCGGAACAATCCGGGCATGATCGTCGTCCGGGGCGCGCTGCCGGCCGTCACCGCCGGCGGGCAGTTGTACTCCGACATCCGCGCCGGCGAGACCGTCGGCACGGTCACCATCGGCATCGTCCCGAACCGCCCGGGCGACAACCTCCTCGGCCGCGGCTCGATCTACGCCGCCGCGCGCATCGGTGTCGTCAACGTCACCGGCGACTTCGCCGGCAGCGTGGTGAGTTACTCCGGCGGCATCGGCGCGGTGAACATCAACGGCGGATCGCTCCTGCCCACGGCCGGCGTCATCGCCTACGACGGGCACGTCGATTCGGTGGTCGTCAACGCGGGCAACTTCTACGGGCGCGTCCACGCCGACTGGATCGTCCTCTCCGTGCAGGTGCTCGGCACCGAGGACGGCGTCTTCGGCGACATGGGCGTCAACCCGTTCCGCTCAGCCGCGACCCCGTACGACGCCTTCCGCAACCAGCTGCCGCCGGGCATGGTCCAGGGCACGGCGATCCAAGGCCCGACCATCACCGCCGGGTGGAACATCGGCAACGTCTTCGTGGATCGCGGGTCTGTCTTCGAGGCGATGATCAAGGCCGACTATGCGATCGGCTTCCTCACCATCGGGGGCGACCTGCGCAACGACGAACTCACCGCCGCCACCGGCTCCGTCATCGCCGCGGGCGACTCCATCCACGCCGTTGCCGTCGGCGGCAGCGTCATGGACGCGCTCATCATCGCGGGGGTGCGTGACTTCGGGCAGGACGGCCGCCCCGGCGGACGCGGCATCGCAAACCGCGACTCCACGCAGTCCGGCTTCGTCAACGCGGTCAACGTCGGCGGGGCGATGGTGCGCTCGAAGGTCGTCGCCGGCATCTGGCACGGGCCGGACGGCGTCTACGGCTCTTCCGACGATCGCACCGAGCCGGGCGTCTCGTACGTCGCCGAGGTCAACGTCGCCGGCGACGTCTTCGAGTCGATGGTCGTCAGCGAGGGCATCGCTCCCGGCGCGACGGCCGGCGGCCGCCTCGGCGTGCTCGGCCCCACGCTCCCGGTCAATCACCCCAACGCCGCCCCGTCCCTGGTCGGCACCCCCGTCCCCTCGGGTGGCTCGCTGGACTTCGCAACCGCGACCAACAGCGGCACGATCTTCTTCTCCGGCCCGGGCAGCGTGTCGTTCGACGCCTCGACGAACCGGGTGATCCTCTCCGGCACGACCGAGGCGTCATCGGTGGTCGTCACCTCCACCACCGGCGCGCTGACCGACTTCGACGTCGTCTCCACGAACTTCTCGTCCATCGGCCTGCTGCGCATCGAGGCCACCCTCTTCGGCGACTCCGACGTCTACATCGACCACTACGCCGTCCGCATCGAACTCGGCAACGACGAGGGCACGGGCGACGTGACCATCGGCCAGCACCTCGACACGCTCATCGCGGGCCACTTCCGCAACGGCACGATCTCCGCCAAGAACGCCGCTTTCATCACGATCCTCGGCGAGTTCGGCGACTCAGACCCGGACGTGCGCGGCGAGGTCCTCATCGACGTCTTCACCACCGGATTCGTCACCTTCGGCGGCACGATGCGCGGGCACGTCAACGTGGACCGCGTCGCCTCCTCCATCACGCTCAACTTCCCCATGAGCAGCGGCGTCGTCCGCTCCGGCTCCGCGATCGGCTCGTTCACTGCGCCCTCGCTCATCCGCTCGTTCGTCTCGGCGCGTGACTTCCTCGACGGCGTCAGTGTCGCGGGCGACGTGGTCGAAACCTCCATCATGGTCGGCGGCGACCTCGGTCGCGACGCCGAGATCGGGGGCACGGCCGGTGGCGCGGACACCGCCACCACCGGCTTCGCAGGTCCCGTGAACATCGGCGGCAGCATGGTTCGCTCGAACGTGGTCGCCGGCTTTGTGCGCGGCGCGGACGGCTACTTCGGTACCAGCGACGACTCCCTCGCCAGCGGGCGGTCCGTCCTCGCGGGCGTCAGCGTCGGCGGCGCCATCCAAGGCTCCAACCGCAACACCGAGTCCTATCGGGTGTCGTCCACCGGCGATCTCGGCGCGGTGACGGCCGGCGGCGCGCCCGCGGCGAACAGCGAGAACTTCCAGATCACCAACCCCCGCCACACGCCGCTGCCCATCCAGGTCCGCACGCTCGCCGTCTCGGAGCAGAGCCGTGTCTATACGGCGAATCTCACCTTCAACCAGCCGATGGACTCGTCCAGTTTCTCCGCGGGCCTGTCGGTCTCGGAGGTGCGCGGCTCGGGCGAGATCGAGATTCGCCTCGTGGAGGGGATCGACTACACCCTCAACTACGTCCCGCAGTTCAACCAACTCGAAGTCACCTTCGACCGTTCGGTGACCGAACGCGACCTGCCGCAGCTGGCGGGTCTGCCCGGCCCCGGCGTCTACCGGTTCGAACTGAACCCGTCGCACGTCCGTTCCGCGCTGGCTCTCTCGCCGCTCGACGGGAACGGCGACGGCATGATCACGCCGGGCGAGCGTTACTCGCAGGACGACATCGTGGGCGACCCCGGCGACAAGCTGCCGGGCTTCGCGGGCACCGCCTTCGTGCCCGAGCCGACGACCGGGGAGATCCGGCGGATCGACTTCTATCCGCCGGTCAATCTCGACATCGTGCTCGACGACAACCATGCTTCGGACGGCCTGCCGACGCCGAACCGTCCGTTCACGCTGCGGGGCACCATCGGCGACCACCCGGACCACAACACCAACCTCTTCCGCTTCCCGAACGACTCGGACCTCTACCGGATCACACTCCAGGCCGGGCAGATCCTCCGGCTCGGGGCGATGCAGGGGGCGGCTCTCTTTGCCGGCCGCTTCCTCATCAATCCGAACGGGGACACCGAAGGTTCGTTCGGCTCGAGCGACTTCGCCGTTTCGCTGCCCGGCCCGGTCGGAGCGGAAACGGACGCAACCTTCGGCGAGGCGTACCTGATCAAGCAGACCGGCGTCTACCACCTGCTGGTCGCCAACGTGCTGACCTACGACACCTTCAACGTGCCCAACATCGCCTCCGCGCCGGGCGGCGTCGGCGATTACAACTTTACCGTCGAGGTCTTCGACGACGGGAACTCGGGCTTCAACGCGACGACGAACGCGGGCAGCGCCGAGCCGCTGGTGAACGCGCCCGCCCCGATCACCTTCGCCGGCGCGGACGGCGTCTTCGGCACGGCGGACGACCTCACGACCCGCGTCATCGGCGACTTCACCTTCACCATCAGCGCGGGCGCGGACGGCGTGTTCGGCACGGCGGACGACTTCGTGACCGGATCGAACGCGTCGGGCACCGTGACGGCGTTTACGGACACCGCCGGGCGTCAAGTCGTGAACGTCGAGTCCGCGATCGGACCGAGCGGGGCTTCCGGCCTGCCCTCGAACGTGACGCCTGACGTGGACGTCTACGCCCTCAACGGCGGCAACCCCATCACCGCCGGCTCACGCGTCCGCGCCACCCTCAAACTCAACGAGCTCGGCGCGGACCTCGGCAGCCGCCATCCCGTCACCTTCAACGACTACAGCGGCGGCGTCCAGTTCGGCATCTTCGACGTCACCAGCGCCTCCGACGTGGACGACGGCCTGCTCGTCTTCTCGCCGTCCCGGTTCAGCTCGCACGGCTCGACGCCCGGAGAACTCGCCCGCAACGGCGACTTCGCCTACGGCTACGACGCGAACGGCGACTTCTTCATCGACTTCGTCGCGCCGGGCCGGCTTGATCTCTCCGGCCAGCCCGCGAAGTACGCGCTCTACGTGCAGGGCATCTTCAACACCGATTACCGTCTCGAGGTCGTCACCGAGGGCGCCTCGCAGGTCTCCAAGCGGTTCCAGAACGTGTACATCGAGCTCAACGGCGGCACGATCGACTGGCTCCAGGCCGGCGGTCTGGCCACGACGCTCCGTCCCTTCAATGCCGCTGCTCTCGGCTTCACGGGCAAGGCCGCCAACGGCCAGAGCGTGAACGACTACGTCACCACGCGGCTCGTGACCAACCTGCGCAACGTCTTCTCCGCGGCCGTCGCCGACGCCGGCCCGGACGGCGTCGTCGGCACCGCGGACGACGTGGTCGGCCTCGACGTGCGGTTCTCGACCAACCCCAACGCCTTCGAGTTCCAGGATTATTCCACGATCTTCCTGACCACGACGGTCGATCCGATCACGCTCCTCTTCAGCCGCACCTTCGACTTCTTCTCCGAGTCCTACGGCTTCTCCTTCGGGTCCGACGGGTTCAACTCGTCGCGCACGGACGAGGGCGTCGTGTTCCTCCCCTCCCTCGCCCTCCTGGGCTACGCACCCTCGCCGGACGGCCTCGACGCTTTTGTGCAATCGCTCACGGCCGCGGTCGGCCGGCGCGTCGGCGAGCTGCTCGGCCTGCGGATCAGCGGCGACTACGACCCGTTCGGCGAGGAGTTCGACCTCATGGCCGCCAACTCCGTTTCCGACATCCCCGGCTCGCAGGGTCTGTACTCGCTGCCCGCCACCGGGCGCGCTCTGTCGAACACCGCCGATACCGTGCTGGACACCGACTTCTTCCTCGGTCGCCAGAACGCCAGCCTGCTGCTGGGACGATACGTGCGGCCGCAGTAAACCCCGTGAAAACACGGGCATTTCAACGGGCCGGTGCATATGCGCCGGCCCGTTCTTCGTCGAGGGTCCGCCCGTTGCAGAAAGGGTTTTCCCTTGCGGCATGTGTGAAGGTTTCATCGATTGCCGGGAGTCGCTTCGCGAGGGAGCCGTCATGTGGTACAGTGCCGATGCCGCGTGGTCCGTCGCCGTGCGGGATGTGTTCGATCGCCCGCCCACTGGGTCGGGTGTTGAGTGTGAGTGTCATCCGAGTGAAGGAGCGTGCAGGGATGAACCGTCAGTTGAAGATGGCGTTGATCGGTCTGGCCGCGTGTCTTGCGCCCGTGTCGGCGCACGCGCAGTTCCTGGGCATGGCGGACGGCCCGATGGAACTGGGGCACGTCGCGGACGAGTTGATCATCGGGTTCGATCAGGCGCCGACCGAGAAGTCGGTGGCGATGATCGCGGGGCTTGCCGAGGTGGTGGGGTGGAAGGAGACGCGGCATCCGCAGTGGTCGAAGCACGACCCCGCGCAGCCGCACCCGCTGTCGATGGTGCGTGTGGCGAAACTGGCCGAAGGGGTTGACGTCGCCGAGCTCGCGCGGCGTGTCTCGCAGCTTCCCGGCGTGCGTTACGCCGAGCCGAACGGGCACACGGTGCTGGCGTTTGTTCCCAACGACCCCCGCTACAACGAGCAGTACGGCCCGAAGATCGCGAAGTTCGAGGGCGCATGGGACATCACCATGGGCACCCGCGACGTCGTGATTGCCGTCGCCGACACCGGCATCTCCTGGACGCACGAGGACCTCCAGGGCGTCTACTGGGCGAACGCCGGGGATCCGTGCTGCAACGGCATCGACGACGACGGCAACGGGTACATCGATGACTACCGCGGCTGGGACTTCATG
Organism: Phycisphaerales bacterium; assembly: GCA_039794165.1. Classification (GTDB taxonomy): domain Bacteria; phylum Planctomycetota; class Phycisphaerae; order Phycisphaerales; family UBA1924; genus CAADGN01. The sequence continues at coordinate 158,672 of JBDIVY010000002.1, forward strand.
AGCAACGACAACAACCCGCAGGACGGGCACAGCCACGGCACGCACGTCGCGGGCACCATCGCCGCGGGCCTGCACAACGCCAAGGGCGTCGCGGGCATGGCGAACGTGACCATCATGCCGCTGCAGGTCTTCAACTCCGGCGGTGGCGGCACGTGGGAGGCGATCGCCTACGCCATCTACTACGCCGTGGACAACGGCGCCCACGCCCTGAACTACTCCGGCGGCGGCGGCGGCGGGGCGCAGGTTCTCGCCGACGCGGTCAAGTACGCCGACCAGAACGGGATGCCCGTGATTGCCGCGGCGGGCAACTTTGGCAGCCAGTCGCCGTTCTACCCGGCGGCGTATCCGGAAGTGATCGCCATCAGCGCCACCAACGCGAGCGACACCCGGCCCAGCTGGTCGAACTACGGCACGTGGATCGACGTCGCTGCGCCGGGCGAGGACATCATCTCCTGCAACTACGCCAACAACTCCGGCTACATCTACATGTCCGGCACGTCGATGTCCACGCCGCACGTCAGCGGCCTGGTCGCGCTCATGTACTCCCGCAACCCGAACCTCACGGGCGCGGAAGTTCGCCAGCTCCTGCGGGACAACGCGGACGATCTGGGCACGCCGGGCTTCGACATCCAGTACGGCTACGGCCGGATCAACGCAACCAGGACCGTGCAGAACACGCCCAGCCCCTGCTACGCCGACTGCAACGGCGACACGATCATCAACTCGCAGGACGTGCTCTGCTTCCTGAACCTCTACACGTCGAATGACTCGCAGGCCGACTGCAACGGCGACACGATCGTCAACACGCTCGACGTGCTCTGCTTCCTGAACCTCTACAACGCCGGCTGCAACTGACCGCAGCGGAACACCACCGTCCGAACACCCCCGCGCTCGTGGCGGGGGTTTTTTCGTCCGTTCCCCGGCGGTAGATCGGGGTCAGCAGCGGGGCTGGTCGATGAGGACGGGGATCAGGTCTCCACCCACGCCGACACTGCGCTTGACCGTGCCGTCGTCGAAGAGGATGAGGATCTCGGCCGCGCGGAGCGGGCGGGGGCGCGAGCCCTCCGCTCCCCGGATGCCGACGATCACGCGCGGCCCGTCGCGCTCGGCGGAGTAGGTGGTGAGCAGGTAGTCGCCTTCGCGATAGGCGAAGCCGTCGCCCGCGTCCTCGTAGAGGGTTCCCTCGGCGTGCCCGTGCCGGTCGAGGGAGATGACAAGCGTGATCGGGTCGAGGGGCTTCTCGCCGCTGAACTGGCGCACCGGGCCGAGCGGAACGATGGCCCCCTCGCGCACGAACAGTTCCGGCAGGTCGTGATGCGACGCGTGCGCCGGCTCGAACATCCGCCAGCGGCCGTGCGGCATCGGATCGCGGCAGCCGTTCTCCGGGTCGCGCGAGGCCCGCACCAGCACGTCGCGCCCGAGAAGGAACGAGTCCTCGGCCGATCGCAGCGACGGATCGGACGGGTCGGCGAAGAAGAGCGGCCGCAGCACGGGCAGGCCCGTCTCCGCGGCCTCGCGGAAGACGGTGTAGAGATACGGCAGCAGCCGGTAGCGCCGTTCGAGGGCGAGCCGGCAGACCCGCTCGCACTCCTCGCCGAACGACCACGGCTCGTGCCGCTGCGTGCCCTTGTCGGAGTGGGCGCGGCTGAAGGGGAGGAGCGACCCGATGCCCATCCAGCGCTGGAAGAGGTGCGCGTCCGAGTTCTCCGAGAAGCCGCCGATGTCGCACCCGGCGAAGGGCTGTCCCGAGAGGCCGAGGTTCAGGATCATCGGGATCGTCCACCCGAGGTGGTCCCACGTGCTCGTGCTGTCGCCGGTCCACATCGCGCCGTAGCGCTGACCGCCGACGAAGTTGGAGCGGGTGAGCACGAAGGGTCTCCGCTCGGGGCGGGCGCGGAGCATGCCCTTCCTCGTGGCGCGGATCATGAGCATCCCGTAGGCGTTGTGGTAGCGGGCGTGGGTGGCCGGCCCGCCGAGTTCCTCGTCCGCGCGGTGGACGCAATCGACGGGCATGGTGCGGCCGGGTCCGTCGAAGATGGCCGGCTCGTTCATGTCGTTCCACAGGCCGTCCATGCCGACGGTCGAGACGAAGGTGTCGATCAGGTCGGCCCACCAATGGCGCGTTGCGCTGCGCGTGTAGTCGGGGAAGACGCACACGCCCGGCCAGACCGAGCCGCGGTATTCTCGCCCCTCGGCGTCGCGCACGAAGTGGTCGCGTTCGACGCCGTCGGCGTAGGTCGGGTCGGCCGGATCGGCGACGATGCCGGGGTCGAGGATGAACACCGACCGGAACCCCCGTTCCGCCAGCCGACGCACCATCCCAGCCGGGTCGGGGAACCGCTCCTTGTCGAAGGTGAAATCGCGGAAGCGGTCCATGTAGTCGATGTCGAACCAGATGGCGTCGCACGGGATGCGCCGGCGGCGGAACTCTGCCGCCACTTCGAGCGCCTCCTCCTCGGTCATGTACGAGTACCGGCACTGGTGGTATCCGAGCGACCAGAGCGGCGGCAGGTCCATCTTGCCGGTCAGCGCGGCCAGTTCGCGCAGCACCCCCTCCGGGCCGGGCGCATCGATCACGTACACCGCGGGCGCGTATCCGTCCGCCTCGAACAGAACTCCCTCGGCCAGGTCGATGCTGACGCGGTGCGTGGTGTCCACCAGCACGCCGAAGGCTGTCCCGTCCTGCCGCACGCCGAGCACCCACGGGTGCGACTGGTAGAGCGAGCGCGTCGTGGAGTCGTAGTTGTAGGCGTCGGTGTTCCAGGCGATGGTGTGGCGGCCGTTGCGCAGCAGCGACCCGGCGACCTCGCCCGTGCCGTACAGGCTCCACGCGTGCTCGGTCTCGATTCGGATGAGGTGCCGGTCCTCGAACCGGGCGAAGCGCGGCCTGGGCGAGAACGTGTCCGCGGCCGCCCCGCACGGCTGGACCGGCGAGGCGAGGGCGAACGACGGAGGAATCGGGTCCGTTGCGTCGGGCGCACGAAAGCGCGCGGTGCGTTCCCCAACCATCACCGGCTGGGCGTCGAGGCTCCACGCGAGCGTGGGCAGTTCTTCGAGCGAGCGTTTCGGCGACAACGACAGAATCCCTTCACGGCGCCGAGGCAGGGGCGTCCGACCCCCGGGGCAGCCGGCCGCGGTCCCCGCGACCGGTTCATATCTATCGACCGGCGCCAGCCCCCGGGTTGCCGACGCGGACGGGCAGTGTAGCCGAGGGTCGGGGCGCATACAGAGCGGGCCGGGCACGGTCGTTTGCGTTGTGTTTGGATGAGGATCACGAGACGCTCGTGACCGGCGCCCTTGATCGGAATGGAGCCTGGGCTACAGTAGCCGTGGCTACATTTGAGCCGTCCCTTCCGGGGGCGGCCGAGGAGGCGCCGATGCATCGCGTGTTCGTGCTTGTGGCGGTCGTGGTCGCGGGGGTGTCCGCAGCGCTCGGCGGGGAGCCGCTGCGTGTGGTCGCCACCACGGGGATGGTCGCGGACCTGGTGCGCAACGTCGCGGGCGAGCGCGCGGATGTGACGGGGCTGATGGGGTCGGGCGTCGATCCGCACCTTTACAAGGCGACGCGCACCGACACGGCCGCCCTCATGCGGGCCGACCTCGTCTTCTACAACGGGCTGATGCTGGAAGGCAAGATGTCCGACGCGCTCATCCGCGCCGCCACCGCCGGCCGCAAGGTCTACGCCGTCACCGAGTTGCTCGACGAGTCCGACCTGCTGGAGCCCGAGGCGTTCGAGGGCCAGTACGACCCGCACGTGTGGATGGACCCCGCGGCGTGGTCGCGCGCCGTCGTCGTCGTGCGCGACAAACTCACCGAGGCCGATCCCGCCGGCGCGGACAACTACCGCTCCAACGCCGAGCGCTACGCCGAGACCCTGCGTGAACTGGACGAGTACGCGCAGCGCGTGCTCTCCAGCGTGCCCGAGGAACGCCGCGTGCTCGTGACGGCGCACGATGCGTTCAACTACTTCGGCCGGCGCTACGGCTTCGAAGTCGTCGGCATCCAGGGCATCAGCACCGAGTCCGAGGCGGGTGTGCGCGACATCGAACGCATCGTCGGTGTGATCGTCTCGCGCCGCATCCCGGCGGTCTTCGTCGAGTCCACCGTCTCCGATCGAAACGTCAGGGCGTTGATCGACGGCGCTCGCTCTCGCGGCCTGGCCGTGGAGATCGGCGGCCGCCTCTTCTCCGACGCCATGGGCTCGCCCGGAACCTACGAGGGCACCTACGTCGGCATGATCGACCACAACGTCACCACCATCGCCCGCGCGCTCGGCGGCGATGCGCCCGAGCGCGGCATGAGCGGCCGGCTGGCTGCGGGGGAGTAGCCCGTGTCGCCGCTCCATGCCCCGAGAGTTCGGGCCGATTCGCTCGCCTCGCTCCCCGAGCACAGCGCGGACAGCCCGCTCTCGGTGCACGCGATGACCGTCGCCTACCACCGTCGGCCGGTGCTCTGGGACGTGGACTTCGACGCTCGCCCAGGCTCGCTCGTTGCCGTCGTCGGTCCCAACGGCGCGGGCAAGAGCACGCTCATCCGCGCCTGCCTCGGTCTCGTCCCCATCGCCGCGGGACGAGTCGAGTTCTGGGGTCGCTCGTACCGGCAGCAGCGGCGGCGCGTCGGCTACGTGCCGCAGCGCGAGACCGTGGACTGGGACTTCCCCGTCTCGGCGCTCGACGTCGCGTGCATGGGGCGCTACGGCATGATCGGTTGGTGCCGGCCGGTGACGCGCCCGCAACGCGAGGCCGCGCTCGCCGCGCTCGAACGCGTCGGCATGGCGGAGTACGCGCACCGGCAGATCAGCCAGCTCTCGGGCGGGCAGCAGCAGCGGGTCTTCCTCGCCCGCGCGCTCGCGCAGGACGCCGAACTCTACTTCATGGACGAGCCGTTCGCGGGCGTGGACGCGGCGACCGAGCGCGCCATCGTCGAAGTCCTTCGCGAACTCAGGTCACGCGGTCGCACGGTCATCTGCGTCCACCATGACCTCCAGACCGTGGAAGAGTACTTCGACGATGTGTTGCTGCTGAACATGCGTGTCGTCGCGTGCGGTCCGGTGCGGGAAGCCTACACCGCCGAGAATCTGCGGCGTACCTACGGCGGCAGGCTCACGCTGCTCGACGAGGCCAGCGAGGCCGTGGCCCGCGCCGCGCGGGGTGAGTGAGCCGTGTCCGTCTCGCCCTCAACCGTCGCGGGCCGGCAAGTGCAGGGCGTCACGTTCGACGAACTCTGGCGCACGCTCACGCTCCAGGCCGGGCACAACGCCGCGGTCGTCGTGCTCGGCGCGACGCTGCTCGGCGTCGCGGGCGGCGTCGTCGGGGCGTTCATCCTGCTGCGCAAGCGGGCGCTGCTGGGCGATGCGCTGAGCCACGCCGCGCTCCCGGGCATCGCCGGCGCGTTCATCGCCGGGACCCTGCTGGGCGCTCAGGGTCGCAGTCTCGGCGTGCTGCTGCCCGGCGCGGCCGCCGGGTGCGTCGCGGGCGTGCTCGCGGTGCAGGCGATCGTTCGCTTCACGCGCCTGCGCGACGACACCGCCATCGCGGCGGTCCTCAGCGTCTTCTTCGGCGCGGGCGTCGTGCTTCTCAGCGTCATCCAGTCCATGCCCACCGGCGACCAGGGCGGGCTGGCCTCGTTCATCTACGGCCAGACCGCCGCGATGAGCGCATGGGACGCCACGCTCATCGGCGTCGTTGCCCTCGGGTCGATCGGCTTCGTCGCGCTGCTCTTCAAGGAGTTCCGCCTCGCCTGCTTCGACCGCGAGTTCGCCGCTGTGCAGGGCTGGCCCGTTGGCGCGATCGACCTGGCGATGACAAGCCTGCTCGTCGTCGTCACCGTGATCGGCTTGCAGGCGGTCGGGCTGCTCCTCATCGTCGCGCTCCTCATCATCCCGCCCGCCTCGGCCCGGTTCTGGACCGAACGGCTGCGGGTGATGGTTCCGCTCTCCGGCGCGCTCGGCGGCCTGAGCGCGTACGCCGGATCGTGCATCTCCGCTCTTCTCACCAACGCGCCGGCCGGGGCGATCATCGTGCTGGCCGCGGGAGCGCTCTTCGCCGCGAGCATGCTTCTCGCACCGTCGCGGGGCGTCGCGGCGGCGGTGGTCAGGCTCGCCTCGCTTCGGGCGAGAATCGCCGTCGATCACGCCCTCCGGGCCGCGGTCGAACGGGCCGACGGCGCTCGCGCGACCAAGCCCGATCTCGCGGTCGCGCTCGCCCTGCGGATCGGGGGACTTGGGCGGGTCGTGGACGGGCGTGTTGCGCTGACCTCGCGTGGCGAGGCGAGGGCGCGGCGCGTCGTGCGGGCACACCGCCTCTGGGAGCAGTACCTCATCGAGTACGCCGACGCCGCGCCGTCGCACGTGGACATTTCCGCGGACAAGGTCGAGCACGCGCTGCCCGCCGCCCTCGTCGCGGAGCTCGAGGAGGCGCTGCGCAGCCGCGGGCTGCCCGCGACCGACGGCACGCCGCCCAGCCCGCACCCGCTCAGCGGCGAGCAACGGGGGGGGGCAGCGTGAGTCCCTCGCTGCACCAGTTCGTTTCGCTCGACCTGCCGCCGATGCTCGCGGGCACGCTCGCGGCCCTGTGCTGCGGCCTGCTCGGCAACTTCCTCGTCCTGCGCCGTCTCAGCCTCATGGGCGACGCCGTCGCGCACTCCGTGCTGCCGGGCATCGTCGTCGCGTTTCTCATCGCGGGCATGCGCGAATCGCTGCCCATGTTCATCGGCGCGGCAGCCAGCGGCCTCGTCGCCGCCGCGCTCATCGAGGTCGTCCGGCGCTACGGCCGCGTCGAGACGGGGGCGGCCATGGGCGTTGTCTTCACGGTCCTGTTCGCCCTCGGCGTGCTGCTCATCGAGCGTGCCGCCGCACGCCACGTCGATCTCGACGCCGACTGCGTCCTGCACGGCCAACTCGAAACACTCTTCTGGTTCCCGTCCGAGGACTCGTCCGAGTTCTGGAGTCTGCGCACGCTCGCGGCCTTGCCCCGTCAGGTGTGGACGCTCGCGCTGGTGACGCTCATCGCGATCGTCTTCATTTCCGCGTTCTTCAAGGAACTGCGTCTCGCCGCCTTCGACCCTGCGCTCGCGTCGTCGCTCGGATTCGGCGCGGGTGTGATGCACTTCGCCCTGATGGCGATGGTCGCGGCCGCAGCCGTCGCTTCCTTCGAGGCGGTCGGATCGATCCTCGTCATCGCCATGTTCGTCTGCCCCGCCGCCACCGCGCGCCTGCTCACCGACCGGCTCCTGCCGCAGATTCTCGTGAGTGCGGTCGCGGCGGTCCTCTCCGGTGTCGGGGGGTACGTACTCGCGGCCTTCGGCCCGGAGTGGATCGGCATGTCCAACGCCGTGAACGCCGCGGGCATGATGACCGTCGTTTCCGGGTTGCTTCTCGTTGCGGCGGCCTTGTTCGGGCCTCGGCACGGCCTGCTGGCACGCCGGCTTCGCCAGGCGCGGCTCGCACGCTCGATCGCGCACGAGGACATGCTGGGCCTCCTCTACCGTGCCGAGGAGCTGCGCGGCCCCGGAACCACGGTCGCGCCGGCGGACATCCGGCGGGCCATCGACGCGGGGGGGGCGACGCGCCGCGCTCTGAGCGACGCGCGTCGTGCCGGGGAAGTCGTGCATACGCCGGACGGAGTGCGCCTCGCCGACCCAGGCCGCGCCCGCGCCCGCTCGCTCGTCCGAAGCCACCGGCTCTGGGAGACCTACCTCGTCAACGTCATGGGCCTGCGACCCGACCACGTCCACGCGACGGCCATGGACCTCGAGCACGTGACCGATGCCGCGATGGCGACCCGCCTCGCCGAACGCAGCGGCGAAGGCCACGACCCGCACGATCGTCCCATCCCGCCCGCCTGACCGACCGCGCACGGGAAAGGGCCGCCTCGCCGTTCGATCGAACGGCGCGACGGCCCCTTTGTGGCTTCGGCTCGGACGGCTCCGGTTACGGGCAGGCCGAGTTGTAGTCGTTCAGGAAGGCGATGAAGTCGAGCGAGTTGACGACGGTGTCGCCGTTCCAGTCCGCGCTCTTGTTCCCTGCGGTGTAGGCGTTCAGGAAGGCGATGAAGTCGAGCGAGTTCACGGTGCAGTCCTGGTTGAAGTCCGCGGGGCACAGCCGGTAGTCGATCGGCGTCAGGTCAACGCCGGTGTTGTTGCCGTTGTTGGAGTCGCCTGTCACGGTGACGATGACGCCGATGTAGTACGGCTGCGGGGTCAGGCAGGGCAGCGTCAGGATGTGCGAGAAGTTCTGCGTCCCGCCGGGCGGGAGGCTCGAGTAGTTGCGCGTCCCGATGGGCGTGTCCGCGGGCGAGATGATCGTGTTGGTCGAGGCGTAGAAGGTCGCGGTGTAGTTGCCCGTGGCGTAATCGCCGTCGTTCACGTAGCTGCCCGTCACGTTGATCGTCTGGCCGGGGTAGAACGTCCCGCTGGGCGCGTCGAAGGAGGCGACCCGCAGGTCCGGCGCCTGCACGATGAGTTGCACGGCGCGGCTGTAGGAGTTGCCGTTGTTGAACGTGTCGCGGAAGAGGACGTTTGCGTTGTACGTTCCCTTGTTCAGCGAGTTGGCGTTCGAGTTCACGGAGAGGGTGACGTTCGCCGATCCGGGGAACAACTGGGCCTTCGCGCTCGAGGTGTTGAGCCACGACGGGAGCGAGACCACCTCGTACACAAGCCCGACCTGTCCGTTGTTGGTGAGCGTGTAGACGCGGCTGGAGGGGGAGAACGGCCCGCCAACCGGGCCTGTGATCACGTAGGTCGTGGATGGTGTTACCGACGACAGGTTGCCCTGGGAGTAGACGCTGGTTGCGCCGACGTGGGTTCCCCAGTCGCCGGGCTTGGCGTACTCGGCGTACAGCCAGACCTTCGAGGGGCGACCCGGGATCGAGAAGTTCGCGCTGTAGTCGCCCCAGTCCATCTGGCCGCCGAAGTAGTCGCCCCAGCGGAATCCGCCGTAACTCCCCGTGCCGGCCTTCATGAGCGACGACGCGCTGCTGAAGGTTCCCTTGTTGTAATCGACGTAGCGGATCTCCGCGTTGACGCTGCCGCTCGTGCGGGAGAAGACCCAGTACGCGCTGCCGGAGTAGTCGCCCGCGACGCACGGCATCCAGTAGAACTGCCCGGTGGAGCCGAAGTTGGACTCGAACTCAAGCCCGTGCCCGACCGCATCGAACTTGTAGAGGCGGCAACGCGAGGTCGCGCCGCCCTCCCACGCGATCGAGTGGCCCGTGAACAACTCGATGCCGTTGCTGCCGAGGGTGTCGCCGGTGACGACCGCGGTCATCAGGCGGGTGTCGATGGTGTCGAGCGTCTGGCCGTTGGGCTGGGTCGCGTTCGGCGGCACCGCGTAGTCGGAGACGACCGTGTCGACGCGTGTCAGCGTGTTGGTGTTGAACGCGCCCTTGAGTTTCCAGATGGTCACGCGGTTGCCGCCGCCCCAGCGTGCGTTGCACAGCACCGCGTCCACGTTCTGCCCGCTCTCGGACCACGACCACTGCATCTTGGCCGTCCGGGGCGTTTCGGTCGTGCTGCCGTCGGCGTTGGTGAGGTTGGAGAAACTGACGGGGAAGACCGTCTGAGCGTTGTAGAGTTCGGTCTTGTTGAGGAAGCGCATCCTCGCCCAGCGGAAGCCGCCGGAGAACTTGAACATGTTTCCAGCGAGCGAGATCGTCGTGTTGCTGTACCCGAGGTCGAAGTAGTCGGGCCACGACGCGTTGTTCGTTCCCGCGTCCTGGACGGAGTTGATGTCGTACCACCACCAGCCGCCCGCGCCCGGCGCGCCCCACGGGATGCTGTTCGAACTGACGATCACGGCGAGCGACGCTTCCTGCGTGGCGGTGCGGCGCTTGTGATACAGCATGACCCACCGGCCGTTCCAGGGATCAAAGATCACCTTCGGGTCGAACAGCAGGAAGTTCTCGGAGACGCCGAGGAAGTCGTGGATGTCCCGGTAGAAGATCAGTGCGCCGGCCCGGTCGTACACCGCGAAGTCGTCGTTCGTCACCGTCACCACGTAGTCGTACCCCGTCGCGAGGTCGGGGTCGGGCGGCGTCAGCCCGTTCGGGCCGGGGCCTTCGAAGTTCTGCATCAGCGGCTGGGCGCGAGACCACTCGCCGCTGTCGTCGTGCGCAGGTCCGTCGTTGAACCCGCTGGGGATGAACAGATCGCCGACGTTCGGCCGCAGCCGGCGCTTCGGCATCTCCTCCTCACGCCATCCGCGCTGCCCGTCCGGCAGACCGATGCCCCCGGGAGGCCCGAAGATCGGACGCATGCCAACCGACTCCTCCCGGAACGAGCCGTCCTCGTACTGCTCGAAGGGCACGTACCCGCTCCGGGTCGGCATGGGCGGGGACTGGACCGCCTCACGCGGCGGCGGACCGGCCTGATTCGTCGGCACGGCGACCTGGCCAAGCGTCGCGGTGGCGGCCCCGCCAAGCGCAAGCAGCACGACGGCGGCGAACGTACGCCGCACTCCACGGTGTGTGAGCCTCATCGGAATCCCCTTCCTTCCTCTTCCGCTCTGTGCCACAGAGCAACGAACGCAGGACCGCCGCAACACGTGCAACGAGCAACGCGATCCGGCGGGCATGCGATGAACATCCCACTCTGGATGCCACGGCAGACGATCGGTGCCGAACCGACCCGTGCGCGCACGAACGACTCATCGAGCAAACGAAGTCGGTCACGAAACTCTGAACGCGATAGTCCGCTCGAAACCCGCTCACTTCCCTCCCGGCCACCCGGACTCCGCGCACGCTACCCGCTTCTTGAGTGCCCTTCAAGCCCCCGCGTGACAAGAATTGGTCCCGGTCTCGTGCACGGACAGCGAGTGCGGCCGGGGGGCATTCCGTAAGTCATTGGTGTACAATCGACTGCATCCGTTGAGCGTGAATCGCACCCCACGCCCGCTGAGGCATTCGTCTTTCGTACCCCCACGGACTCGCTAGGCTTGGCCCTGCCATGCGAACCACGACACCCCCATCCCGACCGGTGAGATCGAGATGACCGGACCAAATCCGCCGCGCGCCGCCGTGCCCGAGCACATTCCCGTCGCCGTGCATCAGTCGAGCGCGCTCGCCGCCCGCGCCGTCGCCGCCGAGATCGCCGCCCTGATCCGCGACCGGGCAGCCGCCGGCCGGCGTGCCGTGCTCGGCCTGGCCACGGGCGCGACGCCCCTGGGCGTCTACGACGAACTCGTCCGCCTGCACCGCGACGAGGGCTTGGGTTTCGCGAACGTCACCGCGTTCAACCTCGACGAGTACTGGCCCATGCCGCCGGAGAGCCTCCAGAGTTACCGGCGGTTCATGCGTGAGCATCTCTTCGACCACGTGGACATCGACCCGTCCTGTGCGCACGTTCCGGACGGCACCGTGCCGATCGAGCGCGTGCACGAGCACTGTGCAGCCTACGAGCGGGCCATCCGCGACGCGGGCGGGATCGATCTCCAGATCCTCGGCATCGGGCGCACCGGGCACGTCGGGTTCAACGAGCCTGGATCGCCGCGCGACAGCCGCACGCGTCTCATCACGCTCGACAAGGTCACGCGGATGGACGCCGCGAGCGATTTCTTCGGCGAGTGGAACGTCCCGCGCAAGGCCGTGACCATGGGCGTCGGCACGATCCTCGACGCGCGCCGCGTCGTGCTGATGGCCTTCGGCGAGCACAAGGCGGCCATCGTCCGCCGCGCCGTCGAGGGCGAGATCACCCCAGCCGTCGCCGCCAGTTTCCTCCAGCAGCACCCGGACGCGAAGTTCGTCCTCGACCCAGCCGCCGCTTCCGAACTCACTCGCTTCAAGACGCCTTGGCTGCTCGGCCCGGTCGAGCGCTTCGGCCTGACGTGGGACAATCGCCTGACCCGCCGCGCCGTCGCGTGGCTCGCCCTGCAACTCCAGAAGCCCATCCTCAAACTCGTCGAGGAGGACTACAACGAGCACGGCCTGCAGGAACTCCTCTCCGCCCGCGGCGGCGCGTACGAGATCAACATCGAGGTCTTCAAGAGCCTCCAGAAGACCATCACCGGCTGGCCAGGCGGCAAGCCCGGCCGCCCGCGCTTCGTCCCCGGCGTCGGCATCGACAACGCCAACCCGCCCGACACGTTCCCCAAGCGCGTCGTCGTCTTCAGCCCGCACCCCGACGACGACGTGATCTCCATGGGCGGCACGCTCATCCGCCTCTGCGACCAGGGGCACGAGGTCCACGTCGCCTACCAGACCTCGGGCAACATCGCCGTCTTCGACGACGAGGCCGAGAAGTTCGCCGAGTTCGCGGCCGAGTTCTCACGCGAGTTCGGCCTCGACCACTCGACCGGCACGACGCACTCGCTCGCCGAGAGCGTCCGCCGCTTCATCCGCGGCAAGTCGCCCGGCGAGATCGACACGCCCGAACTCCAGCGCATCAAGGGGCTGATCCGCCGCTGCGAGGCCCGTGCCGCCGCTCGCTACTCCGGTGTTCAGGCCGACCGCATCCACTTTCTCGACATGCCGTTCTACGAGACCGGCCGCGTCAAGAAGCGCCCCCTCGGCGAGGACGACGTCCGCATTGTCGCGGACCTGCTCGAACGAGTCCGCCCGCACCAGGTCTACGCCGCGGGCGACCTCTCCGACCCGCACGGCACGCACCGCGTCTGCCTCGCGGCGATCACGACCGCGCTGCGCCGTCTTGCCGCGCGCGACTGGATGTGCGACTGCGAGGTCTGGCTCTACCGCGGCGCGTGGCAGGAGTGGGAGCCTCACGAAATCGAGATGGCCGTCCCCCTCTCGCCCAGCGAGGTGGACCGCAAGCGGATGGCGATCTTCAAGCACCAGTCGCAGAAGGACAAGGCGCTCTTCCCGGGGCCGAACGACCCGCGCGAGTTCTGGCAGCGCGCCGAGGACCGCAACCGCGCCACCGCGCAACTCTACGACCGTCTCGGCCTGCCCGAGTACCAGGCCATCGAGGGCTTCGTCCTCTGGCGACCGAGCGAGAACGACGGCTCGCTGCCGGACCAGCGCAGCGCGAGCGCGGCGGGCGGCACGGGCGCGCCCGCGAGCGCCGCGACGGTGGGGGGCTGAGTCATGGCCGACGCGCCGCCCGTCCGCGTTGGGATCATCGGCCTGGGCTTCATGGGCCGCACGCACCTGGCCGCGTACCGCTCGGCGAACGAGGCCGGGCACGCCTGCCGCGTCGTCGCCGTCGCCGACTCCGATCCGCGGCGGCGAGCGGGCGAGGTCGCTGTTGCCGGCAACATCGACACCGGCGGCGCGGGCGAGCGTCTTCTCGATCCGGGCGAGGTACGGGCATACGAGCGCGCCGAGGATCTGCTCGCCGACCCCGGCGTCGATCTCGTCAGCATCTGCACGCCGACGGACACGCACGTTCCGCTTGCCCTCGCCGCGATCGCCGCGGGCAGGCATGCGCTCGTGGAAAAGCCGCTCGCGGTGCGCTCCGCCGATGCCCGGCGCGTCGCCCAGGCCGCGTCGAAGGCCCGCACGCTCTGCACGCCCGCGATGTGCATGCGCTTCTGGCCCGCGTGGGCATGGCTCAAGCGGGCGATCGATTCGGGCGAGTTCGGCCGCGTGACCAGCGCAACCTTCCACCGCCTTGGCTCGCGCCCCGAGTGGACGGACTTCTACGCAGACGACTCGCGGAGCGGCGGCGCGATCATCGATCTGCACATGCACGACGCGGACTTCATCCGCTGGTGCTTCGGCCCGCCGCGCGAAGTCGTCAGCGCGGGTTCAACCAACCACCTCACGGCGATCTACCGCTACGACCATCTGCCACAGGTCGTGGCCGAGGGCGGCTGGGGGCACCAGCCCGGCTTCGGTTTCCGCGTTCGCTCCGTCGTTTGCTTCGAGCACGCCACCGCCGACTTCGACCTCGCCCGCACGCCGCAGTTCCTGCTCCATCGTGGCAACGAGTCGCGCGCGCCCGAAGTCGGCCCGCTCAGCGGCTACGAGGTGCAAGCCCGCGCGATGGTTGACGCCGTCGCGCAGGGCGGCCCGTCCCCCGTGCCCGTCGAGGACGCGGTCGCGGCGCTCGAACTGCTGGAAGCGGAGCGTGAGAGCCTCGGTTCCGCCGCCGCAGTCCGCGTCTGATCGGCCCCGCTCAACCCGCCTGCCGGATGGAGAGGCGCCAGTCCTTCGCCTCGGTGCTCAGCGCGCGGCCGTCGAGGAACACCTGCTGCCGCGGCGTGATCGAGAGGTACTTCCAACCCGACTGCGACAGCGGCCGCCCCCGCTCGTCGAAGAACTCGAACTGGTACTGCACCCGCGTGTAGCCGTCCTGCATCGACCGCACCGGCGCGACGACACGCATCGGCTCGGTCTCCGTCGCCGGCGTCACGTTCGGCTGCGTGAAGCCGAGCAGGTCGTTCAGCGGCCGCGTCACCACGATCTGCGGGTAGTCCGAGAGGGGGATCGGGTCCACCCGTCCGCGATAGGGCGGAGCGTTGCTCTGGCACGCCGATGCGCCGATCAATGCGGCGAGAGCGATCGTCGCCGCGAGCGCTTTCGTGAGTGTTCGTGTTGCCATGGTCGTCTCCTTCGTGGTCTCGGGCACCCCGCCACTCCGTGGCGGCTCCGGCCCTGCCGCTTCTTCAATCCGGTGTGAACCTCACCCAATCTGTCTGATACCGCGCACGCTCGCTCTGGTTGAACCGCCTCTACTCTCCACCACCACCTACGGTGCGGATGCGCTCCGCCAAATCGCGCACCTCACGCGAGCGCGGCGCGTACGCCTGGTGCTCCTGTCCGAACAGTCGCGCGAACGCCGCCGATCCCGTCTGCGGCGTGAAAACCGTCCGACCACCCTCGAGCACGTGGCCGCGCGCGCGCCGGCGCTCCGTGCCGGGGAGCGGCTCCAGCCCCTCGAGCCTGTAGAGTTCGAGCAGTTGCCCGAACGACACGTCCTGCGGCAAGCCCGCACGCTGATATTCGACGAGCAGGTCAGGCCTCGGCGTGCGCACGCACCGCCCGCCGAGGATGTACGGCAGCGTCGGCGCGTCGAGCGCGCTGGTCTCGTCGTTCGCGTACAGGACGCGGCCCGACGTCGCCCACTCGGGCGCGAACCCCGTGCCGTACGGGTCCGCAAGCAGGCGTGCGTAGCGCACGGCCGTCTCGCCGCGCGCCGGCGCGGGCAAGCCCGCCAGCATCAGCCGCGTTCGCGGCTTGCCCGCCACCTGCACCGTCACCGGGCCGTCGGCGGCTCGCACCGGCACGAGGTACACGAACCGCGGCAGCAGTTCGTTGTGCCGCGTGTCCGCCTTCGAGCCGGCGCGCACCGCCATGCCGGCGAGCATCATCGCCAGCCCGGCGAGTTGGGCCTCGGTGTCGTCCGAGCCGATCGCCACCGCGGCGCCGGCGACCATCAGCCCGGACCCGAGCAGGCTCTTCACACGCCGCACGTCCTCGAGGTTGTTCCAGCGGTGGTCGCGGGCCATCTCGTTGAGGTCGCAGACAGCGGGCAGTTCGGTGTAGGCACGCCCGCGCTGCTGCACGATCAGCCCGCTCGCGGGGCCGCGATCGCGCGGCACGAACGCCGCGATCACGCCGTCGTTGCCGGTGGCGATCTTCTCCGGCCCGAGGCCCGCATCGACGACGAGCAGCGTGTCGTAGTCCCCGTGTTCGAGCGTGGACGTGAGCGACGCCAGCCCGGGCGCGACCGCCTCGGCCTTGGCGAAGTGCTCAGCCGCCTCCCGCGGCCGGTCGAGCATCCGGCTCGCCACGCCCGCGAGCAGGTAGCCGAGCGCGAAGTCGGACTCAACCGTCGTGTATCCGGTGGAGAGATGGTCCCCGCCGTCTCGGTCGCGCTCCGCGGCACGCCCGGCCAGTTCGATCGAGGTCATCGAGCGACCGTCGCTCGCGCGCCCGAAGTCGCGCAGCAGGAAGATCGAGTCCAGCGCGGCGGCACGCGCGTTCCCCCAGTCCGCCATCACCATGTCGTGCAATGCGACGTAGGCGTACCCCATCGCCTGCTCGAACGGCTCACCCTTCCAGATCCGTACGCCCTCGTGCACGACGATCGATGGCACGGTCCGGTCCGCGTTCAGACCCTGCGTCCGCAGCAGGTCGTACACCTCGCCCAGATGCGGCTCAGCGGCCTCGGGCAGCCCGTCCGCGAGCGCGACCATCCCTGCCTTCATGCGCGCGAGCAGGTAGCCGGGGTCCGATCGGTTCGACGGCATCGTCGCCGCGATGCGCCCGCGCGCATCGCCGTACCGCCCTCGCGACACGTCGCTCATCAGCGAGGCGTCGGGTCGGTACGACGCGCAGCCGCCGACGAGCATCGCCAGCACGATCCCGGTGGCACAGGCGTCCCGCCTGTGCCGATCCCACCGTGCTCCTACACGCCTCGGCTCCATCACGACTCCATCACAGCTCCACTTTCCCGCTCGCCTCAATCCACCAGCAATCCCTTCGCCTCCCTCGCAAACTCCACGTCCGCCTGCCACACGACCCAGCGCGAGTCGATCTCCTCGACTTCGTACGAGATCAGGTACACGTCCTTGCGCACGTCCGTCGGCCCCGCGCCGCGCGTCGGCCCGCCCCGCACCAGCGATCGGATCGTCGCCCGCAGCACGTGCGTCGGGTTGTGCTCCGGCAGCAGGTCCGGGTACTCGACTCCCGTCTCGCGCAGCAGCGCGGTCTTCTCGGGCGGCAGTTGGAACACGACGCCGCGCTCCCGCGCCGCCTGCTGCACGCCCCGATCCGCGATCAGCCCCGAGACCATCGCCCACTGCTCGGCGATGGGTACGCGGTCGCTGGACAGGTTCTCGAGCCGCCGGATCACGATCCGCATCGGCGGCGAGTCCGGCGTGCGCCCCTCCAGAAACGTCGCCGTGGCGAACCGCTCGCGCATCTCCGCGCCGGCGAGCGCGATGTCGCCGTGCCGCAGGCGCGTCGTCTGCTTGGACGATCCCGAAGCCGCGCACGCGCCCATCGCGCACGCGGCCGCGAGGCACAGGCTGAGCAGGCGGGCGGGCATGGCGCACCTCGTCGCACGCTCAGCGCTGCTGGGCCAGGTCGAACGACTCGTTGAACACGATGTCGCGCGACTGGAGGTTGACGAGGTTGAACTCGAAGTAGTACCGGCTCACCTGCCCGCCGCCGCGCGTTGATTCGTAGAACGACCCGCGCAGCACGTAGATCAGCCGCTCGTCGTAGCGGTCGGTCATGCCCCCCGCCCCGCCGCCGGCCTGGACGCGCTCCTTCTCGCGGTCCATGGTGCGTGCGCCCTCGACGAAGCGTGCCTTGGCGGTCACGGTGTCGCTGGTGAGCAGGCGTCCGCGCAGCCGCCGCTGGATCAACTCGTAGTCCTGGCGCGGCGTGTTGGTCATGTTCTCGATGTCGCCGAGTTCGATCACGACCTTGTCCGCCGAGTCGCGGATCTCCGGGATCGCTGCGATCCGGGCCGCGAGGGCGTCGGCCACCTGGTCGGAGAACTCCCACAGTGACGCCGCGTTCGCAGCGCTCGACGAGCGATCCGCCGAAGTCGTGGCGTAGGGGTTGATCCGTCCGCCCGAGTCACCGGTCTCCCGTCGCGGCGGGTTGGACTCGCAGGCTCCCACGCTGACCGCGAGCATGGCCGCGACGGCAAGGGCGGCGGTCCCCCGCGCGAGACGCCGTGGCTGTCCGTTGTGGTTCATCGCGTCGGCTCCTTCATGGCCGGCCGATCCGCTCGAAATCGAGGGGCCGCCCGGGGCGCATGTTTGTACCGACAAACCTCCGCCGGGTGCAGGGGCTTGGGCATGTGCGGGCTGAGGGAAGGGGGGCCGAAGCCCCGTTACGCAAGGACGGCGTCGGGGTCCTCATTCAGGGACTGGGCCAGTTCGATGGCCTCCTCGCGGCTGTCGCAACGCCTCAGCGTCGCCCAGCCGTTCGCGCTCATCCGGCGCCAGACGTACCAGTCTCCCCGCTGGTCCACGTCTGCCCGGAACTGCGCGACGTCCCCGTCGTTCAGCCGGAAGATGCCCGATCCGCTCTGGGTCTTATCCATGACCACCTCCCTGCGCTGGCGTCGCCGGTCCCACGCTCCCCACGAGCCGCAGCCGACCCCCCATAATCGTCGAACGGCGACCGCTTTGTCAACTGCGTTTGGCTGTTTGTTCGCAGTATACTCGTATATTAGCCGACACTAATATCCAATATCAGGGGTTTGGGTGGGCCAAATCGGCCAGTATTAGCCATTTTTCCAACTCTAGCCCACCGCTGTCCACCATCTATCCCAACTTCACGCACAGGCACGACGCGGCGTGCGTGCCTCGACCTGCTATCTTCTCCGCCTCTGATCACCCTCTTCGACACCGCCCAGGGAGGCGATATGCGAACGTCCGTGCTCGTTGCGTCTGTGGTCGCCTTCAGTCTTGCTGCCGGCGCCTCGGCGCAGGACTCGGAGCGGCTGGTCGAGGTCTCCTCCATCGGCAAGAGCCGCTCCGGCAGCACGCTCCAACTCCTTCGACTCGCGCACTCCGAGCCGGACGCGCTGGGTCGCGCGCCCGACCAGCGGCCCGCGCTGCTCATCGTCGCCGGCCTCGACGGTCGCTACGAGATCGGCCCGCGCGTCGCTCGCTCGCTCGTTGACCGCCTCGTCACGAATCACGCCGACCTGCTGCGCGAGCGCACGGTCTACATCATTCCCGATCTCAACCCGGACAACGCCGCGTTCTTCGCCCGCGAGGGCACGCCGAAGTCCGACTTCGGCCGCACCATCGTCGGGTACGACGCCGACCGCGACGGGCGCGTGAACGAAGACCCCGCCGACGACCTCAACGCCGACGGCCTCATCACCATGATGCGCGTCAAGCACCCCGCGCCCGCGACCGGCCTGACCGCCGATCTCGTCCCCGACCCCGACGACCCGCGCATCATGCGCAGGCCCGAGGCCGCCAAGGGCGAGGCTCCGACGCACGCCGTGCTCGTCGAGGGCCTCGACGCCGACGGCGACGGGCGCTTCAACGAGGACGGCCCGCACGGCAGCGCGGGGGGCGGCGTGGACCTCAACATGAACTTCCCCGCCCTCTGGCCCGAGCACACCGACGGCTCGGGACCGTACTCGCTCTCCGAGCCGGAGAGCCTCGCGCTCGTGCGCTGGATGCTCGCGCGCGACAACATCGTCTGCGTGCTCGTCTTCGGCCCGCACGACAACCTCCTCAACATCCCCGAGGCCGGCCGCAACGCTCCCGACGGGCGCGAGCCGCTCGGCATCGAGTCCGACGACAAGCCCTACTACGAGGAGATCGCCCGCGTCTTCAAGGACGCGACCGGCATGACCGGCGCGCCGAAGGGGCCTGACACCGCCGGCTCGTTCCATCAGTGGGCATACGCCCACTTCGGCGCGTACGCCTTCTCGACGCCCGTGTGGGTGCGCCCCGACCTCGTGAAGCCGAAGGAGGCCGACAAGCCCGCCGACGCGAAGGACGACTCCGAAAAGCCCGCCGCCGAAGACGGGCCGGAGGAAAGCCCCGAGGACGCGATCCGCCGCGAGTTCCAGGCCGCGGGCGCGCCGCAGTTCGTCATCGACTTCATGGTCGCCACGCCGGCCGAGCGCGCCGAGATGATGGCCTCGGCGCAGGACCGCGCCCCGGAAGAGCAGCGCGAGCGCATGGCCGCGATCATGGCGCTGCCCGAGGAGTTGCGCGCCAAGGTCATGGCCGTCGCGCAGGGGCAGGAGGCGCAGCCCGCCGCTCCCGCGCGCACCGGCGGACGCCCGCAGGGCGCGCGACCGGCGCAGGGCGCGCAGGCCGCGGCCTCCCGCGCCCGCGAGTCCGACGACGCCAAGTGGCTCAAGTACTCCGACGAGCAGCGCAACCGCGAGGGCTTCATCGACTGGCAGCCCTTCGACCACCCGCAACTCGGCCCCGTCGAGATCGGCGGCTTCGTCCCCGGCTTCCGCGCCAACCCGCCCGAGAGCGAGTGGACGCGCCTCGCCGACGAGCAGACCGCCTTCGCCGCCGCACTCCTCGACAAACTGCCCGACCTGACGATCGACATCCACGCCGTCGAGCGGCTCTCGACCGGCCTCTGGCGCATCACCGTCCGCGGCACGAACGCCGGCTACTTCCCCACCGCGTCCGCCATCGCCCGCAAGGCCCGGCGCCTGCCGCCCGTCGTCCTCGACCTGCGCATCGAGCCTGACGCCGTCGTCGCGGGGCAGCGCATCGCCCGCTGGGAGAGCATCGACGGCTCGGGCGGCACGGCCTACGCCGAGTGGACCGTCGCCGCGCCCGACGGCTCGACCATCACGCTCGACGTCCGCTCCGCCGCCCTCGGCAACCGCACGCTCACGATCAGCCTCACGGAGGACCAGCCATGACTCGCGTCGGGTACCCCGCCACTCCGTGGCGGCTCCGTTCTCTCTGTTCTCTTCGCCGCTCGGTGTTCGCGCGCGTCGCCTTCGCCGCGTCGGCCCTTCTCGCCGCGAGCACGGCCGCCGCCCAGCCCCACATCGACGGCCGCGTCGAGATCGCCTTCAACCGCTACTACACCTACGCCGAACTCGAAGCGCACCTGAAGAGCATCGCCGCCGCGTATCCCGACCTTGTGGAACTGCGCGAGATCGGTCGTTCGGGCCAGGGCCGCGCGCTCTGGGTGGCCATCGTCAACTCGCCGAAGACCGGGCCGCACACCTCCAAGCCCGCCATGTGGATCGACGGCAACGTCCACGGCAACGAGGTGCAGTCCGCCGAGGCCGTCCTCTACTCGCTCTGGTACCTCACCAAGGCCTACGGCCAGGTGCCCGCCCTCACCGACCTGCTCGACCGCTGCTCGTTCTACTTCATGGTCAGCGTGAACCCCGACGGCCGCGAGTACTGGTTCGAGGAGGCGAACACGCCGCACTCGAGCCGATCCAACCAGCGGCCGGTCGACAACGACCGCGACGGCCTCTTCGACGAGGACCCGCCCGACGACCTCGACGGCGACGGCTCCATCACGCAGATGTGGATCCGCGACCCCGACGGCCGATGGGAGCGCGACCGCCACGACCCGCGCGTCTTCCGGCGCATCCGCGACGACCAGCGCGGCGAGTGGACCCTCCTCGGCTCCGAAGGCATCGACAACGACGGCGACGGGCGCATCAACGAGGACGGCCCCGGCGGCGACGACATGAACCGCAACTGGCCCAGCGGCTGGAAACCCGACTACGCCCAGGGCGGCGCGGGCGAATACCCCTTCAGCAACCCCGAGACCCGCGCCGTCGGCGAGTTCATCATGGCCCACCCCAACATCGCCGCGGGCCAGAGCTACCACAACGCCGGGGGCATGATCCTCCGCGGCCCGGGCGCGCAGTTCCGCGAGAACTTCTACCCCCGCTCCGACGCCCGCGTCTACGACGAGATCGCCCGCATCGGCGAGGACATGCTGCCCTACTACCGCTCCATGATCATCTGGCGCGACCTCTACACCGTCCACGGCGGGTTCGTCAACTGGCTCGCCGAGGGCCTCGGCATCATCTCCTTCACCAACGAACTCTGGACCAACGCGCGCTACTTCCAGCGCGACGTGTCCAGCCCCGACGACGAACGCATGTGGCTCTTCCGCGACCGCCTCCAGTTCGGCCTCACCTTCAAGGACTACACCGAGTTCGACCACCCGCAGTACGGCACGGTGCTGGTCGGCGGCCTGAACAAGTGGGCCAGCCGCAGCACGCCGACCTTCATGCTCGAGGAGGAGTGCCACCGCAACTTCGCCTTCACCATGTTCCACGCCGACCACATGCCGCTGCTCTCGTTCGAGCGCGTCGAGACCGCCCGCGCCGGCGACGGCCTGTGGATGGTCACCGTGCAGGTCCGCAACGACCGCCTCATCCCCTCGCGCACCGCCGTGCAGGCCCAGCGGCGCATCGGCGTCAACGACCTGCTCACCTGCGAGCCGACCGGCGGCGGGCGCGTCGCGGCCTCAGGCTCGATGAACACCTGGCGCGACACCCGCATCGACCCCGTCCCCTTCGAGCCGGGCCGCGTGCAACTCCCCTCGGGCGTCCCCGGCCGCGGCGGCGTGATCCACCGCTTCTACGTCGAGGGCCAACCCGGCGAGACGGTGCGCCTCCGCTACACCGGCGAGCGCACGAAGGACATCGAGACCACCGTCACGCTCGGCGACTGAACAGCGGCACAGGCGTCCCGCCTGTGCGCGCTCGGATACTCCGCCCCGGGTACCCCGCCGCTCCATTAGCGGCATGTCCCCAGTCCTTCCCCACGCTCCCACGACTCTCCCACAACCCGCACCGACGCTCGCCGCCGGGGCACCGACGCTCGTTGTCGGGGCACCGACAATCACCGTCGGCGGGGCCAGTGGAAGGTCCGCACGCGGTTCCCGCACGCGCCAGAGCCGTTCGCGCAGCATCCGCGCCCCTCCTCCCCCCTCCTCCCCCGCGCCCCGCGGGGGAGGAGGCCGAGTCCCCGAGGCCGGAGGGGGCTGCCTCTCATTTGCCATTTGCCCCTGTGCCATTGCCGCCCGCCCTCCCCCTTTGCCCCTTTGGCAATTTGGCCATTTTTTCATGTGACCCTTGGCAGTTCGCCTGAAAGGCCGAACGCGAAGCACGCGAAGCCGAACGCGAAGGCCGCGGAGAGGACTGCGGAGTTCACGGAGGGAGGATCAGGTCCGGAACCCCCGTTCATCTCTTCGCCACTTTGCTACTGTGGCCCTCTGGTCACTTGACTCGCCCCCCCCCGCGCTGGCGAGCACGACGAACGATCCATGCCGTTGCGGGTTGCTCGCGGGCCGGGATCGATTACACTACTCCCGCCTCGAACAAGCGGCCGTCCAGTGTTGCGGGTTGCTTGCGGGCCGGGATCGATTACACTGACGCCGTGAGCCCTCTCGTGCAGCTGGCGTTGCGGGTTGCTCGCGGGCCGGGATCGATTACACTTCCCACCACGCATCATCATCCCGGATCGTTGTTGCGGGTTGCTCGCGGGCCGGGATCGATTACACTTCGTCGCCGCGTAGCAGCACTGCGCGTAGCGTTGCGGGTTGCTCGCGGGCCAGGATCGATTACACTCCGGAGCCACGGCCGGATAGACGCGGGCATGTTGCGGGTTGCTCGCGGGCCGGGATCGATTACACTCATCACGGCCAAGGCGGGCGAAGAGGGCCGGTTGCGGGTTGCTCGCGGGCCGGGATCGATTACACTAGCGCACGGCGGACATCATCGACCGCGAGGGTTGCGGGTTGCTCGCGGGCCGGGATCGATTACACTGCCGATCAGCGAGCACGACATCGACCTGCTGTTGCGGGTTGCTCGCGGGCCGGGATCGATTACACACATGCTGGCAAAGAGAATGATCCGCAGGGCAGCGGACATTGATAGCCTGCTGCGATAGAAGACGCCCGCCGTCAGGACGGACCATCGAGGTTCAGGCCGATGTTGCCGCCGACCCCTCTCTTGACATCGCACTGGCCTGTCGCTACATTCGGCGCAGTGTAATCGATCCCGGCCCGCGGTTTCACGCAACAAGAGAAATCGCAGGCACCGCCGACAGGCGACCGCCGCAGCCCGCACCCACGGCCTGCGGCTCTTCTTTTTTGCGCCCTCCGCTCTCGCAGCCTACGCCGCGCGGATCAGGCCAACGGAGAGGCGGCCGGGGCGGCCGCGCCACCGGGGGACGGCGGGCCGGGGGGTTCCCGGCCTCTGCCCACTTCTCCCCTCCCCCCCTCTCCCCTTCGCCCCCTCCGCGTCCCCCCTCCGCGATCTTCGCGTTCCTGCCTTCCTTTCTCCAACTCGCGCTCAAGCCGCCCGCAACCTGCGCCGGTCGACGGGGACGATTCGGGAGGTCACGCCGTCCCGCGCGGGGCGACGGCCTTTCATACCCCCCCCCTCGCGTTCTCTCTCGTGCCGCGTGCGGGGCAAGACACGGAGACATCGCATGGCCATCGTTCCCAACACGCGGCTTGGCAAGATCGAGTTCTACGAGGCGCACATCCAGCCGTGGGCCGCCAACGCGGCCAACATCGGCCTCACGTCGGCGCAGGTCACCACGCTCATGAGCCAGACCGCGGCGGCCCGCGTCGCCTACAACCAGGCCCAGGCCGCCCGCGACGCCGCCAAGGCCGCCACGCAAACCTTCTATAATGCGGTCGGCACGATGGCCGACAACGGGGCGGGCCTCATCAAGACGATCAAGAGTTACGCCGAGACGCAGGACGACCCGAACGTCTACGTGCTGGCGCAGATCCCGCCGCCCGCCGAGCCGTCGCCCGTGCCCGCCCCCGGCACGCCCTACCAGCCGCGCGTCTCGCTGCTCCAGACGGGCGAGATCGAACTGAAGTGGAAGTGCGACAACCCGTCCGGCGCGGGCGGCACCATCTACGAGGTCCAGCGCCGCGCCGACGGCGGGCCGTACACCTTCGTCGGCTCCTCCGGCGAGAAGGCCTTCATCGACGCGACCATCCCCGCGGGCAGTTCCTCCGTCATCTACCAGGTCACCGGCGTCCGCTCGACCAAGCGCGGCGAGCCGGCGCTCTTCGTCGTCAACTTCGGCGTCGGCGGCGTCTTCGTCTTCACCGCCCCGGCGGGCGAGCAGAACGAGGCCGGCGAACCGGGCGAGAGCGTCCGACTGGCCGCGTGAAGCGCTGAACGCGGAGGCCGCGGAGAGGAACGCGGAGAACGCGGAGCGGGAATCGGGGTCGGATACCCTCGGCGGGCGCAGGCCCGCCGTTTCTCTTGGTTCGAGTCCCGCGCCGCGGCTCCCCCCCTCACCCGGCGGCGTGCATCACGGGCACGGCGCGTTGTAGGCGTTCAGGAACGCGAGCACGTCCAGCGTGTTCCATGCGCCGTCGCCGTTGAAGTCGCCCTTCGGGTCGTTCGCGTTCCACGCGTTCAGGAAGTCCAGCACGTCCAGGGTGTTGATCGACTCGTCGGCGTTGAAGTCGCCGGGGCAGGGGTGGTAGATCTTGTGCGTGTACATGTGCGGCTGGTTGCCCTGTCCCGAGAGGTAGAGCGGCCAGAAGTACGACCCCGCCGGGCCGTGGGCCTGCCCCATCCCGAGATAGTCGCCGATGAAGCCGCCGCCGATGCCGTCGAACTGGCTGCTCCAACTGCTCGGGGTGAGGCGGATCTCGTTCCAGGTCGCCCCCTTGTCCTCCGAGTAGGAGTAGTACGCGTCGATCCAGGCGTAGGTGGTGTTGTCGTTCTGTTCCACGTGCCGAGTGTCGTAGAAGTGCAGTCCGATGCGGCCGGTGCGATCGACCTCGAGCCACGGGAAGAACGAGTCGGCCTTGGCGTTGCCGACGTCGCCGTTGATGATCGTCGGGGTGCTCCAGTTCGCCCCCTTGTTCGTGCTCTTGGTGAAGTAGAGGTCCACGTCGCGATTGCCGCCCGAGACCTGCGTGGTGTCGAAGTAGACGACGTAGAGCGTCTCGTCGATGGGATCGACCGCGAGGTACGCCAGCGGCGGCACGCGGAACGACCCCGGGAACCGCGTCCCGTCGATGCCCCAGACGTCGAGGCGCGTGGCGACGCGCACCGCCGGGGTGAGGCTCACGCCGCCGTTCGTGCTCGTGCGGATCCAGATGCCGTTGCTGAAGTCCCAGTAGAGGATGTAGAGCGTCCCGCTCGGGCCGACGCGGGGCAGGAAGCCGATCGACCCGCCCGCGATCGCAAGCGGCGCGGTCCACGTCTGCCCCTTGTCCGTCGAGCGGATGAGGCCCTGGTTGTAGGTCACGTACAGGATCGACTTGTTGGGGTTGTTCAGGTCGGCGGGGTCCGGCCCGACGCACATCCAGCCCTTGTCCACGCTCCCCGAGATGCGGGCCATCACGGACGGGTTGAAGGTGTTGGAGCCGGGATCCTTGCGCGCGACGTAGATGCCGCCGTTGCCCGCGAACGACATCGCGCCCGCGTACAGCGTCCCGTCGCGGTGGTCGAGCGCGGTCATCGGGTCGCCCTCCACGCTGGACTGGTGCGCCGCGGGCGGACGGATGGCGAAGTCGTTCCACGTCGCCCCGCCATTGAGCGAGAGCGTGAAGAACGACTTGATGTTGCTCCTGTAGTCGTTCCACCCGCCGACGATGTGGTTGGGGTTCGCGTCTGTGACGGCCATCGTCGTCTCGTTGACGGCCGCGTTCGTCGTGTTGTTCGGGTCCACGCGCTGCTGCGGGCCGACCACGGGCTGCGCCAAGGCCGCCCCCGCCAGAACCGCCCCCGCGAGAACCGCCGCCGCCGCGCCGAACTTCGTGCTGGTGCGCATCATCGCCATCTCCTGCGTGCAACGCCGCGCGTCTCCGCGGCGACGGGTGTCATTCGCCGATCATCGCCTTGAGTTGAGGGGGGACCGCGCCGCCGAACCGCCCGGCCAGCGCGGCGTGCGCCCGTGCGCCGTCGTGGTCGCCGAGGTAGTACCGCGCGACGGCCAGCCGCGCGTGCGCCCCGCCGTGCTCGGGGCTGAACGCGACGATCCGTTCCAGTTCCGCCGCCCAGCCGCTCAGGTCGCCCGTGCGGTTGATCGTCTCCGCGTACTTCAGCCGCAGGTCGGCGTTGGCCGGGTCGAGCATCGCGGCCGTGCGGTACGCCGCCAGCGCATCGCCGTCCTTCCGCTTGCCGAGCAGCGCATCGCCAAGCCCCTCGAACGCGCGAGCGTTGTCGCGGTCCGCGAGGATCGCCAGCCGGTACTCGCCCGTCGCGCCCGTGAAGTCGTTCTCGCCCATGAGCGCGTGCCCACGCGCGACCGCGGCGGACGAATCCGCGACGGCCAGACCCCGCATGAGGTCCGCGGCGGCCTGCTCGTCCACCCGCACCAGCCCGTCCTGGATGCGCAGCCCGCGCATCGCCTCGGCGAACCGGATGCGCCGGTAGTCCCACTGATCCTGCGACTCCGGCCCGGCCGTCGCGGCAACGCCGTGCGCGCCCTGCGCGCCGCGCGTCGCCGCCCCGCCGGAACACCCGAGAAGGGCCAGCCCGCAGCACGCGCCGGCGGCCAGACACACGATCCCAAGCCTTGTGCTCATGCGTCACGCTCCTTGTGCAAAGGCTAGCCCCCAGCCTACCGGACCCGAGGCCGCCGAAGCAATGACGGCGCGCGAAAATGCCCCACGAAGGCCTCGTGGGGCATGGGGATTCATCGTCGAGATTCCTCTGAGTCCGATCAGTCCGCCAGTCGAGGCCCGCCCTGCTGCTGCCCGGGCCGCTGCAAGGGGATTTCCCCGTGCCGCTCCTCGTACTGACGGATGACCTGTCCGAGGCTGATCGCAAGCCGCTTCGCGCCGGCCCAGTTCATGATGACGCGGCTTCCGACGGCGAAAAGCAGGGCGGTCTGGCCGTCCGGACCCTGCACGGGCAGGTTCACGCCGAAGTCAAGGATGACCTCGTCCTGGGTGGTGGAGGTGCGGATGGTGTTGGCGTAGGCGCTGTGCATCTTCGATTCGTCGATGCGCAGCTGGATCTGGCGCTGCTGGCCGCTCTCGGGAGTGTCAGACATCGTGTGCATTCCTTTCCGGGCGTGGGTGTGCGGTATCGGTGGTGGGCCGCCCGCGAGCGTCCTCCGCGTCGGGCAGCCTGCGAGCCGTGCGGCCCGCGGGCATCAACCCTAGGCGCGGCCCCGCGACTCGAATGCCGGAGGGGGGAGTCGAACCCCCAAGCCCTTGCGGGCGGCGGATTTTGAATCCGCTGCGTCTGCCAGTTCCGCCACTCCGGCCTCGGCCCGAATCGTGGGCCGCCCGCCGGGCGGGGTCAACAGGCCGCCCAAGACGACGGCGTGGATCGCCGATAGGCGGCCGCTAGACTTGCCCCCCGCGCGCTGGACGGGCCTGCCCTTGTCGGGCCGGCCCCGGGGCGCGCCCCCGGAGACCGCCCGATGGCCGAGGCAACCACCGACATCCGCCCCAACGTCACCGTGACCGACGCGGGGCCGAGCCGCAAGAAACTCACCATCGAGATCCCCGCCGAGGCCGTCTCCGGGCAGATGGAGGACTCGTTCGACACGCTGATGGTCGAGGCCCAGTTGCCGGGCTTCCGCAAGGGCCGCGCCCCGCGCCGGCTGATCGAGCGCCGCTTCGGCGACACGCTCCGGCGCGAGACCAAGGCCCGCCTCGTCGCCGATGCCTACGGCAAGGCCGTCGAGGAGCACAAACTGAAAGTGCTCGGTGACCCGGTCAGCCCCGAACTGGACAAGATCGAACTCGAGATCGGCAAGCCCTTCTCATTCGAGGTCGAGGTCGAGGTCGTCCCCGAGTTCACGCTCCCGGACCTGAAGGGGATCAAGGTCCGCAAGCCGCTCATCGAGGTCAAGGACGAGATGGTGCAGGCCGAACTCGACCGCATCTGCGTCAACGAGGGCACGCTCGAAGAGCGCGACGCCCCCGAGCCTGGCGACTACCTCACCGGCCGCGCGACGATGACGCTCGAGGACGGCACGGAAATCTACGACATCCGCGGCGCGGTCGTGCAGGTTCCGCCGCCCCAGCGCGAAGGGCGCGGCATGATCCTCGGCGTGGTGGTCGAGGACCTCGGCAAGCAGTTGGGCCTGCCCAGGGCCGGCGAGAAGGTGACGATCACGACCACGGGGCCGAAGAACCACGAACTCGAGCGCGTGCGCAACGCGAAACTCACGATGACCTTCGAGGTCGAGCGGACCGACCGGATCGTGCCTGCCTCGCCGGACACCATCTCGCTGGCCATGGGCTTCGGCACGGTGGATGCGCTGAAGGACGAGATCCGCTCGCGCCTCTTCGACCGCGCGACCGTGCAGCAGCAGGTCGCGATGCGGCAGCAGATCGCCCGCCACCTGGCGAAGACCGTGAAGATGGACCTGCCGGAGCGGCTCACGGCGAACCAGGCCGAGCGCAATCTCGCGCGGCGCAAGATGGAACTCGCGTACCGCGGCATCGACCCGCAGCACGTGGAGGAGCAGGTCGCCGACATGCGCAACGCCTCCAACGAGGCCGCCGCCAACGAACTCAAACTGCTCTTCATCCTCCACACGATCGCCGAGCAGTTGAAGGTCGGCGTCACCGAGGCGGAGGTCAACGGCCGGATCGCTCAGATCGCGGCTTCGCGCGGCGTGCGCCCCGAGAAACTGCGCCAGGAACTCCTCCAGTCCGGCCAGGCCGGCACCATCTACCAGCAACTCCGCGAGCACAAGACGCTCGACGCCCTGCTCGCCGACGCGGAGATCACGGAGATGCCCGCCGAGGAGTACAACAAACTCGTGGAGTCGGACGGGCTGGACGCCTGATCCGCACGCGCCACGCGCGCGTCCTCAGGCCGCCGCTTCGTCGTCGCCTTCGTCCGCGGGCTGCTCTTCGCCCCGCGCAAGCGCGCCCATCGGCAGCGTGACGAATCCGCACTTCGAGCACACGACGCCGTAGGCCCCCGGGGGTTCATCCGCAAGCCGCGCTCCGCAGCCGTGGCACACGGGCGCCTTCAGCCGCGAAGTCATGTGATTCACCGCGACCGCCGCCGCCGCGAACGCCACGCCCACCACCGGCCACGCGGGCAGCGTGGTCAACGAGATGGTTCCCAGCACGGCCAGCGTCAGCCCGAGCAGGAACGCGAGCACCCGGAATCGGATTCTGGCCATCCAGTCCATCGCTTCGCTCCGTCACCCGCGACGAGGTTCACGCAACCGCCCGAGTCATAGCCCGCCCGCGCAGGGAGTCCACTCCACCAACCCGATCATACCACAAACCGTGCATCGAGTCGCTCACGCCCTCTCCCTATACTCGGCTCGGATGCGGATTCTCCTCGTCAACTGGGCCTACATCTGGGACGGCGCGGCCGTCGGAGGCGGCGTCAACGGTTACCTCCAGGCCCTCGCCCTCGAACTGGTCCGACGTGGGCACGAGGTCGTCTCGCTCTGCGGGGGGACGCGGTTCACCGCCCGGGACGGCCGCGTCGGCACCTGCGAGATCCGCCGCCACGACGACTGGCTCGGCATCCGCGTCTTCGAGGTCGTGAACAGCCCCGTCCTCGCGCCCTCCATCCTCCAGTTCAACGCCCCCGAGGACGAGATCGCCGCACCGGAACTGGAGGCCCGCTTCGCCGAGTTGCTCGCAAGCCTTCGCCCCGATGTCGTTCACTTCCACAATCTCGAGGGCTTCTCCGCCGCGTGCATCGAGGTCGCGCAGCGGCCCAGCGGCGATTGGCCGGGCGCGCGCGTCGTCGCCTCCCTCCACAACTACCACACCATCTGTCCGCAGGTCTACCTCATGCAGGGGCACGAACGGCCATGCCACAGCGCGGAGGGCGGACGGCGCTGCGAAGGCTGCATCCATGCATGCGACCCGCGCGAAGAGCGGCTCCGCCGGGCCGGGCTGGGATCGGATGCCGACGGCACGCCGCCCGCGGCCCCTCGCTCACCCTCCGTCCTCGGCCGCCTCGTGCGGGCGATCGCGCTGCCGATGCACAACGAACTCCCCCCCCCCGCGCAGAGCCCGACCGCGCCGGACCCGACGGCCCGTCCCGTGCTCGGCCCGGCGGACGTTCTGATGCCGCGCCCCCGCCCCGGCGACGAAACCCGCGGCCGCGCCGCCGCCCTTCAGTCCGAGGCGTCCACCGCCTTCCGCCCGCGACCGGATTCGCCCGAGTGGCAGCCGCTCGGCAACGAAGTTCGTCCCGAGCCTTCACCCGACCCGTCAACCCGCTTCGGCCGCCGCCGACTTGCGATGCTCCGTGCCCTGAACCGCTGCAACGCCGTGCTGGCTGTCTCGGACTTCGTCCACCGCAAGTTCGAGTCGCTCGGCGTCAGCCCGGCCCGGCTGCGCACGCTGCACATCGGCACCCGCGCCGGCGAACTCGCGGCCCGGCACGCCGAACTCGTCTTCGACCCCCCCCCCTTCGACCGCGAGCGACCACGCCCCGTCCGCCTCGCCTTCATGGGCTACGACAACCCCTACAAAGGTCTGCACGTCCTGGCCGACGCTCTCGAACTCCTCACCCCCGAGGTGCTCGCCCGCTTCGAAGTCTCCGTCTACGCCCTCGGCGGCAAGCGGACCGAATGGCGATTCAGCCGCCTCCAGCCGCGGCTCGCCGGCCTGCGCTGGTTCGAGGGCTACGAATACCGCGACATCCCGTGGATGCTGGGCGGCCAGGACCTCGGCGTCGTGCCGAGCACCTGGTGGGACAACGGCCCGCAGACCGTCTTCGAGTACTTCGCCTGCCGAGTGCCCGTGCTCGGTGCGGCGGTCGGGGGCATCCCCGACTTCGTGCGCCACGGCGAGAACGGGCTGCTCTTCCGCGGCAACGACCGCTACGACCTCGCCCGCACGCTCGCCCGCGTGGCCCGCGAGCCGTGGGTGCTCACGGGCCTGCGCGCCAGCGTTCGTCCGCCAAAGTCGATCCAGGCCCACGCCGCGGAGGTCGAGGCCGTCTACGCTGAGTGCATCCACGAGGCGTCGCGCCGCAGGGCCGCCGCCGCGACCGCCTGAGACGCCCCGCATGAGCGACCCGACCACGACCGCACAGCCCGTTTCGCAGCCGAAACGTCCCGTGGCGGTCGATGCGCACTCGCCCATCGCGGTTCCCACTATCGCCATCGTGATCGTGACGTGGAACCGAGCGGCGATGGTCTCGGACGTGATCGCCGCTCTCGCTCGCCAGCGCTACCCGCGTGCGAGCATCAATGCCGTCGTCGTGGATAACGCCTCGACCGACGGCACCGCGGAGATGCTCGTCGAACGGTGGGGGGCGGAGCGCGTTGTCTCCAACCCGACCGAGCGGGCGCACGAGCCTGCCTTCGCCGAGCCGGCGCCGACCGGGCGCGGCCCCAACCGCGCCGGCTTGCGCTCGCTCACCGTCGTCCGCAACGCGCACAATCTCGGCGGGTGCGGCGGTTTCAACACGGGCTTCGCCTACGTCCAGCACGCCCTCGACCGCCCCGGCTCTCCCACGCCGCCGGACTTCGTCTGGCTTGTGGACGACGACGTCGACCTGCCCGACGACGCCGCGCAACGGCTGGTCGAGGCCGCGCAGGGCGACCCGTCGATCGGCCTGGTCGGCTCGCGCACCGTGGACATCCGCAACCGCGACACGACCATCGAAACCACCGTCTACCTCGACCGCCGAGCCGGCCTGATGACCGACAACGCCCCCCCCGGACACCCGCGCCACGACGAGCACAGGGCCTGGGCCGAGCGCGTCGGCGGCACGAAGGGCAGGCACGACTACACCGGCCTGCGCGACGTGGACGTCGTCTCTGCCTGCTCGCTGCTGGCGCGATGGTCCGCGGTGCGCGAGGTCGGCTTCTGGGACTGGCGATACTTCATCTACTGCGACGACGCGGACTGGTGCCTCCGCTTCGGGCGCGCTGGCTGGCGCGTCGTGCTGAACCTCGACGCGGTGGTCTACCACACGCCGTGGCACCACAAACTCACTCCCGCCCGGCTCTACTACGCGCAGCGCAACATCCTCTGGGTGCTGCAGAAGATCCTCCCGGCGCGCGAGCTGCGCCGCGTCACGTTCCGCCGCCTCACCGGGCTGATGAAGGACTCGCTCCGGGCAGCGACGCACCGCCGGCTCTTCCATGCCGAGATTATCCGCCGCACCGCCGACGACGCCTGCCGAGGCCGCCCCGGCAAACTGGACTTCGAAGGCCCGCCCATAGAGCCGCTCATGGACGCCCTTGAGCGCACAGGCTCGCTCGCCGACGGCACGACCATCGTGATCGCGTGCAACCACCCGGACGCGCTCGCCTGGAGCGAGGAGCTCCGCGGCGCGGTGGCGGGACGGATCCCGGGGCGCGCCGGGCCGCGCTGGATCGAAGTCGTCCGCAACGACGTGCCGGGCTGCTACGTCCCCGCCAGCGGCGGCGTATCGCGGCGCGTCGTGTACTCGGGCAGGCTACTCTCGCGTCTCCGCCGCCAGTGGCCGCTCCTTCTCGCGCCCGTGCGGGCGTGCATCGTCTTCGACCAGGCGAACGACTTCCCGCTCGTGCGCGGGCGGTGGAACGTCCACGTCGATCGGCGCACGCCCGACCGCGCTCAGGTCGAGCGCGAAGGGCCTGTCCGGCGAACCGCCTTCCTGGCTCGCTGGTTCGTCACGGGTGTCCGGTGCGTGCTGCACGCCGCTACACTCCGCCCGTACAACTCCACGACGCGCTACGGCTGATTTCACGCCGCACCACCGATGACACACGCCGATCCGAACAGTGCGAGTCCGCTGCGCCTGCCGACCGGCTGGCCCCGCACCGACCATCCGGTGCGCATCGCCATCCTCGGCTGGGCGCGGCTCCGGCTCCAGGCGCTCGAAGGCTCGGGATACAACCTGTCCGCCACAGAACTCGCCGCCGGTCTCGCCATGAGCGGGCACAGCGTGTTCTACCTCCGATCAGGCCTGGACTACTCCATCGTCGGCGGCCCGCGCATCCGCGAAGAGAAGCCCTGGCGCGGCGTGCGCTGCTCCGCCCTCGTCAACAGCCGGAACTTCTCGCCCGCCTCGACCAACTTCGCCCACGTGGCCAACGAGCTGTCGTCCCCCCGCGACGATGCGCTCGTGCTCCGCTGGCTCGACTCGGTCGGAGCCGAGGTCGTCCACGTCCACTCGCTCGAAGGCTTCGCGCTCAGCGTCGTCGAAGCGATCCGGCGCACGGGCCGCCCCGTCGTCGTCACGCCGCACAACTACTGGTACGTCTGCCCGCAGGTGGACCTGCTGCACAGGGAGCGCGACTGCTGCATGGACTACGACGGCGGGCGGCGCTGCGTCGGATGCCTCGAAACCAGTTCACCGCGCGCCGTCCGCGTCAACCGCGCAATCGAGCAGGGCGCGGAGCGGCTCTTCGGCCCCGAGACCGCCGCCCTCATGGAGGTCGTCTTCAAGGCCGCACGCGACGCCCTGAAGGGCAAGAAGAAGCCCACGCCCGAGGACATCGAGCAGGCCGACCGCATCAAGCCCGACCCCGAGTCCGCCCGCGGCTTCGACCCCGGAACGCCCGACCACCCCGGCACCTTCGACCACGGCCTCGAACTGCGACCGCGCGACAAGATCGACGAACTCGGCAGCCCCCCCCTCGATGCCAACGAGCGCTTCCTCGCCTCGCGCGAGGTCCACCTCCGCGTCATCGACGACAGCCTCTACGGCCGCCGCCGCCTCGCGGGCGTCGAGGCCCTCAACCACGCCTCGCTCGTCATCCCGCCGAGCGAGTTCATGTGTCGCGTCTACGAGGCCATGGGCGTCGATCGCTCCCGCATCCGCCACGTCCGGCTCGGTCAGCCGCACTTCGACCAGATCAACCGCCGCGCCCGCCGAAGCCCGTTCTACGACACACGCCCCTGGAACCCCGCCGAGGCCCGCCGCCCCATCCGCTTCGGCTTCCTCGGCACGACCCGCAACAACAAGGGCCTCGGCGTCCTCGCCCGCGCCATCCAGCGCCTCGAACCCGAGGTGCGCAAGCGCTGCCAGTTCATCGTCCACGCCTACGGCATCGACTGGGGCTATCGCAAAATGCTCAGCACGTACCCCGAGGTCAGTTTCCTCGGCGGCTACGACACCATCATGCTCCTCTCTGCCGCGGGTGAGTACGACGTCGGCATCCTCCCCCACATCTGGTTCGAGAACTCCCCCCTCGTCATGCTCGAGCACCTGCACGCGGGCAAGTTCATCGTCGCCTCGCGCCTCGGCGGCCCCGTGGACTGGCTGCACGAGCCAGGCACCCCGGTCGCGCGCGCCAACGGCGGCCTCGGCAACGCGCTCCTCTTCCGCGCCGGCGACCCCGACGCCCTCGCCGACTGCCTGCGCCGAATCGTCGCGGGTGAGGTCATCGTCCCCAGCCCGCGCGAGATCCACGACGCCAGCATCCTGCGCAGCTACCCCGAGCACGTCGGCGAAGTCGAGTCCATCTACCGCGAACTGCTCAACGGCGAGACGATGCGCCCCCAGCGCGCCGAGCCGGACCGGGCGCCGATCTCAGCCGCGCCGTAGCCGGCGTCACTCGCCCTCGTGCCACCGGTCATACAGCCGCCCGAGCCGCCGCGTCGTTCGCCGCGCGCCTCGCTCGAACACAACCTCCCCGATCGCGAACGCCCGCACGCGCAGCGCCTCGCGCCGTCGCGTCGCCTCGTCGATCAGCCCTCGGATCGTCCCGTCGTCCTCCCCGATTGATTCGAGCCGAACCATCAGCAGCGCGAGGTCGCGTTCCTCGCCCAGCGCGGTGCAGAGGTCGCGCAGCCGCGTGACCAGCCGCTCCATCTCCTTGGGCCGGACGCGCCGCAGCAGTTTCGCGTGCGCGTGGCAGGCCTTGCACCGTTTGCGCCACTCGTGCAGGCGATCTTCGGTCGGCGCTTCCATCGCCGCGCGCATCGCCCGGCGTGCCCGCTTCCACGCCCGGCGCAGCCCCGGCTCGACCAGGTCGAACCCGCTCGCCGAGAACCGCATCGCCTCGATCTCATCCCGGGCCGCCTCGATCGCGCCGACCGCGCGCGCGACCGCCCCGTCGGATGGCAGCGCGGGGTGCTGCCACGCCCCGCTCGCGAGCCGCTCACGCACTCGCCCCGCGCCTTCTGCCGTTCCCGCGAGCGCATCGAACGCAGCGAGCGTTACCGCGGCGTCGCGGCTGGTCGAGAGCGACCCCGCCGCCTCGCGCAGCCCCACATTCACGGCATCGAACGCATCGCCCGTCGCGTGCCGCACCAGCCGCAGCGCGCTCCGCGCCCGCGTGATGCACTTGCGCGCCTCGTGCACCGCCCGCTCGTGGTCCTCGCTCGTCCGGGTCAGCGCGTCCGCGGCCTTGCCGAGTTGCTCCAGCGCAACCCGGCTCACCCCCGCGCCGATCTCCTCGCGCCGTCCGAAACGGAACGCCACCGCACGCCCCTCCCGCGGACCGGTCCCGACAGTCCGTCAGCCCGTCGATCAACCCTTCCACTTCAGGTCGCGCGGCCCGGTGTACTGCGCGATCGGCCGGATCAGCCGGTTGTTCGCGTGCTGCTCCATGACGTGCGCGCACCACCCCGTGATCCGCGACGCCACGAAGATCGGCGTGTACTGCGGCACCGCGATCCCCATCGTGAAGTACGTCATCCCGCACGGGAAGTCCACGTTCGGGTAGATCTGCTTCTGCTCCGCCATGATCCGCTGCACGTGCTCGCCCAGTTCGAACAGCCTCACGAACTCGGGGCCTTTCTTCTCGGCGATCTTCCGCCCCAGCGCGTGCAGCAGCGACGCCCGGTGGTCGCCGTGCTTGTAGACGCGGTGCCCGAAGCCCATGAGTTTGCGTTTCTCGGCGAACGCGCGCTGCATCCACGCCTCAATCCTGGCCTTGTCGTTCTCCGGCCCGAGGTCGCGTCGCATCTCCTTGAGCATCTCCATCGCGGCCTCGTTCGCCCCGCCGTGCAGCGGCCCCTTCAGCGCGGCGATGGCGCCCGTCACCGCCCCGTGCATGTCGCTCAGCGTCGCCGCGATGACCCGGCTCGTGAACGTGCTCGCGTTGTAGTCGTGCTCCGCGTACAGGATCAGCGACACGTCCAGCACGTGCGAGTGCTCCGCGCTCGGCTTCTCCCCGCTCATCAGGTAGAGCAGGTTCGCCGCGTGCCCCAGTTTCGCGTCGCCGCCGGTGTTCAGCGAGACGATCTCGCGCCCGTCGATCAGGTTCTGCATGTGCCCGATGATCGTGGGGATCTTCGCCGTCAGCCGCTTGGCCTTGCGCAGGTTCGCCTCCGCGGAGTTGTCCTGGCTCTCCGCGTCCGTGTTCCCCAGGATGCTCACGCACGTCCGCAGCACGTCCATCGGCACCGCCGAGCCTTGCTTCAGCAGCGGCGCGGCCGCGCGCAGGTAGTCCACGCACTGCGGCGGCAGCGCGCGGTTCGCCACCAACTCGTCCTTGAAGAAGCGGAGTTCCTCGGCCGAGGGCTTGTGCCCGACGAGCAGCAGGAACGCCACCTCCTCGAACGTCGCGTTCTCGGCCAGGTCGTGAATCTCGTAGCCGCGATAGATGAGCGCGCCCTGCTCGACCGAACAGATCTCGGTCTCGCCGGCGATCACGCCCTCGAGGCCTCGGGTGGGGGTTGCCGTCGTCATGGTCGGGATCCTTTCAGCGTCCGTCGTTCCGTATCGCCGATTGTAGGAGTCCGACCGCGTCCGGCGGCGCGGCGCCCGCGTCAATCGTGCCGCGCCGGCGCCCCGCCCGCATCACCGCCCGACAGCACCTCCGGCCTGTACCCGCCCTTGCCGCGGAAGTGGAAGTAGATCGCTCCGAAGGCGACGACCAGCACGAGCGGCACGACGGCCACGGCGCCGAGCGTCGCCGCGCCGCCCACCGCCTGCGCCTCCGCCCACATTGCGCCCTCCGCGCTCCCCGGCGCGGCCGCGAGCAGCGCCTCGCGCGTGAAGCCCTCGGGGATCGCCTCGTCCGTGTTCCGGTCGTAGATGCGCCCCATGATGGGAAGCACGAACGCGACCGCCAGCATCCCCGCCCCGCCCATCAGCGACAGCCCCAGCGCGCCCGTCTTCGGCAGCCGCTCGGCCACGAACCCCAGCATCGTCGGCCAGAAGTAGCACACCCCGAGCGCGAACACCGTCGCCGCCGCGAACGCCGTCATCCCCGAGTTCGCCCGGCTCAGCAGGAACAGCCCGATCGCCGCCAGCACTGCCGACGCCAGCAGCACCCCCGGCGGCGACAGCCTGTGCACCACCGGCCCGGCGAACTGCCGCCCGACCGCCATCAGCCCGTTGATCCATGCCAGCACCAGGATGCCCGACACGCCCGCCGTGAACGTCAGGATGTTCGGGATCCACTGCCCCGGCCCCAGTTCCGTCGAGGCGGTCAGGAACATGCACGCGATCATCAGGATGAAGAGCGGCCGCAGGCACTCCTTGAACATCGCCCCCGTCGAGACCCCGCTCGCCACGCGCTCCGTCACCGGGAAGCGCTGCCCGAGGAAGAGCGCGCCATACGCCGCCAGCGGCACGAGCATCAGCCCCATCTTCCACTGCCACAGCGCCCCGACGCCGGCGATCCCCGCGCCGTTCGTTCCCATCTTCGAGAGCGCGAACGCCCCGAGCGCGCCGATGACGATGCCCCCCGGGAACCACACGTGGAACTGGTTGAGTTTCCGCGTCTTCTCCGCCGGATAGACGGTGGCGATGAGCGGGTTGCACGCCGCCTCGACGAACCCGTTGGCGATGCCGATCGCCAGCGTTCCGGCGTAGAGCGTCCAGAACCCGCCCGCGAAGATCGTGACGAGGATGCCCGCGAGGTGCCCCACGAACGCAATGACCACCAGCCGCTTCATCCCCAGCACGTCGCACAGCGGCCCGCCGATCACCATGGCGAGCGTGAACCCCCAGAACGCCGTGCCCGCGATCATGCCCAGTTGCGTCTTGGAGAGCGTGAACGCGCCCTCCAGGTCGCCCATGATGTCGCCGCGGATGGCGAAACTCATGGCCGTCACGACCAGGGCCACGCAACTCGCCAGGAACAGCCGCCCGCGATGGATGTCGCTCATGGGGGGGGAGGATACACGAAACCGGTCAGGTCCGTGTCAAGCACGCCCCGTCCCGCCCGCCGCCCGGTCCTTCCCCCACCCGCACTCCGGACAGCCTTCGGCGAGGTCGCCAAGCAGGTCGTAGGCGCACGTGGGGCACAGCCCGCGCCTGCGGCGTCGCCCGGCCCGCACCAGGGGAACGACGCCGATCGGAACCAGCCACAGCCCGGCGTAGAAGGCCGAATTGAGCACGACGCCCCGCCAGATCGGCCGCAGCGGGACGCAGCGAAAGTCGGGGACTGGAATGCTGCCATCCGTTCTCGACAGCGAAAGCCCGCCGTTCGTCCCTAAGGGCTTCCTCGCGTCACGTCCGTCTCCGGTCTCTATCGAGCACCAGAACGCGAGGAACGGCCATCCCCGAGCGTCCTCAATCACCCACGTCGCATTGACGGGTCTGTCGGTTACAGCTTTCCTGAGATGTCCCCACAATGCGGTTTGTGGCAAGGAAACACCCTCACTCTCGATCCACTCAAACTTGCCGCGGAATCCGAAGAAATCCGAAGTGTGACTATAACTCGCGCCGAACAATTGAACAAGCCATGCTCGCCGCTCCATACCAGAACGAAAATATCGTTCTACAACGATCGGTGGTTGTTTGAAGTCGCCCACAACTGAGTTGAGTTGCATAAGGTGCTTGAGATCAGAGTGCGGTAGGAACACAGCCAAGCCGGCCGATACAGCAAACGTCGTCACGAGACCGAGGATCACGCACGCGATGAGCCGCACGAGACTCGTCCGAATGACTCGGCGTCCGTTCATGCAGGCGCCCTGCCCCCGTCAACGCACCGGCCACTCCCACGGCTTGCCCGGCTCGTAGCCGATCAGCCCGTACAACTCCTGCCGCGTCTGCATCTCCCCCAGCAGCGACTCCGCCGAGCCTTCACGCCCGAGCGTTTCGAGCGCCCGCGTCACGGCCCCTATCGCCACGCGCAGCAGCGTCACCGGGAAGATCACCACGTCGTACCCCATCTCCCCGAACCGCGCGAGCGGGATCATCGGCGTCTTGCCGAACTCCGTCATGTTCGCGAGCAGGTACGGACCCGGCGAGCCTCTCCCTGACGAGCCCCCCGCGGAAGCGGGGGGACTCTGCCCGTGCTTCCGCACGGGGCTTGTAATCGTCCGCATCTCGCGCGCGAACGCTGCGAACTCCTCCTCGCTCGTCAGTCCCTCCGGGAAGATCATCTCCGCCCCGGCCTGCACGTACGCCTTCGCCCGTGCAACGGCGGCCTCCAACCCCTCAACGCCCCTCGCATCCGTCCGCGCGCACACGATGAACACCCCCCCCGAGCAATCGCGCGACGCCTTCGCCGCCCACTCGACCTTCTCGCACATGTGGTCCATCGGCACGAGCGCCTTGCCGTCGAGGTGGCCGCACCGTTTCGGGAAGACCTGGTCCTCCAGGTGCAGCCCCGCGCCGCCGGCCCGCTCGTACTCGACCACCATCCGCCGCACCATCTCCGCCTCGCCGAAGCCGGTGTCCGCGTCCGCCAGCACCGGCAGCCCGCTCCCCTCCGCGACCTCGCGCACGACGCGCGTGAAGTGCTCCAGCGTCAGCAGCCCCACGTCCGGCACGCCCGCGCACACGCTCGTCGCGGCCCCCGACACGTAGCACGCCTCGAACCCCGCCCTCGCCACCGCGCGCGCACACAGCCCGTTGAACGCGCCCGGCGCGGCCACCACCCCGCGGCCCATCGCCTCACGCAGCCGCACGCCGGGATGCACACGCTCGCTCATGCCGTCAGCCTATCACGCTCCGCGGCGGGAAGAACGCAGAGATCACGGAGACGGAACGCAGAGAACGCAGAGAAGAAGAAGCAGGAAGATCGATCAGAATCGCAGGGACATCGAGCGAATCGCCTTTCCGTCCCATCTTCCACTCTGCGCACTCTGCGTTCCTCCTCTGCGCTCTCTGCGTTCCGCCTTCAGCCTTCATCGGCCACGAGATAGAACCTCGCCACCCGCACCTCGAACGGCTCGGTCTCGCCCTCGAAGAAGTACGTCCCCTGCATCGTGCCCCACGCCGTCTCCAGCGGGCAGAAACTCTCGTAGTCGAAGTGCCCGCCCGGCTCCAGTTCCGGCTGCCGCCCGACCACGCCGTCGCCCTCGACGATCCGCTCGCACCCGTCCGCGTCGATGATGAGCCATCGGCGCGAGATCAGCCGCACCGTCTGGTCGCTCTGATTCGAGATGCGCACGCGGTACGCGAAGACGTACTTGCCCGAGGCCGGGTGCGACTGGTCCGGGGCGTAGGACGGGCGGATCTCGACGCGGATGCCGCGCGTCACCGCCTCCGACCCGCGGCAGCGGTTCGTGCCCCCTCCCCGTGTCTGGCTCTGGCGTGTGCTCACTCGTGCCGTTCCTTCGGGCGGCAAGCCCCTCGGACACCATCTTACACCGCACGCGAAGGGGCCGAACCGCGTCCGGGTTGCTTCTGGTAGACTCGCAGGGATGGAACCCACAGATCGGACCCCTTCGCCGCGTCGGCGAGCCGCGTTCGTGCTCGCCTGCACCGCCGCTTGGAGCGCACCCGTGCACGCACAGCCCGGGGCACCCCCCGACGAGACCGTCGCCGCGGCCATCGAGGCCGTTTCCGCCGAGCGGTTGCGCCGCGACGTGGACACCCTCGCCGCCTTCGGCACACGCCACACGCTCAGCGACACCGAGAGCGAGACCCGCGGCATCGGGGCGGCCCGGCGGTGGCTGCACGCCGAGTTCGAGCGCGCGGTCGCCGGCTCGGGTCGCGAGGGCGACCTGGCCCCGCGCGTCTGGTTCGACGTCCACCCCGTCGAGCCGGGCGGCCGCATCGAACGGGCGGTCGAGGTCGTGAACGTCGTCTGCGAGATCCCCGGCTCGTCGCCGGAGTCGCGGTTCCGGCACTACTACGTCCTGGGGCACTACGACTCGCGCGCCAGCGACGGCAGCGACGCCGCGGGCGATGCACCGGGCGCGAACGACGACGCCTCGGGCGTGGCCGCCTGCCTCGAACTCGCGCGCGTCCTCGCGCACATGCGACTCGAATCGACGGTCGTGCTGATGGCGACCGCCGGCGAGGAGCAGGGCCTGTTCGGCGCGCGACTGCACGCCCTGAACGCCCGCCGCCAGGGGCGCACCATCGGGGCGGTGCTGAACAACGACACCATCGGCGACCCCTCGGCGCCCGGCGGCCGCTCCGCCCGCGACCGCGTGCGAGTCTTCAGCGAGGGCGTCCCCGTCTCGATGCTGATGGAGCAGCCGCGCACCGCCGTCGTCCGCGACGAGGAGCCGGAAACCCCCGAGTCGCGCCTGCGCGAGGCGCGGAACCGCCTCTTCCAGGTCTCCATGCTCCGGCGCGACGGCGGCGAGAACGACTCGCTCAGCCGCCAACTCGCCCGATACATCGCCGAGGTCGCCCGCCGGCACGCCACGCCCGTGCAGCCGATGCTCGTGAATCGACCGGACCGCTACCTGCGCGGCGGCGACCACACGCCCTTCAACGAACTTGGCTGGCCCGCCGTCCGATTCGTCGAGGTCTACGAGAACTACGACCGTCAGCACCAGGACCCGCGCGTCGAGGACGGCGTGCAGTTCGGCGACCTGCCCGAGTACGTCGACGCCGACTACCTCGCCGATGTCACGCGACTCAACGCGGCCGTGCTCGTGCACCTGGCGAACGCCCCGTCGCCGCCCTCGCGCCCGCGCCTCATCGTCGCGGGGCTGTCGTACGACACGACGCTGCGCTGGGACGCCAGCCCCGAGCCGGACGTCGCGGGGTACGAGGTCGTGTGGCGCGAGACGACGGCCCACGAGTGGCACCACGTCCGCGACGTGGGCGACGCCACCGAGGTCACCATCAACCGAAGCAAGGATAACTGGTTCTTCGGCATCCGAGCCTACGACCACGACGGCTACCGCAGCCCGGTCGTCACGCCCTCCGCGGCGACGCAATGAGCGTTTATTCGCCACAGATGAACACGGATGGGCACAGATTGGTGAGTGAACGCGAAGAGCGCGAACGGAGCGAAGGGAACGGAGAATGGGATTCTTGGGGCTGTGCTCGCACTTCGTCACCCCGTCACTTCGTCACTCTCTCCCCCCATCCGTGTCCATCCGTGGCTGATTCCTCCGGAGCATTCCCATGCAGTCTCGCAGAGCGTTTCTCGGCGCGTTGAGCGTTCCCGCGGCCGCGCTGGCGGCGGCGTCCGGTCGGCTGCCGATGCCCCGCGCGTCGGCGGCCGAGATCGTCGCCGAACTCGCCGCCACGACCGGTGATCCGGAGGCCATCGCCCGCGACGAGACCTACTGGCGCCACGCGCAGGAGGCGTTCACGGTCGATCGCAGCCTCATCAACTTCAACAACGGCGGGGTCAGTCCGTCGCCGCGTTGGGTGCAGGAGGCGATGCGCCAGCACCAGGAACTCTCGAACAAGGCGCCGGCGTACTACATGTGGCAGATCCTCGAGCCGCGCCGGGAGGTGGTGCGCACGCGCCTGGCCCGGCAGTGGGGGGTGGACGCCGAGGAAATCGCCATCACGCGCAACTCGTCCGAGGCGCTCCAGATCTGCCAACTCGGGCTGGACCTCAAGC
Organism: Phycisphaerales bacterium; assembly: GCA_039794165.1. GTDB lineage: Bacteria > Planctomycetota > Phycisphaerae > Phycisphaerales > UBA1924 > CAADGN01. Next base: position 201,598 of record JBDIVY010000002.1, read on the forward strand.
CGGGCGACGAGATCCTGACGACCACGCAGGACTATCCGCGCATGCTCACCACCTTCCGACAGCGCGAGCGGCGCGAGGGCGTCGTGCTGCGGCAGTTCAAGGTGCCGGTGCCGGCCGAGGACCCGTCGGAGGTCGTCCGGCTGTTCGAGCGGCACATCACGGCGCGCACGCGCGTCATTCTCGCTTGCCACATGATCAACCTGACGGGGCAGATCCTGCCGATCCGGGAGATCGCCGCGATGGCGCGGCGGCGGGGCATCCCGGTCATCGTCGACGGGGCGCACGCGCTGGCGCACTTTGACTTCCTGCTGTCGGACCTCGAGTGCGACTACTACGGGGTGAGCCTGCACAAGTGGCTGTTTGCGCCGCACGGCACCGGCCTGCTCTACGTCCGCCGCGACAAGATCGCCGGCCTCTGGCCCATGATGGCCGCGCCGCCGGAGATGGAGGGCGACATCCGCAAGTTCGAGGAGATCGGCACGCACCCCGCCGCGAACTTCCTGGCGATCGCGGAGGCGCTGACGTTCCACCAGGGCCTCGGACCGAAGCGCAAGGAGGCGCGCATGGTGCACCTGCGCGAACGCTGGATGGAGCGCCTCACGCCGCTGGATCGTGTGCGCCTGCACACCAGCCGCAAGCCCGGCCTCGCCTGCGGCATCGGCACCGTCCAGATCGACGGCATCCCCTCCAACAACCTCAATCAGTGGCTGTGGGATCGCTACCGCATCTTCACGACGGCCATCGTCCACGACGAGTTCGAGGGCCTGCGCGTCTCGCCCAGCGTCTACAGCACGCTCGAAGAAGTGGATCGCTTCTGCGAGGCGATGGAGGAGGCCGCGAGGAACGGGATCGAGTGAGGCTCGAAGCGCGCCGTGGCGCCGGGCGGGCGAGGGAAGAACCGAGGGCCTCCGCCCGCAGCATCGCTCAAGCCGCGACTTCCTGCGGCGCTCTGCGTGTTCTGTTGTTCATGCATCGAGGCTGAGGCTCTCGCCCCGCTCGGCGTTCTTGCCCTGCTCGCCCGCGGAGCGGCTAACAAGACGGTGGCGCCGCCGACGCTGAAGTTGACGACGAAGAGCGCCGGCTGGCCGCGCTTCGCTGAACGGACGGCGGTGACCTTGTGCAGCACGGTTGCGATCCCGGCGCGGTGAACTCGGCGTCGAGCCGCGCCAACCTCGACTCCACTCGATCGAGGGCGCGGCGCGCCTCGCCGATTCGTTCGGACAAGGTGAGGAGACTGCATCGCACCGTCGTGTCATCGCGATGCTCCGCCTGATGGCGAGTCGCGTCGCGCGATCCATCTCCCAGCAACAACCATGACGGCGACACCCCGAATACGCGACATGCTTGAGCGGCAAGTGCGACCGGGATTCGGCCGGACTTCAAGCACCTGCTCAGCACGGCCGGCGACACGCCGAGCACACGCGCGACTCGTGCCTTCGATCTACCCTGGATCAGCCCTTGCAGTCGAGCGCGCACGTGCATTTCGTGCCCCGCATCGGGCGGATCCGTTGTCTGGACGCGCCGGTTGATCCGCGCAGCGCTCACAGGTCGCCCGGGTCGCCGCCGGCGTCCGCGTACATGCACTCGAGCGTTGAGCAGAACGAGTCAGCCGCGCCAGGGACGAACTCCGAGGCGTGCTCGGTCACAAGCCCGTGCAGTTCCTCGATCCACTCTCGCGCCCCTGCCGGATCGGTCGGCTGGAACCCCTGGCTGAGCGACCAGTACTTCTCGGCCAGGAGGTTCATCTGCAGTTCGGGTTGTGAAGCGATTTCAAGGTCGGAGCAGTCTCCACCCAGCAACTCGTACAGCTTGCAGAGGAGCCATTCGAACAGGTCCATCCAGAGATCTGGCGCCGGCTCCGGCTCTGGGGGATCGCTCTGGGCCGACGCCGTAGGAGCCGCTCGGCATCGTTGTGCGCCGTCGGGCCAAGCACCCGGGCCGAGGCCCAGCGCCAGCCCGAGGCCAAGCGCGGCCATCCGTGGTCCGCGACCGCAACGGTGGGGTGCCGCCAGCCGTCGTTTTCGGGTCTTCCTGCGAGTTCCGGCGGTCAGTTCCCTCTTGACGGCCTCTCGCCGGTCAGTAGACTGGTCTCCACAGGGGGATTGCATGGTCGGGCTCCTTGGCGTTCAGCACACGCGCGGCGAAACCGGCGATGCCTTGTTCCAAGGTCAGATCGCTCCCCGGGGCGCCCGTGTGAGTGAGATGCGCGGCGTGATCTCAATGCCACCCGTGTTGCGGGGGTGAGCGGGGGAGGGCACCGTGAAGGCCGAATCAGGGAGTTGGGCGGGCTTGGAGTGGACTGCGAGCCTGCACAGTCCGAGTGGCCGGACGCTCCGGGAGCTCGACCGCGAGGCGGTCGCTGCGTTCCTCGTCGCGTTCGGGCCGCAGCTCCGCAGGCGCATTCGCGGCAAACTCAGCGCGCGGGTCAGAAGGCTCTACGATTCGCAGGAGATTCTCTCGACTGTCGGACGCCGGCTCGACCGGTACGTGCTGCTCGGACGACTGTCCATCTGCACGGAGGAGCAGTTGCGCTCGCTGGTCAGCCGGATAGCGATCGCGGCAATCGCCGACAAGGCGCGGGCAACGGCGCGTATCGGTCGTGTCGAGAGACCCGACGGTGAACTCGTCGCGGATGACGAGCGCCGGCGGGGGCGTGCCCCGATGCAGTCCGAGATGTCGTCCGGCGGTGAACTCGACCGGGCGGTCCGTGCTCTGCGAGACCCGATCGACCGCGAGATTCTCGTGCTGTGGCTTCGCGGCACACCCCACAATGTCACCGCGAGCGTTCTCGGCATGGCTCCCACGGCCGTGCGAAAGCGCTGGCAGAGCATCAGACAGCGTCTGAGAGAGCACCTGTTCAACAGCGGCCAAGGAGCGGCCAATGGAGCAAACTACTGAGTCGTTGATGGCATCAATCTGCGGCGGAACGCGGACGAACGTGAACGCGAGCGTTGCTCACGCCCACGCCGGAGTGCCGGCTCTCCCGGCGCAATCCGAGGCGCTCGCGGACGTGATCGAGTTCGACGCTCGCTCTCTCATGGCCGAGGGCAAGGCGGTGAAACTCGAACGGTATCTCGGTGCGATCTCGGGGCTTGCCGAGATGCCAGCTGCGCTCGACACGGCCATCGAGTTTGCCCTCCGCTCGCTCGTCGCGTCCGGTGCGACGCATCTCGAGGCGGTTCAAACGCTCATCGGAGAGCACCCCTCGCTGGAAGGTGCGGTCCGGGAGTGTGCATTGCTCAACGAGGCCGTGCTCGACACCAGCGCGGTCGGCCGGTCTCTCCGCCACCTCGGTTCCCTCCCACTGCCCTTCGAGATCGGTCCGAGGTTGGCCGACGGGAGGCCGCGATACGAGCTGACCAGCGAGATCGGCTCCGGCTCAACGGGGGTCGTCTATGTGGGGAGAGATCGCCATCTCTCGGATGCCGACGCGGCCGCCCTGGTCGCGGTCAAGGTGATCTACGAGCGACCGGAGGGCGCGGGAACGCAAGGGGCGGAACTGGACGAGGCGATCAAGGCGCGGCGCGTCGACCACGCGAACGTCGTACGCGTTCTCGACCGTGGGACGACGAGCGAGGGTCTCGCCTTCGTCGTCTATGAGCTCGTCCAAGGCACCGACCTGGAGACATGGTTCACGACGCGCAGGCGCAGCCTCGTTCCCCGAGATGCCGCTCGGATCGTGAAGGACGTGGCGCTGGGCGTCCAGGCGGCGCACCGCGCCGGACTGCTTCACTGCGACTTGAAGCCGCAGAACATCCTCATCGACTCCGTCGGTGTGCCGCGAGTCGCCGACTTCGGCCTGGCGACGCGCATCGGAGCCAACCACGGCGAAGATCGCGCGGAGTCCACGACGCCGGCGGGCAATCTGGCCTTCATGGCGCCCGAACGCTTCCGGCGGGAGCCGGGCAGCCTTTCGCCAGCGTCCGACATCTATGCTCTCGGGGCTTTGCTCTTTTATCTTCTCACGGGCGAGTATGCAAGCGGCGCTACGCCCGCGGCAATCGCCGCCACGCACAGCGCGTCGGCGCCGCGATGCCGCACCTGCGCGTGCCTGCACGCCCGCCGCATCGATCGGGTGCTGAGCCGCGTCTGTGCGAGGGCGATGGCCCCGCTGCCTGCCGACCGGCACGACTCCGCCGGGGAGCTCGCGCACGACCTGGAGGCGTGGCTCCTGGACAGGCCGGTCTGGAGCCAGAGTCCATCGGCGTTCCACCTGTGCTGGCTCTGGCGACGCCGACACCCGGTGGCGACGGTCTTTCTGTCCGCCGTGCTGCTCGGGGGGAGCGCGGGAGGCGCCACGCTCGCGATCGCACGCGCGGACGCGCAGCAACGGCGAAGGGAAGCAGCGGCGGCCGAGGCCAGGCTGTGGAGCAACGAGGCACAGCGAGAGGAGGGCCGGCGGTACCTCGCGTCCGTGTCGCACATGTTCCGGGCGATGCGAGCCAACCGACTGGACGAGGAGTACATCGGAATCCTCCACTGGATGGACACGCTCTTCGGCAGCCCCTTCGTCACCGCGCACGAGCGAGATCGACTCCTGTGGTCGGAGCGTGTGAGCTCGGCCCGCGCGATCATCGCCGAAGGAGCGGCCAGCGGCGGAACCGACCTGCGATCACTCATGTGGCGGACGACGCTCGGGTTCTGGCTCGCGCGCAACGGAGACTACGCCGAAGCGGAGCCGCTGCTTTCGTCGTGCCTCGCGTCATGGACGGTCATGCTCGACCCGGGCGACCCGACGCTCGCGCAGCTCTCGCTGCTGCGCGACGCCGCGGCTGTGAACAGGCTCCTGGACCGGCCGCCATGGCAGATGCCCGCCTGGACCGAGGAGCACGAGTCCGTACGGGCTCGCCTCGACTGCCATGACGGCGTGTTCACGGGAACGCTGTTCGACTCCCCGATCCATCGGTTCGTCCGGGACTCGCACGAACGGCTGTTGGCCCAGCGCAAGACGATCGTGGACCTCGCCGATTCGCGAACACCCCGCTGAACCCTTGATCCCTCCCTCGACGTATGGAAACGGGCGGGGTGCGATGCGGATTGTGTGAGGTTCGTGCGACTCGGGTAGCCCGCCACTCCGTCGCGGCTTCTCTCCTAACCCCTCCTCCCTACGCGAGAGGACTTCACACAATCCGTAGAACACGGAGGGCAAAGGGCGAGAGAAGCACCGGGCATTGGACACCGGGCATCAGGGGACAAATGGCACATGGGGAAGGATCAAGGGATCAAGGGAGCAAGGGTTCTCAACCCAGTCCCCGCTCCGCGATCTCCGCATTCCGCCTCCTCCTCAATACATCGTCAACCCCCCATCCACGGCTATCACCTGCCCGGTCAGGTACTCCGCGTCGTCGCTGGTCGCGTAGGCCACGGCCGCGGCGATGTCCTCCGGCGTCCCGAGCCGCTTGACCGCCATCGTCTCCTTGACCTTCTCGACGATCGCTTCCGGCAGGCCCGCCGTCATGTCGGTTTCGACGAAGCCCGGGGCGATGAGGTTGCAGGTGATGCCCTTCGAGCCGAGTTCGCGGGCGACGGTCTTGGTGAGGCCGACGAGTCCGGCCTTGGCCGCGGCGTAGTTCGCCTGTCCGGGGTTGCCCATCAGGCCGCTGGTGGAGCCGATATTCACGATCCGCCCGAAGCGGTTCTTCATCATGGGGCGTGCGGCGGCGCGGATCGCCACGAACGCGCTCGTCAGGTTCACACGCAGCACCTCGTCCCACTCGGCATCGCTCATGCGCAGGAGCAGGTTGTCGCGCGTGATGCCGGCGTTGTTCACGAGGATGTCGAGCCGGCCGAGTTCGCCGGCGACCTCCTCGATCGCGGCGGCGAGCGCGTCGGCGTGCCCGACGTCGACCGGCTTCACCCACGCCGAGCCGCCCGCCTCCTCGATCGCCGAGCGAACTTCGGTAAGCGGTCCCTCGGAGCGGGCCACGAGGACGACGCGCCGTCCGTCGCGAGCGAGTCGGAGGGCGGCGGCGCGCCCGATGCCGCGGCTTGCGCCGGTCACGATCGCCACGCGGGCGTCGTCGGCGTTGGTCATGGCGTGCCTCTCCTGGCGAGGGTTCGATGCGTGGGGCGATCAGCCGCCGGGGACGGTGATGGGGCCGCCGGGGGTGTTCTTGCGGCGTGGATCGCGCTCGGTTTCCTGCTGCGTGCCGCCCGGCGTCGCGCCCGGCGTGATGCCCGCGTCGCGGAGTTTGCGGATGAGTTCGCGGATCTGGCGGACGACGTCCTCGGGGAGTTGGTCGCCCAGGTCTGCGAGCATCTTCTCGATGGCGTCGAGGTCGAGGTTGTCGGGGTCGAGGCCCATCGCGCGGAGTTGCGCCAGGACCTCTTCGGGGAGGCCGAAGGGGTTGCCGCCGTCGGCGAGCGCCATGCCGCCGGCGGACTCGTAGTCCGACTGCGACAGGCCGTCCCACGCGGTGGCGCGGATGCGGACCTCGGGCGTGGCGGGCGCGCCGCCGAAGACCCAGGAGTCGAAGACGCGCGAGCCGTCCCAGCGGAGGACGTACGACGCGCCCGGCTCCTGGATGGCGAGCGTGACCGACGCCGCGGTGGGCGACTCGCTGAACCGGGCGTAGTCGTCGATCCAGACGATGCGCACAGCCTCGATGCGGGAGGTTGCTTCGGCCCACTCGTCGGAAGCGACGAGCGAGTCCAGCACGCCCTGCGCGGGCTTGTCCAGCAGCCGCCGGGCAGCGCTCGCGTCGCCTCGCGCGAAGGCGTCAGCGAGCTGGATGACGGCCTCGGCGAGCGAGCGATCAACCGGCGACTGCGACTCGACGAACTGCACGGCCGCGCTGGCGTTGAGGGCCTGCACCACGGCGCGGGCGTCCACCGGCTCCGGCGGCGGAGGGGGGGGCGGCGCGGGCGGCGGCGGCGGCGGAGGGGGGGGCGGCGGCTTGCTGCACCCGCCGAGGCCGACGGAGATCGAAGCGACGAGGCACGCCAGCCCGAAGCCGCGGGCCGTCAGGCTGGATCGGTCATTCGCTCGGAACATCGTGCGCCTCCACTTTCAACCCCCGGTCGATCCGTCGCATCAGCCCGGCGAGGGTTCGGCCGGGGGCGAGTTCGTGCATCGCGGCCGCGGCGGTGTTGGCCGCGAGCCATCGGCCGCAGTCCGACCACCGGACCGGCCGCGTCAACTGCTCGACGAGCCGCTGGCGGATGGAGTCGGCGTCCGGCCTGGGCACAGGCGGGACGCCTGTGCCACCATGAATGGTATCACTCGCCCCGCCGTGCGGCAGGCCCGTCACATTCGACAGCACGGGGCAGCGCGGGGGGCGGATGGTGGTGCGGGCGAGGGCCTCGGCGAGGCGTTCGGCGGCGGGGGCCATCAGCGGCGAATGGAACGCGCCAGCGACCGCCAGCGGCTGAGCGCGGAGTCCCATCGATTCGGCCGCCTTCACGGCCCGCTCGCACGCCGCCGACGAGCCGCTGAGCACGACCTGGCCAGGGGCGTTGAAGTTCGCGCAGACGAGCACGTCCGCGCCCCGGGCCGCGTCGCAGACGGCCTGCGCCTGGGCCTCGTCCGCGCCGATGAGCGCGACCATGCCGGAGAGCGTCGCCTCCGCCGCGTCCTGCATGGCGCGGCCGCGGAGCGTGACGAGTTCGAGCGCGTCCTCGAAGGCGATCGCGCCGGCGGCGTGGAGCGCGGTGTACTCGCCGAGCGAGAGGCCGGCAGCGGCCGCCAGCGGCAGTTCGTCCGGCGCGACGCCCCACGCCGCGCACAGCCCGCGAAGGCACGCGACGGAAACAGTGAAGATCGCGGGCTGCGAGACGTCGGTGCGGTTGAGCGCGTCGGCCGGGCCGTCGAAGCAGAGAGCGCGAAGCGGCGCGCCGAGCCGCGAGCCGAGGATGCGCTCGGCGTCGTCAAACACGGCCCGTGCCTCGGGCGAGGCGTCATGCCAGGCGCGCCCCATGCCGACGGCCTGCGCGCCCTGCCCGGGGCAAAGAAGGACGATCGGGTTCATGGGGGACTGTAGGGGCGATGCCCGCGCAGTCAGAACTGCCACAAGCTGCTGGCCCAGGTGAGGCCCGCGCCGAAGGCCAGGAACATGACCTTCTGCCCCTCGCGCAGGCGCCCCGTCTGCTTCAGTTCGTCGAGCACCAGCGGGCACGAGGCGGCGACGGTGTTGCCGAAGCGGTCGATGTTCACGTGGAGTTTCTCGCGCGGCAGGCCGAAGCGCTCGCGGGCGGCCTCGAGAATGCGCGAGTTGGACTGGTGGCAGACGTAGTGGTCCACGTCCTCGGAGGAGAGGCCCGCACGACGCAGCGTCTCCTCGATGAGGTTGGGGAAGGTGCTGACGGCGAACTTGAAGACGGCCGGGCCGTGCATCTGGACGACGCCGAGTTTGCGCTCGTCGAACTCGTCGCCCGGCGTCATGTGGCCGCGGTGGGTGGGGATGTAGAGGTGCCGCGCGCCACCGCCGTCGGAGTGCATGATCTGGGCGAGGAGGCCCTTGGAAGCGTCGTCGGTGCGTTGCAGGACGACCGCGCCGGCGGCGTCGCCGAAGAGGATCGCGGTGCCTCGGCCCATGGTGGAGTAGTCCGCGTGCCGGGTGAGGCAGTCCGCGCCGACGAGGCCGACCGTGCGGTAGCCGCCGGAGCGCATCATCGACTCGGCGACGTTCAGGGCGTACACAAAGCCCGAGCAGGCGGCCGAGATGTCGAATGCGGGGATCTGCCCCGCGCCGACCCGATCGGCGATCATGCAGGCGACGCCGGGCGTCGGCATGTCCGGCGACATCGTGGCCGCCACGATCAAGTCCAGTTCGCTCGCGGCAACACCGGCCTCGGCCATGGCTTTGGTGAGGGCCTCCGCGCCCAGCGGGGCCGTGCCCTCGCCCGCCTCGGGGTCGTGGACGTGCCGCTCGCGGATGCCCGTCCGCTGGACGATCCACTCGTCCGAGGTGTCCATGACCTTCTCGAGGTCGGCGTTCGTCAGCACTCGCCTGGGTACCGCCGAGCCTGTGCCCGCGAACCGGACGCCGATCGCGGGGTTCGGGCTGCTCATGCGTGCTCCCGTTGCGGCTCCACGAGATGCGCGACCTCCCCCAGCCGCGCCACGATGGCCTTGTTCACGTGGCTGGAGACGAAGTCGCGGCAGTTGCGGACCGCGGCACGGATGGTACGCGCCTCGCTCGAACCGTGCGCGATGAAGAACCCGCCGTTCACGCCCAGCAGCGGCGCGCCGCCGTACTCGTGGTAGTCGTTCTTCGTGTAAATCCGCTTCACGATCGGCTCGAACTGCATCGCCAGTTCGGGGTCGGCGGCGAGCACCTCGTGCGCGATCGCCGTGAACAGGCTCTTGGCGAGGCCCTCGGCCATCTTCAGGAGCGTGTTTCCGACGAAGCCGTCGGTGACGATCACGTCCGCGACGCCGTCGAAGAAGTCCCGGCCCTCGACGTAGCCGACGAAGTTCATCCCGGGGGTCTTGCGGAGCAGGTCGCGGGTCTCCCGCACCAGGTCGGAGCCTTTGCCCTCCTCCGCGCCGATGTTCATCACCCCCACACGCGGGCTGGCGATGCCCAGCACCACGCGCGAGTACGTCTCCGCCATCAGGCCGTATTGCCAGAGGTGCGCGGGGCGCGGCTCGGGGTTCGCGCCGGCGTCGCACAGCACCACCGGCCCGTGGAAGGCCGGGATGGTGACCGCGATGCCGGGGCGGTGGACGCCGGGCAGCCGCTTCATGTGCATGATCGCGGCCGAGACGCACGCGCCGGTGTTCCCCGCCGAGAGCACCACGTCCGCGGGCTGCTCGTGCTTGCGAGAGCCGAGCAGGGCCATCTTCACGATCGAGGACTCGGGCTTGGCCCGCACGGCCTTGGCGGGCGAGTCGTCCATGGTGATGACCTGCTCCGCCGTCTCGATCGAGAGGCGTGGGTCGCGGATGGCCCGCTCGTGCAGGTAGTCCTCGATGATGCGGGGCGGGCCGACGAGAATCAGGTGGTCATCGGGGGCGAGGAGCGGCAGGGCGTCAACGCAGCCCTTCAGGATGGCGTCGGGCGCGTGATCGCCGCCCATCACGTCGATGGCCAGCCTCATGCTGTCTCTCAGTCTCTGGGCGTCCCGATCCCGAGTTTGGGCACGCGGATGCGCAGGCCCGGCCGCACGTACCCCGACTCCTTGCACGCCCGGTGGGGGAGTTTCGGCATGCCGCTGAGGGGGCAGACCGTGGGCCGCTCGGGACGCAGGGCGTGGTGCGAACGGCGCCGACGGGATCGGCCATGGCTCTGGCGATGGGTGGGAAGCATGATGGCAACTCCGGGACTCGCCCGACCGGCAGAAAACAGGCCCGCCCGGGGACCGCAACGCTACGCGGAGAGCCGGGGACAGTCAATGAGGCGAGGCCGGAGGCGGAAGGCCGGAGGCTGGAGTTCGAAAGGCCAAAGGGGGAAGGCGGGAGGGAGAGTTGGAGAGGCGGGAGTTGGGAAGGCCGGCGGGGGACGCCGCGGCATGTGCCCCCCGAGCCTTCGGCCTCGGGCTTGGCCCATCGGCCTCTGCCCTTTGGCCTTCGGCCTTTGCCCTTCGGCCTCACCCCCGCCTCGCCGCCGCAGGCGGATGCGGTATACTCTCCCCGGACGGCGGAGGGCGACCGGCAAGGCCGCCCGCCCCGCTGCCTCCCTAGCTCAATCGGTAGAGCAGCTGACTCTTAATCAGCGGGTTGAAGGTTCGAGTCCTTCGGGGGGCACTTCCGCGCGCGGGCCTTACCGGGACGTGCTAACGAGGGCGCAGGCCAGATGAGTGGGCGCTTCTGATCGACCGCGCGAGAACCACGAAAGGACCGATTCGCTCACCGCTCGCGATCCTCGCGGAGCACGTCCGCGCTGTCGTCGAACCCGCGGCCGGAGGGGGTCTCGCGAATCCCTTTGGCGCGCTCGAGCGCCTCGTCTATCGACAGCAAACGGGCTTCGCGCTCGAGGATGAGTCTGATCTCGCCCTCCAATGACCGGCCGGCGCGGCGGGCACCCACCGTAAGTTGCCGCACTGTCTGTTGGCGCACTCCGCGGATCAGGAACCCCGCCATTCCCCAGTGTAGAAGGCCTGTGCCGTCAGTTCGCGGCTCCATATCCTCGCTCATGCAACCCACACTCAACGCCGTCCTCTCCGCCTGGCTCGATGAGTTCCGCAAGCAGAAGGCTTGGGCCGAGCACGCGGCCGGGCAGGTGCCGGACGATCGGCTGCACGTCGCGGTAGCGCCGGGGACGAACCCGGTGTCGGTCATCATGAAGCACCTGGCCGGGTCGTTGCGGAGCCGGTTCACGGATTTCCTGACCACGGACGGCGAGAAGCCGTGGCGGCACCGGGACGCGGAGTTCGTGGTGGGGCACGAGTCGCGGGACCGCCTCATGGCCATCTGGGAGGAGGGATGGGCGGCCGCGCTGGGGGCGGTCGGGTCGCTGACGGATGCGGACCTGGGGCGGGTGGTGACGATCCGGGGGGAGCCGCACACGGTGGCGCAGGCGGTGACGCGGGCGGTGGGGCACTGCGCGTACCACACGGGGCAGATCATGCTGGTGTCGCGGATGCTGGTGGGGAGCGAAGGGTGGCGGTGGGCGACGATCGCGCCTGGGAAGAGCGAGGAGTTCCGGCAGGACATGGAGCTGAAGTTCAAGACGTGAGCGCGCGGCCCAATGAAACAGGCCCGCCGTGCGAGAGGGCGAGCCTGGATCGTGTGATGGGGCGGTTGCCAGCGGCTTACGGGAAGATGCCGCGGACGGCGTAGACCTTGCCGATGTGGTCGAGGGCGGCGACGTAGGCGGCGGTGCGCATGTCGCACGAGAATCGCTGGCGTGCGAGCACCGTGCGCCGCGCGGCCATGACCATGTGGCGGTTGAGTTCCTTGTCCACGGTCTCGGCGTCCCAGGTGACGCAGGACTTGTTCTGGACCCACTCGAAGTAGGAGACGGTGACGCCGCCGGAGTTGGCGAGGATGGCCGGGATGACCTCGATGCCTCGCTCGCTGAGGACGCGGTCGCCGGCGGGGACGGTGGGCGCGTTGGCGGCCTCGACGACGACCTTGCATTCGAGCATCCGGGCCTCGCGCTCCTTGATCATCTGCTCGAGGGCGGCGGGGATGAAGACGTCCACGGAGGTCTTGTAGAACTCGTCGGCGGAGATGGGCTGGCCGCCGAGGCGCGGGCTGCCTCCCGAGCCGGTGCCCTTGCCGAAGCCCGCGACGCCGCCCTTCTCGGCGACGTGCCCGGCGAGGGCCTCGCAGTCGAAGCCCTCGTCGTTGCGGATCGCGCCGGTGTGGTCCATGACGGCGACGACCTTCGCGCCGAGTTCGTCGAGGATTCGGCCGGCCCAGGAGCCGACGTTTCCGAAGCCGAGGATGCTGACGCGCATGCTCTTGAGTTCGATGCCGAGTTCGGGAAGCATCTCGATGAGCACGTCGACGACGCCCTGCCCGGTGGCCTTCTCGCGCCCGAGCGAGCCGCCGAACTCGACGGGCTTGCCGGTGACGACGCGGAGGGCGTCGTTGGGCGTGTTGGTGGGCTGGCTCATCATGTAGGTGTCGGCGATCCAGGCCATGTGCTGGGCGTTGGTGCCGACGTCGGGCGCGGGAATGTCGAAGTCCGGGCCGATGAGGTGCATGATGGCGGACGTGAAGCGTCGCGTGATGCGCTCCATCTCGGTGGCGGAGTGGGCCCGCGGATCGACCTTGACGCCGCCCTTCCCGCCGCCGAAGGGGACGCGGGCGAGAGAGCACTTCATGGTCATGAGGAGGGCGAGGGCCTTGACGTCGTCGAGGTGGACGTCGGGGTGGAAGCGCAGGCCGCCCTTGTAGGGCCCGAGGGCGTTGTTGTGCTGGACGCGGTAGCCCTTGAAGAGTTTGTGGTGCCCGTCGTCCATGCGGACGGGGAAGTGGACCATGGTCTCGTTCTTGGGCTGGGCGAGGATGATGCGGACGCGGTGCCGCAGGTCGAGCAGCTCGGCCGCGTGGAGCATGGTGTCGACGGTCTGGAGGTAGAGGTTGTCGGGGTCGGTGGGGAAGCCGAGTTCGTCGAAGATGGGGTCTCGCTCGACGGCGGGAGCGGGCTTCGCGGCGGGAGTCGCTGTCTGTGTCATGGGTGCAACGTCCGGGTGTGCCATGCCCCGGTCTCGCCGACGATCGGGCGAGCCGGTGTTGTCTACCGACCTTGTCATCGGCGGTCGGCGAGCCGAACATTCCAAACGGCTGCGTGGTGTTCGCCTCGGTGCGACGCCGCGGCCGGATTCCGGCGCCCGCCTGGCGTCGGCCAAGTCTGTACGGTAGGCCTCTCCACTTCCCCGGAACGACCGTGATACTCTACGCCGCTGCCGACCTCCTGTGGGCGACCCGCATCAAGGCGACCGCCGATGCGCTCGGTGTCCCGTGCCGGCCGGCCCGGAACGCGGAAATGCTCCGTGCACGGCTGGCGGACTCGCCCGTGCGAGCATTGATCGTGGACCTCGAGGCGGAGGCCGGGCTGGACCTGATCGCTCTGGCGCGGGTGGAGGGGGGGCCGAGGGTTCGGGTCGTGGCGTCCGGGCCGCACGTGCAGAAGGATCGGCTCCAGGCGGCCCGGGACGCCGGGGCGGACGAGGTCCTCACGCGAGGGGCGTTCGACCACGCGCTGCCGGACCTGCTGCTCGCGTTGGGCGGAGGTGGGCATGGAGCGGGAGGGGCGTAAACGCCTTTCCTTGGCGGTTGCGCCGGGCTACCGTCCTGCTCTCGGTGGTCGGCCCGCTCGGTGATTTCCGCGCGCGCGGAGGCGGTCCCACCTGCCAGCAACAGCCCCGATGGGGCGCACCGACGGGCGAAGGCTCGCCGGCGCGGGGTTCGCACCGACTTCCCGCACGCCGACCGCGGGGCGAAGGGGCAGACCCGACAATACGAAGGAAGACCATGGTTGACGAAACGCTGATCGCATCGCTGGGACTGACGGACGCGGAGACGGACCGCCTGCTGGCGGAGGTATTGGGCGCGGCGCCCGCCGACGCGCACATGGACGCCTTCCTCGTGGACAACCTGGCGGACCTCACGCCGGGCAAGATCATCAAGGGGAAGATCATCGGGTTCGCGGGCGATGACGTGGTGCTGGAGGTCGGGCTGAAGAGCGAGGGTCTGGTGCCGCGCGAGGAGTTCGGCGACCTCGAGATCAAGCCGGGCGAGACGGTGGACGTGCTGCTCGAGAACATCGAGGGCGACGGCGGTCTGGTGCAGTTGTCGAAGCGCAAGGCCGACCGCATCCTGAACTGGCAGCGGATCATCGACTCGACGAAAGAGGGGGACGTCGTCGAGGGGCAGGTGATGCGCAAGATCAAGGGCGGGCTGCTGGTGGACATCGGCGTGCCGGTCTTCCTGCCGGCGAGCCAGGTGGACATCCGCAGGCCGCACGAGATCGGCGATTTCGTCGGCCGCCGCGTGCGGGCGCAGATCCTGAAGATCGACACCGAGCGGCGCAACATCGTGATCAGCCGGCGCAAGTTGATCGAGGAGGAGCGCGACGCCGCCAAGAAGCGCCTGCTCTCCACGCTCAAGGAGGGCGACATCGTCACCGGCACGGTCAAGAACATCGCCGACTTCGGCGCGTTCGTGGACCTGGGCGGGATCGACGGCCTGCTGCACATCACCGACATGTCGTGGGGCCGGATCAACCACCCGAGCGAACTGCTGAAGATCGACGACAAGATCGAGGTCAAGATCCTCAACATCGACATGGAGAAGGAGAAGATCGCTCTCGGTCTGAAGCAGAAGGAGACCTCCCCCTGGGAGGAGATCGAGAAGAAGTACCCCGTCGGGGCGCGCGTCACCGGCGAGGTCGTCAACATCATGTCGTACGGGGCGTTCGTGCGGCTGGACGACGGCATCGAGGGCCTTGTTCACATCTCCGAGATGTCGTGGACGCGAAGGATCAACCACCCCTCCGAGGTGCTCAACCCGGGCGACAGCGTGGAGGTCGTCATCCTCGACGTGGACAAGAACAAGCAGGAAATCAGCCTCGGGATGAAGCAGACCGAGGTGAACCCGTGGGAACTGGTCGGCGAGAAGTACCCGCCCGGCACGATCGTCGAGGGCGCGGTCCGAAACCTCGCCAACTACGGCGCGTTCGTGGAGATCGAGCCGGGGATCGACGGCCTGCTGCACGTCACCGACATGTCCTGGACCAAGAAGGTCACCCACCCCAACGAGGTCGTCAAGAAGGGCGACGTCGTCCGCTGCGTCGTCCTGGACGTGGACCGCGAGAAGCAGCGGATCAGCCTCGGCATCAAGCAACTGACCGAGGACCCGTGGCTTGAGGCCATCCCCTCGGCGTACAAGCCGGGCATGGTCGTGCGCGGCAAGGTCACCAAGATCACCAACTTCGGTGTCTTCGTCGAACTCGAGGACGACCTCGAGGGCCTGCTGCACATCTCCGAACTGGCGGACCACAAGGTCGAGAACCCGCAGGACGTCGTCAAGCCGAACGACGAGATCGACGTCAAGATCCTGCGCGTCGATACCGCCGATCGCAAGATCGGACTCTCGCTCAAGCGGGCCCAGTGGGGCGACACCACCGGCGGCGACGAGCGCGAAGAGGACTCGGGCCGCCCTGCACCCAGCCCCAAGCGCGGCGGCATGGACGCCCACGACGCCCTCGGCAGCGACAAGATCCGCCTGCCCTGACGCCCGCGACAGACCGCTTCGAACCCCTCGCCCCGGGATCGACACCCGGGGCGTTTTCTTAGGCGCTCCGGGGCGCGCAGAAAAACACCCCGGGGGTTGAGTCCCGGGGCTTCTCTCTCTGCCTCCCGCACGGCCGCGCGCCAACTAGACTGGCAAGAGACCGCTCGCCCTAGCACAGGGCGAGGAAACTGAGCAGCGCCAGCAGGGCAACGCGGCGCTGGTTGGGTGTGATCGTGAGAAGAGACTTCAAGGCCCGTTCTCCCGGTGTCGATCCGCCACTCACGCTTCAACGCGCGTGCCGGGATGCGGCGCGCCGTGCCGGAGGCCCCTCGCGGGCCGCCAGCGGCACCAGGTCGCCCGATAACGCTCGGCGCGAGTGGCGTCTGTTGACGCTCCGCAACGCAGCCCGTGGCGTCGTGGCAGCGCTGTGCGTGGCGGCACAGGGCGCGACGGGGGCGGGCGCGGCCCAGCCGGCTGTGCAGAGCCTTCGAGAGCCGACGCCGGCGGAGGCGATGCGGGCGTTCCAGCAGGTAGAGGCGTGGGTCGCGGCCTGGGCCGCGCCGAGGCATGGGGAGGTTGAGCCGGGTCTGGAAGGCCTCTCCCCCGTTGGGGGGGCGTGCGTCACGGTGCGGCTCGGGGGCACGGTGCTGGCGCGGGAGGTCTCGCTGGACGCGGGCGGAGTTGGTGTCGCGCGGGCCGCGGCGGCGGCGATGTCGGCGGTCGAGGAGCGGCTGGCGGTGGTGCGCGACGCGACCTGGCGCGAGCGGATGGCGGCGCTCGCGCCAACGCTCGAGCTGACGCTCGAACTCGCGGGTCCGATGGTGCCGCTCACCGAGGAAGAACTGGCAAGCCCGTCGTCGATGCTCTCGCCGGGTCTGCACGGTGTGGCGGTCCGCACGGGCGATTCGTGGCGGGCGACCTTCCCGGCGGAGATGCTCGCGTCGGGCGCGCCATTCGAGATCGAGCTGTCGTCGCTCGTCGCGCGGGCGATCGGCGATCCGCAACTCGGAGCGCGCACGCCGGCGGACCTTGCGCGGACGGAGAGCGCGGCGTTCTACCGCTTCCGCACGGTGCATCTCGCGCACCCGGCCAGGGGCGAGCCGCCGGTGTTCCTGTATCGGGGAGGGCGGCTCGTCGATCGGTCCTTGCTCGGCACGCGCGACCTCCGGGAACTCGCGGATCGCTACGCGGACCACCTGATGGCGCGGCGGTGGCGCGACGCGGGGAGGTACGGGATGGTGGGGACGCTGCTGCCGGCCGCCGGCCGTGCGGAGCCGCCGTTCGCGCCGCCGTTGCAGCAAGGGTTGGCGGCGTTCGCGCTGGCGGAGTACGCGGCGTGGCCGGAGCGGGACCGCGCGGAGAAGGCCCGGTCGTTCGCGTTGTCGTTGCTCGCGGACCTGTCCGTGGTTGAGCCTGGGGAGACCGACCCGGTTCGTGACGCGGCGTCGGTCGCCTTGCTGTGGGTGGTTGCCCAGCGGCTCGGCGCTCGCACGAACGCGGACGATGAACTGGCGGGCTTCCTCGACGCGCTGGACGCGGCGATGGTCGAGTTGGAACATGAACCGCTCGGCAGTCCGCCGTCGGCGCGGGACGCGGTGGTGATCTGGGCGCGGGCGATCCGGGCGGGGGCGGGGCTGGGCGACGCCGAGTCGGTCGAGCGCGACCTGCGGGGGGTGTACGCGGCGATCGATCCCGCGAGCGTGGTGTCGCTGCTGCCGTGGCTGGGGTGGGCGGAACTGGCGTTGCATCCGTCGGGCGAGGTTCCGGCGGCGCAGGCGTTGTGGGGGGTTCGCGACCTTGTGTGGGAGCATCAACTCACCGACCGCGACGCGACGGCGGACTCGCTGGACCTCGTGGGGGGCGTGGTGTTCACGCGGTCGGAGAACCCGCTTCCGACCTGGCACACGGTGCGCGTGCTGCCGTTCATGGCGACGATGCTCGCGGACGGGCGGCTGACGGAGGGGGAGCGGGTGCTGCCGGAGTTGTCACGGCTGCTGGCATCGCTGCGGTTTGTGCGCCAGTTGACGGCGGACGAGATGGTGTGCCACCTGTACGCGGACCGGGAGCGGGCGGCGTTCGGGGTGCGGAGCGCGCCGTGGGACCAGCGGATGCCGGCAGAGGCGACCGCGCTGGGTTTGTTGACGCTGACGGAGGCGTTTCGGGCGATGGAGGCGCGTGCGGATGAGGGGCCGTGAGCGGGTCTGAATGGGGCACAGGCGGGACGCCTGTGCCACCGGGGAGGGGCTGCTCGGCGCAGGAAACGAGGGGCGGTTTTGCCTATGATTTCCGGTCCATCCCGGCGTGTTCCGACCGCACCCCGCGCTGCCCCGTGAGACCTCCCGAATGGCCGACGACACCACCGCTTCTCTCCCGCCCGACGAGACCCCTCCGGGCGGGCACGACGCCGGCAACGTGGTCGAGTTGCAGATCGAGGACGAGCTGCGCGACTCGTACCTGACGTACGCGATGAGCACGATCATGGACCGGGCGCTGCCCGACGTCCGTGACGGGCTGAAGCCGAGCCAGCGGCGGATTCTGGTCGCGATGAACGACCTGAACCTGCGCCCGGGTCGCAAGCACCTGAAATGCGCGAAGATCTGCGGCGACACGAGCGGCAACTATCACCCGCACGGCGAGTCGGTGATCTATCCGACGATGGTGGGGATGGCGCAGCGGTGGCGCATGCGCGTGCCGCTGGTCGATCCGCAGGGGAACTTCGGGTCGATCGACGGCGACCCGCCGGCGGCGATGCGGTACACCGAGGCCCGGATGACGCACGCCGCGGTGGACATGCTCGCGGATATCAGGCTGGACACGGTGGACTTTCAGCCGAACTACGACGACCGGCTGCAGGAGCCGCTTGTGCTGCCGGCGAAGTTCCCGAACCTGCTGATCAACGGTGGGATGGGGATCGCGGTGGGGATGGCGACGAGCCTGCCGCCGCACAACCCGACGGAGATCTTCGACTCGATCACGCGGGTGATCGACAACCCGGAGATCACGCTGCGCGATTTGATGCAGGACGAGACGGACGCCGAAGGGAAGGTGACGCGGCTGGGGGTGAAGGGGCCGGACTTCCCGACCGGGGGCGTGATCCACGGGCGGTTGGGGATCGTGGAGGGGTACGACACGGGGCGCGGGCGGCTGGTGCTGCGCGGCCGCACGCACGTGGAGGAAGTGGGGCGGGGCGACCGTGAAGTGCTGGTGATCGACGAGATCCCGTACTCGCTGATGCAGAACACGCTTGTCGAGCGGATCGTGGAGGCGATCCGGGACGAGCGGATCAAGGACGTGGCGGACGTGCGCAACGAGTCGGGGCGCGAGGCGCAGACGCGGATCGTGATCGAGTTGAAGAAGGGGGCGGACGCGCGCGTCGTCGAGAACCAGTTGTACCAGTTCACGCCCCTGCAGCAGACGTTCAGCATCATGAACATCGCGCTGGTGAACCGCCAGCCGAGGACGCTGGGGCTGCGCGAACTGATCGACTGCTACGTTCGGCACCGGGTGGACGTGGTGCGGCGCCGGACGATGCACCTGCTGCGCGAGGCGAAGAAGAAGGCCCACGTGCTGGAGGGGCTGATCTTCGCGGTGTGCGACGTGGACGAGGTGATCCGGCTGATCCGGGCGTCGCGGACGCGTGAGGAGGCGATCGCCGCGCTCATGGCCCGGCGGTTCCGCATCCCCGCGGGGCACCCGCACGCGCCGAAGATTCCGGCCCGAATGCTGGAGATGGCCGAGCGGAGCGGGTCCGCGGGCGTCGCGCTGACGCGGGTGCAGGCGGACGCGATCGGCGCGCTGCGGCTGATCCAGCTGGTGGGGCTGGAGATCGAGCGGCTGGTGGCGGACTACCGCGCGCTGGTCGAGGAGATCGAGGGGTACGAGGCGATCCTCGCCGACGACCAGCGCGTGCTGGACATCATCAAGGCGGACTGCGAGGAGATGAAGGCCCGCTACCGCACGGAGCGGCGTACGGCGATCGAGGACGCCGAGGGCGACATCAACATCGAGGCGCTCATCCAGGTCGAGGACATGGCCGTCACGATCTCGCACCACGGGTACGCGAAGCGCGTCCCGCTGAACACGTACCGCTCGCAGGGGCGCGGCGGCGTGGGCGTGCGGGCGTCGGACTTCCGCGACGAGGACTTCATCGAGCACCTGTTCGTGGCCAGCACGCACGACGACCTGCTGTGCTTCACGGACACAGGCCGCGTGTTCAGGCTGAAGGTGTACGAACTCCCCGAGATGACGCGGACGAGCAAGGGACGGGCGATCGTGAACCTGCTCGACCTGCGCGAGGGGGAGCGGACATGTGCCTATCTGGCCATCAGCAACTTCGAGGCGGGGAGCAACTACCTGACGTTCATCTCTCGCGGCGGGATCATCAAGCGCACGCCGCTGAAGGCGTACGCGAACGTCAACCGCGCCGGCATCATCGCGGTGGGGCTGAAGGAAGGGGACTCGCTGCTGGACGCGCTGCTCACGTCGGGGTCGGACGACCTGATCCTGGTGACGGCGCACGGCATGGCCATCCGCTTCAACGAGGACGACGCCCGGGACATGGGACGCCAGGCGGCGGGCGTGAAGGGGATCGAACTGGGCAATCAGGACGCGGTGATCGGCGCGGTGCGCGTGCCGATGGTGCGCGACGCCGAGGGCGACCTGATGACCGACCCGGCGTTCCTGGAGCGCGGCCTCGCGCTGCTGACCGTGACGGAGAACGGCTACGGCAAGCGCACGGCCGTCGATGAGTACCGCGTGCAGCCCGAGACGGGCAAGCCGCGCTCGCAGTCGCGCGGGGGGAAGGGGCGCGTGGACATCCGGACGTCGGCCCGCAACGGCCCGTCGGTCGCGGCCGTGGGCGTCTGCGAGGGGGACGACGTGGCGGTCATCACCCGGGGCGGGCTGCTGGTTCGGATGCCGGCGGCGTCGATCTCGATGATCGGGCGGGGGACGCAGGGGGTGCGGGTCGTCAGCCTGAAGCAGGGGGACGCGGTCGTGGCCGTGGAACGCGTCGAGGAAGGGGACGGCGAGGAGACCCCCGCCTGACCGGGCGGGCCTGATCCGGTACACTGCGGCCCATGCCCATCGAATGGTCGGACAGCATCGTGGTCGCGGAACTGGCCGACGAGCCTGCGCTCTCGGACGAGTTCAACGCGCTGTTTGAGCGGCTGGGGGACGCCCCGCCGAACAAAATGCCGCACGTGGTGCTGAACTTCGCGAACGTGACGTACGTGAACAGTTCGAACCTGGCGCAGTTGCTTCGGCTGCGGAAGATGCTGGCGGACGCGGGGCGATCGCTGCGGGTCTGCTCGGTGACGGACGAGGTGTGGTCGGTGCTGATGGTGACGGGGCTGGACAAGGTGTTCAAGTTCGCGCCGGACCCGCTGACCGCGCTGGCCGGGCTGCAACTGGAGGACGCGGAGGGGTAGCCGTCCGCAACCTCGGGCATCTCAACACCTACACTCCAATCCCATGCCCGATTCCGCACACGCTCCGCCCGTCGCCGAACTGATCGGCGTCCGGAAGACCTACTACAAGCCGGACGGCTCGATCATGGTCGAGGCCCTGCGCGGCATCGACCTGACCATCCGGCGTGGCGAGTACGTGGCGATCATGGGGGCATCGGGGTCGGGCAAGTCCACGCTGATGAACGTGCTCGGCTGTCTGGACCAGCCGACGGAGGGGCGGTACCACCTCGCGGGCAAGGACGTCCAGAGCATGAGCGACGAGGAGCTCTCGGACTTCCGGGGGCGGACGGTCGGGTTCATCTTCCAGGCGTTCAACCTGATCCCGCAGTTGACGCTGGAGGACAACGTGGAGGTGCCGCTCGTGTATCAGCGCGTGGCGAAGGCGGATCGGCGGCGGCGTGCTTTAGAGGCGATGGCGCTGGTGGGGCTGGCGGATCGCGTGGGGCACAGGCCGCGCGAACTCTCGGGCGGGCAGCAGCAGCGAGCCGCGATCGCGCGGGCGCTGGTGACGCGGCCCGTGATCCTGATGGCGGACGAGCCGACGGGGAACCTGGACTCGGCGACGGGCGAGGCGATCCTGCGGGTGTTCGAGGACCTGCACGCGCAGGGGATGACGATCCTCATGGTGACGCACGACGACAGCATCGCCGACCGGTGCGAGCGGATCGTGCGGCTGAAGGACGGACTGATCGAGACGGACACGGTGCTGCGCAAGCGTGCGCCCGTGCCGGTGTGACGAGCGTGACGGCGGTTGAACACAACGGGCACGAGGAGCGCGAAGGAATGCGGGACTCGCGCGGAGATCACGCTGCCGCGCGGTGATGGATTGCTGCGGCGTCGGTTCGGCGGATGGCGAGGGCGGTGACGTCGTCGCGCTGGTGGAGGGAGCCGGACTGGGCGTCGAGGAGGCCGGTGAGTTCGAGGAGTGCGGCGCCGACGCTGCCGGTCGCTTCCGCGCGGTTGCCCAGGCCGCCGAGGTGGCGGAGGTACGCGGACGTGGGCTTGCCGAGCAATCGGCGGTCGCCGCCGGTGGGGAACGCGGTCTCGAAGCCGTCGCTGTAGATGAGGAGCGTTTCGCCGGGCGCGAGGCGGAAGCGTGACTGCTCGAACTCGGCGGCCTCGAAGACGCCGAGGAGCGGGCCGTCGGCGGGGACGCGGTCCACGGTTCCGGCGCGCAGGCGCAGGGGCGAAGGATGCCCCGCGACGGAGGCGGTGACTTCCCAGGTTTCGGCATCGACGACGCCGAAGACGGCGGTGGCGAACTGGAACGAGCCTGCGCCTGCGCCGCAGAGGTCGCGGTTGAGACGGCGCATGGCGTCCGCGGGATCGACGTTGCCGCTCAGGCCGGCGTCGTCGAGCGTGCGGCGCAGCGAGCGGCTGATGACCATGGTGAGGAGGGCGGCGGGGACGCCGTGGCCGACCGCGTCGGCGAGCAGGAAGGCGACGCGGCGCTCGGCGATGCGGACGCAGTCGTAGACGTCGCCGCTGACGAAGCCGGCGGGACGGAAGAGGACGCCGAAGTCCAGCCCGTCGACGCACGGGAGTTCGCGCGGCAAGAGTTCGCGCTGGACGGAGGAGGCGAGGTTGAGTTCCTCGTGGAGTTGGGCCATCTGGCCGCTGAGCCCGCCGTGCGCGGCGCGGGTGAGGTTGAGTTCGCGCGAGAGGCGTTCGATCATGCACTCGCGCTGACAGAGTGCGTGGAGCGCGGCGGCGAGGGTCGCGGGGCTGGTGTCCCACGATTCGACGAGGACGCCCTCGGCTTCGAGGTCGCGCGAGGCCGCTGCGCTCGCGCCGGGCAGCAGGATGAGGCCCGCGGTCCGGGCGGCGATGAGGTCGTCGATGAGGCGTGCGACGCCGGGCCGGCCGTCGCTCTCGTCGAGCACGGCGACGGCGAGTTGAGCAATGGGCCGCTCGACGAGGGCCTCGGGCAGGTGCTCGAACTCGACGTTGACGATGGAGGGCTGGCGGCCGGCTCTCGGCCAGGCATCGACGATCAAAGCGCCGAGGCGTTCCCGGACCTTCGGCGGGACGGAGGGCGAAGCGACGAGGAGAATCCGTTGCTGACGCATGTCGGGCGACCTCCGGCGCGCGGCCGCGCACGGCGTGCCACGACGCCGCCCGGGGCCGACCCCTGATCGACTATCGGTCTATTTTGCCCGTGCCTTCAGCCTGGCGGTGTCGAGGGGAATGCGGTCGCCGGCCTTGAGTTCAAGGGATTCGAGCGTGCCGCAGGCGAGTTCGATGACGAACTGGGAATCGAACCGGCTGGAGTAGCGTTTGAGTCGTTCCTCGTACTGCCAGTCGGACTCGCCCTCGCGGCGAGGCTCCTCGGCCTCCATGTGATGCATGGCGACGACGCGGCCGCTGGGGTCGAGGAAGATGATGTCGATGGAGATGGGGCAGTCGCGCATGACGAACGAGCGCTTGGCGGCTGTGGGGAAGACGAAGAGCATGCCCCCGTCCGGCTCGATGAACGTGCGGTCTCCGAGGCCCTTCATGCGGGTCGGCTCGTCGGCGGCGAGTTCGAGGTGGAACCACCTGCCCGCGATCTGGACGCTCTCGACGTTGGCATTGACGGCCTTGTCGGCGCAGGAGGCGAGGGCCAGACCTAGGGCGCAGAGTGCGAGGGCCATCCCGCCGATGCGATTCATCCTTCCAGGAGCCATCGTTCGTCCTCCGGGCGCATGACCACGGGTGATCGGGGGATGGTAGCAAGATCGAGGCGATCGCTGAACTCCCGTGCGTTCATCTCGTCGGCGTCGATGCCGCACCAGCGGGCGAGGAGGCCGGCGACGCGCTCGGGGCGCACGCCGCGTGCCCGGTAGGTGTCGAGGCGGGTGTCGCCGTGGCGTTTGGCGAGGCGGCGGCCGTCGGGGCCGACGACGAGGGGGAGGTGCCAGTGGCGAGGCTCGGGCGCGAGGCCGAGGGCGCGGTAGAGGAAGAGTTGGCGTGCGGCGGAGTCGAGCAGGTCGTCGCCGCGGATGACGTCGGTGACGCCCTGGCGGCGGTCGTCGGCGACGACGGCGAGTTGGTAGGCGGGCTGGGCGCGTCTGGTCCAGACGACGAAGTCGCCGATGGTGTCGGCGGGGGAGAGCGCCTGCGGGCCGGCGAAGGCGTCATCGAAGCGGACGACGCCGACCGCGCCGGTGGGCACGGCGAATCGCCAGTTGGTCTCGCGCTCGTCGAACTCGCGGGGGGCGAGGGGGGGGCGGAGTTCGGGAGGGAAGCGGGCCTCCCGCCCGCTTCCCGGCGGGGCGGGCGTCCCGCCCGCGATGTTCATCGGTTCGTGGTGCGGTGCGGAGGCCGCGGCCTCGATCTCAGCGCGGCTCAGGTCGCACGGGTAGACGAGCCCCCCCCTTGCCAAGCGGCGCATGGCCTCGACGTGCGGTTCGAGGTCGTGCGACTGCACGATCGGACCCTCGTCCCAGTCCATGCCGAGCCATTCGAGCAGCGAGATGCACGACTGGATCGCGCCCGGCTTGACGCGCGGGCCGTCGAGGTCCTCGACGCGCAGGACGATCCGCCAGCCTGCACGGCGTGCGATGGCCCAGGTCAGAATGAAGGTGCGGGCGTTGCCGAGGTGGAGCGCACCGGTGGGTGATGGGGCGAGCCGTGTGACCCCGGCGGCGTGGCGGGAGACGGGTTTTCCTCGGGTGTCGTCGCTCACGGGCCGGGCATGGTAGACTGGTGTTCCTGCCCATCGAACCGCGAGGGGAGCGCCGCGTGACGACGAAACTGAGCGAATCGGAGATTCAGGCGGCCCTCGCCGCGACGCCCGAATGGTCGGAGGTGAGCGGGGCGATCCAGCGCACCTACGACTTCAAGGACTTCGTGCAGGCGATGCGGTTCGTCAACAAGGTGGCCGAGTACGCGGAGCGGGTGCAGCATCACCCGGACATCCTCGTGCGGTACAACAAGGTCACGATCTCGGTGAGCACGCACGACGCGGGCGGGATCACGGAGAAGGACTTCGCACTGGCGAACGCCGTGGATGGGATGCAGCGCTGAGGCGCTGCTTTCACGCTACCGCAGTTCGACGGACCAGTACGCCTCGTCGAGGAAAGCCTTCCACGAGGCGTACTTCTCGCTGCCGAGGCGGAGCGAGATCATGGGGTTGCGCTTGGGGCGCACGGCGGGCTTGACGAGGCGCATGTGGGCCTGCTCGGGCGTGCGGCCGCCCTTGCGGGCATTGCAGGGGACGCAGGCGCAGACCAGGTTCTCCCACGTGTCGCCGCCGCCCTGAGCGCGCGGGATGAGGTGATCGATGGTCAGTTCGCTGGTCGGGAAGAAGGCGCCGCAGTACTGGCAGCGGTTGCGGTCGCGTGCGAAGAGATTGCGCCGGTTCAGTTTCACCTGCTGCACCGGGAGACGGTCGTAGCCCAGCAGGCGGATGATGCGGGGGACGGCGAGGTCGCAGCGCACCGTGCGCACCCAGTCGTGCTTGGCCGGCTCGAACTCGCGCTGAAGCTCGGCGATCTCGGCCCAGGTGGCGAAGTCGTAGTTCAGGTACTTGCCGTTCTCGACGTGGATGACCTCGGCGTGATTGCGGAAGAGGAGCGCAAAGGCGCGACGCGCCGAGACGACGCGCACGGCGACATAGAGCCGGTTCAGCACCAAGACCTTGGCCGACATGCCCTCGTTTCGCGGCAGGCACAGCGATACCCCCGAAGGCAACCCGTCCTCCGAAAGCCCGTCCGCCTCGTTCAGCGGAACCCCGACAGACTGGTCCAGGTACCGGCTCATGCTCCCTCGGGCGGTCTTGACCCGTTCGACCGCCCCGTCATAGTAGGTCGTGCCGGCCCAATCAACACATTTCCGGCCCGCGGGCCGTGCGCGTGGGATCGGGTGGCCCCGTCAGGCTCTTCCCTTCGCCCTGCTCCCTCCGGCCTCAATGGCGGAATCGCCTCAGACCCGTGGTCAAGCACGTCACGCCCCGCTCTTGACAGAGCGTGAACGTCTCGGCATCGCGTCTGGAGCCGCCGGGGTGGACGATCGTGGTGACGCCGGCGTCGATGAGGGTGCGGGGGCCGTCCGGGAAGGGGAAGAAGGCGTCGCTGGCGGCGATCGCGCCGCGTGCGAGGACGCCGGCCTTCTCGGCGGCGATGCGGCAGGAGGCGAGGCGGTCCATCTGCCCCGCGCCCGCGCCGAAGAGCCGCACGCCCCCCCCCTCGGGGGCCGCGCCGCCGATGGCGACCGCGTTGCTCGAGAGAGCGCGGACGACGGCCTCCAGGGCGCGGGCCTCGGCGAGTCGTTCCGGCGTTGGGGCCGGGCCTGCGGCGTGGACCCACGAGGCGGAGTCGCCCGGGCGGTCGTCGCGTTCCTGCACCAGCAGGCCGCCGGCGATGGTGCGGGCTTCGAGCGTGCCGGGCGGTCGTGCGCCGTGGCCGGTTTGCAGCAGGCGGAGGTTCTTCCAGCGTTCGCGGAGGCGTTCGAGCGCGGCCCACTCGAAGGACGGCGCGACGACGACCTCGAAGAAGGCGTCCTCGCCGCAGAGGCGCTCGGCGGCGGAAGCGTCGACTTCCGCGCTCAGGGCGACGATGCCGCCGTAGCCCGCGAGGGGGTCGCCCGCGATGGCGAGTTCGACGGCGTGCGTGGTGTCGTCGGCGAGGGCCGCGCCGCAGGGGTTGGTGTGCTTCACGACGCACGCGCCGACGCGGTCCGTGTCGCACGCCGCGAGCATGAGGGCGAGGTCGAGCGCGGCGGCGGCGTCGAGCAGGTTGTTGTAACTGAGCGGCTTGCCGTGCAGCTGCTCGGCGGTCACGACGCTCGGGCCGGTCCAGGCGGGCAAGGCGTACGCGGCGGCGGCCTGGTGGGGGTTCTCGCCGTAGCGGAGATCAGCGAGGCGCTCGAAGGCGAGGCGGAGATGGGCCGGGAATCGCTCCGATCCCGCGCCGCGCAGGTAGGCGGCGATTGAGGCGTCGTAGGCGCTGGTGTGGGCGAAGGCGGCGGCCGCCAGGCCGGCGCGGAGGACGCGGGTGGTCGCGCCGCCGGAACGCTCGATCTCGCGGAGGACGCGCGAGTAGTCGGCGGGGTCGGTCACGACGGCGACCCACTCGTGGTTCTTGGCGGCGGAGCGGACCATGGCCGGGCCGCCGATGTCGATCTGCTCGACGGCTTCGTCCCGGGTGACGCCGGGTTCGGCGATGGTGCGTTCGAAGGGGTACAGGTTGACGCAGACGAGGTCGATGGCGCCGATGGCGTGGCTGCGCATGGCCTCGGCGTGGTCGGGGTCGTCGCGAAGGGCGAGGATGCCGCCGTGGATGGCGGGGTGAAGGGTCTTGACGCGGCCGTCCATCATCTCGGGGAAGCCGGTGACTCGTTCGACGGGCGTGACGGTGAGACCGGCTTCGGCGAGCGTGCGCGCGGTCCCGCCGGTCGAGATGAGTTCCGCGCCGAGCGCCGAGAGGGCGCGTGCGAACTCGACGATGCCCGTCTTGTCGCTGACGGAAAGGAGCGCGCGGCGGATCGGGACGAGGTCCGGCATCGCGCGGATGATACGGCGTGCCGACTCAGGAGCGAGGCACGAACTTGGCGACGACGCCCTGCGCGCTGACGGCGTAGAGGTTGCCGTCCACGAAGGCGTCGGGGCGGAGGATGGCGACGCCCGGGAGCAAGGCTCGCTCGACGATGTCGCCGGTGTCGGGGTCGAGGGTGAAGGCTTCACGGCCGTTGAAGACGAGCAGGCGTCCGGCCCGGACGCCGATGACGGTGCCGGTGACGCCGGCGGCGGCCCAGCGTTCCGCGCCGGTGGCGGCGTCGAAGGCGAGTAATCCGCGGTCGTCGGTCCCGACGTAGACGACGCCCTGATGGTGGATCGGCTGCTGTCGGAGTGGTCGCGCGGTGCGGACGCGCCAGGCGAGTTCTCCGCCACGGGCGTGAAAGGCATAGACGGACTGGTCGAGGCTGGCGATGAACATGGTGGAGCCGTCGGAGGCAGGGGTGGCATCGCAGCCCGCGAAGACGCGAGCGCGGCCGAGGAGGCTGCCGGATGCGGCGTCGAGGAAGGCGACGTTGCCGGAGCGGGAGACGAGGCCGATGGCGTCGCCGACGATGACGGGGTCGGTGTCGATCGGATCGCCCATGCCGAAGGCCCAGGCGCGAACGGGCGCGCCGAGCATGTAGGCCGATGCTTCGCCGGAGGGCGTGCCGTTGATGATGAGGCCCTCGGCGAGGACGGGGCTGGTGCTGGCGACCTTCGCGAGCGATTTTCGGTCGAGGAGGTTGCCGGTCGTCACGTCAACGGCGAAGAGTTCGGATTCGCTGGAGACGATGACCCGCGAGCCTTCGCGGACGTGGCCGAGGAACCGCGTGAGCGGGGTGGCGAGTTCGTTGGCGTTGCGGACGGCGCCGGTGTCGGCCTCGAGGACGCTGAGCACGCTGCCGGACTCGTGGACGACGACGATGTCGTCGTAGGGAGTCAGGTGGGTGACGCGCTGGCGCGGGCCGACGTGGGCGAAGCCGCGCCAGTCGAGGCGGTAGCCGAGGCGTCCCCAGTCGTCGTGGTTGACCTGGAACGCTCTGCGCCGAGCCTCGATCGTGGATGCGCCGCGGGAGCGGGCGGAGGTGGTGCGGGTCGCCGAGGCCGACGACGACGCCCCTTCGTCGCTGGTGCAGCCGGTCGTGCCGCCGAGGGATGCGAGCGTCAGCAGGCCCCCCAGCCCGACCGACAGTGCCATCCGGGCCATTCGCTTCCGATCGCCACGCTGTGCCATCCGCATCAGCCTCCCGGGTGTCCGAGGGTGGGGGGTCGAGGGGCCGGTGGGGCGTTCATTCGCCCAGGCCCCGTCCGCAGGGATCGGCAGTATCCGGTCTGACCCCGCGTTGGTCAAGCCTAGGCGGGATTGGCGCGTTTCCTCGGCGGGGTTTCTACGCTGTGGGCGTGTTCACGGGCATCGTTCAGGCAGTCGGGCGGGTTGATGCCCTCACGCCGATCCCGGCGGGGCTGCGGATCGGGATCGATCCGCTGGGATGGGCGTACCGGCCTGAACCGGGCGAGTCGATCGCCGTCAACGGGGTGTGCCTGACGTGCCATGCGAGGCCGGACGAGTTGCCGATGCTGGTCTTCGACGCGGTCCCGGAGACGCTGACGCGGACGACGCTCGGCTCGCTCGCGCCGGGGTCGCCGGTGAACCTCGAGCACTCGCTCCGAGCGGATTCGCTGCTTGGCGGGCACCTCGTGCAGGGGCACGTCGATGCATTGGGAACGGTGGAGCGGGTGGTGCGCGAGCCGGAGTGGCGGGTGCGGATCCGCACGCCGGAGTCGCTGACGCCGCTGGTGGTGCCGAAGGGGTCGATCGCGGTGGATGGAGTGTCGCTGACGATCGCTTCGGCTGAGCCTGAGCGAGCGGTCTTTGAGGTTGCGATGATCCCGGCGACGCTGGAGCGGACGACCCTGGGGCGTCTGGTCGAAGGATCGCACGTGAACCTGGAGACCGACATCATCGCGCGGACTGTGGTGCACGCGCTGGCGCACATCCGGGGCTGACCCGCGCCGGGTCGCGGGCGCGAGCGAGTGTGAAGGAAAGCCGGCGCACCCTTTGACGGTGTGCGCCGGCGAGGCGTGCGGGGCATCTCTCTCGTGTCGCCCCGGGGAGCCTCAGGCGAGGCGTCGGCGGCGTGCGGGGAAGAGGAGCGTGCCGCCGAGGAGCGCGAGTGTCGCGGGGCCGGGGACGACGTTGAAGCGGTCGAAGGCGTCG
Organism: Phycisphaerales bacterium; assembly: GCA_039794165.1. GTDB lineage: Bacteria > Planctomycetota > Phycisphaerae > Phycisphaerales > UBA1924 > CAADGN01. The sequence goes on from JBDIVY010000002.1 coordinate 231,390, forward strand.
AGCCGGCGGGTGAAGTAGTCGTCGCCGTCGTAGTCAGCGACGAGCCAGTAGGAACCCATCTCGCTGAGGGGCGAGAGCGTGTGGTTGAAGAGTTCGCCATCGCTGTTCATGGGGGCGTAGGTGAGGACCTGGCCCTGGAGGGAGAGGGGGAGGTTGCGGTCGGGGCGCGCGGTGAGGAGCATCAGGGGGACGCCGGCGTCGGGGAGGAAGTTGAGCATCGACTCGATGATGAGGGGCTTGCCCATGGCGTAGTTGGTCTTCTCGAGTTCGACGGTCTGGATGAAGTTGTCGAGAAGGATGCGCTGGACCTTGGTGTTCTTGTTGCCGGAGTAGTCCTCGACGGTGATGGTAACGTCGTAGAAGTCGTCGGGGAAGAGGGCGTGCGCGTTCTTGGCGGCGTCGTTGGCCTCGCTGCTCGGCGTGTTCCACTTCCGGCCTTCGCCCTTCCTGACGTTGGAGTTCCAGTAGAGAGCCATGTTCTCCTTCTTGACGACGCCGGTGCCGTCGGCGTTGGTGACGGTGTACCAGTGGGCGAGACGGGCGTTGCGGTCCTTGCCGCCCTCCGTCCCGTCGTGCGAGTTGGTCTCGACGTCGTTTGAGAACAAAGCCCTGAGGAGTTCGTGGTTTCGAAGGGCGTCGTAGTCCTGGGACGTCCCGAGGAACTGGCCGCGGAAGTCGACTGTGGTGACCGCGCCTGTATCCGCGCCGCCGGTCACGCCCTTGGCCTGGAAACCGACCTTGCGAATGCCGATGCGACGCCCGTCCTTGTGCCACTGGTCGTAGGCGTTTGCGACGACGTCGAAGTCCGCGTTGCCGTCATGATCCTGCTTGCCGTCCTTGGTGTTTCGTGTGGCGGCGCGGGCTCCGACAATGACGGCCCCGGTGCCAGGACCGCCGGCGACCTTGAGGAATGAGTAGTTGTTGTCGTCTCGCTCGGTCTCGGTTCGCGCCCCTTCGGAACCGCCGAGCGTGCCGAGGCGGTCGTGCCCGGCGACGCGGAACCGCACGCCGTCCACGGTTGGCTTGTACGTGTCCTTGTGTTCGGCGGGCGGCGCGAGGTGACGAAGGGGATCGTCGGCGGGCTTGCCCAGGCCGTAGCCGCCGTAGGTATCCTTGTTCTTGGCCCAGTCGAGGTGGAGGTGGGTGAGGGACGCGGCGACGGGGAACTGCTGGATCGTGCCGAGGAGCATGCCCGCCGTGACCTGCTTGCCGAGCAGGTCCTTCTCGGGCTTGGTGTGCCAGAGGTTGAAGGCGGCGCCGTACTCATCCGCTTTGTTCGCGGCGAGCACGATGCCCGAGTTGTACCCGTCGTCGTTGACGGCGCGGACCCAGTAGTCCTTCATCCAGGCGGCCGCGTTGAGTTTGGTGCCCTTGGCGACGAGGATGTCGATGCCCTCGTGGAAGTGCAGGCCGCCGGCCGCCTCGTAGTACTGGCCGTAGGTGCTCAGCAGCGGGCTTTTCCAGTCGCTGGGCGTGATGGGCCAGTCGTTCTGGGCCTTGACGGGGGCGGTCAGGGCGGAGGCCGCGGTCAGGGCGGCCGCGATCACGATCTTGCTCACGGTTCGCATGTCTGGACTCCTGTGTGGTGTCGGCCGCACGCCGGCCGGGGGGGAACTCCCCGATCGGATGAACGGGAACGGGTCGGGACACTCACGCGGAGGGCCGGTATCTCGGAGACGGATGTGAAAATGGCCGGCAGTGCGACCGAGAGGTCCGACGGGCCGCCGGACCTGCGGGAAGAGGCGGTGAGAAGGCCCTGCGCGGGGCGAACCGGGGCACGATCGGTCCGCTGGGGAGGTTTTTTGGCTCGTTGATGTTCCGGTGAGCGGTTGACTTTGGTAGTCTGGCCCGGTCGGCGGCGCGGTGTCCGGGGCGGGCTGCCGGGGAGGCGAACCAATGAAGAGCGTCGATCGTTTCGTCACCGTTACCGTCGCGATTCTGGCCGTTGGCGTGCCGGTCGCGGCTCAGGGGGTCCGGGAGGCAGAACCGCGTCCGGAGCCGATCCTGATCCCGGTCGGCCAGGAGCGGATCGGGGGCGTTGCGACGGTCGTTCGTGAGCGACCGGTCGAGGTGGACGCGGGCGTGCTGGATGGGCTTGCGCCCGGCGCCGCGTTGTCGATGGACTTCTTCGAGGACGCCGAGTTCGTGGTGGAGTTCGATCGCGCGCACGCGCGCCCGGAGGCATGGTGGGACCTCGGCTCGACGTGGAGCGGGACGGTGCGGGGCGACGAGCACGGGTGGTTCGTGCTGACGATGCAGCGCGGCGTTCTCTCGGCGAATCTGTGGACGGGCGACGGGCGGGCGTTCCAGGTCCGGCTGGACGCCGAGGGCGAGCACGTCGCGCAGGAACTCAACCTGAGCGCGTTCGATCCGTGCGCGGGTGGCCTTGACGCGGCGGCGCACGGGATGGGCGCGCCGGCGGCGCGCGAGGAGCGTGCGGCCGGGTGCGATGGCGACGGTTGGAAGATCGACATCATGGTCGTCTACACGCCCGAGGCCAGGCTGGGCGCGGGCGGCGCGGCGGCGATCGAGGGGATCACGGCGAACTCGGTGGCGGCGACGAACGTGGCGTACACGGCGAGCCTGATCGAGCTGGAGTTGCGCCTGGTGCACGTCGCGGAGGTGGCGTACAACGACTCGGGCGACATGATCGCCGACCTGATCGCGGTGACCGACCCGACCGACGGGATCATGGACTACGTTCACGACTGGCGGAACGAGTACGACGCGGACCTCGTGGCGTTGCTGATGGCGAACGACCCGTGGTACTGCGGCGTGGCGTGGCTGATGTACGACAACTCGACGGAGCCGGAGTGGCTCGGGTTCAGCGTGACGCGGTTCGACTGCGCCCTCGGCGGGATGACGTTCGCGCACGAGGTCGGGCACAATCAGGGGGCGTGCCACGCGCCGGGCGACGGCGGCGGATGCGAGGACGGCGGGCTGTACCCGTATTCGCTCGGGCACCGGTTCAACGGGGCGAGCGGGCAGCAGTTCCGGACGATCATGGCGTACTCGCCCGGGACTCGGATCAACCACTTCTCGAACCCCGCGGTGCAGTACGACAATCGGCCGACAGGGACCAACGGGCGCAACAACGCACGCACGCTGAACGAGACGGGGGAGGCGATCTCGCTCTACCGGCCCAACCCCGGGGCATGGATGAAGGAGGCGGAGACCGGGCCGCTGGCGCGGTCGAGTCACGCGGTGGCGTACGACGCGGCGCGGCAGCGGGTCGTGCTGTTCGGCGGGTACACGGGGACGAACCGCAACGACACCTGGCTCTGGGACGGGGCGGCGTGGATGCAGGTCGGGCAGGATGCGCCCATCAAGCCGTCGGCACGCGCCAGCCACGCCATGGCCTACGACGCGGCGCGGCAGCGCGTCATCCTGTTCGGAGGCAGCACCGCCGCGGGCTACAGCAGCGAGACGTGGGGCTGGGACGGCGAGGCGTGGTCGTTCCGCACCGCGATCGGGCCTGCGGCGCGGTACTGGCACGCGATGGCCTACGACGCGGCGCGGCAGCGCATCGTGATGTTCGGCGGCGGATCGACCGTCGGATACCGGGGCGACACGTGGGAGTGGGACGGCTCGTTCTGGACGCAGGTCGCGAACGACGGCCCGCCGCCGCGCATGGGGCACAGCATGGCCTACGACCCGACGCGGCAGCGCGTCGTGATATTCGGCGGGTACGACGGCGCCCGGCTCGGCGACACCTGGGAGTGGGACGGCACCGAGTGGGTCGAGGTCGTGGGCGAGGGGCCGACGGCGCGCTACGGGCACGCCATGGCATTCGACCCGATCCGGGGGAAGGTCCAACTGATCGGCGGGTCGGACGCCGAGTCCCGACGGGGCGACACGTGGGAGTGGGACGGGACGGAGTGGACGCAGAGGACGAGGTTCGGCCCGTCGTCCCGATGGCTCCACGCCATGACCTACGAGCCTGTGTTCCAGCGGCTGATGCTGTTCGGAGGCAACGACGGCGTGCGGCGCAATGACACGTGGGTCATCACCAGCCGGTGCGAGCCGTGCTTCGCCGATTGCAACGGCGACGGGACCATCAACACGCTGGACTTCTTCTGCTTCTTCAATCTCTTCGCGGCGGGCGATCCCAGGGCGGACTGCAACGGCGACAACAAGATCAACTCCGTGGACTTCGTCTGCTTCCTGAACGCCTACAACGCGGGGTGCCCCTGAGCGGGCGGCACGAAACGCGGTGTGCTAGTCTGTGCGCGTGCGCGTCATGGGCGTCGATCCCGGTCTGCGGCTGACCGGCTACGGGTGCGTGGACGGTCTGGGCGAGCGGCCCGCGCTGGTCGAGGCGGGGGTGTTGCGGCTGGGTGCTTCGCGGGCGCGAGGGGCGGATGAGCCGCGCCGGCCGCCGGACGCCGCGAGCGTGTCGGCGAGGCTGGCGGAACTGGACGGCGACTTCCGGGAGTTGCTGGGGCGGCTTCGGCCGGGGGTCGTCGCCGTCGAGTCGCTCTTTGCGCACTACAAGCACCCCGCGACCGCGATCGTGATGGGGCACGCGCGGGGGGTGCTGCTGCTGGCGATCCGGTCGGCGGGCGTGCGGCTGGTGGAGTACAGGCCGAACGAGGTCAAGAAGTCGCTGACGGGGTTCGGGCACGCGAGCAAGGAGCAGATGCAGTCGGCGGTGCAGGCGTTCTTCTCGCTGGCCGAGCCGCCCGAGCCGCCGGACGTGGCGGATGCGCTCGCGGTCGCGCTCTGCGCGGCCCAGCGGCTGGCGGTCGATCCGGTCGAGGCAGGGCGGTGACGGCGTGCCCGGCCGCGCCGATCGGGCTGCCCTCTACACTGTGCGCCCATGACGGAGCGCGACGGACAGAGCGGCGGTCGGCTGGCGGCCCAGGTGCTGATCGTGGAGGACGAGCCGGACCACGCGGAGGTCATGGCCGACGCCCTGCGCCGGCCGGGGCACGTCTGCACGATCGTCGGCTCGGTGGACGCGGCCATGGCGGAACTGCGGGGGGGGGCGTTCGACGTCATCGTGACCGACCTGCGGATGCCCGCGTCGGCGGGGCAGGCGACGCTGGAGGGCAGGCGGGTCGGGCCGGAGGGGGCGGACGCCGGGCTGCTGGTGCTGGCGGCGGCAAGGGAACTCCAGCCCGCCGCGGAGACGGTGATGGTGACGGCACACGGCGATGTGCCGACGGCGCGGGCCGCCTTCAAGGAGGGGGCGTACGACTTCGTCGAGAAGCCGCTGGACCTGGAGGTCTTCCGCGGCGTGGTGAACCGGGCGGCGGAGACGGTGCTGCTGCGGCACGAGTCGGGACCGCTCGACGACCTCGTGCAGCACGACGGGTTCGAGGGGATCATCGCCGGGTCGGAGCCGATGCGGCGCATCCTGCGGACGGTCAAGACCGTGGCGGCGAGCACCATCCCGGTGCTGATCACGGGCGAGAGCGGGACGGGCAAAGAACTGATCGCGCAGGCCGTGCACCGCAACTCGGCGCGGGCGAGGGCGCGGTACGTGGCGTTCAACTGCGCGGGGCAGGCCGAGAGCCTGCTGGAGGACCAGTTGTTCGGGCACGTGCGCGGGGCGTTCACGGGCGCGGAGCGCGACCGCGAGGGCGTGTTCGAGTACGCGAGCGGGGGGACGCTCTTCCTCGACGAGATCGGGGACATGCCGCTCTCGATGCAGGCGAAACTGCTGCGCGTGCTGGAGTCGGGCGAGGTCGTTCGGCTGGGTTCGAACGAGCCTCGAAAGACGGACGTGCGGTTCGTGAGCGCGACGAACCAGGACCTGCCGCGGATGGTGCGCGAAGGTGCGTTCCGGGAGGACCTGTTCTTCCGCATCAACGGGGCGCACGTGCACCTGCCCCCGCTGCGGGAGCGGCGCGAGGACGTGCCGCGGATCGTGCGGCACGCGATCGCGAAGTACGCGTCGCAACTCGCGCCGGATCGGCCGACGCCGGGGATCACGGACGCGGCGTTGATGCGGCTGACGGCGTGCCCGTGGCCCGGGAACGTGCGGCAACTGCTGAACGTGGTGCAGAACATGGTGGTGACCGCGCTGGGCGAGGCCGGTGAGAAGCGCGGCGAGGTGTTGCTGGACTCGCGGCATATCCCGGACGAGGTGCGGTCGGCCGAGGGGGACGACGCCGAGGAGGGCGCGGGGGGAGCGGGTTCGCTCGCGGGGACGAGCCTGGAATCGCTGGAGAAGCGGGCGATCCGCGAGACGCTGCGGCTGACGGCGGGCAACCGCGAGCAGGCGGCGAAGTTGCTGGGGATCGGGGAGCGGACGCTGTATCGGAAACTCAAGGAGTACGGGCTGCGGTGAGGCTCACGTGCGTGCTCGCCGTGCGGATTCGGTGACGGCTTCGCCGAGGGCGGCGACGCCTCGCTTGGCCATCTGGATCACCTTCGGTCCGGAGTAGAGGCTCGAGACTTTGTGGGCGAGTTCGGTGCCGCCCCAGAGGACGACGCGGTCGGCGCGGGCGGTGTCGTCGCGGGCCTGTCGCGTGGTGCGCGACAGCGTGCCCTCGACGAAGGTGACGTCGAGGCGACCGGCGACGGCGCGGCGGACGTCCTCGCGCGTGGCGGGCGAGCCGCCGACGATGCAGAGGCGTGTCCAACCGACGGCTCGGCAGGCTTCGACCATGCGGTCGATGGCGGCGGTGTTGGCGGAGCCGGCGCAGACCTCGCAGGAATCGGGGCCGGCTGCGGGGGCGATGGCGCGCCCGCGTGCGAGCCGCTCGGCGGCGGCTCGGCAGTCGCCCCGCGTGCAGACGGGCATGAAGCGTTCGCGCAGCACTCGCTCGACGTCGCCGCGCTTTGCCGAAGAGATGGCGCGCTTCTGCGGTCGGGACAGGCCGGCCTCGCGGAGCGCGGCGTCGTAGAGGGCCGCATCGCCGCCGAAACCGAGCGAGCGGAGGAGTTCGTCCTTGGGCAGATCGCGGTGTCGCTCGGCGGTCATGTCGCCCCCCATCGGTCGCGGTCAGTGTACCGCTCGCCTTGCCGCATCGATAGAAGAAGCCCGGCGCACGCTGGGCGCGCCGGGCTTTGGAGGGGAGAGCGGATTGGGGGGCGGTCGATCAGATGTCGTCGAACACGTCCGTCTGGAGGAAAGGCTCGATGGTGACGAGGAGGTTGGAGGTGGTGTCCTCCGAGGGGCGGCTCGTGAAGAGGCCGCCGAGGACGGGGATCTGACCGAGGACGGGGACGCGTCCCTGGTAGGTGAAGTTGCCGTTGAGGCCGCCGATGAGGACGGTCTGGCCGTCGGGAACGGAGACGTTGGTGTGCATCAGATCGCCGATGGCGTGCTGGTGGGACCAGTCCTGGGCGAACTCCCAGCGGAAAATGGAAATGTCGGAGTTGTCGTTGCGGATGGCGAAGTTGTAGAAGTCGCCGGCGACGCGGTCGAAGTGGAGCGCGGTGGAGTCGGGCCGGAGGTTGGTGGCGTCCGCGCCGAAGATGCCGGAGAAGTCGGAGGCGACCCAGTTGCCGATGAGTTCGGGCGCCCACCAGACGTGCCAGAGGGTGCCGCCGACGGTGAGGCTGACGTGGATGGCCTGCCAGTCGGTGGTGATGGCGCTGATGCCGGTGGCGTCGATGTTGCGCAGGCCGGAGTTGGTTGAGAGGTTGTTGTTGAAGTAGTTGTTGAGGCCCGGCGCGGTCCAGACGACGCGGAGGTCGCCGATCCCGTCGATGTAGAAGAAGTGCCAGGCGTTCCAGGGCGTAACGTGCATGTCGGCGACGGCGGTGGGGGCGGCGGGGTCGCCGTCGGGGTTGACGACGCCGTCGAGCACGGTCGCGATCTCGTTGCCGTTGATGTCGTAGCGGAGCGGCGTGCCGTTCTGGTTGAAGCCGGCGAAGGTTCGGTTGCCGTCGTTGTCGAGGCCCGAGACGGGGGTGATGCCGAAGGCGTCCGCGGCGGACTGGTTCACCTTCTGGGTGCTCCATTCGCCGGCGGGGCTTCGGCGGACGATGTAGACGCCGGAGTCGTTGGCGCCGAAGCACTTGAGTCCCTGGCCGTTGTCGGTCAGGCCGACGGTGAGGCCGAAGGTGAACGGCCCGACGCCCCCCTGCTGGGTGACGTTGAAGCGGATCTCGCGGCCGTCGGTGGTGGTTGCGATGACATAGTGGTTGCCGTCGTCGTCGGCGACGACGGAGGCGGAGGTGAAGGTGTAGACGTTGGGAGTGCCGGGATCGTCGTTGTCATCGCCGGGATCGTCATTGTCGTCGCCGGGGCCGAGGTCGACGGCGGGGAAATCGCCCGGCGCGCCGTCGCGGATGAGGGTTCCGCCGCCGAAGGTGTACTTGAACTCGGCCGCGAGCGAGGTTCTGTAGTGCCCGGTGAGGATCGTTGAGAGGTCGTCGCCGAGTTTGAAGCCGATGGATCGCTCGCCGTCGCGGGCGGTGAGCGAGAGCCAGTCCTGGTTGACGGCGTAGGACCCGTCGAAGATGACCGGGGCGTTGTCACGACCGAGAGCGTACAGGTCGTGGAGCCAGTAGTAACGGAAGGTGTCGCCATCGGCGAGTTCGAGGGCTCCGGCGTAGGAGAAGAACCGCTCGCTGGTGGGCGTGACGCCGAAGAAGTCAGCGAGGGCAGGGGAGCCGGCGATGGTCATGGCGTAGATGTTGCCGGCCAGGTCGGAGGATTGGAAGTTGGCGTCCGGGTTGGTCCTGATGCCCAGGGAGTAACTGCGGAAGCCGTCGGAGCCGTCGAGGTCAGCCTGGAGCACGGTGCGGGCGGAGTTGCCGAAGAGAGCGATGGAGGAGTGTCCGTCGAACTGGGTGTAGCCGTCGGGGAACATGCCGGTGGAGAGGAAGTTGTACGAGAACGGGACGGGGTCGCCGGTTTCGAAGCGCTGCTCTCCCGTGAGGCTGGTTCCGCTGATGGTCGCCGGCCCCTTGGCGAGCATGAAGGTGTCGTTCACGACGTCGTTGACGAAGCCGTTGAACCAGTAGTTGCCGTCGCGCGAGCCCGGCCCCTCGGACAAGTTGGTGGCCTGGTTCATCAGGTAGGTGATCGAGACGTGGTAGTTGTCCGGCTCGTATCCGAAGGAGAAGCCCCACGGCCGGTTGTTGAAGCCGACCGTCGTGCGGTCGGAGAACGGATCGGGATCGTTGAAGCCGATCGCGCCCTGGTACAGGTTGTTCGCGTCGCCGAAGGTGAAGCTCGAGAACGGCGTGAGCGAGCCGCCCGCCGTGCCGTTGCGCGAACCGAAGATGATCTGCCCGTCGTCGTCGTACTGTCCGAACTCCTGGAAGAAATCAACGGAGGCGTTGTAGTCCACCCCCGCGGCGAAGTAGCCGGAGAGCAGGCGCCGACTCTCGAGGCGTTCGAGGAGCGAGGCGTGACCTCGACGGAACGAGCGTTGTTGCGGCGTCATGGCGTCCTCCACGGTGCGATGGGGGTGACGTTCCCCGGATGCGAGCAGTAGAACACCTGCCGCTCCGAGCCGCAAGTCGAGGGACCAGGAGTTCGGCGTCCTCTCTACCAGTCGAGGGGAGCGCGCCAGACGCGGGCGAGGTCCTCGACCTGGGCGTCGAGGGAGGCCGCGGGCCAGTGGAGGCGTCCTGAGAAGTCCAGAACGCCGATCTGGTGGACGACGGCTCCGGGTGCGTGCTGCTGGACGATCTCTCGCACGCGGGCGACGCCGAGGGGGGGCACTTCGAGCAGGTAGCGCGAAGGGGTCTCGGCGAAGGCCCAGGCGGCCGCGCCGAGGTCGTCGGGGTCGTGGGTGAGTTCCGCGCCGATGGGGGCGTGAGGACGCGAGCCGGCGATGAGCATCTCGGCGACGGCGACCAGTGTGCCGCCGTCGGAGCAGTCGTGGGCGGAGGCGGCCAGGCCCTCGGCGATGACGGCGGCGACGGCGCGGGCCTTGGCGGGGCCGAGTTCGAGATCGGTGGTCGGGACGACGGGGCTGGTCCAGCCGCGCCGGGCGGCGTCGGCAATGGCGTTGACGATCGCGGCGGCACGCTCGCGGCCGACCTCGGCTTCGAGGCTCTCGGCCTTCTCACGGCCGACGAGTTTCGCCAGCCGGCGCACGGCCTGCTCCGCTTTGGATGCGCCGAGCGCGACGGCCTCGCCGAGGTGATCCACGATCACGGGCGCGATGCCGTGCAGCAGCGTGTCCACGTGCCGGCGGGCTGTCTCCGGGAGCGGGCCGACGACGGACTCGACTCGCGCGGCGACGTCGTCGGCGAGCGAGCGCGCCGAATCGCCCAGGCCGAACGCCTGCTGGTAGTGCGAGCCGCCCATCGAGGGCGAGGTGCGTCCGATGAGGAGCAGCACGTTGCCGGGTCGTTTGGCGTCACTGGTAACGCAGCGTGCGAGGTCGGGCACGATGCTCAGGCCCGTGATGAGCAGCGTCGGCGGGATGGCGATCGTGCGGCCGTCCTCGGTCGTGAACTGGTTGTTGAGCGAGTCCTTGCCCGAGACGAACGGCGTGCGATAGGCCTTGGCGGCGTCGTAGCAGCCCTCGGCGGCGCGGACCAGCGCGCCGAGGTTCGCGGGATCCTTGCAACTGGGCCAGCAGAAGTTGTCGAGGATGGCGGTGCGCGAAGGGTCCGCGCCGACGCAGACCAGGTTGCGCACGCACTCGTCCACGGCGGCGAGGGCCATGAGGTAGGGATCGCCGCCGACGGCCGGGTCGCCGATGCCCGTCGCCAGGCCGGATGCGATCGCGATGCCGCGGCCGGAGCCGGGCACGGGATCGAGGACGGCGGCGTCGCCCGGCCCGCGCGACGCGGGGCCGACGAGGGGCTTGACGACGGCGTTGCCCTGCACCTCGTGGTCGTACTGGCGGATGATCCAGTGCTTGGAGGCGATGTTGGGGTGGGCCAGCAGCCGCACGAGCGCATCCTGAATGGACGGAATGAACGCGGAGGGCGCGGAGGGGGACGCGGAGAACGCGGAGTCGGCCGTTGACTCGGCGTTCGGCGTCCAAACCGCCTCGCGGGTGGGCATCGGCAGGCCGTCGTGGAGGAAGTCCATCGACAGGCGGCCGACTTCCGCGCCGTCGTAGCGGAGGATGAGGTCCTCGTCGGGCGTGCCGAACTCTCCGAGGACGGCGGCCTCGACGTGCTCCTCGTCGCAGATGCGGCGCAGGGCGTCGAGATTCTCCGGCGGCACGGCGAGGACCATGCGCTCCTGCGCCTCGCTGATCCAGATCTCGGTGTAGGTGAGGCCGTCGTACTTGAGCGGCGCGCGGTCGAGGTGGACCTCCGCGCCGAGGAGTCGGCCCATCTCGCCGACGGCGGACGAGAAGCCGCCCGCGCCGCAGTCCGTGATCGCGTGGAAGAGCGGCTCGCCGTGCTCGTCGCGGGCGCGGAGGATGGCGTCGAGCACGCGTTTTTCTTCGATCGCGTTGCCGATCTGCACTGCGTGGGCGAACTCGTCGGCGTGGGTGTCGGTGAGTTCGGCGGAGGAAAAGGTCGCGCCGTGGATGCCGTCGCGCCCCGTGCGCCCGCCGAGCGCGACGATCAGGTCGCCGTGGCGAGCCTCGCCGCGCACGCGGTCGCGCGGCAGCAGCCCGATGCAGCCGCAGAAGACGAGGGGGTTGCCGACGTAGCGGTCGTCGAACCAGACCGCGCCGTTGACAGTGGGGATGCCCATGCGGTTGCCGTAGTCGCGCACGCCGGCGACGACCTCGGTGAGGACGCGGCGCGGGTGGAGGCAGCCCGCCGGCAAGGCGAACGCAGAGGTCTCAGAGCGTGACGCAGAGGACGCAGAGTCGGAAGATGGATTCTCGGTGCCGTTGCCTGAATCCCCATTCTGCTTCCGCTCTGTGCTCTCTGCGCTCCTCTCCGCGCTCTCTGCGTTCCAGTTCCCTGGGAACGCGACGCAGAAGACGTCCGTGCTGGCGATGGGCTTGGCGCCGAGTCCGGTTCCGATGACGTCGCGGATGCACCCGCCGATGCCGGTGGCCGCCCCGCCGTACGGCTCGATGGCGGAGGGGTGGTTGTGGGTCTCGACCTTGATGCAGACGGCGTTCGTCTCGTCGAGGGCGATTACGCCGGAGTTGTCCTCGAAGACCGAGAGCGTCCAGTCCACGCCGTCGGCGATCAGTTCGTGCGTGGCCGCGGCGACGGTGCGCTTGAGCAGGTTGTCGATCTCGACCGTGCCGTCGGGGTGGATCGTGTGGCCGGGGCGCCCCTCCCAGTCGATGGGGTCAGACCACCCGGATACGGCAGCCGTCGCGCCCTCGCGAGACTCCGCCACTGTGCCACTCCGCCACTCCGCCACTTCCAGATTGCGGTACCGGATCCGGCTCTTGAGCGTCTTGTGGACGCAGTGCTCGGACCAGGTCTGGGCGAGGGTCTCCAGTTCGACATCCGTCGGCTCGCGGCCGAGCGCGCGGTAGTGCTCGCGGATCGCCCGCATCTCGTCGAGGCTCAGGAACAGGTGCGCATCGCGGCTCAGGCGTTCGAGGTCCGCATCCGCGAGCGGCGTGAGCGTGACGTGGCGGACGTGCTGCTCGACGCGGCGGCCGGAGGGCAGGCGCTCGGGGTGGAACGGCCGCGTGTGGACGGCGTGGACGACCGTGTTGGCGAGGAGTCGGCGGGCGATCTCCTCGGCGCGGCGGGCGTCGGGGCCGGTGAGGTCGTACCGCCAGCCGGTCGAGACGCGGACCGATTCGCCGGTCAACTCGCGGATGGCGTCGGCGACGGTCTGGGCCGTCGGGTCCATGACGCCGGGGAGCGGGTGGACCTCGACGGCGTGCCCGGCGGTTGGGGCCGCGGGGGCTGCGCCGATGGTGAATCGCTCCGCCACCGGGTCGGTCAGCAGCCGCGCGGCCAGATCTCCCGCGTCCGCGGCGTCGAGCGCGCCCTCGACGAGGTAGACGCGCGCGACGGCGACCGAGTCCAGCCGGAAGCCGAGCGACGCCGCATCGGCGAGCACACGCCGGCCCCGCGGGTCCGAGGCCGGATCGGCGGGACGCACTTCGACGCGATGGACCGAGGTCGTGGGGGTCGCGGACGCGGCGGGGGTGGGCATGGGCGATCGTAGAGCGGGATGGGGGACGAACGCGAAGGCGCGGAGGGGGACGCAGAGGGCGCGGAGGGGGGAAGGGGCAGGGGCGCGGCTGCTTGGGGCGGGGCCTTGCAGGCCCCGTCTCGCCGCGCAGTGTGCCTCCGCCGCTTCTCCACCGTGCCACCACCGTCGTCTCCCTGTCCTTCCGCTCCTCCCCTTCCTCCCCCGACGGTGGTGCCTCGCGCGCCCGCCAACCCCGCGTGCGATCAACTTCGGCCGGGCTGAGCCGAGGTCGGTGCGCGGCGAGGCGACCGGCGCGCCGAGGTCGCGGGGTCGGGCTTGGTGGGAGGACGGGTTTTCTCCATGCCGGCCGGTCGCGTCCAACCCCTTCGAAGCACCATGGGGTACACTTGAGGTCGATGGCACACATGTCGTTTCTCTTCCGGTTCGATGGTGCCCGCGACAATGACGACTTCATGACGCTTCGGGGCGAGCGTCATGGGGGCAGGGTGTATTCGGGTACACCCCTGAAAGTTGGCCCTGGATCTGGGTGGATTCCTGACTTCCTCGAGGTGACCGTCAATAAGGGTGCCAGGAGTATCGAGTTGACGCTGATCGAGCTCGAAGCGACCGAAATCGTCGCGCGAGCTTCTTGTAGGAAGTATCTTCCCGAGAGTTCGACCGCGATCTTGGAGGCATTCCATCGATACATTGACACGGTCTTGGTAGAGTGCCGGACGAGGGCTGATCCGCGTCTTTCTGTCTTTCGCGAACTCAAGGCCATGCTAGAATGTCCGCTGACGGTGACCGTCCAGACCGCCGGTGCGTTGCGTACTTCCGCGGAGCTGCTGGAAGTCCTCTCTTTGAGCGACCAGCCGAGTCGTCCCATCGTGGCCGCTGACGCCGCCAATCCAGAGGTGCAAGTGTCGTTCGTCTTTTCAGGGCGGAGACGTATGACTCGCAGCGAGATCGACGGTCTTCGGAGGGTCGTTCGCATTCTCCACGCAGTTGTGGCGGATCAAGACCACTGCGGAGGAACGCTCAAGACTTGGAGAAACCTGCGGCGAAAGCCTCTTGATATGGCGATTAGGCATGAAGCGGCTCGCTTTCCAGAGCTCAGTAGACTCATTGCGTTCACTGCCCAGTCTGGTGCGACAGTTGATAGCGAGCGGGTCGTCTGTGAGTTGCAGGATCTATGGAGTGGGGTAGGTAGGAGCACCGAACGGGAATCGATTCGAAAGTGGATTAAAGATTTCCATCCCATAGCACTCGCATTCCCGGGTCATGCGATGATGCAGGCGGTTTTTGAACAGGCGAGGGAGATTATCGAGGGCACCGCATGAACGCGTTTGCTAGGGCTAGCGTTCCTGCAACTCCGCTCCAGACCAGGCGCAGGAGGCCGATGATCATCGGTGCGGAATTGTCGTGTCGGGCTCGCAGTCCGCACGGGTAGCCGTGTTTCCAGTATCGTCTTTGCGATCTCGGTGCGTTTGGCGAGCCACGGGCACGAAGCGCACCAATCCTCGGCTCAGAGCAGCCGAGGTTGGTGGCACGGGGGTTCGTGTGTGCATGAGGCACCACCGTCGGGGGAGGGTGAGGAGAAGGAGGAGGTCGGGAGGCCGACTGTGGTGGCACGGTTGGAGTGGGGCATGGAAGGCGGGGCCTGAAATCCCCGGCTCTGAGGGGAGCATCGATTTGTTTCCCCTCGATTCCTCTTCCCTTGATGCCTTCCCTCTCTGCGCTCTCCGCGCCTCCGCGTGAGGTGGCCTTTTCCTCTTCGCGTTCTTCGCGTTCTTCGCGTTCTTCGCGTTCCTCCTCCCACCCTCGCTCTCCGGCCTCCCGCTACAGTGCGGCCATGTCCGATCGGCGCGACACGGTGCAACTGTTCACGGACGGCGCATGCTCCGGCAACCCCGGGCCGGGGGGGTGGGCGTACATCCTGCGGGACGAACGGACGGGCGTGGAGAAGGAAGCGTCCGGGGGCGAGCCGGCGACGACGAACAACCGGATGGAACTGACGGCCGTGATCGAGGGGCTGAGCGCGCTGAAGCGGCCGACGGTCGTCGAGTTGCACTCGGACTCGCAGTACGTGCTCAACGGGATGCGCGAGTGGCTTCCCGCGTGGAAGGCCCGCGGCTGGCGCACCGCCGGGAAGCAGCCGGTCAAGAACCGCGACCTGTGGGAACGGCTGGACGCGCTGCTCGCGGTGCACGACATCCGGTTCAACTGGGTCCGCGGGCACTCGGCCCACCCCGAGAACGAGCGGTGCGACCGGCTGGCGGTCGCGGCCCGGGACCGGCAGGCGGGCCGCTGATCCGGCGCGACGGGCTTCCTGGAGCCGATCCCCAAACTCCTGATTCACCACAGAGGCCCAGAGGGCACAGAGAGAAAAACCATGGATTCTCGCCTCTGTGCTCTCTGGGCCTCTGTGGTGAGATTGGTTCTGCGAGATTGCCGGATAGCTTCTACCCTTCCCGCTCCGTGGCGTCGGCCCGTGCGTTCGAGGCCGGCCGCGAGGCTTTGAAAGGCGATTCCCCATGGCCAAGCGTGATGCGTTGAACCTGGACCTGCTCAAGCGGCTCTGCGAGACGCCCGGCGTGCCGGGACGGGAGGAGCGTGTGCGGGCGCTCATTGAGAAGGAGGTCAAGGGGCTGTTCGACGAGGTGCGGACGGATGCGATGGGGTCGCTGATCTGCACGCGCGGGCCGCGGGGGGCGGGTGGGAAGAAGGGGGGCAAGGGTTCGCGTCCGACGCGGGTGATGATCCTGTGCCACATGGACGAGATCGGGTTCTACGTCTCGCACGTGAGCGACAAGGGGTTCATCTACGTCGATCCGGCGGGCGGGTTCGACGCGCGCAACCTGTTCTCGCGGCGCGTGCTGGTCTGCACGGAGGACGGCGACCTGCCGGGCGTGATGAACCCGGGCGGGCGGCCGATCCACATCTCGTCGCCGGAGGAGCGGACGAAGGTGCCGGAGACCAAGGAGTTCTTCATCGACGTGGGGCTGCCGGTCGAGGAGGTGAAGAAGCGGGTGCGCGTCGGCGACTTCGTGGTGATGAACGAGCCGGCCATGGCGATGGGGGACAAGTTCGTCAGCAAGGCCCTCGACAACCGAGTCGCCTGCTGGCTCGGCATCGAGGGCGTCCGCGAACTGGACCGGCTCGGGGGCGGGCACGCCTGCGAGGTGGTGGTCGCGTTCACGACGCAGGAGGAGGTCGGGCTGCGCGGGGCGAAGGCCGCGGCCTACGCGGTGAAGCCGGACATCGGGCTGGGGATCGACGTGACGCTGGCGTGCGACACGCCGGGGGTGCCGGAGCCGGAGTGGGTGACGAAGCACGGCGACGGCTTCGGGCTGCACGTGAAGGACGCCTCGTTCATCGCGGACAAGGCCCTCGTGGACGAGGTCGAGGCGGTGGCGAAGGAGCACAAGATCGCCTACCAGCGGACGATCCTGGCCCGGGGCGGGCAGGACGGGGCGGCGGCGCAGCAGGCCGCGGCGGGCGCGCGGGCGGTGGGCATCACGGTCGGCACGCGGTACATCCACACGGTGACGGAGACGATCGACGTGCGCGACCTGAAGGCGGCGCGGGACGTGATCGCGCGGTACCTGGCGGAAGTCCCGTGAAACGGACAGTGCACAGTGGACAATGAACAGTGGACAGCGGTGTGCTTGGCGCGCACTGTGTCTGCCGGCTGTTCGGCTTGTCAGTGCACGACGCTGGTTGAGCGTTCGATGGACTCGACGACCTGGCGGACCTGGAAGGGCTTGCGGAGGAAGTCGTCGAAGCCCTGCGAGCGGAGGGCATGGGCCTGGCCGTCGGTCATCTTCGCGCTCATGGCGACGATCTTGGTCATCTGGAGGGCGTCGCTCCGGCGGACGAGGTCGGCGACGTGGCGCGAGTCGCCGTCGGAGAGGTGCATGTCCAGGAGGATGACGTGGGGTCGGAAGCGTTCGCACTCCATGCCGGCCTGGAAGCCGGTGGTGGCGGTGTGGACCTCGTAGGTGGTCTGCTCGGACAGGACGCGGTGGAGGGTGTCCACGACGTCGCTGTCGTCGTCGACGATGAGGACGCGGGTGCGGCCGGAGGAGATCCCGTCCATGGGGATGCCGTGGGCGCGCATGAAGCGGAGGAGTTCGGCGACGGGGATTCGCCGGTCCTTGGAGCCGGGGATTCGGTATCCCTTGAGGGTGCCGGTGTCGAACCACTTGGAGACGGTCCGGGGGGCGACGTTGCAGATCTTCGCCACCTCGCCGGTCGTCAGCACGTCCTTATCGATGGTCATCGTCTCACCTCGCGCACGAAGCGGGCAGTAGCCCGAAGGGCTTCACCGGGCTTGCATCGGCGAGTGGGGGGGGCCGCTTGACGGGCCTGCCCGGGCAAGCCCGAAGTTCTGGTTCTGGGACGGCGACCGGGGCATCCGCCGGCGGGCGGGGTTTGGGCGTGCCGATTGACACGGGTTGTTCGGGACCGCTAGATTGCGGGGCCTCGGGACAGGGGGGGTAGGCTTGGAGTCCGGCCGGGCGGCCGCGGGCTGTGGTGCCCTTGGCGTGGAGCGCGTCCCGAGCAGCAGGTTCGTCCCGCCCCAGTGGCGAATAGGAGAGGTTCCCGTGCGAAGCGTTGCACCCGGTCGTCTGGTCGTGGTCCTGTGCCTGCTCGCGGCGGCGTTGGTCGCGGTTCCCGCCCACGGGCAGGCCGTTCCGGAGTCCGACGCCGACCGTCTGCGGGACTTCATCCATTATACGAAGATCGCCCGGTACGACGCGGCGGAACTGATGGGGCAGCAGTTGCTGGCGTCGGGGATGTCGCCCGAGGCGTTCGCGGACCTGATCGAGGCGTCGGGGGAGTCGCTGCGGTTCGCCGAGGCGGTGGGCCTGGCGATGCGCGCGGAGGGAGGCGGATCGGACCTCGAGGCGACGGCGGGCGCGCTGCAGCGTCTCTTCGAGCGTGGCCGGCTGAACAAGGCTCGCGCGCCCGCGGAGGTTGAGCGGAACATCGCGCTGCTGACGGGCGGGCTTCAGGGCCGGTTCCTGGCACAGCAGCGGCTGGTGACGGCGGGCGAGTACGCCATGCCGCTGCTTCTTGAGGCGTTGCTGGACGGGAGCAACCCGCAGTTGCAGGCGGCGGTGCAGCGGCTGATGATCGACATGGGCCGGCAGGCGGTCATGCCGCTGTGTGCTGCGCTGCCGCACCTCCAGCCTGCCGAGCAGGAACTGGTGGTGCAGGTGCTCGGGCAGTTGAAGTACGGCACGTCCGCACCGTTCGTGATGGAACTGATGACTGGCACAAAGTCTCCCGCGGTCTCGGCGGCGTGCCGGCGCGCGCTGGATGCGGTGGGGGGGTCGCTGGGCACGCTGGACGCGGCGTCGCTGTATGAGTGGCTGGGCGAGGTGTACTACGGCGAGCGGGCGGAGGCCACGTCCTTCCCCGGCGAGGAGCACCAGTTGCTGTGGTCGTACCTCCCCGGCGCGCCGAAGACGCCGCTGATCCCCACGGCGATCCGCACCGAGGTCTACCACGAGGCGATGGCGATGCGGATGGCGGAGAAGTCGCTCTCGCTGCGCGCCGATAACGCCGATGCGCTCGCGCTGTGGGTGGCCTCGAACTTCAAGCGGCAGAACGAGACGCCCGACGGGTACGAGAACCCGGCGTACCCCTCGACGCGCCGCGGCGCGGAGTACTTCGCGGCGGCGGCGGGCGTGCCCGTCAACCAGCGCGTGCTGGCGCGGGCGATCGACACGCGGAACACGCGGCTCGCCCGCCAGGCGATCGCGGCCATCGAGCGCACCGCGGGCGGGTCGCAGTTGTGGTCCGGGCTTGCGGCCCGCAGGCCGCTGCTCGAAAGCCTCGCCTATCCGAACCGTCGCGTGCAGTACGACGCCGCCCTCGCGCTCGGTACGGCGCAGCCGACGGAGACGTTCACCGGATCGGAGCGAGTGGTTCCCCTGCTGGCGAGCGCGATCAGGGACGCCTCGAAGCAATACGCCTTGGTCATCACGGCCGAGTCGGAGCAGTACCAGGCGATCCGGCGCGTGCTGGAGCGAGACGGGTATGTCGTGCTGCCTCGCGCGGGCACGCTGGCTGAGGCCGCGGAGCCGATCGCGGAGACGCCCGGGATCGACCTGATCGTGACGGCACAGATGGCCGACGCGACGCTGCGGACGATCGACGAGGCGCGGGCCTCGACGCGGCTCGCGGCGACGCCCGTGCTCGCTCTGGTGAGTTCGGTCTCGTACGCGGAGCTCGGCCCGCAGTTCGAACGCGACGCGACGGTCTCGGTCCGTCAACTCGGGCTGACCGAAGCGATGATGGCGACGGCCGCCCGGGAACTGGTGGACACGGCGTCGGGCGGCGTGATCGGTGCGGAGGAGGCGGCGGACTACGCCTCGCGCGCGCTGGCTGCGCTGCGCGACCTGGCGGTGTCGGGCAACCCGGTGTTTGACGTGAGCGATGCGGCGGCGCCGCTGATCGCCTCGCTCGGCGCGTCGAGCGGTGCGACGAAACTGCGCGTCGCGGAGGTGCTCTCGCGGATCGGGCAGGAGCGTGCGCAGGTCGCGTTGATGGACGCGGCCCTGGCTGCCTCGGGGCAGGAGCGCATCGCGCTGCTCGGGACCGTGGGCGATTCTGCCAAGCGGTTCGGCAACATGCTCTCGGATCGCCACGTGACCCGGCTGGTCGGGCTGGCTCGTGACGGCAAGGGTGAGGAAGCGGTCACGGCCGCCGCTCTGATGGGCGCGCTGAACCTGCCCAACACCGAGTTGCTGGGTCTGATCGGGGCCGGGTCGTCCAACTGAACAGCGCACGCTGCGCTCGCGAGTGACGCGCCGCGCGATCCACGGCCCGCGCGTCGCCGTTCGCGCTGTTTCTGTGCGCCCGATAAGCGGCATCGCCACACCCTTGGCCATCCCCTTGTCTCGGGGAGTCTGCCTGCGCAGGCGTCAATCTGACCGCAGCCGTCACGATCCGGCGCGGCCGGGCCGGATTCGCATGAACGCAGGTCAACCGGGGGGGTCCTGCGGTCGATGCCATGTTGCGGCGCGGTTGCGCCCGGGCGGCGGAGGAGCCGTCCGGGGCCCGCACGCCGGATTCAGGAACCCCCCGCCGCGTTGGCGGAACGCAGGAACTCGCGAGTGACTCGAGTGAGTGAAGGAGGCCTCAACATGAAGGCGAATCGTGCCCGGGCGCGGGCGTTCACGCTGGTCGAAATTCTGATCGTCGTCGTGATCCTCGGGATCCTCGCGGCGATCGTCGTGCCGCAGTTCACGAACGCGGCGAACGATGCCCGCGGCGGCAACATCCAGACGCAGCTGCAGACGCTGCAGAACCAGATCGAGCTGTACGCGGCCCGGAACAACGGGAACTACCCGGACCTGTCGGCGGACTGGAGCGACCTTCTGGACGGGAACTACCTCAAGTCGGCTCCGGCCAACCCCGCGTGGCCGACCGCCGCGACGCGGACGAGCGTCGCTTCGGCCGATGCGGGCACAGGCTCGGCGGACGCCGCGTGGTTGTTCAACACGACCAACGGGACGATCTACGCCTCGTACTTCGACGAGGAGACGGGCGAGATCACCGGCACCGCGACGGACTGATCCTCGCGTTGCCCGCATGACTCACAGGCCCCGCTCCCGGAAGGGGGCGAGGGCCGATTCGACGCAAGAGACGCCCCACGGCTGACGGGACACGGAGAGTCGAGATGGATTACGCCAGGCGCGGATTCACGCTCGTTGAGATTCTCATCGTGGTCGTGATCCTCGGGATCCTGGCCGCGGTCGTGATCCCGCGGTTCGCGAACGCGACGAGCGAGGCGAGCGAGAAGGCGACGTTCCACGAGTTGCAGAAGATCCGGCGGGTGATCGACGTGTACCGAGTGCGGAACTCCGACTCGTTCCCGACCATCGAGGAGGGAGACGGGACGTGGGGTTCGCTGCTGAACAACCAGTATCTCAAGACGGCGCCGGTCAACGCGTGGATTGGTCAGCCCAACGGCGGCGTGATCGTCTTCGGCGAAGGCCCGGACGAGGCCTTCCAGACGGAGTACGGCTGGATCTACGACCCCGACACGGGGCGCGTCTGGGCGGGCGGGTTCGACGCCAACGACGAGCCGCTCCCGCGGGACTGAGTGAGTGAGGAGCCGACCATGAACGCCATCGACAACAAGCACGACCGACCGAGGTTCCGATTCGCGGGCCGCGCGTGGACGAACGGGCTGCTCGCGCTCATCGCAGTCCTCGTTGGGGCGACGATCCTGAAGCAGCCTCCGGCGGTCGCGTCGGCGTCGCAGGACGACGAGCCTCGCGCCCGGGGCGTCGTGAACCCGGCGGACCAGCGCAACGAGATGATCCGCCAGTTGCGGTCGCTCAACGACCGGCTCGGCAGGGTCGAGAAACACCTGTCCGACGGCGTCCGCGTCCGCGAGACGAAGTGAGGGAGGAAACCGTGATCGCGCGTTGCTGCACCGGGCGGGGTGGGCGGCCTGACCGGGCGGCATCGCCCCGCGCCTACACCCTGGTCGAGGTGCTCGTGGTGGTCGTGGTGCTGGGGATCGCGGCCGCGCTCGTCGTGCCCTCGATCGGCAGCGCGGGAGTGCTCCGGGTGCAGGCTGCGGTGCGGACGGTCGTTTCGGACATCGCGTTCGCGCAGGCCGATGCGCTGGCGTACCAGCAGCGGCGGGCGATCCTGTTCTACCCCGACAGCAACGCCTACATGCTCGCCGAGGTGCAGGTCACCATGATCGGCGAAGGCGAGACGGAGGTGACCTACGAGCCGCTGCTGCTGCGCGGCGGCCCCGACGACCGCTACATCATCAACTTCAACGACGCGCGCTTCGGCGGCGCGGAGATACTGTCGGCCTCGTTCGACGGCGAATCCATCCTCATCTTCGATGAACTCGGCGGACCCGTCGTCGATCCCGCCGGGGACGAGGCGGGTTCGGGCGGCAGCGTCGTCATCCGGGGGAGCGGGTCGGTGTTTCGGGTGAACGTGTCGCCCTTCACGGGGCAGGTCTCGGTCGAGAAGATTGCCGATGAATGAGCGGCAACATGGCGAGAGCGTCGGTCACGGTCGCAGGCCGAGCGGCTTCCGGCTGGCGGTTGTCGCGCTCACGGGCGTGCTGAGCCTGCTCATCTGGCAGAGGCTGCGCCTCGTGACGGACACCCCGCGGTCGGTCTACGCGGAGCCCCGCCAGGACGACGAGACGCGCACGCCGAGCCGGGCTGCCGGGCGGCCGGAGGATGCCCGGCCTGATGACGCCGTGGACTGATCGCCGACGGCACCCCATGCCGATTCTTGCGCGTTCCGTCTGTGAGGGCGTGGTGTGGTCGAGCGGGCCAATCGGCAGACTCGTCCCAAAGTCCTCATCCCCGCTGGACGACAAACCGAGTACAACCGGCCGAGCCGACGGTGAGTGGCCCGGGATGCGTCCGGGACGCCGGCAGGCCCGAGATACAGGCAGGGTTGAGACATGAGCCATCGTCACAACGAGTCGAGCGTGTTCGTTTCTCAGCGGACCCACCGCCGCGCGGGCGGGTTCGCGATGTCCGCGGCCGCTCTCGCGATGATCGCGGGCGCGCCCGTCGCACTGGCGCAGGACGAGGACGGCGACCTGGGCCTCGGCCTGGGGGCGCTGATGGAGGCGGCGCGCCAAGCCGCTGAAACGGCGAGCGGGCAGGCGGGCGGGGTCGGCGCCGCGACGGGCGATGAGCTCGCGCCCGGCCAGCCCTCAAACGAACCGGACGAGCAGCGTGTGCAGGAGCTGATGGACCGCGTGCGCGTGGACGAGAACATGATCGTCGAGCTGCACGTGCAGAACGAGTCGCTGGCGAACGTGCTGCAGTTGCTCTCGATCCAGAGCCAGCGGAACATCGTCGCCAGCCAGTCGGTCTCGGCGACGGTCTCGGCGAACCTGTACGGCGTGACGTTCTACGAGGCGCTGGACGCGATCCTGCACGTCAACGGCTTCGGGTACGTGGAGAAGGGCAACTTCATCCACGTCTACACCCTGGCCGAACTGGAGCAGATCGAGCAGGCCTCGCGCAGGCGCGTCCACAAACGGCTCGTGCTGAACTACCTGAACGCGGTGGACGCGGCCGAGTTCGTCACGCCGCTGCTGAGCGAAGGCTCGTTCATCAAGACCAACAACCGCACGGAACGATTCAGCCTTCCTGGCGACGCCCCCGCGGGCGCGGACGACTTCGTCCACGGCGCGACGCTCATCATCTTCGACTACCCGGACCGCGTCGAGGAGATCGAGGGCCTGCTGCGCGAACTCGACACGCGACCGGCGCAGGTGCTCGTCGAGGCGACGATCGTGCAGACGCAGCTGAACGAGGCCAACGCGTTCGGCGTTGACTTCTCGATCATCGCCGACCTGAGCATGGGCGACTTCGTGAACCTCGGCGGCCCGCTCGGCTCGGTGGACGGGCTGATCGGCGGCACCGGCTCGCGCATCTCCGGCGGCTCGTCGCAGACGGTCGGCGTCCCGGGAGACGACGGGCGCGGCGGCGCGCTGGTCTCCACCGCGGGCAACGCCTCCGGGCCGGCGACCTTCAAGGCCGGCATCGTCTACAACGACGTGGCCGTCTTCCTGCGGATGCTGGACGAGGTGGGCGACACCACGATCATCTCGAACCCCAAGATCCTCACGCTGAACCGGATGCCGGCCCGCGTGCTCGTCGGCCGCAAGGTCGGCTACCTGAGCACGACGTCGAACGAGACGAGCACGACGCAGACCGTGCAGTTCCTCGACACGGGCACGCAGCTGTACTTCCGGCCCTTCGTGACCAACGAGGGCATGATCCGCATGGAACTCAAGCCGCAGGTCTCGGAGGCGGTCATCCGCAACGCGACCGACGCGACGGGCGCGGCGGTCACGATCCCCGATGAGATCACGAACGAACTTGTCACGAACGTCATCGTGCCCGACGGGCACACGATCGTGCTGGGCGGCCTGTTCCGCGAGTCGACCTCGACCTCACGCCGACAGGTGCCGTTCCTGGGCGACATCCCGATCATCGGGGCGGCGTTCCGGGGGCACGACGACGAGACGCAGCGCAACGAGATCATCTTCATGATCAAGCCGTCGATCGTCAGCGACAACGTGATGATCAAGGCCGGGACCGAGGGCCTGGAAGTTGCGCGGCGCGCCCGGGCCGGCGCCCGGGAGGGGCTGCTGCCGTGGTCGCGCGAGAAGCAGGCGAGCATGCTGCTGGTTGAAGCCGACCGTCTGGCTGCGGAGGGCAAGACAGACCAGGCGCTGCACCGCGTGCGCCGCTCGCTGGAGCTCTTCCCCAACCAGCCGGACGCGATCGAGATGCGCGAGAAGCTGATGAACGAGCGGACGGTCTGGCCGAACCGCGACCTGCTGCACTCGATCCTCCACGGCGAGGTCGAGGAACTGCTGCACACCGACGTGGAGCGGCGCTCGGCCGTCACCCCCGCCGCGGACTCCATGAGCGTCACGAGCGCGTCGGACGGCGTGGGCGCTCAGGACGCGGCGGACGATTCCATGGTCTTCGTCTCGGATGACGCCGGGCAGCCTTCGGGCGAGGAGACAGTCGTCGCGGAAGCGACGGACGAGCCGCAGATGGAGCAGGTCAACATCGTCGCCGAGACGGGCGAGGCCTGGGACGCCGGCAACGTCTGGGGCCTCGAGGAGAGCGGCGAGGCGTTCGCGTCGAGCGAGCGGGCTGATTCACCGTACACCGACGCCGACGGTACGATCTTCGAGGTCGCTTCGGAGCCGTGGTCCAACGACACCGGCGACGACCTCGCGTTCGAGAGCAACGACGCCCCGCTGGAGGAGTGGGACGCCATCGGCGTGCAGCGTGCCGAACAGCCCGACGAGGCATCGCCGAGCGACAACACCGGCTTCGTCGCCGCGAACGACTCGACCTCGTGGATCGACGAGCTGAGCGAGGAGGACCGGCGCATCCTCGGCTGGGCGACGATGATGCACGGGTTCCGCGGGCTGGCCCGCATCTTCGGGGCGGCGGCGGAGAGCGCGCCGACCTTCACGACCGTGCCCACGGAGCCGACGCCGGCGGAGGAGAAGTGACCCACCAACCCCGGGAGACGGCCCGCCGCGTGCGGGCCGCCTCTCGGGTGTCCACGACGAAACGACGACCGTTCGGAGGAGAGGGAAGAAAGGGAGAATAGCGATGAACGCACGAGCCACGCTGCGACTCGGCCTGACCGCCTGTCTCTGCCTCGCCGGCTTCGCGGCCGGGTGCGGTGGGGGAGGCCACGGCAAGTACACCCGCGAGCACCTCTCGGCTGCGCAAGAGAAGCTCAGCATCATGAAGAGCGCGACGGAGCACGACATGGCGCGCCAGGCGTTCCTCGCCGGCGACCTGGACAAGGCCCTGAAGCGCGTCGACACGTCGATCGCGATCAACGACCAGGTGGCGCGGAGTCACGTGCTGCGCGGTCGCATCCTCAACGAGATGGGCGCGCTCGACCAGGCGGTCCACGCGTTGCGGACGGCCGAGTCGCTCGACCCGACCAACATCGAGGCGCAGTTCTACCTCGGCGTGCTGTTCGAGCGGCTTCAGGAGCAGGAGAGCGCGCTGGGGCACTACCGGTGCGCGATGGAACTGGACCCGACCGCGCCGCAGTACGCGGTGGCCGCCGCGGAGACGCTGATCGACATGGGCCGGCCCGCCGAGGCCGAGACGCTGCTGCGCGAGGGCGGCGGACGCTACGAGCACGCGGCGGGCGTGAAGCAGACGCTGGGGCACATCGCGCTGATGGCGGGCCGCAACGCCGAGGCCGTCGAACTGTTCAACCAGGCGCGGCTGCTCGCGCCGGATGACGTGGCGATTCTCGAGGATCTCGTGCGGGCGCAGGTGTCGGTGCGGGACTATCGCGCGGCGGAGGGCAACCTCGCGCGTCTGCTGAAGAACAGCGAGCGCGCCGGGCGGCGCGACCTGCTCCACTCGCGGGCACGCTGCCTCACGGAACTGGCGCGGCCGCTCGAGGCCCGCACGATCTACGTGACCCTGACGGAGGGCGACGAGGGCGCGGGCGACATCGAGGCCTGGATCGGCCTGGGCGAGCTCTCCTACGTGCTCAAGGACCAGCACCGGCTTCGCGCCGCCTCCACGCGCGTGATCGCGCTCGTGCCGGAGCGACCGGACGGCTACCTGCTGCGCGCCCTCTGGCACCGCCGGCAGAACGAGAACGCGGCCGCGCTCGAATGGCTGGGGCGTGCGGCGGCGCGCGAACCGGCCTCCGCGAAGATCAACACGCTGCGCGGGCTGGTGCTGCGCGACATGGGCCGCCACGACGCGGCGCGTGAGTCCTTCACGATGGCGCTGAACGCCGACCCGACGAACGCGAGCCTGCGTGCGCTGCTGGACTCGGTCGGCGGCGCGACGGTGGCTGGCGTGACGAACGAGCCGTGACGCTCCCGCGCGCGTCTTAGGGAGTGTTTGTTTGCGGGGCGGGGCGTATCAGGCCCCGCTCTTTCTTTCGCACACGTCGAGCAACTCCGCCTGGACGTTCGTTGTGCCGTTCCAGTGGTCCAGTTTCGGGCGCACGACGGCGTCCATGGTCATGCCCGGACGCAGGCGGTCGGCCCTGTCTCCCCAGTTCCACGCGACCAGCCTCAGGGCCTTCGCGCCGCTTCCCCGGACCATGACGGACAGGTGCTTGCCGCGCTCGCCCATCCGGCGCGGCTCTTCGCCGACGCGAAGCGCGGTCAGTCGCAGAGAGACGTGCGGGTTGTCCCTCCCGAAGGGGGCGAGGCGTTCGAGTTCGCGCACCGCGTTCGCCTGCAACTCTTCGACGGCCGCGTCGCAGTCATACTCCAGGTCGAGCACGAGGTCGTCCGGGCCGATGCGCTGGTTGGCGTGCTCGATGAAGGCGGCCGTGAAGGCTTCGAGCGCGGCCTCGCGCACGTGGAGGCCCGCCGCCATGTCGTGCCCGCCGAACCGTTCGAGGTGGGTTTCGCACGCCCGCAGTGCGCCGTGCAGGCTGAAGCCGCGCACCGATCGTCCGGAGCCGTGGCACTCGCCGCCCTCGGAGCGCATGAGAATGGTGGGTCGGGCGAAGCGTTCGACGAGGCGTGAGCAGACGATGCCGACGACGCCGGTGTGCCAGTCCGGGTGCGCGAGGACGATGGCCCGCGTGTCGGTGCGCGTCATGCCCCTCGTGTGGGCGAGTTCCTCGGCCTGGGCCGTGATGCGGCGCTCGACCTCCTGCCGATCCTTGTTCTGGCGGGTCAACTGGTCGGCGATCCGCTCGGCGGCGGCCGCGTCGTCCGTCGTGAGCAGCTCGACGGCCTCGCGGGCGTGGCCCATGCGGCCGCAGGCGTTCAGGCGCGGCGCGAGCGAGAACGCGACGCGCTCCGAGTCCACCTTCTCGTCGGCGAACCCGGAGGCCTCGATCAACGCCCGCAGGCCGACGAACGGGGTCGATCGGATGCGGCGCAGGCCCGCGTGCGTGATGACGCGATTCTCGCCGAGCAGCGGCACGACGTCCGCGATGGCGGCGAGCGCGCCGACGGGCAGCAGGTCGAGGAGCAGGTCGCGCAGCGGCTGGGGCAGGCGGTCGCTGCCGGCGTGCATCGTCATCAGGCGCCAGGCGAGTTTGTACGCGACGCCCGCGCCGCAGAGGTCGCCGAAGGGGTACTCGCCGCCGGGCAGGCGCGGGTGGACGAGCGCGTACGCCCCGGGGAGTTCGTCGCCCAGGTTGTGGTGGTCGGTGATGATGAGGTCGAGGCCGAGCGACCGGGCGGCGTTGGCGGGGCCGACCGCCGTGATGCCGCAGTCCACCGTGACGATGACGCGCACGCCCTCGGCGGCGAGTTGGCGGATGGCGTCGTCGTTGAGGCCGTAGCCCTCGTCGATGCGGTGGGGGACGTAGGTGCGCACGGGCGCGTCGGGCTCGAGGGCGCGGATGGTGCGGTAGAGGATGGTGGTGGCCGCGACGCCGTCCACGTCGTAGTCGCCGTAGATGGCGATCGGCTCGCGGGCCCTGATCGCAGCCAGGATTCGCTCCGCCGCCCGGTCGACGCCCGGAACGGCCGAGGGCGGGTGAAGGTGGGTGAGGGAGGGATGGAGGAAGCGTTCGGCATCGCCGGTCAGGCCGCGGGCGGCGAGGACGCGCTGGACGAGCGGCATGCTGCCGGTGACCTCGACCCGAACCGGGTCGCGGAGGCGCCACCGCTTGAGCAGGCCGCGCTGCAAGGCGGGGGCGTCCGTGCCGGATACACTGGCCGGGAGCATTGTTCTGGCGTTCTCCGTCGTCGTGCGAGGGTCAATGGTCAGGATCAGTAAGGTATACACGAAGACGGGCGACGACGGGACGACGGGCCTGGTCGGGGGCGTGCGCGTCTCGAAAGCGGACCCTCGGGTCGAGGCGTACGGCACGGTGGACGAGGCGAACGCCTGCATCGGCCTGGCTGTGGTGGCAGCGGACGAGGCGGGCGCGGGCGACATCGCGGACCTGCTGCGGTCGTTGCAGCACGACCTGTTCGATGCGGGGGCGGACCTCGCGACGCCGGTCGTGCCGGGCGAGGGGCGGTCGCTGCGCATCACGCCCGCGCAGACCGAGCGGCTCGAACGGGCGATCGACGCGCACAACGCGGGCCTGCCCGCGCTGACGAGTTTTGTGCTGCCGGGCGGTTCCGCGCTGGCGGCCGCGCTGCACCTGGCCCGCACCGTTGTGCGTCGTGCGGAGCGGTGCGCGGTGGCTCTGCGGTCGAACGACCCGCCGGCGACGAGCGGGGAGGTTGTGCGGTATCTCAACCGCCTGAGCGACTTGCTCTTCGTGCTCGGCCGGGTGGCGAATGCTCGCACGTCCGGCGACGTCCTGTGGGCGCCGGGCGCGAACCGGAGCGAGAGCGGGGGAGCGGGCTGATGGCTCACTCGTCCAGCGCGGCCTACACGACCGACTTCCACCACGAGTTCCGCGTGGAGACGGAGCGGCTGCTGCTCCGCCGCTTCCTGTGGTTCACCGGCGTGATCGGCGGGCTTCTGCTGCTGGGCCTTCTGGTACGGACGGGCGCGCTGGTGTGGGCGCGGTCCTCGCAGGTGCCGCTGCCGCGCGGCTGGCCCTGGTGGTTCCTTGCGCTCATCTGGGTCGCCATGTACGTGGCGGCGTTCTGGTACGCGAAGAGCCGCAGGCCCGTCGGCGACGTGCTCGTCCGGCTGAGCATCGGGATCGTGGCGATCGACGGGCTGATGAACGTGCTGATGCGCGCCCTGAACCTGCCCGCCTCGGGGGGGCTGCTGGCGTTCACGCTGACGCACTTCCTGGCGTGCGCCCTGCTGCCGTGGAGCCCGAAGCAGGCGCTCCGCCCGGCCGTGCTGGTGCTGGTGTGCAGCGCGGTGGTGCGGCTGATGTGGGAGACGCCTCTCTGGTCATCAAGCGTCGACACCATCATCGGCGCGAGCATCGGCATCGTGCTCTCGCCGCTGCTGGTCGCGCCGGGGTTCGCCATCTGCTGGCTTCGCCACTCGAGGCGGATGGAAACGTTCAAGCTCCGGTTCCTGCAGAACAAGTACGGCGAGATGCGGCGCGAACTGGTGGACGCACGGCGGATCCACGAGTCGCTCTTCCCGACGTCGATCGCCGATGGGCCGGTGCAGTTGAGTTACGAGTACGAGCCGATGCGGGCCATCGGCGGGGACTTCCTGTTCGCGCACCGCCACTCGGACGGGCCGCTCAGCGTCGTGCTGCTGGACGTGACCGGGCACGGCATCCCGGCCGCACTGACCGTGAACCGCCTCCACGGCGAACTCGAGCGGGTCTTCGCCGAGAACCCGGACATCGGGCCTGGGGAGGTGCTTCGGCTGCTGAATCGCTACGTGCACCTCACGCTGGCGACGCACTCGATCTACGCCACCGCGCTCTGCTTCCGCATCGACCCGCGCACCGACAGGCTCGAATACGCCTCGGGTGGGCACCCGCCGGCGTTCGTGCGAGGCGTGGACGGCACGCTCGAGGAACTGGAGAGCACGTCGTTCGTGCTCGGAGCGTGCGCCGGAGCGGACTTCGACCCGGCCCCCCGGTCCGTCCCCTTCGGAGCGGGAGACTCGGTCGTCGCGTACACCGACGGCGCGATCGAGGCCCGCGACTCACGGGGCGCGATGCTCCGCATCGAGGGCCTGCGCCGGCTGCTCGCATCAGCGTCGGACGTGCGGAACGGTGCCTGGCCGGGCGTGATCCGGTCGCGCGTCATGCACCACAGGTCCGGGCCGGCCGCGGACGACACGCTCATCATCGAGGTGTACCGGCCGATCGGGCATCGCGGGCCGGCCTCGGGCGTCGCGGCGGGGCAGCGGGCGTCGCTTACCCCTTGACGCCCTCGACCCGGCCGGGGTCCGTGTACTTCGACAGGGCAGTGGCCACGTCCACGCCGTTCACGTTGGCGAGGGTCATCAGCCACGCCAGCACGTCGGCGAACTCTTCGTCGAGGTTGGCCCGCTGCTCGGGGGTCGGGTCGCGGCCGGGGGCGTTCTGCTGAAGGGCCGTCGCCAGTTCCCCGACCTCCTCGATGAACCACATGAAGGTCGCGGGCGTGCCGCGGGCGGCGTCGGTGGTCAGGTAGCGGTTCCGGATGAGGGCCTGGAACTCGGCGACGGTGAGGGCGGCGCGGTCAGCAGGGTCGGGCATGGGGGAGGCTATGGCGGGCCGGGGCGGGAGAGGCCGCGGCGGGGCTTGCCGGGGCGAGGGTGGGGGCTAGACTTCCCGCCCACGAGGGAACCGCCAGGGAGTTTCCATGCCGACGATCAACCAGTTGATCCGCAAGCCCCGCCGCACGCCGAAGGCGAAGTCCAAGGTCCGCGACCTGGACGAGTGCCCGCAGCGTCGCGGCGTGTGCCTGACGGTCAAGACCACGACGCCCAAGAAGCCCAACTCCGCGCTGCGCAAGATCGCCCGAGTGAAACTGAGCAACGGCAAGGAAGTCACGGCGTACATCGGTGGCGAGGGGCACAACCTGCAGGAGCACTCGATCGTGCTGGTCCGCGGCGGCCGCGTCCGCGACCTCCCGGGCGTGCGG
The DNA here is from genome assembly GCA_039794165.1 of Phycisphaerales bacterium. Classification (GTDB taxonomy): domain Bacteria; phylum Planctomycetota; class Phycisphaerae; order Phycisphaerales; family UBA1924; genus CAADGN01. The sequence goes on from JBDIVY010000002.1 coordinate 262,334, forward strand.
TACCACATCGTCCGCGGCGCGCTGGACTGCCTCGGCGTGTCGGATCGGAAGAAGAGCCGCTCGAAGTACGGCGCGAAGCGCGGCAAGAAGTAGCCGAGAGATGGGGCGCCCGCGCGGGCGTCCCGGCAAGTAATCGGCCCGCCCCAGGCCGGGGAGAGCCGGTGAACACACGGCCGCCACGCGGCGGCGGATGAGCCGAAAGGAACCACGATGGCCGGTCGAATCACCAAGTCCGACGATCAGTTGCGCCCCGACCCCCGCCACGGGGACGTGGTGCTGTCGAAGTTCATCAACTGCGTGATGGAGGACGGCAAGAAGAGCGTGGCGCAGCGCGTGGTCTACGACGCGCTGGACCTGATCCAGGGGCGGCTCGACAAGGAAGCGAACCCCGACGCGCCGAAGACCTCGATCGAGGTCTTCCGGCGCGCGATCGACAACGTGAAGCCCTACGTCGAGGTGCGCTCGAAGCGGATCGGCGGCGCGAACTACCAGGTGCCGATGCAGGTGAACCGGCGTCGCCAGCAGTCGCTGGCGTTCCGGTGGATCATCCAGGCGGCCCGCGGCGAGAAGGGCAGGCCCATGGGGCGGAAACTGGCGGAAGAGCTGTACATGGCGGCCCGCGGCGAGGGCAAGGCCATGACGACCCGCGACCAGACGCACCGCATGGCCGAGGCCAACAAGGCGTTCGCGCACTACGCGTGAGGCACGACTCTGCCTGCTTCTCCATGCGTTCGGCCGTCGGCTTCAGCGGCCGATTGCCTCGACGTGCGATGTCAGGCGAGCGATGAATCGAGTGAAGGTAAGTTCGGGATGCGGCTCCGAGTAGTCGCCTGTCCCGGCTTCGGCCGCGTTCGTGAGCAGGAAGCACGCTTGATCGTACAGCCGTTCTCGCACCATCTTCTCGAGCAGAATCGAGTACCGATCCCGGTACGAGGCGATCCGGAACTCCGGGAATACCGGGAAGTGCGTCGAAGCGACACGGACCGGCGTGCGCGAGCGCTCACAGTCCTCGAGCAACATCACGTATCCGAGGAATGGCCGGGCGGAAGGGCGGAATGCGCCTTCACGAAAGGCAGCCCAGATGTCCGTTGCGCTGCCGAGCGCTTCTTCCGTCCGGTTGTTGAAGTTGTTGCCGAACGATGGTCCGACCTGCGACTTAAACTCGACCGCGGCGTGCAACTCGCCGGCATGCACGACAACAAGATCCCACTGCTTCTCGGCGCGGAACCACCCGGGAAGTTCGATACGCCGGTCTGTTGTGATGCTGTCCGACGGCACGCCAGCGTCGACGAGCAGGCTCCGGACGAGGCGAACGAACCCGTCCATCTGCTTCCCGCCGGTGACCGCGCTCCTCGCGCCTCGATCGCGGTCGTCGTCCCGCCCCTGTTCGGCGGACTGCCGACTTCTGGTTTCCCAGAACTCACGCACCGCTTCGCGAAGGTCGCGGTCAAGATCGCGAATCATCGAGCACCCTTGTTGATACCGTGGACGAGAGGTAGAGGTCCGCGCCGTGAGAAGCAATGCGTTTTCGTGCCAGTTCGAAGTATGCGGCGTCGAGTTCGATGCCGATGCTGTTCCTGCCCCAGCGGGCGCAGGCGATGTTCGTGGTCCCGGTGCCCATGAACGGGTCGAGAACGGTGTCGCCGACGAACGAGAACATCCGGACAAGGCGCTCGGCGAACTCGACGGGGTACGGCGCGGGATGACGAGGGTTGGAGGTGCCCCGGAGGTCCGACCAGATCTGCCGGAACCATGCCCGATGGTTCTCCTCGCCGATGACGCTCAGCAGGCGGTTTCGGACGCTCGGGCTGCGGTAGCCACCCGGTTTGCGTTGCATCAGCACGAACTCGATGTCGTTCTTGATGACCGCGTTCGGCTCGTAGGGCTTGCCGAGAAACCCACCGCCGCCTTGCACCTCGTAGTTGGCGTTGGCGATCTTGTGCCAGATGATCGGGGCGAGGTTGTCGAATCCGATCGCCTTGCACCGCTCCTGGATCGTCGCGTGAAGCGGCACAACGGTGTGCCGGCCGTTGTTCTTTCGCCTGGAGAGGCAGACGTCGCCGACGTTGACGACGAGGCGCCCCCCTGGAACGAGCGCCCGGTAGCAGTTCCGCCACACTTCGTCGAGAGCGGCCATGAACTCGTCGTAGTCCGTCACATGCCCCATCTGGCTGGGATGGTCGTTGTACCGCTTGAGTGTCCAGTACGGCGGAGACGTCACGACAAGATGAACAGAGTTGTCCGCCTGCAGAGACGCGCAGCGCGCGTCACCAAGAATCAGTTCATGGTTGGTCGGGAGAACGCGGACGATCGACTCGACGTCGCGAATGGCCTTCGGATCTCGTGCGAGCTTCGGGATGACCTCGTCGGGATTGCCGCCACCGAGGAGCCTGTCGAGCAAAGCGCTCTCGCTGGTCGTTCGTGCGGCGGTTTCGTCGAGCAGAGTCATGGGTCCTTCCGGAGCGACCGTGGCCGGGAGTGTTGAGGCTACCGATGTGCCGTGCTGAACCCGGCGGTCAACTCCCGGCCATGCTAACAGATCCCTTCGGAGCCGACAAGTCGGGTTGGCTCGCTTGGTACCGTCGGCGCTGGATGCCGGCGTGCACGATCTAGACCCTCGACCTGTGCTCGTGGCAGTCCCACTCCCCCGCCATCACGCCCCAGCCGAGGCGGTCGGTGACGCCGACGCCGGGCACGAAGAAGTCCTCGCGTTGGTGGACTTCCTGCCGCACGCCGAGTTTCTCGATGACGCGCCGCGAGGGGGCGTTGGCGGCCGAGCAGTAGATGCGAACGCGCCGGAAGCCCATGCCGCTCTCGGCCTGCGGGCGCAGCGCCCAGGAGATGACGTGGCGTGTGGCCTCGGTCGCGTAGCCCCGGCCCCGTGCGTCGCCGCGGACCCAGTATCCGGCCTCGGCAGAGGCCGTGTCGCGGCTGATGCCGTGGATGCCGGTGCCGCCGACGAGCCGGCCGGACTCGCGCTCGAAGACGCCCAGGACGACGTTGTCCAGTTTGTCCGGCTCGCGGAGGTGCATCATCTTCGAGGTGATGAAGTGCGTCGTCTCGGCCAGGTCGCGGTGGGTGTCGCGCGCCCAGACCATCCACGGCAGGAGCGCGTCGCGGCCGGTTGAAACCGCCTCGAAGAGCGCGGGGGCGTCGTCGAGTTCGTACACCCGCAGGACGAGTCGCGGCGTTTCGACCCGCACCGGCAGCGGGTCCGGCGCGGTCCAGCCCAGCCCAAGCCCCGTCTCACGCTCGCTCGCGCACCTGGTCATGGCGGGAGCATACGGGGCGTGCTGGGGGTTGATCGGTCCGCGCGTTCCTACAGTCTCGAGTGGACGACCTCGCCCGGTACCACCGCCAGATGCTCCTTCCCCGCGTCGGCGAGCCGGGGCAGCGGCGGCTGGCGGCGTCGAGCGTGCTGCTCGTCGGGTGCGGCGCGCTGGGGTCGGTCTCGGCGGACCTGCTGGTGCGGGCCGGCGTCGGCCGGCTCGTGCTGATCGATCGCGACCTGGTCGAGCCGACGAACCTCCAGCGGCAGACGCTCTACATCGAGGCTGACGTGGGGATGCCGAAAGCGGAGGCCGCGCGGCGGCGGCTTGCGGCCGTGAACTCGGGCGTGCGCATCGAGGCGCACGTCGCGGACTTCACCGGCGACGCCGCGGAAGACCTGGCCGAGGGGCGGATCGACGCGGTGGTGGACGGCACAGACAACTTCGAGACTCGGCTTGTGCTCAACGACCTGGCGGTCGAGCGCGGCGTGCCGTTCGTCTACGCGGGCGTCGTCGGCACGTGCGGCACGACGATGACCGTCATCCCCGGGCGAACGGCCTGCCTGCGGTGCCTCGTGGATGTCCCCCCGCTCCCCGGCGCTCTGCCGACCTGCGACACGGCGGGCGTCTTCGGGCCGACGGTCGTCATGGCCGCGGCGTGGCAGGCATCGGAGGCGCTCCGGCTCCTGATCGGCGACGACACCCCGGGCGGCGACCTGATCGAGTTTGACCTCTGGCCGCCGCGGGTGCGCCGGTTCGACATGCGAGCGTCGCGCCGAGCGGACTGCCCGTGCTGCGCCGGTCGCCGGTTCGACTACCTGCGCGGCGTGGCGGGGACGCGCACGACAACGCTCTGCGGGCGCAACTCGGTCCAGGTGCTGCCGCAGCACAACGGCGGCGTGGACCTGCCCGCGCTCGCGGGGCGGCTCGGGGCGCACGGCGCGGTCGCGGCCAACGAGTTTCTCGTCCGGTGCGAACTGGGCGCGGAGCCGGGCGACGGCGGCGGAGCGTGCACGCTCACCGTGTTCAGCGACGGTCGGGCCGTCGTCTCGGGCACGCTGCGCCCGGAGCGGGCGCGGGCGATCTATGCGAGGTACGTCGGGGCTTGAGGCCGGAGTGGCAGAGTGGCGAAGTGGCAGAGTCCATGGTCGTCAACGAAACGAAGGCTGGTCGGACCTCTTCACAGTCTTCGCGTACTTCGCGTTCATTCCTCCCGCTCGATCCCTGAGATCAATCTGATCCCGCCTAGACTCGCGGCACGCACCCCGGCACGGCAAGGAGAGTACTCATGGGCGCGCTCGCACAAGCCATCGCGGACAACGGCGGACTCAGCGTCGGGTTCGCCGAGATGTTGATGAAGGACATCCCTGCGGAGAAGACGGCCTTGCTGCCGCGTGTCGGCGGGCAGGTCGTGCAGACGAACCACCCGGCGTTCATCCTCGGGCATCTCTCGATCTACCCGAAGCGGATCGCCGCGCTGGCGGGCCTCGGCGAGGATTTCGTGCCCAACCCCGCGGGCTTCGAGGACATCTTCGCCGCGGGCAAGGAGTGCGCGGACGACCCGGAGTGGAAGGTCTATCCGAGGCTGGACCGCATCTCGGAGCACTATTTCGCCGGTCACCGCAAACTGCTGGCGGCCCTGCCGGAAGTGAACGACGATGCGCTGGCCCAGCCGCACGGGATGCCGAGCGACTTTGCGAAGCGGTTCCAGACCAGGGCGGGGCTGCTCGGTTTCTATCTCGGCGGGCACCAGATGATGCACATGGGGCAGATCAGCGCGTGGCGGCGCTGCATGGGCATGGGGCGGGTGTTCTGACAGGCGAGTCAGGCAGCGGGCTTCGCGCCGGCGGGCGTCTGTCGCGGCTCGCCCCTGCGCCAGACGTGGACGACCAGCACGCCGATGCCGATGAGCAGGAGCAGGTCGGCGACGTTCGAGACCCAGGGCCAGAGTTCGTTCGTGCCGCTGCCGGGCCAGCGCAAGCGGAATGGAAGGCTCACCCCCGGCACGGGGTGGATGAAGTCGCGCACACAGGCGTAGACGAGGCGGTCGTAGAGGTTGCCCATTCCCCCTCCGAGCACGAGGCCGACGGAGGCGTGCGCGAGTCGGTCGCGCGGCCCGCTCCACGCGCCGAAGACCCAGACGCCGAATCCGACGGCGACGAGCGTGAGGGCGATAAACGCCGCACGCCATCCCGCGCCGATGCCGAAGACCGCGCCCTCGTTGAGCACGAGCGTGAACTCGAGCAGACCCGGCACGACGACCACCGGCTCGTGCGCCGGGATGAGGACGCCGAGGCCCATGCCGGACTCGGAGGCCTGGAGGACGGTCGCGCGCTCGACGGCGACCGGCCGGCCGGCGACGTGGCGGAAGGCGAGGTGCTTCGTCGCCAGATCGGCGGCGAGCGACACGACGACGGCGACGAAGAGCGTGATCCAGGCCGGTCGCGACCGCCACGCCGTGCCGTGCTCGTCGGGGAGCGGGGGTGCGGGCGTGTCGCTTGGCGTTGCTTCGGCGTTCACAGTCGGCCGGCCCGGCGTTCGATCTCTCGAGCGGCCTCGATCGAGTAGCGCGCCCACGGCAGTTCCTCGAGCCGCTCCGGGTTGATCGGCTTGCCCGTCATCTCGCACACCCCGTAGGAGCCGTCGTTGATCCGCTGGAGGGCGGCCTCGATCTCACGCAGCAACTGGCGGTCGGCCGCGGCGAGGTCCAGCGCCAGCGACTGCTCGTAGGTCTCGGAACCCTGCTCGGCGATGTGCTGGGGCGTGTGCGAGAGCGAGCCGCTCTGGCCGCGCAGCGCCTGCGTCTCCATGTTCCCGATGTCGCCGACGAGTTCGGCGCGCTTGGCGAGAAGGATCGCGCGGTACTTGTCGAGTTGGCGCTTGGTGAAGGGCGACTTGCGCTTCCGTCCGGCGGCCGCGTCCTCGTCCAGGGCCAGACCCACGGTCGGCGCGCCAGGCCCCGAGGGGATGAGCGGCTTGCGCTTTGGCGTGCCGGGGCCGAGCAGGGTGCCGGCCGCCGGCATCGGCGCTGGGGCGGGCGCGGCCTTCGCCCTCTTCGGTGAGGGCTTCGGTGTCACGATCGTGATGCCCTTGCGGTTGGGCTTGGCCGGCTCCGGGGGTGGCGCCGCGGCGGCCTTCGGTGCGGTCTTGGATTCCGGCTTCTTGCCGCCCTTCGTGGCAGCGGGGGGCTTGGCAGGCCCGGACTTGCCGGTCGGCTTCGGCGCGGTCGGTTTGGGCTTGCCCATGGCGGACTTCGGCGGAGCCTTCTTCGCGGATGGCTTGGGGGCCGGCTTCATCTTCGCCGCGGCGGGCTTCTTCTTCACGCCGGAGCCGCTGCCCTTCGCAGGCGGCTTCTTGCTCGGGGCCTTCGCCGATGACTTGGGGTTGGACTTCGCTTTGGCCAAGCGGAGCGTTCCTTGCGCCGTTAAACCGGCGTTTCCCCTCGGTTTCCGAGCCTGGCCAGCGTCTGTGCGGCCGGTGGGCCGGTCGCGGGGTGGGCGGAAGGGTACAGAGGTCCGCCCAGGTTGTCAAAGCGGGCCTTGGGGGGCCGCCGGGATCGGGGTGGGGTGTCGATTACGCCCTGACCCCGTGCTTCCCCATCCGTCTGAACCGGGCGTAACGCTGCTCGACGAGCACGTCCGGGTTCAGTTCGCGCAGTTCCATCACCTGCTCGACGATCCAGCGTTCGAGATTGACGGCGGCAAGGGCGGGGTCGCGGTGCGCGCCGCCGGGCGGCTCGGGGATGACGGCGTCGATGATACCGAGTTCGAGGTTGTCGGCGGCGGTGAGTTTGAGTGCGGAAGCGGCGGCCTTGTTGGTCTGCTCGTTGGCCTGCTTCCACAGGATCGCGGCGCAGCCCTCGGGGCTGATGACGGAGTACCAGGCGTGCTGGAGCATCGCGACGCGGTCGGCGACGGCGATGCCGAGCGCGCCGCCCGAGCCGCCCTCGCCGATGATGACGGAGACGATGGGCGTGCGCAGCACGCTCATCTCGCGCAGGTTGACGGCGATGGCCTCGGCCTGGCCACGCTGCTCCGCGCCGAGTCCCGGGTACGCCCCGGGCGTGTCCACGAGCGTGACGATGGGCAGGCCGAACTTCTCCGCGAGTTTCATCTTGGCGAGAGCCTTGCGGTAGCCCTCGGGGTGCGCGCAGCCGAAGTGGCAGGCCAGTTTCTCGCCGGTGTTGCGGCCCTTCTGGTGCCCGACGATCAGGCACTTGATCGAGCCGATGCGCCCGAAGCCGGTGACGATCGCGGGGTCGTCGCCGAAGCGGCGGTCGCCGTGCAACTCGCAGAAGTCGCGGCAGAACTTCGCGACGTAGTCGCGCGTCTGCGGGCGGTTCGGGTGACGCGCGACGCGGACCGTGTCCCACGGCGAGAGGCGCGAGTAGAGCTGCACGATGAGTTCATCGCGGCGTGCCCGCAGTTCGTTCAGGTCGGGGGGCGGCTCGGCCACCGCGGTCTCGCTCACGCCGCCGAACGCGGGGACGGGCTGCGGGGTCGCCCCATCGCGTTGGGCGACCTCCGCGGCCGCGATCTGCTGCTCCAGTTCGGTCAGCGGACGCTCGAACTCGAGTTGATAGAACGTGCTCATGCCGCCCTCCCGTGGACACGAAGTCTATCGCCCGAGCCTTCGTCCGCGTAGGCTGGGGCATGGACCGCATCCCGAACCCGGTGGCCTTCGTGGGCGGCGGCACCATGGCCCGTGCCATCGCTGCCGGCGCGCTGAACGCCGGTCTGCTCGACCCGTCCGCCGTGTGCGCCGCCGACCCGGACGCCGGCGCGCGGGCGTGGTTCGAATCGCGCGGGTGCGCGGCCTTCGGCGACGGGGCGGGCGCGATGGAATGGCTTGCGCGCGTCGAGCAGACCTCCGGGCTTGGCGTGCTCATGCTCGCGGTGAAGCCGCAGGCGCTCGAACGGGCGGCGGCGTCGATCGCGCCGGCGCTCGTGGAGTGTCCGCGGCTCGTCGTCTCGATCCTCGCGGGCACGACGACAGAGCGGGTCCATGCTGCGCTCGGAGGGAGTGTGCGTGTCGTCCGTGCGATGCCGAACACGCCGGCCAGGGTGCGCAAGGGCATCACGGCGATCGCGCCGGGCGCGAGTGCAACGGTGAACGACGCCTCGCTGGCGGAGCGGTTGTTCGGGGCTGTCGGGCGCGTCGTGCGGATCGACGAGTCCCTCATGGACGCCTTCACCGCCGTGGCGGGGAGCGGACCCGCGTACGTCTTCCTGCTCGCGGAGGCGATGGTCGAGGGCGCGGTTGAGGCGGGCCTTGATCGGGAGACCGCGCTGATCGCCGTGCGGGCGACGGTCGCGGGAGCGGGTGCCCTGCTCGAATCGGGCGAAGATGAGCCTGCCGCGTTGCGTGCCGCGGTGACGAGCAAGGGCGGGACGACGGCGGCCGCGCTCGCGGCGCTCGAATCGGCGCGTGTGCGGGAGGCGCTGATTCGCGCCGTCGTCGCGGCGCGGGACCGTGGTCGGGAACTGGCGGGCGGGGCGTAGCCGGGCGGATGTCAGAAGAAGCCCGCGAGGCGTGCACCCGCGGCTGCGAGCGCCAGCGCGACGACGAGGCGCAGGTGGGGCAGGCGGAGTCGGTGCGTGAGGCGAGCGCCGAGCGTCGAGCCGACGACCGCGCCGATCGCCATCACGCCGGCGAGGGCGAGGGCGGGAAAGACCGGCAGACCGAGGCGGGGCAGCGTGGCGAGTTTGAGCGTCGCGCCGACGAGCGCGGTGAGCCACATCACGGCCGCGCTGGTGGCGATGGCGTTGCGAAGCGGCACGCGGGTGGCGATTTGCAGGAGGGGCACAAGCACGATCCCGCCCCCGATGGCGAGGAACCCGGCGAGGAAGCCTGTCACCAGTCCGATCGCGGCGAAGAGCGCGGGCGAGCGCCGTTGCGCCTCGGGGGGGGCGTCGGGAATCGACCGGACGGTCGTGAAGAGCGTGTAGGCGGCGAACGCGAAGATGAACGCGACGAGCGCAAGCTTGGGAACCGTGCCGGGAAAGGCGTTCGACGACAGCACGCCTGCGACGACCGCGACGGCCATGGCGGGCAGGATCTGGCGCACGAGTTCTCCGCGCACAGCGCCGGCCCGCGTGTGCTGGCGAACCGCGACGAGCGCCACGACGACGTTCACCAGCATCGCCGAGGCCATGTAGAGGTGGTGGCGCGTGCGCTGAGCGTCGTCGTAGCCGAAGAGCAGGCCCAGGGCGGGCAGCATGACGATGGAGCCGCCGATCCCGCACAGCCCCCCGAGCAGGCCCGCGACCAGCCCGACGACAGCGGCGATGGCGATCTCGGCGGGGGTCACGCGGCGTTTGCTCCGGGCATGGTCGGTCGATGGTAGTGGCGATCGTGCGGTCTGTGAGGGCTGAGAGGGGTCTGGTCCGCATAACCGAACATCATCCGTGCGCCGTCACTCAAGTTGGGCTTGCACGGCGGGCACGCCGAGGTAGACTTCCCGCTCTGCCGCAGTCCCGTCGGTGGTGATCGGCGGGATTCGGGGGATGGCCGTTGGTGGCGGCCAAGCCCGGCGTTGTGTGCGGCATCGTCGGAGGCGAAAACCGATGGGCTCCATCCACGCTTGGAGTGCGCACGCCGCACGCCCACGCAGGATCGCGCTGGAGGCGGGCGCGTTCATCGCGCTGGCCGCGATGGTCGGTTCGACCGCCGCGCTGGCGAAGCGCACGACGGGCGTCACCCCGCTGGCTTCGGTCGAGCGGCCGTCTCGCCTTGTCGAGTCCGCGTTCGTTCCCTCACCGGCCTTGAGCGAGGCGTTCTTCGATGAGAGCGCCGCGGTCGAACAGCGGGACGCGCAGGCGACCGCCGCGAATGATCCCCCCGAGTACGGCCCGGACGTCCGATGGTTCAACGGCCGGCCCGTGCGCCCGGCGCGCGTCATGTGGATGACCGTGACGGCATACTCGCCCGACGCTCGCTCGTGCGCGCCGTTCGACGACGGCCTGACCGCGACGCTGCACTCGGTCGAGACCAACGCGATGCGCCTCGTCGCCGCGGATACCTCGGTCCTCCCCTTCGGCTCGATGCTCTCGATCCCCGGGTACGACGAAGGCCGGATCGTGCCCGTGCTCGACCGCGGCTCGGCGATCAAGGGCCATCGCCTCGACGTGCTGATGCCGACGCACAAGCAGGCCCGTTCGTGGGGCGTGCAGCGGCTGCGGGTCGTCGTGTGGGAGTACGCCGACGGGCTGCCGCCGGACAATCCGCGCCGATTCCGCTGATACCCGCTACCTGGGCTGTCCTGGCGCGGGCGGCGGCGTCTCGCCCGGCGCGGCCGCGGGCGATTCCGGCAGCGTGCGCGGGCTGGCCGTCAGCGACACCCACTCCAACTCGAACGCGAACTCCGCGTACGGCCCGATGAAGGGCGGATAGTTGAAGACCCCCTCGGTCTCGCGCCGCTCCTCGAAGCGCGGCGCCGCGGCGATGTTGGCCGTCAGCGTCCAGAGGCGCTGGTCGGGGCGTGCCCGGACCTGGGCCGCGTGCCGTGCCGGGATGCGCACGCGCACCGCCTCCCCTATGGGGCGGAGCAGGGCTTCGTCGTAGACGCGCACCATCGCCTCGGGACGCGAGGGCGACGCGCCCGGCTCTTCGACCGGCGCGATCGTCACGAGCCACTCGCGCCGGCCCTTCAAGTCCGTGCGGATGGACTTGCACCACGCCCCGACGGCGGCGCGACGGGCCGCGGCGTCGGTCGGTCCCCCCGCCAGGTCGCGTTCGTACCGGCGGCGCAGTTCGACGAGCAGCGACGCCGGCGAGGCGAGAGGATCGGCCGGTGCAGCGACAACCGCGGGGTCGGCGTCCTCCATCGTCGTGCCGAGGGGCAGGCCGAGGCGGGCCAGCGCGGCCTCCGCAGCGGCGAGCCTCCGCAGCGCCTCGTCGAGCGCGGCACGCAGCCGCTGCACTTCGGCTCGGAGCGAGTTGTTCTCGGCACGGATCGCGTCCGGCGCGGCCGGCTGCGGTGCGCCGTCCTGCGCGAGCACGCCGCACGGAGCCAGCGTTCCGAGCACACCCGCCAGCACGCACCACCGCAGGGTCTTCGCGGCCATGGTTGCCTCCGTTCGTCGTCGCGTACTCTACCACGCCGCACCCGAGGAGGGCCTGAGTGCTCATCACCCCGCACGCCGAGCGAGTCCGCACGGTCGAGGACCTGATCGGTCCGGACCTGGCCGCGCGCCTCGACCGGCTCGACCTGCTGAGCCGGCGCGTCTTCGCGGGTCGGCTGCCGGGCGAGCGCCGGAGCAAGCGTCGCGGCCGCAGTGTCGAGTTCGACGACTACCGCGACTACACGCCGGGCGACGACCTTCGGCACCTGGACTGGAACGTCTACGCCCGGCTCGACAAGTTCCTCATCAAACTCTTCCGCGAGGAGGAGGACCTCGGTCTGCACCTCGTCATCGACGCCTCCGCATCGATGGAGGCGGGGGCGACCGAATCCTCGCCCAGCAAACTGCTGTTTGCGCACCGGCTGGCGATGGGGCTTGGCTACCTCGGCCTCGTGAACCAGAACCGAGTGAGCGTGGCGGTCTTCGGTGCGCCGAGCGGGGCGCGCCTGCGGCGGCTCGCGCCGATGCGGGGCCGTCGGAACGTCCAGCGGCTCGCGGCGTTTCTCGTCGAGAGCATGAGTGAGCGGCCCGCGGGCGGCACGGCCGAGCCGGACTTCGCCGGTGCGATGCGAGAGTTCGCGCTGTCGCGCAAGGGCAAGGGCGTCGTCGTGCTGGTCAGCGACTTCCTCTTTCGAGACGCCCTCGGCGACGGATTGAACTACCTCGTCGGCGGCCACGACGTGGACGCCTACGCGATCCACGTCCTCTCGCCCGGCGAACTGGAGCCGGAGCGCGACGCGGAGCGGGGCCTTGTCGGCGACCTGCGGCTCACGGACGCCGAGAGCGGCGCGACGGCGGAGGTCACGCTCTCGGGCGCGCTCATCCGCGCGTACAAGCGGCGTCTGGAGGACCATGTCGCGGCTGTCCGGGCCGCGTGCCGCGCCCGCAGCGCCGCGCACGAACTCGTGCGCAGCGACACGGAGCCGGGCGACCTGCTGCTCGGGTCGCTTCGCCGGCGCGGGCTGCTGGGGTAGTCGCGGCACGACAAAAAAGGAGCGACCCCGACAGAACGCCGGGGCCGCCCGTGTGTTGACGATGCCGTTCAGACGGCGGTGTCAGCGGCGGCGACGGATCGCGGCCGCGCCCGCGAGGCCGAGGAGCGCGAGGCTGCCCGGGGCGGGGACCATGTGCAGGGTGACCGTGAGGTCCGACCAGTTGTGCCCGGAGCTGGACGACCAGTCGTTGACGATCCGGACGGTCCAGTCGCCGTTGGCGTTCACGGGGCCGATCGCCTCGGTGTGGGTCTTCTGGCCCTCGCCGTCCCCGAACTGCCACGGGTTGCCGGAGTAGTTGTCGTACCCGCCCACGGCGTGGTGGAACCCGCCCGGGCCGAAGATGTCCAGGCGAGCGTCTGTGGCGAAGAACGAGTGCGTGTAGTTGTAGTAGCCGTCGAAGGTGAAGCCGACGACCTGCCAGCCCGCGCCGGGGCTGAGCGTGGCCATCTGCTCCTGCGGGTTGGCGGGCGTGATGAGCACGCTGCCGAAGTCGAAGACGTAATCCATCGCCGACGCGTGGGACGCAACAGCCAGGCCGCACACAAGCGGCAGAACAGCGAGCTTCTTCATGTCCTGTCTCCTCTCGAACTCTCGGAACACTCTCTTGGGCCGCGACACCGCGGTTCCTTCCTACATCCGCCCAGCCTAATGACTTGCGCCGTCGGCATCAACCTCTGCTCGCGCGAAAACGGCCAAAACTCGGCCGATTTCCGGGGTATGATCGGTGCTGACGGGGTGGAACACCGGAATCCCTTGGTCCATCACGAACGGTGGGCGTCCGATTCTTCGATTCCAAGGAACTCGCGCATGTGCTGGTCGTAAGTCGCGGCATCCTCGTCGCGGCTCAGGTCCAGGCGCAGTTCGTTGATCACCTTGGTACCTTGGGCAATCCAGGACTCCCACGTCTCGCGCGTGATGTTCGCTGCGATCCACTCGCCCACGGGGCCTCGGAAGGGGGGGCGGGCCATCTTCGTGCCCGGACGACCGGTACGCCGGCACACAAACCCGCCCGCCGGGACGCCACCGGCCGGCGCAGCGGCACGGACCTCCGGGATCGGGCGACCGAGTCGTTCGAGCAGTTCGCCGATGGCCTTCTTCGGCATCAGGTCGCCCCGATCGGCGGCGGCCGCGTAGCCGCGCGTCAGCACCTCCGCGGCCTCGTCCTCACGCCCGCACGCCATCAGCGCGGCCCCGGCCAGCTGGTACGCCTTCGACATGCCCGGGTTCAGCGCGATGCACCGCTGGTAACTGGCCGCGGCCTCGGCGAATCGGCCCGCCTGGTTGTACGCCCCGCCCAGCGAGAAGTGCGCCATGTCGTTGTCCGGGTCGTCGTGGGCCATCTTCTCGAACTGGGCGATCCGCTGCTCGATGTCCATGCGGGACCATAGACGCCGCGATTGCGGAGCGGGCGGAACGCGGGGGGCGCGAAGTGGGAGCGGAGTGCACGGAGGCAGACAGGGCGGGGTAGGCTTCCGGGCAGGATGAACGACGGGGACTCGATGCTTGCCACCGACCTTGCCGGGCTGCGGCTGCGCAATCCCGTCATCCTGGCCGCGGGGACCGCGGGAACGCTGGACGAGATGGCGGGCGTGCTGAACCTGAGCCGTGTCGGGGCGGTGGTTACCAAGTCGATCACGCCCCAGCCGCGCGAGGGCAACGCGACGTGGCGCATCCTCGAATCCAAGGCGGGGATGCTCAACGCGATCGGCCTGGCGAACGTCGGCCTGGACGACTTCGAGGCCCACGTCGCGCCGCGAGTCGCCGGTGTGCCGACGAAGGTGATCGGCTCCGTCGCGGGCTTCTCCATCGACGATTACGTGCGCGTCGCGGGGGCGATGGGAGAGGTCGAGGGGATCGCGGCGGTGGAGTTGAACGTCTCCTGCCCGAACGTTCGTCATGGGACGGAGTTCGGGGCGGACTCGCGGCTGCTGCGCGAACTCGTGGGGGCGGTGCGGGCTGCGCTGCCGCGCACACGGCTGTTCGTGAAACTCAGCCCGGTGGCGATCGGCACGCCGCACGGCATCGCGGACCTGGCGCGGGCGGCGATCGAGACGGGGGCCTCGCCCGCCGGCCCGAACAACCGGCCCGGCGCGGACGCCATCACGATCGCCAACACCGTGCCGGCGATGGGCATCGACGTTGAGACGCGCCGCCCGCGACTGGCGAACGTGACAGGAGGGCTGAGCGGGCCGGCCGTGCACCCGATCGCCGTCAAACTCGTCTACGACGCGTACCGGCTTGTCTGCCGCGACGCCGCGACGCCGATCATCGGCTGCGGCGGTGTGCAGACGTGGGACGACGCGGCGGAGATGACCCTCGCGGGGGCGAGCGCGGTGCAGATGGGAACCGCCCTCTTCGCCGACCCGCGCTCGCCGCTGCGCGTGCTGCGCGGGCTGGAGCGGTGGGTGCGGAGACAGGGCGCGGCGGGGATCGGGGAACTGGTGGGGGGGGTGGCCGTCGATTGAGCATGCGCCAAGTGAACAGGCGAGTGAGGAGTCTGAGCCATGCGAGCGAGTCTGGTAGCGGTTCTCGTTGCGGTCTTCGGAGGTTGCGCGATCGCGCAGGACTGGAGTCTGCGCGGCGAACTTGAGACCGTGCGTTCCCAGCACGCCCTGCCCGCGCTCGGCGCGGCCGTCATCGTCGAGGGCGAGATCGTCGCCGTCGAGGCCGTGGGCGTGCGCGCCGCGGAGCGCGAGGAGCCGGTGACCCGCGACGACCTCTGGCATCTCGGTTCCTGCACGAAAGCCATGACCGCGACGCTCTGCGGCGTGCTGGTCGAGGAGGGCTTGCTGCGCTGGGATTCCACCGTCGGCGAGGTCTTCGCGGACCAGATCGACAGCATCCACGAGGGGTGGCGCGGCGTCACGCTCGCGCAGTTCCTTCGCCACCGCTCCGGGCTGGCCGAGGATCGCCGACCCGACTCGTTGCACGCCCGGCTCTGGACGCTCACAGGTCCGATGATCGACGGGCGCCGGCTCGTCGTCGAACTCGCGTTCGCGAACGCGCCCGAGGTCCAGCCCGGTTCCGCGATGCACTACTCGAACGCCGGCTACATCATCGCGGCAGCGATGTGCGAGCGCGTCACGGGCAAGGCGTGGGAGGATCTGATGCGCGAGCGTGTCTTCGGCCCGCTCGGCATGGACTCGGCCGGGTTCGGTCCGCCCGGCGAAGCAGGCGCGCCCGATCAGCCGCGTGCGCACCGGCGAGCGAACGACTCGTGGACGCCGGTCGAGCCGGGGCCGCGCGCCGATAACCCGGCGGTGGTCGGCCCCGCGGGCACGGTCCACGCCTCGCTCGACGACTGGGCGAAGTTCGTCCGGCTGCACCTCGCCGGCGCGCGGGGCGAGGCCGGTCTGCTGCTGAAGCCCGAGACCTTCGCCGCGATGCACGAGGACGCGGACGGCCAGTCCTACGCGATGGGGTGGGGCACACCCGCACGCCCGTGGGCCGGCGGCGTCGCGCTCTCGCACGCCGGGAGCAACACGATGTGGTACTGCGTCGTCTGGGCCGCGCCGCAGAAGAACTTCGCCGTGCTCATCGCGACCAACTGCGCCGGCGACCCCGCACCGAAAGCGTGCGACGAGGTCGCGGGGGCGGTCATCCGCGCGTGGCAGCGCGGCGACTTCGCCCGTCCGGCGGAGTAGGTCCGCTACGCCCGCTCGACCGTCGTCGGCTCGCGCTCCTCACGCATCGCCCCGAGCGCACGACGAAGCGGCTTGATCCCGCCGTTCGGGTGCGAGCCGTTGCTCTTCGCCTCGACGGCGGCGGGCGAGCCGTCGGCGTGCACGCGCCCGCCCGTCTGCTCGAACTTCACGCTCACGCGCGTCGAGACGCCGCGCTCCTGCATGGTCACGCCGTAGAGGCGGTCGGCCGCCTGCATGGTGCGCTTGTTGTGCGTGATGACGATGAAGTGCGAGCGGTCGGTGTACTGGCGGACGACCTCGCAGTACCGCCCGACGTTGGCGTCGTCGAGCGCGGCGTCCACCTCGTCGAGGATGCAGAAACAACTCGGCTTGCTGCGGAAGATGGACATCAGCAGGGCGACCGCGGTGAGCGTCTTCTCGCCGCCGGAGAGCTGGCTGATCGTTCGCGGCTGCTTCCCCGGCGGCTTGGCGACGATCTCGATGCCGCTCTCGAGCAGGTCGATCTCGTCGGTCTCGACCTTCTGCGGGCCGTCCGGGCCGTCGATGGTCTTGACCAGCGGCATGAGGCGCAGTTCCGCGCTCCCCCCGCCGAAGAGGCGACGGAACATGCCGTCCTGCCCCGCGAACTCGCGCTTGATCCGCTCGAAGGCGTCGGCGAATCGCTCGCGGCTCGCGACGTTCAGGCGGTCGATCAGTTCGCGCAGTTTGACGCACGCCTCGTCGATGTCGGCCACCTGCCGCGCGAGTTCCTCGTTGCGGCCTTCCAGTTGCGTCTCCTCCTCGATCGCGTCCAGGTTCACGTTCCCCAGACGGCGGATCTCCTCGCGCAGCGCGTCGATGCGGGCCGCTGCCTCGGCCTGATCCACGCGCGCAACGTCGCCCGGTGCCATGACGGCCCGGTAGTCGGCGTACTCCGCGCTCAGGTCGATGCCGAGGTCCTCCTGGGCACGCTCCTCGAGATTCTCGCGCTTGACCTCGACTTCGCGCCGGGCCACCTCGACGCTGTGCCAGTCGCGTTCGACGGCGTGCGCACGCTGACGCGCCACCCCGAGCGCCTCGCCCAGTTCGGCCGCGCGGGCGTCCGCCTCGGTGAGTCGCGCCGCGGTCCGCTCGCACTCCGTGCCGAGACGATCGGCGTCCGCGCGTGCGTCCGCCTCGCGCCGCGCGGCGTCGGCGATCTCACGCTCGAGGTCCGCGACGCGCGCCCGCACCCGGCCGAGGTGCTGGTCCACGTCACGCGCCTGCCGCTCCGCGTCGTCGCGGGCGAGTTGCACGCGGCTGTGCTCGCGGCGTGCGCCCGCCAACTGCTCGCCGACACGCCCGATCTCGACCCTGGCCGCGCCGATCCGCTCCCCGATCGCGTCGCGCCGGCCCTGCGTGCGCGCGACCTCGGCTTCGAGCCGCTCGGCCTCCGCGGCCTGGTCGTCGTGCAGACGGGCGAGCATCTCGGCACGCTCTCGCAGCGCAGCGCGGTCGCGCTCGACGCGGGCGAGGCGCTCGCGTGCCCGGTCGGCCTCGTCCGCCGCTCCCTGCCGCTCGCGTTCGAGGCGGGCCGCCTCGGTGCGCAGACGATCAAGGCGAGACTGTTCGGACGCGAGTTGCCGCTGCTCGCTCGCCAGCGACTGGCGGAGTTCCGTGCGCACCGCGTTCAGCGCGGCCGCCTCCGCGTCCACTCGCTCCAGCGCGGCACGCTCGTACGCGAGGGCCGATGCCGACTCGCGCAGTTCGGCTTCGAGGCGGGTGAGTTCGCTGCGCTGCTGGAGGACACCCTCGGACGCCGCGCGCGGGCCTGCGATCACGCGACCGTCCGGCTCCAGCACCGAGCCGTCGCGCGTGACCATGCGACAGCCCGCGAGCGGACCCGCCGCGAGCAGCACCGCCGAGTCCAGGTCCGGGACGAGGTACGCATCCCCGAGCAGGCGGTCGAGGAGGGCTTCCGTCCGCTCGCTTTCCAGCCCCCCGCGGGCGCGCACGACCGTGCGCAGCGGAACAACGCGATCGAACGCACCGTCCGCCGCGCCCGGCGACTTGCGGGCGGGCATCGGGCCGATCCGCGCGATCGGGACGAACGTGACGCGGCCGGGCAACGCGGCAAGTTCCTCAGGGCGCGGCAGGGACGACACCGTCTCAACCACCAGCGCCTGCAACGCAGGCCCCAGCGCGGCCTCGACCGCGGCGGCGTGCTCGGGCGCGGTCTCCACCATCTCCGCCAGCGGCGCGATCACCCCAGCGAACCCCTCGCCCCGCTCGCGCCGTTCGAGCACGGCGCGAACGGCCTCGCCAAGCCCCGCGCGGGCCGCGAGCATCTCTTCCAGCGTCTGGCGCCGGCTGTCGAGGCGCACGTGGCGCTGCTCCCGCTCCGAGAGCCGCTCCGCCACGACGCGGCGATCCTCCGAGAGCGACGCGGACGAGTCGTCGCGCCGCAGCAGTTCCGCTTCGAGTTCCGCGGCTCGGGCCTCGCGGCGCGTCACGGCCGTCTCCAGCGCGTCGGCCTCGCGGCGCAGATTGGCCGCCTCGCCCCCGAGCGAGCCGATGCGCGACGCGAGCCGTTCCAGTTCCTCGCGCACCGCCTCGACCCGACGCTGGTCGCTCTCGATCGACGCCAGCAGGCCCGTCCGCTCGCGGTCCACGCTCACCACCGTCGCCCGCCGCTCGTTGAGCGACGCGGTCTCCTCCGCGAGCCGGGCGACGACCTCCGCGCGTTCCTCGTTGGCGCGGCTCAGGGCACGCTCGGCGTCCGCGACGCTCTCGGCGAGCGCGGCCACCTGCTCGCCGAGTTCCTCCGCCGCCGCGCTCAGTTCGTCGATCTTCCGCGTCGCTTCCGCCAGGCGTGCGGCGTCCACCTCGGCCTGCCGCCGCGTTTCGGCGAGCGTGGTCCGGGCCATCTCGCCGCGCTGGGCCGCGCTGGACGCCTCGTGCTCGCTCTGCAGGCGGGCCTGCTCGGCGCGCCGTTGCTCGCTCGCCAGCTCGGCGCGCGCAAGATCGGCGTCCTGACGCGCCGCCTCGTACTGGCGCACCTTCTCGATCGCCTCCTCGCGCTTGCCTTCGAGGTCCGCGAGCCGCGAGGTCAGTCCGTCGAGACGCTGCCGCAGGTCGTCGTACTGATCGAACGCGACCGCCGCGCGCAGGGCACGGAGTTCGTCGTCCAGTTCACGGAAGCGGCGTGCCTTGGCGGCCTGCCCGCGCACGATCCGCAGCCGACGCTCGGTCGATTCGAGTTGCTCGCGCGTCAGCGCGAGATTCGCCTGCGAGCGGTCGAGCCGGCGCTCCGATTCGACGCGCCGCTGCTTGTACCGCGCGATCCCGGCGGCCTCCTCGAAGACGGTGCGCCGTTCCTGGGGCGACGCGAGCAGCATCGCATCCACCTTGCCCTGCTCGATGATCGAGTACGCGTCCGCGCCGACGCCCGTGTCGAGGAAGAGTTCGCGGATGTCGCGCAGGCGCGCACGCCGCCCGTTGATGAGGTATTGGCTCGTGCCGTCGCGGTAGAGTCGTCGCTCGACCTCGACGGTGTCCGCGTCGATGGGCAGCGACCGCCGCCCGCGAAGGCGTGCGTCGATCACCGACGGGCCGTCGTCGGCGGCCGGTTCTTCCGGGCCGTCCTCATCGCCTCCCTCGGGCGCGCTCAACTCGCCGCCCGAGTCAGCCGCGGGCCCACCGACAACATCCGGGTTCTCGAAGGTCAGCGTGACGCTGGCCATGCCGGCCGGTTTGCGTCCGGCGGAGCCGGCGAAGATGACGTCGATCATCTCCTTGCCGCGCAGGCTCTTGCTCGACCGCTCGCCGAGCACCCACTTGACGGCGTCCACGACGTTGCTCTTGCCGCACCCGTTCGGGCCGACAATGCCGGTGATCGACTCGTCGAAGGTGAACTCCGTCGCGTCGGCGAAGGACTTGAACCCGTTGAGCGTGAGCCGGACCAGACGCATCCGCAACCTCCCTGTCACGCCGCCCCGTTTCGGCATCCGGGGCGGAGGCCGGCCACGTCCGTGAGCCGGCGACCGTGCCCGGCCGGACGCCACCGGGCGCCCGGGCGAGCCGCGACAGAGTAGCGTCCGCCGCTCCGTCGTGGGCCGCAGGATCGACTTATCGGCCTATGCACGCTCGCTCCGTCAAGACCCGCGCCGGCCCGACGGCAGGGGGATCGGCACAAGCGTCGGCCGCGGGGCCTCGCGGTGGATCGTCGGGATCTGGCGCTCCGCACGCTTGATCTCGGCGTCCGCGGGCGACTCGGGACGCATCATCACCTCGGTGTCGGCCGCCGCCTCCGCCAGCAACGCCACCAGCCGGTCCGTCTCGGTCGTGAACGAGGCGTTCAAGGCCTGACTCTGGTAGAGGGCGTGGAGCGCCCCCACAACCTCCGAGTAACTCAGCCCCAGCCCGGCCCGCGGATCCTCGGGCGTCTGCTCGTGGGCGAAGAAAATGATGAGCGATTCGGCGTCATCGGCCACCTGCTGCACCGTCGTTCGGCCGGTGCGGTGGTCGCGGTAGTACAGCCGGGCAGACTCCTCCGGCGAGTCCGCCGTCACCATCAGCCGGTCCGACCACGCCGAAGCCAGCAGGGGCTTGACCAGCCGGACATCCGACCCGAAGAGGACGATCTTCGGCGTCCCCTGCTGGGTGATGTAGATCATCGGCTCGCCCTCGGGCACCCGGTCGAGCAGGAACCGTCCCGCGATCGGAGTCCGGCGCACGCGGCGGATCGGGTCCTCGGGCAGGGTCATCGAGGCGACGAACTCGAGGTCGGCCTGTGTCATCACCGGGCCTGCCCCGGCCGGGCGCGACGCCTCGCGAGCGATCAGTTGTCGGAGGTACGCCCGCTGGGCGCGCTTGACCATCGACTCGTAAGCCGCGATGCGGACCGTGAGTTCTCGCGACGCCGCCAGTTCGCGCAGGAGCACGTCCGTCGACGGGCCGGAGTCGATCCTCCCCAGCATCCCTATCGCGTCGTGCCGGAACGCGCCCACGCCGTTGCGTGCCAGGTCTTCCAGGTGTGGAGCCGTCGTCGGGTCGCGCAGCAGCACGCCCGCACGCAACGCCGCCATCCGCGGCATGATCTCCGGGTAGCCGTACAACTCGCGGGCGAAGGG
Source organism: Phycisphaerales bacterium (assembly GCA_039794165.1). Classification (GTDB taxonomy): domain Bacteria; phylum Planctomycetota; class Phycisphaerae; order Phycisphaerales; family UBA1924; genus CAADGN01. Next base: position 283,455 of record JBDIVY010000002.1, read on the forward strand.
AAGAGCGCGGTCGCCCAGCGCGGCGAGGCACCACGACAACTCCTCGCTCATCTCGGGCTGCGCTCTGAGGGCGTCGACGAACCGCCGGGCGTGGACCTCGGTGTTCAGCGTGTCCACGTGCAGAAACTCGACGAGGGTGAGGTACTCGGCCGGCCGCTCGCGGTAGGACGCGGGCACGGACAACTCGACGACCGAGTCGCTCCGGCCTCGGGCGACGGGGCCGTCGTCCCCTGGCCCCATGGGGAAGCGTGAGTTGATGGCTTCCGTGATCCGCCTTGCGACCAGGTGGGAGGGCACATCGAGGTTCAGCACGATGGACAGCGGCTCGACCACCACGCCGCCGTCGAGGACGCGCCCGACGGTCCGCTGGGTCGTCGCGGTGGAGACGCTGGGGTCGTTGAATGGGTTGATGAAGATCGGCCCTCGTGCCTCGGCGATGCGGCGGGTCTGGGTCGCGCCGAACAGGCCGGGCGGGCCGAGGCGCAGGTCGGTGCTCCAGAGCGTGCCGCCTTCGAGGGAGGAGGCGTTCAGGGCCTCGACGAAGACGTCGAAGCGGAAGCCCTCGGGCGTGCCGCGCGCGAGCACGGCCTGGACCTGGACGACGGCCGTGTTGGGGTCGCGGAGTACTTCACGGGGCGAGCGGGGCTGCCCGGTGAGCGGGTTGATGAGGGCGGTCCCCTCGACCGACGCGGCCCGGCCGAGGCCCCGCAGGCTCATGGTCCGCTCCATGGTCGCCGCGATCGGCTCCGGGAGCGTGCCCCCGCCCGTGCCGTTGAGGCCCACGACGAGGCCGAACCCGGAGAGCAGGATCATCTCGCCCGCGCGGGTGGTGGCGACGGATCCCACGGTGCCCCGAAGGATCGGCTCGACTTCGCGGCTGACGTAGGGCGTCGGTTGCACACGTGAAGGCTTCTTTTTGCCGCCCGAGCACGCGGTCGTGGCGAGCGAAGACGCAGCGAGCACGACCGCAAGGGCCACGGCCGCACGATTGCTATTTCGAGCGATGGTCTGCACGCAGTGGTCTCCGCCTGGCCCCTCGAAGGCAAGGGTACGCGGGCGGGGCGGGATCGGTTGGAGCCGCGCCGGTGTTTGCGCATCGGGGGTGTGAATTGCGTGCGGCAGGGGGGGGCGAAAAAGTTGGGCGGTGCGCAAGCGGCGGCTTCTTCGTGGCTTGCGATCTTTGCGCAAGTTTTTCCACACCCTCTCCCCCGGATTTTGTGGTCCGACCCCCTTGCCGGTACGATCCGTAGTGGTATGCTGCCGGCCCGTCTCGGTGGACGGGACTCGATAGTAGGCATATGTTTGGATACTGAATGGTCGAGGGACGCGGCGTGGCGGCGATGGGCCGTCGCGCCGGGGGTGTCGCGTGTCGGCGCCCCTTCGCAAGCGGGGGTCGGCGAGTGCCAGTGCTCTGCGACAGCCAGATCCGACGGCTCGTCCGCATCGAGCCTTTCGAGGACGCCGTCAAGCGCCCCGGACGCATCTCCTACGGCGTCTCCAGTTACGGCTACGACGTCCGCGTCGGTTCACGCTTCAAGATCTTCACCCCCACGCCGCGCCACGGCGACGTCGCGGTGGTGGACCCGAAGCGTTTCAGCGACGACTTCATGGTCGAGGTGGACACCGCCAGGACCGGCACCGAATACGTCATCATCCCCCCCAACTCCTTCGCCCTCTGCGAGACCGTGGAGTTCGTCGAGGTGCCGCGCGATGTGCTCGCGATCTGCGTCGGCAAGAGCACCTACGCCCGCTGCGGCCTGATCGTGAACGTCACGCCGCTGGAGCCGGAGTGGCGCGGGCGCATCACCCTCGAAATCAGCAACACGACGCCGCTGCCGGCGCGCGTGTACGCCAACGAGGGCATCGCGCAACTGGTCTTCCTGAAAGCGGATATGGCCTGCGAGCGGAGTTACGCGGACAAGCGCGGGAAGTACCAGGACCAGGAAGGGCTGACACTGCCGAAGGTTGACTGAGAAGAAGGCATCGAGGCACGAGGCACCGGGGCACGAGTGATGAGCGAACCGATCAAGAGTTACCGAGATCTGATCGCATGGCAGAAGGCGTTCGGGCTTGGCCTGTCGCTGCACACGCTGGTCAATCGATTGCCAGAGCACGAGCGCTACGGCCTGACGGCTCAACTCCGCCGGTGCGCCATCGACGTGGCGTCGAATATCGCCCGCGGGTACGGGAGCGGGAGCACGCAGGACTACATCTGGTTCCTCAAGTCCGCGCGGGGTGAACTCTACAAGATCGATACGCAACTGCTGTTCGCCCTCGAGTTTGAGTACCTTGAAGACGGCGAGTACCAGAAGACCAAGTCGCAACTCGACGAGGCCGAGCGAGTGCTCGCCGGGCTGATCCGCAGTCTCGGCGGGTGACCCTCGGTGCCTCGATGCCTCGTGCCTTGATGCCTTTCTTCGAGTCGATCCCAGTTTGTTGCACGGAAACGCAGCCATGAAGATCACACGGAAGTTCACGAAAGCCGGTTCCGATCCGTTCGCCACGGTCCAGTGGTCGACGCGGTCGAGTCGCATCACGAACCCGGACGGCTCGGTGGTGTTCGAGATGAAGGACGCCGAGGCGCCCTCGTCGTGGAGCCAACTGGCCGTGGACATCATGGTGAGCAAGTACTTCCGCAAGGCGGGCGTGCCGCAACTGGAGCAGCCGTTCGCGCTCCCCGGCGATTCGCCGGTCGTGAAGGGCGACGACGGCGCGCCGGTGCTCGGGCCGGAGCGTTCGGCGCGCCAGGTAATCCACCGTCTGGCCGGGTGCTGGCGGCACTGGGGCGAGAAGCACGGATACTTCGACACGCCGGAGGACGCCCGCGCGTTCTACGACGAACTGGTCTACATGATGGTGCACCAGATGTGCGCGCCCAACAGCCCGCAGTGGTTCAACACCGGGCTGCACTGGGCCTACGGGATCGACGGCCCGGCGCAGGGCCATTTCGTGCCCGATCCGGCGACCGGCGAGGTCCGCGAGGCGCAGGACGCCTACACCCACCCGCAGCCGCACGCGTGCTTCATCCAGTCGATCACCGACGACCTCGTGAACCCCGGCGGCATCATGGACCTCTGGACGCGCGAGGCGCGGCTGTTCAAGTACGGCTCGGGCACGGGCACGAACTTTTCCGGCCTGCGGGCCGAGGGCGAGCGGCTCAGCGGCGGCGGGCGCAGCAGCGGGCTGATGTCCTGGCTGCGCATCGGCGACCGCGCCGCCGCGGCGATCAAGAGCGGGGGGACGACGCGTCGGGCGGCCAAGATGGTCTGCCTCGACATGGACCACCCCGACATCGAGACCTTCATCAACTGGAAGGTGCGCGAGGAGATCAAGGTCGCGGCGATGGTGGAGGGGCTGCGGCTGCTCAAGAAGAGCGACAAGGAGATCGCCGAGACCTGCCGCCGCCTCGGGCTGGACCTGGACTACGACTTCAACGGCGAGGCGTACCAGACGGTCAGCGGGCAGAACTCGAACAACTCCGTCCGCGTGCCGGACGAGTTCTTCGACGCGGTGGACGCGGACGCGGAGTGGGAGACGACGTGGCGCACGACCGGCCAGGTCGCCCGAGTCTTCAAGGCCCGCAAACTCTGGGACGACGTGGCCTACGCCGCGTGGCGCTGCGCCGACCCAGGCGTGCAGTTCGACTCGACGATCAACGCATGGCACACGTGCCCGAACGGCGGGGCGATCAACGCGAGCAACCCGTGCGTCACCGGCGACACGCTCGTGGCGACGACCACCGGGTATCGGCGCATCGCCGACCTTGTGGGCGAATCGGTGGAGATCGTCAACAGCGACGGCAAGCCCGCGTGGGTGGACCGCGTCTTCAAGACCGGCACGAAGCCGGTCTACGAGTTGAAGACGCGCGCCGGGTTCACCCTCCGCCTGACTTCGGACCATCGCGTCACGACCGTCGGGCGGGGCGACGTGCCGGCGTGTGAACTCACGGTAGACGACGAGATCGTCCTCCGTGGTCCCGACTTCGGCGGCGAGTTCCTACCCCTCCCGTTCGCGGAGGTTCTCGGCGCTGCGCTCGGCGACGGGTGCATCACGCGTCAGCCCGAGCAGGACACCCTCTTCGTGTCGCTCGCGGGCGACGAGCGAGCGGTGGCCGAGCGTTTGCGGGACAACATCGACCACAGCAAGACATGGCTCTCGACCGGCGACGGGCGGGGCGTGCGGCCGACCGGCATCGTGGCGACGGCGAGCGGTGTGCGCGTCGGCACGTCGGTGCGGGCCGTCGTCGAGGCGATGTCGCGCTACGCGGTGCTCGACGCGGGTTCCGAGGGCAAGCGGCTGACCGACCTCGTGTTCGGGCTCGACCACCAGACGCAAGCGGCGATCCTGCGCGGACTGTTCTCGGCGGATGGCACGGTCGCGAACTACGGCACCAAGTCGCACTACGTCTCGCTTGACAGTACGAGCCTGCCGATGCTGCGGCAGGTGCAGTTGCTGCTGCTGGGATTCGGGATCAAGGCGAAGATCTACGAGAACCGGCGTGCGCTCGGGCAGGTCGAGTCCGTGATGCCCGATGGTCGGGGCGGGGCGGCCGCGTACCCGGTGCAGCAGATGCACTCGCTGCGCATTTCCCGGGCGTCGAGGATCATCTTCGAGCGCGAGATCGGGTTCTTCGAGGAAAGCCCCAAGGCGGCCAGACTGCGGGAACTCAACGCGGGCGTGGCGGCGTACGCCGACCGGATGACCGACCGCGTCGCGTCGCTGGCGCCGGCGGGTGTCGAGGACGTGTACGACCTGACCGAGCCGGTGAGCAGCCACTTCGTGGCCAACGGGATCGTCGTCCACAACTGCTCCGAGTACATGTTCCTCGACGACACCGCCTGCAACCTCGCGTCCCTCAACGTGCTCCGGTTCTACGACTCGACGAAGCGCGTCTTCGACGCCGAGGCCTACGAGCACGCCATCGACCTGTGGACGACCGTGCTGGAGATCAGCGTGCTGATGGCGGCGTACCCGAGCCGGCGCATCGCTGAACTGAGTTGGAAGTACCGCACGCTCGGGCTGGGCTACGCGAACCTCGGCGCGATGCTCATGCAGGCGGGCATCCCCTACGACTCGGACGAGGCACGGGCCGTGTGCGCCTGCCTGACCTCGATCCTTACGGGACGGGCGTACCGCCAGTCCGCGCTGATGGCGGCCGAGCACGGGCCGTTCGCGGGTTTCGAGGCCGACCGCAGCGCGATGCTCCGCGTGATCCGCAACCACCGTCGTGCCGCGCACGGCGTGGACCGGCACTCGGACGAGTGGGAGGACCTCCGCATCCGCCCCGTCCCGATCGACCATGAGTTGATCCGGTCCGGGTCGCTGCGGCTGGCGAACGGCAAGGCCCTTCTGGCGCACGCGACACAGGCGTGGGACGAGGCGCTCGCGCTGGGCGAGAAGCACGGCTACCGCAACGCACAGGTGACCGTGATCGCGCCGACCGGCACGATCGGCCTGCTCATGGACTGCGACACCACCGGCGTCGAGCCGGACTTCGCCCTCGTCAAGTTCAAGAAACTCGCCGGCGGCGGGTACTTCAAGATCGCCAACGCCTCCGTCGAGCCGGCCCTGGTCGCCCTCGGCTACGACGAGACAGAGGTCCGCGAGGTCCTCGAATACCTCCTCGGCGCGCTGCACATGGAGGTGCCCCTGCCCGACGGCGTGAAGGGCGCGAAGAAGGGCCAGACGTTCTCACGCTGGCTGGCCTCCCGCGGCCTCGCCGAGAACGACCTCGAACGCATCACCGCCTCGCTCGCGGGCGTCTTCGAACTGTCCTTCGCGTTCGCGCCGTACGCCCTCGGCGACGACACGCTCAAGCGGCTGGGTATCGACGCCCACGCCGCGAAGGCCGACCCGGCCTTCAGCGTGCTCCGCGCGATCGGCCTGACTTCGGCGCAGATCGAGCACCTCAACCGGATCATCTGCGGCACGCAGACGGTCGAGGGCGCGCCGCACCTCAAGCCCGAGTATTTGCCCGTCTTCGATTGCGCGAACAAGTGCGGTCGCACCGGCGTGCGCTACATCCGGGCCGAGGGGCACATCCGGATGATGGCGGCTTCCCAGCCGTTCATCAGCGGCGCGATCAGCAAGACCATCAACCTCCCCAACGAGGCGACCGTCGACGACGTGAAGGCCTGCTACCGCCTGAGTTGGGAACTGGGCCTGAAGGCGAACGCGCTCTACCGCGACGGGTGCAAACTCAGCCAGCCGCTGAGCACCAGGTCCGACGCCCAGGCCGCCTCGGCGGACGCCGAGATCGCGCGAGGGGAGGGCCACGCGCAGGGGGAGCCTGTCCCCCAGCCGGGGGCGCAGGCGGTTTCGGCTGCATCCGCCCCGGCTGCGGCGACTGCGAGTGGACCGGCTGAATCGCCCGGCGACGGCGTCACCATTATCCACCGACCGATGCGCCGCCGGCTGCCAGACACGCGACGGTCCATCACCCACAAGTTCAACGTCGCCGGGCACGAGGGCTACCTCACCGTCGGCCTCTACGAGGACGGGCTGCCTGGCGAGTTGTTCATCACCATGGCGAAGGAAGGCTCGACCATCGGCGGCCTGATGGACTCCCTCGGCACGGCGACCAGCGTTGCGCTCCAGTACGGCGTGCCCGTCGAGAGCCTCGTTACCAAGTTCACCCACCAGCGCTTCGAGCCCGCGGGCATGACCACCAACCGCGACATCCCGATGGCGAAGAGCCTCGTGGACTACATCTTCCGCTGGCTCGGGATGCAGTTCATCCCCGGCTACCGCGAGGCCAACGCCCCGCGCCGCCCGTCGGAGGAGCACGGGCGGACCCCCTCCGCCCGGGACACCACCACCAAGGAGCAAGCGAGTTGCACGACCCCCGCGTCCGTTTCCGTTGCCGAGCCGCACAGGGCGCCGTCCGCGATGGCGGCGATGGTCGAGCCGCGTTCGAGTGTCCAGGGCGTAGCGCCGCAGGCGTCCGCCGCGCTGCGGCGATCGTCGATGATGCTCGTCGAGTACGAGTCGGTGCAGGCGTCCACGCTGTCGGTCGCGCTCGACAGCGTCAACGACGCCCCGCCCTGCGACGTCTGCGGCACGATCACCGTCCGCAGCGGCACCTGCTACAAGTGCCTGAACTGCGGGAACAGCATGGGGTGCAGTTGATGGATCATTCGCCGGGCGCGTCGGCGCAGGGAGCGTGCCGCGCGGCCCGAGCGACAACCCGAGGTCCCGCCACCGGGGCCGGCGCGAGGGCCTGAGTCTTCAGGCTCCGTCGGTCCCGCGCCTCCCAGCCCCCGGGCGACCCACCGACGCCCGGGGGCATTCTCTGCGCCGGCGAGGACCAGTTCCGGTCTTCCGATCGGGTGCGGGGGGCTACGGGCAGCCCTCGGCGTACAAGTTGAGGAACGCGATGAAGTCGAGCGTGTCCACGACGCCGAAGGGCGGCGCGATGTCCGCGCTGTCGTCACCCGCCGACCATGCGTTCAGGTACGCGAAGAAGTCGCGCGAGTCGATGACGCCGTCGCGGTTGAAGTCCGCGATGCACAGCCGCCATTCGTCGCCGTTGACAGCGTCGCCGGGCGATCGGCCCATGACCCATCGCACGGCGCGCTCGGCGTTGACCCTGCCGTGCCCGTGCTCGGAGTCCCAGCCCGGCGGCCCGAGGTCATCGGCCGTCGCCTGGATGATGGCCCTCGCCTGCTGCGGCGTCAGCGCCGGGTCAACCGAGAACAGCAGCGCGGCCACGCCGGCCACGTGCGGGCACGCCTGACTGGTTCCGGTCGCGTGGTCGTAGGTGTTCTCGCCATTCCCGAAATACTTCGAGTCCCATGTCGAGATGACGCCGACTCCCGGCGCGACGACGCTGATCTCCGGCCCGGTCGCGCTGGAGGACCACAGAAGGTCGCGGTTGTCCGTCGCGCCGACCGCGACCGCGTTGGGGTAGCGGGCGGGGGCGACCACCGGCTGGGTCGGTGTGTTGCCCGCCGACGCGACCACCAGCGTGCCCGCGATGGTCGCGTAGTCCACCGCGGCGCGGAGGAACGTGTCCTCACTGCTCCCGATCACGGGATCGAACCCGATGCTGACCGACGCGACCCGGGCGCCCTGGTCCGCGGCCCACACGAGGCCGGCCCCGCAGGTCAGTTCGGTGCCGAAGCCGTACTTGCTCAGGACCTTCACCGGCAGGATGTTCGCATACCACGCGACACCCGCGACGCCCAGCCCGTTGTTGCCGGAGGCCGCGGCGATGCCGGCGCAGTGCGTCCCGTGCGAGGAGTAGTCGTCGTCCGTCTTGTCGTTGTTGTTGACGAAGTTCCATCCGGGGACGAGCCGATCCGCGAGGTCCGGGTGGCTCTCGCTGACGCCGGAATCGAGCACGGCGATCGTGACGCCCGCACCGTACGCGTGCAGCGCCCATGCATGGGTGGCACGGATATCGGCGCCCGGCACGCCCTTCTGCCCCTGCACGGCCTGTCCCAGGTTCAGCAGCGCATACTGCTGAGGGAAGAGCGGATCGTTCGGGATCGTCCCGTGCGATACGGCGCGCCCGATCCGCGAAGGTCGCACGTCGGCGATCAGCGAAGGGCACGCGTCGAGCGCACTCGCGACGGCCTCGGCGTTGGTGTGGTCTCCGAGCCTCAGGGGGACGAACCGGTCCAGACCCGAGGCCGCGTGCGCCGTGGCGTTCGCCGGTTCGAACGGCAGCGCGGGTTCGAGGATCGCACCGAGCGCGTGCAACGCCTGCGCGAGCCGTTCCCCAACGATCGGTTCTACTTCGGGGTGCGTGACGACGAAGCTGCCGTCCGCGCCGATCGAGAGCGCCGCGCCGGGGACCAGACGCAGGATCAGATGGCGTGGGCCGATGTCCTCGCCGTGCTCGGGCTGCACGACAGGTCCCGGTGTGCCGACAACCGGGGGCTGCCAGCCCGCGGTCGCAACAATCGTGGTCGCACACGCGAGCGCGGCGGCCAGCACGGTCGATATGCCTCGGCCCACAAGGCCTCTCTCTCTCTCGCCCCTGCACAGAGAGTGTACCACGGCCCACCGGTATGTGCGAGACGCATCGTCTATCCGACCGTGGTTCGACGAGGCGGTGAAGAATTGGCAAGAGGAAGCCGGCGTGATCCGAACAAAATCCTTTCGCCAGCCCCAGCCAGTTTTTCTCGGACGAAATTCTGACGAAGAGTCTTGACACAGGGTTCTCTTCCCGATGAGATCATGGGCAGAGAGAGGATGCCGAGTGTCCGTCGTTGGGCGATCGGCACAAACCGGGAGGAGATGTCGGTCGCCTTCGTGCGGCCGCGACAGTTCACCATAGAGCATCGCGTTCGCGCGCGGGGCGTTCCCGGACTCGCGGAGGGCGCGATGGGAACTGGAGTGAGGGTCATGACACGGAATCGGCTCGGTGGGACGGTCGGTGGTGTGGTGGCGCTTCTCGCGGCGTGCGGCGTTGCGAACGCGGATATCTCGTACGAGGTCTTCACGCTGGTCGCGACCGTGGGCGGAGAGTCCGGCTCGTTCGTCGCTACCACCGACATGGGCACGTGGGACGACCAGGGCAACTTCTACTGGAACCTCGACAGCCCCATCGACATCAAGTCACAGGACGGTTCCGTACTCGCCACGCTCGGCACCGCCTCGGTCACCTTCATCGCCGACCCCGTGATTCACCTGAACTTCAACGTCCAGGCGAACAACCAGAACACGGCATTCTCGGTCGGCTCCGGCCTGCTCAGCTTCCCGACGATCAGCAACGCCGCGGGCGCTGCGTCCGCCGCCGTCAGCATCACGGACGTGAACGGCAACGGCGTGACCTTCACTCCGGACGCCGCGGGCGCGCACCTGTCGCACTACAACGGCGAGGTGCCGGGCGGCACGCAGTTCGCCTCGCTGCTCAACAGCGGCCTCTCCGCCGGCGCGTTCGCCACCGACACCGCGTCGGACGAGTTCCCCGGCGGCGGCGGGTTCGCCCCGATCGGCGTCGGCGTCTCCGACATGAGCGCACGCTGGAGCTTCACCCTCACCGCCTTCGACCTCGCCAGCGGCACCAGCGTCTACACCATCGTCCCCGCGCCCGGCTCGCTGGCCCTCCTGGGGCTGGGCGGCCTCGCCGCGATCCGTCGTCGTCGCTGATCGACCGTTCCACACACCATCGCTCGGCAGGGCATGGCCGACCGAGCGGGTTCCGAGCAGTCTAAAGAGAGAGGTTGAAGCATGAACGTTCGCATTGAGGCGGAGCCTCGGCTCGTTCGAGTTCTCGTCGCGGGGGCTTTCTGCATGGCTCTCGCCGCTCCGGCGGTCGCCGACATTTCCAACCCGCCGCTCATCTTCACCGCCTCCAGTTCTCTCGGAGAGGCGACCTTCAAGGTCTCTCTCGAGGATGGCGAGTGGATCAGCGAGGACACGTGGGTCTGGAACCTGCCCAGCACCGTGGACTTCGTCAACAACGACACCGGCTCGCTCATCGCGAGGCTGACGCAAGGCTCCTCGTTCATCCAGGAGGATCCGGTGCTCGCCGGTGGCTTCTCCGTGATGGCGGGCGCCGTGGACACGACCTTCACGATCACCATCGGATCGCTCGGCTTCCCGACGATCCAGAACGCTCTGGCCCGGGCCTCGGGCGGGATGACCGTCACGGATGGCGACGGGAACGGGGCGTCGGTCGCGGGCCTCATGCCCGGCGGCACGATGTACTACACCAGTTACAACTTCGGCACCCCCTTCGCCTCCCTCATCCCCGGCCCGCTCGTCGAGCTGGACGCGTGGGGCTCGGAAACGGACTCCGACGAGTACCCCGCCGGCGCGGGCAACTTCGTCGGCATCGGGTCGGCGTCCGAGATGTTCGCCGAGTGGAAGTTCACCGTGAGCGCGAACGACTCCGCCGCGGGCACCGGCGTCTTCGTCATCGTCCCCACGCCGGGTGTGCTCGCCCTGGCGGGTTTTGGCGCGGGCATGGCCTGCCTCCGCCGCCGCCGCTGATCCGAGCACCCTGTCCCAAACAAAGCCAGATCGCAGCACGCCCCACTCGGGGCGTGCTGTCGTTCGGACCCAGCCCGTGAGGCTATAGGACGCGTCTGACGCTTGCGCGGCCCGGTCTTTGCTCTGGTATCGCTTTTCCTCTTGAATCGCAACCCGTTCCGGGTACAGTATTGGTGTTGAGGGGAGATACCGAAGGCTCCGAGGAGGCTTTCGCCTTCGCGGGCGGATGCGGGGCCGGTCGGAAACTCCCGTCGTGTCGTGTGTGTGTTTGCCACAGGCTCACGGGCTGAGTTCCAAACAGGAGAGAAGCAGAAATGAACCGGATGATCCTCGGAGTGGGCGCGGTTGCCGCGCTTGGGCTTTCGGGCGTCGCTTCGGCGGACGCGATCCTCTCGTACACCTACAGCGACCTGAACGGGTCGTATGACGCGGGAACCTCGCTCTTCAACGCGAAGGCCGACTCGCTGACCTCGGGCGACGTGACCCGTCTCACGGGCGCGGGCGGCACCGCGGAGTTCAACGCGGGGTTCCACGGCCTCGACATGGCCGACTACACGCTCACCATCGACGTCACGAACAACAACGGCTCGACCGCCGATGGCCAAGGCTCGTTCACCGCGACCGACGCCAACGGCGACACCATCACCGGTCTCGTCGAGGGCACCTGGATCAAGGGCTCGTTCGGCACCGTCTTCTTCAACGGCCAACTGAGCAACGTCTTCATCAACGACAACTCCGGCGACGCCAAGTTCAACGGCTCCACCGCCGGCACGTTCAGCACCAACTTCCAGGGCCCGATCGCCCCCTTCGAGGGCGCGCTCGTCCAGCTCTTCATCTCCTCCGCCGGCGAGTTCATGACCAAGAGCTTCAGCGGCGTCCCCACGCTCGTCAGCGCTGAGATCGTCCCGGCCCCGGGCACGATCGCCCTCGCCCTCGCCGGCGGCGCGATCGCCTTCCGTCGCCGTCGCTGATCTTCACCGCGCGACTACTCAACCCCGTCCACGGGGCTTCCGCGATCAGAGCGGAGGCCCCGTTTGCTTTTCCCAGGGCCGCGGCGTGGCGAGCGCGGGGCAGCCGATCTCCAGCGTGAACCGCTCGCGCGTGCGGCAGTAGGTGTGCCCGCCCATGCGGGCCACCGCCGCCAGCCGGTCCGGATCGGCGTGCAACCGGCCGTTCAGCACGCCCTCAGCGGCATGAACGTGGACGATGCGCCCGATCACGATGTTCCCGCCCGCGGGAGCGCCCGGGTTCGTGCGGATCACCTGCTGCGTCCGGCACTCGAACGCGACCGGCGACTCCGCGACGCGCGGCGGACGCACGACCACGCTCGGCGCGGGCGTCAGGCCCGTCAGGTCAAACTCGCTCTCCCCGTGCGGCAGCGGCTCCGCGGCGGCGGCCACCAGGTGCGCATACGCCTCGCTCGCCAGGTTCACCACGAACTCGCCGGTGCCGCCTTCGCTCTCCGGCTTGCAGTTGCGGAGCGTGTCCTTCTCGTTGCCGTCCGCGCCGTTCACGGGGCAGAAGAGGAGCGTCATCGGGTTCGAGCCGACGCCCGAGAAGAACGAGAACGGCGCAAGGTTGGTCCGCCCGGCCGGCGAGACGGTCGAGACGAACGCGATCGGCCTGGGGACGATGCAGCCGATCAGCAGTTTGTACCGCTCGGCGGACGACAGACGCTCCGGGTCGATGTTCATGGGCCACGATAGCGGCACGCCACGGGGTTCCATGCCGGGTCGGCGCGGGTCGATCCGGCGGAATCCGGGCTATAGTCCCGCCCGCCGCGCCGGACCCCGCCGCAGGCGAACCCGGAGAGACTCATGCGTCGTGCGAAGATTGCGGTCATCGGCGCCGGAAACGTCGGGGCCACCTGCGCCCACTGGGCCGCGGCCAAGGAACTGGGCGACATCGTCCTGCTGGACATCCCCGACCGCGACGGCGTAGCCAAGGGCAAGGCCCTCGACCTCCTCTGCTGCGGGCCGATCGAGCGCTTCGACTCGCGCGTGGTCGGCACGAGCGACTACCGGGACATCGCCGGCTCGGACGTCGTGGTCATCACCGCGGGCCTGCCGCGCAAGCCCGGCATGAGCCGCGACGACCTGATCGAGACCAACGTCAAGATCGTCAAGAGCGTCTCGGAGCAGGTGGCCGAGCACGCGCCGCAGTCGATCGTGATCGTGGTATCCAACCCCCTGGACGCCATGGTGTACACGGCGTGGAAGGCGACCGGCTTCCCCACCTCGCGGATCATGGGGCAGGCCGGCGCGCTGGACGTGGCGCGGTTCCGCGCCTTCCTCGCCATGGAACTCGGATGCTCGATCGAGGACATCTCGGCCCTGCTCCTCGGCGGGCACGGCGACGACATGGTCCCGCTCCCACGCCTCACCAGTGTCCACGGCATCCCCATCACCGACCTGCTCCCCAAGGAGAAGATCGACGCGTGCATGGACCGCGCGAAGGTGGGCGGCGGCGAGATCGTCAAACTCATGGGCACCAGCGCCTACTACGCCCCCGCCAGCGGCACCATCCAGATGGTCGAGGCCATCGTCAAGGACAAGAAGCGCATCATCCCCAGCGCGGCTTACTGCGATCGCGAGTTCGGCGTCGGCGGCTACTTCGTCGGCGTCCCCGCCGTGCTCGGCTCGGCGGGCGTCGAGCGGATCGTCGAGTTCAAACTCCTTGGCGACGAGCAGAAACTCTTCGCCGAGTCCGTCTCGCACGTGAAGGACCTCGTCGCCGTGGTGCAGCGCATGTTCCCCGATTTGGCGTAGTGTTGGTGGGCCTGAACGCAGGATGGAGATCAGAACCATGACCAAGGTGTGCTTCAACCGGATTCTCGCCTCGTGCGCGATCGGCGCGGCGGCGCTGGTCGCTGCCCCGTCGCTCGGGCAGGACGGACCGCAGCCGGTCGCGCCGGCCGTCCCGGTCGAGCTGTCGTACACACCCGATTGGTCGGACCCCGAGTTCGGACGGATCGTCGACCTGCTCCGCGGGTCGTGGCGGACGACCTCGGGCGTGGCCGCCGCCGACGGCAGCGGCTCCGTCGAGATCGTCATGACGGTCACGCCCGTGCGGCTCACACAGATTCCCGATGCCCTGTACGCGGAGGTGGCCCGAGCGGATGCGCTCCACCGCCCGTACCGGCGCGCCATCTTCCAGTTGTACCGCCACTCCGGCAACGTCCGCCTGCGCACGCTCGAGTTCCGCAACCCGGAGCACGATACCGTGGGGATGATGACCGGCCTGTGGCTCGCGCCGGGCCTGTTCCCCGACGTGCCGCGCGACTCGCTCATCGCCACGCTCGACGTCGCGCTCACCCGCGACGGCGAGGGCTACAAGGGCAAGACGCCGTACCCCTATCCCACCGCGACCGGCGGCGCGGTCGAGATGACCAGCGAACTCACCATCACCCGGAGCCGACTCACCACCGCCGACCGCGGGTACGACGCGAGCGGCAAGGTCGTCTGGGGCGCGGCCGGCGACGCGACCTACGCCTACGAGCGATTCGAACATCCCTTCCGCCTCGAAGACCGCGACGACGGCGTCAAGGTCATCATCATGCGATCGAACTCCGATGGCATCGCGCTCGACGACAACGACCAGGTCTCCTTCCACTACAGCGGCTGGCTCACCGATGGCGCCATGTTCGACTCATCGCTCCGGCCGGGCTCGCGTGCGCTGACCTACCAGGCCCCCGGCCGCCTCATCCCCGGCTGGCGCACCGCGACCTACGGCATGAGGCTCGGCGACGCGCGGAAGTTCATCCTGCCCCCGGACCAGGGCTACGGCGAGAGCGGCGCGGGCAACGGACGCATCCCCCCGAACGCCACCCTCGTCTTCGAGGTCGAGTGCATGTTCCTCCGCAGGCCCGACGACCTCCCGCCCCCCGCCGGCGCGGAGGGTGACGAGCACGACGGTCACGATCACAACGGGCACTGACGGCCACCGGCTCGCAAACGCCCGCATTCGACATACAGTCAACCGATGTCGGTGCGCGATTACTACGAAGTGCTGGGCGTCGCCAGCGGCGCATCCGCCGACGAGATTCGGCGTGCCTACCGCGCCAAGGCGCGGCAACTCCACCCCGATGTGAACAAGGCACCCGACGCCGCCGATCGGTTCGCCGAACTCCAGCAGGCCTACGGCGTCCTCTCAGACGAAAAGAAGCGGGGCATGTACGACCGCCTCGGCCACGCCGCCACGACCGCGGGCGGCGGAGGCGGCGCTCGGTACTCCTGGTCCTCCGCCGCCGCCGGGTTCCCCGAAGGCCTCGACCTGGACGATCTCGGCTCGATGTTCGACGCCTTCTTCGGCGGACGGGCCGGCTCCACGGGTTTCGGCTCCTCCGCCGGCCCGCGTGCAGCATCGCGCGGCGCTGCGCGCGGCTCCGATGTCGAGGCCGAACTGCCGATCCCGTTTCTCCTCGCGGCCGGAGGCGGGCACGAGTCCTTCCGCTCGCCCGTTGACGGTCGGACAATCGAGGTGGCGGTCCCGGCAGGCACGGAGGACGGGGCGAGACTCCGTGTCCGCGGGGCGGGCAAGGCCGCCTCCCGGCCGAACGGCAAGCCGGGCGACTTGATCCTCCGGGTCCGAATCCTGCCTCACCCCCTGTTCCGGCGGGAGGGCGGTTCCAGGCCCGGCACCGGGCTGGACCTCGTCTTCGACCTGCCTCTGACGGTCTCCGAGGCGACGCTGGGCGGCCCCGTGCCCGTCCCGTCCCTGGACGGCTCCATCGACCTGACCGTGCCCCCGGGCACGCCCAGCGGCCGCAGCTTGCGGGTCAAGGGCAAGGGCATCCGGGCTGCCGACGGCCGCAACGGAGACCTGTACGCCGTCGTGCGGATCATCCCGCCAGACCCCGCTATGCTGTCCCCCGAGCAGCGCCGGCTGATCGAGGAGGTCGGCCGCCTGACGCCTCCGCCGCGAGCAGGCGGGGACTGGCCGAGCGGGGCGGGCCGCTGACCGGGTGGGGTGGTGCGGCCGTCCGTCGCCGGCGTGTTGACAGCCCGGTGCATGTTGTGGGAGACTGCCCCACGCCGAAGGACCGGCGCCGCCTCGACGGAGGGAACCGCGTGGTCAAGCAGCAGCACCAGTTGTTCGTGGCGTTGTTGAGCCTCTGGGACGGGCTGGTCATTTCGGCGGCGTGCTACGCGGCGTGGATCGTCCGGCGCCTCACGTGCGAGGGATACTTCCCCGCCTGGCCCGAGTTCTGGGAAAGTTACTTCAAGAACCCGCTCGTCGCCTTTGTGGTGCCGATCACGATCGTGGTCATGCGCGCCAACGGGCTGTACCGCGCGCGGCGCGACCGCTCGGTGTGGAGCGAGCAGGGGGTGATCCTGCGCGCCTCGATGCTCTCGATGCTGCTCGTCGTCGTGGCGCTCTGGTTCGTGGGCAACGCGGTCATCACCGAAGGCTCGTCGCGAACGCTCCATCTCGACGCCGGTCGTACACAAATGGGCTGGCTCGCGGTCTTCCTGCCGGTCTTCCTGGGCCTGAACAGGCTGGCGTTCCGCACCGGCCTGCGGATGCTCCGGCGTCGCGGCTGGAACCTCCGCCACGCGGCCGTCATCGGCGTCGGGCGCCTCGGGCAGATCACCGTGCGCACCCTGGAACGCAACTCGTGGACGGGGATCAACGTCGCGTACTTCGTCTCGCACCGTGCGCAGGCGCGCCGCGATACCTGCCTGGGCCGACCGGTGCACGGCGGGCTGGATGACATCGAGGCCACGCTCGAACGCCACCCCGTGGACGCCGTGTACCTCGCCGTCCCCAACGCCCAGGCCAGTTGCGTTCCCGACATCCTGCGCAGGCTCGAACGGTTCGCGGTCGACGTGCGCATCATCCCCGACGTCCAGCCGCGGTACCTGCCCCAGAGCATGACCGTCAGCGAACTCGACGGCATGCCGATCCTCTCCTACCGCGAGTGCCCGCTGCACGGCCTCGGCGGGCTGACAAAGCGGGCCGTGGACATCCTCGGCTCGTCCATCGGTCTGCTCATCTTCTCGCCCGTGATGCTCGCCTGCGCCATCGCCGTCCGTCTGAGCGGGCCTGGGCCGCTCATCTTCAAGCAGCGCCGCGTCTCCATCGGCGGCGAGACGTTCAAAATCTACAAGTTCCGCACCATGTACCAGGTCGAGGACGAGCAGCGCCCCGGCGGCGCCCGCTGGACCGAACGCAACGACCCGCGCATCACCCCCGTCGGCCGCGTGCTCCGCAGCGCGAGCCTCGATGAACTCCCGCAACTGCTGAACGTCCTCAAGGGCCAGATGTCCCTCGTCGGACCGCGCCCCGAACGCCCCGAACTCATCCAGCGATTCCGCGAGGACTGGCGCGGCTACATGATCCGCCAGCACGTCAAGGCCGGCATGACCGGATGGGCGCAGGTCAACGGCCTGCGCGGCGACACCTCGCTCAAGAAGCGCCTCCAGTACGACCTGCACTACATCCGCCACTGGTCCGTCTGGTTCGACCTCAAAATTCTCTGGCTCACCCTCTTCCGCGGCTTCGTCCACCGAAACGCCCACTGAGCGAGGACCGGGAACCTCCAGCCCGCGACCGGCGTACAGGGTGCCGGCCGGAGCGTCTTCCGGCCGGAGGGGATTCCGTCCACGCAGCGGCCACCCGGCCTCATCCGATCGTTCTTCCGTCACGCATTCGCGGCCCCGACGGACCCCACCGACAACCCGTCTCGCAGGGCCTCTCCCAGGCAGCGCGACCGTCGCGCCCCCAGCCGCCTCGCGGCCGGGCCGCTTCGGCGCCCTGGGCCTCTCGGGGGCGGTCCCGCACGTTCTGAGCGTCCGGGAACGCCCCGGACTCGGAGGTTTCGTGAAGCAGGCAGCCCGTTCAGCCGTATGGACATCCGGAGCGCAAGGGGATGCGCCGACTGTCGGGCGGGTTCGAGAGCCGCGTGCCGGCGAGGCCGAACCCGCTGGAGGACCGACACGGAGAGCCAGCACGATGCGGCTAGACCTGGAACAGCAGCGGTGGTTGGCGCGCGCGCTCGGCTCGCTCGCCGCGGGCGACGCCCGTCGCTACGAGGACGCCCTCTGGCTCGGCTTCGGCGACGCCTGGGTCCCCATCCGCCGAAGGCTCGAACGCGGCGGCTTCGTCCGCCCAGCCCACAACGGCGGCGACCCCCAGATGACCGAACGCGGCGTCCAGACGCTCCGCGACCTCCAGACCCGCCTCGGCTTCGAAGCCAACGGCGAGGCGCAAGGCGTGGCGTGAGGGCGCGTAGAATCCCCGCGTCACGCGGCGTCCATCGCGCCGCTTGACGGCGACACATGATCTCGTTCCACTCCCACGTCATGGCCGTCGAACGAGTCGAACGCAGGCTGCGGCGTGTAACGGCCGCGCTCGACGGCGCTGGCGTCCCCTACGCGGTGGTGGGGGGGAACGCCGTCGCGGCGTGGGTCGGGCGCGTCGATCCTTCCGCGACCCGCGCGACCAAGGACGTCGACCTGCTCGTTCGCCGGGCGGACTTGGACCGCGTCGCCGCCGCGATCGAGGGGCTTGGTTTCAAGCGCCTCGACCTGCGCGGCCTCGTGCTGTTCGTCGACCCGGACGAGCCGAGCAAACGCGCGGGCGTGCATCTGGTCTGGGCGGGCGAGCGGGTGCGCCCGTCGTACGGGGCCGCCGCACCGGACGTGGACGAGTCGGAGCGCGACCCCGAGGGGTTCATGGTGCTCGGGCTGGCCGCGCTCGTGCGGATGAAACTCACCTCGTTCCGCGACATCGATCGGGTTCACGTCGCCGACCTGCTGTCCGTCGGGCTGGTGACGGACGAGGTCCGCGCTTCGCTGCCGTCCGATCTCCTGACTCGGCTCGAAGAGATCGAACGGAATGCAGCCCCGCCGTTTGATGAAGACAACGCCTGAACCACTCGGCCCATCGGATACCATTCGGCGTGGCAGAGTGTTCCTACCGAGTCATCGTCATCGGCGGCGGGCACGCGGGGGTCGAGGCCGCGTGGGCTGCGGCCAATCTGCTGCCGGCCGAGTGGGACGCGGGCGGGCGGCCCGTGCCGACGGTTGCCCTCGTGACGCTCGACGCCTCGAAGATCGGCGTCATGTCCTGCAACCCGGCCATCGGCGGGCTGGCCAAGGGCCAACTCGTCCGCGAGATCGACGCGATGGGCGGCCTGATGGGTCTGGCCGCCGACGCCACCGGCATCCAGTTCAAGGTGCTGAACACGAGCAAAGGCCCTGCGGTCCACGGCCCGCGCTGCCAGAGCGACAAGCACGCCTACGCCGAGGCCGTGCAGGCCCTCATTCGCTCGCGCCCCGAAATCGAAGTGATCGAAGCGAGCGTCGAGCGGCTGGAGGTGGGGGGGGGGCGGGTGAGGGGCGTAGTGGTTGGGAAAGCGCAAATAGCAAATTTGCAAATAGCAAATCGGAGTGGCGATTCACAGGCATCTGATTTGCCATTTGCCCATTTGCCATTTGCCATTTCCGCCCCCGCGGCCGTCCTCACCACCGGCACCTTCATGCGCGGCCTCATGCACACCGGCGAATCGAAGACGCCCGGCGGTCGGCACGGCGAGGGCGCGGCCGTCGGCATCTCCGGCGCGCTGCGCGAACTCGGCTTCGAACTCGGCCGCCTCAAGACCGGCACGCCCCCGCGACTGCGCCGCGCAACGATCGACTGGGACGCCCTCGACCTCGCCCTCGGCGACGACCCGCCCGTGCCGTTCAGCGATCTCTCGGGACAAGGCATCGGGCACCAGGCATCGGGCGCCGGGCAGGAAGTGTGGGAGAGCCTGTCGCAGTTTCCGGTGCTGCCGCAGGTGGAATGCCGCCAGACGCGCACCTCGTCCGCGGCCCACGCGGCCATCCGCGCGAACCTGCACCGGGCGCCGATGTTCAGCGGACAGATCGAGTCCGTCGGGCCGCGCTACTGCCCGAGCATCGAGGACAAGGTCGTGCGCTTCGCCGACCGCGAGACGCACGGCGTCTTCCTCGAACCCGAGAGCCTGCGCGACGACTCCGTCTATTGCAACGGCATCTCGACCAGCCTGCCCACGGATGTGCAAGACATCATCGTCCGCACCATGCCGGGGTGCGAGCGGGCCGAGATTCTGCGCTACGGCTATGCGGTCGAGTACGACATGGTCCGCCCGCACCAGATCCTGCCCACGGGCATGACGCGGCTCGTCGACGGCCTGTTCCTCGCCGGCCAGATCAACGGCACCAGCGGATACGAAGAGGCCGCGGCCCAGGGCCTCGTCGCCGGCATCAACGCGGCCCGTTTCGCACGCGGCGAGAGCGAGTTCACGCTCGGACGCGACGAGGCGTACATCGGCGTCCTCATGGACGACCTCGTCACCAAGACCCCCGTCGAACCGTACCGCATGTTCACCAGCCGCGCCGAGCACCGCCTTCTCCTGCGGGCGGACAACGCCGCCGATCGCCTGACGCCCGTCGCCGATCGGCTGGGGCTGCTGGGGACGACCGCGCTCGGGCGCCGGCGGCAGGAACTCTTCGAGCAGCGCCGGCGTGATCTGGCGGCGATCAACGCGGCGATCGACGCGACGCGCATCGACGCCGAGCCGCTCGCCCGCGTCATGCGCCGCCAGGAGTTCACCATCGACGACCTGCGCCGGTCGCTCGCGGGTCGGCCCGGCCTGCCGGCACCGGACTCGCCCGCCTGGGCCACGACGCACGCCGAGCGCCGCTACGCCGCCTATGTCGAGCGGCAGCGGGCCGAGGTGCGCCGGCACGCCGAGATGGAGCGCCGGGCAATCCCGGACACGGTGGACTTCACCTCGCTGGTGACGCTCCGGGCCGAGGCGCGCGAGTCGCTCGCGCGGTTCCGGCCGCGAACGTTCGGGCAGGCGTCGCGGCTCGAGGGCGTAACGCCCGCGGACCTGACGCTGCTGGCGGTGCTCGTGTACGATCGGCCTGCCGCGTCGCGTGGGCGCGGGTGAGGCGGCAGGGCGCGGGCGTTCGCTCGCGTGGGGTGATGGATGATGCATGCGGAAGCCATGACGCTGGCTCAGGCCGCGCCCGCGGGCATGGTGCTCGACCTGCTGAAACTGCTCGCCGCCGCCGCCCTCGTCACGACGGTCCTGCACCGCCTGCGCCTGGCCACGATCCCCGGCTACCTCATCGCGGGCGCGCTCATCGGCCCGCACGCGCTCGGGTTCGTGCAGGATCCGGACAGTGTCCAGACCATCGGTCGGCTGGCGATCATCCTGCTGATGTTCAGCGTCGGGCTGTCGCTCGACCTGGGCGCCCTGCGCGGCGGCGTGCGGGCGATCCTCCTCGTCGGCGTGATCTCCACCGCCGCCTCCGCCCTCGTCTGCTGGCCCATCGGTGTCGTCTTCGGCCTCTCGCCCAGCGCGGCCCTCGCCGTGGCGATGGCCATGACCATGTCCTCCACCGCCATCAGCCTGCGCGTGCTCCAGGCGCGGCGAGAACTCAACCGCGTGCCGGGTCGGCTGGCCGTCGGTGTTTCTCTCGTGCAGGATCTGCTCTCCGTCGCGGTGCTCGCGCTCCTGCCCGCGCTTGCCCTCTGGAGCGCGAGCGGACAGGCCGCCCTCGCGGCCGACGGCCCAACCCTGTGGCAACGCCTCGGGGAAATGGTCTGGCGCGGCGTGATCGCGCTCGGCGGCGTCACGATCCTCGTCGCCTTCGGGCGGCTTGTGCTCCCCCGCCTGATGCAGACGGCCGCGGGCGTCGCGGGCGAAGTGCTGCTGGTGCTGACGGCGGCGGTCGCGCTCGCGGCGGCGGTGGCGACGGCGGCGCTCGGGTTCACGCCGGAACTGGGCGCGTTCCTCGCCGGCTTCGTGCTGGCGACCACGCCCTTCCGCTACCAGATCGCCGGCCAGCTCGACCCGATGCGCGATCTGTTCATGGCCGTCTTCTTCTGCGCCATCGGCCTGACGATGGACCCGGACGTCCTGCTCTCGGGGTGGTGGATCATCCTGCTCGCGCTGCTCGTGCAGTTCGTCGTCAAGGGCGGCATCATCGGCCTGTCGTGCTGGGCCGTCGGCGCGACCCCCGCCGCGAGCCTCGCCGCCGCTCTGTTGCTGGCGCAGGCCGGCGAGTTCGGGCTGGTCGTCGTCGCCGCGACGGCGAACGTGGGGCTGATCGACGCCGCCGTGCAGTCGAAGTTGATCGCCCTCATCGTGCTCTCGCTCATTGCCACGCCGTTCGTCTACGACGCGGGCAAGCGCGTCCACGGGCCGGTCAGCCGGTTGCCGCTGGCGCCCTGGCTTCGCCGGCGCGCTCCCGCCGCCCTGCGAGAGCAGGAGCCGGAGCCGGAAGGGCAGGGCGAGTCGGCCGACCCGCGAGCCGGGCGACACGTGATCGTCGCGGGGTTCGGGGTCTGCGGCCGCGCCGTCGTGGACCTGCTCGAACAGGCGGGCGTGCCCTGCGTCGTCGTCGAGTTGAACGTCGCCACCGTCCGCAAGCAGGCCCGCATGGGCCGCTCGATCATCTACGGCGACGTGACGAACCCGGAGGTGCTCCGCTCCGCGGGCATTTCCACGGCGGACGCCATCGTCCTCACGATCCCCGACGACGACGCCACGCTGCGGGCGTGCAGGCTGGCCCGGTCGATGGCGCCAAACGCATTCATCGCCGTGCGGTCGTCGTACATGAGCAAGGGAATGGTCGCCGAGTCCCTGGGGGCCGACCTGGTCGTCGTCGAGGAGGTCGCGACCGCGGAGGCCATGCAGGAGCGTGTGGTCGAGCGCGTGAAGGCCAGGCGGTCGTCGGACTCGAAGGGGGAGATTGCTCCCGCTTCCTGAGCCGTCACTCGGGCAGTTGCTTGAGTTCGTCGCGCAGGATCGCCGCCAGTTCGTAGTTCTCCTGCGCCAGCGCCCGGTCGAGCCGCCGGCGCAGTTCGCTCTTCTGGCTGACGGGCAACTTCGGCACCAGCGCGTCGCGCATGCTCTGCAGCATCCGAACCTCATTCGAGGCGTTGTACGCCTCGGTGTGCCCGGCGCTGGCGAAGTGCTGGCGGAGCGCGTTCAGCCCCTCGTCGATCGCCAGGATCGCAGCCTTCGGCTCGTTGTCCTTCAATGCCTGGCTCGCCAGCGCTCGTGCACGCACCATCGTCACGTACGGCCGGAACTGCTCGAGGACGGTCCGGTCCGCCTCATGCTCGGCGTGCTTGGCGCAGAAGTCGAAGAGGCGCAGGTTCCGGGTCGTGTCACGGACGACGCGCTCGAAGTCCTCGGCCGCGAGGAGCGCAACGTACCGGTGCGAGTACTGCATCGCCTCGTCGCGCAAGGCCCGGCAGTCGTCGGGCGAGAGGGAAAACTCACCCTCCGGGGGCGAGGCGTCGGCCGGCTCGCGCTCCTCGCCGTCCGGGTCGGAAAGTCCCGCATCCGACTCCTCGCGCCGGTCTTCGTGCAGGTCCAGCAGGCTCTCGAAGCCCTCGGGTCGAAGCCCGTCGGGCCGGCCGTCGAGTTCCATCTGGAGGATGCCGAGGTCAAGCCGGACCTGGGCCACGTGCCGCCCGTCCGCCGCCCGGACGATCCGAACGTTCAGTTTCCCAGGCTCATGGGGCCAGGAACTCAAAAAATCGGAAAGATCTTCGCTCATGGCCGGTAGGGGGCCGATCGGCGTCCCGAATTGGATGACTATAGAGCGGGTTTCGGGGTGTGCCAGAAAAATTCGGACTCGCCTGGCCAAATCGGGCCTGAGCGGCGCATTCCCTGTAGGCGGCGCAGTCGTATCGGGCCAGGCGCCGCCGCCGGGGGGGCGATCGGCCCGGCGTCAAGTCCTGAGCCGGGCCTTCCGATGCAACCCGGACGGCCTCCGGAGCGAACCGTGATGTGTCAGTGCGGCACGAATCGTGGATATAGTGAGTGCCACGTTCCGCGTCGCGAAAGGTGGGAAGAGAAGTGAGTGCAATCCGGAGTCGTGCATCGGGAGAGGGCGGGCTTCAGTCCGACCTCCAACTGTACCTGAGAGAGATCAACCGCACGCCACTCCTCACCGCTGAGGAGGAGCGCGAACTCGGTTGGGCGATCATCAACGACAACTGCCCTGCCTCGCGCGAGCGGATGATCCGCGCCAACCTGCGCCTGGTCGTGGCGATCGCGAAGAACTACGTCGGCCGCGGGCTGCCCCTCAACGACCTGATCGAAGAGGGGAACATCGGCCTGATGCGCGCCGTCGAGGGCTTCGACCCCTCGCAGGGCGCCCGCTTCTCCACCTACGCCAGCTGGTGGATCAAGCAGGCCATCAAACGCGCCCTCATCAACGCCACCCAGCCGATCCACATCCCGGCCTACATGGTCGAACTCATCGCCAAGTGGAAGGTCGCCTCGCGCAAGCTCGAGGCCGAACTGGGCCACCCGCCCACCATCGAAGACCTCGCCCGTGCGATGGACCTGCCCGCCAAGAAGGTTCGCATCATCCGCAGAGCCATCCGCGCCATGCAGGCCCCGAGCCAGGAGCCGACCGACGCCAGCGGAGACCTCGTCGGCCTGGGCGATCTGATCGCCGACTCACGCCACGGGATGCCCGAGGATCCGATCCTCAAGTCGGACGAAACAGCCACCCTCCGCAAACTCCTCGAATCCATCGACGAGCGCGAGGCCCGAATCCTCCGGCTCCGCTTCGGGCTGGACGGCCAGGAACCGCTCACCCTCAAGCAGATCGCCGACGAGGTGGGCATCAGCCGCGAGCGCGTCCGCCAGATCGTGGATGAGGCCCTCACCAAACTCAACGCCCAGATCAGCGACAATCACCCCACCCGGTTCTTCAAGGAAAACCGCCGGCCCGGTGTCGATCCCATGGAGGACGCCGAGCCGATGCATCGCACGGCCTCCCGCAGGTCCAAGGCGGGGTAACACCCGGCCGCCACACACAGAGTCCCAACAGCCGGCCGTCCCCACGACGGCCGGCTTTCGTTCCACTCCATCCGCCCAGAGTTCGCGGTCAGGTTGCTACCATGCCCGGCCCTGAAGCATGGTCGGGCACGCAACCCGGCGGGAGGCACCGGAATGACGGCAGTTCGACGGCGGATTCCCTCAGCACGCACGGCGCTCGCCGCTCTGGTTCTCGCCCTCATCCCGCTCGGGCAGGCAGCAGCGGACGAGTTCATTGACCGCGTGAACGCCCCCCTCGCCGAGATCAGGCCCGAACGCCGAAGCGACCTCATCGTTCTGCCCGCTATGGCGAAGATGGAGAAGCCGCCGCTCGGCGTGGATACGCCCGCCAAGGCACGGCTCGCTCCCGCGGGCGGGGCGGCATGGCCCGCCGCCGTCGAGTGGGCGAACGCCGAGCCGCAGCGCGCCATCATCGACGCCGTTCACAAGGTCACGCAGGCGACCGACTGGCGCGAGGCGATGGCCTTCGGGCAGCCCTACGGACTCGCCGAGTTGGGCGCAAGCCCCGGGCAGATCGCGCTCATCTCGGCCCGGCTCTACACCGACCTGGGCGATCCGCCGCTCCTCGCCGCCGCGCGGCACCTCTACCTGCCCGTCTTCGAGGACGTGACCTGCCTGTACCACGTCGAGGCGACGCGCCTGCTCGCCGAAGGCCGGCCGGCGGACGCGGCCAACGCCCTCGTGGACTGGCTCTTCTTCGCGCGGCAGATCGCCGACCGCGAGTTCAAGACCGAGATGGACTGGGCGCTGCGCACCATGATCGACGTGCTGGAGCGCATCCGCGACGTGATGTACGCCGACTCCCGCGACGGTCGCCTCGCGACAGCGGACGAACTGGTCGCGATCGTCAAGCGATTGGAGGAGCAGCGCGGTCCGCTCGGGATCGACCGGATTCTCCTGCCCCCGGGCGACGTGGAGGCCGCGCGCCAACTCGTCGCATTCGTCATGCAGGAGCGGGGTCGCGTCCGCCCCGAGGTCTACGCCCAGACCATGTCCCGCCTGGCGACGACGGAGCGCCCCCTGCGCCTCTTCGGCGAGTCCGCACGGTGGTCCGGTGGGGCGGGCGAGCACGCCAACTGGTTCGACACCACGGAGCACCTGACCGCCGTCATCGCCGAGTTCGGCGACCGCTGGTCCCGCTCGTGGCT
Organism: Phycisphaerales bacterium; assembly: GCA_039794165.1. Lineage (GTDB taxonomy): Bacteria > Planctomycetota > Phycisphaerae > Phycisphaerales > UBA1924 > CAADGN01. The sequence goes on from JBDIVY010000002.1 coordinate 309,390, forward strand.
CGACCCCGTTCTCCGCGAGCCGCCGATGTACAACATCATCGCACGCCGACACGAGCGCTGGGCCGTCATCCTCGAGTCATACCCGAACATGCGGTCCCTCTTCGAGCAGCGGCAGCTGCTCCGCGTCGAGGCCGTCGGCACACGCCACGCCCTCGCCCTGCTCGCGTTCCGGCTCTCGAGCGGCGGGTTTCCGCGCGACATCGCCGCCGCCCGCCCGCACTACATCGAGCGCATCGAGGCCGACCCCTTCAACCCCGACCGCGCAAGCGGCCGCGAACCGCCCATGGAGTTCTTCGTGCCCATGCGCGACACCGCGGGCCGCTTCGGCGAGCGCGAGCAGGTGCAGCCGCACACCATCAACGTGCTCTCGCCCGACGCCCCGAACCTGGCGATCCGGCTGCGCGACGACCAGTTCGTGCTCTACTCCGTCGGCGCGGACGGCGGGCGCAACTGGGCCGAGGAGGTCCAGAACACCATCGACGCCCCTTCCGGGCGCGACTATCTCATCTGGCCGCCGGTTCTCTCGCTCGTGCGCCAGGAACTCACGCAGACCGGCCAACTCCGCTGACCGGGCACGGGAGCGACCATGACCGACTCGAAGACGCACACGCTGGCGATCATCGGCTCCGGGCCGGCCGGCTGGACGGCCGCCATCTACGCCGCCCGCGCCAGCCTGTCCCCCGTCGCCTTCGCAGGAGTGCCGAAGAACGACCCCGGCCCGATCCTCCCCGGCGGGCAGCTCATGCTCACCACCGACGTCGAGAACTACCCCGGCTTCCCCGAGGGGGTCGCCGGGCCGGAAATGATGGAGAAGTTCCAGAAACAGGCCGAACGCTTCGGCACGAAGGTCCTCGGCCAGGATGTCGTTCGCTGCGATTTCACGAAGCGCCCCTTCGAACTGCACACCAACAAGGGCACGGTCGAGCGCGCCCACGCCGTCATCGTCGCCACCGGGGCGACCGCCAACTGGCTGGGGCTGGAGAGCGAACTGCGGCTCGCCCGGGCGGGCGGCGGAGTCTCGGCGTGCGCGGTCTGCGACGGCGCACTGCCGATGTTCCGCGACCGGCCGCTCGCGGTGGTCGGCGGCGGGGACACGGCGATGGAGGAGGCGACCTATCTCACGAAGTTCGCCTCGACGGTCTACGTCATCCACCGGCGTGACTCGCTCCGCGCCAGCAAGATCATGCAGGACCGGTTCCTCTCGAAACCCAACGCGAAGGTCATCTGGAACAGCCAGGTCGTCGACTGCCTCAGCGCGAAGGACGAGCACGGCAACGAGAAACTGCGGGCCGTCGTGCTGGAGAGCACGACCAACGAGGAGCGGAAGGAACTGGAAATCGGCGGCCTGTTCGTGGCGATCGGGCACACGCCCGCGACGAAGTTCCTCAAAGACTCGGGCGTCGAGACGGATGAGCAGGGCTACGTCGTGCTGCGGAGCCGGTCGAGCGCGACGAACATCGAGGGCGTCTTCGCGGCGGGCGACGTGGCCGACGCGCACTACCGCCAGGCGGTGACGGCCGCGGGCATGGGCTGCCAGGCCGCCCTCGACGCCGAACGCTGGCTGGGGGCGAAGGGGCTGGTGTAGCCTCCCGTGCGACTTCTGGCATAGGTATACTCACGCCGATCCATGCCCGAGTTCACAGCCAGAGTAACGCCAGAGCACGTGCGTCCGCTCGCCGATCGGTACCTCGCTGACCTGAACAGGAAGCCGGACCATCGGCATTCCGAGGACAGGGCGATCGAGGTGGGCCGATCCGCGCGAACAAACCGTGTCCTCACAAAGAGCCAGCTGCTCGAGTTGGCTTCGTGGAAGTCGCCGAGGATCGTCCACCATATCGAGAAGAACGCGCCGAGCGAGGTCGAAGAAGTTACTCGGGTTGCGCTGTCATCGGACTCCGATATCGTTCCCATTCCGGTCCTGATGACGCTTCGAGGGGTCGGGTGGCCCATGGCGTCGGTGATTCTCCACCTCTGCGGGAGTGAGCCGTACCCCATCGTGGACATTCGCGCGTTTGAGTCGATGGGGTGGAACGAGGTGCCCAACTACAGCCTCGCGGAGTGGAGATCGTACACGGGCGCATTCCGTGCGTTGCTTCGGCTGGCGGACGTTGATGCACGCACGCTCGACCGAGCGCTCTGGCAGTTCTCGTACGAGAGCCGCCCGAAGGCAGGCTGAGACGAACGGACACTTGCAGGACAAGTCGTAAGGGGACAGCAGGCTCAGTGCACGTGCTGAATGTCCGCCTCGCCGAACAGGCGGAAGTCCTTGCGACGCAGGATCTGCCCCGCCAGCACGTGGTCGTCCACGGCCAGGGCGATCGTCGGCGTCCCGTTCGGCCGCAGCATCAGCGGGTACGCGAAGTGAATGTTCAGTTCCGCCGCCAGGAGCGAGAGGCACAGGCTCGTCAGCGTGTGCCCCTTCGAGAGTTCGACGATCAGCACGTCCTTCTCGCAGAACGCGACCTTGTGCTCACGCAGGAGCCGCCTCGCCTCGTCCGAGTCGCTCGTGATCATCCGCACCACGGCGTGATCGCTCGCCTCGTGGACGCTCAGGGCGCAGATCGAGCACTTCGACCCGTCGAACGCCGCCACCAGGTCGTGCAGTTGTCCCACCCGGTTCGTCAGGAACACGCTGAACTGCCGCACCGTCGGCGGCGAGTACCCGTGCGTCGTTTCCAGCGGCGTCGGTGCCTGGCTCATGCGGCCTCCGGAGCGATCCCCGCTCCCATCCCTGTGGGCCGAGCAACTCACAAGCCCCACAGCGGCCATCCTCGCCCGGGAAACCACCCCGGGACAGACCACAGTCCGCCTTCCGGGTGGGTGCGGAAGGGACTCTGGCCGCTGTTGTCCAGATTATCAACCCCGAAACCCTCGGGAAAGCAAAATCCGTCCTGCGAGGTGGATTGCGGAGGGGTCGATCCGGCTGTATCGGGGGCGTTGGCGTGCTGGCAGGGCGTCTTCAGACGGCGAAACTCGACCCGCACCCGCAGGATGTGTGGGCGTTCGGGTTCTGGAAGACGAACCCCCGGCCCATGATCTCGTCGCGGAAGTCGATCGTCGTCCCCCCGAGGTAGAGCAGGCTCTTGGGGTCGCAGATGATCCTGATCCCGTGCTGCTCGAACTCCTCGTCGGTCTCTTTCTGGGACTCGGTGAGATCGAGGACGTAACTGAACCCCGAGCACCCACCCCCCTTCACACCGACCCGAAGCCGCACCTTCTCCGCGTCGAGTTCCTGCTGCTCGATGATCGAGCGGATCTCCCGTGCGGCGGACTCGGTCAGGACAATGCCGGTCGTCTGGGTGTCGGCTGCGCTCATGCGTGGCTCCTCGGGCCTCGGCCCCTTGATGCTCATTCTACGCGGCGTGGGCCGGCGCGAGTTCGCGGGCGTCAGTGGGCGCGGGCGTCAGTGGGCGCGGGCGTCGCTCGCGGCCTCAGCGCCGAGGCCGTTCTTCTGCTTGTAGTCCTCGATCGCCGCCCGGATCGCGTCCTCGGCCAGCACCGAGCAGTGAATCTTCACGGGCGGCAGGCTCAGTTCCTCGACGATCTGCGTATTCTTGATCGTCAGCCCGTCGTCCACGGTGCGGCCCTTGAGCCACTCCGTGGCGAGCGAACTCGACGCGATCGCCGAACCGCACCCGAAGCACTTGAAGCGGGCGTCCTCGATGACGCCCGTGTCGGGGTTGACGCGGATCTGGAGCTGCATGACGTCGCCGCACTCGGGCGCGCCCACCAGCCCGACGCCGACGTCCTTGCGCTGCTTGACCTCGCCCGTCGTGCCGAACGAGCCCACGTTGCGCGGGTTCTCGTAGTGCTCGATGACTTTGCTGCTGTACGCCATGTCAAATCTCCAAAGAGCCAAATGGCCAAAGGGCCAAATCGGAATCGTACTCTCAACCGTCTGTCTCAATGTGGCAGTTTGGCGCTCCGGCCATTTGGCCATTTGGAACTTTGGCCCTTTGCTAGTGAGCCTGCCACTCGATCTTCGTGATGTCGATGCCTTCCTTGTGCATGTCGTAGAGCGGGCTGAGCAGGCGGAGTTTCTCGACCGCCCTCACCACGTTCTCGATCACGTAGTCCACCTCTTCGTCCGTCGTCCACCGCCCGAGACTGAAGCGGAGCGAACTGTGGGCCAGGTCGTCGCCCACGCCGAGGCCCTTGAGCACGTAGCTCGGCTCGAGCGAGGCCGATGTGCACGCCGACCCGCTGCTCATCGCCACGTCCTTGCACGCCATCATCAGGCTCTCGCCCTCGACGAACCCGAAGGAGACATTGGTCAGGTGCGGCAGCCGTTTCTCCGCGTGCCCGTTCACCTGCACCACGTCCAGCCGCGTCGTGATGGCCTTCTCCAGACGCTGACGCATCCGCAGCAGACGCTCACATTCGGTGTCCATCTCGGCGCGGCAGATCTCCGCGGCCGCGCCCAAGCCCACGATCCCCGGCACGTTCAGCGTCCCCGAGCGGAACCCTCGCTCCTGCCCGCCGCCCTCCTGGATGGCGGTGAGGCGGACGCGCGGCCGCCGACGGCGGACGTACAGCGCGCCCACGCCCTTCGGCCCGTAGATTTTGTGCCCGCTCATCGAGAGCAGGTCCACGCCGTCCCGCTCCACGTCCGTCGGCATCTTGCCCGCCCACTGCGTCGCGTCGGTGTGGAAGACGATCTCACGCTCGTGGCAGAGCGCACCGATCGCCGGGATCTCGTTGATCGTTCCGATCTCGTTGTTCGCCCACATGAGGGAGACGAGGATCGTGTCGTCGCGCAGCGCGGCCTCGACCATCTCCCGCGTGATCACGCCGTCGCGGGGAGGGTCGAGGAACGTGACGTCGAAGCCTTCCTTCTGGAGGCGCTTGCAGGGGTCCAAGACGGCCTTGTGCTCGATGCGGCAGGTGACGACGTGCCCACGCTTGTCGCTGCCCGCCGGCGCCTTGGCGTACATGCTCGCCGCGCCCTTGATCGCCAGGTTGTTGCTCTCCGTCGCGCCCGACGTGAAGATGATCTCCTTGCGGTCCGCGCCGAGAAGCGACGCCACCTGCTCGCGGGCACGCTCGACCGCCTCCTCGGCCTCCCAGCCGAAACTGTGGTTGCGGCTGCCGGGGTTGCCGAACTTCTCCGTGAAGTACGGCAGCATCGCCTCGACCACCCGCGGATCGCAGGGCGTCGTCGCGGCGTGGTCCATATAGATCGGGAGTTTCGGCATGGCGGTGTCCCCATCCGGCAAGGGCCGGGCGTTCTCTGCGTTTTAGAATCATTCCATGATATGGCCGACGCCCCGGGGGGACAAGCGGGCGCCGCGTCTACGCCTGGCGCTCCAGAATCAGCTCGACCCGGTTCCCCCGGTCGTTGTACGTGACCGACGTCATGTACGCTCGGATGAGCACAAGCCCGCGCCCCGAGGGAAGCTCCAGATTCTCGTCGAGCGTCGGGTCCGGCACGGCCTCAGGCTCGAACCCAGGCCCCTGGTCCTCAACGGCGACGAAGACACGCGACCGACCGACCTCGTACTCGACCGTGACGGGCGTGTCCGGCGGCAGGTTCGCGTGCCCGTGCTTGAAGGCGTTGATGATCGCCTCCTCGACCGCCAGCCGGAGGGCGAAGCGGGCGCTCTTCGAGAATCCCGCCGCCTCCGCCAGTTCGACGATCCGGTCCTCGACCGAGTCGATCGCGTCCCGGTCGTTGACCAGTTCGATCGTGGCGGAGGTCGTCCTGTGGGGCTGATCCTGCGACATGGGCGTGCCGTGCGCCGACCGGCGCGGCGAGCACGGGCCACGGGTCGCAGACCCGCACGGCCCGGGGGCCGGCCGGGCGGTCAGAAGCTCCTCATCGCCTCTTCCGTGGAGTCCATGATCTGGAACAGCTTGTTGAGCCGCGTGATGACGAACACCTCGTAGATCTGAGGGTCGATGTCCGCGAGGCGAAGTTCCCCGTCGCGGCTTCGGACCTTGTTGTTGATCGTGATCAGCGTCCCCAGCGCGGCCGACGAGAGATGGTCGACGTTGGCGAAACTGATCAGCAGTTTCGGCTTCTCCTCCGCCTCGATGATCGAGGCGATCTCCTCCCCGATCGACTGGATGTTCGCCTCGTCGAGGATGTTGCGATCGACGAACTCGATCTGCGTGACGCCGTCCGTCCTGCGGACGCGGAGCCTTGAATCCGCGGAGCCCATCGTGCATCTCCTGCCGGTCCGGCCGCGCGAGCCACCCCGTGGCACGGCGCGGCCACCCGCCACGCGCCAGTCTAGGCGAAACGGCGAACGCTCGCCCCCCTCGCTCCCGAAACCCCGCCCGTCAGCCGCCGAAGTTGACCCCGAGCGACTCGCCCAGTCCCGGGAAGGCCCGCTCCTCCTGCTCCGGCTGGATCAGCACAGTGGGCTTGATGAGGATCATCAGGGTCTGCTCCTCGCGCGACTCGATGCGGTTCGAGAAGAAGCGGTTGAGGATCGGGATCTTGCTGAGCACGGGAACGCCCGTCTCGACTTCGGTCTCGTTCACGAGCCGCTGCCCGCCCAGCAGCACGGTCCCCTGATCCGGCACGGTCACGGTCGTCTGGACGCGGGTGACCGTCACGATCGGCAGCTGGATCGACGACTGGGCGATCTGCGAACTGACCAGCTGCCCGCCCGCGACCGCCACGACCGGCTCGCTGGCCATGTCAATGATCTGAGAGGTCGCCGTGTCCACGTTCAGCGTGACGTACCGGCGGTCGGCCGAGATCGTGCCCTCGACCAGCATCACCACGCCCTCGGCCACGACGTCCAGGTCGGGGTCGAACCCGACCGCCGAGTCGCTGACGACCGGCTGCAGATCGGAGATGAACGACTGCTGCGTCACGACGTAGATGTTCGCCGTCTGCCCGTTCGTGAAAGTGAGGCGCGGAGCGGTCAGCGAGATCGAGCGGCGGTCGGCCTGCGTGGCCTGCACGAGGAAGTCCACCTGGATGTCGTCGAGGAACTGGCCGGCGATGCCCAGCGCGGGCGCGGAACCGAGGACAGCGCCGGCGATGCCCTCCTGCGGCATGAGCGAGGTGGCGAGGCCGAGCGAGTTCTGCGGGAATCCGATGGGCGACCACGGACGGGGCCGCACGACGCCCTGCGTGATCTGCGTGCCGTCCGCAGGGCCGACGACGGGGGCTGTGGGCGCGACCTGGCCGGTCACGCTGCCGCGCAGGCCCTGCGGGAAGTCGAAGAAGTCGCTCGTGCGGATCGTGGGGTCGTTCGCCCCGGCGGCGCGGAACTGGTTGTTGTTGGCGTTGAAGTAGACGTCGAGGTCGAACCCGATCTGCTCGAAGAAGTCCTGGCTCACGAGCAGGAACCGGGTCTCGACATTGATCTGCATCGCGCGGACCTCGCGGAGTTTGCTCAGCAGGCCGCGGATCTCGCGGTGGTTCTTGGGCGTGTTGCGGATAATGAGGCTGCCGCCGAGTTCCTGGATGAAGCCGGTGGTGCCGCCGCCCTCGGGCCAGCTCTCCTCGTCCACGTTGCGGGTGATGATGTCCTTGATGCGGTCGATGCGGTCCTGGAGCGGCTCGCGGTCGACGTCGTCCTGCTGGTTGTCGCGGAATGGGCTTTGGCCGCCGCCCCCGCCGCCCCCGCCGCCCTGGAGCACGGACTGGAGGTCGATCTCGGGGGCCTCGTCGTAGTTGGGCACCTCGAAGACCAGGTCGCGGATGTCGTAGATCTCGATGATCGTGTGCCGGCGGAGTTTCTCCTCCGTCGCCACCTGGATGGTCCCGTCGTTGACGGCCCAGCCCGCCCGCGTGATCGGGCTGTAACTGACCTTGTCGAGCACGCGGTCCATGACGGACTTGAGCGGGACGTTGCGGAGATTGAGCGAGACCGTCGTGGACGGCTCGACGCCGATCTCCTCCAGCGAGTCCCAGTCCACGTCGATGTCCACCTGCGCGACCTGCTCGATGAACGCGAAAACGTCCGCGAGCGTGTTGTTCTGGAAGGTCACGGGCACCCGCTGGCGGTCCATCAGCGCCAGCACGCGCCGGTCCTCAGCGCTCTCGGAGTAGCCGATCCCCTGGCCACGCATGAAACTGATCGCGGGCCAGTCCGGCGGGTAGTTGATGATGCCGCGCGGCGGGATCGAGGCCTCGGCGTTCTCCATCCCCTGGTGCATGAACCCGAAGTTGCGATCCTGAGACATCTTGTTCATGTGCCTGTAGATGATCGCGTCGCGGAGCAGGTCCTTGAGCAGCAGGCCGGCGGGGTTGATCGGGTCGAGGAAGAGGATCTGATCCTCGACGATCTGGAGGGCCTCGCTGTACTTCAGTTCGGCCTGCAGGGCGCGCACCCGGTCGAGCGCCTCGACAATCTTCCGCTCGCGGTCCTGCTGCATCTGGCTCGACTGACGCCGGGCCTCGTCCGCGAGGCGACGCTCACGCTCGGTCGTCTCGGCGATGCGGAGTTGCTCCTCCGTCCGGCCGATGCGCCCGCGCAGGTCGGCGACCTCCTTGCTGAGCGTCTCGAACTCGGCGTCGCTCATCACCTGCCGCGCGGTGTTGAGCGTCAACTGCGCCTTGGCCGTAAGGTCGCGCGCCCGCTGCGTGTCGCCGCTCTCCAGGGCGCGCGTCGCCTGATCCATCTCGTTGCGGAACTCGGCACGCTTCTGGGCGAGGGCCATCTGCCGACCCTCGATCGTGTCGTCGATGAGCACGCCGCCGGGCTGGCCGCGCAGCAGGATCTGCGTCTCGGCGAGGCGGCTCTCGGCGTGGGCCGCCTGCTCGGGCGTCAGATGCCGGCGGAGTTGCCTCAGCAGGCGATCGTAGCGCGAGAGCGCCTCGTTCAGACGCCGCTCGTCGAAGGCGCGGTCGGCCTGCGCCAACTCGCTCTGGGCCTCGTAGCGCAACGCCCGCTCGATCAGGTCGTCCTGGCTTGGCATCGGCTCGGGCTGCGCCGCCGGCTGAGACTCTTCCTGCGCGGCGGGCTGGGCCGCGGGCTGCGAGGCGGGCTGAACCTCCTGCATCTCGCCCTGCGACGCGGGCTGCGTCCCGTTCTCCTGCCGGCGGACGACGCCCGGCTGCATCGCTCCCGCCGCCACCGCGCCGCCGTCGATCAGGCGCGGCGAGACGGTCTCCATGTCGAACAGACGGTCGCGGTACGACGCGACCTTCACGGCCGATGCCTCGTCGAGGTCCACGCCGGAGCGGTCGATCTCGGTGAGGATCGCCTTGGCCCGCGCGAAGTCGCCGGCCTCGAACGCCTGCTCCGCCTCGACGGCGCGCCCCGCCATCAGCGGGGTCAGGTCCGCGCGGCGAGACTCCAGTTTCGTGCGCAGTTCGTTCGCGCGGGCCGCATCGTTCGCGTCCGCCGCCGACGAGCGCTCGATCGCGTCGAGGTGGCGTGCGGCGGCCCGGAGGTCGCCCGTGTCGATGGCGAGTTCCGCCTTCTGCAGGCTGAGTTCGACCTCGCCGGTCGCGCGGATCATCCGGCTCGACGAAGTGAGCAGCGTGATCAACCGCGCCCGCTCCGGGTCGGTCAGCGAACGCCCGCCGTCGCGCTCGTGCAGCGCTTCGAGCAGATGCCTCGCGTAGACCGGCTTGCCGGACTTGAGCAGTTCGTCCACGCGCTCCAGCACGTCGCTCGCGCTCTGGGCAGCGACCGCCGGCGTCGTGGCCTGCGCGAAGGCCGGCGCGGCGATGAAGCACGGCGCGCCCGCGAAGGCCGCAGCAGCCGCGAGGAGGGAACGAACCGAGCGTGGCTTGTTCGACAGCATGAGCAGTTCTCCGACAGGCTGTGCGTCGGGCGGCCGTCGTGGCGCATCCCGTCCGACCCGCGCCGGGTCGTGTGTGCTTGCAGGTGGGTGGGGGAGGGCGCTTCGCCGCCCTGCCCGCCGCGTTCGTCAGGCCCGTCGCCGGGCCGGCCCGCAGGTTAGTCCCTGCCTACGGGCCAACAACATAGAGGACCGAGCGGCGAAACGCAACTCCCCGTCGCGGACAACTCGCCGGAACGGCGCCCTCGCGGCCGTCCGTCTATTCACCGCCCCGGCCTTCCGTGTTCCCGACTTCTCGGTCCCATCGAAGTCAAGCGCACACAAACGCCAAACAAAACACAGATATCCTACAGGAACCGAGCCGACACCAGCCCGACTCGGGTCATCTGCCCCTTCAACTTCGCGCCCGCCTGCTTGGCCAGAGCCTTGAGAATCTCGGGGCGGACCCGGTCGGACGCCACCAGTTCCGCTTCGGTGCACTCCGGCCCCTCCAGCGCATCGATCAGATCGTCCGTGGCTTCCTGCGCGAGGTCCTCGGCGTCGTTCAGCGACCCGGCGCGCAGCAGAATCTCTGCGTACTTCGGCGGTTCGTCCCCCGCGAACCGGGCGACCGAGATGCACCGCCACCCCGTGACGCCCAGGTCCCGCCCGTCGTCGTCCACGTTGGTGTCCGGGTCGATGTTCAGCACCAGCCGCCAGTCGTGCCGAAGCCGCTCGACGATCTCGTCGAAACTCAGCAGTTCCGGGCGGTCCTCCGGGGCGATGACGACACTCCGATGCTCGTGGACGGCCGCGTCCGCCCCCGCCGGCTCCTCGCAGACGGCGAGATCGAAGGCGTGCAGAACACCCTCGATCCGCTCCTTCAGGTCGGCCTGCCCCCGGATCGTCACGATCTTGTGCTCATCCACGAAGACGTAGAAAAACGGCTCCTGGCTCATCGCCCCGAAACCGCACATCCCGTCCTCGAAGAAGAACCCGCGAAAAGCCCGCACGGCGTCGAGAAACCGGTCCAGGGCGATCGGCTCGTACGCCACAAACGGGTCGATCTCGCGGTACGCGTCCCGCCCGATCACGTCCAGGATCGGGAACACCCGCCCCGGCATCAGCGAGAACAGCATCCGGCACAGCGGCTCGACCCGCTCCGCCGAGATCACCGCGTCGAAGACGTAGCGATCGGGCCATTCCTCCCAGTCGCCCTCGTCGTCGTCCCCGTCCGACGGCTCGAACGTCAGGGTGTATCCCTGCACGGGCTGCATCGGTTCCACGGGATAGACGCCCAGGGGGAACCGCATGTCCCCCATCTGGACCCGTTCGACCGAGGTGTCCACGGCACAGCCGACCATCAGCGCAGACTCTACCCGGGAAGCCCCCCGTTCGTGGAGCGCATAGGCTGGCCGGATGCACGAGCCGGGTCTTTCGAGCGACCTTCCGATTCTCGCCCTGGCCGTGGGGAACACCAGAACCCGCTGGGCCACCTTCCGCGGGCGGGAGTTGCTCAGGTCGCACGCGGAGGTCAACGCCGACCCCGCCGCGCTCGCGGAACGGATCGCCTCGGACGCGGAGGGGGCGGAGGTCGTGGCGGTGGCATCGGTGAACGAGCCGTTCGCCGCGCCGCTCATCGACGCCCTTCGCGGCAGGCTCGGCGTGCGCGTCGAGCGTGTCGGTCAGGAACTGCCGCTCGACCTGACGCACTCGCTCGACGACGCCTCGACACTCGGGCAGGACCGCGCGCTCAACGCCATCGGCGCGTTCGCGCGCGCGCGACAGGCATGTGTGATCGTGGACGCCGGCACGGCCATCACCGTCGATTTCATCGACGGCGACGGCGTCTACCACGGCGGCGCGATCGCTCCGGGCCTGAACGCCATGCTCGACGCCATGCACCGCACGACCGCCGCGCTCCCCGCGTTGCGCCACGAGCCGCCAGAGGCCGCTCGCGGGCCGATCGGCAAGGACACGCGGCACGCGATGATCCTCGGCGTGCGGGCCGCCGCACAGGGCATGGTGCGCCTGCTCGTCGAGCGCTACGCCGAGGTCTACGGGGCGTACCCGCAGGTGATCGCCACCGGCGGCGACGCCGCCATGCTCTTCGAGGGGGACGGCCTCGTCGACGACATCGTGCCCGACCTGCAACTCATCGGCATTCAGGCCGCGGTCGAGGCCGCCATGGCCGCGGGGGACGCGGAGGACGCATGAGCGCGCCGGCGTCGTGGAGCCTCCTGACGCCCGGCGGACCGGGCGCGATCGCCATCATCCAGATCGAGGGCGATGCCGAGAGTGTCTTCGAGACGACGGGCATCGCGCCGGTGGCGGTGGGGCGGTTCGGTCTGCGCGACTTCTTCGGCATCGATCGGGGCATCGCCGCCCGCCCGGGAATCAACACCCTGCAACTCATGCCCCACGCTGGAACGCACGTCGTGCGGGCGATCGGCGAGGCGCTGACGACATCGGGCGTTCCAGAGGACCGTCACGGTGTGGCGGGGTACTCCGAAGCGGCGAGCGCGCTCGAAGCACGCATGATGGACGCGATCGCCCGCGCCGCCAGCCCGCTCGCGATCGACCTGCTCGCGGATCAGCCGCGCCGTTGGGCGGAGTCGGGCACGCCCGACCCGCCCGCCGACCACCCCGCCCCCGACGAAGCGCACAGCACGACGCTGCGGCGGCTGCTCGCCCCCCCCCTCGTGGCGGCGATCGGCCCCGCGAACGTCGGCAAGTCCACGCTCCTCAATGCGCTCGCGGGGCGGTCGGTTGCGCTGGTGGCGGACGAGCCGGGCACCACGCGCGACCACGTCGGCGCGCTGCTGGACCTGGCAGGGCTGGTCGTCCGCTACGCCGACTGCCCCGGCCTGCGCGACGCCGACAGCCGGGCGGAACGCGAAGCGGCCGAGATCGCCCTCGCACTCGTTCACGCCGCCGATCTCGTGCTTCTCTGCGGCGATGCCCGCACCTCTCCGCCAGCGCTCGGCCTGCCTCCGACCGCGAGCGTGCTGCGTGTGGCCCTCCGCGCCGACCTCGGCCTGCCGGCATGGCCCGCCGATGCCGTCGTGTGCGCCCCGCGTGCGGAGGGCGTCAGCACGCTGGCGGCCCTGATCCGCGAGCGCCTCGTGTCTCAAACGGTCCTCGACGATCCGCGTCCCTGGAAGTTCTGGTAGCCGTTCCCCATCTCTCAGGCTTCCTCGCTGGTGCCCGGTGCCCAATGCCCGGTGTCTTCCCCCACCCCCTCCCTACACTTCCCCACCTACCCCGGAGACCCGCCGACATGGCGATCGACAAACGGCACACCGAAATCAAAGAGGGCGCGGGACTCGACGAATCCCGGTTGAACCTCGAGTTCGTCGACTTCCTGCGCAAGTGGAGCACGCCCGTCCTGCTGATCCTCGCGATCGCGGCCGTCGGCTACTTCCTCTACACACGCCAGCAGGAGGCCAGGCGCGAACGCACGGCGGACGCCTTCCGCCAGTTCACCGTCGTCGCCATGTCCGCGAACCCAAGCCCGGAGTCGCTGGTCGGCATCGCCGAGGCGTTCGGCGACGTGCGCGGCATCGGGCCGATGGCACGCCTCGCCGCCGCCGACGAGTACCTGCGGGCCGTGCGGCGCAGCCTCCGCCCAGGCTCCGAGCTCGGCCCGGGCGGCGTCGTCCTCGACCCCGAGGACGAACTGAAGCCCGAGGAGCGTGCGCGGTTCCTCGACGAGGCCGAGCGGCTCTACCGCCGTGCCCACGCCGACACCGTCGGCAATCCCGCGATGACGCTGCACACGCTCGGCGCCCTGTACGGGCTGGCCGCGGTGGCGGAGTGCGTGGGCGATCTGGACGCCGCACGCAACGTGCTCGACCAGGCGCTCATGCTCGCAGAGAAGCGCGGCTACCCGCAGCACGTCGTGATCGCCCGCGAGCGGCTCGACGTGCTCTCGAAGGGCGCCGCTCCTGTGCGGCTGTACCGGGCCGACGAACTCGCTCCGCTGCCGGAGTTGCCGACGCAGCAACTGCCGACGCTCGACGAGATGATGCTGGAGGCCGAGGAAGCCGGCCCGCCCGCGCCGGAAGCACCCGACGAGCCTGCCGACGCGGAAGGCGAGCCGGAGGGCCGCGTCTCCGAGCAGGCCGACGGCCCCGGCGACGACGACGGTCGATGACCGCCCGACCCGACAACGCAGACACCGTGCAGGCGTCGCTGGGCGAGGACCTTCTGCTCCCCGGCGGCAAGGTGGACCCGGACGCGATCCGGCGGGCGGTCGAGCGCGCCCGCGAGCGGGCCGCGGCGGGAGAAGGGGCGGAGACGGACGAGGAGGAGCACCTCCCCCGCGTCACCTTCACGCTCCAGCGCGACCTCAACGCGCGGCTGGACATCTACCTGACCAGCCGCATTACCTTCATGAGCCGCACCCAACTCCAGCGGCTCATCGAGTCCGGCGGCGTGACCGTGAACGACCGTCCCGCCAAGCCCTCGACGCGCCTCGGATTGGGCGACCGCGTCGAGGTCGTCGTCCCCCCCCCTCCCGACAAGGGCCTCCAGCCGGAGCAGATGCCCCTTGACGTGCTCTACGAGGACGCGCACCTCATCGTGCTGAACAAGTCGCCGGACGTGATCGTCCATCCCGCCCGCTCGGAACTCTCGGGCACGCTCATCAACGGCCTCGCGTGGCGCTTCCGCAACGTCTCCGGCGGCAACCTCTCGGCCGTGGGATCGGAGTTCGCACGCCCCGGCGTCGTCCACCGGCTCGACCGCCACACCTCGGGCTGCATCGTCTTCGCCAAGGACGACGAGGCGCACTGGCGGCTCGGTCGCCAGTTCGAGCGGCGCACCGTGGACAAACGCTACCTCGCGGTCGTGCAGGGGCGCGTCGAGCCGGCGACCGACGCCATCGACCTGCCCATCGGCCCGCACCCCTCGCGCGAGAAGGGCTACCGCGAGAAGCAGGTGGTGCGCCACGACGACCTGGGCCGCCCGAGCGTGACCATCTACCGCGTGCACGAACGCTACGAACTCCCAGAGGCGTCGCTCCATCACTCCGTCACCCCGTCACTCCGTCACTTTTCTCTCCTCGAGCTCGAGCTGAAGACCGGCCGCACGCACCAGATCCGAGTGCACCTCTCGCACCTCGGGTGGCCGATCGTGGGGGACGACATGTATGGCGGCCGGCCGTTCGCCGACGAGACCGGGCGAACGGTCATCGACCGCCAGGCCCTGCACGCCGGCCTGCTGGCCTTCCAGCATCCCGTCTCGGGCGAGCCGATGGTCTTCACCGCGCCCGTGCCGCCGGACGTGGCGGACCTGATCGCCTGCCTCCGCCGCGGTCGGGTCGAGCGTCCGCCCGCGCCGGGCGCGGTGCCGCTGGCGAGGTTCGGGCTGGAGTGATGAGAATCGCGCCTTCGGGTACCCCGCCACTCCGTGGCGGCTTCCAAGCCTACATCGCTTCATGCCTCGAAGAATCCTGATCTCATGCGGATTGTGCGAGGCCCCTGCGCGTTGAGAGTATGGGTAGGGGAGAAACCGCCACGGAGTGGCGGGGTACCCAGGAAGTCACCCCGCGATGTGCTCCACCTCGTCCAGGCTCGCCACGCCCTCGGCCGCCAGTTTCCACCCCGCCTGCTGAAGCGTAATGAACAGCCCCTGCGACGCGATCTTCCGCATCGCCTGCACGCTCGGCTCGCCCAGCACCACGTCGCGGAGTTCGTCGTTGCGGAAGTCCAGCATCTCGAAGATGGCCCGCCGCCCGCGATAGCCGGTCTTCAGGCACGCCGCGCACCCGACCGCCACGTTCGTCTTCGTCTTGCCGCCGAGGTACTTGCCGATCCGCGTCGCCTGCCCTGGCGCGACCGGCATCTCCCGCTTGCACTGCTCGCAGAGCATCCGCACCAGACGCTGCGCCAGCACCAGGTCCAGCGCGTTCGCCACCAGGTACGGCTCGATCTTCAGGTCCAGCAGGCGGAACACCGCCGAGATCGTGTCCTTCGCGTGCAGCGTGCTCAGCACCACGTGCCCCGTCAACGCCGCCTGCATCCCCGTCCGCGCCGTCTCTTCGTCGCGGATCTCGCCCAGCAGGATCACGTCCGGGTCCTGCCGCAGCACCGAGCGCAGCAGAGAGTGGAACGTGTTGCCGCGCTGCTCGTTGATCGGGATCTGCGTCACGCCATCGACGTGGTACTCGACCGGGTCCTCGATCGTGATCACGTTCCGCTTCTCCCGGTCGATCCCGCGCAGCACGTTGTAGAGCGTGGTCGTCTTGCCGCTCCCCGTCGGTCCCACGCTCAGCAGCAGCCCCGAGTCCGCCTCGCAGATGCGCCGCAGCCGCTCTTCCATCCACGGCACCAGGCCCAGTTCCGAGATCGAGTGCGGAATCTCCCGGTCGTCCAGCACCCGCACGACCAGTTTCTGCCCGTGCACCGACGGCGTGAAACTCACGCGATAGTCCACGCGACGGTCGGGGAACCGCGTCGAGAAGTGCCCGTCCAGCACCGAGTCACTCGCCGCCGTCTTCATCAGGCAGAGCGTCTTGATCATCCCGCCCACAAGATCCCCCGTCCGCCTCGGCAGGTCCACGATCCACACCATCTGCCCGTCCACGCGCATCCGCACCTGCGCCGAGTCCTGCTTCGGCTCGATGTGAATGTCCGTCGCCCGCGCCTTGGACGCGATCTGCAGCAGCAGCAGCAGGCAACGCGGCCCGTCGCCGCCGCTCTTGAGCGCGGCCGACGGCTTCCCGTTCGCAAAGATCGGCGTGACGTCGGGCGCGGTCTCGCCCTTCGGCGGCAGCCCGCCCAGCACGCCCTCCAGTTCCATCACCCACGCCGACCCGCCGCCATCGACCGCGCCCCCCTCGGCGTCGCCCGCCTTGGTCCCCGAGGCCTCATCGCCGTTGCCGTGGGCCTCCTCGATCACGAACTCGACCTTGCCGATGCGGATCACGTCGCCCGGTGTCAGCACCGCCTCGTCCACCGCGATGCCGTTGAGTTTCGTCCCGTTCCGCGAGCCGAGGTCGCGCACGACCCACTGCCCCTCCGCCGCCGGCTCGATGACGCAGTGCTTGCGGCTGGCCCGCTCGTCCTCGACCTTGAGCGTGCTGGCCGGGTGCCGGCCCAGCGACACCGGCTCAAAGTCCAGCGGGATCGGCCGCCCGCCCCCCTCCATCGGCCTGATCCGCATCCGGCTCATCGCTCGTGGTCGCCTCCCTCGGCCCGGGGCCGTGCTTCATGGTAAGGGCAAGGGCTGCCGGGGGTTGCCGGCTACGGGCTACACTGCCGCCCATGATCGACCTGCGCGACCTGCGCGAGCGACCCGACCGCTACCGGGAGGGCGCGCGCCTCAAGAAGATCGACGCCGACGTCGACCGCCTGCTCGAACTCGACGCCCGGCGGCGGGCGATCGTCACCGAACTGGAATCCGTCCGCGCCGAGCAGAACCGCATCGCCAAGGAGTCCGGCCCGGAGATCGGCCGCCTCGCCGGGCAGGCCAGGAAGGCCGAGCCGGGCGAGCGCGCCGCGCTCGAAGCACGACTCAACGAACTCAAGGCCCGCCCCGCTGCGCTCAAGGCCCGGGTGCAGGAACTCGAGGCCCAGGCCGCGGCTCTCGACCCCGAGATCGACGCGCTCCTGCTCCAGGTGCCCCTGCCGCCGGACCCGGACGTCCCGCGCGGCGAATCCAGCGACGACAACGTCGAGATGCGCCGCTGGAACCCGCCCGGCTTCGACCCCGCCGTGCCGTTCGAGGTCCAACACGGCTTCGCCCCGCGCACGCACATTGAGATCGTCGAGCGGCTGGGCCTCGCGGACTTCGAGCGCGGCGTGAAACTCGCCGGCTCGCGGTCGTACGTGCTGCGGGGCGACGGGGCGCGCCTGCACCACGCGGTGCTGCGCTACGCACTGGACTTCATCGCCGCCAAGGGCTTCACGCCGCTGACCGTGCCCGTGCTCGTGCGCGAGGAGGCGATGGTCGGCACGGGCTTCTTTCCCGCCGGACGCGAGCAGGCGTACCACGTCGCCGAGAAGGACCGCGGGGGGGGGTACGACCTCTTCCTCACCGGCACCGGCGAGGTCTCGCTCATGGGCCTGCACGCCGGCGAGATCATCGACGAGGCCGACCTGCCCCTGCGGTACTGCACCGTCAGCACCTGCTTCCGCCGCGAGGCCGGCGCGGCCGGCAAGGACACTGCGGGCCTCTACCGCATCCACCAGTTCGACAAGGTCGAGCAGGTCGTCATCTGCCGACCCGACGAGGCCGAGTCCCGCCGCTGGCACCAGGAGATGATCCGCTACGTCGAGGAGTTCCTGCAATCCCTCGCCCTCCCCTACCGCCTGCTCCGCTGCTGCACCGCAGACCTCGGCCCCAAGAACGCCGACATGGTGGACGTCGAGTGCTGGATGCCGGGACGCGGCGAGGGCGGCCGCGGCGCCTACGGCGAAACCCACTCCGCCAGCCGCCTCTACGACTTCCAGTGCCGAAGACTCAACATGCGCACCCGCCCCGGCGGCGCAGCCGGCCGCGGCGAGACCGCCTTCTGCCACTCCCTCAACAACACCGTCGCCGCCAGCCCGCGACTCCTCATCCCCATCCTCGAAGTCCACCAGAATCCCGACGGCACCATCACCGTCCCCCCCCCCCTGCGCCCCTACATGGGCGGGCAGGGGACGATCGGGTGAGGGGCGCGACGGCGGGCCTGCCGCGCCAGCCCAAATGAAAAGGGGCCGGCTCCTCGGCCGACCCCTGTCGGATGCAGACGTGATGTCGCTCAGCGCCGGCGGCGCAGGGCCGCGAGCGCACCAAGCCCGAGCACGCCCATCGCTCCCGGCGCGGGAACGAAGTTCGCCGTCAGTTTCTGGTCGAGGCTCGGGAAGTCGCTCCAAGCCCCGTTCCACCACATGCCGTTCCCGGGCACAACGTCGATCCCCGTGAAGTGGACGCTCGTCCCGCTGTAGCCCAGGAAGTCCCACACCGCGGCGTACTCCTGGCCGGAGTTCAGCGCGACGTTCATGCTCGAGAACGCGATGATGCCGTCCGCAGGCACCGTGGGGCTGGCGCTGAAGTACGTCGCCCCGCCCGGCTCGCCGCCGACGACGTCCCGGATCGAGAAGTTCACCGTCAGCCCGACCATCGCCGAGTCGAACTGGCTCTGCCAACTGTCCAGCACATCATCGACGGCCGGCACTGGGAACTTCTGCGCCTGCATCAGCCACCCGTTCGTCACGTTCCCGTCCCACGAACCCCAGTTGTCGTACTGGGTATCCGCGTAGGCAGCCGCGGCGAAGGCCGCAACGAGTCCGACACAGAGTGCTCTCATCGCTGAATCCTCCTGAGTGAACCGCCACCCCATCTCGCCTGACGCCGACACGCGTCGGCGCGTAGAGGGGATCGTCTCTCTCCCGCAGCGTACCGCCCCCGACCCCCCCGTACAACCCCTGCCACGTCAATTTGCAGGCTCTTCATCCGCACCCCCTCCGGCACCCTCCCAACGCCCGTTTTCTCGCCCCCCTCAGAGCCGAGGCCTTCAGGCCTCGATCTTCTTCCCTCCCCGGGGCGGGGCCTCTCCAGACCCCAGGGTCCGACCCTTCCCGGGGCAGAGTCCGGTCCTTCCAGGGTCGGAACCTCCCCAGGCCCCGACGCCCATCATCCACCCCGCCCAACCCCCGTGCCACGACCGTCGGACTCCCTCTCCCCCATCCCTCCTCCTCACTCGCCGACGGTCGTGCGTTCGACCGTCGCCACTTCGTTCCGGCGGGTTGTCGCCGACTTGAAGGCTTGAGCCGTGCCGCCGACTTTCGCTCGGGGAGGTGGGTGCTGCCGAGCCGGGAAATCGGCGCCCCGACCCTCTCGCGGGTTCTCATCGCCGACGGGTGTCCTCGATACTGGCAGAAGCGCGGCGGGTTCGACCGCAACGTGCACGACGAGCACGAGTTCCTGCGCGAGGTGCGGTACATCCACCGCAACCCCGTGGAGCGCGGGCTGGTGGAGCGACCCGAGGATTGGGCATGGTTGAGCGTGCCCTGGTGGATGGGGCTGCGCGTCGGTGCGTTCCCGTGCGACCCGCCGCCGGGCAAGACGTTGGGACAGCACGGCACGGGTCAAACCGGGAGGTCGGTGTCATCCAGTCTCCAGGTAGCATGTTCTAATGCTCAACCAAGTCATCCCATGCAATCACTGGAATCCGACGAGGCAAGCGAAGCTCTCTCACTCTTCGTTCTACAAAGCTTCGGAAATAGTGAGCCGAGCCAATCCGCCTTGGCAATACTATCATCGCGATATCATCTATGCTGAAACGGAACTGACGAATCGAACGCCACTCGCGTTCACAGTAAACCGTAGCGAACTCGGTGGGATCGAATGTCTTGGTATACGCGACGATGCGCATGATGCTTTCTTTTGCATCGCTGAGCGTCTCTTCGATATACTCCAATTCTGACCGAATGGTTTGTATGTCTCC
Source organism: Phycisphaerales bacterium (assembly GCA_039794165.1). GTDB lineage: Bacteria > Planctomycetota > Phycisphaerae > Phycisphaerales > UBA1924 > CAADGN01. The sequence goes on from JBDIVY010000002.1 coordinate 329,518, forward strand.
CAAAAAGTCGCGGGCGACGTCGTCGTGCGTTCGTTTCATATCTTCCGCTTTATATTCAAGGTCGCTTGCCGCGTCGTCTATCCAGTATGCGGACGCGTTGTCAAGAGAAGACAGCCCCTCGTATACGGTGCGTATGAGAGAGGTGCTATCGAGAGTGTACAAAACAGGGTTGAAACCTGCTCTGATGGCTGCGTCCCGGTGAAATCCTATCGCGAACTTGCCGTACCTATAGGCATGGTAGCGAAGATGAGGGGAGGGAATGTCGGACAAGCAGCATATCGGCGCGGATTCCAGAACGACCGGAAAGTCACGCTTCACGGTTGTTTTCTTGGTCTTGTGGTCGTACTCCCTATACTCGGGCAATACGACGCGCACTATTTCTCGATAGTTTCCGAGGCGTACGGTTTTTGATTTTACGATTGAAATGAGATTTGAGTATGCTGTGCGAGCAGGCTTGGGCGCGGCATTCTGTCGTTTGTTTCTGGAGTCCCATCCGGGTCCACCAGTGAAATGCCACAGAATCTTGGATACCGTGCCTGGAGATATGGTCGGTTGTTGTTCCACGCCCACATCCGTCGAGCGAAGGCGATCTCGCAGTTGTGGCGCCTTCAGTGTGCGGAGACCGTCTTGCCATGCGAGTGATCAAGTGTCGATTCCAAGGATCAAGACGGGAACATCAATGTCAGCGATTCCTCTTGCACTTAGATCCCACACGAACTGCTCGAAGTACGACACACCACTGGACATCTCGTCTGCGAACGCCTTGACCGGCACGATCTCGACCCCCGCCTTGATGTGGGCGAGGTTCTTGAAGATGGTCATCTTGGCGCAGACGTTGTAGACCATGAAGGCGTACTTGCCGAACTGAACCTCGACGCCGAGTTCGTCCTTGACGAAGTCCATCTCGCGGAATGCGCCGGCGTTGAGCGCTTTGGGTTCGTAGCCCGCGACGTAGTGCTCCGTCGAGTAGTCGCATCGCACGCGGATCGGAACCCATCCGCGCGATCCGAACTGCTTCTTGAAGGCCCTGTTGATGGAGATCGGGCTGAAGAGCATCCTCCCCGCCATCGTATTCTCGAGGCTCTCCTTGGTCTTGTGTGATCCTGCATCGACCTCGCCGATCGCTGCCTCGATCTCGCGGAGCAGGGTCGCGTATTCCCCCGTCACGACGCGCTCACCGTCCTTGAACGAGTACCGGCCGACGATTTTCATTGGTCCGCATCCTGCCGCCATTCGGCGGGAATCTGTGACACCTTTTCCCGACCCGACGGCTGGTGGACAGGTTTGCCAAGAGGACGGTATGGCAGTTCGCCTGCGAAGAACTGCTCGATCCGTCGTCTGGCGATAGCGTTGTACTGCGGGTCGAGCTCGCAGCCGATCGCGCGGCGGTTCCGGCGGAGTGCGGCGAGCATGGCGGAACCGACACCGGAGAAGGGATCCAGCACCCAGTCTCCCGGCGACGTGAGCGCGAGCACGCATCGCTCGACGAGTTCAATCGGGAACTGGCACGGATGGTTCGTCTTCTCCGGGTGATTTGCCTTGACGTTCGGGATGTCCCAGAGACCGGTTTCCCACTCATGAGCCACGATGGTCCAGATGTCGGAGGGGTTCTTGCCGAGCGGGTTGCCCGATGGCTGGCCGTACTTCTCGCCCTTGAAATGCCGCTTGCCCGGGTACTTGGAGGGAACACGCACGTCATCAAGGTTGAACGTGTACTGGTCTCCCTTCGTGAACCAAAGCAGCACTTCGTAGCGCCCGGAGAACCGCTTGCTCGCGTGCAAGCCGTGCGCGAAATGCCACACGATGCGGTTGCGCAGCTTGAGCCCATGCTTCTTGAAGAACGGGTAGTAGAGAATGTCGAGCGGGAAAATCTCGGAGTTCTCGACGTAGTTGCCGACCTGCCAGATGAGCGAACCACATGGCGACAGAACTCGGATCAGTTCGTCTACAGCAGGCGACAGCGCTTCGAGATACCGGTCAAGGTCCGTGGCCCGCTCGTACTCCTTGCCGATGTTGTACGGCGGGGACGTGATGACGAGTTGGCAGAACCCCGAAGGGAGGGTCCGCAGGGTCTCAGCGCAGTCGCCCTGTGCGATGACGACCTCGGCATCCTCCGAGAACCGGTCATGAATGACGGGGGTCGCGAAGCCCAACTGTGCTGCGGTCTCAACCGGAGGTTGTGACGACAATGCGAATCCTCCTCGACATCCCGCGCAAACCGGTACGGATGGCGTTAGCATACCTGATGCGGGAAGAGGGTGTCAAATAGCGGCTCCAGGCCATTCGGCACCCCTCGCGTTCATCCCCTCCCTACGAACGCCCTCACCGCGGCCTCCGCTCTCGCCCGCTGCCCCTCGTCCGTCCACAACGAGTTGTGCCTCCCCCCCTCGATCTCGACAATCCGCCCGTTCGGGGTCGCGGCGGCGATCGCGCGGCCGTCTTCGATCGGGCAGACTTCGTCCTCTGTGCCGTGGAGGACGAGGAGCGGGCAGGCAAGGCGGGCGGCGTGGGCGGCGCGGTCGAAGGAGGGGGAGAGGACGGAGCCGCCACGGAGTGGCGGGGTACCCTGCGGCGGGCTACCCGGCGACATGCGCAGAGCAAGCCCGATCAGCCGCATCGCGGGCATGAGATTCACCCGCCACGGCATGCCGCGCAGGCGCAGCACGTTCCGGGCGGGCGTCGGGGCGACGCGGTAGGGGGCCTCTGCGATGACGGCCTGCACACGCTCACGCACGCCCTCCCTCGCCGCCGCGACGATCGACGCCCCCGCCCCGAGCGACCAGCCGAACAGCACGACCCCCACGCAGCCGCGCCCGCCGTCGTCGACCCGCTCCAGCAGCGCGCACAGGTCGTCCGGCTCGCGTGTGCCGAGTCGGCAGAGGCCCGGCACGTCGTGCGGATCGCCGTGGCCTTCCTGCTCCCAGACGATGATGCGCGATGCCACGGGCGCAACCGCCTCCAGCCGCCGCAGCGCGCCGATGCGAGAGTCGCTCCAGCCGTAGGTCATCACGACGACGGGGCCGTCGGGGTCGTCGCCCTGCACGTCCCACACCGGCAGGTCGAGGCCGCGCGTGCGGAAGGTCCACTCGCTGTAGCGCCGCGGCGTGGGCATCTGCGACGGGTCTGCCGGCACGCCCCGCGACACAGCCCACGCGATCGTCCGCCGCGGCGGGTGCGTCAGCAGCCACGCCGTCCACGCGACCGTCGCCGCCCAGAGCAGCACGAGGCCGACGAGAAGGAGGAGGAGAAGGCCCACGGGGAGGAGAAGTCCTGAGTCCTGAGTCCTGAGTCCTGAGTCTTGAGACTTGAGGCGCGGCGATCGGGGGATCATTTCCGACGCCCGCTGCCTCAATGTCCACTTTCCACTGTCAACTGTCCACTGTCCCCGGCCGCGCCCCGCGTCACTCCTCGACGATGTCCGCGTTCGTGTACACCTTCTGCACGTCGTCGTTGTCCTCGAGCGCGTCGATGAGCGCGAGGAGGCGCTTGGCGTCCTCGCCGCGGACTTCGGCCGTCTGCTGCGCGATGCGGGCGATCTCGGCCTCGGTCGGCTCGATCCCCGCCCTCTCCAGCGCATCCTTCAGCCGCAACAGCCCGGTCGGCTCGACCAGCAGCGTCCAGAAGCCCGGCCCCTCGTCGTCCGGCTCGGGCGGCTGCACGTCGTCGGCCTCGGCGTCGAGGGCGATCTGCATGATCCGCTCCTCGTCGGCGAGCGCGGCATCCACGACCACGCGCCCGCGCGTCTCGAACTGGAACGCGACCGAGCCTGTATTCCCCAGATTGCCGCCGTACTTGGAGAAGATCATCCGCAGATCGGGCGCGGTGCGGGCGCGGTTGTCGGTCAGGGCGTCGACCATCACCGCGACGCCGCCCGGCCCGTAGCCCTCGTAGGTGATGGTCTCGTAGTTCTCGCCCCCGCCGCCGCCCGCGCCCTTCTCGACCGCCCGCTGGATGGTGTCCTTGGGCATGTTGGCGTACTTGGCCTCGTCGATGGCGTAGCGGAGCGAGAGGTTCGTCGCCGGGTCACCCCCCCCCGCGCGGGCCGCCGCGATGATCGCCCGCGAGCACTTCGACCACACCTTGCCGCGCTTGCGGTCCTGCTTCTCCTTGCGGTGCTTGATGTTGGCCCACTTGCTGTGTCCGGCCACGGGCGCCTCCTCGCGTTCGTCTCGGGTATCACGCCATTCCATGGCGGTTCGTGCTCTTTCATTCTCTCCCGCTCATCGCCCGCAGTCCGCCGTCATCCCCCGCCGCTCGGCGAGTTGAAGAGCGGCGCGATCTCCGGCTCGCCTCCCTCGCGTGCGGCCCGGAGTTTGGCCGTGATCCGCGCGTGCTGTTCCGTGAGCCGCGCCGCCCGCGGCGAGTCCGGCTGCCCGACGAGCCGCGTGAGCGCGATCGTCGCCCAGCGGTCCGCCCGCTGCCACGCGGAGATCGCCTCCTGCTTTCGGCCTGCCGCCCAGAGCGCATCGCCCAGGTGGTCGTGCAGCGTCTGGTTCTCGACCCCCGACGGCAGTTGCGTCGCCCGGCGCAGCAGGGTGATCGCGCCGTCGCGCTGCGTGCCCTGTTCGTCCTGCCAGTCCTCGAACCGGCCCTGCCGGTAGCGGAGCCACCCGAGCGAATCCACGATGCTCGCTTCGTCAGGGCGGAGCCGGTACGCATTCTCGAGCAGGCGCTCCGCCTCGGCCATGTCCTCGCCGCGCTCGACCAGGAAGTAGCCGAGATCGTTGTTGGACCACGCGTGCTCGGGGTTGTAGCGGAGCGCGGCCCGGTACACGACCAGCGACGCCTCCTCTCGCCCCGTGCCCCACAGCGTGCTCGCCAGCACGTACGCGAGTTCCGCACGCGCCGTGTCGAGCGTCCACGCCGGCGCGCCGTCCTGCGGCGGGCCGATGAGTTCCTCGATCGACGCGACGTCCGGCGCGGCCTCGATCAGCGCGATCGCCGACTCGGCAAAGGCGCTCTCCGGCACGCCGGGAACGTCGGCAATCATGCCCCACCGCGCCCGATGGAAGGGCCACGGCAGTTCGATCCCGCGCGAGAGCACGCTGTCCATCATCGCCAGGCCGGCCCGCCCGGCGTCGGCGTCGCGCCCCGTCGTCGCCGCCTCCCCGACCATCGCCAGCACCGCCATCAGCGACGACTTCTGCCGCGCCGTCAGCGTCACGCCCGCCGGGATCGCCCGAGCGACAGGCTCGACCGCCTCGGCGAACATGCCGGACTGCGCGAGCACACCCGCCAGTTCCAGCGAGTTGTCGATCGTCGGCGGCGCTGCGAAAAGGCGCGTCAACGCAAGCCCGTTCGCCTCGTCCGTGCGCCCCAGCATCGACCGCAGCGCCTGCTCGTGCAGCCGCGCCAGGTTCGGCGAGAGGTCGCGCCGCTCGGCGAGATACGCGATACCCTCCTCGACCTTGCCGCGAGCCAGCAGCACGCGCGCCAGCGCGGCGTTCAGCGTCGCGTTGCCGGGCCGCTCCGCGACACGCTCACGCACCCACGCCTCGGCCGACTCCAGCGCGTCAGGCCCCTCGCCCTGCGCGACCACGTCCCACACCTGCACCAGGAGTTCGACGGCGCGCTCCGTGCCGCGGCCTTCGGAGGCGAGGTCGAGCAGGGCGCGCTCCGCCTCGTCGAGCAGGCCGCGCTGGGCCAACTCCTGCGCCGCGAGCCAGCGGAGAAGCCGGCTGGACGGGATGGTCTCGCGGAGTTCACGCGCGACCGCCGCCTGCCGCTGCGGGTTCTCGAGCGGCGAGCCTTGCTGGTAGAGCGAGAGCAGCCCCTCGTACACGCGCTCGTCGTACCGGTCGAGCGTGTGCGCGCGCCCGAGCAGCGCTTCGGCCTCCGCCGCGCGCCCGAAGCCGAGGTACAACTCCGATCCGCGGATCAGCCTGTCGGCACCGGCCTCGGGGCCGAGCAATGGCTCGACCTCGCGCAGGGCCGCCGCGAAGCGTTGCATCGCGCGCAGCGAGCGCACCAGCGCGTGCCGCTGCACTGGAGTCTCGGGCGATTCGAGGGAGCGGAGCGCGCGCTCCGCGTCGTCCCATCGACCCGCGGCCGCGGCGGCGGCCACCTGCCCGAACGCCCAGCCCTCCGGCGCAAGCCCGCGCGGCGCGGCGCCGGAGAGCGCGCCGACCGCCTCCTCCGGCCTCGAAGCGCCGATCAGCAGGAACGCACGCACCAGCGCCCCCGCGCCGCGCCCGTCCACGGCGTTGATCGCCTCGTCCGCGCTCGGCGCTACACCCAGCAGCGCGGCGGCGAACTCATCCGCGTCGATGGGATGCGCGGTCGCGAGCGAGACGGTCTCTTCCGCCGCGGCACCAAGCCCCGACGCCGACGCGAGGCGAAGCAGGTCGTCCAGCGCATCGGCGTCCGTCGGTCGCGCCGCGAGATGGTCCCGCAACACACGGCGCGCCTCGGCAGGCGGTAGCGCGGCCGCCTTCGCTCGCACGAGCCGTGCCGCAAGGCTCGGCGGTGCGTCTGCTTCGAGCGCACGCAGTTGCTCGCTGATGGCCTCGGCGAGCAGACGCGCTTCGGCTTCACTCGCCGACGCCACGTGCCGAACAAGCCCGACCAGACGCGGGTCCGTCCGTCCGGTCTCGTGCCCGATCTCGTCGAGAATAGCGAGCGCGGCCTCGGCGGATCGGCCCAGCCGCAGCGAGGCGTACACGCGACGCGGAGCCACCGCGCCGGGGTCCAGCGCGGGCGACGCCGCCGCACGCCGATAGGCCGACAGCGCACGGTCGAAGTCGCCCAGTCGGCACGCGTCGTCCCCGACGCGCCGCCAGAGTTCGCCGGCACGGCGCACGATCGCGCCCAACTCCGCGCGATACGCGGTCGAGCCGGAGATGCGCTCCGGCTGCTCGATCGCACGCCGAACCGCCTCCGCGCTCGCGGCCAGGTAGCCCTGCTCGTGCAACGCATCCGCGAGGTCGATGAGCACGACCGTCCGCAACGCGGGGTCCGAAGCGCCCGGGTTCGACGCCAGCGCTCGGGCGAGCATCGTGACGGCGTCCGCGTCGTCGCCGACGCGCAGCGCGTGCCGTCCCAGCGCGGCGAACGCCTGCGCATCCACCAGCCCCAGGGCCACGGCACGCCGCATCGACGACATCGCCCCGCTCAGCTGCCCCGCCGCGCTCTGGGCCGCGCCGAGCGTGCGCCACACTTCGGCCGAGCCGGGGTCGAGGATCGTCGCTCGCTCCAGGTCGCGCACCGCGCCAACCGCGTCGCCGTCGAGCAGACGCTGGCGGCCGGAGGCGTACAGCCGCAGCGCGTCGGTCGAGTCGTCGCGCCTGGCCTGCGGCTCGGCGGCCTCGATCGGGCGCGCGGACGACGCCGCCTCATGCACCGCCTCCTCGTGGCTCAGCGTCGCTCGCCGCCGTGCCTCACTGTCGCGATCGATCGGCGAAAGCACCAGCGGGTCGATGCCCGGCGGCGGGCCGAGCGACGCGGCGCGACGGTTCGGCTGGCGCTCCTGCGCGGCCGCGAGCGAGCGGAGACGCGCCCCCGCCGCGCCGGCTGTCTGCTGTCCGTCCATCGCTGCTTGGGTTGCGTTCGGACTTCCCTTCGACGCACATCCGCCGGCAAACCCGCCGACGCAAAGCAGGATTGCCGCCGACAGCAGCGCGGCGTGCCGAATGGCGCGGGTCTCGGGATGGCGCGGCCGCATGGTCATGTTTCAGTTCCGCTCCAGCGACGTCAGCTCTGAGCCTTTCCCGGTCGTTTCGGCTTCGCGCCCACAGCCGGGCCGATCTTCTGCGCCTTGCGCTTCCGCCACGCTTCGAGCAGCAGATACGCCTCCTCGGATTCTTTCGCGCGGAGCGTCCGCTCCAGCCAGCCCATGGCGTCGGCCACCGTGCTCTCCGGCTCCACTGCCTCCTCCGACGCGAGCATCCCGTGCAGCATCGAATCCAGCGGCACCGCGTGCCCGCCCAGCGCGAGCAGGACCACCCGCGCCGCAACGAACGACGGCACGCCCTCCAGCGCCTCGAGGTACGCCCGCGCGTCGCGCTTCGGCAGGTCAACCAGGCGCGCGAGCACCGTGCCGTGCTCCCGCCGATAGACCTCGGTCAGCGCGGCCCGCATCCGCGTCGCCCGCTCCAGGGCCAGCGGGTACCCCTCCCCCATCAGCCCGGCGAGTTCCTGCGCATAGCACACGCGCAACTCGTTGTAATCGACAACGGCCCCACGCATGCGGTTCAGCGCAGCCGTTGCCAGTGGCGCGGAGGCCTCCCACACCAGAAACGAGTAGACGAGTTCGTGCACGACGGGGTCCGTGCCCTCGGGCGGCGTGCCCGCGTGCCCCGGCGCGAGCGGCTTGACGCGCTTGCGCAGCCGGAACAACAGCGAGCGCAGTTCCCGTGTGCGGTCCGTCGCGCTCACGACCCCCCCTCCGTCGAGTCCGCTCCGTCTCCGTGCCCGGCCTCGATCGGAGGCGTCACCTGCCGCGCCTGCTCCAGCGCCTCGAGCACCGCGGCCTGCCGCTTCGTCGCCCGGTCGAGCCGGAACTCGATGTCAGGGGTGCGACGCAACTCAAGGGCGTCGCCGATGGCGTGGCGCACATGAGCCGCCGCCGCCCGCAGACCGTGCATCGTCAGTTCCTCGTGCTCGGCCGGCATGATCGACACACGCACGAACGCCTGCCGCAGGTCGTCCGTCACCGTCACGCCCGTCACCGTGATCAGCCCGCGCACGCGCGGGTCGGACAGCCCCCGCGACAGCACGGCCTGCACCGCGGCATGGACCGCCGACGCGACCCGCTCGGCACGCCGCGTCATGGCCGCGCCCCCTTCCCGGGCCCCGTCTCACCCTCGTAATGCCGCCTCATCTCCGCGGCCAGCGCATCCCGCACTTCGTCTTCGTCTCCGGCATCACGCTCGACCGACTCGTCGTCCGCCCGCAGGATGTCCCGCCGCACGCTCGCGAGCTCCGCGTCGCGCAGCGAACGGAGCTTCTCGGCGACGTGGTCGAGCACCTCGCCCGCGCGCCGTCCGTCGGCGGCGACGACCGCAGCCGCCAGGACCGCGACGTTCAGCGAGTCCTGTGCTGCGACCTCCGCGACCGAGACCATGTGCTCGCGGTGCAGGCGGTCGCGCAGGGAGCGAACGACGCGCCGCTTGTCCTTGAGCGACCCGCTCTCCGGGATCACCAACTCGAACTGGAGCACGCCGATCACCATGAGAAGTGGCGAAGTGAGAGAGTGACGGAGTGACGAAGTGAGCGGTGACGAAGCCGTCGGGCCGATGCCGGCCGACTCGCGTGCGATCTCTCTCCTCCTCCGTCACTTCGTCGCTTCGTCACTCCTCACTGCTCCTACAGCGTCCTCTTGACCTCCACGTTCTTGTAGCACTCGAGCACGTCGCCCTCCTTGATGTCGTCGTACCCGTCGATCTTCATGCCGCACTCCATACCGGCGCGGACGTCCTTGGCGTCGTCCTTGAAGCGCTTGAGCTGCGAGAGCCTGCGGTCGTTCTCGATCACCACGCCGTTGCGCGTGACGCGGATGAGCGCGTCGCGCTCGACCACGCCGTCCGTGATGTAGCACCCGGCGATCGCCCCGACGCGCGAGACCTTGAAGACCTGGCGCACCTCGGCGTGCCCCAGGATGTCCTGGCGCAGTTCCGGCTCCAGCATGCCCTCGGCGGCCTTGCGCACGTCCTCAGTGATGTGGTAGATCACCTGATACGTGCGGATCTCGACGCTCTTCGAGTCCGCCAGCGAGCGCGCCTTCGACGAGGGGATGACGTTGAACCCGATGATGACCGCACGCGAGGCGTCCGCCAGCAGCACGTCGCTCTCGGTGATGCCGCCGACCGCGGCGTGCAGCACGCGAATCTTCACCTCCGCCGTCGAGACCTTCTCGATCTCGTTGCGCAGCACGTCCACCGATCCCTGCACGTCCGCCTTCAGGACGATCAGGATCTCCTTGACCTCACTCTCCGCCATCTGCCCGAACAGGCTGTCCAGCGTCACCTTCGGCTGCGCCAGTTGCTGCTCGCGGTCGCGCTGCTTGCGCTGCTCCGCCGCGTCCTGCGCCTGCTTGAGCGACGACACGCAGTAGAACGCATCGCCCGCGTCCGGCAGTTCGTCCAAGCCCGAGATCTGCACCGGCATCGGCGGCTGCGCGTCCTTCAGGCGGCGGCCCCGGTCGTCCGTGATGTCGCGCACGCGACCGAACGCACGCCCCGCAACCACGAAGTCGCCGACCTTCAGTTCCCCGTCGCGCACCAGCACGCTCGCCACCGGGCCGCGGCCTTCGAGCACGCGAGCCTCGATGACCATCCCGCGGGCCGCTCCGCCGAAGTCGGCCTTCAGTTCGAGCAACTGCGCCTGGTAGTCCAGCACCTCGAGCAGGTCCTGCACGCCCGTGCCCGTCGTCGCGCTCGTCCGCACGACTTCCGTGTCGCCGCCCCATTCCGTGGGGTTCAGGGCGTGCTCGGCCAGTTGCCCGAGGATGCGGTGGATGTTCGAGTCCGTCGCCTCCGGCTTGTCGATCTTGTTCAGCGCGACCACGATCGGCACGCCCGCGGCCTTGGCGTGGTTGATGGACTCCACCGTCTGAGGCATCACGCCGTCGTCCGCCGCGACCACCAGCACCGCAACGTCCGTCACGTTCGCGCCGCGGGCGCGCATCTCGGTGAACGCCTCGTGGCCCGGCGTGTCGATGAAGACGATCTGCTTCTCTTCCTCGCCCACGTGCACCGGCACGCGGAACGCGCTCGTCGCCTGCGTGATGCCGCCGGCCTCGCCAGCCGCCACGTTCGTCTTGCGGATCCGGTCCAGCAGGCTGGTCTTGCCGTGGTCCACGTGCCCGAGAATGGTGACGACCGGGCCGCGCGGGCGCTCCTCCACCATCTCGCGGCTCTCGAACGCCGCCGAGACCTTCTCCTCAGCCGACTTCGACTCGACGACTTCGAGTTCGATGTCGTACTCGATCATGATCTCCTGCGCACGCTCGGTGTCGATCCCCGAGTTGATCGTCGCCATGATGCCCTGGAGGAAGAGCTTCTTGACGATCTCCGCCGCCTTGACGCCCGTCGCCGCGGAGAGGTCCTTGATCGTGAACGGCGCGGCGATGCGCACTCTGCCGCCGGTCTCCGCCAGCGACGAGGAGCGGTCGCCGCCGACCGTCTGCCCTCGCAGTTTGGCCTGCTGGCGGCGCTGCTTCAGGTAGCCGCCGGAGCGCTGAAGCCGTGCCTCGCGCTCGGCCAGGTCGGCCTCGGTGAAGTGGCCCGGCCCCGTGCGCCACTCGTCCGAGTCCGTCTTGCGCCGCGGCTGCTGGGGTGTCGTGGTCGTGGGGCGGGGCTTGACGCCGCCGCGATCGCCCCGGCGGCGCGGGCTGCGCGTCCGGTCGTCCGTCGCGTCGCCGGGCATCGGTCCGGGCACGCCGCGACCGCCCATCGCCGGTCCGGTTCGGGGGCTGCGCGGGCGCGGCGCTTCGACCGCCTCGGGCGCCTCGATTCGGACCACCTTCGGGCCGGCGAGTTTCACTCGCGCGGGGTCCTGCAACTGCGGACCCGCGGGCTTGACCACCTTCGGCCGGTCGGGAACGTTCTGCGGCGCGGGGACGACCGGGGCGGGCGGTGGTGGGGGCGGTGCGCTGGCCGACGCCGCGGGGCGCGCGACCTCGACCGGAGGAGCGGATGTTTCGGCGGGCGCGGGCGCTGTCGGCGTATCGACGGCCACGGAGGGGGGGGCGACGGCCCGAGTCGGCGCTTCCGTCGCGCGGGCGCCGGGCTTCGAGATCGGCTTGGCGCGCGGCGGCTCGGACGCGGCCGGCGCGCGCGGCTCCAGCGTCGCCGTCGTCGAATCCGATGCATCCACCGAGCCGGCGTTGTCCGAGCCGTCGGCCTTGCGCGTGCGGCGGCGCGGCTTGGCGCGCACCTTGTCCAGGTCCACGCGGTCCGCGGTCTCGACCGCCGTCGCCGCTGTGCCCGCCGTGAACCACTCGCGGATCGTGGCCTCAAGCCCGGCCGAGACCGTGGACATGTGGTTCTTGATGACGTCCTCGGGAATCCCCTCGGCGCGGCACTTCTCCACGATCGCCTTGGAGTTGATCTCGAGGTCCTTCGCAATCTCGAATACGCGTCTGGCCAATCGTCGCTCCACTCGCACGTGCCCGCTGCATTCGGCGGCGCTCGTGCCTTCGTCGGGTCAGTCCTTCTTGTCTCCGCCGAGAATGTCGGCCGCTCTCGCGTCCGCCGCTGCGCCGTCCGCGCCGGCCGAGCCGCCATCGCCCGCGCCGCCGCTCGCGCCGCCGCTCGCGCCGCGCGAGCCGATGCCCAGGATCGCCGCGGCCGCGAGCTCCGGATCGACCGCGCCCTCTTCGGTCGTCGGCAGGCCCTCGCCGCTGAGCAGCCGGCGCGCCGCCTCCTCCTCTTCCCTGCGCCGGGCCTCCGCCTCTTCCTTGTCGCGCTGCTGCTGCTCGGCCACGATCTTCGCCCGCGCCGACGCCGCCTCGACAACCGCCGACGCGATCGACTCGTCCAGTTCGAGCTCCGTCGCCAGCACCTCGGCCCCGACCTCCTCGACGTCGAACACGCTCACGATGCCCAGCGCGGCGAGCCGGTCCACGTGCTCCTCCTTCACGCCCTCGATGCCCAGCAGCGTCTCGGACATGATCTCCAGGCCCTTGTTGAACTCCTCGGGCGTCAGGATGTCCACGTCCCACCCGGTCAGCCGCGCCGCGAGGCGGACGTTCTGCCCGCGCTTGCCGATCGCCAGGCTCAGCTGGTCGTCGCGCACCACCACCGTCGCCCGCCCGAGTTCGAAGCACAGGCTGATCTCCTGCACCTCCGCGGGCTTCAGCGAGTTCTGGATCAGGATCTGGCTCGACTCGTTCCACCGGATGATGTCGATCTTCTCGCCGTTCAGTTCGTCCACGATGTTCTTGATCCGGCTGCCGCGCACCCCCACGCACGCGCCCACCGCATCCACCTTCGAGTCGATCGAACTGACGGCGATCTTGGTCCTGTACCCGGCCTCGCGGGCCATCGCCTTGATCTCGATGATGCGTTCCGCGACCTCCGGCACTTCGACCTCGAAGAGCCGCTTGATGAAGTCCGGGTGGGCGCGGCTGAGCACGATCTTCACCTGGTTCCCCGCGTCGCGCACGTCGAGGATCAGGCAGCGGACGCGGTCGCCCGGCTGGAACTGCTCGCCGGGAATCTGCTCGCTGCGGGGCATGAACGCCTCGGCCCGATCGACCGTGACGACGAGCGCGCCGCCCTCGTATCGCTGGGCCACGCCGGTTGCGATCTCGCCCACACGCTTCGAGTACTCCTCGAGGATGCTGTTGCGCTCGTCCTCGCGGAACCGCTGGATCATCACCTGCTTGAAGGTCTGGGCCGCGATGCGACCGAAGGCCTCCGGCGGCATGACGAGCGGCTCCCCGTGCCGGAAGATCTGGATCTGGCCCGAGAGCGGGTCCACCGTGCAGGTGAACTCCTCGGTGTCGAGCGTGTTGAAGTGGCGTCGCGCCGCCGAGACCATCGCCGCCTCGAGGTCCGCGATCAGCAGCTGCCGGTCGATGTTCCGATCGCGTGCGATCGAGTCGATGATCCGCATCATTTCCTGGGTGTTCATGCCGTCCTGCTCCGAGTTGTCGAGTTGTCGAGTTGTCGGGTTGTCCTGTCCGCCCGCTGCCGGGCCGATCGTTCCTGAAAAACACGAGGGCCACGAGCGCCCGCGCGCAGGTGGCCCCGCCGTCCCGCCACGCCGGCCTTCCGGGCCGTCGGGGCGTCCGCCATGGCGCTCCGGGCTAACCCATCGGAGCGTCCTCCAGGCCCTGCCCGGTCAGGGGCAGGGCGCGCGCCGGACGAGCGCAGCCGTGCTTCGTCCGATCAGCGCCCATGGTCGGCGAGTACCTGCATACCACGTCACTCCCGGGGCGTACCTCCGCCCGAGACCAAAGCAACCGCCAACTGTAGAGACTCCGGAACCCCCCGGTCAACCCCCGACCGTCGCTTCCCCGCTTACACCCGGTCGTCCCGGGAGATCGCGCGAACCACACGCAACGCCCGCGACCCGCGGAACTGCCCGACCTCCGCCGTGAACTTCCGCTCGTGCCCGACCCAGAGCACCGCCGGGCGAGTCGCCTCCGTCTCCGTGACGATCACGTCCCCCGGGGCCATGTGCGCCAGGTCCCGCAGCGTGATGGTCGTCTCGGCGAGGACTGCCCGCAGGTCCAGGCTCGCGTGCCCCAGGCCCCGCGCCAGACGACGCTCGATCTCCTCCGAACGCTGGTTCTTCGACACGCTGAACCAGCTCTGCGAACTCAACTGCTCCACCACCGGCTCGATCACGTTGTACGGGATGCACAGGTTCATCGTCCCCGCACGGTTCGACGTCTTCAGCTCGAAGACGATCACCACCACCACCTCGTTCGGCGGTACGATCTGCACCAGTTGCGGGTTGCTCTCCGTCGCGCTCACCTCGAACTGCAGTTCCTTCACCCCCGACCACGCCTCCGACAACGCGGCCAACGCTCGCCGGATCACGTTCCCGATCAGCCGCGTCTCGATCAGCGTCATCGGCCGCTGCGGAACGAACAGGTCCTGGCTCGTCCCGCCCAGCAGCCGATCGATGATCGGGTAGATGATCAGCGGGCTGACCTCCAGGCACATCTGACCTTCGAGCGCGCTCGTCTGGATCAGGTTGAAACTCGTCGGGTTCGGCAGCTCGGAGATGAACTCCGAGTACGTCATCTGCTCGCAGTCCGCGACACGGACCTCCACGATCGTCCGCAGAAACCCCGACAACGACGCCCCGAAGTTCCGCGCGAACCCCTCGTGCAGCGTCTGCAAGGCCCGCATCTGGTCCTTGCTGACACGCTCCGGACGCTTGAAGTCGTAGGGCCTGATCTCCGGCGGCGCGTCGCGGCACTTGCGGCTGAAGACCTGCACCTCGGTCTGCTGGGACTCGGTCTCATCCGGCTCCGCCGCAGCGAGCAGGGCGTCGATCTCGCTCTGGTCCAGCACGTTCGCCATGGAGCCGAATCCCGCGTCGCCCCCCGCGCACGGACATCCCGTGCCCGTCGGGCCACGCCGGACTATCGGCCCCGGGCACCAATCTGCTTGAAGCAGCGGCCCGCGCTGAAACCCCGGCCCCCCTCCCGACCTTTAATCAAACGATGCCAAACCTCCTCCGCCTCACTCTCGCCCTCCTGATGCTCGGACTGCTTCCCCTGCCTCGCCTCGCCGCTCAACCCCTGGGCGACGAAAAGGTGACCGTCCGGGTGGTCCCGGCTGTGACCGCGGCCGAGCCGGGGGCCAGGTTCGCCGTCGCCGTCGTCATCGACCACGCCCCCGGCTGGCACACCCACACGAACGCGCCGGTCGTGCCTGCCTCCTGGGCCGGATTCGTGCCCATCCCGACGGTCATCGCGATCAAGCCCTCGGCCGGCATCACCGTCGGCCCGATCCAGTGGCCCGAGGTTCACGAGATCCGCGTCGATCTCGCCGGGACCGGCCGACCCGAGCCGTACCCCGTCTTCGAGGGCCAGGCCGTCGCGTTCATCCCGGTCGAAGTCGACGGGACCGCCAGCGGCGAAGCCTCGATCGCCATCGAAGTCGAACTCCAGGCCTGCGACGACGTCGGCTGCCTCATCCCCGAGACCTACCCGTTCGAAGTGCGCCTCCCCATCGGCCCCAGCGAACCGACGGAGGCCGCGCTCTTCGCCGCTTTCGACGCCTCCGTTTTCGCCGACCGCGACCGCTGGGGCGAGCAACCCGCGATGCTTCCCACGCCGCAGTCGGGCCGGACCTTCTTCGGCATCACACTCCCCAGCGCGGACGGCGCAGTGGGCGTCGTCGTCGTCGCGCTGCTCGCGGCGGTGGGGGGGTTCATCCTCAACCTCACCCCCTGCGTCCTGCCCGTCATCCCCATCAAGGTGCTCACCATCAGCCAGCACGCCGGCTCACCCGGCCGATCGCTCGCACTCGGCCTCTGGATGGCCCTCGGCGTCATCGCCTTCTGGGTCGGGATCGGCCTCCCCATGGCGCTCTTCGCCAGCGTCACCGACCCCTCGCGCATCTTCGGCGTCTGGTGGGTC
This sequence comes from Phycisphaerales bacterium, assembly GCA_039794165.1. Lineage (GTDB taxonomy): Bacteria > Planctomycetota > Phycisphaerae > Phycisphaerales > UBA1924 > CAADGN01. The sequence goes on from JBDIVY010000002.1 coordinate 345,560, forward strand.
ACGCTCGGCATCGGGCTGCTCATCGGCGCCATGGGTGTCGGCATCATGGGCGCCTTCGCCATCAACCTCCCCAGGTCCGTCTACGCCATCAACCCCAAGGCAGACTCGGCGTGGGGATCGTTCCTCTTCGGCGTGATGACCGCCGTACTCGGCCTGCCCTGCTTCGGATTCGTCGCGGGCGCGCTCCTCGCCGGCGCGGCCGCACTGCCCCCGAGCGTTGTCATGGTCATCTTTACTGCGCTGGGCGTCGGCATGGCCTCCCCCTACCTCGTCCTCTCCGCCAATCCCAAACTCCTCGCCCGCGTCCCTCGCACCGGCCCCGCCAGCGAACTCGTCAAGCAGGTCATGGGCCTCCTCCTTCTGGCCGCCGCCGCGTACTTCGTCGGCTCGGGTGTCCTCGCCATCCTCAGCGAGCGACCGGGCGGGCTGCTCGCCCTGCCGTGGGCCGTCCGCGTACTGCACTGGTGGGTCATCGCCGCGTTCGTACTCGCGGCGGCCGTCTGGCTGATGCAGCGAACCTTCGCCATCACCGCCAAGCCCGTCCGGCGGGGAGTCATGTCCGCGATCGCCGTCGCGCTGGCGGCGTTCAGCCTGTTCGTCGCCGTGGACATGTCCGCCAAGGCGCGCGACAACTTCTGGGTGGCGTTCGATCCCGCCCTCTGGGACGAAACGCGTGCCTCGGGCCGCGTGGTCGTCATCGACTTCACCGCCGAGTGGTGCCTCAACTGCAAGGCGCTCAAGGCGGCCGTCCTCAACCGTGAGCCGGTCAAGAGTCGGCTCCGGGGAACGGGCATCCTCCCCATGACCGCCGACCTGACCAGCACCTCTTCCTCAGGCTGGACGACCCTCCGCGACCTCGGGCAGACCGGCATCCCCCTGCTCGTTATCGACGGCCCGGGCCTCGCCGAGCCGTGGATGTCCAACGCGTACACCGCCCAGCAGGTCATGGAAGCCCTCGACCGGGCGTCGGGGGCAACCCCGCCCTGACGCCTTGGGCGTTTGACTCCCCCCACCCCGGCGCGTACTTTCAGCGTGTCCTCCGGGCCGCGTTCCGGGGGCAGGGTTTGCGGGTGTAGCTCAGTGGTAGAGCGTCACGTTGCCAACGTGAAAGTCGAGGGTTCGAGTCCCTTCACCCGCTCTTGAGAACGACCCCCGGCCCCGCGCCGGGGGTTGTGCGTTTCCGGCCCCGATGCGCGACGGAAGGAGCGTTGCGGCGCATCCCATCCCCTTTCGCGTGGGTTCAGTCCTCGTTGCAACTGCGCCCGCCTCCCTCGGAACAAGCCATACCACGCGGGGTCCGTGGCCCCGACTTCGACGATCCAGCCAGGAGTTCACCATGCACCGTCGTCCATTCGCTGTCCGTGCCGCGCTGTGCCTCATCCTTCCTCTTGTCGCCGGCACGGCCTCGGCCGTCTCCGACGACATCAAGCCCCACGCCGGGATGCTCCGCTACCCCGACGTCAGTGCGACCCACATCGTCTTCGTCTACGCAAACGACATCTGGATCGTCCCCCGCGATGGCGGCACCGCGACGCCCCTCGCCAGCCCCCCGGGACAGGAAGGGTTCCCCCGATTCAACGCCGACGGCTCGACCATCGCCTTCATCGGCAACTACGACGGCAACCGCGACCTCTACACCGTCCCCGTCACCGGCGGCATCCCCACCCGCGTCACGCACCACCCCGCCGGCGAGTTCCTCTGCGACTGGACCCCCGACGGCAAACTCCTCTTCTCCAGCAACGCCCTCGCGGGACTCGGCCGACAGACCCTACTCTTCGTCACCTCGCCGACCGGCGGGCTGCCCGAGCAACTCCCCGTCCCCTACGGCACCAACGCCGCCATCAGCCCCGACGGCAAGTGGCTCGCCTACACCCCGCACTCCATCGACTTCCGCACCTGGAAGCGGTACCGCGGCGGCATGCAGACCGACATCTGGCTCTTCAACCTCGAAACCTACGAGTGGAAGCAGGCCACCGACTGGGAGGGCACCGACACCTCCCCCATGTGGCACGGCGAGACGCTCTACTACCTCGCCGACCAGGGGCCGGAGCACCGACAGAACATCTGGTCCTACGACCCGAAAACCGGCAAACGCGAGCAGATCACCAGGCACGCCGACTTCGACGTGAAGTTCCCCTCCATCGGCCCCGGCGAGCGCAACCGCGGCGAGATCGTCTACCAGCTCGGCTCCTCGCTCATGCTCCTCGACCTGCGCAACGGGCGCTCTCGCGCCGTCGAGGTCGTCATCCCCGGCGACCGCCCGCGCCTCCGCCCGCAGTTGATCGACGCCGGACGGAACATGGGCGCGTGGGGCATCTCTCCCACCGGCAAGCGCGCCGTCGTCGAGGCCCGCGGTGACATCTGGACCGTCCCCGCCGAGAAAGGCCCGGTTCGCCAGATGACCGACTCCTCCGGCGCGGCCGAGCGCAGCCCCGCATGGAGCCCCGACGGCCGCTGGATCGCCTACTTCTCCGACGCCTCGGGCGAGTACGAACTCTGGGTCCGCCAGTCCGACGGCAAGGACGAGCCGCGGCAGGTCACGAAGGACAACAAGACGTTCTTCTTCCGCTCTCTCTGGTCGCCGGACTCAAAGAAGATCATCGTCACCGACAAGGCCGCGAACATCATCCTCGTCGATGTCGAGACCGGCGAGCAGCGCGTCCTCGACCGCGACGAGTGGGCGAACCAGCCCGGCATCGACTGGTCGCACGACTCGAACTGGATCGCCTACGCCAAGACCGACCCCGACTCGGGCACACGCTCGATCTGGCTCCACGACCTCAAGAACGACGCCAAGCACCAGGTCACCAGCGGCTTCTTCGACGACTCCAACCCCGTCTTCAGCAGGAAGGGCGACTTCCTCTACTACTCGTCCAGCCGAGACTTCTCCAACCCGCAGTACGAGGACGTCGGCACGACCTTCGTCTACTCCGACACCGGCCGCCTCCTCGCCGTCCCGCTGAACAAGGACGTCAAGAACCCCCGGCTCGTCGAGAGCGACGAGGAGACCTGGAAGGACGAGAAGAAGGACGACGCCGAGAAGGACGACGCCGAGAAGGACAATGGCGAGAAGAAGGACAACGGCGACGCCGAGGGCAAGAAGGACGACAACGGCGAGAACGGCGACGATGACGCCACCAAGAAGCAGGACGCCGCCCCCACCAGCCCCATCCACGGCGTCTGGGCGGGCACCGTCAAGGGCCTGAGCAAGATCGGCGCGCCCCAGGACGAGGTCGAGTTCACCATGACCATCATCGTCGCCGCCGACGGCGCGATCACCGGCTCCAGCAGTTCGATGGGCCAGACCAACGACTACGACGCGGTTACCTTCGACGAGGCCACAGGCAAGTTCACCGCCACCCGCGCCCGCGACGGCATGACCACGAAGATGGAGGGCACCCTCGCCGGCGACAAACTCACCGGCACATGGGAAGTCCCCGAACTGGGCATCAACGGCACCTGGGAGGCGACCAAGACCGACGAGCAGCCCCCCGCCGACGCCGTCAAGGCCGCCGACGACAAGGACAAGCCCCTCGTCATCGACCTCGACGGGTTCGAGGCCCGGGCCATGCAACTCCCCGTCTCCTCCGGCCGCTTCTTCGGCCTCTCCTCCAACGACAAGGGCGAACTGATCTACGTCCGCGCGGGCGGGCGCGGCACCCCCCCCTCGATCAAGATATTCGACGTCCGCGACGAGAAGGCCGAAGAGAAGACCGTCATCGCCGGCGCGGGCGGCTACGCCGTCTCCGCCGACGGCAAGAAACTCCTCATCAACCAGGGCAACCGCTTCGGCATCGTGGACGCCCGCGCGGGACAGTCCATCTCCAAGCCCCTCGCCACCGAACTCATGAAGCAGGTCAACCCCCGCGAGGAGTGGGAGCAGATCTTCACCGACGCCTGGCGCCGCCACCGCGACTTCTTCTACGTCCAGAACCTCCACAACGTGGACTGGGACGCCATCTACAAGCAGTACCACGCCATGCTCCAGGACGCCGCCAACCGCGAAGACGTCAGTTACATCATCGCCGAGATGATCTCCGAACTGAACGTCGGGCACGCCTACTACTGGGGCGGCGACGTCGAAGGACAGCCCAGCGCGAACGTCGGACTCCTCGGCGTCGACTTCGAACTCGCCACCGAGACCTCCGAAGACGGCGCCACCCGCTCCGCCTACCGCATCAAGAAGATTCACGAGGGCGCGCCCTGGGACTCCGACGCACGCGGCCCCCTCAGCCAGCCCGGCGTCGACGCCAAGCCCGGCACATGGATCCTCGCCGTCAACGGCCGACCCATCGACACCGCCAAGGACCCGTGGGCGGCCTTCATCGGACTCGCCGGCAAGCACACCACCCTCACCCTCGCCGACAACCTCTTCGGCGACGACGAGGCCCGCAAGGAACGCGAGGTCACCATCACGCCGATCGGCTCTGAGTCCAACCTCCGCTTCCGCTCGTGGATCGAGGCCAACCGCCGATACGTCGACGAACGCACCAGCGGCAAGGTCGGCTACATCTACGTCCCCAACACCGGCGTCGACGGCCAGAACGAACTCTTCCGCCAGTTCTACGGCCAGACCGGCAAGGCCGCACTCATCATCGACGAACGCTGGAACGGCGGCGGCCAGATCCCCACTCGCTTCATCGAACTCCTCAACCGCCCGCGCACCAACTACTGGGCACGCCGCGACGGCAAGGACTGGCCCTGGCCGCCCGACTCGCACCAGGGACCCAAGTGCATGCTCATCAACGGCCTGGCCGGCTCGGGCGGCGACATGTTCCCCTGGCTCTTCCGACACAACGGCCTCGGCAAACTCATCGGCACCCGAACCTGGGGCGGACTCGTCGGCATCTCCGGCGTCCCCGGACTCATCGACGGTGGATACACCGCCGTCCCCACCTTCGGCTTCTACGAGACCGACGGCACCTGGGGCGTCGAAGGCCACGGCGTCGACCCCGACATCGAGGTCATCGACGACCCGTCCCTCATGGCCCGAGGCAACGACCCTCAACTCGACGCCGCCATCGACCTCATGCTCCAATCCGTCGAGACCAACCCCTACCGCCCGGCCCAGCGACCGGCCGACCCCGATCGCCGCGGCATGGGCTTGCCTGACTCCGACAAGTAGTCCGACCTGAACCGACCTTTCCCAGCGGGGCGGGCGCCAGGCCCGCCCCGTTTTTCATTGGCCCGGGGTCACCCGCTTGGCCCCGACCCGTGCCGTGTGGTACACTGCCCAGAGCGTGGGGTCCGCGCCAGCCGCGAGAGGCCCCGACGCCCGCGCCCAGCCCCGGGCAGCGAAGAGCACCCAAGGGAGTCCAGCGATGCCGAAGCCCCCGCGTGTCCGCCAGTCATGCGCCCACGCCGCCGACCCGCGTTCGTTCCTCGAGCCTCTCGAGCAGCGCGTGGTGCTGGCCGCACCGTGGAATGTCGCGGGCGTCGGGCTGTACATGGAGGGCGAGCCGACCATCTACTTCGGCGAAGCCGTGATGCAGGAGGACGGCTCGCTCGCGGGCGAAAGGTTCGATTCCGGCGATGCAGGCCCCCTCCCCGCCGTCCCGATCGACTTCGCCTCGATCACGAACCGCCCCAACGGCGGCATCCAGGTCGGGTTCGTCGACGCCTTCACGCCCTACGACGAACAGACGGGCGCACGCTTCCTCCAGGAGATGGGCTACCCCGTCGGGTGGTTCTTCGGCCGCGACGCCGGCGGCGCTCGCACCGAACTCGCGCTCGCCGTCGAGCGTCCCGCTTCCGCTACGACCGGCGACATCGCAGGCTCCTGGTTCTTCCACTCGCTCACCGTGAACTTCGAGGCCGAACGCGCGTTCGTCCACGGCGGCACGGCCAGCATCGGGCCGGGCGCCATCGTTGTCACCCTCACCGGCTCGCCCGGCACGCCGCCCGTCGCCGAGTCTCACGCCATCGTCAGCACCGGCGCGATGGGCCGATTCAACCTCGCGCGCGGACTCGAAGATTCCGTGCTCTACATGAGCGCGGACGGCTCCGTCATCGTCTGGTCCGACGCCGACGGCGCGGACGGCGACATCGCCATCGGCATCGCCGTCCGCGGCGCGCCCTCGCCCACCGCGGCCGGCGTCGCGGGGCTGTACCGAGTCACCATCGCAGACGTCGGCGACGACGGACTCGCCTTCGACCCGGACGACTTCGCCCTCACGCTCAACCAGAACGGCACCTTCTCCGCCATTGACCTCCTCGACTTCGAAGAAGGCGGCTCCGACCCCGCCTTCACCGGCACATGGTCGATCTCCGGCAGCACACTCCGGCTCACCCTCGGCAACGGCGACGTCTTCCAGTTCATCATCTCCGACAACGACTCGACGCTCCTCGCCACGGACGTCATCTTCCAGAGCGGCGACTTCCGCAAACTCCTCGGCGTCGGCGCCCGCGTCGTCGCCGAGCCGCTCCCCCCCCTCGACTCCCTCATCGCACTCGGCATCCTCAACGCCGACGGCGACCCGATCGCCTACGACCTCCGCCCCGACGGCGACTGGCGCGTCGTCGACCTCATCGCCCGCGCCGATGGTCCGACGCCCACCGCCACCGCCGACGTCGAGGTCTGGGTCGATCCGATCTCCGAACGCCTCTTCGCCGCCACCTCCACGCCACAGGGCGTCTACGTCTACACCCGCGACGAGGCCAACGAGTGGACCGTCCGCAACCTCACCCAGGAACTCACCCCCGCGACCCGCATCCCGGGCGATCTCACCGTCTTTGCCGATCTCGACGGCCGCGTCTACCTCGCCGGCATCGACACCGGCGGCAATATGGTCCTCTACAAGAACGTGGGCCAGGACGCGCAGGGCACCGAAATCTGGTCCTTCGAAAACCTCGTCACCACCCAACTCTCACCCAAGAACATCCCCATGCCCGCCATCGTCGGCCCGCTCATCTCCTACGTCACCTCCTGGAACGGCCTCAACATCGCCGGACTCGACGCGAGCGGAAACATCTGGTCCGTCTGGTCAGGCGACGGCGGACTCGTCTGGTACGCCAACAACCTCAGCACCATCACGGGCGCGCCGCCGATCTCCAGCGGCCTCACCGCGTACCTCACCTCCTGGGACGGCATCAACATCGCCGGACTCAATAGCGCGGGCCAGCTCGTCGTTACCTGGTGGGTGCCCGTGTTCGTCGGCGACTGGGAAACCAGCAACCTCACCGACATCGCCGGCGGCCCCACCCTCGCCGGCGGCTCCGTCACCAGTTACGTCGCGCCCTGGGGCGGACTGAACGTCGCCGGACTCGACACCAACGGCGAACTCGTCATCTACTGGTGGTCCCCAGAACTCGAACAGAACGGCGAGACCTGGCAGACCGCAGACATGACCTCCGACCTCCCCGCCGAGCAGCCCCGACCCAACTCCCAACTCACCAGCCGCGTCACCGACCTCGAAGGCGGACAACTCAACGTCTTCGGCGTCGATTCGACGACCAACGACCTCATCCGCCTCCGCTTCAGCGCGGACAACTCCGCCTGGGCCATCCAGAACGTCACCGAAGAAGCCATCCCCGACTGATGGGTACCCCGCCACTCCGTGGCGGCTCCGTTCACTTCCACATTCTTCCTGCTCTCGCTCCCCGGGGTTGTCCCGTTACGCCGCCTCTTCCCCAGCCTCGATCCCCAGCGACTTCATCTTCTTGTACAGCGTCGTCCGGTTGATCCGCAGATCGTCCGCCGTCTTCTGCCGGTTCCAGTCGTTCGCCTCCAGCGCGCGCAGAATGATCCGCCGCTCAGGCTCGCGCAGCGCCTCCTCCAGCGCCATCGGCCTCCACTCGCCCTCTTCACGCTCAGCCCCGCCCGTCGCCAGCCGCGCCAACACTCCCGCATCCGCCTCCCCCGTCACGTGCGGCGGCAGGTCCTCGAGCCGGATCGTCTGCCCCTTCGTCAGCACCACCGCCCGCTGGATCACGTTCTCCAGTTCGCGCACGTTGCCGGGGAACGGGTACCGACGCAGCGCGTCCATCGCCTCGCCGCTGATCCCCGCGATCTGGCGGCCCGCCTCGGCCGCGTAGCGCTCGAGGAACTTCTCGGCGAGCATCGGCACGTCGCCGACGCGCTCGCGCAGCGGGGGCAACTCGATCTTCACCACGTTGATCCGGTAGTACAGGTCCTGCCGGAACTGCCCCCGCGCCACCAGTTCCTCCAGCGGCTGGTTGCTCGCCAGCACGACGCGCGCATCCACCTCGACCGTCTTCGTCGAGCCGACAGGCTCGAAGCGCCGCTCCTGGAGCACACGCAGCAGTTTCAACTGCATGCCCGGGCTGGCGCTGTTGATCTCGTCGAGGAAGATCGTTCCCCCGTCCGCCGCCAGGAACCGCCCCGCCTTGTCCGCGTGCGCGCCCGTGAACGCCCCCTTCACGTGCCCGAACAGTTCGCTCTCCAGCAGCGTCTCGGGGATCGAGCCGCACGAGAGTTCGACGTACGGCCCGTCGCGCCGCGGCGAGCGGTGGTGGATCGCGTGCGCGATCAGGCTCTTGCCCGTCCCGCTCTCGCCCGTCATCAGCACCGTCGTGCGCGTCGGCGCGACCGCCTCCACCAGTTCGAAGATCTTCCGCATCCGGTGGTCGCCGCCGATGATCCCGTCCAGGCTGTACCGCCCGTCCAGTTGCCGGCGCAGCCGCTGGTTCTCGGCCATCAGCGCCTGCTGGCGCAGCGCCCGTTCCAGCGCGACGCGCAGTTCCTCGTCCACCACCGGCTTGGTCAGGTAATCGACCGCGCCGACGCGCAACGCCTCCACCGCCGTCTCGACGTTCGCGTAGCCCGTGAGCATCACGACCGCCGTGCCCGGCCGCTCGCGCACGATCCGCCGAAGCAGTTCGATCCCGCTCATCCCCGGCAGCGAGACGTCGCACACCACCACGCGGAAGGCGTCGCCCTCGCTCTCCGCCGCCTCCAGCGCGGCCAGCGCCTCGACGCCGTTGAACGCCGTCGCCGCCCCGTGCCCCTCCGCGCGCATGAACTCCGCCAGCGACTCCGCCACGATCGGGTCGTCGTCAACGATCAGCACGCGCGCCGGACGCTGTTCGTTCACCGGGTACCCCGCCGCTCCGTGGCGGCTCCTTCCCCTACGCCCCCTCCAAGCCTCGCACACTCGCAGGACGCCGCGCTCATCACCCCGCGCGCCGCCTGTCCTCGGCCCGCACGATCCACCGCACCTCCAGCGCAGCGCCGGGCCGCGCCCGGTCCGCCAGGTCCGTCCGCGGGCGCAACTCGATCGCGCCGTCGGGCAACTCGCGCACCACGCTGCGGCTGAGCGACAGCCCGATCCCGCGCCCGCCGGGCTTGGTCGTGAACCCGTGCCGGAACAGCCCCTCGCCGTTGCTCGTCGGCAACCCTGGCCCGTCGTCCAGGATCAGCACGCACGCGCGCCCCGCCGGGCTGACCGAGGCGTGAACCTCAATGCACCCGCCCGGCTTGCCCTCCGCGCTCGGCCTGCACGCCGCGATCGCCTCCACCGCGTTGCGAAGCCCGTTGAGCACGATCGGGTACACCGGCCCCGAGCCGGCCGTCTCCGCGCCCGCGTCCAGCCGCAGGTCGATCGTGATGCCGAGGTCGTCCGCGTCCGGGCGCACCACGTCCGCCGCGTGCCGGATCGCCTCGGCCAGCGTCACGGGCCTGCCCGGTCCGAACGTGCGCGAGCCGATCAGCCCCGGCGTGCCCCGCATCGCCGCGTGGACCAGGTCCGCCATGCGCTCCAGCGAGCCGCGCACCGTGTCCAGCCGCCTGCGGGCGTCATCGACCGCCCCCCCCTCCGCGTCGCCGAGCGAACGCTCCGCCTGAAGCAGCGTGCGCATCGAACCGTCGAGCAGGTTGCCCAGTTCGTGCGCCAACGCCTCCAACCGCTCCACCACCGGCGGCGAGTCCTCGGGGTCCGCCCGGCGGAACTTCGTCCCTTCCGCGCGAGAGGCCGGCGTGGGAAACGCCGAGTCGCCGGGGCGGGGCCTCTCAGGCCCCGACTCATACGGGTTCTTCTCCATGCGGCGTTTCATCGACACGCCGACGCCGCGCCTCAAGCCCCGCGTTGCGAATCCGCCACATCATCACGCGCCCGTTCGGCGTGCCCGTTGCCCGGGCGCAACCCGGTGGCACAGGCGTCCCGCCTGTGCCCGTCACTCGTAAGCCACTATCGGACCACACCACGAGCCGCGACCGTGCTCGCAACGAGCCACGACCGTCAGGGAGCAGTTCTCCATGCCGCGGATCAAGACACGCCCACCGCCTCCGCGTCGCGATCGGACAGCATCCCCCCGTCGCTCCGCGGGCGCACCGTCCCGTCGCGCTTCCACGATCGCTCGCACCGCGGCTCGGACCGCAGGTCCTGCACAACCGGCGCGGCCGCCTTCGGGTCGAGCGCCACCCGGCTGACCCCGAGCAGGTCCGCCAGGTCGCGCGCGTCAAACGCCGCGAGGTCGCCGTCCGGGTCGGGCAGCGTCACGCCCGCGTCCAGCGGGTTCTCGACGCTGAGGTCGGCCTTGGCCCGCTCGATCGCGGCCAGCGCGCCCTCGCGTGCGGCCATCGCCGCCGCCCATCGCGGATCGCACCCGGAGCCGCAGGCCGCGCCCGCGAACGTCTCAAGATGCACGCACCTCTCCCCGTCGCCCGCACCCGCCCCGTGCAGCGCGCGCCACGCCTCATCCGCCGTATGGCACAGGATCGGCGCCACGAGCCGGCACAACCCGTCCGTGATCCGCCACAGCGCGGCCTGCGTCGCCCGACGCCGCGCCGAATCCGGCCTGTCGCAGTACAGCCGGTCCTTCACCGCCGCCAGGTACACCGCGCTCATCGCGTCGTTGCAGAAGTCGTAGATCGCCAGGTGCGCCGCGCGGAAGTCGTACCGCTCGTACGCCGCGATCACGCGACGCTCGAGTTCGCCGTACTCCGCGAGCGCCCACGCATCCAGCCCCAGCGGCGCGGGCGTCCCGCCCGTCTTCGCCTGCTCCGCCGTGAAGTCGTACAGGTTGCTCAGCATGAACCGGATCGTGTTCCGCACCTTGCGGTAACTCTCCCCCGCGAGCCGGAAGAACTCGTCGTCCGTCTTCATGTCCTGCTCGTACGCCAGCGACGACGCCCACCAACGCACGACGTCCGCCCCGAACAACTTGAACAGGTCCTCGACGCTGTGCCCCTTGCTCTTGCTGAGTTTCCGCCCGTCCTTGTCCACCATGAACCCGTGCGTCAGGATCGCCCTGTACGGCGGCCCGCCCGTCGCCCCCAGCGCGGCCAGCAGCGACGACTGGAACCACCCGCGGTGCTGGTCCGACCCTTCGAGATACAACTCCACCGGCACCGCGCCGCGCCCCTCGCGCTCGCGCATCACCCCGTTCCACGTCGACCCGGACTCGAACCACACGTCCAGGATGTCCGGCCCCTTGCGCGCCGTGCGCAGCGCCGACGGGTCGCGCCGCACCGACTCGGGGGCATCGGGATCGCTCGCCGCGTCGTAGTAGCGGAGCAGTTCGTCCGCGGCGCTCGTGAACCACGCGTCGCTCCCCTTCTCGCGCACCAGTCTCGCAACCGCCCGCACGCTCGCGGCCGTCAGCAACACGGAGCCGTCCGCGAGGAAGAACGCCGGAATCGGCAACCCCCACGAACGCTGCCGGCTGATGCACCAGTCCGGACGCGATTCGAGCATCCCTCGCATCCGGTTGCGGCCCCACTCGGGCACGAACGCCACCGACTCCGCCGTCGCGTCCAGCGCGAGGTGACGCAGCGTGCGCCCGTCGCGGCGCGTGGGCGTGTCCACGCCGACGAACCACTGCTCCGTGCACCGGAAGATGACGGGCGTCTTGCTGCGCCAGTCGTGCGGGTACGAGTGCGTGATCCGTTCCTCGTGGAACAGGCGCGCGTTCGTGCGCAGATTCGCTGTGATGAGGTCGTTGGCCTTCCAGATGTCCACACCCCGCAACCAGTCGGGGACGGTCTCGTCATAGGTGCCGTCGTGCCGCACGGGGCAATAAACCGGCAGCCCCTCGCGCCGGCCCGTGGCGAAGTCCTCCGCACCGTGCCCGGGGGCGGTGTGCACGAGGCCCGTGCCGTCCTCGAGCGTGACGTACTCCGCTTCTACCAATCGGAAGAGGTCACGATCATCACCGGTATGCAGCGTGCGGCCTAGCTTGTGCTTGAGCGTATCTGCGACGCCCTCGCCGCGGATCACGTTCACGAACGGGTGCCTGTAGCGAAGCCCGAGCAGCCGTTCGCCCGTAGTGGTCGCCAGCGTGCGAACGCTCTTGGCTTTCGCGGCCTTCGTCACCCGCTCGACGAGCGCGGCCGCGATCACCGTCGTCCGACCGTCCACCTCCACCAGCGCGTACTCGAACCGCGGGTGCACCGCGATCGCCAGGTTCGCCGGCAGCGTCCACGGCGTCGTCGTCCAGATCATGAACCCCACCGACGCCGGCGCGGGCGCGCAGAAGCCGAAAGCGTTGAAGACCGCTTCCCCGTCCTCGGCCTCGAAGTCCACGTAGATCGACGGGTCAACCCGGTCCTCGTACTCGAGCTCCGCCTCGGCCAGCGCGGTCTCGTTGGCGATGCTCCAATGCACCGGCTTGAGCGCGCGGTACACCAGCCCCTGCTCCACCAGGTCCGCCAGCACCTCCAGCGTCGCACCCTCGAACGCCGGGTCCATCGTCAGGTACGGCCGCTCGTAGTCGGCGAGCGTCAGCAGCCGGACCATCTGCCCGGACTGGAGTTTGATGAACTTCTCCGCGTGCGCCCGGCAGTCGCGCCGGACGGCGATCTTGCGCCGGTCGTCCTCCAGTTCCGCGAGTTTCGCCGCCTTGCCGCTCTCCACCAGGTTCGTCATCACCTGGTGCTCGATCGGCAGCCCGTGGCAGTCCCACCCCGGCACATACGGTACGTCCAGCCCCATCATCGACCGCGACCGCACCACGAAGTCCTTCAGCGACTTGTTCAGGATGTGCCCGAGGTGCAGCGAGCCGTTCGCATACGGCGGGCCGTCGTGAAAGTGCCAGCGGCGCCGCCCCTCGGCGGCCGCCCGCTCGCGCAGCCGACGGTACAGCCCCATCGCCGCCCACCGCTTGATGGACTCCGGCTCGTTCTGCACGAGATTCGCCTTCATCGGGAAGGCCGTCTGCGGCAGGTTCAACGTCTGGCGATAGCCGGGCTTGGCGTCGGGCGTGGTCGATCCGGTCATGGGCGTCGCTCGCGGGAGTGGGGGCGGACGGAGGGAGCATGGTATGGAGTCAAGGCACACAGGCGCCGCCATAGGTCCCATGAGACCCATGGGACCCATACGAGAGAAATGCACTCGCCAAGATGGGCAACCGGGGCCGCCGACCGATCAGGAATGCTCGAAGATCGTCTGCGTCCGCAGCACCACGCCACCCGTCGCCAGCAGGTGATACGACTGCGCGTGAATCTCGCGGCTGAAACGCTGGATGTCCAGGATCGAGAGGCACGGCCCAGCCGCGTCGTTCCAGCGGTGGGCGAGGGCGCGGGACTCGCGGGCGAACTCCACCATCTCGTCGAAGGTGGCGAGGTAGAGGTTCTCGCTCAGTGTCTCGGTCTGGACGGTCGTCATGTAGTTGACCGGCGTGTCCCGAAACTTGTGGTCGAAGTCCCGTTCGCCGGCGCAGAAGAACGCCGTCACCACCCCCGCCGTCGGCAGGCTGTGCTCCTCGTCCGTCACCAGTTCGCAGGCGCAGACCGGCCCGTGCTCGAAGCGCAGCAGGTGCGCGCCGGTCATCAGCCACCCCTCGAACTCGTACGCCCCGTGCTTGACGACCTTCCGCCCCTTCAGTTGGAAGAGTTCCGGGTGCAACGCCCGGTCATACAGAACCACCTGGTACGACTGAAGACTGCTCGGATTCGTCTGCGTGTCCATGCGTGCTCCTGGATTCGAGCGTCCCGGCCTCTGCCGAACGCCACCGTCGCCGCCGCGCGGACTCCGTCCCGGCGACCGTCCCGGTCCCCACGTGAGTGAGCAGCGACTGTAGGCCGGGGTTGCGTGCTGTCGTCCGTTCCCGGCAACGCCCCCAGCCAGCCTTGGCAGGCCCCCACATGCGGCCCAAGATATTGACTCTTCCGTCCCGTGTCCACAATGAATAGCATGATTCAGGCGACTTTTTCGGACCCGGGGGAACAACCCCGCAGGGAACAGCCGCATGGCAGACCTCGCCGCCGGGATCGATGCGTTGCGCAAACTCGCCCCGGGTCGGAGGTTGGACGCGCTCGCCCGGGCCTTGCGCGAGGCTCCGGACGAAGAACTCGAGGCCCTCGGACCGGAACTGATCGAACTGGCCCTCGTCCCCGAGCGAGCCTCGGCCGCGCGGCGTGAGGTCGCAGCCGGGGCGCTTGTCGAGGTCGCACGCACCTGGCGCCGCTTCGGGCCGTGCCTGCGCCGGACGAGCCTCGCGGCCGGTCGCGGGCGGTGGGAAGATGCCCTGCGAACCGTCGCGGCGGACACCGATCCGGCGTCTCGCTACGCCGCGGTGCGCGTCGCACAGGAGTCCGGCGACCCGTCCCTCGCCCCTTGGCTCGCCGACATGCTCGGCGACCCCGACCGGCGGATCGCCGCCGCAGCGGGCGCGGGGTTGCTACGGCTGTGCGCGCGTGCCTCCGGCGTCGAATCGCGTGCTCTGCTCGGCTCCGATGCGCCGGCCGACGTGCTCGCCCGGCCGATGGACCCGGGCGCGCCCGACGCCGCCGACGCCGCCGACGAACTCGCCGCCATCGTCGCGCGGTGCATGGCGGGTGCGTCGATCCGTCGCACGCGGCAACTCGCGCTCTGCGCGCTGGCGCTGCTGCCCCGACCATTCGAGGCCGATCAACTCGGCCCTGGCCGCGCCCGCCTCGCCTCCGAGTTGCGTTCGAACGACGACCACGCGGGGATGCGGGCCGCGCTGCGCCGCTCGGATTCGGCCTTGGCTCGCCGGCTCGCGCTGTGGTGGCTCGCGGACCGAGCGGTCGCGCCGGCCGCGCTCGAACGCCTCGGCCGCGCCGAATCGATCGCGGAGCACGAGGCCGTGCTGCGCTCCTGGCACCTGCTGGCGCGACCTTCGCGCCGTGTGCGCGTCCGCCGGCTGCAGGTCCGCACGCGCCCCGTCGCCGGCGCGGAGGACTCGCGCGCGCGCATCGTCGCGCAGGGCGGCCCGCTCCCGGACGGCGCGACGCTCGGACGCCTCTCCGCCGCGGCCAGAGGCGGCGTGGGCGCGTTCGTCGAGGCCCTGGCGCCGGACGAGACGACACACGCCGCCGCCCTCGGCCCGCTCGTCACCGACCCCGAGCCATCGGTCCGCTTCGCCGCGGCTCGGGCCGCATCCTCCTCCGACCTGCCGGATTACTGCCTCGACCCCGACCCCATCGTCGCCCGCACCGCGACCCTCCTCTGGTCCGCCGTCGGCACCGCGCCCAGCGGGCCGCGACCCTCCGATGCGGCACGCCGCAGGTTCGCCGGTCGGCTCTGCCTCTCCCCGCACCGGTGCGTGCGCCTGATCGCCGAGGCCGACCGCGACCGCCTCGACCCGCTCGACCCCGACTCGGCCGCCTCCCGCCTCGCGGCACGCCGCCTGCTCGCGTCGAACCCCGATGAACTGCTGTCATCGCTGCGCGCCCTGCTCGTCCAGGCCGCCGAGGCGCCGAGACTCCGCGCGCTCGGCGTCGTCCGCCGATTCGGGCTGCACGCCCGCCTCGCGGATGCACTGCTCACGATCGCGACCGGCGGCGCTGGCGCGACCGACCGCGAGATCGCCACGGCCATCGCCGCGCTCGGCGATGCCGACGCACCGCCACGCGCGGAGGAAACGCTCCGCGCGTCCCTCTCCCACCCGGACGATCGGGTGCGGGCGAACGCGGTCGAGGCGCTGGCGAGACGGATGCGCCGCGAGCGCACCGACGACGCCCAGCCGACATCGGTGGCGCGGGCGACGGACTCCATCGTCGAGTTCAAGGCCGACGGCCATCACCGCGTGCGGGCCAACGCGCTGCGGGCGATGCTCGCGCTCGGCGAAGGCCACGAGGCAGCGGACGATCTCGCCGCCATGCTGCGCGACGATCGCCCGTGGCACCGGCTCGCCGCGGTCTGGCTCGCCTCGCGAGCGCTCACGATCGACGGGCGGCCCTCCGTCGGCCGGCGGTGGACTGAACTGGCCTCCCAGGTCGTCCAGATGGCCCGCGGCGAGCACGACGAGCGCGTGCGACGCCGCGCCGTCGTCTGCGCGGCGAGGGTGCGCGGAGTCGTCGCGGGGCGTGCCTCCCGCTGAGACAGATGCGGCCCGGCCGGTCTGCAACCCGAGGACGGCCAACCGGAACATGATGGGGCGGGTGGTATCACCGCGGACAGGGAGCGAGCGATGTGGATGAACCGGCTGGCGTGGGTCGCGGGCGTGCTGGGCGTGGTCATCGGGTCGGCGGCCCTCGGGCAGCAGGCCGAACGCGCCGCGAAGTACATGCGCGTGCGCGACGAAGCCGGCGGGCTTGCCTCCACCCTCGAACTCTCCGTCCGCACGCTCACTCGACCCGGCTCGCCCGCCGTCCATCTTGTCGGCGCGGTCCACGTCGCCGACCAGTCCTTCTACGACGACGTGCAGGCCTTCCTCGACGCCCAGGACCTCGTCCTCTACGAAGGCGTTGGCGGCGAGCGATCCTTCACCGGCGGCCAGGCCGACAGCGATGCGCTCAAGACCGAACAGACCGAGGCACGCCTCCGATGCACCGCCATGCTGCTCATCGCCGCAAAGCGAGAGGCCGGCGCGTTCCCGCCCACCCTCGACACCCTGGCCGAAGAACTCCCCGGCATCCACCCTTCGATTGTCGAGCGGGCGATTGTGGATGCCTGGGGCACGCCGCTCATGGCCTGCATGGGCGAGCACGGATTCCAGCTCATCAGTCTCGGAGCGGATCGCGAGCCGGGCGGCGAGGGCGCGGCCGCAGACCTCACCGTCGCGGTCGAATCGGAGCGAGTCTCCGTCCGCCCCGATCTGCCGCGCCACCCAGGCCTCCAGCAG
This sequence comes from Phycisphaerales bacterium, assembly GCA_039794165.1. Lineage (GTDB taxonomy): Bacteria > Planctomycetota > Phycisphaerae > Phycisphaerales > UBA1924 > CAADGN01. The sequence continues at coordinate 362,546 of JBDIVY010000002.1, forward strand.
CAGTTGGCCGACGCGCTCGGGCTGGAGTTCCAGCTGCGCGGCATCAACTACGACCGCCGACACTGGCGCAACAGCGACATGTCCGTCGAGCAGTTGCAGGTCGTCCTCCTCGGCGGCGAAGGGCCGGGCGGCGAGGGCGAGCCGGGCGACGCTCCAGCCGCCGATCAGCGCACCGCCGCGGCCGCAAGCCAGTTGTTCCGCGCCCTCTCCGGCGAGTCCATGATGTCGCGGATGGCCGGCGTGCTCCTGCGGTTCGTCGGCATGAACGAGGGCATGCGCACCACCGCCAAACTCGCCATGCTCGAGATGGTCGCCCGCGCCGACGAGATCCTCGAAGCCCAACTCGGCGAGGCCGGCAAACTGCTCGAAGTCCTCATCGTCGATCGCAACACCGTCGTTCTCGACGACCTGCGCCGCCTGATGGAAGAGCAGCCCGGCGTCGAGAGCGTCGCCATCTTCTACGGCGCGGGCCACTTCCCCGACCTCGAGCGGCGCATGGTCGAGGAGATCGGCTTCGAGTTCGCCGGCGAGTTGTGGCTCCCCGCCATCACCGTCCGCCTCGACGAGGCCGGCATCGACGCCGAGCAGGCCAAGGCCATGCGGGCCATGGTCTCGCGCATGCTCGACGCGCAGGCGAGGCCCGGCCGGGCACGCTGAACACGCCCGCGCAACGCGACCTGAAGAGTGGCATCAAGGCACGCGGCATCGGGGCATCCGGTCCTCACGTCGTCCGGATCGTGATCGGCGTCGAGCGCGCACGCTCCGCCGCCATCTTCTCCCACCCGCTCCCGAGTTCCCCCAGCGGGTCCGGCGGCACGATGCTGACCTTCTTCTCCCCAAGCCGCGCCTCCCCCCGGCGCACGCGCTCCTGGAACGCCAGGCACTCGTCGAGCAGGCGCGCCAGAATCTCCCCCTCCGGCACATTCGCCACCCGCTCCCCCTGCACATAGATGATCCCGCGCCGGTCCCCCGCAAACACCGCCACGTCCGCCCCCTCCGCCTCACCCGGCCCGTTCACCACGCACCCCATGACAGCCACCTTGATCGGCAGTTCCACGCGCTCCGCCAGCGTCCGCCGCACCTCCTGCACCAGCGTGAACAGGTCCACCTGGATGCGCCCGCACGTCGGGCACGCGATCAGTTCCGCACCCTTGCGCTCCCGCAGCCCCAGCGAGTAGAGCAGTTCCAGCCCGTCCTCCACCTCGCCCACGTGGTCCGAGGCGTACGAGATGCGGATCGTGTCCCCCACCCCGTTGGCCAGCAGCGTCCCCAGCGCGACGACCGACCGGATGCACCCCGTCTCGCGCGGCCCGGCGTGCGTCACGCCCAGGTGCAGCGGGTGGTCGAATCGCCGCGAGATCTCCGTGTAGGCGTCGATGGTGAGTGCCGCGTCCATGCTCTTGGCGCTGATCACCACGTCGCGGAAGTCCTCCTCGTAGAAGATGTCGAGGTACTCCTCGAGTTTCGTCACCATGATGGCGAGCAGGTACCCGTGCTTGTGCTCGCTGAAGACCGCCCCGAGTTCCCTCAGCCGCTTCTGCTTGTCGCGCCGCTCGACGATCGAGCCTTCGTTCACGCCCACCCGGATCGGGATGCCCGCGGCCTTGCACGCCCGGATCACCTCCACCACCTGCGCGCGGTCGCTGATGTTCCCCGGGTTCAGGCGGATCTTGTGCACCCCGGCCTCGACCGCCTCCAGCGCCCGCTGGAAGTGGAAGTGCACGTCCGCAACGATCGGCACCGAAGTGCGGGCGAGAATCTCGGGCAGGGCCGCCGTGTCCTTCTTCTCCGGCACCGCCACCCGCACGATGTCCGCCCCCGCCGCCCGCAGCCGGTCGATCTCCGCGACGCAGGCGTCCACGTCGTGCGTGTACCCGGCCGTCATCGTCTGGACCGAGACCGGCGCCGGCGCGGTCGCTCGCCCCGAAGAGTCCGGCAGACCGCCCCCGATCTGCACGATGCCCGTGCGGCCGTCGCCGACGTACACAGGACGGGTTGGCCGTCGCGGAGTCATGACGGGGGATCGTAGGAACGGGGCGGGTTGGCGAAGCGAAGCCTTCGCATGCCAAGCCAGCAGAGCGTCTCGAACCAGAGCAGCCCGACGACGAAGGCGGCGAGAGGGAGAGCGAGGCGCGCGTGCAGCAGGAGGTCCACCACCACGCCGCCGTCCCGCTTCTGTGCGGCCGTCGAGAACGACGCTCCGACCACCGCGCCGGCGATCATCAGAGCGCCGCCCGCCACCCACCCCGCGCACGCGTGCGCGCAGATGGCGGTCGCGGCGTGCTTGTCGATCCGGAACCCGCGAGTGCGGCCGACGATGCGCAACCCGATCTCCTCGACCATGGTCATCAGGAAGAGGAGAATGTAGAACGGAATCAGAAGAATTATGGTCATTGCAAAGAGGTCGGATTCCGGGTTCTTTGGGCTTCGAGACCCGATGAGGAGCATCGCGGTTGCAAGCGAGTGCAATGCCGCGGCGATGCCCAGCGACGAGTGCAGGAGATTCCACGACTCGAACCACTCGGGCCGAACCCGCCGCCATGAGCGAGAGGGCAGCAGCAGCGTCCGCGCCATGGTCGCGCCGAGCGTTCCGAGGCCGGGGGCGCGCTGCCACGGGCTCCCCGTCCGCTTTTCAGGCAGGCTTTCCGCGATCGGAAGGCCGCATTCCGGGCAGGGGCCGTCCGTCGCCAGGCCCTCGACGCAGTAGCCGCAGCGTTCGCAGAGCAGTTCGGCGTCGTTGCGCGGGGGGCGGGTCACCGGGACAATGTACGCTCAGGGCGTGCGGGTTGTGCGGGGGAGGGCTGGCTTGCTACGCTCGTGCCTCCCCGGTTGGGGGGCCTCCGATCCGGGGATTCCGCGCTCAGCGCCGCGTCTCATTCCCGGCATTTGCCTCGAGCATGGGTGTACGGTGGAGGTTGGCTTCGCATGATCCGAGTCCGGCGCATCACCACCGTCGATCCCCTCTACGAGCAGGAGTGCGCCCTGCGCGATGCCGTGCTGCTGCGCCCCATCGGCCTCTCGATGGAATGGTTCCTGCGCGAGTACCCCATCGACGCCCGGGCCGAGCACTTCGTCGCCGTCTTCGACCATCCCTCCGGGCCGCGCGTGGTCGGCTGCGCCCTGCTCATCCCGGACTATCCCGACCCCGGCGTCGGCAAGTTGATGCAGATGGCCGTGGACCTCCAGCGCCAGGGCGAGGGCATCGGCCGGCGGCTCGTCGTGGAACTCGAACGCCGCGCCTTCGGAGAACTCGCCCTGCGCGAGATATTCTGCCACGCACGCGACGATGCCATGGGCTTCTACGCCCGGCTCGGCTGGCGCACCGACGGCGAGCAGTTCACCGAGGCCGGCGTCCCGCACCACCGCATGTGCCTGTCCCCCCCCGACGAGGAAGAAGAGGGGGAATAGGCGGAGTGACTCGCGCTCCGTGGCCCCGGCCGCCCGGTGCGCCAATGATTCCGCAAGGTCTGAACCATCCGGGCGGGGAAGGCGGTCGCGGTGCATCAACAGGCTGAGTGCGTTCGAGAGGTCTTCAGGAAGCGCGGCCTGCGCTGCACGCGACAGCGCGAAGTGCTGTACGACGCGCTCGCGGCCTCCCGCTCCCACCCCACGGCCGAGGAACTCTTCGAGTCCGTGCGCAACGAGGACGAGAGCCTGAGCCTCGCGACGGTCTACAACACGCTCGAAGCATTCACGCAGGCCGGCCTCTGCCGGCGCATCCCGTCAACGAACGGCAACGGGCCGTGCCGATTCGACGCCGAGGTCCACCAGCACGTCCACCTCGCCATGCCCGACGGCCGCGTCCTCGACGTCCCCGAAGAACTCGGCGAGAAACTCATGCGCTGCTCCACCATCGGCGAGATCGCACGCCGCATGGGCCTGGACCTCTCCAAGGTGAGCGTGCAACTGGTGGTGGGGGAGAGGCCCGAGGCCTGAGGCTGGGGCATGCGGGCGTGGGGTCTTCGTGAAGTCCGCCGGTCGATGGGCCGATAGGAGGGGGGAGAGCGTGCGCCCGTGCGGCGTGATGCGCTCCCGGGAGTCGCCCATGCAGACCAGCAACGGAGCGGAACGCCGGCAGTTCGAACGCATCGCCCTCAAGCCCATGTACACGCCCGTCAGCGTGCGCGTCGGCGAGACCGCCGCGTGGCTCGAAGGACACGCCTACGACGTCTCCGAGGGCGGCGTCCAACTCGAACTCGACGCCCCCATCGTTCCCGGAACACCCGTCGCCGTGCGCATCACGCTCCCCCGCGCCGCGGGACGCGACGAACGCGACGTCTCCGCAGTCGGCAACGTCGTCTGGACCGACGACGACGGCGTGGACGGCCCGGTGCGCATGGCCGTCGTCTTCTCGAAGTTCACCGAGCAGGACGGCCGGGAGCGCCTCCGGCGCACCCTCGAGGCCGCCGGCCCGACGCGCCGCGCGGCATGAACCGCCCGCGAACGCGGGATACCGAGCAACGGCGTACCCTTCCCGCGTGTTCATCGACGAAGCCGTCATCGAAGTCCGGGCCGGCAAGGGCGGCGACGGGTGCGTCTCCTTCAGACGCGCCAAGTACGTCCCCAAGGGCGGACCCGACGGCGGCGACGGCGGCGACGGCGGCTCCGTCATCCTCGAAGTCGATGAAGGCCTCAACACCCTCCTCGACTTCCGAGGAACCTACCACTGGGCTGCCGACGATGGCGAGCCGGGACACGGAAGCCAGATGTTCGGCAAGCGCGGCGAGGACCGCGTCGTCCGCATGCCCCCCGGCACCATGGTCTTCGACGCCGACACCGGCGAACTCCTCTGCGACCTGCGCCCGGGCGACCGCGTCGTCATCGCTCGCGGCGGAAGGGGGGGGTACGGCAACGAGCACTTCAAGGGGCCGACCAACCAGACGCCGCGCAACGCGGACCCGGGCGAGCCCGGCGAGCAGCGCACCCTCCGCCTCGAACTGCGCCTGATGGCCGACGTCGGCCTGGTCGGCCTGCCCAACGCCGGCAAGAGCACGCTGCTCGCCGCCGTCACCCGGGCCACGCCCAAGATCGCCGACTACCCCTTCACCACCCTCGCGCCCCACCTGGGCATCGCGGAACTGGACGCCGAGCGCCGCATCGTGCTCGCCGACGTGCCGGGACTCATCGAGGGAGCCGCCGAGGGCGCGGGGCTGGGGCACGAGTTCCTGCGGCACCTCGGTCGCACGCGGGCGCTGGTTCATCTGGTAGACGCCCAGCCGCTCGACGGCTCGAATCCCGTCGAGAACTACCGCACCGTGCGCGCCGAACTGCTCGCCTACTCGCCCGCGCTCGCCGAAAAGCCCGAGGTCATCGCCCTGAACAAGATCGACCTCCTCCCCGAGGGGGGGGAACGCGACGACGCGCTGCGATCGTTCCGCCGCGCCCTGCGCACCGAGACCGACGCCGAAGTCGTGCCGGTGAGCGGCGCGGCCCGCCTCGGCCTGCGAGAACTGCTCGAAAAGGTGTGGGGCGTGCTCAAAGGGGAGGGAGTGGGGAAGGAGGGGTGGTAATCATCGCCAGCCACTCCGCGTTCCCAGCCCCGCCCTTGCCTCCGCCCCGGATCGGGCTGCGGGTCAGCCCCGCCACGCTATGCCCCGCGGCGCGCAGCCCCTCGACCACGGCGTTGGCGATCCTCTCGCCCTCGTCATCCGGCAGCACCCCGCCGCGCGCCATCCGCGTGAACTCCCCCCGATCGACCTCGTAGTGCGGCTTGATCAGCGTGATGATCCGCCCGCCCGCCCGCAGCCAGCGCACCGCCGCCGGGATGGCGTGCGCCTGCCGCGTCCACCCGAGATCGATCACCACGAGGTCCACGCCCCCCGGCGCAGGCTCCGCGTGCAGCGCGTTGGTCCGCTCCATCACCACCACGCGCGGGTCGTTGCGCAGTTTCCACGCCAACTGGCCGTAGGCCGTGTCCACGGCGTACACCCGCGCAGCGCCCGCTTGCAGCAGGCAGTCCGTGAACCCGCCGGTCGACGCCCCGAGGTCCGCGCACACAAGACCGACAACGTCCACCCCGAAGCGGTCGAGGGCGTGGCGGAGTTTCTCCCCACCGCGCGAAACGTACTCGGTTCCGCCCCGATCTTGATGCCTTGATGCCTCGGTCCCCTGATCCCTCTCCCCCACGTCACACCCCGACGGCGGAGCCGGCCGGCGCGACGTAGATGCCGGACTTCGGGGCCGTAACGATCGTCGGAGCGCGGTGGGCCGTCGGCACGCCCACCACGGCGATGCCGAGTTCATCGGCGCGCCGGATCATCTCGTCCTTGTCGAGCATGATGACGTCGCCCGCCGCGACCGCCAGGCACCGTCCGCCCGCCTCGTGCAGGAGTTCGATCGTTCGCACGCCGACCGTCGGCACGTCCGACCGGCGGTCGTGCCCCGCCCGCGCGCCCTTGCACAGCGTCCAGCCCTTCGCGCGGCAGAGTTGCCCGGCGCGCTCGATCATCCGGTCCGTCCCCTCCACCGCCTCCACCGCGATCACGTCGCGCTCGCGCACCGCGATCGCCTGCCCGACGTCCAGCCGGAGCATCTGCATCAGCAGCGGCCACACGAAGTCGATGTCCGCCGCCTGCTCGGCGCTCGGGCGCCGCCGCGTCATCACGCCCGCGGTCGAGAGTTGGTCCGGGATCGGAGCGGTCGAGTCCATGAGCGAGACTCCCCAGTGTTCGAGTTCCTCCGCGATCGCCGTCAGCACCGCGCTCGAACGCCGGTCGTGGCGCAGGTGCCGGAACCACGCGACCGCCGTCCGCCAGTCGGGCACATAGCGGAGAATGCGGAACGGGTCGTGCATCAGCCGGGCCTTGTCCACCCGCCCGACCATGATCGCGTGATGCACGCCGATCCGGGCCAGCGTCCGGCCCCACGAGCCGACACGCAGCAGGCCGACTTCGCGGAACGTCGCGCACAGCGGCGGCAGTTCGGCGTCGTACTGGCGGGCGAGACCCAGCCCGTGTACCGGGTGCCCGGCCGCGTTCAGCCCACGAGCGATCAGGATCGGAAGCCGCCCTCCTCCCGCGATCAGACCCACGGGGGTCGGCGGCGGGGGCGGGTCGGGCAGGATGGTCAGGGAGGGGGGCATCGCGTCAATGGGCCGGTCGGCCGATCGTAAGTCTAGCGGGTGGGGGGGTGTAGCGTCACGGGCCGCTCCCGCACCGTTCAGACGGTCCGCACGCGGCGGCCGATAGATGTTTCGGCACATGGGGCCTCGCGGGACCAACTCGGCGCGAACGGGAGCCGTCGGCCGGCCGTGGCTCGGTGTACGTTTCGACTGTGCAGGGGTTTACGTGCGCGTCTACCGCAACCCGAACGCGACCACCTACCTCGCGCAATGCCCCTGCTGCTGCCGCAGCGTGCGGTTCCGTGTTGGTCCGGGGGGAACCGCCGAGCGCTTCTTCACGGTGAACTGCGGAGCGCCCCGCTACACTCGGAGGCCATGAGCCTGCCGACCCTCTCGACCCCGGAAGTCGGACGCCCGACCGGCATCTGTGCCGCCACGGGACGCACGCTCCAGCCCGGAGAGCCGTTCGTCGGCGCGCTCGCCGAGGACGCGGCCTCCGAGGCCGTCCAGCGGTTCGACTTCGGTGCCTCGGCCTGGACCGCCGGGGCCAGACCCCCCGAGCCGTGGCGGGTCGTCGCACACTGGCGCTCCGTCGTGCGGGTCTCGGACGTACCCCGCCGGATGCTCGCCGACGACGACGAGTTGCTCGACATCCTCGACCAGGCCGAGGGCGACGAAGACCCGGCCCAGGTCGCCTTCCGGTACCTCCTGGCCCTCATCCTGATCCGCCGCCGCCGCCTCCGCCTCGAGGGGAGCCGGAGCCTCGGCGACGGCCGCGCCGTGCTGCTCGTGCGCCGAAAGGACGACCGCCCCACGCCGAGCGGCGAGTACGCCGGCCCCCCGACCGAGATCATCGATCCGGGCATGGACCGCGCGGCGATGTCGGCCGGGATGCGCCTGCTGGACCGGATCATGGCGGGCGGCGAGAACCGCTAGATCGGGAACACGAAGTGACTGAGTGGCGGAGTGGCAAAGTGGCGGAGTGCGCCTTGCGGCGCGTGATCGGCGTGCTGCTCGGCGCGCTCATGGCCCTCGGCGGCTGCGCAACCAGCGGCGACGTGCAGCGCATCGAACGCGGCCCCGTTCCTCGCTATGCCGACGTCGCCGCGCGCTACAACCAGACCGCCGATCGCCTCGATCGACTCTGGTCGCGGGTCACGGTCTCTGTGCGTTCCCCCACGGGCAAGGGCGGGCGCGAGACGGTCGAGCAGGCCGAGGGGCACCTGCTCATCCGCAGACCGCACGAACTCGCCCTGAGCGTGAACAAACTCGGCGAGACCTACTTCTACCTCGGCTCGAACGAAGGCTTCTACTGGTGGATCGACCTGACCGATCGCAGCCGCCGCTACGCGCTCGTCGGGCTGCACGACCTGGCGACCCCCGAGACCTCGCTGGAGTTCGGCGTCCCCGTGCACCCGCGCGAACTCGTCGACCTGCTCGCGATCTCCCCGCTGCCGATGCCCGAGGCGCCCGGCGTCGGGCCCGCCGCCCCGCCGGGCTGGACGCGCTGGTCGGACGACGGCCGCCTCCTCGGCGTCATCCTCCCCTCGCGCTGGGGGACGCGCCGCATGTGGCTCGACCCCGACACCTGCGAAGCCTCCATGGTCGAACTGCTCGGCGACGACGGCGAGCCGATCGCCATCTCCACGCTCTCCCGCTATGACTACGTCCCCGTGCGCGGCGACGGGCGCGTCGGCCCCCGCATGGCCATGATGATCCGCCTGGACGTGCCCGACGCCGAGACCACGATCACCCTCCGCCTCTTCGAGCCGGAGAACCGCGAGGTCAGCGACCGCGCGTTCGACCTCGAGCGCCTCCTCCGTGACTTCAGGGTCGCCGAAGTCTTCTCCCTCGACGAACGCCCCGACGCCGACAAGCCCGAAAGCGAAGCCGACGGGGTGGCCGAGTGACCGGGCGAAACCGCGACCGCACGCATTCCGAGAGGGATTCCAGGCTCAGACGGGTCCACTCCCTCCACTCACACACTTCGAACCTATCCCCAAACCCATGATTCACCACAGAGGCACAGAGGGCGCCGAGAGAAAAACCAAGGATTCCTGCCTCGGTGCTCTCTGTGCCTCTGTGGTGAGATCGGTTCTCCGGGGTTACGGGATAGCCTCTTCGTCACTCCGTCACTTCGTCACTCTCTCACTGCTCCTGCTCCTCGCCGCCCCCGCCCTCGCCCAGCACGGCTGGGCCGTCGCCACCCACCCCGGCACGGGCGGACCCGCGCTCGTCCACCTTCCCCCGCGCGACGACGAACGGGGGGGGGACGGCTCCTACCGAATGGTGACCGAGTTGCACGCCGCGCCCGAACGCCTCGCGGCGTGGGACGCCCGCGCGTACATGGTCTTCCCGCCCGCCGGCGGCGTGCGCGTGCGCCTGGTGCGGTCTGTCACCGCCGTTCGCTCCGGCCTCGGCGGGCTGTGGGCCTACGAGCCGATCGGTCGGCTCGGCCCGCACCCCTCGCTCCCCGGCGAAGGTTCCCTTGCCGCCGTCGTGGGCACACCGAAAGGGCCGGCCGCCCTCCTCGTCGGGATCGACGGGATGTCGCTCCTGCGCCTCTCACCCGCGGACTGGGAGACCATCCCACTCCCCGACGACCTCCAGACGCACGAAACCGGCTCGCGCCTCGGCATGGCCTGCAACGACCGCGGCCTCTGGATCGTCTCCCTGCACAACGACGCCGCGTCCCTCTGGCTCCTCGCCCCGAACGCCGACGCCGAATGGCAGCGACACACGGTCCATGATGTCCCATCGCTCGCGCCCGGCTCGCGCGTCGAGTTCATCGCCCACGGCCCGCACCTGGCGATGATGGCCTGCTCCGGCGCGCGTGCAGAAGCGTTCGGCATCGAGCCGGACGGCTTCGTCGAACTCGCGCGATTCGTCCGCGAGGGCGGGGCGTGGAAGGTATCGCCCACGCCCGTCTCCGGGCGCATCGCGCTCCTCTGGCGAGAACTCGTTGTCGAGAGCGACGAGCGGGCCCGCGCCAGAGCGACCGTCGAAATCGCCGAGGTCTCGATCGCCACTGGTGCGGTCCTCTACCACGGCCCGATGCGACCTTCACGCCCCGTCAGTTCCGGCGACTTCCGCCTGCTCGCCGTCGTCCTCCTTGGCGTGATGGTCGTCGTCATCGCCCTCCTGATGCGCCCCACCGGCGAGTCGGGCGTTGTCGCGCTCCCGCCCGGCGTCGCCCTCGCGTCGCGCTCGAAGCGCATCGCGGCGTCGCTCGCCGACCTCCTCCTCGCCGCGGGCGGCGCCTCGATCATGACCGGTGCGCCCGTGGCCGAAGTCCTCAGTCCCTTCACACTCCTCGGCATCACCGGCAGCCCCGCCGAGCCGCTCACCGCCATGGCCGTCGCGGTCGCGCACGCCACGATCGGCGAGTGGCTCGGCGGCCTGACCCTTGGCAAGTGGCTCGTCGGCATCCGTGTGGTCCGCGCCAACGCCGACCGCCTGCTCCGCCCCGCTCTCTGGCGTGCGGCGGCCCGCAACGCCTTCAAGTGGGTGCTCGTCCCCTGGGCGCTGGCCGGATTCATGACCCCCAACGCACGCCACCGCGGCGATCTGCTCGCCGGGACGGTCGTCGTCGAGCCGGTTGGGGAGCCTCCCACCGAGCCGGACGGCGAAGGCGCCGAATGAAGCCGTTCACCGGCTGAGAACAGGTCAAGTTTGCGCGTTCCATGGCCCGATACATGCGCGATCGGGCTTCCTTTGGCCCGTGAGGCCGGAGGATCCGGCCCGTGCTGTCGTGCCGGAGGACCGGGTGGAGCAACGCCAGGAGACACCCCAGCCTTCAGGAGCCGAGCGCCTGCGCAACGCGCTGCGAGGCTCGTGGCAGGTCTGGCTCCTGGTCGTCGCCCTGGTCCTGCTCGCAGGAGGCATTGCGACGGCCGTCCTCCGCACGCCCGGCCCTCAACTCGGCGGCCCCCTGACCGACGCCGAGACCCTGATCGCCGACGACCGGCACGCCGAAGCGGTCGAGCTGCTCAACCGCGAGGTCTATCCCCATCTCGGCGATGAACAGGTGAGCGCGGCCGCGCACGCCCGGTACCACCTCCTCCTTGCCCGTGCGCTCCACGGCGCGCAGAAGGCGCTCGGCGCGGACGTCGAGCAGAACAACCGGAACATCGCCGCGGCGTACCTCGAAGCCGAGCGATATGGGGCCGCCCTCGAACCGGGCGATATCTACGCCCTCGCCGAGACCTACCTGAGCCTCGACAGCCCCGACGAGGCCCTGCGCCGCGCCGAGGGGCTGGCGGAGCACCAGTCCGATCTCCGCCGACGCGTCATCCGGCGCGTCGTCGAGCGATCGCTCGAACGCGACCCGCCTGACCACGACCGCGCGGTCCAACTCGTCTCGCGCCTGCTCGCCGAGCCGGACCTCCCGATCGAAGAGCAGTTGTGGTGCCTCGCGCGGCAGGCGGAAGTCCGCATCGCGCAGGGGCGGCTGGAGGAGGCCGTCACGCGCCTGGTGCAGTCGATCGTGCGCCTGCGCGACCGCGTCGCCGATTCACCGGAACTCGGCGAACTCTACTACCTGCTCGGCGTCGGGCACTTCCGGCTGGGCGAACTCGACGAAGCGGTCAAACAGTTCGAGCGGGCGTCTTCGATGCTCAGCGGGCTGGACCTCCGCCGCGGCCGCGCCGAACTGCTCACGGCCGAGGCCGAGGCGAAGCGCGGCGACACGGCATCGGCCCGCGACCGCTACGCGACGCTCGCAGGCGAGTGGGAACTCACGCCGCTTCTCGCGCCCGCGCTGCTCGGCCTCGCCGAGACGCGCTGCACGCTCGGCGAGGAGGACGCCGCGCTCGAAACCTACGAGCGGCTCGTCGAAGCCGTGCGCCGCACGCCCGAAGGAGAGCCGGACCGGACTCGGGTCACACAGAGCCTCCTCGCCCGCTACGGCGAGCAGTACTTCGGCGGCGACACCGCGGGCGCGATGCGCTACGCCCAACTCGCCGAGTCGCTCTACACCATCGACGACGCGACCGCCGACGTGCTCCTCGCCCTCGCCGAGGCGCACCGGCGCGCCGCCGACGAGATCGAGGCCCCCGCAGGCGCGAGCGAGGACATGACCGCCCGCCGGCAGGCCCAGCAGCACCTCCTCAAGGCCGGGGGCTACTACGCCGAGCACATGAACCGCGTCGTCCTCGCCGACAACGACGCCTACGCGCGCTCCCTCTGGCTCGCCGCCGACTCCTACGACCGCGGCGGCGACCGCGAGCGCGCAATCCTCAAGTTCCGCGAGTACGCATCCGGCTTCCCCGACGATCCGCGCCAGGCCGAGGCCAGGTTCAGGCTGGCGCGCTGCTTCCAGGCGATGGGGCAGATCGCCTCCGCCGCCGAGGAGTTCCGCTCGCTCATCACCGACAAGAAAGAAGCAAAGGGCGTCGGCCCCTGGGCGGACGCCGCCTACGTCCCGCTCGCACAGACTATCCTCGGCGACGCCGACCCGGACAACGACGCCGAGGCCGAGGAACTCCTCGTCGCCGTCGTCCACGGCGAACTGGGCGACTCCGAGTCCGCGGCCTACCGCGACGCACTCATCGAACTCGGCTCCTTCCTCTACAACGCACGCCGATACCGCGACGCGGTCGAGCGCCTCGAAGAAGCCGCCCGGCGCTTCCCCGACGACCCGGCGACCAACGCCGTTCGCTACCGCCTCGCCGACTCGTACCGCCTTCTCGCCGACGAGATCGCCGAGGAGACTGCCCGCGAGGCCATGCCCAGCGTCCGCGCCCGCGAACTCGCCCGACTGCGAGAAGACTACCTCTTCCGTGCGCTCGCCCTCTTCGAGGAGGCGCGCGCCGGGCTGGAGGCCGTCGAGCCGGGCCGGCGCACGATCGTGGACGAAGTGCAACTCCGCAACGCCTACCTCTACCTCGGCGACTGCGCCATGGAACTGGGCGAGCACGAGAGCGCGATCCGTCACTACACCGCCGCGCGCGACCGCTACCCACGCGACCCCGCCTCGCTCGTCGCCCTCGTGCAGATCGTCAACGCCCACATGGCCAAGGGCGAGGTCGAACTGGCGCGCACCAGCAACGAGCGCGCACGCCGATTCTTCGAAAGCCTCCCCGACGAGGCCTGGGACGACCCCTACCTGCCCATGTCGCGGCAGGACTGGGAGCGATGGCTGAACTCGACGCTGGAACTGGACCGGCTGGCGACGGATCGCCGGTCGTCCGTCGGGCCGTAGAAACACGGCAGGAAGAAGGTCACGGATGACCGAACGCGAAACCGAATGGGACAGCGGACTCGACGGCGAGCGGCTCGCGTCGCGCATCGTCGAAGCGCTCGACAGGCAACTCGCCCTCTTCCGTCGGCTCGACTCCCTCAGCCGCCGCCAGCGCGAAGTCGTCAACGCGGGCGACACCGACCGGCTGCTCGGCGTCCTCGGCGAGCGCCAGGAAGTCGTCGAGCAACTCGAACGCCTCGGCGAACAACTCCGACCCGTCCGCCGCGGGTGGGACTCGATGCTCGAACGCCTGCCCACGAACCGCCGCGCCGAAGTGAGAGAGCGGCTCGACGCCCTCGCCGAACTGGCGGCCGCCATCGCCTCGCGCGACGAGGCCGACCGCCGCGTCCTCGAGGAACGACGGGGAGCCATCGCCGGTGAAGTGAACACGCTCGGCCGCGCGCGCGGCGCGGCCGGCGCGTACGCCGCGCCCGAGCCGGCGGCCACCCCGCGATTCCAGGACGTGGAGGGATGAGCGTGGCGGTGACGGCGATCCAATCCGAAGCGAGAACCGTCGGCTGGGCGCCGAACTCGGGGCCTGGAGAGGCCCCGTCCCTTGCACCCGAGACGCTCGCGCCGGCGGACCTCGCCGAACTGCTCGCCGCGTTCAACGAAGTCACCGCCAAACTCCAGTCGTCGCACGACCGCCTGCGCGACGAAGTCGCGAGGCTCAATCGCGAGTTGAGCGATGCGAACGGCGCGCTCGAGCGGTCGCGCCGCCTGGCCGCGCTCGGCGAGATGGCCGCCGGCATCGCCCACGAAATCCGCAACCCCCTCGGCGCGATCGGCCTCTACGCCCGGTCGCTCGGCGAAGACCTGGTCGATCGCCCCGAGCAGCGCGGCGTCGCCGAGCGCATCGCCCGCGCCGTGCGCGGCCTGGACGCCGTCGTCAACGATGTCCTGGCCTTCGCAGGCGAGGTCCGCCCCCGCATCGGCGTCGCCGACGCTTCGGACCTGCTCGCACGCGCCGCCGAGGAGGGCGTCCACGCCGCCTCCGGCGCGCGCGTCCTGCGCGACGATCTCGGGCGGTCGCCCGTGGCCGTGCCCTGCGACGGCGAACTCATGCACCGGGCGCTCGTGAACGTCATCCGCAACGCCTGCGAGGCGATGGTGGAATCCGGCCCATCCCCGCGCATGCTCACACTCGACGTGCGACCCGCCCGCCTGCGCCCCGACGGCCGCACCGACGCCGTCGCGCTCGTCGTCCGCGACACCGGCCCCGGCGTCGGGCCGGAGGTCGTCGAGCGCATGTTCAACCCCTTCTTCACCACCCGCGCCACCGGCACCGGACTCGGACTGGCGATCGTCCACCGCATTCTCGACGCCCACGGCGGCCGAGTCACCGTGCGAAACAACGAACCCCCCCCTGGCGCGACCGTGGAACTGGTCGTGCCGAACGCCGGAGTCGAGGGATCGACGGATCAAGACAATCAGGAGCAGCGACAATGAGCACCATCCTCGTGGTTGACGACAAGGAAATGATGCGCGACAGCGTGGCCTCGACGCTGACGAGGGCGGGGTTCACGGTCGCCTGCGCCTCAGCGGGGCAGGAGGCCCTCGACCTCGTCGCACGCCGCCGGCCCGACGCCGTCCTCACCGACCTCCGCATGCCCGGCCTCTCCGGCCTCGAACTCCTCGAAGGCATCCGGCGCATCGACGACGAACTCCCCGTCGTCGTCATGACCGCGTTCGGAACCGTCGAGACCGCCGTGCAGGCCATGAAACTCGGCGCCTTCGACTACGTCACCAAGCCCTTCGAGGGCGACGAACTCCTCATCGTCATCAAGCGTGCCGTCGGCCACGCACGCGTCGTGCGCGAGAACGCCGTGCTCCGCGTCGGTGCGGCCTCGGCGCGGCAGGGCGACGCCGTCGGCTCCCCGCGCGGTCTCGGACGACTCATCGGCTCCTCGCCCGCCATGCGCCGCGTCCGCCAGCAGGTCGAAGCCGTCGCCGGCTCGCAGGGCACCGTGCTCATCTCCGGCGAATCCGGCTCCGGCAAGGAAGTCGTCGCCCGCGCCATCCACGAACTCAGCGGCCGGGCCTCAGGCCCGTTCCTCGCGGTGAACTGCGCAGCCCTGAGCGAGTCGCTCCTCGAAAGCGAACTCTTCGGCCACGAACGCGGCGCCTTCACCGGCGCGGACAAACTCCGCAAGGGCCGATTCGAACTCGCCGACGCCGGCACCCTCCTCCTCGACGAGGTCTCCGAGGTCAGCCCGCAGGTCCAGGCGAAACTGCTCCGCGTCCTCCAGGAGCGCGCCTTCGAGCGCGTCGGCTCCAGCGTCACCATCGGCGTCGACGTGCGCGTCGTCGCCACCAGCAACCGAGACCTGCCCCAGTCCGTCGCCGAGGGGTCGTTCCGTCAGGACCTCTTCTTCCGCCTGAACGTGCTTCCCATCCGCGTGCCGCCCCTGCGCGAGCGCCTCGAGGACGCCGCCGAACTCGCCTCGCACTTCTCGGCCGCGTTCGGCCGGCGCGAGTGCGCCCGGCCCATGCGCTTCGACGACGACGCCCTCGCTCTCCTCGCCCACTACGAGTGGCCCGGCAACGTCCGTGAACTCATGAACGTCTGCGAGCGGGCCGTCGTCCTCCTCGCCGCCCGCGAGCGCATGGGCGAGCAGGTCGGCGGCACGATCACCGCGGCGCTCGTCGAGCCGTGGCTCGGCAGCGGCATCCCCGCCGCCATCCCCCGCGGCGCCCCGATGTTCGAGCCGAAGCCCGCAACCTCCAACGGCCACCACTCCCTCACCATCGAAGAGCGAACCCTCGAAGAGATCGAGCGCGAGGTGATCGTCGGCACCCTCCGCCGATTCAACGGACACCGCCAGAAGACCGCCCGCACACTCGGCATCGGCGTCCGCACCCTCGGCCTGAAACTCAAGAAGTGGAAGGAGATGCAACTCGTCGAGGCAAGCCTGTAGGGGAGAGCGATGGTGTCCACGACGACGAAGAGGCGGAGTGGTCCGCGGATTGCTGAGGGCCGGACGGCGTGATCGCACAACTGACCAACGCGGGGGCCTTGCCCAGCCTCGAGATGACCATGCGCTTCGCCGCGCAGCGGCAGCGCATCATCGCGCACAACATCGCCAACTTCGACACCCCCGAGTTCGTCCAGAAGGACGCCTCCGTCGACGGCTTCCGGGCGACGCTCGACCGCGCCATCGCCCAGCGACGCCAGCGGACCGGGGGGATGCACGGGGAACTCGCCTGGCGCGAGACCAGGGAACTCAGGCACGTCCCAGGCCGCGGACTGGTGGTCGTCCCCGGCACGCCCGTCGGCGGCGTCCTCGCCCACGACCGGAACAACCGCGACCTCGAACGGACGATGCAGGACCTCGCCGAGACCACCGCCGCCTTCCGCGTCGCGGCGGACCTCTACAGGGCACACAGAGATCTGATCCACTCGGCGATCGCCGAGAGGGTGTAGTGAAGAAGATGCAGGACCCGGCTTGCAGGGCCACGCCCCGGCAGAACAGCCCCCAGTGAGGACATGAAGCACGCGACATGTGGGGTAGTCTGGACATCTCGACCAGCGGCATGATCGCGCAGCGGACCCGGCTGGACGTCATCGCCGCCAACCTCGCCAACCGCGACACCCTCGTCAACGCCAGGGGCGAGTACGACCCCTTCCGCAAGCGCATCGTCCACTTCGCGGCCGGCGACCCGAACGCCGCCAGTCCCGCCGGGCGTCGGCTCGGCGTCCACGTCGCCGCCATCGAGATCGACGAGAACGCCCTGCGCAGGAAGCACGACCCCGACAGCCCGTTCGCAGACGCCGACGGCTATGTTGACGTCCCGGACATCGACGGCGTCACCGAGCAGGTCAACGCCATGGCCGCGGCACGGGCCTACGAGGCCAACGTCGTCGCCGCCGAGGCGATCAAGAGCACCATGGCACAGGCGTTGCGTCTGCTCGCCTGAACGCGGAGGGAACCGGCACCATGACTGACCCGCTGGGGCTGATCGGATCGTCGGGCGTGCAGCCGGTTCGGCCGGTTGCTCCGGTCGGACCTGCCGGGCCGCACGACCCGAACGCGCCCTCGTTCAAGGACGCCCTCATCAAGAGCCTGCGCGAGGTGGACCAACTCCAGCAGGACGCTACGAAGGCCGTCGAGGACTTTCAGACCGGCCGGCGCGATGACCTCGAGGGCGTGATCCTGGCGACGCAGAAGGCGGAGACCGCCTTCAAGATGCTCCTCTCCGTCCGCAACAAGGTGATGGCCGCGTACGAGGAGATCAAGCAGATGCGGGCGTGAGGCCGGCGTCCGTCGCGGGTCGGCGCCGGGTCGCGGCGGTCGGCTGAATCTGCTCGGGGGCGCACGGACTGCGCTCGGTGGCGCAATTTCACGCGATGGGGCGACGCGGGCCGAACCTAGGGGCCTGCGGCGCCTGTCTCCGTCCGGCGTTCGCATGGGCGCGCGAGGATCGCGCGAGTGACGACCCGGCAAGGAGGCCCATCGGATGGAGCCGTTGCGGCGAGTGATCGAGCGGGTGCGCGAGCACCTCGGCAAGCTGACCGTGAGTCAGCGGCTGCTCATCGGGTCGCTCGCCGTCATCGCCGCCATGTCGCTCTTTCTGGTCGCCCAGTACGCCGGATCGGGGCGAATGGTCGAACTGCTGGGCTCGGCGTCCGCGGCCGACCAGCAGCAGGCTGCCCGTGTCCTCCAGACCGCCGGCGTTTCGGCCGAGTTGCGGGACGGTCGGCTCATGGTGCCGCCGGCCCAGCGAGCCGGCGCTCTGGCCGCGCTGGCCCAGGAGGGCGCGCTCCCCGCCGACACGACGATCCTCTTCCGCAACATGCTCGAAAAGCAGGGCCTCCACCTCTCGCGCCAGCAGAACGAGCAGTTGTACCTGATCGCCCTCCAGAACGAACTGGCGCGCGTGATCCGGGGGTTCAGCGCGGTCCGCGACGCCACCGTCCTGCTCGACGTCCCCGAGCCGACCGGGTTCGGCCGCAGCGTCCGACAGCCCACGGCTTCCGCGACGGTCTTCACGCGCACCGGCCAGCCGCTCGACCAGGGAACCGTGGATGCCATCGCAGAACTCATCGCAGGCGCACGGTCGGGGCTGGACGTCACGCGCGTCCGCGTCATCGACGGCTCGGTCGGCCGCCAGCGACGCCCCACCGACAAGAACGACGTCCTGCCCACGACCTACCTCGAACACGCCGCCCGCGTCGAGGACCAGGTGCGCACCAAGATCGACGAACTCCTCGCCCACGTCCCCGGCCGAACCATCGCGGTCACCGCCCAGGTCGACGTCACCCGCGTCAACTCCCAGACCGTGAAGTATCTCGAATCCGAGCGGGGCACCGTCACCGCGCCCCTCCGCGAGCGCAGTTCGTCCATCGAGCAGGGCGGGGCGGCGCGCGGCGCGGAGCCGGGCGTGCGGTCCAACACGCGCGCCGACATCTCTCGCAGCGGTGCCACCGCGTCCACCTCCACCCAGACCGACGACGAGACCGAGTTCGAGACACGCTTCGGCACCCAGACCACCAGCCTCTCCGACCCCCGCGGCATGCCGACGCGCCTCGCGGCGTCGATCAACATCCCGCGCAGTTATGTCGCCGCCCTCGTCAAGCACGGCCGCGCCCCCGACGCCGCAGACGAGCCGACGGAAGAGGAGATCACCGCCCGATTCGCCCAGGAGCGCGAGGCCATCGTGCGCAGCGTCGAGCCGCACGTTACCGCCGCCTCGCCCGACGGCGTCACGCCCGGCGAGGTCGTGGTCACCATGATCCCCTTCGACCTCGCCATCCCCGAGACTCAGACGGCCGGCTTCCTCGGCGGGCTGGCGACCGGAGGCGGCGGCGGACCCGGCGTCGGGCCGATCGTGGAGAAGGCTCTGCTCGTCGCCCTCGCCGTCGCCGCACTCGGCTTCATGCTCATGCTCGTGCGCCGCTCCGGCAAGCCCCGGCCCATGCCGAACGCCGAGGAACTCGCCGGCATCCCACCCAAACTGATCACCGACACCGAGATCATCGGCGAGGCCGACGAGAGCGACACCGCCATGACCGGCATCGAACTCAACGACGACGCCGTCCGCACCAAGAAAGTGCTCGAAAAGGTCGAGGAGATGCTGGCCAACGACCCGGCGACGGCCGCGAACCTCCTCCAACGCTGGATCCACGTGGAGGCCTGACCGGCGATGCCGCGAAAACCGCACGACAAACTCCCGAGTTCCCCCCACGAACTCGACGGCATCACGAAGGCGGCCGTGCTCCTGCTCGCGGTCGGACCCGAGAGGGCCGGCGTCGTGCTGGCGAAGATGCCCTCGGAGGCCGTCGAGGAGGTCATGCGCGAACTGGCGAGCCTCGGCCGCGCCCCGCCCGAACTCATCTCCGGCGTGGTCGAGGAGTTCTACGGCCTGACGATCGCCAGCCAGTACGCGCGCGAGGGCAACGTCGATTACGCGCGGGCCGTGCTCTCCAGATCGCTCGATCCGAAGGACGCGGATCGGATGGTGCAGCAGATCCAGACGCAGGTCCAGAAGACGCCCTTCTCGTTCCTCCAGCGGGCCGAGAGCGAGAACCTGCTGACCTTCATCCAGGACGAGCACCCCCAGACCATCGCCCTCATCCTCTGCCACCTCCCGCACCACAAGGCCGCAGAGATCCTCGCGGGTCTGCCGCTCCAGAAGCAACTGGAGGTCATCAAGCGCATCGCCAACATGGAGCAGACCAATCCGGAAGTCATCAAGGAGGTCGAGCGCGGCCTCGAAAGCCGGCTGGCGAACATGCTCATGCAGTCGATGGAGAAGGCCGGCGGCGTGGACACCGTCGCCGAGGTCCTCAACCTCGCCGATCGCGCCACCGAGAAGTCGATCATGGAGGGCCTCGAAGCCGAGGACCCCGACCTCGTCGAGCAGATCCGCCGCCTCATGTTCGTCTTCGAGGACATCCTCCTCGTCAACGACAAGGGCATCCAGGCCGTCCTGAAGGAAGTGGACAACGACGAACTCTCGCTCGCGCTCAAGACGGCCAGCCCGGAACTCCAGGAGAAGATCTTCACGAACATGTCGCAGCGCGCCGCCGCCCTCATCAAGGAGGACATGGAGTTCATGGGCCCCGTCCGCGTCAGCGACGTCGAGTCGGCGCAGCAGCGCATCGTCGACGTCGTCCGCCGACTCGAAGAAGCGGGCGAAGTGCTCATCCAGGGCCGCGGCGGCGAGGCGGAGATGGTCGTCTGAGCGATGAGTGACGAACTGAAGAAGTGGAAGAGCGACGAAGTGGCGGGGTGGCGGAGCGCAGGAGCGTGCGGCGTATGGCCCTGATTCGCGGCAACGAGGCGGGGCAGATCGCGGCGCGCGGAGCCGCCATGGACCTCGGCGATCTCGCGCGCCGCGCCAGCGTCATGCGCGACGCCGCACTCGCCGAGGCCGAACGCATCATCGCCGATGCGCGCGCCAAAGTCGAGGCCGAAGCGGCAGAGATTCTCGCCCGCGCAGCCGAAGAAGGGCACGCCGAAGGGCTTGAGCGCGGCCTCGCCGAGGGACGCGAGCAGGGCCGACGCCAGGCGTTCGACGAGGCGAAGGAGCGCCTCGCCGCGATCGAGGCCGCATGGACCGACGCGCTCCACGCCTTCGAAGCACGCCGCGAATCGATGCTCGTCGAGGCCAAGCGCGGCGTCCTCGACCTCGCCATCGAGATCGGCCGACGCGTCGCAAAGCGCGTCGCTCGAACCGACCCCGCCGTCGCCGCGGAGCAGGTCCGCGAGGCGCTTGCCCTCGTCACGCGCCCCACGCGTCTCCGCGTCTCCGCGCACCCCGACGACCTCCCCACGCTCCGCGACGCGATCCCCGCCCTCATCGAGCGATTCAGCGGCGCTGCGCACGCCGAACTCCGCCCGGACCCCTCGCTCGCACGCGGCTCATGCGTCCTCGAGACCGACCGCGGCGGCACGATCGACGCCTCGATCGACACCCAACTCGAACGCATCGCCGCCGCCCTCACAGGCCAGCCCGGCGGCCAGGCCGCCCGGGAGCGCGCCGCGTGACCCTCCTCCAGGCACAGATCGACATGGTCCGGCGCGAGCCTGCCCTCCGCGTCTCCGGCCGCGTCGCCTCCCTCCGCGGCCTCACCCTCCTCGTCGATGATCTCCCCATGCCCGTCGGCTCACTCGTCTCAGTGTACACCGACGGCGCGACGCTCCCAGGCGAGGTCGTCGGCTTCACGCGCGAGCAGTCCATCATCATGCTGCTCACCGGATGCTCAGGCGTCCGTCCCGGCGATCGCGTCGTCGGAGAGCAGGTCGCGCAGACCATCGGCGCCAGCGAGCACATGCTCGGGCGCATCGTGGACGGCCTCGGCCGCCCCATCGACGGCAAGGGGCCGGTCGCCGACCTCGCGCCCCAGCCCCTCGACCCCGACCCCCTCGCGCCGATGCGACGCCGTCCGATCCGCGAAGCGATCTACACCGGCGTCCGCGTCGTGGACCTCCTGGCCACTCTCGGGCGAGGCCAGCGCATGGGCGTCTTCGCCGGCCCCGGCGTCGGCAAGAGCACCCTGCTCGGCCAGGTCGCACGCTTCACCTCCGCCGACGTCAGCGTCATCGCCCTCATCGGCGAGCGCGGACGCGAAGTCCGAGACTTCGTCGAGAACGCCCTCGGGCCGGACGGCCTCGCACGCTCCGTCGTCGTCGTCGCCACCGGCGACGAGTCTCCCGTCATGCGCGTCCGCGCCGCCAAGGCCGCCTGCGCCGCAGCCGAGTTCTTCCGCGACCGCGGACGCGACGTCATGCTCATGATGGACTCCGTCACCCGCTTCGCACACGCCTGCCGGCAGGTCGGCCTCTCCGCCGGCGAGCCGCCCGCGACCCGCGGCTACACGCCAAGCGTCTTCGCCTCACTGGCCAGGCTGCTCGAACGAGCCGGCGCGATCGAGGCCGCAAACAGGCCAAGCGGTTCCGACTCCGGGCACTCCGCCACTCCGCCACTCCGCCACTCCGCCACTTCTTCTCATGCCCCCGGCGGCTCAATCACCGGCCTCTACGCCGTCCTCGTCGAGGGCGACGACCTCACCGAGCCGGTCTCCGACGCCGCACGCGGCATCCTCGACGGCCACGTCATCCTCTCGCGACGACTCGCGCAGCGCGGCCACTACCCCGCCGTGGACGTGCTCGACTCCGTCAGCCGCGTCGCCGACGAGGTCTGCGACCCCGTCCTCGTCGCGGCACGCAGGCAGGCGCTCCGACTCATCGCCCGATACCGTGAAGTCGAGGAACTCGTCCAGATCGGCGCCTACGCCTCCGGCTCCGACCCCGAAGCCGACGTCGCCATCGCACGCCGCAAGGAGATCGACGAACTCCTCTGCCAGCCGTCGTCAGAGTCCGAACCGTTCGAGAAGGCCAGGGAGCGCCTGGTCGGCCTCATGGTCCGCGCCGGAGAGGACCTGCGCAGGACGATGCCCGCCGGCCGCAGCACACCCGCGGCGCACGCCGCCGCCGCGATGGCGAGGTGACCCGTGCCCAGGTTCGTGTTCAAACTCGAGCCGGTGCTGAACCTCCGCGAGCGTGAGGAACGCGAGCATCAGCGCGCGGTCGCCGTCCTCGAACGCGAGCGGATGCGCCTGGAGGCGTTCATCCGCGAGTGCCAGCGCGCCTCGCGTGCCGAGCGGGCCGTTCTGCGCGACGCGCTCGCCGAGGGAGGGCGGGTCGATCTCTGGCCCGTGCGGATGCAGGCCGCCGCCGCGGGCGAACTCACCGCCCGCGCCGCCCGCGCCGCCGTCGAACTCGCCGGCCTGACCAGGCGCATCGAGCAGGCCCGCACGCTCCTCATCGAGGCGACGAAGCGCCGACGCGCGATGGAGTTGCTCAAGGAGCGGCGGCTCGAAGAGTGGCGCCGAACCGAAGCGAAGGCCGAGTTCCTGCTCGTGGACGAGATCGGAACGCGCGTCGCCCATGCGCGCGACGCCGAGGCGGAGGCCGAATCATGAGAACACTGTGGACCATCCTCTCGGTCATGGCCGTGGCGCACCTGCTCGCCCTCCTCGGCGTCGCCGGCTGGCTCTGGGGCACGGGCCGCGCCGACGCCGCCACCATCGAGCGCGTCCGCCAGGTGCTGCGCGATCCTCCCGAGGACCGCGACGCTCGCACGACCGAACGCGCCCAGAGCGTGGAGGAAACCTCGCTGCCCATGCCCGCGTCATCCGCGGACGCGATCGCCCTCCGCCTCCAGCAGGACGAAGCGCAGCAGCAGCGACTCGAACGCATGCGCAACGAGGCCCGCACCGTCTCCGCCATGGTCGCACGCGAGATGCGCACGCTCGACCAGCGGCGCGCGGAACTCGACGCCGAACGCGACGCCTTCGAATCCATGCGCGACCGCATCGTCGCCCTCGAAGGCGACGAGCAGTTCCGCAAGGCCCTCTCCGTCCTCGCCGGCCTCAAGCCCGCCGACGCCAAGGCCGCCCTCATGGAACTGATCGGTGGCCAGGCCGGCGCTGCCGCCCCCATCAACGGCTGGGGCGACGGCAGGAGCCAGGCCGTCGCCTACCTCGACGCCATGCCCTCGCGCACGCGCTCGAAAGTCATGGCCGAGTTCGTCGCCGACGACCCCGCCCTGGCAGCGGATTTGCTCGAACGCCTCCGGACGCACGGCATCGTCGCGCAAGCGTCCGGAGGCGCGGGGCCTTGAACATCGCCGCACAACCCGCCGGATCGCGTCCGCCCGCCCGGGCCTCGGGCACGGACGAGTCGCCGCGCCAGCCGGCATCGGACGCCGGCTTCGATTCGCTCCTCGGAGCGCTCGCGCAGGCCCTGCCGATCGCTCCCGGCCTGCGGCCGGACTTTGCGCTCCGGGCCGCAGGCAATGCGCTCCCCGAGCCGGGCGGTCTTGCCAAAGAACTCGCGGCTCGCCAGGCCGCACGCCCCCGTCCCGACCCCGTCGCCGAGCCGACCGCGACGAAACCGATCGTCGAGGCTGCACAGGACGAACTCCGCTCGGCCAGCGAGCGCGCGATCGGCCGCGACGCGTCCGGCCGCCTCGCCGATGAGCGCGCCCCCAGCCCCGGATACCGCGATCGCGCCCCGTCCGCGCCGGATTCTCGATCGAACGCCGACCACGGACTCGACCGAGGCCTCCAGGAAAAACGGGACGCAACCAATCAACCGATCGCCGCCGAGAGAGCCGATCACGCCCGCCAGGCCGCGAACAGCCCAAACTCAAACGCAACCGGGCCGGGAAAGGCCCCGCCCCAGGAAGCCGCGAGCGGGTCGTCGGCCCGCGTTCCACCGCACGCGACCGGAGCACCACCAGCCCAGGCCGCCGCGACGCCCGGCGCCGCAAAGGGCGCCGATGCCGGCGCGCTCCGATCGCTTATGGCGATCGGCACGACCCTCGACCGCGCCTCAGCCCGCAGCGCAGCGACAACCGCTCGATCCAACCCGAGTGCGCACCCTTCGCAGGACACGGCCGAGGCCTTCCGGGCGCAAGTGGCACGCGGTCTCGCGGCAGCGCTCCGACGCGGCGACGGCCGGGTCGTCCTCCGTCTGCACCCCGAGTCGCTCGGCATGGTCCGCGTCTCGATGGGCGTGCGCGACGGCGTCGTCACCGCGCAGTTGGAGCCGACCACACGCGCGGCACGCGAGTTGCTCGAAAGCGGATTGTCGTCGCTCCGGGCCGCGCTGGAGGCGCGGGGTCTGCTCGTCGATCGGCTGATTGTGCAGCCGACCGCGCAGCACACGCCCGACGGGAAGGCGGAGCCTTCACGCGACGACGGAGGCGAGAGCGAACGCGCCGGCGGAGACGGCGCGGCGGAGACCGGCCCGGAGGGGCAAGGTCGAAGCGACCCGCGGGACGCGGGCGCGGAAGCCGGCGCGGGAGCAGCGCCGGCAACCGATGGAGCCGCCACGGAAGGCGCACGTTCAGGCTGGCCGTCGTGGATGGACGGTTCGGCCGAGATCGTCGTAACGGCGGACGGAGCCGCCGTTCCCATCAGGATCGACCTGGTCGCGTGACGGATCGCGCGTCCCCGGGCCAAACAACGCGGAGCCTCGCCGATGTCCACCAGCATCGCGGGGGCAAGCGCGGCCGGTCCGTCCCCCTCGGGGGCGTCCGGGCTGGGTGCGCTCTCGCCCGACCAGTTCTTCAAGGTCATCTTCACCGAACTGGCCAACCAGGACCCGCTCCAGCCCAACGACACAACCGCCCTCCTTCAGCAACTCTCCACCATCCGCTCGATCCAATCCGACATGGACCTCTCCGATCGCATGGGGCAACTGGTGACGCAGAACGAGTTCGTGAGCGGCGCATCCCTCATCGGGCGGCATGTCAGCGGGCTGTCCGAGAGCGGCTCGCGCGTCCAGGGCCTCGTGCAATCCGCCTCACGCACCGACGCCGGCGTCGTCCTCAGACTCGACAACGGCGAGCGCGTGCCCATCAAACGGCTCGACGAGGTGCTCGCCGAGGCCGCGGAGGAGCAAGCGGCGTGAGCACCGGCGGGGCCGAGATGCTGCGCGCGCTCGGCGCGGGAGTGTCGCTCCCCGTCCATGCCGTCGGTGTGCCGGCACAGCCCGGGGGAGAGTTCGCCGCGCTGCTCGCCAAGGCACAGGCTGGCGAAGTGCACACCGGCCTGGAGGTCACCGTCGCTCGCAGCGCGGGCGTGCAACTCTCGCCTTCGCAACTCGAGCGCCTCGCCGTCGCCGCCGACCGTGCCCACGCCGAGGGCGCGAGCCGCGCCCTGGTCCTGATCGACGGCCTCGCCCTCGAACTCGACGTCCTGAGCCGCACCATCACGGGCGCCGTTGACCTCGCCGCCGAGGGCGTGCTCACCGGCATCGACGCCGTCGTGCGCGTCGGTGCGCCCGGCGCGCCGCGAGTCGAGTCGTTCACGCCGCGGCCGGGCATCGCGCCGTCGCTGGCCCGCGCGCTGGAAGAGAGTCGCAACAACACCTGATCGCTTCGGAGATCGGCCATGTCATCGACCATCGCTCTGTTCACGGGCCTGTCCGGTCTGAACGCCAACGCGCGCCAGATCGAGGTCGTCGGCAACAACATCGCAAACGTCAACACCAACGGCTACAAGGCCACGCGCCTCCTCTTCAGCGACATGATCAAGCAGAACATCCGCACCGGAGCGCCCCCCTCCGAGGATTCCGGCGGCGTCAACCCCACACAGATCGGCCTCGGCGTCTCCGTCGCAGGCACGCTCCGGGACTTCAAGCAAGGCTCCATCTCCGCTACCGGCGACGCACGCGACATGGCCGTCGAGGGCGAGGGGTTCTTCATCGTCGAACGCGGCGGCGAACGCTTCTACACACGCTCCGGCGCGTTCAGGCAGGACGAGAACAACGACCTCGTCACCATCGACGGCGACGTCCTCCTCGGCTACGGCGTCGACGACCAGTTCAACGTCCAGCCGGGCGCGCTCAATCGCCTCAACATCCCCATCGGCACACGCAGCATCGCCGAAGCCTCCAGCAACGTCCGCTTCGGCGGCAACCTCAACGCCGCCGGCGAACTCCCCACCGGCGGCGCCATCATCGAACTCCTCTCCTCCGTCTCCGGCGGGTTCTCCCTCATCCCGGGCGCAACCGTCCCGGCGCCACAGGGCAGCCTCCTCGACCTCGCCAGCCTCCTCACCGAGATCGAAAACCCCGCCCAGCCCGGCTCCGGCACGCCGCTCTTCGCCGACGGGCAGCGCCTCCAACTCAACGGCGCACGCAAGGGCGGCGCCGCACTCCCCGTGCGCGATCTCCCCATCACACCCGCCACCACCATCCAGAACCTCCTCGACTTCCTCAACGCAGGCCTCGGCCTGCGCACCGAACTCACGAACCCGGACGGCCTCCCCGCCGGCGCAATGCTCGACCCCGCCAGCGGCCTCATCGTCGTCTCCGGCAACACGGGCACCGCCAATGACCTGGAAATGCCGACATCAGGCCTCCGCCTCCTGAACACGGACGGCACACTCGCCGCCCTCCCATTCGCGCCCTCCAAACTCGCCGAAGCCACCGGCGAGAGCCAGCGGACCAGTTTCATCGTCTACGACTCCCTCGGCTCCGAGATCGACGCCTCACTCACCATGGTCCTCGAAGCCAAGACCGACATCGGCACAACATGGCGCTACTACGTCGAGTCCCCCGCAGACACCGACGGCGACGTCCGCCTCGCCTCCGGCACCGTCTCATTCGACTCCTTCGGCGCGATCGTCAACCCCGCGCCCGTCCAGGTCCGCCTCGACCGCAACAACACCGGCGCGGTGACCCCGCTCACCTTCGACATCCATTTCTCCCAGGGCGAGGAGTCCGTCACCGCGCTCGCGGGAAACCAGTCCCAGATCGCCTCAACCTTCCGCGACGGCCGGGCCGCCGGCGCGCTCACCGACTTCAGCGTCGACCGCGAGGGAACCATCTACGGATCGTTCAGCAACGGCCTGATCCGGCCCCTCGGACGCGTCGTCCTCGCCTCCTTCAGCAACGCCGCAGGCCTCGTCGACGTCGGCTCCAACCTCTTCCGCCCCGGCGCCAACAGCGGCGAGCCTGTCCTCACCACGCCCACCACCTTCGGCGCAGGCTCCATCGTCGGCGGCGCCCTCGAACTCTCCAACGTCGATCTCGGACAGGAGTTCATCAAACTCATCCTCTCCTCCACCGGATACGCCGCCGCATCACGAGTCATCCGCACCGCCGACGAACTCGTCCAGCAACTCCTGGTCATGGGCCGATAAGCCGAACGCGAGCCAGCCGGCGCCACGATCCCGCCGCGCCTTGAGCCGACGGCCCGATCGTCCGATTACCTGCCGGGAGGGCCGCCGTGATCTCGCTGACACGACTCAACGGCAAACGCTTCGTCCTCAACGCCGAGCTGATCCGGACCGTCGAGGAGACGCCGGACACCCTCATCACCCTCATCAGCGGTGAGCACGTCATCGTGAAGGAAACCCTGCGCGAAGTCGTGGACAGGGTCGTCGAGTACGGCCGGCTGCTCCGCAGGCTCATCCCGCCGGACTAAGCCGCGACCGCGTCGCGGATAGCCCCGATTCGCGTTCAAGGCGGGTGTTCAGGCTCCCGATGAGAGTATGGGCAGGCCGCGCGCACGCGCGGTGGGGAGACCGCACGCGTGGACATCGGGACGGTCATCGGGCTGGCGCTGGCGGGGGCGGCGATCGCCGCCGGCATCGTCCTCGGCGGCGGCGATATCCCCTCCCTCATCAACATGCCCTCCATCATGGTCGTCTTCGGCGGGACGCTCGGCGCGGCCATCGTCTCGTTCCCCCTCGCGCGCATCCTCAAACTCCACAACGTCGTCCTCAAGAGCGTCTTCTCAAAGTCCGCAGACCCCGTGGACACCATCGCCGACCTCGTCAAGTACGCCGAGGTCGCACGCCGCGAGGGCATCCTCTCCCTCGAAAACCTCATCGAGGAGATGAAGGACCCCTTCATCGTCCGCGGCGTCAAGATGGCCGTCGACGGCACCGACCCGGAACTCATCCGCACCATCATGGACACCGAACTCGAAGCCCTGATGGAACGCCACGCCCAGGGCAAGCAGATGCTCGACACCATCGGCCGCTACGCCCCGGCCTTCGGCATGATCGGCACCCTCATGGGACTCATCTTCATGCTCAAGAACATGGACGATCCTTCCAAGATCGGCCCCGGCATGGCCGTCGCCCTCATCACCACGCTCTACGGCGCGATGATCGCCAACATGGTCACCGGCCCGCTCGGCGACAAACTCTCCGCTCGCGACGCCGAGGAGGTCCTCGTCAAGACCATCATCGTCGCCGGCGTCATGTCCATCCAGTCCGGCGACAACCCCCGCGTCGTCGAGAGCAAACTCCTCACCTACCTGCCCCCCGGACGGCGCGGCGCGTTCGAAGAAGCCAAGCAGAAGGCGGCCTGAACCGGAGACCCGCATGGCTAGGCGCAGGAAGGGCCCGTCGAACCCCCCAATCCCCGAATGGGTTCTCACCTACGGCGACATGATGTCGCTCCTGCTCTGCTTCTTCATCCTCCTCGCCGCTTTCAGTGAACTCAAGAAGCCCGAGGAATACCAGCGCGTCATCGACGCCATCAAGCAGGCCCTCGGCTCCTCCGGCGCACGACGATCCTTCACCATCAGCGACTCCCTCGACATCACCACCCTCAAGCCCATGGTCACGCACCCCGACACCAACGAGCCGATCGAGTCCACCGCCCAGCCCACCGACCCCAACATCCAGGGCCGCCAGGAGAAGGTCGCACGCATCCACGAAGGACAGCAGTTCGTCGTCGGCGGCCCGCTCTCCTTCGCCCCAGGCTCGTGGGAACTCTCGCCAGAAGCCAAGGACTTCATCCGCGAGCAGATCGCCCCCATGGTGCGCGGCCAGAACTACAAGGTCGCCGTCCGCGGCCACGCCTGGGGGCTCGACGACCGCGCTCCCGGCGTCGACCCCATGGAACTTTCCTGGCGACGCGCAAAGGCCGTCGTCGACTTCATGGTCCAGGAATGTGGGGTAAACGAAATGATCCTGATGCCTGTAGCGGTTGGAACGGCCGAACCCATGGCGCTCAGCCGACACGCGCTGGAGGCCTCACCAGAGAACCGCCGAGTTGAGGTCTACCGCACGGAGGTCGCGGTCGACGAGTTGCACCCCGACCCGGCCGGGACAGGCCGGACGCGGTAGGCGATGGAGCGCGCACGATGGCCGAGCAGGAAGCCGCGGCGGAAGCCCCGGAGCAGAAGAAAAAGCCCCCCCTCAAACTCATCCTGATCGTCTCCGCGATCATGGTGGTCGAGGCCGTCGCCGTCTTCGGATTCCTCGCCTTCACCGGCAGCGGCACCGCCCGCTCCAGCGCGATGGAACTCGAAGGACTCGAAGAGGCCGGCCGAGAGGCCGCCGTCGAACTCCTCCTCATCGAGGAGAAGTTCCAGAACATGTCCACCAACCGCGCCTGGGTCTGGGACGCCGCCATCTATCTCAAGGTCCGCGAGAAGAACCGACCCGCAGTCCAGAAGATCATGGAGACCCGCAAGGCCGAGATCGCCGCAGGCGTCTCCCTCATCTTCCGCAAGGCACAGCACAACCAACTCCGCGAGCCGGGCCAGGAAACACTCACCCGTCAACTCACCGCCTATGTCAACGAGGTCTTCGGCACCCAGCAGGACGGCACCCCCCGAGTCGAACGGGTCCTCATCCCCAAATGCAAGGGTTTCCCCGCAGACTGAGTGCCGATCGGTCGATGCCAGTCAAAGTACGAACACAGGCGCACCGTAGGCCACCTCGCGCGAGGATTGCTGCGCACCCGGCAAATGTGGCGTGATGCGCGGTCGTCTGGCCGATGACCGACCCGCCCGGTGCTCGCCGGGCCGGTCGCGTTGGAGTGCGACCGCTGATGGCCATCCCGAACCGGCAGGAGGCCGGTGCCCCACGCGACGACCGGGGCAGGAGCCGCGCACCATGACCGACGAACAAGCCAGCCCGACACCCGACGAGCAGTCGGCGCCCGAGCCGGCGGGAGACGCCGCGCCGACGCCGGACGGCGGCGACTCGCCCGAGGCGATGCGCCTGCCCGCCTTCGACGCCGCGCGCACCGAGACCCCGCAGAACGGCATCGACCTGCTCGCCGACGTCAACCTCAACGTCAAGATCGAACTCGGCCGCACCCGCATGCTCGTCGAAGACGTCCTCCGCCTCGGCGAGGGCGCGGTCGTCGAACTCGACAAACTCGCCGGCGACCCGGTCGACGTCTACGTCAACGACCGTCCCGTCGCCCGGGGCGAGGTGCTGGTGCTGAACGACAACTTCTGCGTCAGAATCAACGAGATCATCGACCCCTCGGCCGACGCCCAGGCCAAGGCCCGCTGACGGGTCACCGGGCGGTGGAGCCGCCCGCGTACAAGCCAGGATGGCGACATGCCCCACGTTCGAGCGACATGCACGGTGGCGTTGGCGGTCTGCACCGCGGCCTGCGCCCATGCGCAGGACATCGGCCCGCCCGCGCCAACCGCAACGCACATCGAATCGCAAGCCGATCACGCCGCGGCGAAGCCGGACCCGTCCGCGGCCACCGAGCGCCTCTCCCTCGGACCCGCGACGCCCACCATCGCCGCCGAATCACGCGAGTCAACCGCGCTCGGCGCGGGCGAGCCGCGAGCCGACGCCGGATGGACGCGCACCATCGTCGCCCTCGCCGGCGTGCTCGCCGTCATCCTCGCGGCAGGTGTCGCCCTCCGCCGCTTCGCGCGGTCCGGCCCCACGCTCGCCGTCGCCCTCGGGCCGGGCGGCCCGTCGCCCTCGGGCGTGCTCGAAGTCCTCGGCCGCTACCCCGCCGGCCGCGGCCAGAGCCTCGTGCTCCTGAAAGTCGACCGCCGCGTGCTCCTCCTCTCCCAATCGCACGCCGCTCGCGGCGGCGGGGGGGGCTTCCGAACGCTCTGCGCCTTCGACGACGCCGAGGACGTCGCCTCCCTCCTCGTCAAGACCCGCGACGCCGCCGACGAGTCGATGAGCGCACGCTTCACCTCGATGCTCCGCCGCTTCGACGCTACCCACGTCGAGGACGCCCCCGGCGTCACGTGGCCCACCCCCGGCGAGCGTGCCGATCAGAGCGCGATCGAGGGCCTGCGCCGCCGAGTCGCCCAACTCCGCAGCGCGGGCCTGGGGGACGCACGATGAGCGGCCTCCCGCGATTCACGCTCATGGCTCTGCTCGCCCTCGCGGCGTGCGCACCCGCCTTCGCCCAGACCGAGATCGGCCCGCCCCTCCCCATGCCCGCGGCGGACCCGTCCGCATCCTTCAACCCAATCGCGATCCTCAACTCCGCTGCCGGCGCGCTCCCCACAAGCCCAGACGAGCCGGCCCACGGCATCTCCAGCGCCATGAGCGTCCTTCTCCTGCTCACCGTCCTCGCCCTCGCGCCGTCGATCATGCTCATGGCCACCTGCTTCATGCGCATCATCGTGGTGCTCGCGCTGCTGCGGCAGGCCCTCGGCACCGCGAACGTCCCTCCCCCGCAGGTCATCACCGCCCTCGCCCTCTTCATGACCATGACCGTCATGGCCCCGACCGTCCAGCGCGTCTGGGACGACGCCGTCGTCCCCTACCAGCGCGGCGAGGTCGCCGACTACGAGGACCTCTGGGCACGCGCCCGCCAGCCCTTCCGCGACTTCATGTTCGAGCAGATCGCCGCCACCGGCAACTGGTCCAGCCTCTACGTCGTCCTCGAGCATCGCGGCGTGGACGTCTCCGACCCCTCCAGACTCACGCGCGCCGACGTCGACACCGCCTCCCTCGTCTCCGGCTACATGCTCAGCGAACTCAAAACCGCCTTCCTCATGGGCTTCAAGGTCTACCTCCCCTTCCTCGTCATCGACATGGTCATCGCCAGCCTCCTCATCTCCATGAGCATGATGATGCTCCCCCCCGTCCTCATCAGCCTCCCCTTCAAACTGCTCCTCTTCGTCCTCGTCGACGGCTGGACCCTCGTCGTCGGCGGGCTGCTCGCCAGTTTCGCCCCCGTCTCAGGCGTCGAGCACGCCGCCGCCGCGGCCTGGCCCGCCGCGGCCGAGTTCGCGGGCCACGCCTGTCGGACTTTGGCGTGCCTCGGGTGCGCCGCGGAGGTCGCATGACGTACGACGAATCATCCGTGCTCCTCGTCCGCGAGACGCTGCTCATCGTCCTCAAGATCGCCGCGCCCATCCTCCTCGCGGGCGTCGCCGTCGGCCTCATCATCAGCGTGCTCCAGTCCG
>JBDIVY010000003.1:0-338055 GCA_039794165.1 Phycisphaerales bacterium
GGTCGGTGTAGGTCGAGTACCCCCCCCCGCCGGGCGGGCCGCCGCCGCCGATCCCTCCGCCGACCATCAGCGGGTCGCGGAAGACCTCGGCGATCCGGCGCACGCCGTCGTAGTAGTACCAGCACCACCGCACGTCCGAGGCGTGCGCCCCCCACGGCACCTGCTTGCTGATCAGACGACCCAGCCCGTCGTACGCGAAGTGCGCACGCCAGGCGCCCGGCGCACCGCCCGTCACCCGCCCGTCCGCGTCGAACTCCAGCGTCCCCTTCAGCCGCACGCACGCCAGCCGGTTGAAGGCGTCGTACTGGTACCAGTACAGATCGTCCGCGACCAGGCTCCCCGCCAGGTCGTACACGATCGCCTCGGCCGAAGGCCCCCCCCCCGTGTCCGTCTCGACCTCCGTCAGCCGGTTGCGCAGGTCCGCGGCGTGCGCCTGCGCCACCGCCAGCTCGCCCGCCCCGTACTCCCCGTCCAGGTCGTCGTCCGACTCCTCCACGCGACTTGCGTGAAGGAACCCGCTCGTGGCCAACAGCACGAGGAAGACAGCCCAGGTACAACGTAGAGCCATGCGGATCACAGGAGGATGCCAGCCTTGTTGAACTCGCGGTGCAGCCAAGCCGCAGTGATCCAGGGCGCCTGGATGAGACCAATGCCGGGCACGTCCCACTGGCTGACGTGCAGCGGGTTCTCGCTCACAGCCAGGAACAAGGAGCCGTTCTCGAACCGGCGGGACCACTGCTCGCCGACGTACTCCATGTTCGGGTTCGTGCGGTAGCACTTGAACTTCTCGATCCACGACCCGTCGGGGTCGAGGCGCTTGGCGATGTGCGGGCCGAGGAAGTTCCCCCACGAAACCCTGCGGACGAAGTTGTGGCGGTCATCGCCCGCGTTCGCCCACAGGGCGTGCTCGATCTGGCGGTGCCACGGGATCTTGCGCTGCGTGACCGAGGGGTTCGAGTAGTACAGGCCGCGGGCGGTCTCCGACTCGTACACGACCTCCACGTTGCCCGTGTAGACGCCGTCCATGCCGCCCATCACGTCGAGGAACCCGTCGACCAGGGCGCGGGCGCGGGGGTCGTAGTTCACGGCGTCGAGGATGTCGGGGTCCTCCTCGTTCCATACTACCTCCTCCGGCGCGAAGAGCGTGACGTGGAAGTGGGCCTGGAGACGTGCGTCGAGCGCGAAGTACTCGGTGCCGGTTGGTTCTGCGGGAGGCGTGTAGTTAATGGACCAGATGAGCATCCACTCCTTGGTCTCGGAGTCGCGACGCTCGCGACTGATCGCCATCCGTGCTGTTTCTGCCGGAAGATCCAGGAGAATATCCAAGCCGTTCTCGTTGCCCGGCGCGATGCCCCTCACGGTATGAGAATAAATCTGCGCCGGTCCGCCAAGTACCCAGATAGGATCACGTGGCGAAAGAATATCCTCAGGATACAGGTCTAGATCGGCCGCGGGTGGGTGCGCGTTCTCGAGGGCGCAGCGGATGAGCCGGTGCATCGCGCGGCCAAGCGCGGGCATGTCCGGCGGCGTCGAGAAGTAGAACACCAGCGAGACGTACTCGTTCTTGAGCGGGATCAGCTTGAGATTCGCCTTGGTCATGCGCGAATACTATGGGTAGTGAGCGGGGAAATAGTCGCCGAAGTCCTTGCCGAGCATGCGCTTGTATTTCGGACCCAAAGCTTGCAGAGCCTTCTCGCCCTGTGTTACCCCGATCTCGATCACGTACACCTTGCCGTCGGAGCCGACGAACTGCACGTCGGGCCGCATGATCTTCCCGTCCGAAGTCCGGATGATGTTGCCGTTCGGATCCACCAGCGCCTGGTTCGTCCGTAGCGTGCCGTAGCGTGGCGTGACGCCTCGCCGCTGGAGGTCCTGCAGCACAGTCCTGTACTTGGCTCTCATTCCCCCCCAGTGCGTCATGCCGCCGTGCTGCCGCCTCGCGCTCCACGGCGGCTTCACCCCGGGGCTGCCCTTCTTCACCTTGGCGACAATCAACTTGCTGCGGCCGCCACCTCCGCCACCGCTTCCCCCCCCGTAACCTCCGTAGCCGAAGAAGTCGTCCGAGACGCTCCAGTCCAGCGCCAAGTCGGCCGTGACCGCCTGATCGAAAGCGTACGCGTCGAGCATCGCCGACACTTCGAGCGCCATGGCCATGCCCATCAGCGCCTCTTCCAGGGACCCCACAGCCATGTCGTACATATCGATCGACTGCACGACGAGCGTGGCGATCAGCCCGACAGACATGCCCGTCGGGTCCGTCAGGCCCGTCGGGCGCGATCGCACGTGGGCGTAGAGACTGAGCCCGTCGCCGTACAGGCGTTGCGCGTCGAACCCCCCGACGCCGGCGCCCAGTCCGCCGCCGTGCATGGCCAATGCGTCGGTCACCGCCAACCCCGTCCCGTTCGGATCGCTCGTCATCCACCTTCCCAGCCGCGGCTCGTAGTTCCGGTTGCGTGCGTAGTAGACGCCGCGGGCCGTCGCCGTGAGGTCGGCGTTTGGCGCGTTGGCGTCCAACCTGTCGAAGAACAGCCCCTGGTGGCCCAGCCGGTTGTGGCCGAAGATGCCCAGGGAATCGACCGCGATCGCTTGGCCGTAGGGGTCCCAGGCGTACTGGCGCAGCAGGCCGCCCTCGTCGTCCACGAGGCCGACCACGTTGTAGTTGGCGTCCTGCAAGACGAACGCCGCGTCGCCGATCTTGTCGATCTGCCAGAGGCACTCGTCCACATAGTCCGGCCCCCACACGTACTCGCGGTCGGTGTAGGTCGTGTAGTTGCCGGTCGGCACGCCGCCGCCGATGCCGCCGCCCGTCACCAGCGGGTCGCGGAAGACCTCGACGATCCGGCGCACGCCGTCGTAGTAGTACCAGCACCAGCGCTCGTCCGCGCCCTGCGATCCCCACGGCACCTGCTTGCTGATGAGCCGCCCCAGCGCGTCGTACGCGAAGTGCGCACGCCACGCCCCCGGCGTCCCGTCAACCACGAACCCGTCCGCGTCGAACTCCAGCGTCCCCTTCAGCCGCACGCACGCCAGCCGGTTGAACGCGTCGTACTGGTACCAGTACAGATCGTCCGCGACCAGGTTCCCCGCCAGGTCATAGACGATCGCCTCGGCCGCCGGCCCCCCCCCCGTGTCCGTCTCGACCTCCGTCAGCCGGTTGCGCAGGTCCGCGGCGTGCGCCCGCGCCTCCACGAGTTCACCCGACTCGTACTCCCCGTCCAGATCGTCGTCCGACTCCTCGACACGGCCGGCGTACACAAACGCCCCGCCGCCGTCCGTCTGACCGGCCCCCTCGGTCCAGTTCCCCAGCCGGTCCAGCCCCCACGACACACGCCGCGGCGTCGGCAGGCCCTGGTCCCGTTCGATCGCTGCGTTGCCCTCTTCCAGCGCGCCACGCTCCGCAGAACGAAGCCGCGACAGCCCGTCGTGCCCGTACAGCCACGAACGCGTGTTCACCGCGTCCTCCTGCTCCACACGCGCATGGAGCAGGTCCCCCGCCGAGTTGCGGCCGTACCCGAACCGCTGCACCGTCGTCTCACCGTCCGACAGCGTCCAGTGCAGGTCCAGCACACGGCCGAACCGGTCCAGGCCGGGGTACCCGAGCGTCTGGCCGTCGTCGAACGCCTGCCGGAACGCCTCTTCGAGCCCGCTCCCACCCCCACTCGCCTTCGCCCACGCCGACCCCCCCACCCGCCGGTCCGCCCCCGCGTAGGCGAACTGCACCAGCCGCTCCACCGCCGAGTCCGCCACCTGCTGGATGCGGCTCACACGCGAGAGCGCGTTGTCCACCCCCGCCGGGTCGTCCCCGTACACCAGCCCGACCTCAAGCCGCGTCCCCGTCTGCACACGCGCAGGATACAGCATCCCCGACAGCCGGTGCACGTTCTCACCCGGACCCGGCGAACCGCCCGCCGAACCCCCACCCTCCCAGGCCGACACGTACTCCCACGCATACTCCACCCGCGGCGAACCCGTCTGCTCGTCCAGGTCCGCCTCCCCGCCCCACGACTGCCACTCCCGCACCAACGCCGAACGAGCGTCGTACTCGAACACCCCCTGCGCGATGACCACGTCGTTCACGCCGTCCAGCTCGCCGTCCTCGTTCACGTCCAGACCCGCCGTCGCCACCGTCAGGTTCCCACGCACGTCGTACCCGAACGTGAACAGGTCCGCCAGGTCGAACGGCTCGTACCCCTCCGGGAACAGCCCCGCCGGGTACGACACCCGCGTCCGCACACGCCGACCACGCTGGTCGTACTCGTGCGTGAACACCCGACCCAGACGGTCCGCCCGCGTCCGAACCGAACCGTCGGCGTTGTACGTGAACGCGAGGTCAGCGTCGCCGCCGAGGTCCGGCTGGCCGGTCGCCGGGTCGGGGAAGAACACGCGCGCAGGCCACGAGTACGTGCGGCTGGGCGCCTCGCCCTCGCCGGCGTACACCTCTGCCCCAAGCCCCGGCTCGTTCTCGCCCGCCGGCGGCCCCTCGTAGTCGATGACCGTGACCTGGAGCGTGCCGTCCGTCGCGCTCCAGTTCGGGCGCGGATACCCGGCGGCACGCCGCTCACCCGCGGCGGATCCCTGCCCGGCCGCGACCTCGCCCGGCCCGTCCACCTGGAGCATCTGCCCGTTGCCGTGCCCGGGGAGCACGCCGGCGATCTTGACCAGCTGCCCCTTTTCGTAGAGGTACGCCGTCCGGACCCGATCGTGCGAGTCGATCGGCTCGGTCGAGTTCTCGTCGAGGAAGACCAGGTTCGCGAGCCCGTCGTGGTAGAACCGATCGACGCGGTAGGTGTGCGTCGGCCCCGACGGGTCGTACGAGGTCTGCGTGGCGACGAGCGCCTTCTGCCCCGCGCTGTCGTACATGAAGCAGGTCAGCGTGGCCCAGTCCGGACAGCCGTTGCGCTCGACCTCGCCATCCGAGTCCACGGACGGCGCGTTGAAACTGTACTCCTCCGGGATCGCGCTGTTGACGAACTCGCCGTCCCGGTCGCCGCCGTGCGCGCCCGTCCCGAGGTCGGCCGTTGCGATCAGCAGCCCGGCCGGGTCGTACCAGTTCCACGCCACCGTGCGCACGGCGTTGCTCTCGTCGAGCACCGGATCGTCCTCGGCCGTATCCGACTTGTCGTGCGCCCGCCGCCACGTCGTGACCACGATCGCATGGTCGTCCGCGTCGTACTCCGTGTCCGTCCGCTCGATCTCGAACGGGGGTTCCTCCGCGAAATCGACGACGACGGCGCGCGACGCCACCCGCCCCTTCGCGTCGTACGCCGTCAGCACGGGCGCGGTGTTCGGCGCGATCTGCACGATCGGCCGGTTGCCGTGGTCGTAGTACGTGATCGTCGCGAGGAAACTCTCCCCGCTCTCGTCGCTCACGTCGTACTCGAGCTGCCGCTCCACCTGCCCGGCCGCGTTGTAGACCGTCTCCGTCAGCCGGAGGATCGTGTACTCCTCAGCGGTCTGGTCCGACAGAATCCCCGCGGCCGTCGGCAGCGTCGCAAGACCGTCAAGCGCGACGCCCCCGATCGTCATGTTGCCAAAATCGTCCGGTTCCGGCGCTTCGGCCCCGTACTCGACCACGAACCGTACCCGGTCCTGATGGTCATACAGCGTGACCCGGTGCGACTTCGGAGTGTTGTCGGCGCCCTCCTCGGATGTCCGCACCCAGATCTCGCGCATCCGCCAGTCGTACCGACGCTCCTCCAGCCACCCCGTGTCCGTCCACTCGTCCGTGGCGTACTGGTCCGCCGGCCGCTCGCGGAAGTGCCGCGTCGTGACCAGTTTGTACGCGTTCGTCGTCCCCGTGCCGTAGGTGTTCCGCTCCGTCAGGATCAGGTTGTCGTCTTCCTCGCTCAGATAACCCCAGAACTCGTGGATGTCCCGCGTCCCGGTGAAGACCCGCTCCGGCCGGCCCAGCGGGTCGCGGTACGTCCGCTTGAGCGTCCCCTCCGGCGTCCGCTCGCGCACGAACCCGCCGAAGTCGTCGTACCGCACGTCGATCGAGACCTTCTTCCCGTCGAAGCCGGTCGCCTCCGCGCCGACGGGCCGGCCCGCGGCGTCGTAGCTCAGCGCTGTCGCTCTCACGACGTCGTACGTGTGTGTGGCGAGAGACCCCGTCGAACCCCAGTGCCAGACGACCTCGTCGAGATCATTGAGACGCGAGCCACCGCCCATGATCTGTCCCGGCGCGTGCGGCTGCCCGGGCGAGAACGCACTGAACCCGTTGAACACCCTCGTCTGGCGCTCCGCCTCGTGCCAGGTGTAGACGTACCACGTCTGCCGCTCCGCCGGCGTCTCGACCACCTCCGGCCCGTACCACGTGTGACGGCGCTTCGTCGTGTAGTGGAGCGGGTCGGACGCAGATACGCGAGCCCACTCGTTCGGATAGGCAGGCACATTGCCCAAGTCATCCTCGCCATCGATGTTCTGAGGGTCGTCTTGCCGGTAATCCTGCATCGTCCCGAGACTCGCGCCCGTCTCAGCATCCAGCACCTCCCGGCGCGCGCGCCCCTTGTCGTCGTACAGCGTGTAGTCGAAGAACCGCGTGGCGTAGCGACCGCCGACTTCCCCGACGAAGTCCAGCCCGTACACCCGCCACTCGACCTGTCCCCGCCCGGGCGTCTCAGGATCCCCGTCCTTGAACAACTGCGTCTCCCGCGGTCGGTACTCACCCATCACGCCGCCGCCCTCGTCGCTCTCAAACGCCGGCCCCAGCACCGTCCGCTCGACGATCAGCCAGTCCTTGGGGTCGTTCTCCCCATCAACGCCGTCCGGGTCCTTGTTGAACGCGTACTCGTAGTCGATGATGGATGCGCTCGGCTCCTCGTCCGGCTCCAGATAGACGATGGACCGGCTCGGCAGGTCCGGTCGATCCTCCTCGTACTCGTGCGTTTCGAGCAGCGCGACGTCCCCCGTGTCTCCCCGCTTGATGCCCCGGGCGAGAATCTCCTTCGGCGCCTCGGTGTCGTCGTAGATCCCGTTGTTGTCCGAATCCTCCGGGTTCGGGTTCCCGTACTCGTAGACGAGAATCAGCCCCTCGTCGCCAGGGTTCAGATTCTCCGATGTTCCCCACCCGACCGTCTTGTGCTGAACCAACCTGCCGGCCGCGTCGTACTCGAACACCTGCCGGATCCCCTCCTGCTCCGTCTCCCCGGACTCAAGATTCCACCGTCCGTCGTACATCACGAACCCCGCCGCGTTCATCTGCACGACCCGGCGCGTCCGAGGAAAGCGCAGGTGCTTTCCATCACTCCACTCCGCACTCACGCCTGACTCGGCCTCTCCCTCTGCAAGCGAAGCATCCTCAACGTTCCGGTACTCGTCGACGACGGTGATCCACAGCGGCTCACTGAGGGGTACGCCTCCGGGATTCGCGGCCTCGTCTGACGTGCAGATCCGCCGATAGGGGAAGTGGTAGACCGCCCGCTCTGGTGGGTAGACGCTGTTCACGTCCATACTCCAGGGCCCGAACCGAAACGTGGAGCCGATGAAGTCATGCTCAACCGCTGTCTGCATGAAGCGGTAGACCCGGTACGTACGGCCGCCACTACCGGCGCTCCGATCAACAAGGACATGGACGCCGGGGGCGATGAGCTTGCATTTCGCGGGCTCAAGCGCCACGAACGGGAACAGGTGTTCGGAGAACTTGCACCCCATCAGTTCAAAGTCATCGAATGCGCCGAATGTCGCGGACGCTGGCTCGGCGAAATCACCGTCTCCTTGATGCGAATGCAGCGTGTCGTGTCTGTTCCAGCGGATCAGCGTCGTATCGGCGAGGTCACGCCAGAAGCCCACAACCGGCTCAAGGTTCATGGCGTCTCCTCCGTCGGGCACCAGTTCAAACTCAATCTCGTCGAGCCAGTCCGTTCTAGTACCGCCAACTCGCCTCCCGACGAGCAGATGGTTGACGGTCCACGTCCCGAACTCCCCCGATCCGTTCAGTTGCTCGAGCGCCGATCGGATCGTCGCGTCACGGTAGATGTCGCGCAGTGTCGTGAGCCAGGCGTAGTAGAGCCGCGGCGCCATCCCCGCTCCGGTTTCCTCACCATCTTCGTGCGTGTTGTTGTCGAACACTCCATCGATGCGCTCGTGCCCGCGAGAATCGTACCGATAGAGCGTGACGCTCTCGTGAATCTCGGGATCCTGTTCCGTCTCCGCGGGCGCCACCTCGAGCCGGGTTGCCTTGATGAGCCACGGGACGTACGCCGGATCGGGGCAGGCGTACCCGTACAACGCGCCGTAGTAGCTGTAATCCTCCGGATCGCTCGTGTTCAGCTCGTACTGCGGCTCCGTGTAAAGGTAGCGAAGCTGGTACCTCCACCCGTCGGGAACAGGCGCTCCGACCGCGTCGAGCTCTCCGATCCTCACCGCAGCGTCGTCGCCGGGGTCGAACTCCGCGTCCGCCGGGACGAACTCCGAGTAGTGGATTGTTCTGCACGTCGGTTCGCCATCCGATATGTGCCCGTCGTAGACGTGGATCGAGTGGACGGCGTTCTGACTGTGGTACTCGTAGGCCTTCTCGACATACGACGGAGTGCCATAGGTGTCCCGGCTGTACTCGTAGAACGGGAACGAGCGGTAGCTGAACAACAGCGTCCACTGAACCTGTGTGCTCGATTCGGGGTCGATGTCCACGTCGAACGCGTCGGCGCCCGCGTCAAAGACGGACAGCGCGAGCGGCGCACCAGAGATCAGCCGGATGCGCGAGATTTGGCCCTTCTCGTTGCACGTCTGGCAGCAGATTTTGCAGTCGTCTTCCGCCGCGTCGTCAACCACCGGGTAATCCGGTGCATACGACCTGTGCTCGCAGTATTCGATGTCGATGCAGTTCCCGAAGCGATCGTCGATACGCTCGACAAGCCCCCAGTACGGCACCCCGTTCGTCCAACAGTTTGTGCCGTACTGGCCTGGACGCGGGCTCTCGTGATCGCTTCGGGGATAGATGTGCTCGGCATCCTCTCTCTCCGGGTCGGGGTCGAAGCCCTCCGGCGGCAGCAGGCCAGGATACACGTCCTCGTAGATCGCTCGGATCGTGTAGCAGACCGTCCGGTCGAAGAGCCAGACGCGGTACAGGGTTGGGGGTGAATCCCAGTATCCTGCCTCGTTCTCCGTAGCGGACACCCAATCACCGTTGTGTTCGAGGTACGCACCGAACTGCGGCGGAGCGATGTAGTCCCCGTACACCGAATCCTGAATGAACGGGATCGCGTGGTGGGCGTCGGGGATGAAGTAGCAGCGACGCGGCGAGTCCTCGCCGGCATAGACGACGTGGTTGTAGTGGGCGTCGATCAGGAACAGCGGCGCTTCGCCCATCATCCAGCCCTGGCCGTGCCAATCCCAGTAGTCGCCAGCGATGATCCCGCCCTGCCACGGCTCGCCGTTGTACTCGTTCTTCTTGGCGTTGAGCAACGTCTCATCGAAGCAGGAGATCTCGTGCACGCCAGGAGGCGGCTCGGAATACGTTCGCATGTGGCGATACACGGCCGAGCCGAACGGCAACTCCAGGTCCACCTCCTGGACCATCGGTATACCCGTAACGAGATCGACTGCGCCGGCGAGCATCGGGCGCTCCCATCGCGCGACTGGCCTCGTGATCATCCCCGCAGACGCCGGCACCAGCGCCGAAGAGCTGAGCACGGGGTTCGATGACCGACCGGGTAAGTCGGGAGGGGTCACGCCAACTTCGAGGTCCACGTTCAGGCGGGATCCCCAGAGTTTGCCCACCCCGTGTGTCCAAACCTCGTCGTCATTATCGCAGTTTCCAGTGCATCCCCATGCGTAACCGATGGTTGCGCCATCACCCCAAGGCTCTGTGCAGCTGGCTAATGGCCAGCAGCCCACCTTAAACGTCCTCGCCCCCCAGCACCCCGACGGAATCCCCCCCTGGCCCGGAACCAGGTCCGCACACGAGACAGAGATGGGCTCTCCCTGGCTGTCCACTCGAACCCCGAAGTACACTCTTCCACGCTCATCCGTCAGGTTCCACCGCAGGTCCGCGGGTGGATCGTCGAACGTCGTCCAGGCGTTCGCCGCGGCGACGGCCACGATCACGCACGCCGCAAGCGCGGCCGCTACCCCGCGGAGAACGGGCATACGACTGCGGGCAGGCTCTCGACCGAATGACTGATTCCGCGACATGGGGTCGCTCCTGGATGATGCAGGGGGAGTGGAGGATTGGCCAGCCCCAGCGGCAACGGTCTAACAAGTGGCATGACTGGTTGTCAACCCCGGAGGCTTCAACGTCACAAAAAA
Organism: Phycisphaerales bacterium; assembly: GCA_039794165.1. GTDB lineage: Bacteria > Planctomycetota > Phycisphaerae > Phycisphaerales > UBA1924 > CAADGN01. Next base: position 10,246 of record JBDIVY010000003.1, read on the forward strand.
AGAAAAGAAAAGATGACCGAAGTGTTTCCAAATCGCACGACACGCGGCCGGCGCCGCCTACAAGAACCGGCCCTTGTATAGCTCCGTGAACACTGCCCACCAAGCATTGGGACGATGGCGATCGGACTGCGGAGTAATAACCGACACCGTGAACTCGCGGCGGAGTGACGGGCTGTAACTCCTTGGAACGACAATCTTTGTGGGAAGCGCCGTCGGCGCCGCCTCCGAGCAGATGGTTGGTGTGCCGTCGCAAGCAACGCCATGGAGACCACGACGTTCCGGGCATCGGTTGGCGGCTGGGATGCCGTGCGCCGTCAATCGGCACGCGCCGGTCCGGCCGGCAGCCCGATCCTCTCCGGTCTGTCTGTCGGCGGCGAGTGGCGTCCGTCGTCGCCGGCGTTGGCGGCGACTCTCACGAGTTGGGATCCATCCCCCACGCCGGGCAGCGGTTCGAGTTCGCGCGTGACTTGGTGGACGCGGTGCCGCCGCAACGGCGACGCACTTCCGCGGGAAGCCGCACAACGGGCCATCCGGCTCGGGGGCGCAAGTATCCCGGACCGGACAGGATCGCCAATCTGCCCGGATGTCGGCGGTCCGCCTGCCGACCGCCGTTCCACAGGGGTGTTGACGCCCCCCCGCGACGTGATATCGTACCGTTCACTCCCGCCCCTCGTGCATTCCACGAGCGGCGACCGGGCAGGTAGCTCAGTTGGTAGAGCACCGCACTGAAAATGCGGGTGTCGCCGGTTCAAGTCCGGCCCTGCCCATTGCTGAATCCTCACAGGTGCCGGTGCAAATTCCTGCAATGGCGGCACTTGCGAACGAAGGCTCCGGCTCGCCATTGAGCGGCGATGCGAGACCATCCGTGAGGCTGGCCCAGCGTTTCCCGCCGTGCCGCAGCGGACCATGCAGCGAGCGACATCGAAGACCCGCCGGGTCCGTCGCGGTTTCTGCCCACTCCCTGGCATCGACGCAGGAATCTGATGCGGACTTGACCCCGTGCCCCAGCGACGCGGCCTCAGCGTGGGCGCCGTGGGTGGGAGCGGAGAATCGCCTCCGGGGGTGTTGGCGGCGCTCATTGGGGCCGATAGACTGGTAGGACATGCTCCGATGGTTGGCTATGTCGGTGCTGGTTCTGGTGGGCCTGTCCCCCGCTTGGGGTGTCGTTCGCGGGCTGCCGGGGGGGGATGGGAACTGCGAGGGGGATCCGGCCTGCCACGAGATCGTCGTTCAGGTGTCGTGCTGCGGAGAGCGGATCGAGACGCCGTACTGCCTTCGGAGCGAGGGGCCATGCCGGTGCGTGACGGCGCCGACGCGCGAGCCTGCGAAGCCCGCTCCCGCACCGCACCCTTCGACGGAGCGCGACCAGATCACGGCTGTGCAGGTACAACGGACAGCGGAGGTTCGCATCGTCGAGCCGGAGCCGGCGACGCGGGCGATTAAGCCCTGCGGCCTCTCGCTGCTGGAGCGGCTGGGGCACAATGGCGTGCAGGCCCTGATCGGGGTCTGGCGAACGTAGGGGCGTGCCCCCGCAGGAGCGGTGCGCGCCCGTGGCGGCGCGCTCGCTGACGATCGCTTCTACATTCCACGGTCCCATCGCATCCAGGAGCCTGACATGGCATCGCGATGTATCGCGTGCGCGTGCGGCGTCGCGGCGGCCGCGCTGCTGACGGCGTGCGCCTCGCCGCTCGAACCGCCCCGAGGAGAAGGCCGACCGTCGGTGCGCGCACGTCCGCACGGGAGCGGAGCAGTCCCGGCGTCGGCGTACCGCGCGGCGGAAGCGGAGGCGGGGCCTGCTCTCGGCGACGCCCCATCGGCGGACGACTACGTGCGGTACGCCCTGTACCACAGCCCCGAGGTCGAGAGCGCGTATCAGCGGTGGCGAGCCGCGGTCGAGCGGATGCCGCAGGTGCGTGCGCTGCCCGATCCACGCGCCGACTTCGAGTACGACTTCCGGAGCGACGAGGCGATGATCGGGGCGATGCAGGAGTTCCCGTGGCCCGGCACGCTCAGCGGGCGCGAGGCCGCGGCGATGCACGGGGCGGCGTCGGCGTGGCGCGAGTTCGAGGCGGCGCGGCTGGCGGTGGCAGAGCGTGCGACGATTGCCGTGCACGAGACCGCGTTCCTCGACTCGGCGATCGGGATCACGCGAGAGAACCTCGACCTGCTGGTGTCGCTGGAGCAGGTGATCCGCGCTCGGTATCGGGTTGGGGCCGGCTCGCACCCGGAGTTGATCCGGGCGCAGGTTGAACTCGGGGAGTTGGAGGACCGGCTCGCGCAGTTGCTCGCGATGCGTCCATCGCTCGTGGCGGAGTTGAACGCGGCGTTGAACCGGCCTTCGGACGCGGCCGTTCCGGCGATGGGACGCCTCCCGGGGCGGGTCGTTCGGGAGAGCCAGGCCGCGCTGGTCGGCATGGCGCGCGGGGCGAACCCCGGTCTGCTCGCGCTCGACGAGCGGGCGGAGGAGCAGCGTCGGCTCGAACGCGTCGCGCGCCTGGAGGGGCTGCCGGGGTTCGGCGCGGGCGTCGAGTACATGTTCCTGGAAAGCGACATGGGCGACGGCCCCGACGGCGATCCGCTCAGGTTGAGGCTGGGGATGAGCGTGCCGCTCTGGCGCGAGAAGTACGACGCGGCCGTGCGCGAGGCGATGGCCCGGCGATTGGCGATCTCGCACGAGCGCGAAGGGGAAGCGAACCGCGTGGCGGCGGAGATGGCGAGGGCGTGGTTCGAGCACACCGACGCTCACCGGCGGGTCGGGCTGTACGAACGGACGCTCATCCCGAAGGCGGAGGAGTCGCTCCGCGCGTCGCTGGCGGGTTTCCGTGCGGGGGAGACGAGTTTCCTCGACCTGCTGGACACCGAACGGACGCTGCTCGAGTTTGCGATGTCCGCGGAGCGAGCGCGCGCGGACCGGGGCATCGCGATGGCAAGGCTGAACCGGCTGGCCGGGTCGATGCTCCCGACGGAGCCGGAGGACGACGCAAAGGAGGATGAGCCGTGAAACGCTTCACGACCGGCGCGAGGTCTCTGGGGGCATGGCTCTGGCGGCGCACGAGCGCCGTCGTTGCGGTCGTGCTCATCGTGGCGGCGTTCGCGGGCGGGTACCGGCTCGCCCGGCCCACGCCTGAGCCTCGGGCGGAGGAGAGCGCGGCGGCGAGCGAGCCTGCCGGCGATGGGCGGGTGCAGATATACACGTGCTCGATGCACCCGCAGGTCCGGCTGCCGGACCCAAAGGCGAAGTGCCCGATCTGCTTTATGGACCTGATCCCGGTGACGGACGACGCGGACGGCGAAGCGGGTGGGCGTCGGATCGCGTTCAGCGCGGAGGCCGCCGCGCTGAGCCGCGTGGAGACGACGGCGGCTCGCCGGTTCTTCCCGGTCGCGGAGGTGCGGCTGTACGGGAAGGTGGCGTACGACGAGACGTCGGTGGCGCGGCTGACGGCGTACTTCCCGGGGCGGATCGAGAGGCTGTTCGTGAACTACGTCGGCGTTCCCGTGAACCGCGGGGACCACCTCGCGGAGATGTACAGCCCGGAACTGCTCGCGGCCTTCGAGGAACTTCGGCAGGCACTGGCAGCCGCGGAAAGCGGTGGTTCGGCGAGCGACCTGTTGCGGCGCGCGACGGAGGATACGCTGCGTGCGGCGCGCGAAAAACTGCGGCTCTTCGGCCTGACGCCGGAGCAGGTGGCGGGGGTGGAGAGCGGCGAGTTCGCGTCGGACCGGCTGACGGTGTTCGCCCCGATCGGCGGCGTCGTGACCGGCCTGGCGGTGCGCGAGGGGGACTACGTGATGACCGGCGCGCCGCTGGCGACGGTCGCGGACCTCTCCCGGCTGTGGCTGGACCTCGGGGCGTACGAGTCGCAGCTGCCGCTGCTGCGCTGGGGGCAACGGGTGCGATTCACGGTCGAAGCACACCCCGGCGAAGTGTTCGAGGGGCGCATCTCGTTCATCGAGCCGGTGGTGAAGGACGACACTCGCACGGCGACGGTGCGTGTGGCGGTGGACAACGCCGATCGCCGCCTGAAGCCGGGGATGTTCGCGTCGGCGGTCGTACGACCGCGCGTCGCCGAGGACGGCGCGGTCGTCGGAGATGAACTCGCCGGCCGCTGGGTCAGCCCCATGCACCCGACGGTCGTGAAGGACGGCCCGGGGCAGTGCGACATCTGCGGGATGGACCTCGTGCCCGCGGAGTCGCTGGGCGTGGTGGGCGATCCGGCCGCGGCGGTCGCGCCGCTGGTCGTGCCGCGCTCGGCGGTCCTGTTCACGGGCACGCGCTCGGTGGTGTACGTCGTGGTCGAGGGGAGCGAGCGGCCGACCTACGAAGGGCGGGAGGTCGTGCTCGGGCCGCGGGCGGGCGAGTTCTACACGGTGCGTGAGGGGCTTCGCGAGGGCGAGTCGGTGGTGGTGAACGGGGCGTTCCGGATCGACAGCGCGATGCAGATCGCGGCGAGGCCGAGCATGATGTCGCCGGAGGGCGGCGAAGCCGGCGCGCCCGCGGGCCACGAAGGGCACGGGGCGAGCGCACCGGCGCGCGTGCGAACGCCGGACCTGTTTCTCTTCGGGCTGAAGCCGGTGTACTCGGCGTACTTTGACTCGCAGGAGTCGCTGGCGGCGGATGACCTTGACGGGTTCAACCGTGCCGCAGAAGACCTGCGGCGTGCGCTGGACCTGGTGCGCGAGGCGGGGCTGGTGGGCGAGCCGCTCGGTGCATGGCGGCGCGCAGCGGCGCGCCTGCGGCAGGAGGGCCAGGCCGAGTCGATCGACGATGCGCGTGATCGCTTCCGACGCATGAGCGGGGGGGCGATCGACCTGCAACGCCGCTTCGGGCATCTCGGATCGGAGACGTGGCATCTGGCCTTCTGCCCGATGGCGTTCGACAGCCGCGGGGCGGACTGGCTGCAGCGTGCGGAGACGATAGCGAACCCGTACTTCGGCGCGGCGATGCTGCGTTGCGGCGAGGTTCGTGAGCGATTCACCCCGCTGGAGCGCGGGGAGGGCGAGCCGTGACCACCCCCCCCTCCGTCGCTCCTCGCGGCGCCGTGGCCGCGCTGATCCGGTTCTGCCTGGAGCAGAAGCTGGTGGTCGCGATCGTGCTGATCGGGACGCTGTTCTGGGGCGTGCTGGTGGCGCCGTTCGACTGGGATCTCGGGCCGCTGGCGCGCGACCCGGTTCCGGTGGACGCGATCCCGGACATCGGCGAGAACCAGCAGATCGTGTTCACGGAATGGCCCGGTCGCAGCCCGCAGGATGTTGACGACCAGATCAGTTATCCGCTGACGGTGGCGCTCCTGGGCATCCCGGGCGTGAAGGACGTCCGCAGTTACTCGATGTTCGGGTTCTCGTCGATCTACGTGATCTTCGAGGAGCGGATCGATTTCTACTGGTCGCGTTCGCGCGTGCTGGAGAAGTTGAACTCCCTTCCCGCGGGAACGCTGCCGGAGGGCGTTGCGCCCGCGCTCGGCCCGGACGCGACCGCGCTGGGGCAGGTGTTCTGGTACACGCTCGAGGGGCGCGACCGCGAGGGGAGGCCGGTCGGCGGGTGGGACCTGCACGAGTTGCGGTCGATCCAGGACTCGATCGTGCGGTACAAGCTGGCCGGCGTGGAGGGCGTGTCCGAGGTCGCGTCGATCGGCGGGTTCGTGCGCGAGTACCAGGTGGACGTGAACCCGGACGCGATGCGGGCGGCGGGCGTCTCGCTGGGCGAGGTGGTCGGCGCGGTGCGAGCGAGCAACCTGGACGTCGGGGCGCGCACCATCGAGGCCAACCGCGTCGAGTACATCGTGCGCGGCCTGGGGTTCATCGAGAGCGTGGAGGACATCGAACTCGCGGCGATCACGGCGCGCGAGGGGCAGCCGATCCTCGTCGGGGACGTGGCCAGGGTGTCGGTCGGGCCCGCGCTGCGGCGCGGCGTGCTGACCAAGGCGGGCGAAGAGGCCGTGGGCGGCGTCGTCGTCGTGCGCTACGGCGCGAATCCGATGGCCACCATCGAGCGCATCAAGCAGCGAATTGAGCAGATCGCGCAGGGCCTGCCGAGCAGGGTCCTGGCCGACGGCACCGAGAGCCGCGTGACGATCGTGCCGTTCTACGACCGCACCGGACTGATCCGCGAGACGCTGGGGACGCTGAACGCAGCCATCTCGCAGCAGGTGCTGGTGACGATCGTGGTGGTGGTGGTGATGGTCATGCACCTGCGGAGCAGCCTGCTGATCGGGGCGATGCTGCCGATCACGGTGCTGATGACGTTCATCGGCATGAAACTCTTCCGGGTGGACGCGAACATCGTGGCGTTGTCGGGCATCGCGATCGCGATCGGAACAATCGTGGACATGGGGATCGTGCTGACCGAGAACATCCTGCGGCGTCTGGGGGAGGCCGGGCCCGACGAGCCGACGCTGTCGGTCATCCACCGGGCGTCGTCGGAGGTGGGGAGCGCGGTGCTGACGGCGGTGGCGACGACGGTGGTCGGGTTCCTGCCCGTATTCGCGATGGAGGCCGCCGAGGGCAAGCTCTTCAAGCCCCTCGCGTACACAAAGACCTTCGCGCTCATCGCGTCGATCGTGATCGCGCTGACCATCCTGCCCTCGGCGGCGCACGTGCTGCTGGGGCTGCGGGTGCGGCGCGGCGCGGTCCGCTTCGCCGCGGGGGTGATCGTCGCGCTGATCGGAGTGGCGCTGGCGGTGCGCGTCCATGCGCCGGCGGGGATCATTGTCGCGGCGTTCGGCGCGTTCCAGGCTGCGCGGAACCGGCTGCCGCGGCGCCTGGCCCGAGCGCTGGAGTGGTCGGCAAACCTGCTCGCGGTCGCCGTCGTGCTGGTCGCGCTCGCCGCGGCGTGGGAGCCGCTCGGGCCGGCGGCGGGGCTTTCGCGCAACGCCCTGTTCATCGGCACGGTCGTGGGGGCGTTGCTGCTCGCGTTCTGGCTGGTCCGGCTCATGTTCCCGTTCGTGCTGGCGTGGTCGCTGCGGCACAAGGTCGTGGCGCTCTCGCCCGCGGCGCTGGTCGTGCTCTTCGGGGCGACGGTGTGGCTGGGGTTCGACCGCCTGTGGGGCCGGTGGCTGCCGGAGGGGGTGCGTCAGCGCGAGGCGGTGGTGCGTGTTTCGCACGCCTTGCCGGGGCTGGGGAGCGAGTTCATGCCGTCGCTGGACGAGGGCGCGTTCCTGTACATGCCGACGACGATGCCGCACGCCTCGATCGGCGAGGCGACGGAGATCCTGCGTGAACTGGACCGTCGGATCATGAGCGTGCCGGAGGTGGAGATCGCGGTGGGGAAGATCGGGCGCGTTGAAAGCCCGCTCGACCCCGCGCCAATCTCGATGGTCGAGACGCTGATCCAGTATCGGAGCGAGTACCGGACGGATGAGAGCGGAAGGCTGCTGACGTTCCGCGTCGATCCGGCGACGGGCGAGTTCGTCCGCGACGAGCGGGGCGAGCCGGTCGAGGACCCCGACGGCCGACCGTACCGGCAGTGGCGCGATGAGGTGCGTTCGGCGCAGGACGTGTGGGACGCGATCGTGGCGGCGGCGGAGATGCCGGGCGTGACGAGCGCGCCGAAACTCCAGCCGATCGAGACGCGGATCGTGATGCTCCAGTCCGGGTTCCGCGCGCCGATGGGGATCAAGGTGTACGGCCCGGACCTGGCGACGATCGAGGCGTTCGGAGTGGAACTGGAGCGGGCGCTGAAGGAGGTTCCGTCGGTGCAACCCGCCGCGGTGTTCGCGGATCGCGTCGTGGGTTCGCCGTACCTGGAGATCGACATCGACCGCGAGCGGATCGCGCGGTACGGGCTGCGCATCTCGGACGTGCAGGAGGTGATCGAGGTTGCCCTGGGAGGGATGCCGCTGACGACGACGGTCGAGGGGCGCGAGCGGTACCCGGTGCGGGTCCGGTACCTGCGTGAACTGCGCGACCAGCCCGAGACGCTGGGCGACATCCTGGTTCCGACGCCGGGCGGCGCGCAGGTGCCGCTGCGTGAACTGGCGACGGTGGAGTACCGGCGCGGACCGCAGATGATCAAGAGCGAGGACACGTTCCTGGTGGCGTACGTGCTGTTCGACAAGCGGCCCGGGCACGCGGAGGTGGCGGTCGTTGAGCAGGCTCGCAGCCTGCTCCGGTCCAAGATCGCGTCGGGGGAACTGACGGTGCCGCCGGGGGTGAGCTTCGAGTTCGCGGGGTCGTACCAGAACCAGGTGCGCGCAGCGCAGCGGCTGAGCATCGTGCTTCCGCTCTCGCTCGCCGTCATCTTTCTGCTGCTGTACCTGCAGTTCCGTCGCGTCTCGGTCACCGCGATGGTGTTCAGCGGCGTGTTCGTGGCGTGGGGCGGCGGGTTCGCCATGCTGTGGCTCTACGGCCAGCCCTGGTTCCTCGACGTGGACGTGATGGGCACGAACCTTCGCGACCTCTTCCAGGTGCGCCCGTTCAACCTGAGCGTGGCGGTGTGGGTGGGGTTCCTCGCGCTCTTCGGCATCGCGACCGACGACGGCGTGATCATGGCGACGCGGATCGACCAGTCGATGCGGGACGATCGGCCCGGGTCGGTCGATGAAATCCGGCGGGCGGTGGTCTCGGGCGGTCGGCTCAGGATCCGTGCGGCGGTGATGACGAGCGCGACGACCGTGATCGCGCTGCTGCCGGTGCTGACGAGCTCGGGACGCGGGTCGGACGTCATGATCCCGATGGCGATCCCCGCGTTTGGGGGGATGGTCGTCGCCTCGATCACATGGTTCGTCGTGCCCATCCTGTACTGCTGGGGGGCCGAGTGGAAGCGCCGTCTTTCGGACGGCGATGGAGCGTTGATACCATCAGATGAAGGAGGTTCACCGTGAAGAAGTTCTGGATTTGCGCCGCTGTGTTCGCCTCGTCGCTCGGCCGGATCGCGCTGGGCCAGGCCCCGCCCGTCAATGCGATGTGCCCGATCGGAAAGGAGCCGATCGTCGCGTCCGCGGGGACGGTCGAGTACAAGAGCGTGACGATCGGTCTGTGCTGCCCCGGGTGCGGGGAGCAGTTCTTCTCGTGGGACGAGGCCCGCAAGGATGAGTTCGTGGCGCTCGCCCGGGCGAAGCGCGAGCCGGGGCAGGAGCAGCACGGCGAGCGGGCGGGGAAGCAGCCCGAGTCGGGCGCGGCCGCCGACGCGGAGCCGTGGACGGACCTGTACACGCTCGCGACGTGCCCGATCTCGGGCCGGAAACTCGGCTCGATGGGCGACCCGGTGGTGAAACGCTACGACGGGCGCGAGGTGCGTTTCTGCTGCGCGGGATGCATCGAGCGGTTCGAGGCGGACCCGGCGGCGGCGTGGAAGAAGGTGGACGAGGCGATGGCGAAGGACCAGCGTCCCTTCTACCCGCTGGAAACGTGCATCGTGTCGGACGAGCCGCTGAAGGAGGACGGGCGGGACGTGGCCACGGAGATCGTGTTCAACAACCGGCTGGTGCGGCTGTGCTGCCGGACATGCGCGAAGGAGTTCGAGGCGGACCCCCGCGCGTTGCTGGAGAAACTCGACAAGGCGGCGGCGGAGGCGCAGCGGAAGGACTACCCCCTGACGACGTGCATCGTGGCGGGTGGCGAACTGGGGTCGATGGGCGAGCCGTCGGAGATGGTGGTCTCCGGTCGGCTGCTGCGGTTCTGCTGCGCGAAGTGCCACCCGAAGGTGAAGGCGGACCCGCTTCGTTACCTGCGGATCATCGACGAGGCGTGGCGGGCGAAGGGTCGGTACATGCCCGAGCCCGCCCCGGGCGATTCCGGCCGGGAGGACCGCAAGAGCGAGTGACGGGGGCGCCCGTCACGGGGCCTTCGCGCCGAGACGCTTCCAGGCAGCGGCGAAGGGCACGATCTCGACGGCGGGGGCGCGGTCCGGTCCTTGCGCGCGCTGAGCCGCGATCGCGCCCGCCGCCGCCTCGGCGTCTGTGCGCCCGGCGAAAGCGGCGGCGTTCGAGCCCATTGGCGTCCGCAGGTCTCGGGTGAACAGGAAGTGCGCGCCCTCGGTCCGAAGCCATTCGGCGGTGGCATGATCGTGCGACCAGCGGGCGACGATCTCGGCGTCGGCGTGCTCGTTCTCGAAGTTGACCTGGCAGTTGAAGTCGTCGAAGAGTCGCGGTTCGGGGCCGCGCGGGCCTGGGACGATCGTCGCGGTGGCCCAGCGAGCGTCGCTGATGATCATGTTGCACTCGGCGCAGACGTCGTGGCCGAGTCGGATGGCGGGCGGGCCGTCGGCGGGCTGGTTGCCGCAGCCGGTCAGCGCAAGACCGGCGGCCGCGATGAGCGTTGCTGAGACGCGCTTCACGGCGAGTTCCTCCGTGCGAAGAGGACCGTGGCCAGGAGGAGGGGGAGGACGGCCCACGCGGCGACGGTCGCGGCGAGCACCCAGGGAAGCGCGCGACCCAGCGTGAACGAGGCGTATGCGCCGACCGGGCCGAGCACGTCGAGCGAGGCGTTCATATTGACGATGACGGCCATCTTAAACGACTGCATCGGGTTGACGATCGCGAGGCCGAAGATCTCCTGAACGCGGAGCCTGAACAGGATCGAGCTGGCCATGAGTCCGAGATCGCTGACGAAGACCAGCGTGAGCCAGACGAAGAGCGCGATGCCGGTGGCGACCGCGGATCGGCGTGAGACGACGGAGATGAGCACCCCGACCGAGAGCATCGCGAGCGCGAGCATGGCCGTGAACGCGACGAGCATGGCGAAGGCGGTGATGCCGACGCCCCCGGTGCGCCAGGCGAGGACGGCGGCGCTGACGCCGAAGCCGATGCAGAGGGAGCAGACGAGCGCGGCGGCGAGGCCGGCGTATTTGCCCAGGATGAGCTGGGTGCGAGAGACGGGTTGGGCGAGGAGGTAGATCAGCGTGCCCCGCTCGCGTTCTCCGGCGATCGCGCCCGCGCCCGCGGTCAGCGCCATGAGCGGGACCACGAGCATGACGAGGTTGAGCAGGCCGGCGGCGGTCCGCCCGAAGCCCGCGAATCCGTGCGAGCCGACGCCGCTCAGCGACAGGAACGAAACCCCGACGGCGAGCACGGTGAAGGCGACGGTGTAGAGGAGGAACCACCGGCTGGCGATGGCGTCGCGGAACTCGCGGCGTGCGAAGGCGGCGATGCCACCGACGAACGAGCGGGAGGGCGTCGTGGCACGCCCGGGAGAGCCGTCGGAGGCGGTGATGGCGGACGAAGCGAGCGTGGTCATGATGTCACCCCCGGGATCTGCACGTCGTCGAGCACTTCGATGTCGCGGACTTCGATGCGATGGCGGGCGAGCGTGCTGATCGGTTCGGCCTTGCGGTCGCGCGCGACAGCGACGCACAGCCCCTCGCCGTTGAGATGGACGGCGTGCCCGGCGCGGCGAAGGGCGTCGGCGGCGTCTTCCTCCCGGGCCAGGGCGAGGTGAAGGCGAACGACCTGCACGGGCTTCTCGGTGGGCCAGAGTTCGGCGGGCGTGGTGTCTCGCTCGATGCGGCCGCGCTCGAGGACGAGGACGCGGTCGGCCAGGGCAATGACCTCGTCGGGCCGGTGCGAGGCAAAGATGAGGGTCTTGCCGGCCTGCTTGAGGGCGCGGAGGGTGTGGACGACTTCGCCGCGCCCGGCCGCGTCGAGGTTCGAGGTCGGCTCGTCGAGCACGATGAGGGGGGGGTCGCTGAGGAGAGCGATGGCGAGCGCGAGACGCTGCTTCATGCCGCCGGAGAGGTCGCGGACGCGCTTGCGCTCGTGCCCGGTCAGCCCGACCGCGGCGAGCGACTGCGCGGCGCGGGCGGGCGAAGCGCGGCGGAGACCCGCGAAGAAGGCCATCGCGGAGGCCAGGCGGACGTCGTCGTGGAAGGCGAGCTCCTGCGGAACGTAGCCGACGAGGGCGCGGGCGTGCCGGCCGCGGCGGCGAACGTCGACGCCGCCGATGCTCGCCCGTCCCTTAAAACGGCAGACTCCCAGCAGGCAGCGGATGAGCGTCGTCTTGCCCGCGCCGTTGCTGCCCCAGAGCGCGAGCGACGCGCCGTCGGCCAGTTCGAACGAGACGCCCGAGACGGCGGTGACGCGGCCGAACTTCTTGGTGATGTTCGTTGCGGTGATCATGCGTGGTCTCCCTCCGGAACAGGCAGAGCGCGGCGTTCGCGCCCGAGGGCGAACGCCGTGCCGAAGGCCGAGAGCAGCAGGCCCGCGGCGAGCGCGGCCATGGGCGCCCGCGATCGCGGTGCATCGGCGATCTCCGACCCGATCGTGGGCGGCATGGCGAGCGGCGCGGGGTCGATGAGCATGGGCACGGGGCGAAGTTCGGGCAGGGCGCGGGCGGTGAACTCGATGGCGCGCTGGGCGGGTGTGTGGACGAAGAGGCGGAGGTTCGGCTCGCCGGCGAGCATGGCGCCGAAGAGGCTGCGCGGCTCGTAGGGCGAGTCGCCGACACCGTCGGAGTTGAGGTCAAGCCCGGCGTAGTCGGACCAGTAGTTGCCGACCCCTTCGCGTGCGAAGGCATTGTTGGTCAGTTGGCCGCGACCGTGGGTGGTGGCGGGTTCTTCGTTCTCGATGAAGGCGTTGGTGACGAAGACGTTGCTGTGTGTGTTGGGTGTGGCGAGGAGGCCGATCTCGTTGAAGGCGATCATGTTGGACTCGAAGATGCCGGTTGAGCCGACCGAGGAGGGGCTGTTGTCGACGTAGACGCCGACGCGGTTGGCGAGGAGTGCGTTGCCCTTGATGACGATGTCGTCGCAGTCCTTCAGCCCGAGGCCGTAGCCGCTCGCGCCGCGATTGTTGAGCATCCGGTTGTCGATGAGCGTGATGCGGTTGCTGTACATGAGGTAGATGCCGACGGAGTTGCCGGACAGGATGTTGTGGGAGAGGGTGGTGTCGTGGCTGTACATGAAGTGGAGGCCGTAGCGGCTGTTTGAGACGGTGTTGTGGCGGATGGTGAGGTTCTCGGAGTACCAGAAGACCATGTCGCGGGACTCGTGGACGGCGTTGCGTTCGATGACGCAGCCGTGGCTCCACCAGAGGCGGATGCCGTCGCCGCGGCGTTCGGGGTCGAGGGGCTTGCAGCGGACCACGTTGTCGCGGATGACGGAGTCGGGGGCCTCGCGCAGGTCGATGCCGAAGAGGGCGTCCTCGATGCGATTGGACTCGATGGTGACGGGGCCGGTGATGGCGCGGATAGCGGCGGACTCGCCGGTGACGTCGTCGCCGGACGCGCGGACGATGCACCCACGGAGGGTGACGCCCGCGACGGTGACCTCGACGACGGTCCCTCGGCCCAGCCCGTCGAAGACGGCCACGCCACCGCCATCAATGGTGACGGGCTTACGGATGACGAGGTTGCCCTCGTACACGCCCGGCGGAACACGGACGGCGTCCCCGGGCGTCGCGGCGTCGATCATCGCGGCGACGACGGCGACGGGCCGACGCTCCGGGGCGGGCGACGGCTGCGTCGCCGCGGCGCACGCGGAGGAGGCGAACAGACTCAGGATGATCCCCCGAAAGCGGCGCATCACGTGCTCCTGCCGTTGGCCGCGGCGGCCTGCTGCTTGACAAGCGGCAGATAGGCGCGCCGGTGGAAGAAGAGGGCGGCGATGAGGACGACGGAGGCGGCGGTCGCCAGGTACAGCCCGACGCCGGGCGTGGCGATGGTGACGAACTGCCCGATGCCGCCGCGCCCGAGGGCGGTGGGCACGAAGGGCTTGATGGCGTTCGAGAGCGGCGCGTCAGGGTCGAGGTTGAGGCCGAAGTGCCGCATCCAGAGTTGGAGGTCCACGAGGAAGACGGCTGGGAAGAAGACGACGGGCGCGACGAGCAGGACGGCCCATCGGCTGTGGATGTAGGCGGCGAGCTCCAGGAGTACGACGAAGGCGATCATGATGAAGACGCCCACCTCGCGTTCGAGTTGCGCGGCTTCGTAGAGGGAGCGCATGCCGATGTAGTGGTTGAGGCCGTCGATCTCGGCGACGTCGCCGGTGAGGTGGTTGAGGTAGGCGGTCATGTGCAGGCCGCTCGGGTACTGCGGGGCCTGGAGTTCCATGTGCCAGTAGGGGAGAAAGAGGGAAGTGAGCAAGAGAATGCGCGCGACGAGAAGCAGGAATCCCGGCGTGCCGTAGCGGATGGACCGCTTCCAGGCCTCTTCGGGGCTGACGCGGGGGCCGATGATGCGTTCGATGAAGCCGAGACTCAAGGGCGCGCTCCTTCGTGCGATGCGTGTTGAGCGTGCGACGGCCGGGGCTGAAACCTCGCCGGGCGCTCTCACGCTCGGCGAGGGGTGGGTCAGTTGGGCTCGACCATGAGATAGCCCATCATCTCGAGGTGAAGGGCGGAGCAGAACTCCGAGCAGTAGTACGGGAAGACGCCGGGCGTGTCGGCGATGAACTCGACGGTGACGGTCTCACCGGGTTCGAGGCTCACGGCGATGTTGTACGCGGGGACGGCGAAGCCATGGACGGCGTCGACCGCACGCTCGATGTTGGTCATGCGCCAGATGACGGTGTCACCCCGCTTGACCTTGACGTGGTCGGGGTTGAACTGGCTGCGGACGACGGTCATCCAGACCTCGACGGTGCTGCCGTCGCGCGTCACGCGTTCCATCCCCTTCTTGGGGGCCATGGGGTCGATCTGCTGCTTGTGCGGATCCCAGCCGACCTCGGGGTAGATGCTCCAGGGCTTGAGGAGATCGGCGCGGATGATCTGGGCGTAGTGCGGCTCGCCGAAACCGACGGGCATGTCGTAGATCACGGGCATGGTGGCGCCCTGGCCCGTGATGTCGATCAACTGGAAGTTCTGGGCGAGCAGCGGGCCGGGGTGGAGGAAGCGGTCGACGGACCACTTGTTGTAGGAGATGAGGTAGCGGCCGAGCGGGTTGACGGTGTCGCCGTGGACCGCGCCGATGTGTCCGACGTTGTACTGGACGGGGGTCTTGTGGACAAGCGTCCAGTCAGGCTCGGGCGTGCCCTTGCCGTACTCGCCGCCCATGGTCCATCGGGCGACCGCGGAGTCGAGGAAGAGCGACGTGTAGGCGTAGCCGTCGTTGCCGAACTGGGTGTGGAGCGGCCCGAGGCCGACTTCGACGCGTGCCTCGACGACGGCGTCGAAGTCGAGGATGGGGATGCCGTACTCGTCGCTGCCCGAATAGGTCTTGTTGGCGATGGCGCGCTTCACCTTCTCGAACGAGTAGACGGTGACGTGGGGGTCGAGTTTGCCGGAGACGACGATGAAGTCGCCCTTGGGCGCAATGTCAACGCCGTGGGGGCTGCGCGGCTCGGGGGTGAGGTGCAGCAGGCCCTCGGCGATGGACGTCTCGATGGAGATGACGGGGAAGCCGAACTGCTCCTTCGCGCCGCCGGCGCGGAAGACGGCCTCCGCCTTGCGCCAGTCGATGATGTGGAGGAAGTCGGTGGCGTTGCGGCTGACGCCCGCCTCGAATGGGGGCTTCTTGTCCTGGACGCCGCCCGTGGCCATCTCGGTGTTCAGCGAGTTGATGAAGACGAACCCGTCGCTGGCGAGTTTGCCGGCGTCGACGAGGTCCTGCCAGTAGGGCGGCAGTTCCATGGCGAAGGACTCACCGGGGATGATCCGGCCCTGCTTGCGGTCGAACTTCCAGAAGATCACGGAGCCGCGGTGCTTCTCCTTGTACTGGTCCATGGTGGCGTACTCCCAGCCGAGGGGGACGCCGTACTGCGAACTCTCGATCACGTACTCGGTGTCGGGTGTGACGCACAGGCCGTGGTTGCTGACCGTGAGCGGGTTCTTGAGTATCTGCTTGGTCTCGAAGTCGCGCAGGTCGATGACGGCGACGCGGGCGTTGATCTTGTCGTTGATGAAGAGCCACTCGCCGTCGTAGTCGCCCTTGGTCTCGGAGAGCGCGGGGTGGTGCGTGTCGCCCCAGAGGTTCGGCTTGCC
This sequence comes from Phycisphaerales bacterium, assembly GCA_039794165.1. Lineage (GTDB taxonomy): Bacteria > Planctomycetota > Phycisphaerae > Phycisphaerales > UBA1924 > CAADGN01. Next base: position 26,094 of record JBDIVY010000003.1, read on the forward strand.
CGCGACATTGCCCTGGGCGAGCACGTCGTTGCCGACGCCGTAGCCCCAGCCCTGCCAAGGCTCGGGCGTGAAGACGGCGATGGTACGGATCAGGCGCATCGAGGGGACGCCGATGACGTGGACCTGCCCGCTGTGCCCGCCCGACGAGAAGATGACGAACTCGTCCTTCATCCCGCTGGGCGTGTAGGTCTTCGCGGCGGCGAGAAGGTCGGCCGTGCTCAGACCGCGCGCCTGCGCGGCCTTCTGCACGTCGGCCATGGACTGCGCGCCGGCGTGGCCGGCGAGCAAGCCGATCGCGGCGACAGAGGCCGCAACGGCGGTGCGGATGGGGATCGGTGCGTGTTTCATGGGCTTCTCCTTCGTGCTCTGCGATGGCAGATGGTGTGGATTCGATGGTCCGCCACGACGGCGGTCATTGCTGGAGGGTGCGGATGTGCGCGATGATGTCTGCGATCTGGTCGTCCGTAAGGGCCGGGTTGCCGCCCTTCGGCGGCATGTCAATGCCCGTCGTGTTCTCGGCGTCCCAGACGGGGCGGCCGCTCTTGACAAAGGCGAGGAGTTCAGCATCCGACTTCGAGGCAACGAAGTCGCTCCCCTTCAGCGGTCTGCCCAGCCCCTCCATGCCTTCGCCGCGCGCGCCGTGGCATGCGGAGCAGGAGGCGATGAAGAGGTCGTAGCCGACGCCCCCGACTTCCGGGCCGCCCGCGACCTGCTCGCCATCGGCTCCGTCGAGCGCCTTCGTGTTCCACGCCTCGACCGAGACGGTGGGAGCGTTCGGATCCTGGATGGCGCGGAGGAAGGTGACGACAGCGGCGAGCCTGGCGTCGTCGATACCCTGCGCGCCGCGCGCGGGCATGAGCGTGCCGCTCGTGTTCGCCGGATCGGTCGGGAGGCGGCCGTTGACGAGAAGGTCCAGCAACTCAGCGTCGCCGGCCCCCTGGACGAACGCGCTGTTGCGGAGGGGCTTGCCGAGCCGAGGGATGCCCTCGCCACTCCTGCCGTGGCAGAGCGCGCACGCGCTCAGGAAGGTCGTCTCGCCCAAGGCGATTTCGCGCGGTTCCACGTCGAGGGCCGCGGCTTCGAGGCTCCACGGAGCAGGAGGGGGCTTCGGCTGGCCCAGCACCATCAACGCGAGAATGGCGGGGAGTGTCGCTGTCAGGATCGCCGACGCGCCGATGATGTGCCAGCGGTACGGATCGGCCGACGGTGCGGCACGGTCGGGCGCGACGGATGCCCTCGCGGGCGGCTCCAAAGCGGGAACGGTGTCGGTGGTCGTCATTGGGGGTTTTCTCTGAGCGGTTGAGCGGGCTTATTGCGTAATAACAGATACAAATATAGTTTATGAGCCTAGGGTGCGACTTGAATGTGGTCAACAGAATCCACATTTTACTCGGTGGGATTTCGAGGTGGGATCGGGGAGCCGTTCCGGGCGACCGTCATTGAGACGGGGAATCGTCCCCGGGCGTCGCACAGGGGCCGGATACCACCCTCGCCTTCAAGGAGGTCGGCCAGGGAGGTCGAGGCGAAGGTCCGCTCGGCGCGGGCCAACTCGGCGTCGAGCAGACGGTGAAGGGAGCAGAGCGTGATGTGGCCCTTGATGCCGAGCGGGCAACGCTCGATGCGCTGGACCCCGCCGTCGGAGGCCCCGAGAATGTCAAGAACGCTGATGGCGGAGGGCACCTTCGCGAGCGCGAAGCCGCCGTTCGTGCCGCGGTGGGCCGTGAGGATGCCTCTCCTCGCGAGCGTCCGCAGGATCTTCTGGAGGTAGCCGACCGGGACACGCGTCGCCTCGGCGATCTCCTGAGCGGAGGCGGGGCTGTCGGTCGAGCGCATCGCCAGGAAGGTCGCAGCCCGAAGTGCGTACTCGGAAGTCTGGGAGATCATCGAAGGCTCGATCCTTCCGGCATCCAAAGTGGATACAGCAGTACAGTATCGTCTCGATCTTGAGCCGCGTCAAGTGCCGCTTTCCGAAATCGCTGCGATCGATTTGTTCGTATTGTGATAGGTCTTGCCCGGGCTGCCCATCCACGTCGGCGACGTGCGTCATCCGGTCGCGCCAACGACACGGCACATCTGCGCGCAACACGCTGCTCACGTGAGCGAGCCGCAACCCCACCATCGTCGACCGCCCGGATCGAAGGAGTCTGGGCGTCCGAGGCGTTCGCGCGCGGCGTGACGATCGCGCCGCCGGGCTCGAAACCCGACTGGTGTATTCGGTGCGGAAAGCGGGAAATGCGGACAGGGCGGGATTCGAACCCGCGATACAGGGAGTACCCGTATAACGGTTTAGCAAACCGTCGCCTTCAGCCGCTCGGCCACCTGTCCCTGGCCGCCCGGGTCGGGGCGGTCGGGCCAAGCATAGCCGCCCGTGTTCCGCCGAACAAACGCCCTTACTGCCCCGACGCCCGACGATCCGCGTCCGGCCCCGCGTGCTCGTCGAGCAACTGACGCAGGTAGCGGTTCTCGCGCCGCGTCGCCTCAAGGTCGAACACCAGGTACTTGACGCTCAAGCGCAAGTAGTCCAACGACTCCTGAAGGTCGCCCAGCGTGCGGCGCATCCGCTCGTGGCGATCGCGCGTCTCTGCGGCCAACTGCTCCAGCCTCTCTCTCTCGCCGGGCGGCAGGTTGTTGATCTGGCCGATCAGGTCGCCGAGACGCTGCTCGAACTCTCGCTCGTCCATGGTGCGGTCCCTTCTTCAGTTGGCGGCACACGCCGGCCCCGCGCTCCCGCGAGGCGAAGGGACGAACATCAACGCTCGGGCCACCGAGGCTGCGACGGTGCCACGAGCGAAGAACGTCCCAAAAAACAACGGGCGCAGCCCCGGGGCGGGGGCGTCATGCCGCTCGCCGCGATGGTCCGGGTCGTGCGGGCGTGGCGGTCGCGCCGGATGTTGCCCGGCGTCAACGGGTCACGTCGAGGCGCTTCACCGCCGCACGCGCCTCGGGCAACGCCTCGGCCATGGCCTCGGAGACCGCCTTCGGGTCCTGCTTGAGCCCCTCCCTGAGGAGTTTGCGGGCGTGAGCGTCGAGGGCGGCCGAGAACCGCCCAAACAGTTGCTCCAGCTCGTGCCGGCTGTAGACCGTCAACGGGTCGGCCATGCCGGTCTGGAGCGACGCCCACTCCAGGAGCGGCGCGCCGCTCGCCCGGTGTCTGTAGAGGCCAAGCGTGGACTTCAGTCGAGCGGCCAGGCTCCGGAAGGGATCGGTCGCCGCCGGCGGTAGCCCGATCAGCCGTTCACGGAGTTCCGCGGGGTCGAGTGGCGGAACCTCATGCCCATGCCCATCGCCGTTCTCCGGATGCCCCTGCGAGCGGACCGGCCGGAGGTCGGCCATCGCGGTCGTGAGCGTCTTCACGCCGCCGTGCTCGAAACGGACGACGAGCCGCTGGCACGGCTGGTCGTCATGGGTTTGCGCCGTCGCGCCCATGACGAGCCCGACGCCCCATTCGGGCTTGGTGGCGTGGATCAGCCGGTCGCCGAGGCTCCAGGTGGTCGCCGTCATGGGGAAGGAGTGCTCCGAATGTGGCCGACACTTCGCCGCAAGCAACGGCGACAGCGATCCGGGCCAGAACAACACGGGTCGGCTTGAGTCGATGCCGGGCGGTCGAGCGACGACCGGTCTTCCGGCAGGGCTAGTATACGCCCCCATCGAGCGCCGGCTCGGAGCCGTCGCGGGTGGGAGATGCCGACGAGGGGCACGGATGATTGACGCGCTCAAGAGCGAGGAACTGGTCAAGCGGGTCGGCGGGCGGTTCGCCCTCTGCGCCCTGATCCAGCGGCGCATGGTCCAACTCATGGAAGGGGCACGACCCCTGGTCGAGCGCGAAGGCCGGTCCGATCTCGAGGTCGTCATCGACGAGATCCTCCGCGAGAAGATCACGTACGAGTTCCCCGCGCTCTCGGCCGGCGGGTCGCCAGGCCCCGAGGGCGAGGCGCTCCTCTGACGCCGGGATCCCGGCGGGGCTGAAACCGTGAGTGAAGCCACGCTGCGCGGCAGGCGGATCATCGTCGGCGTGACCGGCGGCATCGCCGCGTACAAGACGGCCATGCTCGTCAGCCGTGTCGCCCAGTCCGGGGCGGACGTCACCGTGGCGATGACCGAGGCGGCGTCGCGGTTCGTATCCCCACTCACGTTCCAGGCGCTCTCCGCAAGGCCGGTCTACACCAGCGCATGGGAGCACCTCGAATCGAACGATCCGCAGCACATCTCGCTCGCGTCCGCCGCGGACGCCGCCGTTGTCGCTCCCTGCACGATGGATTGCATGGCCAGGCTGGCGGCCGGCATGACGGACGACGTGGTGACGCTCATCCTCAGCGCGATCGACCGCACGCGGACGCCGGTGCTGCTCGCGCCAGCGATGAACGCGGCGATGTGGGCGCAGCCCTCGACCCAACGCAATGCCCGGCAGCTCGTCGAGGACGGCTACACGCTCGTCGGCCCGGGCGAGGGCTGGCAGGCCTGCCGCACTGTCGGCGTCGGGCGCATGTCCGAGCCGGAGGAGATCCTGGCCGCGCTGGTCCGCGCGGTCGCCGCACGACCGGATCGCGGTTAGACTTCCCGCCCAGCCGGAGAGATGCCTGAGCGGCTGAAAGGGCCGGTCTCGAAAACCGGTGTGGCGCTTGTCGTCACCGTGGGTTCGAATCCCACTCTCTCCGCTTCCCGATCGGCCACTCGCGTCCCCGTGGGATTCGAACCCACGTGAGGCGCAGCCTCACCGCGTGGGTTCGACGCCAACGGGCGCGGCGAAGCCCATCCCACTCTCTCCGCTTCCCGATCGGCCACTCGCGTCCCCGTGGGATTCGAACCCACGCGAGGGGAAGCCTCACGGTGGCACAGGCGTCCCGCCTGTGCGATGCCCCGCAACTCGCCAAGCCCCTCAACACAACCGGCCCCCGGGAGTCCCGGGGGCCGGCGGAAATCATGCCTGCGAATCGGATCGCGCGTCAGTCGCACGGCGTGTTGTAGAGGTTCAGGAACGCCAGCACGTCGAGCGAGTTGAAGAGCGTGTCGCCGTTGAGGTCGGCCTTGGGATTGTTCGACGTCCAGTCGTTCAGGAACGCGAGCACGTCCTGGGAGTTCACGGTGCCGTCCTCGTTCCAATCCGCGTCGCAGAACGAGACGTTGAAACTGGAGATCCACGTCTGCCACCCCGAGGCGATCGGGTACTGGCCGGCGATCCAGAAAGTGCGGTCGTTCGTCGGGTCAACGGTGATGTCGAAGTAGTCGCCCCAGCGTCCGGAGGTGCCCGTGTTCCCGATGGCGACCTGCTGCGTTGCGCCCATCGTGCCGGGGGGATCGCTTGGGGCGCGGCTGGTGATCCGCACCGCGGCGTGCGTGCTCGACGACGACGCGGCCATCACCATGCCGACGTGCCCGTCCTTGTTCTCATACAACGCGGGGAACCACGTGTGAACGCCGGAGCCGCCGTCCACGTTCCCGCCCTGCACGTAGGTCACGCTGCCGGATTGCGGCCAGTTGTTGGTGTTGAACTGGTACCACCGGGCCATGTTCTTGCTGTTGGCGCGGATGCCGTGCCCGGTGTAGAGCCGCCCGTCGCGCCACATGACGTTGATGAGGCGACCGTCCAGCACGTCGATTGAACCACCGCCGAGGTTGGGCGCGCCGCCCGACGGATAGGAGAACGAGGGCACGGTCACGTTCGTCGTGGAGAGCGTGGGCGACGAGTGCGGGTTGTTGATCGCCTGGATCTTGATCGAGCTCGTGCTGTTCACCGAGGCGAAGAACGGGCGGATGTTGTTGCCGAAATGCTGAGCGACCTGGGCCGAGGCCGCGTTGCCGTCGCGCACGTCGGTGTACTGCGCCGGCTGCCCGCTCAGCAGCGGCGTCTTGTTGAAACTGCGGAAGAGGACGCCCGCGAAGCCGCCGCCGCCGCCCGAGAGCCGGAAGAGGTTGCCCGTGACGTAGTAGCCGGTCTGGTCGTACCCGAATCCGGGATAGTCCACCCAGTAGAGCGTTCCGTTGACGTTGATCCGCGAATCCGTGCGGTACTTGTACCAGGTGCCGTGCGGGTTTGAGTCGTCCGACACGGCGATGTCGATCCACGACTGGGTCGAGCCGTAGACCTCGAGCGCAACGATGACGAAACGCTGGGCGATGTGGTCGTAGAAGCACTTGGGGTCGAAGGTGAAGTTGCCTCCGCCGACGGACTCGAAGAATCCCGGGTTGCCCGTCGAATCCAGGTTCGCGTAGAACTCCAGGTTCCCCTGCTTGTCGTAGAACGCGACCGCCATGTTCACCGTCTCGACGATGTGCGTCGGGCCGACCGCGAGCGTCGGGTCCGGCGGCGTCCACGGCGTCTGGGTGATGCCCGGCCACATCTGGTCGGGGTCCGTCCTCACCTCGTCCAGCACGCCTCCCAGAAGGAGATCGTTCGGTTCGCCGATGATCGGCGTCTTGTCGCGCGAGTGCGGAGGCAGCAGGTGCGTCACGCGGCGCGGCGGGCCGTCGAACTCGGGGATGTTGATCTGCTGCGGGAACTTCCGCGTGTCGATGATCTCGACCGGCGCGGTCCCGACGCCGAACGAACCCGGCTCGGTCAGGTCAACCGGGTCCTTCCCGGCGATCAGGTGCGGGAAGCCGTACCCGGGCTGGTCGTAGCCCTCGGGCTGCGCCGCACGCGGCGTCGGCCGCGGCTGCTCGCCGAGGCTCAACGCGGCCGTTCGATCCACGGACGACGAGCAACCGGACATCGCCATCGCGACGGCGGCGGCACAGGCGGTTCCAACCAGACACCAACGGCGACGCTGAATCGACATGACAATGACTCCTGGCGCGGATTCGGACCCACGGGCCGACACCGACCGCGCCCCTCGCGCCGATGTGGCCGAACTTCGCTTCGGCGTCCTCGGGGTGGTGTTCCATCAAACCACCCGGAACACGCCGATCGCGGGCTATCCCTCGGACACCAGTCCGCGATCGAGGCCCGCGCCAGCCACAGTCATACCATGAACGAGACGAGCACGCACGCCGAATTCTCCCAAACTCCCACGGAGGCAGCCATGGCCCAGACCCCCTCGACGATGCTTCCCCTCGGAACCGCAGCCCCGGCCTTCACGCTCGAGGACGCGGTGTCCGGCCGCACGGTCTCGCTGGCCGACTTCGCCGGGAGGCCGCTGCTCGTCATGTTCATCTGCAACCACTGCCCGTTCGTGAAGCACGTCCGCGGCGAACTGGCGAAGATCGGGCGCGAGTACGGCGAGCGCGGTGTCGGCATCGTCGCGATCTGCTCCAACGACGCCGAAAAGTACCCCGATGACAGCCCGTCGAAGATGCGCGACGAGGCCAGCGCCGCCGGGTACACCTTCCCCTACCTCTTCGACGCCGCACAGGATGTTGCGAAGCGATACAAGGCCGCCTGTACGCCCGACTTCTACCTTTTCGACAAGCAGCACCGGCTCGTCTACCGCGGCCAACTGGACGACAGCCGCCCGAGCAACGGCATCCCCGTCACGGGGCGCGACCTGCGGGCCGCGCTGGACGCCGTGCTCAAGGGCGAGACGCCGCCCGCCGACCAGAAGCCCAGCATCGGGTGCAACATCAAGTGGAAGCCGGGGAACGAGCCGGAGTACTTCCGGTAGAGACGAAGTGCGTGAGTGGCGGAGTGACGAAGTGGGGGAGTTCGGCGCCGAGCGAGGTTGACGGATTCGTCGGCGGTTCATCGCGTCGGCCTGGTTGTCGCGGTCCAGTCCTCGATCGTGATTGCCCATCGCTCGTGGTCGGCCCACTGGCCGGCGATCTGGAGGTAGCGGAGTGAGTAGCCCTCGTAGCGGAAGCCCACGCGCCTGGCGAGCGCCTTGGAGGCCTCGTTGTGCGGCTGGATGTTGGCTTCGACGCGGTGCAGGCCGAGGGCGCCGAAGGCGAAGCGGACCGCGAGGCCGACCGCGTCCGCGCCGTAGCCGCGGCGGATGAACGGCTCGCCGATCCAGTATCCGACGAAGCAGGAATGGAGCGGCCCGCGGAGAATGCCGCCGAGGGACACCTGACCGACGATCGTGCCGCCGTCGCGCAGGCAGGCGAGCATGCGCTGGCTGAGGTCGGTGTCGCAGGTGTCGATCAGGCGTGAGAACTGGTCGTCGCCGAAGGCGTCGCCGCCGGGCGGTGGGAGCGGCTCCCACGGCTCCAGGAAGGCGCGGCTGGCGCGCCGGAGGGCGAGGTACGCCTCGCGGTCGCGGCGGTTGGGATGGCGAAGGATCAGGCGAGGCCCGATGGCGAGCGTGTCGTAGGGGCGGGCGTGGGCCGGGTCGTGCATGACGGTCAGTAGGGGTAGGGGTCGAGGTCGGGCCTGCCGAGGAACGCCCAGAGTGCGGCCGCGCCCGCGACGAGCGCCATCGGTGCGAACGCGGCGAGGAAGGGCAGGAGTCCCTTGCGGTCGGCGATCGCCGGGAGCAGGGACACGCCGGCAGCGATCGGCGCGAGCGCGAGCAGGATCAGCGGCCACGTCCGCGAGTTAGGGTTGAAGAACTGGGCGATGAGGCCGAGCGAAAGGAGCGCGGCCAGCACGAAGACCACGCCGCCGTGTTCGAGGGAGAGGCGCGGGCAGATCAGCCCGACGATGAGAGCGGCGCAGAGCAGGGCGATGAGGCAGGCGGAGAACTGTGCGCCTGTGGCGTACGCCCCGAAATAGCAGACGGGAATGAAGGCCGCGGCGACGGGCAGGAGCACCACGGGCATTCGCCATCCCTGCTGACGGTGCGCCACAGCGTCGAGGGCGGCTGTGGCGAGCGCGAGCCAGGCCGCGCTCGCTGCGGCAATCAGCATGACCTTGGCCGCGCTCAGAGCGTGGGGCGTGAGGGGAGCAAGCAAGGCGAGAGCGATGAATGCGCCAAGGGCGAGCGTGAGCGGGTGGCGGACGAGATGCCCGGCCCACCGGAATCGCGCGGGGACGAGAGCCACGAGCGAGGTGAGCACGCCGATCGCACCGCCTGCCGCGGCCGTTGTGTGGAATCGCATCGCTGAGCTGGTGGGCCAGAGTTGCGGCTTGGTGTTGAAGCCGTAGTACGCGACGAGGAACGCCAGCGTGAAGACGACCGGCGCGGCCCAGAGCGGCCCGCGGGGCCGGGTGTCGATCGAAGCGGATGGACGGAAGAGCAGCTGCCAGAGCAGCCATGCCGCGAGCAGGCCTACGCCGGTGATGAGGCCGGGGTAAACGGTGGCGAAGAGGAGGTCGCGGATGGACATGGTGAATCGCGGCGGCCGGAGTGAACCGGACGCCGCGCGGAGGCTTGAGGGGGCACCGGCGGGACGCCCGTGCCACCGGGTGCGTGGGATCGTTTATCGCTGCGCGGCCTCGACGGCGACCTTGATGGTGACGTTGTTGCCCAGGCCGCCGGAGTCGGAGCCGTCGGGCGCCATGTAGTGGGTCATGTCGAAGTCAGAGCGTTTGATCTCGATCAGGGCCTCGAAGGCTGCGATGGGTCGGTTGCGGAACGTGCCGGTGCCGAGCCATTCGAACTTTGCCTCGATGGGCTTCGTCTTGCCGTGCAGGGAGAGATCGCCCTTCAGGACGTAGTGGTTTCCCTCGACGTGCGTGATGGAGGTGGACTTGAAGTCGATGGTGGGGAACTGGACGGCGTTGAAGAAGTCGGCGTTGCGGAGGTGGTCGTCGCGCTGGCTGTTGCCGGTGTCCACGTTCTGAGTCTTGACCGAGAACGCGAACTGGCCGGCCGACGGGTTCTCGGGGTCGAAGGTGAACTCGCCGGTGAGGCCGTTGAAGCGGCCGTAGAAGTTGGCGACGCCCGCGTGCTTGATGCGGAAGACGACGGACGAGTGGACCGGGTCCACGGCGTACGCCGCGGCCTCGACCGTGGCGGTCTCGACGGCCGCGGCGGACCTGGAACGCTCGTGGGCGGCGAAGCCCAGCGCGCCCGCGGCGAGCAGCAGGGCGACAGGAACAGCGGCGAACGTGCGGATACGCATGGTGGTGGTCCTCCGGAGGAACGCCCGGCACGCGGTCGGCTCGACTGAGCGGGGCGGCGGGCTTGCAGAAGCCTACCGCCGAGGCGGCCCGCGGGTTCGTCAGGACTGGCCAAGGACGGACACCACGACGCAGCGCTGGTGCGGGTCTCGGCGGTGCTCCCAGAGGTAGATGCCCTGCCACGTGCCGAGGGCGAGGCGGCCTCGGACGATGGGGATGGAGAGCGAGGTCTGCGTGAGGGCGGCCTTGACGTGGCTGGGCATGTCGTCCGGGCCTTCGGCGGTGTGGGTGTAGAGCAGGTCGCCCTCGGGGACGAGCCGGTCGAGCCAGGCTTCGAGGTCGCGACGCGCGGACGGGTCGGCGTTCTCCTGGATGATGAGCGACGCGGAGGTGTGGCGGACGAAGACCGTGCACAGGCCCTCACCGACGCCCGAGTCGGCGACGACGCGCTGGACACGGTCGGTGATCTCGTGCAGGCCTCGGCCGGGGGTGGGGATGGTGAGTCCGGTTACCACTCGTAGCCCATGTCCTCTGCGATGCGGTAAAGGGCGGTCAGCAACATGGCGTGCTGACGCAGAATCCCCGCGCTCACGACATCACCGGCGGTCTCAGCAGCGAGCGCGCCGAGGGTGGCCTGGTGGACCGCCGGAACGGAAACGCCTGCTTCCATCATGGTCTGGACGCGCTCCTCGACCGGACCGGCCGCGATCGACGCAAAGGTTGTCGCGAGGCGAGCGTAGTCGAGGTTCCGCAGGAAATCACGGAGTTCAACGGTTGGTCGTGGACGACAGGCGCTCTGAATCCACGCGGCCAGAGAATCCTTGCCGACCGATCCGTCTGCCACGGCGAGAATCCGGTCAGCGGCAAGAAGACCCGGCGCGTTCAACTCCCACCCGTTGAGCCGCAGGAAGACGACCATCGTGGCGAGCGCCGCGCGTTTGTTCCCATCGTGGAAAGGGTGGTTCTTGCAGATGTGGAACGCGTACGCAGCAGCCATGCCGAACGGCATTGGGTGGACGAACTCTTCCCCGACAGTCTGGCGGGGCATACTGATCGCTGACTCCAGAAGCCCATGATCTCGCACTCCGGGCTTGCCGCCGAACTCGTCGATGGCCGCCTCGTGGAGCGTGAGCACCTCGGCGAGTTCGAGGAACCGCGGCGGCTTGGGAAGGACTCCGACAATCACTCGGCGAGTTTCCTGAGTGACTCAGGGTACTTCTTGAAGAGATGCTGAGTGACGGCCACGAATGCAGGATCGTGCTTTCGGATGTCAACACGTGCGAGGAAGGCGAGATACGTCTGGAGCGACATCCCTGCCTTTGCGGCCCGGGATTCCAGTTCCTGGGCGAGGCTTGCGGGAAACGGGACGTTGACGACGTGTGCGACCATGCGAGCATTATCGACCTGATCGGGGCGGAATACCAGCGGTTGGCCCGTTTGCAGCGGATGAGGGGTTGAAATCGTGACCGAAGCGGGACACGGCTGGCGTTTGGTTCGATGGGCTGGTTCGCGCCGGATGCCGCATCGCTACGCCGAATCGCCACTTCCTCCTCGTTCCGCCATGGCTCGGGCCATGGTGCCCTCGACCATGCCGGGCATCCAGAGTTCGGCGTGGTCCTGGCCGTCGCAGTGCTGGCGCATGAGGAGGTAGAGGATGGTGCCTGCGGACCAGAAGTAACTGAGGGCGAAGGCCCAGACGAGCAGGACGGGCAGAGCGGACCAGGTGGCGACCATGCCGCGTGCCCAGGCGTTGGTGCTCGTGAGGCCTTCTTCGGTCGCGCCGCCGGTGACGATCGCCGTGCCGATCGGGCCGCTGAAGGCGGTCGAGGCGGTGGCCGTGAAGGAGACGACGCCCTGAGCGAGCACGCCGAGCAGGCCGACGAGAATGCCGCCGATGAGGCCGGCGATGGCGAGGTAGATGACCAGCCGTAGCGGTCGTGCGGCGACGTAGGCGAGCGACCGCTGCACGGCGTCGATGGCGTCGGTGCCCTCACAGGCGACGGCCGGGACGAGCATGGACGAGCCGAGGAGGTATCCGGCGAAGAGCAGGACGGCGAGCGTGCCGAGAACGAGGAAGAGTCCGTAGAGCAGCCCGCCGAGCAGATTCAGCACGGGAACGCCCTGCAGGACGAAGAAGCCGCCGACGGCCATGAGGAGCGCGAGCAGGGCGACACCCATCCACGGGGCGAGGAGCGCGCCCGCGAGGGAGGCCCACCGCTTGACAGCGAAGGCGAGCGCCTCGGGCCACGACATGACGACCCCCTGCGAGAACTCGCAGGCGACGGAGCGGCTGATCGCCCCGCCGCCGATGGCCATGATGACGACGTAGGGGATCGTGAGCAGAACGAGTGCGAGTGCGTGCTGATCCCAGAGCGTGCGGGGGAGGTCGTAGAGGAGGACGCTGAAACCGCTCAGGACGGCCTCGCCGTTGAGTGTGGTGAGGCCGGCGAAGACGAGGCCGAAGCCCCGCAGTTTCAGGGCCGCGGCCGCCTCGATAAAGGACTGCTCTCCGGATGCCCAGAGGTTCGAGAGGCTGCCGACGAACCAGGCGGCGACGAGAGTGAAGAAGGCGATGCCCAGGCGGTTCGGTCGCAGGGCGAGCGAGCCGGCACGGAGGAGTTTGGGCCAGAGGAGGTCGTCGAGGAGGTCCGACAGCGCAATCCGGCGTTCGAGGGCCTCGCCGCGGGACGTCTTGTCCGACATCGCAGACCGTCCTTCCCCCGCGTCAAGGCCCGGCGTGGGCCGCGGGGTTGGGCAAATCGTACCAGAAGGCCGCAATCCGGGTGCGGGGTTCCTAACATGCCTGCGGGCGGGGCGACGGAGACCGCGCCCGAATCTCGCCGGGAGGTACGACATGGGGTGGATCGTCCTGCTCGCCGCCGCCGGTCTGTTTGTGATCGTGCTGCTGTGGTTCGTGGCGATGTACAACACGCTGGTCCGCCAGCGGGTGGACTGCGACAACGGGTGGTCGCAGATCGACGTGCAACTGAAGCGGCGCTACGACCTGATCCCGAACCTGGTCGAGACGGTCAAGGGGTACGCGGCCCACGAGAAGGGCACGCTCGAAGCCGTCATCCAGGCCCGGCAGCAGGCGGTTGCGGTCTCGTCCGACGGGGCGCACGCGGCGGAGAAGGCGCTGGCCGAGAACGCCATCACGCAGGCGCTGGGCCGGCTGTTCGCGCTGAGCGAGGCCTACCCGCAACTCAAGGCGGACGCGAACTTCCGGCAGTTGCAGGAGGAACTGGCGTCCACGGAGAACAAGGTCGGCTTCGCGCGCCAGCACTACAACGACTGCGTGGGGCGGTACGAGACGTCGCGGCAGACGTTCCCGACCAACATCGTGGCCGGGGCGTTCTCGTTCCAGCAGCGGGAGTACTTCCGTGTCGAGGCCAGCGCGGAGCGCGAGGCGCCGAAGGTCTCGTTCTCGAGCTGACGCGCGATGAGCGAGACCGGCCAGACTCCGCGACCGCCGACGCCGCCGCAGGCGCGCCGCTCGGCTCTCGACAGTGCCGCGGCCGGGGCGACGGCGACGGATCGCGCCGTGCGCGAAGGGATCAAGGCGTATCCCGGCACCACCACGTACATCGATCTGATCCGCAAGAACAAGCGCGACAGCACGATGCTGATCCTGCTGCTGCTGCTGCTCGGGGCGGCGGTCGGTGCGGCGATCGCGGCCGCGCTCACCCTCTACGCAACGGGCGACGGCGCAAGCCTGCTCCCGTCGGTCGCCGTTGGTGCGATTGCCGCGCTGATCTTCGGGGCGTTCGGCGCGCTGTGGTCTTGGTTCGGCGGTGCGAACGCGATCCTGCGCATGTCCGGGGCGATCCCGGTCGGCCCGCAGGACGACCCTGAACTGTACAACGTGGTCGATGAGATGCGCATCGCGGCGGGCATCCCGATGCCGCGCGTGTACATCATCAACGACTCGGCCCTCAATGCCTTCGCGACCGGGCGCGACCCGGAGCACGGCGTGGTGGCGATCACGAGGGGGCTTCGCGAGAAACTGCCCCGCGACGAACTCCAGGCCGTGATTGCGCACGAGATCGCGCACATCCGCCACCTCGACATCCGCTTCGCCATGCTGATGGCGACCATGGTCGGGTTGATCGTCTTCGCGTGCGACGCGTTCCTGCGGGTGGCGTTCCGAGGCGGGGTTCACGGGGGGCGGCGTTCGTCGGGCGGCAAGGGGGGCGGCGCGGCGGTGCTCGTGCTGCTCGTCATCGCCCTCGTGCTGGCGATCGTCGCGCCGCTCTTCGCCCGGATCATCCAGATGGCGTACAGCCGGCAGCGCGAGTACCTCGCCGACGCCGGGGCGGTCGAGTTGACCCGGAACCCCGAGGCCCTCGCCAACGCCCTGCGACGGCTGGGGGATGACGAGGAGCCTCTGGTGGACACGGCCAACCGGGGCACGGCCCACATGTACATCGTCAACCCGCTGCGCAAGATCCGCAAGGCCCACGGCGAGGTTGAAACGCTCTTCTGCTCCCACCCGGCGATCAGCAAGCGGATCGCCCGGCTGCTGGCCCTGCTCCGATGACCCTCCACGCCGCGCCAACCACCGAATCCGGCATGGCGGTTGCCGAGAGCGGCCGGGCGGGCCATCATCCGGCCATGCTCAAGGCCGCCTCGCGCTACCTGCCGCCGCTCGCCGCGCTGTTTGTGCTCGGCCCGATCGCGGCGTTCCTCGTGAACCTGCTGCGCGCGCCGGATGGCAGCCGCGACGCGACGCTGCTCGTCGGAGCGTTGCCGGTCCTGGGCGTGGTGGTGCTGCTCGGCGTCTTTGTGATCGCGGGGGCGGCGGCGCTCCTGGCGACGCATTTCCACGGGTGGCGTTCGGGGATGTGGACGGCGGGGCTGACGCTGGCTCATGCCGCGTGGGCTTCGGGGCCGGTGGACATGGTCATCCGGCGCGAGGCGACGCCGGGTGTGCTGACGGGGTTCGCTGTCGAGGGGCTGATGGTTGGCGCGTTGAGTGCGGCGTTGGCGGCCGGTGTGTGGCTGGTCGCGGTTCGGCGGTACGAGCGTTCGCACGACCCGCACGAGGCGCCCGATTCGGCTCCACGCCGACCGCACCCGAAGAACGAACTGCTCCGAGCGGTCATCGCGCCGGGGGCGTTGGTGGGTATCGGGGTCGCCGTGGTCGCGGGTGGGGCGGTTGCATGGCTGGTGGCGCAGGAGCCGCTCAAGGGGCAGGCGGTCTTCGCGGCGATCTTCGCCGGGATCGTCGGCGCGGGATTCGGGCGGCTGGCGTCGTCGTACCTCGACGATGCGGCGAACAGCCTGACGTTCTTCGTCGCGCTGGCGGTACTAGCGCTGGTCGCCCCGATCGCGGCCCGGTTCGTGCATGGCGATCAGTTGGTGGCCGACCTGTACGCGGGGCGCTACTTCGGCCCGGCCGCCCCCGTCGGACTGGACTGGGCCGCGGGCGGGTTCCTCGGGATTCCGATCGGCGTTTCGTGGTTTGCCTCGCTGTTCGAGCGCAGACGCCTGGCCCGGGCCTCGGCCTAAACTCCCGTGGAGGGCCGATCCGGGCGCCTCCCCGGAGTACCGATGACGCGCCACGACACCGCCAACGCTTCCCCGCGAACCATGCCGGACGTGCAATCGCTCGCCGATGATCGGCGGGTCGCCATCGACCGGGTCGGCGTGAAGGACGTGACCTACCCGCTGCGGCTGCACACGCGGGAGGGCGGGGAGCAGACGACGGTCGCGGCGATCAACATGTACGTGGCCCTGCCGCACCACCAGAAGGGCACGCACATGAGCCGGTTTCTGGAGGTTCTCAACGAGCAGACGTGCGAGCCGGTCTGCCCGGAGCGGATCCCGCCGATCGCACGGGCGATCCGGGAGCGGCTGGAGGCGGAAGAGGCGCACTTCGAGGCCGAGTTCACGTACTTCATCGCCAAGCGGGCGCCGGTGACTGGCGCGCCGGGACTGATGGACTACCGGGTACGGTTCGCGTGCACGGCCAACGGGGAGACGGACTTCGTGATGACGGTCTCGGCCCCGGCGGCGAGCCTGTGCCCGTGTTCGAAGGAGATCAGCGAGTACGGCGCGCACAACCAGCGGTGCCGGATCGAGGCGTCGGTGCGCACGAACGCGATGATGTGGATCGAGGACCTGGTGGAGTTGCTGGAGCAGGCCGCGTCCGCGCCGGTCTTCGCGGTGCTGAAGCGTCCGGACGAGAAGTGGGTGACCGAGCACGCCTACGACAACCCGAAGTTCGTCGAGGACATCGTCCGCGACCTGGCGCTCTCGCTGGAGGGCGACGGGCGAGTCGTGTGGTACTCGATCAACTCGGAGAACTTCGAGTCCATCCACTCGCACAACGCCTACGCCCAGGTGACGCGCGACAAGCGACAAGACTGACGGCCGCGGCTCCCGCGGGCAACGGAGGCCCCGGAAGGCGCGACGACGCGAGCGAATCCCGGACCACGGATGAAGGCGACCCGACCGATCCGCTCCATGTTCCGGCGAAGGCTCACGCTCCTGCTGGGGCTGGTGCTGGCGTCGTGCGCCGCGATGGGCGTGCAACTGACGCGCCTGACCGTGGTCGAGCACGGCCTGCACGTCGCGGACGCCGAGCGGAGGCTGTACGCCGAGCGGTGGCTGCCCACGGTGCGCGGGCGCGTGCTCGACCGGCACGGGCGGGTGCTGGCGCAGGATCGGCCGAGTTACGAGGCCGCAGTGGATTACCGTGTGCTCTCGGGCGCATGGGCGGACGAGCGGGCGCGATCGTTCGCAAGGCGCGCCCACCGGGACGCCTGGCCCGTGCTGGACGAGGACGCCCGCGCACGCCTTGTCGAGCGATACCGGCAGGCGTACGACGCGCACGTCTCGGCGATGTGGACTCGGCTCGCGTCGGTCACGGCGGCGGACGCGGCGGAACTCGAGTCGCGGCGCGCCCGCATCCTCGCCCGCGTGGATCGGATGGCGGGCACGGTCGCCGATGCGCGGCGGCGGCAGGCCATCCGCGAGCAGGCGGCGCGGGGGCGACAGTTCACGCCCGAACTGCTGGCGCAGATCGACGAGCGGGCGGCGGCCGAAATCGCCGAGCAGCGGCGCCCGCACGCGGTGCTGCCCGACCTCGACGACGCGACGGCGTTCCTGCTGATGCGGCTGGCGGAGCAGAGCGTGCCGCTCTTCGCGTGGCTGGACGAGCCGTCGATCGACCGCGACGCCGCGCTCGCCGAGCAGGCGCCGCTGCTGCCCGGGCTGGTGGTGCGCCGGAGCAGCGACCGCGAGTACCCGTTCGATCGCGTGACGGTCGAGATCGACCGCTCGACCTTTCCGGGGCCTCTGAAGCACCAGGGGCACGAGAGCGTGACGGTCGAGGGCGTGGCGGCTCACGTGCTGGGTTGGATGGGCCGGCGGGCGATTGACATCGACGTTGTCGCCCGGAGTGAAGCCCTGGGCACGGACGACGACCTGCACGCCCGCGCGACGGTGCGCACCCTCGACGGTCGCACGCGCGACCGCGGGCAGTACATGCCGGGCGACCCGGCGGGCAGGGCAGGTGTCGAGCGCACGCAGGAGGCGAGACTTCGCGGGCTGCGCGGGCTTGAACTTACACGGCTGGACCTCTCGCAGCGCACGGCGGTCGAGCCGGCCATCGGGCGCGACGTCCACCTGACGCTGGACGTGATGCTCCAGGCCCGCGTGCAGGCCGCGATGACGCCGGCGGTCGGGCTTGCGCAGGTCCACGACTGGCACGGCGAGGACAACCCGACGATGCCGGTGGGCGCGCCGCTCAACGGGGCGGCGGTCGTGCTCGACGTAGACACGGGGGACGTGCTCGCGCTCGTCTCCATGCCGTCGTTCAACCGGGACGTCATGCGGGACGACCCGGAGTCCATCGCGGCGGACGAACTCGACAAGCCGTATCTCAACCGCGCCATCGGCGTCGCCTACCCGCCCGGATCGGTGGCCAAGGCGATCATGCTCAGCGAGGCGGTGACGCGCGGGAACTACTCGCTCGACCAGCGGATCGAGTGCACGGGGCACCTCTTCGCGCACCTGCCGAACAACTACCGCTGCTGGGTGTATCGCGAGCGGTACGGCTTCTCGACGCACCAGGCGCGCATGGGGCATCCGCTCGACGCGGTCGAAGCGCTGATGGTGTCGTGCAACATCTTCTTCTACACGCTCGGGCAGCGGCTCGGGCCGCGCGACATCCAGGCGGCGTATCAGGACTTCGGGGTCGGGGAGCGATTCGGGCTGGGCATCGGGCCGGAACACGCGGGAACGCTCGGCCCGGACGGAAACGCGGCGGCGCTCTCGACTTCGGACGCGATCCTCATGGGGATCGGGCAGGGGCCGGTGGACTGGACGCCTCTGCACGCCGCATCGGCGTACGCAACGCTTGCTCGCATGGGTGTGGTCGTCCGTCCTCGCCTGATCGACGACGGCACGCCGCCCGAGGTGCGGGAACTGGGGCTGAACAGGCCGGCGGTGCAGGCCGCGCTCGAGGGGCTGGACCGGGTGGTGAACGACTCTCGCCACGGCACCGCGCACGCGATGACGATCAACGAGCGCCGCGAGGCGATCTTCAACGCCCCGGGCGTGCGCGTGCGGGGCAAGACGGGCACGGCGACGGCGCCCGACCTCCGGATCGATCCCGACGGCGAAGGGCCGCTGCCCGCGACCGTCGTCCGTTCCGGCGATCACTCCTGGTTCGTAGTGCTGGTGGGGCGTGAGGGAGATCGGCCGCGGTACGCAATCGCCGTGGTGATGGAGTACGCAGGGAGCGGCGGGCGCGTCGCGGGCCCGATCGCGAACCAGATCATCCACGCGCTCATCGCCGAGGGCTACCTGTGATGAACGTGCAACTGCACACGCTCATCAAGGGTTCGCGTGCGCCACACCGGACGATCCGCTCGACGCTGACGCTGGCGAACGCGGCGTGGCTCTCGGTGATCGCCGCGCTGGGGCTGAGCCTGCTGGGCATCTACGCGATCGACCTGGTGGGGCGTCCGACGGCGGGAGGGGCGTTCGACCTTGCGCCGCTGGCGTGGAAGCAACTGGTGTTCCTGATCCTCGGGCTGCTGGCGGCGGTCTTCGTGGCGCTGCCGCACTACCGGATCGTGTCGCTCGCGGCGTGGCCCGCGACGGTGGTCGTGCTGGGGCTGCTGGTGTTTCTGCTCGCGCCGGGGGTGCCGAAGTGGCTGGTCTCGCCGACGAACGGCGCACGGGCGTGGATCAACCTCGGGCCGGTGAACCTTCAGCCCGCGGAACTGGCGAAGATCGTGTTCGTGCTGGTGGTGGCGCGGTACATGCGGTTCCGGCGCACGCACCGCGAGTTTCGGGGGCTGATCGTGCCGGGGATCATCGCGTTCGTCCCGATGGCGCTCATCACGCTCCAGCCGGACCTCGGCAGCGCGAGCCTGTTCGTGCCGTCGCTCTTCGCGATGCTCGTGGCGGCCGGGGCGAGGCTGCGGCACGTAGGAGTGATCATTCTCGCGGGCTTGCTGGCGGCGCCGGCGAGTTGGCCGCTGCTCCGCCCATACCAGAAGGAGCGGTTCATCGCGCTGGTGCACCAGGTGCAAGGGGACCGTTCGCGTGAGCAGGACATCAACTTCCAGTCGTTCACGGCCCAGCGGCTGGTCGGAGCGGGAGGGCTGACCGGCAACTCGGACGCCCGGACGCGAGCCTTGGTGCGGTTCAACCGGCTGCCCGAGGCGCACAACGACATGGTCTTTGCGGTCGTGGTCAACCGGTTCGGCGCGCTGGGGGGCGTCGCGGTGTTCGGCTTGTATCTCGTGTGGCTCGGGGGTGCGCTGCTGACCGCGGTCCTCTGCCGCGAGCCGATCGGCCGGATTCTGTGCGTGGGGCTGGCGGCGTTCGTGGCGGTGCAGATGGTCATCAACGTGGGCATGACGATCGGGCTGCTGCCGATCATCGGGATCACGCTGCCGTTCATTTCCTACGGCGGCTCCAGCATGCTCGCGTCGTGGATCATGACGGGGCTGATTCTCAATGTCGCGTTGCGGCGTCCGATGCCGCCGTTCCGGCCGTCGTTTGAGTACGCTGATGAGGATGAATGACGCCCCCGCCATCGCGCCGACGCCGGAGTTCCTCGCCGCGGTGGGCGCGTTGGGGGTGGAGTTGGAGCCTGGCGACGGGGAGCGGCTGGGGGGGTATCTCGGGCTGCTGCTCGAGGCGAACCGCTCGTTCAACCTGACGGCGATCACGGACCCCGGGCAGGCGTGGATGCGTTTGATCTTCGACGCGCTGACGCTCGTGCCGCTGCTCGCCGACCTGCCGGAGGGCGGGCGTGTGCTTGACGTCGGGTCCGGGGGCGGGCTGCCCGGCGTGCCGCTGGCGATCGTGATGCCGCGGCTGAACTTCACGCTGCTGGAGGCGACTGGGAAGAAGGCGGAGTTCCTCCGGTCGGTTGCCGAGCGGCTGCGTCTGGCGAATCTCGCGGTCGTGAACGATCGCGCGGAGCGCGCGGCGCACGAACGCGGCTCCAAGGACGAGCGCGCGGGGCGGGGTCTTGCAGGCCCCGTCGGGCTGCGCGGGTCGTTTGACGCCGTGACGGCCCGTGCTCTAGGGCCGCTGGCGACGGCGGCGGAACTCACGGTGCCGTTCGCGAAGGTGGGGGGGTTGATCCTGCTGGTGAAGGGTCAGCGGGCGGAGGAGGAACTGGCGGAGGCCCAGGAGGCGATGCACCTGCTGCACGCCGCACACGCGGCGACGGTGGAGACGCCGACGGGGCGGATCGTGGCGCTGGAGAAGTTTCACGACACGCCGAAGGTGTACCCGCGTCGCGACGGCGAGCCGAAGCGTGCGCCGCTGGGCGTGCGACGCCCATAAACTCCCGGCGTGCCCGAAGCCGTCGATTCCATCCTCGGTCCCGACGGCCCCATCGCGGGCGCGCTCGGCGCGGACTTCGAGGCCCGCGACGAGCAACGGCGGATGGCCCGGGCGGTGGCCCGCGCGATGGCGGAGCGGGGGCGGCTGCTGGTCGAGGCGGGCACGGGCGTCGGCAAGAGTTTCGCCTACCTGGTCCCGGCGATCCTGCGGTGCCTGGGGCACGGCGAGACGGTGGTCGTCGCGACGAACACCATCTCGCTCCAGGAGCAGTTGATCGAGCGCGACGTGCCGCTGCTGGTGCGCACGCTGCGCGTGCCCGGCGCGCCCGAGTCGTGGGCTGGCGAACTGAGGCCGGTGCTGGTCAAGGGGCGCGGAAACTACCTGAGCATCCGCCGACTGAGCCTCGCGTCGGAGCGTGCGGCGAGGCTGCTGCCCGACGCGGCGAGCCGGCGATCGCTTCAGGTGATCCAGGAGTGGGCTTACGCCACGCGCGACGGCACGCTGAGCACGCTGCCCCCGCTGGAGCGGCCGGGCGTGTGGAACCTGGCGCAGTCCGACTCGGGCAACTGCATGGGGCGCAAGTGCCCGAACTACAAGCAGTGCTTCTACCAGACCGCGCGGCGTCGGATGGAGGAGGGGAACCTGCTCATCTGCAACCACGCGCTGTTCTTCGCGGACCTCGCGTTGCGGGCGCGCAACGTCGGGTTTCTGCCCAAGTACGACCACGTCGTGCTCGACGAGGCGCACAACGTCGAGGACGTGGCGGCCGAGCACTTCGGGCTGTCGCTCTCGGAGGGGCGGGTGTTCCACCTGCTCGGGATGCTGCACCACCCGCGGGCGGCGCGGGGGTATCTCGTGCAACTGGACCTGTCGGTGGGGGACACGGAGGCGGTGTCGCGGGCGGTGTCGCTGGTGATGCGTGCCGATAGCGCCGCGAGGGCGTTCTTCGGCTCACTCGCGGAGGCCCACCAAAGGTCGGATTCGCGGAACGGTCGCGTGCGCAGACCGGGGGTCGTGGAGAACGTGCTGACGCCGGCGATGAACGAACTGGCCGTGCGGCTGCGGAGCCTGCGCGACGACGTGAAATCGGAGGCGGATCGGTTCGAACTGAACGCCTACGCCGAGCGGGCGGCCGAGATCGCCGACGCGGCGGAGGCGCTGATCGAGCAGACGGCGGGCGGGTGCGTGTACTGGATCGAGTCGCGCCGGCCGGACGAGCCGGGACGGCACGGCTCGCCGCGGGTCACGCTGGCGTGCTCGCCGGTGGACGTTGCGCCGCTGCTGCGAGAGCGTCTGTTCGAGGGGGAGCACTCGGTCGTGCTGACGAGCGCGACGCTGGCGACGCGCACGGTGCACGACGACGAGCCGGCCGAGCGAGCCGAGACGGCCTTCGCCCACGCGATCTCGCGGCTCGGGTGCGAGGGTGCGCCGACCCTGCAACTCGGCTCGCCTTTCGACTACGCCCGCCAGATCGAGGTCTTCATCGACCGCTCGATGCCCAGCCCCCGCGCCGGCGACGAGGCGGCGGCGCACGGCGACGGCGTCTATACGCGCGAACTGGTGTCGCGCATCCTTGACCACGTCGCCGCCACCGATGGGGGAGCGTTCGTGCTCTTCACGTCCTTCGGCTCGCTGTACCGGGCGTCTGACGCGCTGCGGTCGCCGCTGCACGAACTGGGGCTGCCGCTGCTCGTGCAGGGCCGGGACGGCTCGCGGCGGGACATCCTTCTGCGGTTCCGCGAGGACGGGCGGTCGGTGCTGCTCGGGGCGGCGAGTTTCTGGCAGGGCGTGGACGTGCGGGGGCACGCCCTGCGGAATGTCATTATCACGCGGCTGCCGTTTGAGCCGCCGGATCGGCCGCTGACGGAGGCCAGGCTGGACCTGATCCGGGAGCGAGGGGGAGACCCGTTCCGAGACGACTCGCTGCCGCGGTCGGTGCTGAGGTTCAAGCAGGGGTTCGGCAGGCTCGTTCGGTCCGCGACTGACAGGGGGCGGGTGGTGGTGCTCGACCCTCGAATCCTGACGACGGGCTACGGCCGGCACTTCCTCGCCGCACTGCCGGAGGGGATGCCGTTGCGGGTGCTGCCGATCCAGGCGGACGATCCGGCCTTGGCGGACTGAGCGTTCGGCTCTGGACGAATCGGAGGGGCGTGCTAGGCTTCCCCCTTCCTCAAGCCCACACCTGCCCCCCCCCCGGAGAACCCCGGTCATGCTCGGACGCGTTTTCAAGGCCTACGACGTCCGCGGCACCTACCCCGACCTCCTGAACGACCAGATGGCCTGGCAGATCGGCTTCGGCGTTTCGCGATTCCTGCGGGGCGAGGCCGAGGCGGCAGGGCAGACCAGCCCCATGATGCGCAACATCGTGGTGGGCAGGGACATGCGCGTCTCCAGCCCATCCCTGGCACGAAGCCTGATCTCGGGGATCAACGCCCAGGGCGGGGATGTCATCGACGTCGGGCTGGTCGATACACCCTTCGTTACGTTTGCGATCAACCACCTCGGGTGCGCCGGAGGCGTGATGGTGACCGCGAGCCACAACCCGCCGCAGTACAACGGGTTCAAAGTCTCGCGACGGCAAGGCAAGCCGGTCGGTGAGATGAACGGGCTGGCGGAGGTCCGCAAGTACGCGGCGATGGTGGACACGACGATCGGGCGGGGGGCGGCGGGGCGATCCGAGACGCGCGACCTGTGGGAGGCTTATGCGCGCCATGTTCTTCGCACCCTGGACCTGAAGCGGCCACTGAAGATCGTGATCGACGCCTCGAACGGCATGGCCGGGGCGATGGCGCCCAAGGTCTTCGGGAAGGGGGGCGCGAACGTCAAGGGCCTGACGATCGTCGACGTGAACTTCGAGCACACGA
Source organism: Phycisphaerales bacterium (assembly GCA_039794165.1). Lineage (GTDB taxonomy): Bacteria > Planctomycetota > Phycisphaerae > Phycisphaerales > UBA1924 > CAADGN01. Next base: position 49,707 of record JBDIVY010000003.1, read on the forward strand.
AGGGGAACTTCGCGCACGAGCCGAACCCGCTGGTGGCCGCGAACCTGGCGCAGACGCAGGAGGCGGTGAAGGCGAACAAGGCGGACCTGGGCGTGTGCTTCGACGGCGACGCGGATCGGCTGGTGGTGGTGGACGAGAAGGGGTCGATCATCGGGTGCGACCACGTGACCGCGCTGCTGGCGAAGTGGTTCCTGGCCCGCTCCCCCGGGGCGGGGATCGTGTACGACCTGCGCTCGACGAAGGCGGTGGAGGAGGACGTGCGGGCGGCGGGCGGGACGCCGTATCGGTGCCGCGTGGGGCACGTGTTCATGAAGCAGGTGATGGCGGAGCACAACTGCGTGTTCGGGGGTGAACTGTCGGGCCACTTCTACTTCCGCGACAACTTCTACGCCGACTCCGGCGCGATCGCGCTGACGACGCTGCTGACGGTGGTGTCGGGCCAGTCCAAGCCGCTGAGCGCGCTGGTCGCGCCGGTGCGGCGGTACGTGCAGTCCGGCGAGATCAACTTCGTGAATGAGGAGGCGGACGCCGCGCTGGACGCGTTGCGGGATCGGTTCGTCGACGAGGCGGACGTGGACGAACTGGACGGCGTGACGATCGACCTCTTCAAGGCTCGCGGGTGGTGGTGCAACGTTCGCAAGAGCAACACCGAGCCGCTGCTGAGGCTGAACGTTGAGGCGAAGGACAAGAAGGTGCTGGATAAGGTTCTCGCGGAACTCCGCCCCCGCCTCGGCCGCAGGGTCGATCACTGACCGCGCAGCGTCGGGCGGGCGGCCCGGCGGGGTGCGGCGAGCGAGCCACGCATGAACCTCGCGCAGTTCTTCGACCACTGGCAGATCGTCGAGAACCCGTTCCAGGGCGAGGAGGCCCGGCACGACGCCGTTTTCGCTCGCATGGCGCTGCGGGGCGAGACGTCGCACGTGCCGGTGGCGACGCACTCCGACTTCGAGAAGATTCTCGGCGGGCTGAGCCGGCCCGCGACGGCGGTCGTGTTCGGGGAGAAGGGGAGCGGCAAGACCGCGATCCGGATGCAGATCGCCGATCACGTGGCCCGGCACAACGCCGCGAATCGCGCCGGCCGCGTGTTCCTGATCGCGTACGACGACCTGAACGCCTTCCTCGACCGGCTGCACGAGGTCAACGGGGGGAAGACGCCGCTCGACTCGTTCCAGCGGATGCGGCTGGTGGACCACGTCGACGCAATCCTGTCCATCGGCGCGACCGCGCTGACCGACGCGCTGCTCGACGGACGCACGAGCGACGCCAATCCGCTGAGCGCGGACGACCGGCGGTCGTTCCGGCGTGCGCTGCCGGACATGAGGCGAGACCTGCTGATTCTCCAGGCGGTCTACGACCGATCCGACGACGCCGACGTGCGGACGGCGAGGCTGGCTCGCTGGCTGCGGATCGGGGGGCTGGGGTCCGACGCGCTCTGGCGTGCGGCGGCCGCGCTGGGATGGCTGCCCGCGGCGGCGTTCCTCGCGTGGCTCGTGCTTGACGACGCCGCACCGGGGGGGAGGTCTGCGCTCTACCTGTTCGTGGCGCTGCTCGGGCTGTGGGGCGTGCTGTTGCTCAAGGCGTTCGTGATCGACCGTTTCGCGCTGCGCCGGCTGGCCCACCGTCTGCGCCGGCAGGTGCGTGTGCTGCGGCGCACGGACGACTCGTTCGCGAGGTCGCTGGGGCGGCTGGGCCGGGCGGACCGGACGCCCGCCGTGCTGCCGATGACCTCGTCGGACGAGCAGCGGTACGCGATGCTGGACCGGCTGCGTCGGGTGTTGCGGGCGTTGGGGTACGACGGCGTGATGGTCGTCATCGACCGGGTGGACGAACCGACGCTGGTGAGCGGCGACGCGGAGCGGATGCGTGCGATCGTCTGGCCGATGTTCAACAACAAGTTCCTGCAGCAGGAGGGGTTCGGCGTCAAGATGCTCCTGCCGATCGAGTTGCGATACGCCCTGTTCAAGGAGTCGAGCGCGTTCTTCCAGGAAGCAAGACTGGACAAGCAGAACCTCGTCGAGCGGCTCACCTGGACCGGGGCGATGCTCTACGACCTGTGCGACGCGAGGCTGCGCGCGTGCCGGGCTTCCGAGACTGAGGGGTCGATCACGCTGCTGGACCTGTTTGCTGAGGACGTGACGCGGCAGGACCTGGTCGATGCGCTGGACCAGATGCACCAGCCGCGCGACGCGTTCAAGTTGCTCTACCGGTGCCTGACGGAGCACTGCTCGAGCGTTACGGCGGAGCAGGCGCAGTGGCGCGTCCCGAGGCTCGTGCTGGAGCACGTCCGGAAGCAGGAAGCGGATCGGGTGCAGCAGTTGTACCGGGGGATCAGGCCGGCGTGACGGCGCTTCACCCGATCACGGTGGCAGGGCCTTGAGCAGTTTCGCCTCGTCCCAGACTTCGACGCCGAGCGCGCGGGCCTTCTCGAGTTTCGATCCGGCCGCCTCGCCCGCGATGACGAGGTCGGTGTTCTTCGAGACCGACCCGGTGACCTTTGCACCCAGCGATTCCAGCACTCCGGTCAGGGTCGTTCGGTCGAAGGCTTCGAGCGTGCCGGTGAGTACGATGGTCTTGCCGGTGAACGGGCTATCGGGCTGGGGCGAGGCTCTGCCCGGTTTGCGGTAGTCGTGGCTGGTCAGGTCCACGCCGAGGCTCCTGAGTTCGGCGAAGGTCTTGCGGGCCGCGGCGGAGTGGAGGTACTCGTAGACGACGGGCGCGGTGTCCTCGCCGAGGCCCGTTTCGTACACCGGCTCGACGGGGTCGGGGCTGCCGGTGAGTTGCTTGCGCCGGACCGATGACATGCGGTTGACCGCCATGGGCATGAGTTGCCAGACCTTCGCCGCCAGCAGCGCGTCGAGGTCGGGGAAGGCGCGGGTGATCGCCCGGGCCGTGGTGTCGCCGACGTGCCGGATGCCCATGCCCGCGAGGAGACGGGCGAGGCCGCGCGACTTCGCCTGCTCGATTCCGGCGAGGAGGTTGTCCACGGACTTCCCGCCCATGCGTTCGAGGCCGACGAGCGCGTCTCGGTGCTCGTGGAGCCGGAACACATCGGCGAAGGAGTCGAGGGGGATCGGTCGGTCCGTGCCGGCTGTCGCCCGGATCAGGTCAACGGTCTTCTCGCCGAGGCCCTCGATGTCCATCTGCTTTCGGCCCGCGAACCAGATGATCTTCTCGCGCACCTGGGCGGGGCACTCGGGGTTGATGCAGCGCCGCTCGGTCTCGAGCGTGGGTTCGGCGCGTGCCTCGGGCGGCTCGACCTCGACCGGGCCGTTGCAGACGGGACACGCATCGGGGGCCTGCACGCGCTTCGCCCCCTTCGGGCGCTTGCCGAGGACGACGCGGAGGACATACGGGATGATCTCGCCCGCCTTCTCGATCTCGACCGTGTCGCCGATACAGAGGTGCGTGCAAGGGTCGGCGGGTTCGTCCACGGACAAGTCGGTGCGCATCTTGCGCACGCGGCCGTAGTTGTGCAGGGTTGCGTGCTGCACGACCGTGCCGGCGATAAGGGTCGGCTCCATGATGGCGCGCGGTGTGATTCGGCCGCTCTTGCCGACCTGCGGCTCGACGCGCAGGAGTCTCGTGAGTTTGCGCTCGGCCGGGTACTTGTACGCGATGATCCAGCGCGGGCTTTTCGCGGTCGTGCCGAGCAGGTCCTGCACGGCCCAGTCGTCCACGCGAACGACCATGCCGTCGGTCGCGTAGGGCATCTCGTGGCGGTGTGAGGCGAACTTCTCGATTGCCCGGATGATGTCCTCGATCCGGCGGCTTCTGGCCTGGATCGGGTTGACGGGGACGCCGAGGCTCCTCAGGCGGTCGAGAAAGCCGGAGTGCGAGGAGGCGAAGGCGGGATCGGAGACCTCGCCGCGGCCGTGGGCGACGAAGGCCAGCCTTCGCTGAGCCACCGCCTTGGGGTCGAGTTGTTTGAGCGTCCCCGCGGTGGCGTTGCGGGGATTCATGAAGGGGTCGAGTTCGTCGGCCTCGCGCCGGGCGTTGATGCGCTCGAACTCTTCGAGGGGCATGTAGATTTCGCCGCGAACCTCGAGGACTTTGGGAGCGTCGCCGTCCAGGCGGAGGGGGATCGAGCGGACGGTGCGAGCGTTGTGGGTGATGTCGTCGCCGCGGGCGCCGTCGCCCCGGGTGAGGGCGAGAGCGAAGTTCCCCTTCTCCCATCGCACACTGACGGCGACGCCGTCGATCTTGGGGTCGCAGACGAGGTACGGGGGTTCGCCGGCGAACAGCCCGCCCTCGCCGCCGAGGCCTCGCAGGACGCGGGCGTGCCACTCGCGAAGTTCGGCCTCGTCGTAGGTGTTGTCGATGGAGAGCATGGGCCGCGAGTGCGCGACGGTCCGGAAGCCCTTGATCGGCTCGCCGCCGACGCGCTGGGTGGGGCTGTTGGGATCTGCGAGTTCGGGGTGGGCGCCCTCGAGGTCCGCGAGTTCGCGCAGGAGGCGGTCGAACTCGGCATCGGGCATGACGGGGCGCGTTTCGACGTAGTACGCGCGGTTGGCGCGTTCGAGGAGGTCCCGAAGTTCCGCCGCTCGGCGCGCCGGGTCACGAGCGCTCATGCCGCCATCGTACTCGCCCGCCGCCGCTCGCTGCGTGCCCCGCGTATGCTGCCCGCATGACGGCCCGGATCATCGACGGCCGCGCCCTCGCGGAGGCGTACCGCGCCCGGATCGCCGGGCGGGTGGCGGCCGCGCGGGCCGCGGGCGCGAGTGTCCGGCTCGACGCGGTGCTGGTGGAGTCCGGGGACAGCGCGGCCCGTCTCTACGCCGACAACCAGAAGCGGACCTGTGAGGCGCTGGGGATCGACTACCGGCTGCACCTGCTGCCGGGCACGGCGGGCTTCGACGACATCGCGGGGCGCGTGCTGTTGCTGAATCTCGACGAGGCCGTGTCGGCGATCATGGTCCACATGCCCCTGCCGGATGGCGTGGACGCATACCGCGTCCAGCGGCTGATCGCGCCGGAGAAGGACGTTGAGGGTGTGAACCCGGCGAACATCGGGAACATCGTGTACGGGCGGTCGTCGCTGGCGCCGTGCACGGCCCTGGCGACCGTCCGCATGATCGAGCACACCGTCGTGACGCTGCGGGGGCGGGTGGCGGTGGTGGTCGGGGCGAGCGACGTCGTGGGCAAGCCGATCGCGGTGCTGCTGATGCGCGAGGACGCGACGGTGGTCTCGTGCAACAAGTGGACCCCTGGGCTGGAGGACCTCTGCCGTGCGGCGGACGTGCTGGTGGCGGCCGCGGGCGTGCCGGGGCTGATCCGGCGCGAAATGGTGAAGGCCGGCGCGGTGGTGATCGACGTGGGTGTCAACCGGGTGCGTGGGCCGGACGGCTCGATGCGGACGGTGGGCGACGTGGACTTCGAGGAGGTGCGGGAGGTTGCGGGCTGGATCAGTCCTGTGCCGGGCGGCGTCGGGCCGATGACGGTCGCCATGTTGCTGACGAACGTTGCTCAGGCAGCGGGTGGCTGGTCGGAGGGCGACGCCGAGCCGGCGATATCCCCGCCGGAGGGGCATTGACCCGGACGCGGCGCGGGGCTTGAATTGCCCGAACCCCCACCGGGGGATTGGAGACACGATGAACGCTCTGACTCTCGGGCTTCTCCCGAACATCGGCACGTGGGAGATGCTGCTGATCTTGGCGATCGGCCTGCTGCTCTTCGGCCGTCGCCTCCCCGAAGTCGGCCGGAGCCTCGGCAAGGGCATCGTCGAGTTCAAGAAGGGCCTCAAGGGCATCGAAGAGGACATCGAGCATCAGACGACCGCCACGCCGGCGAAGTCGGCGGAGTCCATTCGTCCTCCGCTCACGAGCGGCGGGGAGGACGCCCGCGTGTCGCAGGGGCAGCCCATCGAGCAGGCGGCGGCCAAGCCGGCAGAGTGAGCGGCCCGGGCTGAGTGGGTACGATCCGCTCATGCACGCGATCCTTCTTGCGATTGTCACCGCCGTGACCGCCCAGCCCGATCTGCCCGTCGTCGAAGTCCGCTCGGACAACACGGTCATCGACCGGTCCTGCCGGGTCGTGATCCCGGACGGGCTTGTGATCGCCGACGCGGACGGCAACGGTGTGGTCCACATCCGGGCCAGCGGCATCACCGTCGAGTTCGCCGACGGGGCGGCCGTCCGCGGATCGGCGGTGGACGTCCCGTGGGACGAGCACGCGGGCATCGGCATTCGCATCGACGCCCAGACGAACGTGACCCTCCGCAACGCCCGCACCCACGGATTCAAGGTCGGCATCTGGGCGACGAACGCCGACGGGCTGACCGTCGAGGGGGCGGACGTCTCGGACGGCTACGCGATGCGGCTGCGGTCCACGCCGCAGGCCGAGGACGGGGGCGACTGGCTCTGGCCGCACGAGAACGACAAGCACGAATGGATGGATCGCTACGGCGCGGGGTTGTACGTCGAGCGGTCGTCGGGCGTGACGATCCGCGAGTGCTTCGCGCGCCGGCGGCAGAACGGCATCATTCTCGACCGCGTGACGGACTCGCGGGTGTACGACAACGACTGCTCGTTCCTGTCGGGGTGGGGGCTGGCGATGTGGCGGTCGAGCGACAACGTCATCAGCCGCAACGCCTTCGACTTCTGCGTCCGCGGCTACTCGCACGGCGTGTACAACCGTGGGCAGGACTCGGCGGGGATCCTCGCCTTCGAGCAGTGCTCGCGGAATGTTTTCGCGGAGAACTCGGCCACCCACTGCGGCGACGGGTTCTTCGGGTTCGCCGGCAAGGAGGCGCTGGGCGAGAACCCCGGGCCGGAGGGTTTCTCGGTCGAACGGGCGGGGTGCAACGACAACCTGCTCATCAACAACGACTTCTCGTACGCCCCCGCGCACGGCATCGAAATGACGTTCTCCTTCGGCAACCGATTCATCGGCAACCGACTCGTCGAGAACGCGATCTGCGGCGTCTGGGGCGGGTACTCGCAGGACACGCTCATCGCCGTCAACCACGTCGAGGGCAACGGCGAGATGGCCTACGGCCTGGAGCGCGGCGGCGTCAACATCGAGCACGGGGCGAACAACCTCATCCGCGAGAACGTCTTCCGCTACAACAAGTGCGCCGTCCACCTCTGGTGGGACGACGACCAGCACCTCTTCGGGACGCCGTGGGCGAAGGCCAACCACAAGGGGTGCGCCGAGAACGCCGTCATCAAGAACCGATTCGAGGGCGACGCCCTCGCGCTCCACCTGCGCGACTGCCAGGGCACGAAGGTGGGCGCGAACCTGATGGATGGCGTCAAGCGCGAGACCGACGCGACGCCCGGCTCCGAGCCTGAGGAAGTGCTCGTCACCATGGACATCTTCTCGCCGCCGGAATACCCGGTGTTCGGCGAGCGAAGCCCCGTCGGCGCTCGCACGCACCTCGCGGGAAGGCGGAACATCGTCATGGGCGAGTTCTTCCCGTGGGACCACGAGTCGCCGTTCGCCCGGCGCGGGCAGACCGATACGGGAACCGTCTACGAGGTCTTCGGCGGGAGCGATGCGCTCTCGGTCGTGCTCAACGCCGACAAGGTGATGTTCACCTGGGAGGAGCCGAAGGACGGCGGGCCGAACCGGTTCCTCCTCGGCGCGCCGGCGGGGGTGCATCCCTACGCGATCACGCTCCGCGACGGCGGGTGGACCAATCGCTTCGAGGGCACGATCGTCAGCGCGCTCTGGACCATCCGGGTCTTCCCGTGGACGATCGACCCGCGCGAGGACCTCGAGGGCTGGCGGGCCGAGGCCCAACTTCCGGAAGCGATGGAGGCGACGGCCAACGCCCTGCAGCTCAAGTTCGCCGGCGGCGGGCCGCGCAACGTCGGCCTCTCCGACGAGATCTCCGCCTCCGGACCCGGCCCCGACCATTTCGGCGTCATCGCCTCGACCAGGCTGCAACTCTCGCCCGGCCGGTGGCGGGTCTCGACGCTCAGCGACGACGGCGTCCGCGTCATCGTGGACGGGAGCATCGTGCTGGAAAACTGGACCTGGCACGGGCCGACCCGCGACAAGGCCGAGTTCATCATCGACGAGGAGCGGATCGTTGAGATCGTCGTGGAGCACTTCGAGATCGACGGCTACGCGGTCCTGACCTTCGACATCGAGCCGGTCCCGGCGCCCTGACCCCCGTTGCCGCACGCCGCGGCCGGGCTAGACTTGCCCACGGCTGACGGCGAGGTAGCTCAGCTGGTTTAGAGCGGCGGATTCATAACCCGCAGGTCGAGGGTTCGAGTCCCTCCCTCGCCATTCTCGGCTCCCAACTCGATCGGTCTCACGACCGCCCGCCGCCCCGCCCGAACTTGAGGGCCGCGATGCGTTCGGGGAGGCTGAGGAGGCGGATGAAGCCCTCGGCGTGCTTCTGGTTGTAGACCTCGTCGGCGGCGAAGGTCGCGTAACTCTCCTCGTAGAGGCTGAAGGGCGAGGAGCGGGCGACGAGGGTCGCGCTGCCCTTGTAGAGCCGCACGACGGCGCGGCCTGTGAGCCGTTCGGCGATCTTCTCGGCGCACACGCTCAGGGCCTCGCGCAGGGGCGTGAACCAGCGGCCGTTGTAGACGAGTTCGGCGAAGCGCACGGCCATCTCGTCCTTCCAGTGCGAGGTCTCGCGGTCGAGGACGCACTGCTCGATGCCGCGGAGGCCTTCGACGATGACGGTGCCGCCCGGCGTCTCGTACAGGCCGCGGGACTTCATGCCGACGAGGCGGTTTTCGAGGATGTCCACGCGGCCGACGCCGTGCTCGCCGGCGATCGCGTTGAGGTGGGCGACGAGGCTCTCCGGGGCGAGGCGCTCGCCGTCGACGGCGACGGGCCGGCCGCGCTCGTAGTCGATCGCCACGTCGCGCGGCTCATCGGGGGCGTCCTTCGGGTTGCGTGTGAGCATCCAGACGTCGTCGGGTGGCGGGCAGGCGGGGTCTTCGAGCGGGCCGCCTTCGTGGGAGATGTGCCAGAGGTTGCGGTCGCGGGAGTAGAGCTTCTTCGCGGCGGCGGTGGTGGGAATGTTGCGCTCGGCCAGGTAGTTCAGCAGGTCCTCGCGGGAGCGGAGGTTCCAGTGCCGCCACGGCGCGATGACGTCGAGGTCCGGGGCGAGAGCGGCGAAGGTGCTCTCGAATCGCACCTGGTCGTTGCCCTTGCCGGTGCAGCCGTGGGCGAGGGCGTCTGCCTTGAACTCGCGGGCGACGTCGACCTGGGCCTTGGCGAGCAGGGGCCGGGCGATCGAGGTGCCGAGCAGGTACCGGCCCTCGTAGACGATCCCGGCGATGAGCGTGGGGAAGACGTAGTCGCGGATGAACTCCCTGCGGAGGTCCACGACCTTGCAGGCGGACGCGCCGGACTTGAGGGCCTTGGACTCGACGCCGGCGAGTTCCTCCTCGCCTTGGCCGACGTCGCCCACGAAGGCGATGACCTCGCAGTCCATGTTCTCGCGGAGCCATGGGATGACGGCGGAGGTGTCCAGACCGCCGGAGTACGCGAGCACGACCTTTCTGGGCATGGGAACTCCCTCATCGCGGGCCATCGCCGGCCGGGCCATGACGATAGCCCGCCGGCTTGTCATCGCGGAGGGGAGGAAATGGCGTCGAGCGAACAGGGCGGCGGCCGCGGTCCGACGCGCGCCGCGGCTCATGCGACGCTGGGAGGCCGGGTTGTCCAGACCGTCACTCCCACTCGATTGTGGCGGGGGGCTTGCTGGAGATGTCGTAGACGACGCGGTTGACGCCACGGACCTCGTTGATGATGCGGCCCGAGATCGTGGCGAGGACGCTGAAGGGGATGCGCGCCCAGTCGGCGGTCATGAAATCCTGCGTCTCGACGGCCCGGATGGCGACGACGGACTCGTAGGTGCGTCCGTCGCCCATGACGCCGACGGACTGCACGGGCAGGAGCACGGCGAAGACCTGGCTGGTCTTGCGGTAGAGATCGGCGGCGACGATCTCCTCGAGCAGGATCTCGTCGCACTCGCGCAGCACGTCGAGTTTCTCGCGTGTGACCTCGCCGAGGATGCGCACGGCCAGGCCCGGCCCCGGGAAGGGGTGGCGCCAGATGATCTGGTCGGGCAGCCCCAGCACCTCGCCGAGTTTGCGGACTTCGTCCTTGAAGAGGTCGCGCAGCGGCTCGACGAGTTCGAAGGCAAGGTCAGCGGGCAGGCCGCCGACGTTGTGGTGCAGTTTGATTCCCGCGGACTTGCCGCCGACGGAGTGGCCCGACTCGATGACGTCCGGGTAGAGCGTCCCTTGCGCGAGGAAGCGGGCGTGCCTGCCCTCCGCCGCGATGCGGGCGGCCTCGGCGTTGAAGACCTCGATGAACCGGTGGCCGATTCGGCGACGCTTCTCCTGCGGATCGGCCACGCCGGCAAGGTCCGCGAGGAATGCGTCGGCGGCGTCGACGACCCGCAGGTCGATGTGGAAGTGATCGCGGAAGGTCGTCTCGACCAGGTGGCGCTCGTTCTTCCGCAGGAGGCCCGTGTCCACGAAGACGCAGGTGAGGCGGTCGGCGATCGCGTGCTTGAGCAGGGCAGCCGTTACCGATGAATCAACCCCGCCGGAGAGGCCGCAGATGACGTGCCCGTCGCCGACCTGTGCTCGGATGCGCTCCGAGGCGGTCTGGGCGTAGTCGGCCATGCGCCACGTGCCCCGGCAGCGGCAGATCTCGTAGAGGAAGTTGCGGATGACGTCGATGCCGTGCGGCGTGTGGGTGACTTCGGGGTGGAACTGGACGCCGAAGAACCGGCGGGCCGGGTCGGCGGATCGGACGGCGGCGTGGGGGCAGGTGGGCGTGGAGGCGATCGTTTCGAGGCAGGCGACCGTGAGGTTCTCGACCTGGTCGCCGTGCGACATCCAGACGGTCGTGCGATTCGGGACGGCGGCGAAGAGGTCGCTCGAATCGGAGATGTCGAGGTGGGCACGCCCGAACTCGCGCCGGTGGGCGCGGGCGATCCGTGCGCCGAGCATCTGGCAGGCGAGTTGCATGCCGTAGCAGATGCCGAGTACGGGCACGCCCAGGTCCAGGATGGCAGGGTCGCAGGTGGGGGCGCCGGGTTCGTAGACGCTTGCGGGGCCGCCGGAGAGGATGATCCCCTTGGGGTTGAGGGCCTTGATCTCGCTCAACGGCGCATCGGGCGCGAGGAGCAGCGAGAACGCGCCCGCCTCGCGGACGCGGCGCGCGATGAGCTGGGCCGTCTGCGAGCCGAAGTCGAGAATGGGGATGACTTCATCATGCGGGAGGGGGGGCATGAGCGGGGTCCGAGGAGGGGTGCTGTCCGGAAGGAGGGGAAACGGTTAGCATACGCTCCGTGGCGAACAGGCGGTCCATTTGTGTGGCTTTGACCGCGGGCGCGATCTTCGGCGTCGTCGCGGGGTGTGTGGATATCCCGCGCGGGTTCGACTCGCCCGAGCCGGCCGCTCGCATTGACGCGGCGGCGAAGGCCGCGAGGGAGGGCGATCGGGGGTCGCTGGCGCAGTTGATCCGGATGCTCGAGAGCAGCGATCCCGCCTCCCGGCTCGCGGCGATCCGGGCCTTGGAGCGGCTCACGGGCGAAACGATGGGCTACGACCACGCCGGGTCGGCGCCCGAGCGGGCCGAGGCGGTCGAGCGGTGGTGGGTGTGGTACGGTGATGCGGGATCGCTGGCGGAGGCGCCATGACGGACGGTCGGCCGCACATCACGGTGGAGATGCTGAGCAACCCCGTCTACCTGAGCGGGGCAAGGCAGTTGGTGTCGAGCGTCGCCCAGCGGCTGGGGTTCGACGAGTTGGCGTGCTCGCAGATCGCGCTGGCGGTGGATGAGGCGCTCTGCAACGTGATCCGGCACGGGTACGACCGGGCGCCGGACCGGCCGATCTGGCTGAGCCTGTGGCCGGTGGAGGAAGGCAAGGGCGGGCTGCGGATTGTGATCGAGGACGAGGCGAAGCAGGTGGACGTGGACGCGATCAAGAGCCGGCAACTGGAGGACGTGCGGCCCGGAGGCCTGGGCGTCCACATCATCCGTGAGGTCATGGACGAGGTGAAGTACGAGCGGCGCGAGGGGGCGGGAATGCGGCTGACGCTTGTGAAGCGCGTGCCCATGACGGCAGGACCGAAGGCGACTCCGAAGTGCGAGCGAGGGTGCGATGGCTGAGAGGACCGGGCTGGCGATCGGGCGAGAGGAGCGCGAGGGCGCGATCATCCTGAAGCCCGAGGGTGACGTGGACATGAGTTGCTCGCCGGCCCTGCGCGACGCGATCCGCAGGGCGCAGGACGCGAGGCCGAAGCGGCTGGTCGTGGACCTGTCGGCGGTCGAGTACATGGACAGTTCCGGGCTGGCGACGCTGGTTGAGGCCATGAAGGTCGCCCGGGGGCAGAAGGCCGCGCTGGTGCTGTGCAACATGAGCGCGAAGGTCCGGGCCATCTTCGAGATCGCACGGCTTCACCACTACTTCACCATCACCGGGACGGTTGACGACGCGCTCATCGGCTGAGCGTGAGGAGCGGATCGCATGGCGGAACGGGCGGGGGCAGGGCGCGGCGGGGAAGGACGCGGCGCGTCGGGGGTCCCGCTCCGTGCGGTCGCGGCGGTGGGGGGGCGGACGCTCGGGCTGATCGATCACATCGGCGGCGCGGTCAACCTGTTCCTCGACGCGCTCCGGTGGATCTGGCGCGGCCTGACCGAGAAGCGCGTGCGCATCGGCGTGCCGGCGATGGCGTCGCAGATCATCCGGGTCGGCGTGCGGTCGATCTTCATCGTCTCGCTGGTGTCGGGCTGCGTGGGGCTGATTCTCGCCCTGCAACTCGCCCCGCCGCTGGACGAACTGGGCCAGCGGGACAAGGTGGCGAACATCGTGGGCGTGGCCGTTCTGCGTGAACTCGGGCCGCTCATCGGGGCGATCGTGCTGACGGGGTTCGCGGGCGCGTCCATCGCTGCCGAGATCGGGACGATGGTCGTGAGCGAGGAGATCGAGGCCCTGGAGGCTCACGCGCTCAACCCGGTGCGGTTCCTCGTGGTGCCGCGCGTGACGGCGACGATCCTGAGCATGACCGTGCTGGGCGTGCTGTCGGACGTGGTGGCGATCGTGGCCGCGATCGGCGTCTCGATCTCGCTGCTCGACATCCCGTACTCGCTGTTCATGACGAACATGCTGATGCAGGTCGAACTGGTCGACTTCCTCACGGGCGTCGGCAAGGCGACGATCTTCGGGATGCTCATCGGCGTGATCGCCTGCACCAACGGCCTGAAGGTGACGGGCGGGGCGGCAGGCGTCGGCAACGCCACGACGCAGACCGTCGTCCAGTGCGTGGTCGCGATCGTGATCGCGGACCTCGTCTTCACCGCGATCTTCTACGCACTGAAGCTGTTCTGACCCGCTTGAGGCCCGCGCGGCGCGTCAGGCCGTCTGCCGCCGCGAGCCGGCGCCAACGAGCCACCGCGTCACATCACCGTCCGCCGCGATGCGCCGCCATTCCTCATCGTCGCGCTGGTAGCGGCGGCGGATGGCGGCGGCGACGAGGCCCATGAAGAGCGGCTGCGGGCGGAGCGGGCGGCTCGTCAACTCGGGATGGAACTGCGCTCCGACGAAGAAGGGATGCACGGCCCTCGCCCTCGGCTCATCATCCGCGACGCCGTCCGGTCGGGCGCTCGGCAGTTCGAGCACCTGCATGATCGGCTGCGACGGGTGCCTGCCAGAGAAGACCAGCCCGCCGGCTTCCAGCCGCTCGATGTAGGTGGGATCGACCTCGTAGCGGTGTCGGAAGCGCTCGCGGACCGTGCCGCCGCTCATCCGCTCGCGGAAGAGGAACGCGGCGAGCGTGTCGGGAGCGATGATGACGTCCTGAGCGCCGAGTCGCATGGAGCCGCCGAGGCCCTCGATCTTCTTCTGCTCGGGCAGTTCGCTGATGACGGGCGTGGGGCACTCGGGGTCGAACTCCGCGCTCGATGCGTCGGGCCAGCGGAGGACGTTGCGGGCGAACTCGATGACCACGACCTGGAAGCCGAGGCAGATGCCGAGGTAGGGCACGCCCCCCTCGCGGCAGTGGCGGACGCAGGCGATCTTGCCTTCGACGCCGCGGCTGCCGAACCCGCCGGGCACGATGACGGCATCGACGCCCGAGAGCCGATCCGCGACGTTCTTGTCGGTGATCTCGGTGGTCTCGATCCATCGCTGCTCGATCTCGCAGCGCAGGTGGGCCGAGCAGTGCTCCAGGGCCTTCTCGATGGAGGCGTAGGCGTCGCGCAGTTGCGCGTACTTGCCGGTCACGCCGATCGTGACCTTGCGGGTGTGCGGCGTGGTCAGCCGCGTGATGAAGCGGGACCACCGCTCGCGTGCACGGTCCTCCTTCACGGCGTCGACGCGCTCGTGGAGGCTCAGCAGCGTGAGCACCTCGCGGTCCAGCCCCTCGGCACGCAGTTCGTCCGGGATCGTGTAGATGCTGGGCCGGTCGTGCATGGAGAAGACGCGACGCAGCGGCACGTTCGAGAACATGGCGATCTTCTCGAGCACCGTCGGCTGCACGGGGTTGGTGGCCCGGCAGGCGATCATGTGCGGCTGGATGCCCGCCTCGAGCAGCCGCTTGATGCCGAGTTGGGCGGCCTTGGACTTCTGCTCGCCCAGCGCCTTGGGCTCGATGACATAGGTGAGGGCGACGAAGCAGACCGATCCCGGCCCCTCCTCGAAGGCCAGTTCGCGCAGGGCCTCGATGTAGAACCCGTTCTCGTAGTCGCCGACCGTGCCGCCGACCTCGACGAAGACGACGTCGGCGGGCTTCTGGCCATCCCCGCGGATGGCGAGTTCGCGCAGTTTCCGCTTTACCTCGCCGGTGACGTGCGGGATCATCTGGACGTCCCGCCCGAGGTACATGCCGTGGCGTTCGCGGTCCAGGATTTCGGCGAAGAGGCGGCCGGAGGTGGTGAAGTTCCAGGTGCTGAGGTCCTGGTCGAGCATGCGCTCGTAGGTGCCCAGGTCCATGTCGCACTCGGTGCCGTCGTCGAGGACGAAGACCTCGCCGTGGCGGTAGGGGTTGAGTGTGCCGGAGTCGATGTTGAGGTAGCCCTCCATCTTGATGGGGGCGACGACGAGGCCCTTGTCCTTGAGCATCTTGGCGACGCTGGAGGAGAAGATGCCCTTGCCCAGACCGCTCATCACCGTGCCGACCACGGCGACGTACTTGTGCCAGCCCTTGCGGTAGCCGTCGGGAACGGGGGAGTAGAACTCGGTGTAGGTGGAGGTGTCGGCGACGGAGGCGAGGAGTTCGGTCGCGTCGATCGGCTCGCGGCGTCCCGTGCCGACGCCGCCACGCCTGCTCGCGCCGGCGCCCGGCCTGGGGTCTGGTGAGGGGGGCATGACACATCGTACCATGCCCGGCCGCCGCAACAAGCCCCACCCGGCGGTACCCTGTCCAGCCGTCATCCTGGAGCCGTGCATGATCCGCAAACCCTGCCTTCTCGCGTGTGCGATCGCCCTGCTGCTCGCTCTTGCGGCACCGGTCGCGTCGGCTCAGGTGGTGCCGGGGAGCGTCTTCGACCCGGCGACGGGACGCGACCTCTCGGCCTGGCCGCCGGACCGGCACTTTGACCATCTGCACATGCTTCTCGAACTCGACCTGCCCGACGTCGTGAACCAGCCGGCGGCGACGGGGCGGGTGACGCTGACCGTCACGCCGCTCGGCCGTGAACGGGGCGCGCTCGTGCTGAACGCCGAGGGGCTGCGGATCGACGGCGTCGCTGTTGCAGGCGGCGCTGCGACCCGCCCTGCGGCGTTCACCCATGCCGACGACCTGCTGACGATCGCGTTCAACCCGCCCGCCCGACTGGGAGAGACGGTCACGGTCGTTGTTGACTACGCCATCGAGCAGTTGCGTTTCGACGGCACGGGATTGACTTGGTCGCCCCCGGCGCGGCGACCCTCCAACGCCTCCGAGGAAGCGCCGATGCTGCACACGCAGGGGCAGCCGGAGTACGCCCGCCGGTGGTTCCCGTGCCACGACTCGCCGAACGAGCGGCTGGCGACGGAACTGATCGTGACGGTGGACAGCGGCTTCCAGACCATCTCGAACGGGCTGCTCGTCGACCGGAGGAAGGTGGAGGACGGTCGCACGCGCTGGCACTGGAAGCAGGACCGGCCGCACGCGAACTACCTGGTCTCGCTGGTTGTCGGCAAGTTCGACGTGGTCGAGGTCGGCGGGCCGCAATCCGCTCGACCGGGCCTCGACATGCCGGTCTATACGCCCGTCGGTACCGCGGCGAACGCGGCCCGGGCGTTCGGGCGCACGCCGGAGATGGTGGCGTTCTACGAGCGGTACTTCGACGAGCCGTACCCGTGGGACAAGTACGCCCAGACCATCGTCCGCGGGTTCATGGCCGGTGCGATGGAGAACACTTCCGCGTCAACCTTCAACGCCTTCGCGGCCGCGGCGGGGCGGGACGCGCTGGAGGACATCATCGCGCACGAACTCGTCCACCAGTGGACCGGCAACCTCCTGACGTGCAAATCGTGGGAGCACTTGTGGCTGAACGAGGGGTGGGCGTCGATGGGCGAGGCGCTGTGGGCCGAGGAGGCGGCGCGGCTTGAGGCGGTGGCGCGGGGCGCCGGCGCCGAGGAGACAGACGCGGCGATGCGTCGGGCGTACCACCGCGCCATCCACGGGTCCTTCGTTGGTCAGCGCAGCGGCAATCGCGGGACCGCGCCCGACGTGCCCGCGCTCGCCAGCAATCGCTACATCGATCCCGAGTCGAACTTCATGAAACTCGACAACCCCTACGGCAAGGGCGCGTGCATCCTCCACATGCTCCGCGCCCGGCTGGGGGATTCGATCTTCCTCGAAGGCGTCCGCCTCTACGTCAAGCGCCACCGCTTCGGCGAGGTCGAGACCGACGACTTCCGCAAGGCGCTCGAGGACGTCTCGGGCCAATCGCTCGAACGCTTCTTCGAGCAGTGGGTCTACCGCCCCGGCATCGCCCGCTTCAACGTCGATCTGGCCTGGACCGGCCCGGACGAAGGCCCCGGGACGCTCACGGTGCGGGCCGAGCAGGTCCAGCCCATCGACGCCGACAACCCCGCCTACGCGGCGACGGTGCCGATGTACGTCCTTTTCCCCGATGGGTCGGGCGACTACTGCTACCTCGTGACGGACGAGCGCGTCGCGGAGGCCTCGTTCGAACTGGCTGCCCGCCCATCGGACGCCGTCGTCGATCCGGGGCTGCACGTATTGGCGGACTACGCGGTCACGAAGCCGTTCGCGTGGTGGCTTCGCCAGTTGGAGTCGGGCCCGACCTTCGCGGCCCGGGTGCAGGCCGCCGAGCATCTCTCCGGGTTCGACGATCCGCGTGCCCTGGCCGCGCTCGCGGCGGCCGATCCCGAAGTCCTCGCCGTCGCCGAACTCGCACGCCCGCAACCCGCCGCCGCCCGCTGACCTGAACCGGAGCGACCATGCGTACTTCTCATCGTATGATTGTTCGTGCAGCCTTCCTCGTCGCGCTGTTCGCGTCTGCTTCGGTCGCGAGCGATCTCGACTGCCTGCACTGCCGGCTCGAATCGTGGTCGTGGCGGCAGCCCGCGGGCGATCGCTCGGGGCACTACGACGAGGCGACGGGGCGCGACCTGCGCAACTACCCGCCGCACCGCTGGGCCGACCACGGCCGGATGACGCTCGAGCTCTTCATCCAGGACATGGACGTTCCGGTCGCGCAGGCGACGCAGACGCTGACGATCACGCCGATCGCCGAACCGCTCGACGAACTGAGGCTGGACGCGAGGCTCCTCGACGTCCGGACTGTGAAAGTCAACGGCTTCCCGGCCCGCTTCACGAACGACGGCCGGCACCTGCGGATCGCGCTCTCGCCGCCGCTGGCGCCGGACGAACCGGCAACGATCGTGACGACCTACGTCATCAACGACCCGCCGGACGGGCTGTTCTGGACGCCGTCGTCGCCCGGGTGGCCGGGTCGGCCGCCGCAGATTCATACCCAGGGTCAGCCCGAGACGAACAGTTACTGGTTCCCGTGCCACGACTTCCCGAACGAGCGGCTGGAGACGGAGATCATCGCGACGGTGCCGGCGGGGTTCCTGGTGAGTTCCAACGGCCGGCTTGTCTCGCAACATCGCTCGGTTCGGCGCGTCGCTGACGCGTCGGGGGTGTCTTCGCTGCGCGGGTACGACACGTTCCACTGGCTGCAGGACAAGCCGCACGTCAACTACCTCGTCTCGCTGGTCGTGGGGAAGTTCGACGTGGTGGACATGGGGCGGGCGGGCATGCCGATGCCGGTCTACGTCCCGCCCGGGCGCGGTCCGGACGTGCGCGGCACCTACGGGCGCACGGCCGAGATGACCGCCCTCTTCGAGCGACTCTTCGACGAGCCGTACCCCTGGGACCGCTACGCCCAACTGGTGGTCTGGAACTTCGGGGCGGGCGGCATGGAGAACACCGCCGCCACGACGATGTTCGATACCGCCATCATCTCGCCCGACGGCCTGCTGGATCACGACCTCGAAGGGTTGATCTCGCACGAACTGGCGCACCAGTGGTTCGGCGACCTCATCACGTGCAACTCGTGGGACCACATCTGGCTCAACGAGGGCTTCGCGACGTACCTGACCGCACTCTGGTTCGAGCACTCGCGCGGGCGCGACGGCTACGACGCCTCGATCCTTGGCGCCTTTGACGCGGTGATCGCGCGTGACGACGCCATCGCGCCGCTCCAGCCCGCGATGGTCAGCCGCGAGCACGCCGAGCCGTGGGACGTGTTCCGTCGGGCGGCGAACCCGTACCCGAAGGGCGCGAGCGTGCTGCACATGCTCCGCCGTCGGCTGGGGGACGACGCTTTCTTCCGCGCCGTCGGCGTCTACGTCGATCGCTTCAAGGGGCGCACCGCCGAGACGGACGACTTGCGCAAGGTGCTGGAGGAAGTGTCGGGTGAGTCGCTCGAACGCTTCTTCCGCCAGTGGTGCTACCGGCCCGGCGTGCCGCGGCTGCGCGTGCGCACGGTGTGGGACTCGGCGGCGGGCGAACTCCGCATTGAGGTCGAGCAGACGCAGAACATCGACGAGCGCAACCCGGCGTTCGTCTTCGAGCTCCCGGTGCTTGTCCGTGTCCGCGCCGGGGGCGAATGGCATCGCCTGCGGGTTGACGCGAGGACCGCAGCGCTGGCGATTCCGCTTGCCGCCGAGCCGGAGGTGGTCGCCATCGACCCGAATCTCGAGGTGCTGGCGTCGATCGAGGTGGATGCGCCGACGCCGTGGCTGGTGGAGCAGGCGCTGCGCGGTCCCACGCACGCCTCGCGCGTGCGGGCCGTCCGCACTCTCAGCACGCTCGATGCCGACGCACCGGGCGCCACTGCGCTGGACGCGATCGCGTCGGATCGTTCGCGCTACCGCGACCTCCGGTCAGAGGCGGTGCGTGCGCTCGCGGCGCGGCGCGGACCGGACGCCGCGCTTCGTGTGGCCGCGCTGGATCCCGACGATCCGTACGTCAGGGAGACCGTGCAGGGTGCGTTGACGGATCTGGCTTCGGGGGAGGCGCCGATGCTCGGGCGCGATGGAGTGGCCGATCGTCTCGCAGGGGTAGCGGCGAGCGACCCGAGCGCACGCGTTCGTGCCGCGGCTGTGCGCGGTCTGGCCCGAATGGGAGCGGTCGATCGGCTGCCGGCGATTCTGGCCGCGCTGGAGCAGGAGTCGCAGCATGACACGGTGCGACAGGCCGCGCTCGGTGCGCTCGGGGACCTGGACGAACCGGGAACGCTCGCGCACGCCGTGCGGTTTACGCGGGCGGGGACGCTCAGTCGGACGCGCGCCGTCGCGGCGGGCGTGGTGGGCAGCCTGGGCAAGCACGACCGAGATGCCGCGCTGGACGCGCTGTCCCGGCTGCTGGAAGACCGCGAGATGCGGGTTCGGAACGCAGCCGGCGAAGCGATCGTCGCGCTGGGCGACGCGAGGGCGGTCGAGCGGCTCGAATCGCTGGCTGCGACTGCGCGCGATCCGGCAGAAGCGGATCGGCTTCGGCGGTGGTCGGCGCGGCTCCGGGACCAACTGGCCACAGATGGACACTGATGGACACGGATGGAAAGGAAGGAGGCGGCGTCCCGTCTGAGACGACACTCCCTCACCAGCGTCGATCCGGAGTCACGGTCATACCGCGAAGAGCGCCTCGACGAACGCGTTTGGATCGAAAGGCTCCACGTCATCGGGCGTCTCGCCGACGCCGATGTACTTGACGGGCACGTCGGTTGCCTCGCGGATGGCGACAACGACGCCGCCCTTGGCCGTCCCGTCGAGTTTGGCGAGGAAGATGCCCGTCACGCCGACCGCCCGCGTGAACTCCTCGGCCTGTCGCAGGGCGTTCTGGCCGCTGGTCGCGTCGAGGACGAGGAGCGTCTCGTGTGGACCGCCGGGAATCTGCTTCTCGACGACCTTGCGGATCTTCTCCAGTTGCCGCATGAGCGGGTCCTGGGTGTGCAGTCGCCCGGCCGTGTCGAGGATGAGGACGTCCACGGCGCGAGCCTTGGCTGCGGTGCAGGCGTCGAAGGCGACAGCCGCGGGGTCTCCGCCCTGCTGGCCCTTGACGACCTCGACGCCGAGCCGCTCGGCCCAGATTTCGAGTTGTCGTGTGGCTCCGGCCCGGAAGGTGTCGCAGGCGCCGAGCAGCACGCGCTTGCCGTCCGCCCGCAGCAGGGCGCAGAGTTTGGCGATGCTGGTGGTCTTGCCGACGCCGTTGACGCCGGTGACGAGGATCACCGTCGGGCCTTGACCCTGCGGCGCGAATCGGAGCCCGCGATCCTCATCGGTCCACATCGCGGCGATCTCGCGCTTGAGGTAGTCGAGGGCGTCCTCGCCGCGCGACATCTTCCCGGCCCGGAAGTCCGCGCGGATGCCGTCGATGAGCCGGCGCGTCGTCCGCACGCCGACGTCGCCTCGGATCAGGCGGGCCTCGATCTCGCGGATCAGATCCTCGTCCAGCCTGCGGCCGAGCAGCACGGATCGCAGCCCGGAGACGAACGACTCGCGCGTCCGCTCCAGTCCCTTGCGAAACTTCGAGATGGCGCTCCTGAGCAAACCCATGACTGACGGCTACCTCCCCGCTCCCTCTTCGGCCTTCTTCCTTTCGCCTTCCCTCCTCTTCATCAGCCTGTCCAGCACGCCGTTGACGAACGCGGGCGAGCGGTCGGTGCTGAACGCCTTGGCGAGTTCGACGGCTTCGTTGACGGCGACCTTGGGCGGCACGCCGGTCTGCATCTCGTGGTAGGCGAGGCGCAGGATGGCGCGGTCGATCGCGGGCTGGCGGTGCGTCGGCCAGTCCGGCGCGAGTTCGGCGACCGCCTCGTCGGCTCGCTTGCGATGCTCGTACGCCGCGCAGGCCGAGACGAACGCGGCGTCCAGCTCGATCTCGGTAAAGACCGTGCGCGAATCGACGAAGATGGGGCCTTCTTCGGCGAGGGTGCCGCAGTCGTCGAGCGAGCGACGGACCTGATCGAGATCGCCGCCGCCGCGAGCGTCGATCTGGTAGAGCACGAGCAGCGTGAGACGCCGAAGGTCGCGTGCGGAGGCCATCATGCCCCTCCGGTCTTGTCGGCGGGCACACGCCCCGCGCCGACTCGTGCATCCCCGACGGGCGATCTGAGTTGCTGCATCACGGCGAGAACGTCGAGCAGGGCATCCATCGCGTCCGTGCCTTTGTTCCCCTTCGAGCCTCCGGACCGCTCGAGTGCCTGCTCGACCGTTTCGACGGTCAGCACGCCGAACGTGACCGGCACGCCCGTCTCAACCGAGATCGCGGCCAGACCTTGCGCCACAGCCGAGGCGATGTGCCGATCGTGCTCGGTCTCGCCGCGGATGATGCACCCGAGGGCGACGACGCCGCAGAAGTCGGCCGCGAGACGCCGGGCGAAAACCACGAGCTCGAACGCCCCCGGCGCCTCCACAACCACCGGCGGGGGAACGTCCCCCGGGAATCGGCGTTCGAAGGCGGCCAGCGCGCCGTCCAGGAGCCGCTCCGTCACGGTCGCGTTGTATCGGCTGACGACAACGGCGACCCGCGGGCCAAGGTTGTTTCTCGCTGCGTCCATCGGCGGCCGATCGTATGCCTCCAACCCCGCCCGTCCGGCCGTACCATCCGGCACGATGGAATCGCTCCTCCGGCGCGTCAGCCCGATCCTCCGCCTGACGCGCGTGACGACGGCCTTCGCGGCGGTGGGGAACGTCTGGTTCGTCATCCTCTGGACGCGGGCGAACCCCGAGGAGCAGGCCACGGGACCGATCGTCGATCGACCGGCATGGTTGCTGCTCGGAGCGGGTGCGCTCTCGGCCGTCGCGTTGTACGCTTTCGGGGCGTGCCTCAACGACGTGCTCGACGCTCGGCGTGACCGGGCCTTGCGTCCCGACCGTCCGATCGCTTCGGGGCAGATCTCGCTTGATGCCGCGGCCGTGACGGTTGCCTGCACGCTCATCCTCGCGGTGCTCGGTTCGACGGTGTTCGGCCCGGCGGCGGTGCTGGTGACGCTGGTCGTCGCCGGGGCGATCCTGTTCTTCAACGTCGCCGCCAAGTTCATCCCCGCGATCGGTCTCGTCGTCCTCGGCCTCATCTACGGCGGGCACATGCTCGTCCCGAACGTCGGCCTGCACTTCCTGTGGCCGGTCTGGCTTGTGATGACGCACGCCCTGATCGTTGGGGGCATCGCGCACTCCCTTGCGAGGAAGGTGCCGCCGATCTCGGGACGGGCCGTGTCGTTTGCGGTCGCCGGATGGGCCTTCTGGTCCGGCGTGCTGCTGGTGGTGGGGTGGAGCAGGGCGGCGAGCATCGAGGGGCTTGGACCGGTTCGACGCGAAGACCTCGCGGGCGGCCCGTGGCCGGGCTGGCTGGACGTTACGGTCGCGTTGCCGCCCGCGATCCTGGCGTTGCTCTTCGCGCTCTTCGCGTGGCGGAAGTTGCGGATCGCCGGCGCGGGGCCGCGCGCGGCGGAGAAGATCCAGCGTTACGGCTCACTCTGGCTGACGCTCTACGCCACCGCGTGGATGCTCGCGGCAGGCCACGTCGGCGAGGCGGCCATTCTCGGCTCGCTCGCCTTCGCGGGCTTCCTCGGGATGACCATCCTCCGCGAGTTGTACGGCCTGGCGGAGCAGCCCCTCGGGTATCGGCGCTAGGCGAGGTCGGTCAGGCACGGCGCCCGGTGAGCCAGTCCGCTGCGTCGAGGAGGATGGCCGCGGAGAGTCGGTCGGGACGGCCCAGCGAGACGATCGAGTTGTGGACGAGCGTGCCGACGTGGGCGCGGGCGGCGGCATCGCCGGATCGGTTCGCGAGATCGGCGAAGACGTGGACGGCCCAGGGGCGGTTCGTCGCGTTGTCCGGCTGGAGTTCCGCGAGGTGCCAGCGAGCCGCGGACTCGACCCGTGCGGCAAGATCAGACCTCTCAGGCTGGTTGGCGTGCCATGAGAGGGCGTGCAGAGCGGCCAGTTCGCCCTCGGACCAGACCTCCACGCCGAGGCGGCGGAGCGAGGGCACCAGCGGCCCGTCGGCTGCTTCGATCAGCGTGACCGGATCGAGCGCGTGGTCGTGCAGTGACCACCAGAGCGCGGCGTCCGGATGCAGGTCGCCAGAGGGGGCGCCGGGATGGACTCCGAGCAGACGGGCGAGGAGTGGGGCGTCCGTTGCCCGACGGTGGCCGAGTTCGTCGCGGAAGCCCGTGATGGCCCTGAGCCGCTCGGACTCGACGGCAGAGGGGTCGAGGTCAGGCACGATCGGGGCGGCGAGGCGGCGCAGGTCCTCGGCGAGCGCGGCGAGGGGAGACACCGGTGCCGTTCGGTCGCCGTTCACCGCGAGATGCTACCGGGCTGCGTCTCGTTTGAGGGAAGAGTCTGGAATCGGTCCATGGGCTTGGGTTAGACTGCGGCCGATGGCCCTGCTGCGTACCGAGCGCGTGCGTTGGACGCTGGTGCGACGGTGTCGCCGCTGCGGGCACGACGGTCCGGAGGTGCAGGGCGACCGAACCGGCGCCGTGTTCGAATGCCCCGCGTGCGGCGAGGATCTCTACGCCCGGCCGGCGATGAGTTACGCGGAGATGGAGGGGTTCGTGGCCGCGAATGCTCCGGCCAAGCCCGACCGCGTGCGTGTCGGATGGCGGGCGATTCGGCGTGTGGCCGCAGTGATCCGGCGGGTGCTCAGGCGGGGATGACCTCGACGCGCGGCTGCGGCTGCGGAGCCGGATTCAACCACCCGGCTTCGGCGCGGATCGGCCGCGGCGAGGCGAAGCGTGCGTGGCCGGGGTTGTCGCGCGGGCGCAGTGCTGCACGCGTCGGGTGCCAGAGGTGGAACGCCGGAATGTCCGCGACGGCGATCGAGACGCGCAATCGGGGTCGGAGTGCGTGAAGGCGCTGGCCCAGGTCGTCGTCCTCGTAGCCGTAGGCGGTGAACTGCTCGTCGAAGGCGTTGACGCGTCGGAGCGCGGCGATCGAGACCGCCGCGTGGCAGGAGATGAGTTTGGGCTTGTGCGGTTTCACCGGGCAGATCTCGCGTGGCAGAAGCCGGCGAATGCGGAGTTGCCGGGCGTACCGGCGTTGGCGGGCGAGCAACGACTCGCTTTCGGTCCGCGTCATGAGCGAGGCCGCACTGAAGAAGCCCGAGAGAATCGTGTCGGAGTTGATGCTGTCGGTCGCCTCCTCGTCAAGGTTGGAGCGAAAGCCGATGACGAGTTTGTGTCCGGTCGTCGCGAGCGCGTGGTGCCGTTCGCAGGCTGGCTCGCTCAGCAGCATGTCGCCGTCGATGAAGAGGGCCTGGTCGCGGTCGCTCAGTTCGTCCGCGGCGTCGAGCGCTCGGAGAGCGTTGTTGCGGACCTGAGCCGGTCTGGCCTCGCCCTGGTGCGGTCGCTGAACGACGCGGATCGGGGGCACGGGCAGCGAACGGGCGCGCAGGCGATCGGCGACGAGGGGCCAGACGTGCCCGATCAGTTCCGGGATCGCGTGGTCGTCGGTGTCGCACGAAACTGTGACCGTGTCCGGCGGGCGCGTCTGGTTCGCCAGCGCGGCCAGGCACGGGGCGAGGTGGCGCGTCGTGTGGGTGGCGATCAGGAGGTGGAGGCGGGGCGGATCGGCCGCCGAGGAGCGCATATCGGAGTCTATTGGGGGTGAGGCGGGGTGCCGAAGAACGAAGGACGAAGATGCGTCGGCCGAAGCCCCGTACTGTCCGGTGTATGGATGTTGACGTTCGGGTGGTTCGGACGGCGGAAGAACTCAAACGGGCGATCGGAGCCGGTTCGGTGTTTGTGCCGACGATGGGCGCGCTGCACGAGGGGCACGCCTCGCTGATGCGCCTTGCTCGGCAGGAGGCCCGGCGCCGCGGCGGGGCGAAGTGCGTCGTCAGCGTGTTCGTGAACCCGACGCAGTTCACCGAGAGCGAGGACTTCGCGGGGTATCCGAAGACGCTCGACGCCGACCTGGCGGTCTGCGAGCGAGAGGGGATGGACGCGGTCTTCGTGCCGGGTGTCGAGGAGGTGTACCCGCGCGACGTGAAGGTGCGTGTCCCGGCGCTCCCGGAGGTGGCGATCGAGCCAGGTCTTGAGGACCGTTGGAGGCCGGGCCATTTCGCGGGCGTGTGTCAGGTCGTGGCCCGTCTCTTTGAGTTGGTGCGGCCCGTCGCGGTCGTCTTCGGGGAGAAGGACTGGCAGCAGTTGCAGGTTGTTCGGGCATTGGTGAGACAGGAAGGGCTGGGCATCGAGATCGTGCCCGGGCCGACGGTGCGCGACGCGGACGGCCTTGCTCTGAGCAGCCGCAACGTCCGGCTCGACGTGGACGAGCGTCGCGTCGCGATATCGCTCTGTCGGGCGTTGCGGCGTGCCGGCAAGGCTCCTGACCCGGCGAGCGCGGAAGGCGAGATGCGGGACGAACTGGCTTCGTCCGGCGTCGGGGCAGAGTACGCGGTTGTCCGGGATGCGGAGACGCTCGGTCGGCCGCAAGGCTCTCGGACCTGCCGGGCGCTCATCGCCGGAAGAGTGGGAAAAGTGCGCCTGATTGACAACGCCGGTTGGCCGATGGATACGCCGGGCTGAGCGGGCCGGTTCAAGGGTTGTCGGTGGGGCGCCGATCGGTATTCGTGCCGGGGGGCACTCACCACATGAGCACGAATGAACGAAGCGTTGCGCGTAGGTATCTGGTTGCCGACAGCCCGAAGGAACGGCGCGAGCCAACATCTGGCCGGATAACCGACAGCCCCGAGGCAGCGCAGCAGGCGCCGGAGGGGGCAGGGAGTGAAGAGTCGATGAGGTGCAGGCGAACGCACGATCGGCAGGGCGTCGAGTTGCCCGTCGTCATGGCGGAACTGAGCCGCAACGGCGAGCCGGGGGAGCCTTGGGAGGCCGTGTCGCTGGACCTGAGCCGCTCGGGCGTGGGTCTGCGGTCGCGGCGGATGGTTCACAAGGGCCGCATGGTGCTGCTCGCGGTGGCGCCGAAAGGGAATCGGCCGGGGCGGCTCTACTGCGGCAAGGTGATGCAGTCGCGCTACGCCGAGGGGATCGGGTACATCGTCGGGGTTCGATTCGAGGAGTGCCCAGAGGGCATCCACATCGACCGGTGGTGGAACAAGCACATGAAGGGCCGACGTGCGGCGTAGCCGTGCGGGGGCCGATCGGATAGTGTCGGCGGTCGCCCAGCGTGCGCGGGAGCGTTCGCCGGGCACGCGGAGGCTGTCCTGTGCATCGATCCCCGCTCCATTCGTTCCACGTCGAGCACGGCGCCCGCCTGGTGGATTTCGCCGGGTGGGAGATGCCGATGGTCTACTCGGGCATCCACGAGGAGCACCGGCAGGTCCGCGAGTCGGGGGGCGTCTTTGACGTCTCGCACATGGGGCGCGTGAAGATCGGCGGTCGGCACGCGCGCCGGCTGCTGGAGCGCGTCTGCACGCGCCGCATAGGCGACATGGAGCCGGGCCAGTGCCGCTACAGCCTCGCCTGCAACGAGCGCGGCGGCGTCCACGACGACGTGATCGTCTACCGCATGGACGACGACGACTTCCTCGTCGTGGTCAACGGCGCGAACCGCGAGAAGATGCTCGCGCACTTCGACGCGGTCCGGTCGGCGGGCGACCTCGCGGCGAAGATCGAGGACACGACCATGAAGACCGCCATGGTCGCCCTGCAAGGCCCGAAGGTCATGGACCTGATCGGGCGCTTCAGCAAGGAAATCCCGACGCTCAAGCGGTACCGCTTCACGGTCAAGAACCTGCTCGTGCTCAAACTCATCGTGTCGCGCACGGGCTACACGGGCGAGGACGGCGTCGAGGTGATCCTGCCCTCGAACGCGATCGAGATGGCGATGAAACTGCTGCTCAAGGACGTGGACCTGCGGGCACAGGCCGCGTTGCTCAAGCCGGCCGGGCTGGGGGCGCGCGACACGCTGCGCCTCGAGGCGGGGATGCCGCTCTACGGGCACGAACTGGGCGAGGAGATCAACGCGCTCTCGTGCGGCGTGGACTTCGCCATCAGCATGGATAAGCACGCAGCGGAGGGCGGGGAGCGGTTCATCGGGCAGGAGGCGCTCGAACGCACGAAGGCTGAGGGCGGGCCTGCCCGACTGCTGGCGGGGATCGAGTTCGAGGGCAAACGCACGCCGCGCCAGGGGATGAAGGTCCACGCGGGCGGGCGCGAGGTCGGCGAGGTCACGAGCGGGTGCCTCAGCCCGACGCTGGGCGTGCCGATCGCGATGGCGTTCGTGGACCGCAGCGCGTCCGAGGTGGGCACGACGGTCGAAGTCGATGCGGGCAAGGGGATGCTGGGGGGGCGGATCCGCCCGCTTCCCTTCTACAAGCGGCCGAAGGCGTGAGCCCGCGCGCGTAGGATCGCGCGAAATGCCGGGTTCGATCTACCTCGACAACGCCGCGACGAGTTTCCCGAAGCCGGAGTGCGTCCACGAGGCGGTGCTGGGCTACATGCGCCGCGTCGGAGCGTCGCCGGGGCGGGGCGCCTACGCGGCTGCCCGGGAGGGGGCGTCGCTCATCGCCCGGTGCCGAGAGCGGTTGTGCGAACTCGTCGGCGGCGAGCAGAGCGGGCAGGTCGTGTTCACGCTCAACGCGACGGATGCACTGAATCTGGCGATCAAGGGCACGGTGCGGGCGTGGAATCGCCGGAACCCCGGCCGCACGGCGCACGTGGTCACGACGGCGATGGACCACAACTCCGTGCTGCGGCCGCTCAACGCGATGGAGGCCGCAGGCGAGGTGACGTGGACCTGCGTTGCGGCCGACGCCGAGAACGGGCTGGTCGATGCGGCGCGCGTGGCGGCGGCGATGCGACCCGAGACAGCGCTCGTCGCCGTGGTCCACGCGAGCAACGTAACGGGCACGATCCAGCCGGTCCAAGCGATCGGCGCGGCGTGCCGGAGGCTCGGCGTGCCGCTGCTGGTGGATGCGGCGCAGTCGCTGGGACACGTTCCGGTGAGCGCGGCATCGATGAAGATCGACCTGCTGGCGTTTCCCGGCCACAAAGGGCTGCTCGGGCCACTCGGGACGGGCGGGCTGTACCTGCGTCCGGGCGCGGCGTCCCTTGTCGAACCGCTTCGGGAGGGCGGGACCGGCAGTGCCAGCGAGTCCGACGTGCAGCCGGTCGCGCTCCCGGACCGCTTTGAGCCGGGATCGCACAACGCGCCCGGCATCGCAGGACTGTCGGAGGCGGCAGGGTGGCTGCTCGATCGCGGCGTGGACCGCCAGCGGGCGCACGAGGCTTGCCTGATCGAGGCCGCCCTCGACACGATGCCGGGCGAGAAGGACGGATTCAGGCTGCTGGGGCACGACTCGGTAGCGGGCCGGGTGGGCGTGTTCTCCTTCTCGCACGGGGCGATCGCGCCCGAGGCCCTTGCTGCGGGTCTGGAGGCGCGTGGGTATCTCGCGCGGGCCGGGTTGCACTGCGCGCCCCGGGCGCACGCCGCGCTCGGCACGCTGGAGCGTGGCGGGGCGATCCGGCTGAGCGTCGGGCCTTTCGTGGATGCGGACGCGGTTCGCGGCGCGATGCGGGCGCTGGCCGAGGCTGCGGCGGAGACGCGGAGCGAGCGTTCGGTGGGTGTCTGCGGCGCGCGGTAGTCGATGCGCTGCCGTCAGTGGCGGGCGATATCGGGCAGATCGACCCAGCCGGCGTCGGTGTGGCGGACGATCGCGCCGGAGGCCAGATAGATGACCTGCTCGGCGATGTTCGTCGCGTGGTCGGCGATGCGTTCACACTGGTTGGACAGTTCGTGCAGCACGAAGGCGAGATCGACGGGCATCGTCCCGGCGGCGACGCGCTCCTCGGCCTCGCGGAGCAGGCCGCTCTTGAACGCCTCGACCGTGTCCTCGCTCTGAAGGACAAGCCTGGCCAGAGCGGCGTCGTCGCGCTCGAAGGCCCGGTTCACGTCGCGGAGGATGCCGACGACGCTGTTGGTGAGCACGCGAAAGGTCTCCGGGATCGAGTCCCGGAACGGGCGGATGGCGGGCACGCACTCGGCGACGACGACCGCGGCGTCCGCGGCGCGTTCGAGTTCGTTGTTGACCTTCACGACGGTCAGCACCGCGCGGAGTTGGGCGGCGTCGAGGGCCGCGCCGTCGTTGGTGGCGTCCTCGAGGAGCCTGACCGAGGCCTTCTCGATGGCGACGTCGGCGCGGTCGATCTCGTCGTCGCGGTCGATGACGGAGCGGGCCGCGCGCTCGTCGCCCGTGAAGACCGCCTCGCAGGCGCCTTCGTACATCGCCTGGACGCGACCGCCCTGCGCGGCCAGGTCGGCCTTGAGCCGGAGCAGTCGCTGCGAGAAGCCTTCGTGGGTCGTGGGCATGGGCACCTTCTCGGGAAGTGTAGAAACATACCACCCCCCGGCGACCGGGCAAGGCGGCGCGACGGATTCGCCGGCGGCTATCCTGCCATCCACGCGGACGCACCCGCGCTCGGCGTGCTGACAGGGGCCACTTCATGGACTTCGACATCGAAATCGTTCACGCTCGGCAGGTTCTTGACTCGCGGGGCAACCCGACGCTGGAGGCGGAGGTCGTGCTGGCGAACGGGGCCACGGGGAGGGCAGCCGTGCCCAGCGGGGCGTCCACGGGCGAGCACGAGGCCGTCGAACTGCGCGACGGCGAGGCGGGGGTGTACCTCGGTAAGAGCGTGATACGGGCGGTGGAGAACGTGATCGAACGGATCGCGCCCGCGGTCGAGGGGCTGGACGCACGCGAGCAGGAAGTCGTGGACGCAGTCATGCGCGAACTCGACGGCACGCCGAACAAGGCCGAGTTGGGGGCGAACGCGATCCTCGGCGTCTCGATGGCGACGGCCAAGGCGGCGGCACAGGGGTGCGGCCTGCCGCTCTACCGCTATCTGGGCGGGAGCGCGGCGAAAGTGTTGCCGGTGCCAATGTTCAACATCATCAACGGCGGCAAGCACGCGGACAACACCGTGGATTTCCAGGAGTTCATGGTCCAGCCGTGGGGGTTCGACGACTTCGGCGAGGCGCTGCGTGCGGGAGTCGAGATCTACCACACGCTCAAGGGCGTGCTGAAGAAGCGACGGCTCTCGACGGCGGTGGGGGACGAGGGCGGGTTCGCCCCGGACCTGAAGGACAACGAGGATGCGCTGAAGATCATCGAGGAGGCCGTCGCCAAGGCGGGGTACAGGTGGGGCGAGCAGGTCTTCGTCGCCCTCGACCCGGCGATGAGCGAACTCTGGAACGAGGCCGCGGCGGAGGGGAAGGCCGGCTACAAACTGTTCAAGTCGAGCGGCGAGGTGCTCTCGTCGGACGACCTGATCGGGCTGCTCGCCTCGTGGTGCGAGAAGTACCCGATCCGGTCGATCGAGGACGGCCTGGCCGAGAACGACTGGGGTGGGTGGAAGCGGTTGACGGCGCGGCTCGGCGAGCGAGTGCAACTCGTGGGCGATGACCTCTTCGTCACAAACCCGGCGATGCTGCGCCGCGGGTTGGACGAGGGATGCGCGAACGCGATCCTCGTGAAGGTGAACCAGATCGGCACGCTCAGCGAGACCTTCGAGGCCGTGAACCTGGCGATGCGCAACGGGTACGCGGCGGTGATGAGCCACCGCTCGGGCGAGACGGAAGACGCGACGATCGCGGACCTGGCCGTGGCGACGAACTGCGGCCAGATCAAGACCGGCGCGCCGTGCCGAAGCGACCGGAACGCGAAGTACAACCAGTTGCTTCGGATCGCGGAGGACCTGGGCGAGGCTGGGGTGTACGGGTCGGTGACGTGGGGGCGGTGAGCCGAACCGTCGCGGACCGACGCTGGTACAATACGCGTGGCCTGACGCCCGGAGAAGCCGTGATGAGTGCCTCGAACGACGGATCAAAGGTCGAGTCCGCTGTTGAAGCCGTCAGGGCGGGGTGGGATGAAACGCCGCGCCTCGTCGGAGTTCGCGTGAAACTCGGCCCGGATCAGACGGGCGATCCATCGGTATTCGTGACCGGTGTTCTCGACGAATCGACCCGAGATGAGGACTGGACTTCGGCCCGCCTTGACCCGCTCATCGAGCGATTCCGCAAGGCGGTCGCCGACGCGGGCGTGGACAGGTGGGTGTACGTGAGTTTCGCGCGTCCGTCCGAACTGAACGGCAACGGTCTGTGCGCATGAGCCATCCCCTGGTGGATGATCTCCTGGAGCAGGCAGAACACCTTACCCTGCGCGACGAGACCGGCAGGCCGCGTCAGGTCAATCTGCGTCGCGCCGTGTCTTGCGCATACTACGCGCTCTTCCACGAGATTGTGGACGCCGGGGTATCCGCGGTCCTGTCTGCGCAGGACGCTCGTGGTCCGATCGGCGCGAGGCTGAGGCGAACCGTGCGCCATGCTTCGCTCAAGACCGCAGCAGGATGGTTCGAGCGTCGGCTGCCCGAAGCGCTCGAAGAGGTCTTCCCGGACGGGCCTCATCCGGGTGGAGACCTGCGCTGGATTTGCATCAGACTGGTTGAGTTGCAGAACCAACGCCACCGCGCCGATTACGACCTCGTCGATCCCTTCTCGCGTGGCGACGTTCGACGGCTTGTCAAGGACGCCCGTCGAGCGATCGAGTTGTTCCGCGCGTTGCAATCTTCACGCGAGCGAACGGTATTTCTGCTGGGATGCCTCTTCGGAGAACAGTTGCTCAAGAATCGGACTCCATGAGCGGATGGCGATGATGCGAGGCGCGGACAGGCACGGGTCGGTCGAGCCTCCCTCGTGGGACAGCCGCGGGGGCGGGTGGTTCCGGCACGCGCTGCGCCGTGTCTTCGGCGACGGCGAGAACCCGCTGACGTGGGCCGTGCCGCTCTATTCGGCGTGGGAGATCCGCGTGCGGGTGCACGTGGTCTTCATCCTGATGGTCATCGGGCAGTTGGTGCACTCGCTGTGGCTGGACATCGGCCCGCTCTACACCGCGACGGGGTTGGGCTGCCTCTTTGTGCTGGTGCTGCTGCACGAGTACGGGCACTGCTTCACGGCCCGGCGCGTCGGCGGCGACGCGGACGAGATCATCATGTGGCCGCTCGGCGGGCTGGCGATGTGCCAGGTGCCGGACGACTGGCGGGCGCACTTCTGGACGGCCCTCGGCGGGCCGCTGGTCAATGTGTTCCTCCTTCCCGTGCTGGCATCGGCGGCGTACTTCGCCACCGGGGAGTGGTCGGCGGTCTTCTTCAACCCGTTCCGGCCGGAACTGGCGCTCGGCGGGTTCGCGGCGTCGAGCAGTCTCGCGCTCTGGCTCGTGGTGACCGCCTGGTGGTTGCACTACATGAACGTGGTGCTCCTCGCGTTCAACCTGCTCGTGCCGATGTTCCCGATGGACGGCGGGCGCATCCTCCAGGCCGCCCTTTGGGCCAGAGCGGGGTACGCGGCGTCCATGCGGACGGCGTGCGTGGTCGGGCTGGTCGCCGCGGTCACGCTCTTTGTCATCGCGGCGATCGGGCGTGAGACGATCCTGATGGGGGTCGCCCTGTTCGGCGGGCTGATCTGCTGGTTCGAGCGGCGGCGGCTGGCACTGGTCGCGGGGGAGGAGAGCGAGTTCGCGGCGTCGCTGCGGGACGAACCGCCCGAAGAGCCGAGCCGGGCTGAGGAGCGGCGCCGCCAGCGAGAGGCCGAGGAGCAGGCCGAGATCGACCGGATTCTGGCCAAGATCAGCGAGCAGGGGATGGAGAGTCTGACGCGGGGCGAGCGCAAGGCCCTCCAGCGGGCGACGGAGCGCAAGCGCACGGGCGGCTAGGATGGGCGACTCGGCGGCCGGGGCATGGCCGGCGCATCCACGGAACGGAGCGGCGCGGCGAGATGGGCATCTACGACCGTGAATACGCACGGCGCGACGGCGGCGGCGGGGGCACGTCCGGGCGTCGCGTGTCGCGCGTCAGCGCACTCTCCGTCAACACCTGGCTCATCATCGTCAACGTGGCGATCCACGTGCTGGCGAACACGGCGCTGTTCCCGTGGCTCTACGAGGTGGGCCACTTCTCCACGAAGAAGGGGTTCCAGCAACTCGAGGTGTGGCGGCTGGTCACGTTCCAGTTTCTGCACAGCCCGAGCACGATCTGGCACCTGTTCTTCAACATGTTCGGCCTGTTCGTCTTCGGCGGCCTCGTCGAGCAGTACCTCGGGCGGAAGAAGTACCTCGCCTTCTACCTCGTCTGCGGCATCTTCGGCGGACTGGCGTACCTGCTGCTGAACCTGCTCGGCCAGATCCCGGGCCTCGCGCTGCCGGGCGTGCTCTTCAACGATCCGGCGACCTCGCTTGTCGGTGCGTCCGCCGGCGTGTTCGGCGTCATCATGGCCTGTGCGTTCATCGCGCCGGACACCATCGTCCAACTGATCTTCCCGCCCATTCCGCTGCGGATGAAGTGGTTCGCGTACGGCTACGTCGCGCTGGCCGCGGTGAACCTGCTCGCGGGCGGGGCGAACGCCGGCGGCGACGCGGCCCACCTCGGCGGCGCGGCCGCGGGGTACTTCTTCATCCGCAACTCGCACCTTCTGCTCGACTTCTTCGACGTGCTGAAGGACTCGCGGCGCGAGAGCGGCTCGCGGCGCATCGCACGCCGATCGAGCAGCGGGGATGAGGTCGGCAGGGTGCTGGAGAAGGTACGCCGCGAGGGGCTCGGCAGCCTGACCGAGCGCGAGAAGCGCATTCTTCAACGCGAAACCGAGGCCAAGCGGGGCGGCAAGTAGGCCCGGCCTGGAGACGCGAATGGGCGACGCATTGCGGTTCGAGGTCCACGCCCGATCGCGCCTCACGGGCGCGCGCGTCGGGCGGCTCACCACCGCCCATGGCTCGTTCGAAACGCCGGCATTCATGGCCGTCGGCACCAAGGGCACCGTCAAGGGGATCGTTCCGCCGCTCCTCGCCGCGACGGGCACGGAGGTGATGCTCTGCAACACCTACCACCTGCTGCTCCGCCCCGGCGAGCAGGCCGTCCGCTCGCTGGGGGGGCTTCACCGTTTCACCGGCTGGGCCGGGCCGATCCTCACCGACTCGGGCGGGTACCAGGCGTACTCCATGGCCGACCGCAACGCCATCGACGACGACGGCGTCACCTTCCGGTCGATCGTGGACGGCAGCAGTGTGCGCCTCACGCCGGAGCGATCGATCGAGGTGCAGAACGCACTCGGCGCAGACATCATCATGGCCTTCGACGACTGCCCGCCGTCGATCGACCCGACGGCCGGCGCGGCGAACCAGACGCGCCTGCGACTCGCCGCCACGCGCGATTCGGCGGGGCGGGGCGGGTACGACCACGCCGCACGGCTGAGGGCGGCGAACGAGCGCACGATCCGGTGGCTGGAACGGTGCAAACAGGCGCACGCCCGACCGAGCGATCAGGCTCTCTTCGGCATCGTGCAGGGCGGCACGGACCTGGATGCGCGGGCGTGGTGCATCGAGCGGGTGTGCAGCGTTGACCTGCCGGGGTACGCCATCGGGGGGGTCGCCGTCGGCGAGAACCACGAGCGGATCGCCGAGGTGACGGCATTCACCGCACCGCGGATGCCGGAGGACAAGCCACGCTATCTCATGGGCGTCGGTTACGAGCGAGACCTCGTCGCGGCGGTTCTCGCGGGCATGGACATGTTCGACTGCGTCCTGCCGACCCGCAACGGCCGCAACGGCCAGGCCTTCACTCCCATCGGCATCGTCCGTCTACGGAACTCGGAGCACACGATGGACCCGGAGCCGATCGAGCGGGGGTGCGACTGCCCGTCCTGCGACCCGGCGCGGCACGGGTGGGGGCCTCCGGAGGGGGGCTGGTTCTCGCGGGGGTACCTCCGGCACCTGTTCATGGCGGAGGAGATGCTGGGGCCGATCCTGGTGAGCCTGCACAACCTCAGGCTGTTCCAGAGGCTGATGTTTGATATCCGGCGTGCGGTGGTAGAAGATGACTGGCCCTCGCTGGGCCGGGCGTGGCCCCGGGCGGCGGAGGGACTGCCTGCGTCCCTGCGGTCGTAGGGCGAGGCATTGGTGGTGGGCGTCGAAAGTGACGCTGGTCGGGTGGGTAGCCCCGGTCGGGCCGGTTCGAGGGCCGTCCGGGTGATGGGAGCCGCAACGGATGGTCGAGAACGCGAGGATCGTCGTCCCGTGGACGCTGGCCCAGGACGCTGTGGAGGGACGTGTTCCCGGCCTTCAGGGCGAAGGGTCGGGCGCCCTGCCGCCGGGCGGTCAGCAGGGCCCACCCCCGTCGATGTTCGGCGGGTCGTTCATCTTCATCCTGCTGGGGCTGATGGTGTTCATGCTGGTGATGACGGCGATGCAGGGCCGCAAGGAGAAGCGGCGCGTGGCCGAGATGCTGTCCGCGCTGAAGAAGGGCGACCGCGTGCAGATGATCGGCGGGATGCAGGGCGTGATCCACGAGTTGAAGGACGACACGGTGACGCTGCGGGTGGACGAGCACAACAACACCCGGATCCGGTTCGCGCGGAGCGCGGTCCAGACGGTGCTGCGGGAGAGCCGGGACCGTTCGTCGAACGGGGCCGAGGAAAAATCGGAAGAAGAAGCGGAAGCGGCCTCGGTGTGACGGCCCGCGCGACGCCGGCACGCATTGGCCGGCACCCCTGAACTGAAGACGGACGGCCATGCGGAACCTCGGTCTGAGAGCGGCGTTGGTGATCGTGGCGCTCCTGTTCTTCGGGCTGGCCATCGTGCCGCCCGAGAAGAAACTGCGCCTCGGCAAGGACCTGAGCGGCGGCGTCAGTCTCATCTACTCGGTGGCGATCGGGCCGGAGGAGAACGCCTCCGAGACGATGTCCCGCGTCATCGAGGTGCTCAAGCGGCGCGTCGATCCGAACGGGCTGTACCAGATCACGATGGTCTCGCAGGGGCGCGACCGGATCGAGATCACGATGCCCCTCCCCGGGCCGCGCGTGAAGGAGATGCGTGCAGAGTACGAGGCGATGCTGGACTCGGTCGGCGAGATGGCGATCCCGCGCCAGCGGCTCGAACGCGTCATCGCCATGGCGCCGGAGAACCGAGCCGCCGAACTGGACCGGCTCGCGGGCGGGAACGAGGCCCGCGCGGCCCGCCTGCACGACCTGGCGGTGGTCTACGACGAGGCCCGAGCGGCACGGGCCGCGTACGACGCCGCGGCCGGCGCGGAGCAGCCGGATGCCGATGAACTCCTGCGACAGGCCCGGGCGGCCGCGGAGGCGGAGCTGGCCTACGACACGGCCCGTGACGATCTGCTGCGTGCGTCGCTCACGCCGGCGGAACTTCGCCGCGCCGTCGAGCAGTCCAACCGCAGGCGCACGCTGCGGGACTCGGCGACGAACACCTACGTCGAGTTGCCCAGCCCGCGCGACCGGGCGCTCTCGCGGCTGAAGGAGCGCTACCCCGCGTACGCCGAGTCGATCGACCGCGTGCGGGCGAGTTACGAGGCGTACGAGGCTGTGCGAACCACGCTTGACGACCCGTCGGACCTGGTGCGGCTGCTGCGCGCGTCGGGCGTGCTGGCGTTCCGGATCACGGTCGATCCGGGCGACGACCCGGCCGAGGAGACGCGCCTGCGGGCGGAGTTGCGCGAGAGCGGGCCGCGCGGCGCCCGGTCGCGCGACAAGGCGTGGTACAAGATCAACCGGGTCGAGAACTGGTACAACGACGTGCAGGAACTCCGGGCGTTGGAGGCGAACCCGGCGGAGTACTTCCGCACCCGCGCCGGCGGCTACATCGTCGAGGAGCATGACGGCGAGTACTACATGCTCTGCTGGGACCGGGCCGGCTACAGGCTCGCGCCGGACCCGGACCGTCCGTGGCAGGTGGCCCGGGCGCGCCAGGGCGCGGACGAGGTCGGCAAGCCGGCCATCGCCTTCGAGATGGACACGGTGGGGGCGTCGTTGCTCGGCGCGCTGACCGAGAAGCACGTCGGCAAGAAGATGGCGATCGTGCTGGACGACGAGGTGTACACCGCCCCGACGCTGCGCAGCCGCATCTCGAGGTCGGGCCTGATCTCGGGCGACTTCTCGAACGAGGAACTGCGGTACATCATCCAGGTGCTGGCGGCGGGCGCGCTGCAGAACAAGCTCTCGCCCGAGCCGATCAGCCGCAACACGGTCGGCCCGGACTTCGGCGCGGACAAACTGCGCGAGGGCCTGCGGGCGGGGATCATCGCGTTCGTCGCGGTGGCGGGATTCATGGTGGTGTACTACTTCCGGTGCGGCGTGCTGTCCGTCGTCGGGCTGTGCTGCAACGCGACGCTGCTGCTCGGCGCGATGGCGCTGAACTCGGCCGCGTTCACGCTGCCGGGCATCGCGGGGATCATCCTGACCTTCGGCATGGCGGTGGACGCGAACGTGCTCATCTACGAGCGTATCCGCGAGGAGTTGCGGGCGGGGCTGGAGATCCGCCCGGCCGTTCGACTCGGCTTCTCGAAGGCGATGTCCAGCATCGTGGACGGGAACGTCACGAACCTGATCGTGTGCGTGGTGCTGGCGTACCTCGGCACGCAGGAGATCCGCGGCTTCGCCATCACGCTCGGCATCGGCGTGGTGACGACGATGTTCTCCGCGCTGGTCATCACGCGGCTGATGTTCGACGTGCTGCTGGAGTTCGGCCTGTGGCGGCGGATCCGGATGCTGGCGACGGTCCTGCCCGCGATCGACCGTGCCCTCGAACCGAAGATCAACTGGCTCCGGATGCGCTACGGCTTCGTGGTCATCTCGGCGATCTACGTCGGCATCGGGTTGTGGATGGTCTACCACCAGCGAGGCGAGATGTTCGACACCGAGTTCCGCGGCGGAACGAAGGTCACGCTCCAGTTCCGCATCGACGAGGACACGGACAGGCGCGTGACACTGACGCGCCCCGAGGTCGAGAGCCGTGTTCGTGCCCTCGGGGAAGGAACTGGTCAGGAGGCACGCCTCGCCGAACTGCGCCGGGCGCAGATCGTGACGATCGACCCGGCGACGGACGGCATCACCTCCGACCGCTTCGAGATCAAGAGTCTCGTTACCGACGAGGCGACCGTCGTCAACTCGCTTGCGACCGCGTTCGCCGACGTGCTGGATTCGCGACCGCCGCTGGTCTTCCGCGGGGCCGGCCTCGACTTCGCCGCAGCGCCGGTGTACCCGCTGCTCAACGTTCGGGGCATCCTGGGCGAGGACATCAATCGCCCCGAGTACCGCGACGTGGTGCGTGAATACTCCGGCGGCGTGGCGATCGTGCTCGAGGACTTCGAGCCGCGTCCGACCCTTGAAGGCCTGCGAACCCGCATCGAGCAGATGCGCCAGCAGCAGGACTTCAGCGACACGCTCGGCCGCACGTGGGAGGTGCGCGCGCTGGAGGAGGATGCGGCCGGCGTGCGAACCGCCGTGCTGCTCGTGGCCGAGGAGGGCGTCAACTACCTCGAGAACGAGGACCGGTGGCGGATGGAGCTGGCGGCCCGCGAGTGGCAACTCGTCAACGAGGCCCTTGCTCGCACGACGACGCTCGCCAGCGTGCAGAGTTTCAGCCCGGCGATCGCGGAGACCTTCCGCGCTCAGGCGATCGTCGCGGTCTTCCTCTCGCTCCTGCTCATCATGATCTACATCTGGGTCCGGTTCGGCTCGGCCCGGTACTCGCTCGCGGCCATCGCGTGCCTCGTCCACGACTGCCTCACCTGCATCGGCCTGATCGCGCTGGCCGAGATCGTGTACGACTGGGGTCCGACGCAGGGCGCGGCGCAGGCGCTCGGCATCCTGCCGTTCAAGATCGATCTCACGCTCGTGGCCGCGCTGCTCACCATCATCGGCTACTCGCTCAACGACACGATCATCGTGATGGACCGCGTCCGTGAGAACCGCGGCAAGATGCCCTACGCGAGCGCGGACGTGATCAACCTCTCGATCAACCAGACCATCAGCCGCACGGTCATCACGTCGGGCACGACGCTGCTGGCGATCCTGATCATGTACGTCTACGGCGGCGAAGGCGTGCGCGGGTTCGCGTACGCGATGCTGATCGGCATCGGCATCGGAACGTATTCGTCGATCGCGGTGGCCGCGCCGCTGGTGTGGTCGCGCAGGGCGGATCGCTCGTCCGCACCGCCGCCCGACGAGCCGGCGTGATGGGGCAGGAGGTCGAGATGCGCGGGGGTGCGTACCGGCTTCTCGGTGGGTTCGCGGCGTTGGCGCTGGTTTGGGTGGCCGTGTACTGGGCCGTGGAGCCGCCCGCGCCGCCGATCTCTTTCGGGGGCGTGTCCGATGCCGCCGACGTGATCACGGACGAGGGCGGTAGGGCGAGCGAGCGGGGAGGGGTTATTGTGCCGCCGGATGGGCGGGGGTCTGGCGTCGAGCCGCCGGGGTTCGAGGAGTACGTCGTCAAGGGGGGGGACACGTTCCAGTCGATCGCCCGGGCGCGCTACGGCAGCGCTCGCCACGCCGAGGCTGTGGCGCGGGCGAACCCGTTCGTCAGCCCGGATCGGCTGCGGGCCGGGCAGACCCTGCGGCTGCCGGTCGATCCGACGAACGTGCAGGGACGACCCGTCGCGGGGGAGGCCCCGGCCGAGCCGCCGATGCCGGTCGAGTACGTGGTGAAGCAGGGCGACACGCTGACGGGCATCGCCAAGGCGTTCTACGGCACGACCCGCGAGGCGGATCGAATCTTCGAGGCGAACCGGGACCGGCTGCGCTCGCGCGACAGTCTGCGGACGGGACAGGTGATCCTGCTCCCGCCGCGAGGCGGGTCGCCGGGGAACGGGTGAGTTCGATGCCGGCGCGCGCACGGGTGGACGTGGCGATCGTGGGGGGGGGCGTGGCCGGGCTGTGGACGCTCGCGCTGGCCGTTCGTCGCGGACTGTCGGCCGTGCTGTTCGAGCGCAGTGCGCTGGGCGACGGCCAGACGATCGCCTCGCAGGGCATCCTCCACGCGGGGGTGAAGTACGCGTTGCCGGGCGAGGCGGCGCGCGAGGCGCGGGCGCTGGGCGAGGCGGCCCGCGTGTGGGAGGCGTGCCTCGGGGGGGACGGGGAGATCGACCTGCGGAACGTGCGCACGCTCTCGGCATGCACGCACTTGTGGACCGCGCCCGAAGCGGGAGCACGCCTGGCTGCGCGCGGGGCGGCCGCGCTGTTCCGGTCGAGCGTGCGCCGACTGGGGCGCGACGAGTTGCCGAGCGCGTTCGCCGACTCACCGCCGGGCGTCGAGGTGTACGAGGCGGCGGAGCGTGTGATCGAGCCGGCCGGCCTGATCCAGGCTCTCGCGGCTGCCGGCGAAGGCCGCGTGTGCAGGGTGGATGAGGCTCGATTGGAGCCGGAGGCCTCGGACTCGTGGGCCTGCGTCGTGCGGTTCGGTGGTGAGGAGGTCCGTGTGCAGGCCTCATTCATCGTGCTGGCGGCGGGCGCTGGGAACGCCTCGCTGCTCGCCGTGGTGCAGGGCGGCGAGGAATCCATGCAGCGTCGCCCGCTGCATCAGGTGATGATCGACGGCGTGGCTGTGCCCGTGTTCGGGCACTGCATCGGCCTGTCGGGCGTGCCGAGGCTCACCGTGACGAGCGCGACGAGCCGGGGACGGACGGTGTGGTACCTGGGCGGCGGTGTCGCCGAGTCGGGGCTTGATTGCACTGCGGATGAACAGATCGTGAAAGCCCGGGC
This sequence comes from Phycisphaerales bacterium, assembly GCA_039794165.1. Taxonomy (GTDB): domain Bacteria; phylum Planctomycetota; class Phycisphaerae; order Phycisphaerales; family UBA1924; genus CAADGN01. Next base: position 90,658 of record JBDIVY010000003.1, read on the forward strand.
GGAGACGGCCGCGTGCCTGCCGTGGCTCGACTTCAGCGCGGCTCGCTGGGCGACGCTGCGGATCGACCGCGCCGAGGGACGAGTGGCGGGCCGAAAGCGGCCCGAGTCGTTCATCGTGCGCCGAATCGGGAACGTGTCCGCCGTGTGGCCGACGAAGCTCGCGCTGGCCCCGCTGGCGGCGGCCGAGATCGCGCGGTCGTGGCGCGGGCCGCGAAGCGACGCCGACATCGACGCGGTGAAGAACCGCCCAATGCCCGAGGTCGCGCGTCCTCCATGGGAGCTCGCGGGCGTCGAGTGGCGGTAGTCTGCGTTGGGATATCCTTTCTGCTCATCGACCTGGAGCGCTCGATGCAGTCGCGGCCGCTGGGGAGAACCGGGGTCATGGTCAGCCCGCTGGGACTAGGCACGGTCGCGCTCGGACGGGCGGAGGGGCTGAAGTACCCGAGGCCGGTCCGCATCCCGACGGATGACGAGGCCCGTGCGCTGCTTCGGCGTGCCCGCGACCTCGGCGTCAATCTCATCGACACCGCGCCGGCGTATGGGCTATCGGAAGAGCGGCTCGGCTCGCTCCTGCCGGGAGAGCGTGCGGACTGGGTCATCGTCACGAAGGCGGGTGAGGAGTACTACCAGCGGTACGACTTCTCTCCCGATTCGATCGTGCGCAGCGTGGAGCGCAGCCTGACGCGGCTCCGCACGGACTACCTCGACGCGGTGCTGCTGCACTCCGACGGCGTCGCCGAGGCCGGCGCGGCCGCGGACGAGGCATACGATGCCCTCGCCCGCCTGCGTGAGCGGGGTCTGGTGCGGGCGATCGGCGCCTCGACGAAGACGGAAGCGGGAGCGGATCGTGCGATCGAGCGGTGCGACGTGGTGATGCTGACCTACAACGAGCAGGAAGCCGGGATGGCGGGCGCGATCGGGCGGGCGCACGCGCGCGGCATCGGCGTGCTCGTGAAGAAGCCGCTCGGCGGCGGGCGCGCGAGAGACGCCGCACGAGCGATCCGGTTCGTCATCGACCGCCCGGGAGTGACCGCGGCTATCGTGGGCACGACGAACCCGGATCATCTTGCGGACAACGTACGCGCCGTCGAGGGCGCGATGGGCGGAGGCACTTCGTGAGCATCAAGCGTGTGCTGGTGACGGGCGGCGCGGGGTTTCTCGGGTCGCACCTGTGCGACCGGCTTGTGCATGCGGGGCACGACGTCGTGTGCGTGGACAACTTCTTCACGAGCCAGAAGCAGAACGTGGCCCACCTGCTCGGGCGGCCGAACTTCGAACTGATCCGCCACGACGTGACGCACCCGCTCTTCCTGGAGGTGGACGAGATCTACAACCTCGCGTGTCCCGCCGCCCCCGGGCACTACCAGTACAACCCGATCAAGACGATGAAGACGTCGGTGCTGGGGGCGATCCACGTGCTGGGCATGGCGCGCCGCTGCCGCGCGAAGGTGCTGCAGGCCTCGACGAGCGAGGTGTACGGCGACCCGGACGTGCACCCGCAGCCGGAGAGTTACCGGGGGAGCGTGAACCCGATCGGGCCGCGGGCCTGCTACGACGAGGGCAAGCGAGCCGCGGAGACGCTCTTCTTCGACTACCACCGCATGAACCGGATCAACATCCGCGTGGTGCGGATCTTCAACACGTACGGGCCTCGGATGCACCCTTTCGACGGCCGCGTGGTCTCGAACTTCATCCGCCAGGCGCTCAAGGGCGAGGACGTCACGCTCTTCGGCGACGGCAGCCAGACTCGCTCGTTCTGCTACGTGGACGACCTCGTGGACGGGATGATGCGGATGATGGGTGCGCCGGACACGCTCGCCGGGCCGGTCAATCTCGGCAACCCCGTCGAGGTGACGATGCGCGAACTGGCGGAGCGGATCATCGAGATCACCGGCAGCCGGTCGGCGCTTGTCTATCGGCCGATCCCGCAGGACGACCCGCGCCGCCGCTGCCCGGACATCACGCTCGCCAAGCGGGAACTGGGCTGGGAGCCGCGCACGCCGCTGGCCGAGGGGCTGGCGAAGACGATCGAGTACTTTCGCACGATCCGCTTCGAGGATTTCCGAGCGCCGACGCCGAACTACTAGCCCGGGCAGATACGGATGGGGGTCAGCGGCATGGAAGTCGTCGTCGCGCCGATTCGCCGGGAGCAAGCCGACGCGTGGGTGCGGATGCGCGGGCGGCTCGGCCCCGAGTGGTTCGTGAGCCGCATCGAGGAGTTCGTGCGCGAGTACTTCGATGCCGGTCGCATCGACGGCTTGCGGCATGTCGTCCTTCTGGCAACGCGAGCCGACAGCACGCCGATCGGGATTGCGGAGGTCTCGCTGAGGGACTTTGCGGAGGGCTGCGGCGCGGGGCCGGTCGGCTACCTCGAAGGGTGGTTCGTCGAGGAGGAGGCTCGCGGCGCCGGTGTGGGGCGAGCGCTCGTCGCGGCTGCCGAGCGGTGGGCGGCCGAGCAGGGTTGCACGGAGTTCGCCTCGGACGCGGAACTGCGCAACCCCGCCGGGCTTCGGGCGCACCTGGCCCTGGGGTTCGGGCCGGTGTGCGACATCCGGTGCTTCCGTAAGCCGATCCGGCCTTGAGCCGCCCGCTATCGTGCCGACATGAGAGTCGCTGTCACCGGCGTATCAGGGTTCATCGGCTCGGCCATCGCGCGGCGCCTGGCCGGGGCGGGCCACAGCGTCACGGGTCTCGTTCGCTCCACGAGCCGGCGCGACCACATCGAGGCGTTCGTCGATCGGTTCGTGGTCGGCTCACACGACGACGATTCGTGCTGGCCATCGCTGCTCGACGGCGCGGAGTGCGTGATCCACAACAGCATCGACTGGGCGCCGCTGAAATCCAAGCCCGTGGACATCGCGTGGCACCTGCGTACGAACCTGGAAGCGTCCATCCGGCTGCTGCACGCCTCCGCGCCGCGCCAGTTCATCTTCATCAGCACGATCGCGGTTCACCACGACATGATGCCCCGCCCGAAGGACGGCGCGGGCCGCTCCGTCATCACGGAGGACCACCCGCTGCGGCCGAACTCGGTGTACGGGGCGCACAAGGCCGCGGTCGAGGCGTTCCTGTGGGCGGAGCGTTTCGGGTCGGGACGGAACACCTGCGCGCTGCGGCCGTGCGGCGTGTACGGGGTCGAGCCGAACCCCGCCGATTCGCATGGTGCGGACATCATCGCGGAACTGCGGGAGACCGGGCGCTATTCGAAGCCCGGGGGCGGGAAGTGGGTCCACGTCGAGGATGTCGCGGCGGCGGCCGTCGGAGCGGTCGGCAACGAGCGTGTCGCCGGCAGGCCATTCAACCTCGTTGACTGTTACGCCCGCTACGCCGACTGGGCGCGCCTCGCCGCGGAGGAACTCGGCGTGCGAGCGGAGATCGACGCGAGCAGCCCGGAGGAGCCGAACAACACGTTCGAAGTCTCGGCGGCCCGCGACCTGCCGGGCGTAAGGCTCGACCGCGGGCACGAGGGCATCCGCGGGCACCTGCGGGAGCTTATCGGAGCGCTCGGGCGGTGAGCGCCGGCCAAGAGCGAGTGCGGCTGTTCGTCGCTGTGTATCCGCCCGCCGAGACCGTTCGCGTCCTTCGCCGGGCCGTGAATCGGCTGGCGATCGTGGCGGGCCGCGACACGCCCGCCGAACAGGTCCACCTCACGCTGCTCTTCATCGGCGATCGCGCGCCGCACGAACTCACCGCTGTCGCGGAGTCGGTCGAGCGTTCGTGCGCGGGCTTCGAGGCGTTCCCGCTCACGCCGCGTCGGCTCATCGCTCTTCCTGAGCGTGGGCAGCCTCGCCTCATCGCCGCCGAGACCGACGCGCCCGCGCCGTTCTCGGAGATACAGCGTCGCCTCGCCAGGCGCCTCGCCCGAAACCAGCGCGACGCCGACCGGTTCCGGCCCCACCTCACGCTTGTCCGCTTCCGGCCGGGCGATCGGCCCGGTCGCGTTGATGAGCCTTTCGAGTGCGAGCCGTTCGTCGTCGATCGGATCGCTCTCATGCGGAGCGTGCTCACACACACGGGCGCGGAACACCGCGAGGTTGCTGGTGTCGCACTCGGCCCGAGCGTCTGACAGCGGATCTCTCAGGCCGGGAACGCGCGTGCATGGAGCCCCGGCAGACACTCACCAGAAGGCATGGGAAACCGCCACGTCGCGAGATGTGAGAGCGGCGTCGGATCGGGGTTGATCTCGATGACTTTCGCGCCGACACCGGCCGCGGACTCGATGAACCCGGCGGCCGGGTAGACGACGCTGCTCGTGCCGATCGACAGGAACAGGTCGCACGACTCGACGGCGCGGACCGCGCGGCGTATCGCCTCGGCCGGCAGCGGCTCGCCGAACCACACCACGCCCGGCCGGTAAATGCCGCCGGCCTCGCTCGGCAAGGGATAGGCGGGGAGCGGCATGGGCAGGTCGTCGCGTTCCTTCCCGGTCACCGTGCAACGCCACGCGAACAGCGATCCGTGCAGTTCGATGACACGCTCGCTCCCCGCCCGCCGGTGCAGCCGATCGACGTTCTGCGTGAGCAGCGTGAACGACCTGCCGCGAGCCGCCATCGCCCGCTCGATGCCGGCGAGGGCCGCGTGTCCCGCGTTCGGCACGCACCCGGCGCACCTCATGCGGCGCTCGTCGTACCAGCGCGACACCAGGGCCGGATCACGCTCGAACGCCTCCGGCGTGGCGAGGCGCTGGGCGTCGCACTTCGCCCAGAGGGCAGTCATCGCGTCGCGGAAGGTCGGGACGCCGCTCTCCGCGCTCACTCCTGCGCCCGTCAGGGCCACGACCGACCTCGCGCCCGCAAGAACCTCGGCTGCCTCTCCCAGCGCGGCCTCGTCAATCCCAGTCTGCATGTATGCTCTCCACCATACCAGGCAGACACGAGGAGCGCACCATGGCACGAGCGAGGGGATCGGCTGGGATTCTGGCGGCGGCGGTCCTGTTGTGGGGCACGGCGGGCGTTTGCGGGCAGGACACGACAGCCGCGGCCAGTGAGGACAAGCCGCAGGCGAGCACGCCGGTGCAGTCCGAGCCGGTCTCGGTCACGAAGCACACAGTGACGATCGGCGGGCGTGAGATCGAGTACACCGCTGCCGCCGGGTACATGGAACTGCCCAACTACGAGGGCAAGCCTCGGGCCAACGTGTTCTACGTCGCGTACACGCTCGAGGGCGTGGATCACGCGGAGCGGCCCGTGACGTTCACCTTCAACGGCGGGCCAGGCTCATCGAGCGTCTGGCTGCACATGGGGGCGCTCGGGCCGCGCCGGGTGGACATGGGTGTCGAAGGGTTCGATCAGTCGCCGCCGTTCCGAGTTGTGCCCAACGAGCACTCGTGGCTGGACCTGACGGACCTGGTCTTCATCGACCCGGTGAGCACGGGCTACAGCCGGCCGGTGGAGGGGCAGGACGCGAAGCAGTTCCACGGGCTTGAGGAGGACCTGGCGTCGGTCGGCGATTTCATTCGCCTCTGGACGACGCGCCACGAGCGGTGGCTCTCGCCGAAGTTCCTGGCGGGCGAGAGTTACGGCACCACCCGGGCCGCCGGGTTGTCCGCGTACCTGCAGGACACGCACGGGATGTACCTGAACGGCCTGCTGCTCATCTCCTCGGTGCTGAACTTCCAGACCATCCGCTTCGGCGAGGGCAATGACGACCCGTACTGGCTCTTTCTGCCGACCTACACCGCCACGGCGTGGTATCACGGGAAACTCGAACCAGACCTGCAACGCGACCTGCGGGTCACGCTGGCGGAGGTCGAGCGGTGGGCGTCCACGGAGTACCCGCTCGCGCTCGCGAAGGGCGACACGCTGACGGCGGCGGAGCGGCGCGAGATCGTCCGTCGGCTGGCGAGGTACACGGGACTGTCGGAACGGTTCGTCGAGTTGAGCGGGCTGCGCATCGACATCTTCCGGTTCACGAAGGAGTTGCTGCGCGATGAGGGCCGCACGGTCGGTCGGCTCGACAGCCGCTTCAAGGGCATGGACCGCGACGGCACGAGCGCGGGGTTCGACTACGACCCGAGCATGACGGCGATCACCGGCCCCTACACCGCGGGGCTGAACGACTACGTGCGCCGGGAACTCGGCTACCGCAACGACCTGCCCTACGAGATCCTGACGGGGCGGGTCCACCCGTGGAGTTACCGCACGTCGGAGAACCGGTACGTCAACGTCGCGACGAGGATGCGCGACGCGATGCACAAGAATCCGGCCCTGATGGTCTTCGTCGCGAGCGGGTACTACGACCTCGCCACGCCCTACTTCGCCACGGACAGCACGCTGGCGCGCCTCGGCGTGGATACCTCGCTGCGCGGCAACATCCGTGTTTCCTACTACGAGTCGGGACACATGATGTACATCCGCGAGTCGGACCTGGCGAAACTCAAGCGGGACGTCGGGCCGTTCTACCGCGAGGCATCGAGGGTGGGGGGGGAATAGCGGGGGGCTCAAACAAGCGGCCTGGGCGCGTCGGCGCCGAGAATCGACGCCGACACGCTCCAGGCCCGGGTGGTGGGGCGGGGTTTCGGGCATCGCTCTCAACTCGTTGCTTGGCAACGGGTTAGGCGACATGGCCACCCGAAAGGTACACCGAATTGGCCGACGTGCAACCCTTCTGTCCACGTCGATTCCGCGTGCGAGAATCCGGGCGGTTCGGGTAGGATGCGCGAATGGTCGGCCGAAGCGTGGTCCTCTCGGACGGTGGGCTGGCGTCGCTGGTCGCAGCGGCGGCCGAGGTCGAGGGTGCGCTCGCCACGGGCGATCCGTCCGCTCCGATGCCCGTGCTCGTAGAGTGGCCGGGCCTGGACCGGGCAGGCTCGGCGTCCGTCCGAAGACAGGCCGAGGCGCTCGGTCTGATCGTCCGAGAGTTGCCCGAGACATCGGCCATCGAATCCGCGGGCGGTCGTGAAGCCGCTGCTCTCCTGCAGGCCGCGTATCTGGCGGTGGCATCGGGGTGCGTGCGGGTCGTGTGGCCGGTGCAGTTCACCACCGCCTCACCGGAAGGCGACTGCGACCTCGAGCGCGAGGCGATCGCCGTCGATCGTGCGCTGCTCGTCTCGCGCCTTGCGACGCTCGACGCAGGCTCCTTCGGTCTGCCGGAACTGAGGGTCGAGACGCCGCTGGTCGGCATGACGGACCATCAGGTCGCGGAACTGGCGCTTGACCTTGGAGTGCCGGTGGAGTGCTGCGCGTGGTGGGAAGCGGGCCGTCGAGCGGAGCGCGAACGCTGGACCTCGGCTCTTGGCTCGGCCGGCTGGATTCCGCCCGAACCGGCGCCACGCGCGGTTACCCGCGCCGGCGGCGAGTGAGCGTGCAACCGGCGGCCGTCAGGAGCAGCAGCAGCGTGCCGGGCGTGGGAATGATCGGCTCGTCGGGCACGTCCGGCGGCGGCATGTCGGGCGGAGGGGGCGCATCGGGAGGTTGGGGCGGAATGAACGGAGTGCCGCCTCCGCCGCCGCCCCCGCCGCCACGGCGACCGCCAGCGCCGTGCAGGCCTTCGAGTTTCCGGATCGCCGCGAATGCCTGCAGATCCTCGGTCTCCTGGTGGCTCTCCATCACGATGCTGACGTCGTCCATCAGGTCCACGACCACAGGCTCATCGCCCGAGGAGCCTACGTCGTCCACTCGTGCGGTGATGATGATCGAATCGCCCTGATTGACGATGACGTTGCGGAGTTCGATCGGGACCACGAGGCCTCGGCTGGCGGTCTCGCCGACCTCTTCGGCGGTCAGCGACTGCGTGTAGAGCGGCCTGACGTTGCCCCAGCGGTCGGTCACGGCGACCACCAGTTCCAACCCCGCCTCGGACGAGTCGGCGTCCACCTGGAATCGAACGCGGCCGGTGATGCTGATCGGCGACCCATCTCCCGCCGGGTTGTGCCACCGCGCGACGGGAGAGATCGCATCATCACCGCCGGTTACGCGTGCACGATCGCGCTGGAACACCGCGTCGCCCTCGGGACCGGCCACCCACCTCCCCTGACCCGGCGCCTCCGGATCCGGCTGCCAACGGGCTGGCTCCGTCGCCTGGGCGAACCACGGCGTGTCCGATGTGAGACGAGTGAGGCTGATGGTCTCGTACTGCCAGACGGCACGCGACGGATTCGTGGGAACCGTCGCAGGATCGGCCCAGTCGATGAAGCGGTTCCACAGGCCGCCGGTTACGAACTGGGCGGAGGCTGACGAGCCTGTCGCAGCGAGGAGTGCCAGGGCCGCGAGCGACGCGATACGGTTCTTCGTTTTCATTGGGTTCGTCCTAAACCCCACTTGGGCAACAACTTGCGGCCGTCCGGGCCTCCTTTCCAGTATGCCCCCGATCCGTCGGGTTGCCAGTGATCCGAGGGCTTTCCAGTGGGCCTGCGCGGTTCCGGCGATCCGGGCAGGCCCTTGGGAACATGCGGGGAATGCCGTCTGTCGGGGCTACGATCCGGCCCTATGAGCCAGAAACCGCACTCGGCAGGCACGGTCCAACGGTGGTCTCGGACACTGATCCCCACCCTGCGGGACGCTCCGGCCGAGGCCACGACTCCGAGCCACGCGCTGCTGCTGCGGGCCGGGTACATGCGGCAGGTGGCGGCGGGGGTCTACGACTACCTCCCCCTGGCGTGGCGAGTGCTCACGAAGGTCACGCGCATCGTCCGCGAGGAGATGGACGCGACCGGGGCGAGCGAGATGCTGATGCCGGCCCTGCAGCCGATGGAGCTCTTCGAGCAGACCGGCCGGGCCGAGGACTACGGCGACAACCTCTTCCGCCTGCGTGATCGGCACGGGCGCGAGACCGCCCTCGGGCCGACGCACGAGGAGGTCATCACGGACCTGCTCCGGACAGCGATCACCAGTTACCGGCAACTGCCGCTGATCCTGTACCAGGTGCAGACGAAGTTCCGCGACGAACCGCGTCCGAGAGGGGGGCTGCTGCGCGGGCGCGAGTTCATCATGAAGGACGCGTACTCGTTCCACCTGGCCGTCGAAGGGGCGGGGGGGCTGAACGAGGCGTACGACGCCATGTACCGGGCGTACTCGAACATCTTCCGCCGGTGCGGGCTGGACTTCACGGTCGTCGAGGCCGAGAGCGGGCCGATCGGCGGCTCGGCGAGCCACGAGTTCATGGTCAACTGCGAAACGGGCGAGGACACGATCCTCCGCTGCCCGGAGAGCGGCTACGCGGCCAACGTCGAGAAGTGCGAGATCGGGGAGCGGCAGTGGGGCTTCGAGAGCGGGGCGGGCGGCGCGCAGGCGCTGGAGAAGGTCCACACCCCCAACATGCCCGGCATCGAGAGCGTCGCGGGGTTCCTCGGCGTCACGCCCGACAAAATGCTGAAGACGATCGTCTTCAAGAACAAGTGGTTCTCGCAGGCGAGCGAGGCAGCGGGGGCACGTCACACACGAGTTCTTGAAGAATCAGGGAAGACCGCCGCCGGTGGCCACTTCACGGAACCGATGCAAGCGCCGAAGTACAAGTGGATTCTGGCTGTCGTGCGTGGTGACCATGAAGTCAATCTCGGAAAGGTCAAGTCTGCAGCAGGATTCGCGATTGAGTTGGCTGATACAGAAGACGCGCAACGCAACGGGTTCGATATCGGGTACGTGAGTCCGAGGGTGGTTCGTCGGGACAATCTCGAACAAGGTGCGCGTACGCTTGTCCTAGTCGATCCAGACGCGGCTCAGGGCGGCATCGCGTGGGCGACGGGGGCGGACGAGCGCGACTACCACGTCCGCGGCTTCGACTGGCGGCGTGAGATGGGGGCGATCCTGGACGACCAGCGTTATGTAAAGGTGGCCGACATCCGCAACGCCCGGGCGGGCGACCCCTCACCGCGCGCCCCCGGCTCGAAACTCGTCGAGCGGCGGGGCATCGAAGTCGGGCACATCTTCAAACTGGGTACCAAATACTCCGACGCGATGGGGTTGGCCGTCCTCGACGAGGGGCAGCAGCGGCGGGCGGTCATCATGGGGTGCTACGGGATCGGGGTCAGCCGGACGATGGCGGCCTGCGTCGAGATGAGCCACGACGCGGACGGCCTCGTCTGGCCCGCGGCGATCGCCCCGTACCACGTCCTGCTGACGGTGATGAAGCCCGGCGACGACGCGCAGATGCAGGCGGCGGAAGGGCTTGCAGCCGATCTCGGCGCGGCCGGGCTGGACGTGCTGATCGACAACCGGGACGAGCGGCCCGGCGTCAAGTTCAAGGACGGCGACCTGGTCGGCCTGCCCGTCCGCCTGACCATCGGAGAGAAGGCTCTGGCCGCAGGGGGGGTGGAGTTCAAGCGCCGGTCGGAGGCGGGCAAGGGCGAGGTCGTCCCGCTGGGCGAAGCGGTGGCGAGGTCCGTGACGGCGTTGCGGGCGTGACGAATGGACGAAAAACCGCTGGCGGTTGACAAGACGGCGCGGTATATAGTCATTCCCATGGACGGAGCCTGCCGCGGCCTTCGCCGAGCGTGAGGCGCGGCGGCGTGCGGGTTCCGGCTCCCGTGCCGAACGAGCGGCGCGGGTCACACGGAGGTAGGCATTCCCGCCACCCCATGGACAGTGACGAGGGGCTTGATGCAAGCCTCGCGCCGGTACGGCTGAGCGACCGGCCGATCTTCCACGAAGCGTTTTCCCAACTCCGCGAGCCGATCTCCGACAGTTGCTTCGCCAGCACGTACGTGTGGGCGGGCGCGCTGCGGATGTTCTGGACGAGCATCGACGGGCACCTGTGCGTGTTCGCGAACACCACGGGCGACCTGACGATGCTCCTGCCGCCGATGGCGCAGCCCGGCGCGGAAGATCACGCGCTCCCCGGCGTCGTGGGCGCGTGCTTCGAGATCATGGACGCCTACAACGCGCGGCACGCGACGGTCGAGCGTTCGCGGATCGAGTACGTCTCCGACGAGATGCTCGAACGCTTCAGCGCGTCGAGCGCAACGCTCAGCGCGACGCCGATGTGGGGCGACTACGTCTACGAGACGGCCCGCATGATCGACCTCGCGGGCGGGTCGCTCAAATCGAAGCGCCACGCTCGGTCGAGGTTCGTGCGCGAGCACCCGGACCACCGCGTGGAGGAGATGCGCGATGAGCACGTGCCGGCGTGTTTCGAGCTGCTTGAGACCTGGGCACAGCACGGCGACGAGATGCACGAGGGCGAAGTGAGCGACGTGCACGTCGGCACAGACGTGCTCCGCGAACGCGACCGGCTCTCGACGCGTCGTGCGATCGAGGCGCGTCGCGAGCTCGGCCTGACAGGCATGACACTGCTCGTCGAGGGCCGTGTCGCGGGCTTCACGCTCGGCCAGCCGCTCACCCCGACGCAGGCGATGGTGCTGGTCGAGAAGGCGGACCCGACGTTCGTCGGCGCCGCCCAGTTCATCTTCTCCGAGTTCTGCCGGCTCCACTGGACCGCCTATCCGGAGGTCAACGCCGGCGACGACTGGGGCATCCCGAGCCTCCGGTTCACCAAGCAGAGTTACAGGCCGCGCCGACTGCTGAGCAAGTACGTGCTCACCCGCCAGCCGGTGCCGGTGATGTCGACCTCCATCCCGATGGACCTGCCGGTGCGCAACCCTCGTCATACCGTCGGTGCGGAACCGAGTGCCGGTGAGTCCGAATCGTCCGCGTGCGTTGCTCTGCGTCGCGCGGTCGCAGGGGACGTCGATCAGATCATCGAGGTCGAGTTGTCCTGCTTCGACGCGCCGGATGAGCTCTTCACGCGCAGGCAGGTCCGGCGGCTGATCGACAACCCCCGGGCGACGGTCACGGTGGCGGAACTGGAAGGCCGCGTCGTCGGGTGGGCGGTGGGGCTGGTTCGTCAGCACCGCCGCTCCAGGTCCGGCCGGCTGTACGCTGTCGCCGTACATCCGTCCGCGCGCGGGCGGCACGCCGGCCGGCTGCTGGTCGAGGCCACGATCAACGCGCTCAAGGCGAAGGGTGTGGATCGCGTCTACCTCGAAGTCCGGCACGACAACGCCGCGGCGATCGCCCTCTACGAAAAACTCGGCTTCCGTCCCACGCAGAGTCTGCCCGGCTACTACGGCGTCGATCGCGACGGCCTGCGCATGAGGCTCGGCAGCGGGCAGGGCGGTAGACTGGCCCACCGTCGGCACGGGCACGACGCCCTGGGCGGGGGGTCGCTCTTTACGCAGTTGCCGTAGCAGCAGGGGCCGAGACGATGGAACTGCCGCAGGGTCTCCGCGAGTTGCGGGTCGGGATTGTGCTTGCCCTCGCCACGATGCTGTTCGGGTTCGGGCTTGGCGGCGTCTTCGGGCTTGCAGAGGATTCGCTCAAGGGCGACCTGGACCGGCGGGGATCGGCCGTGCTGGAGAGCGTCTACGCGGGCGACGAGGCCAAACGGGTCGAGACCAGGGACAAGGCGTGGACGTACTACAAGCGTGCCCACCTTCATGCCGGCGCAATGGGGACTTCCGCGCTGGCCACGGCGATGCTGCTCGCCGGGATCCCCGGTGCGACGCGGTTGCGGTCGAGTAGCGCGATCGCCCTAGGGGTCGGCGGGTTTGGCTACGGCCTGTTCTGGCTGCTGGCGGGGATGCGTGCCCCGGGTCTGGGCAGCACGGGACTGGCAAAGGAGTCGCTGAAGTGGCTCTCGATGCCATCGGCGGGACTGTTCCTTGTCGGCACCGTCGTGGTGATCGCCCTCTACGGCAGGTCGGCGTGGGCACGGAACGGGACATGATCGCGGAGGCGCGTGCGGCGGCCTCGGGGTGCGGCGGGGCTTTATTTTACATAACCGTTATTCTCGGACCAGATAGGGGGGTGGCGCCGCTGCGGCGTTGCCGGGCACGAATCGAAGGGCGAGACTTGGGTACCCGATGACCGACTCTGATTCAACTCGCCCCCTGCTGCTCGAGGGCGGGCCGCTCACGATCGCCGAGGTCGTGCAGGTCGCTCGGTGCGGTCGCCAAGTCCGGATCGGGGACGAGGCGATGCGCCGCCTCGCCGCCTCGCGCTCGCGTGTGGAGGCGTGCCTTGGAGACGGTCAGGCCCACTACGGCATCAACACCGGCTTCGGTTCGCTCTCGCAGCAGCGCGTCGGGCGCGACGACCTGGCTCAGTTGCAGGTCAATCTTGTGCGCTCGCACGCCGCGGGCGTCGGCGACCCGCTGCCGCGCGAGATCGTGCGAGGCATGCTGCTGCTGCTCGCGGCCAGCCTGAGCCGGGGGCTGTCAGGTGTGCGACCTGTCGTCGTCGAGAGGCTTGCCGCATTGCTCAACGCGGGTGTGACGCCGGTCGTTCCGTCGATCGGCTCGGTCGGGGCGTCCGGCGACCTCGCGCCGCTCGCACACGCCGCGCTCGTGCTGATGGACGAAGGACGCGCCGAGTACGGCGGGCGACTGCTCAGCGGCGCCGAGGCGTTGCGGGCAGCGGGCGTTGCTCCGCTCTCGCTCGAAGCCAAGGAGGGGCTTGCCCTGCTGAACGGCACACACCTGATGGCGGCCCGGGGCGTGCTGCTCTGCGCCGACTTTGAGCGTCTGTTTGGCGGCGCGCTCGCCGCGTGCGCCATGTCGATCGACGGCTGCATGGCGACGGACGCCTTCCTCGATTCGCGTCTGCACGAGTCGAGGCGGCAGCTCGGGCAGGCGTACGCGGCCGAGCGGCTTCGTGCGCTGCTGGCAGGCAGCGAGATTGTTCGTTCGCACCGGGAGAACGACCCGCGAGTGCAGGACCCCTACTCGCTCCGCTGCGCGCCGGCGGTTCTGGGCGCGGCGTGGGACGCCGTGGGTTATGTAAAACTCGCCGTCGAGCGAGAACTCCACGCCGTCACCGACAACCCCCTCGTCTTCGCCGACGGCTCCGTCGTCTCGGGCGGCAACTTCCACGGCATGCCGATCGCGATCCCGCTCGACCTGCTCTCGATCGCCCTTGCGCACCTCGCGGGAATCGCCGAGCGCCGCGTCTTCACGATGCTGGCGGGCAGCGATCCGGCCAGCGGCCTGCGCCCCTTCCTCGCCGCTCGACCGGGGCTGCAATCCGGCCTGATGATCGTGCAGTACAGCGCGGCGGCGTGCTGCAACGAACTCGCTGGGCTTGCCGCGCCGGCGAGCGTCGTGAACCTGCCGACCAGCGCGGGCATGGAGGACTACAACTCGTTCGGGCCGCGTGCGGCGGCCAAGGCCGCCCGCGCGCTCGAACTGGCACGCTACGTCGTGGCGATCGAACTACTGTGCGCCGCCGAGGCGGTCGATTGCCACCGTCCGCTGCGGTCCGGGGACGGTGTCGAGCGTGCGCACGCGATGGTGCGTTCGGTCGTGCCCCGGCTCACCGAGGATCGCGCGCTCTCTGAGGACGTGGAACGGATCGTTGCGGACGTGCTGCCGGCGCTGTAGACGAGCGAGCCAGGCGAAGAGTGGTCTGCACAGGCGGTACACCTGTGCTACCGGCCCGAGTGCGCCACCTCGCTCTGGCACCGCGATTGCACGGAGTTGTGCCGCGCTGCTCGGCCTCCTAGCCTCATCAATGCCGGGGCGACGGGAGGCGCGGCATGACGACGATGACCGGATCGGCACGCAACGAACCGAAGAGCGCGCGGACGGCCGGCGCCCGTATCGTGCGCGCGCCGCGCGGCCCTGAGCGCACCTGTCGCACGTGGCAGGCCGAGGCCGCGATGCGGATGCTGATGAACAATCTCGACCCGGAGGTCGCGGAGGCGCCGGCGCAACTGGTCGTGTACGGCGGGCGCGGGCAGGCGGCTCGCTCGTGGCCCGCGTTCGACGCCATCGTGCGCTCGCTCCGCGCGCTCGCCCCCGACGAGACGCTGCTCGTGCAGTCCGGCAAGCCCGTCGGCGTGGTGCGCACGCACGAGGACGCCCCGCGCGTGCTGATCGCGAACAGCAACCTCGTGCCGCACTGGGCGACGCAGGAGCACTTCGACGAACTCGCGTCCAAGGGCCTCATCATGTTCGGCCAGATGACGGCGGGGTCGTGGATCTACATCGGCACGCAGGGCATCCTGCAGGGGACGTTCGAGACCTTCGCCGAGTGCGCGCGCCAGCGCTTCGGCGGGACGCTCCGCGGACGGCTGTGCGTCACGGCCGGGTGCGGCGGGATGGGCGGCGCGCAGCCGCTCGCCGTCACGCTCAACGGCGGCGTCTGCCTCATAGCGGAGGTCGATCACGAACGCCTCGAACGCAGGCGCCGCGATCGCTACCTGGACGAAACGGTCAGCGACCTCGACGCAGCCATCGATCGCGCCGTGTCGCTCGCCGCGGCCGGCGAGGCCAGGAGCGTCGGCGTCCACTGCAACGCCGTCGAGCTGCTCGAACGGCTGATCGATCGTGGCATCACTCCCGATGTGCTCACGGATCAGACCAGCGCACACGACCCGCTGAACGGCTACGTGCCCGTCGAAACGTGCGTCGGCGAGGCGGAGATTCTGCGCCGGCTCGACCCGGATCGGTACGTCGCACTCAGCATGGCGAGCATGGAGCGGCACGTACGCGCGATGGTCGAACTCCAGCGGCGCGGGGCCGTTACCTTTGACTACGGCAACAACATCCGCCAGCGGGCGTTCGACCACGGCTTCGAGGACGCGTTCGAATTCCCGGGGTTCGTGCCCGCCTTCCTCCGCCCGCAGTTCTGCGAAGGCCGCGGGCCGTTCCGCTGGGTCGCGCTCTCCGGCGATCCGCGCGACATCTACCGCACCGACTACGAGTTGCTGCGCCTGTTCCCACGCCACGAGGGGCTGCGCCGGTGGCTGCTCTCGTGCCACGAGAATCCGGTTGCATTGGAGGCGGGCGATTTCAAGTCGTGCCGGCCTCGGTTCGGGTTCCAGGGGCTGCCGGCGCGCATCTGCTGGCTCGGCATGGGCGAGCGCGACAAGGCGGGCGTGCTCTTCAACCGTCTCGTAGCCGAGGGCGCGGTCGGCGCACCGATCGTCATCGGGCGCGACCACCTCGACTGCGGCTCGGTCGCCAGCCCGAACCGCGAGACCGAGGCCATGAAAGACGGCTCTGACGCCATCAGCGACTGGGCGATCCTCAACGCGATGGTCAACGTCGCCAGCGGCGCGAGCTGGGTGAGTTTCCACCACGGCGGCGGCGTGGGCATCGGGTTCAGCCAGCACGCCGGTCAGGTCGTCGTCGCCGACGGCACGCCCGAGGCGGAGGCGCGGCTCCGGCGCGTGCTCACCAACGACCCGGCCATGGGCGTGTTCCGCCATGCGGACGCCGGCTACGAGCAGGCGGCTCGAACGGCGACCAGCGCCGGACTGAACATCCCGATGACCCGCGCGTAAGTCACGGCAGAGGCGGAACGAGAATGAGGTCGTCCTGCCCGATCACCTCCGGGAGGGCGTCGAGCGCGGAGGCGCGGTCGATCGTGAACTCCCCCACCGCCGTGCGCCGCAGGTCGGCGAGCATCGCGCCCGGCCCGAGGGCCAGGCCGATGTCGCGGGCGAGGCTCCGGATGTAGACGCCCTTGCCGCAGCGGACGTCGATGACGAGGCGCGGCCAGTCGTACTCGACGATGTCGATCGCGCGGATCGTCACGGGTCGTGCGCGCAGGCCCGGGTCTTCGCCCCGCCGGGCCATGTCGTAGGCCCGCCTCCCCCCCACCATCATCGCGGAGTGCGCCGGCGGGGTCTGCATGATGCGGCCGACGAAGCGGGAGCAGACGGCCTCGATCTCGTCGCGTGTCGGCGGTCGCAGCAGGCTGATCTCGGTCAGTTCGCCCTCGCCGTCGTCGGTCGTCGATCGGTGCGAGAGATCGACGTGGGCGGTGTACCGCTTTTCCCCGGCCATGATCTCGTCGCACAAGCGCGTCGCGGCCCGGCCGACCAGCACGACCAGCACGCCCGAGGCGAGCGGATCAAGCGTGCCGCCGTGGCCAACCTTGACGGTCCGTGGCGCGCCGCCGCGGCGCAGGCGTGCCTTCACCAGCCGGCAGACGGAGGTTGAGGTCGGCCCGCGCGGCTTGTCGATCACGAGCAGACCGGCGGGCACGGGGGGGGGCTGCGTAGGGTTCACGGCTGCTCCTCGTCCCGTTTGATGTCGTGCCAGAACGGGCGGACGACGGCCAGACGTTCCCAGCGGCCCTTCGAGTAGTTGAAGCCCTCGACCTCGGCGAGCACGGAGTGCGAACGGAGGATGCGCTCCTTGGGCACGATGAGCAGACCGTCGGGGTGCGTGCGCCAGAAATCGCTCTGTTGCCTTTCGTCGATCAGAAGCACGGCGGCGCGGGCGCGGAACACGAGGCTGTCCTCGTGGTAGCCGACAGACGCGATCGGGCGAGTGCCTCCGGGATCGATCTCTGCAATCCGCTCGGCGAGCAGTTCCGTGAGAAAGAGGCGCTTTGTGCCGGGGAGCAGCGCGTGCAGTGTGAACGCCCACAAGGCGACCGCGAGGAAGACGCCTGCCAGTTGCGTAGCCAGCACGCGCTCAGGCGCGAACGCCCGGCGAGCGAGGTACGCGAAAGCGACGACGGATGCGACCCACGGAACGCCCAGGAGGTAGATCCAGACCGAGTGGCGAACGCCGAGCGTAAACAGGCCGACGGGGATTCCGATGGCGAGCAGGGCCGACAGCCCGAGCCACAACGCGGTTCCGAGGCGTTGTGACGCGGGCGGGACGAGCGACCCGGATGCCGCGGCCAGCACGCAGCGCCCCGTGAGGAGCGCGATCGCCGGGTACAGGGGCATGGTGTAGTGCGGGAGTTTCGTGAAGGAAAGTTCGAACACGATCCATGCCGGGATGATCCACGCGAGCAGGAAGCACTCCGCCGGGCGCGCAGGACAGGCGTTCACGAATGTGCGGTACGCAAGCCGAAGCGGCGATTTCGGTCGTGCTCCGGGGGCGGGTGCAACACGGAAGCCGCGCCGGATCGCCCGCGCAAAGGCCAGTCCGGCGAGCAGCGAGCCCGGCCAGAACAGGACGACAAGCAGCACGAGGTGATAGCCCGGCGGCCCCCAATGCCCTTCCTTCGCGCTGCCGGCGCGAACGAAGACCTCCTCGTAGACGACCGAGCAATAGCGTTCAAGCCCGACCTGCCGTGCCACGGCGATCAGCCACGGGGCGACGATCGCGACCATGAGGAGAAGCCCGAGCACGGGTCGCGCGGCCCCCAGCCAGCGCCATCGACGCGAGACGAGCGAGAGCGCGATCGCCGCGAGGCCGACGACGAGCGGTGTGATAGGGCCTTTGGTGAGGATGCCGAGGGCGAGTGGGAGCCAGAGAAGAAGTGACGGAGTGACGGAGTGACGGAGTGACGAGGTGCCGGCGACAGTCGGCGGGCCGCAACGACGCCAGACGGACCAAAGGCCCCACATCGCGAGTGTGGTGCAGGCGACCATGACGTGGTCCGCACGGGCCTGGTGGGCCTCCCAGACGAAGACCGGCGAGACCGCGAGCAGGGCAGCGCCGAGCCACGCGGCACGCCCGTCGAACATGGACACGCCGATGCGCCAGGTCGCCAGCACGCTGACAACCGCGGCGATGAGCGAGGGCACGCGGTACATCCAGATCGCATCGCGGCCCGGATCGCCGCCCGTGAACGCCGCCGCACTCGCGGCCTGCAGCCAGTAGATCAACGGCGGCTTGTTCAGGCGGTCGCGCCCCTGCACACGCGGGATCGTCAAACCCCCGGCGTGGAGCGAGTCGTCTCGCTCGGCCGGCGGGAGCGCCCGGCTCTCGAACATCTGTCGGCTGGCCTGGGCGAAGCGGGACTCGTCCCGGTCGATCGGCGGGATGCTCACCAGGCCGGGCAGATAGACTGTGAGGCAGAGCACCACCAGCGCCAGCCCGCCGACAGGGCCGCCCGCACGCCGACGCAAGATGACGCCCGATCCGATCCGCATCGCCAGCGACTATAACCGTGGACTGCCGCTTCCACTGCGCTTTCTGCACGTTGCGAAGGCGGTCTTGTCGTCGGCCGTTGCGCCGGTGTTGCGCTGGACTGGCGGGGCAGGGCGGCGTGACTGGGCGAGGCCGCTCCTGTGGGGGATCGTCGCGGTCGCCATTCTCCTGCCCATCGACGCCCGGATCGCGTCGCTTGTGACCGCCGACGGGTCGCGCGGCTCCCTGCCGCTGGGCGGCGATGTCAGGCGCGAACTCGAAGCGCTCCAGCAGTTCGGGCAAGGGGCATCCATCGTCCTCATCGCCGCGACGATGTGGCTTCTCGACCCGTTGCGCCGCCGGCGGCTGCTCGACTGGCTCGCCGCGGTCGTCGTCGCCGGCATCGCGTGCGTAGCGGCGAAAGCCCTCTTCGGCCGCACGAGGCCATCGCTCGATGAAGCCGGCATGTTCCTCGGACCGCTCGGGGCGTACCCGCTCGCGCCGGGCGAGCCGTTCCTGCGATCGTGGCAGATATGGCGGGGCGAGGCATCGCGACTCTGGTCCATGCCGTCAAGCCATACGGCCTACGCGGTCGTCGCGGCCGCGTTTCTCTCGGCCATGTACCCCCGGCTTCGACCGCTCGTGTGGACGCTGGCGTGCATTGTGGGACTCGCGCGAATCGCGCTCGGCGCCCACTACGCGGCTGACGTGGCCGCGGGATGGGCCGTCGGGCTTGCGGTTGCGAGACCGGCGGTCCGTCGCGGCTGGGGCGTCCGGGCGATCGACTGGGTCTGGCGCAAGGCGGTTGATCCGAACGCCACCCCCGCGTGGAAGCCCGAAGACCCCGGCATGGCACGCGCCGAACGCCGATCCTGACACTCCGCCCGGACCGGCTTACACTTCGGCCCGCGGCGGGCGGCGGGTTCGTCGCGGTGCATCTGGAGAGGTGTCCGAGTGGCTGAAGGAGCAGCACTGGAAATGCTGTATAGGGGTAACCCTATCGGGGGTTCGAATCCCCCCCTCTCCGTTCGTTGAGTTTGAGCAGGGGCGAGTGGGTATCACGTTTGGTCGTCGCCGAAGAGCATCAGTTCGCCTGGCCGCCGCGGCTTGCGGAAGGCGTCCGACGAGATCGGCATCCTGCCTCGGTCGAGGCCGAGGCGCGACTTGAATACCCTAAAAAGACGGCCGATCTGCTCGGCACGCTCGCCCTCGCCCTTGAAGCGCTTGCCGAAGCGTGAGTCGTTGAGTTCGCCGTCGCGCATGCGGCGGATCTCGGCCTCCACGCGGCCGGCGCGAAGGGGGTACTCACGCCTCAGCCAGTCCAGGAACACGGTCTTGACCTGGTAGGGCAGTCTGAGCATGGTGTAGGCCGCGGTGCGCGCGCCGGCGTCCCGTGCCGCTTCGAGGACCGCCGGAATCTCCGCGTCGTTCAGGCCCGGGATGATGGGCGCGACCATGACGCCGACGGGCACGCCGGCCTGAGACAGGTCACGAACCGCATCCAATCTGGCTCGTGGGGACGCCGCCCGAGGTTCCATCGAGCGGGAGAGGTCGTGGTCGAGCGTCGTCACGCTGACGAAGACCTGCACCGCCCGGTGCCTCGCGAGCGACGCGAGCAGGTCGATGTCGCGCACGATCAACGCGCCCTTGGTGACGATGGAGACCGGCTGGCGGCACTCGGCCATGACTTCGAGGCACCGCCGCGTGATGAGCAGCCGGCGCTCGACGGGCTGATAGACATCGGTGATGCCCGCCAGCATGATCGGCTCGCCCCGCCAGGACGGCTTGCCGAGTTCGTGCCGCAACAGTTCCGGTGCGTCGAGTTTGGCAAAGATGCGGGTCTCGAAGTCCAGTCCGCACGACAGGCCGAAGGTCTCGTGTGTCGGGCGTGCGTAGCAGTAGACGCACCCGTGCTCGCAGCCGCGGTAGGGATTGAGCGTCCAATGGAACGGGAGGTCCGGGCTGTCGACGCGATTGATGAGCGACTTCGCGTTGTCGCGGTAGACGCGTGTCGGATTCTGGACGCCCTCCGGGTGATCTCGGAGAACTTCGTCGAGCGTCTCGCCCAGGACATGCAGGCGGACAGGCTCGAACCGCCCGCCAGGGTTGACGCCCGAGCCTCGCCCGCGGGCTTTCCCGATCGACAGTGCTCCGTCGTACTCGTGGGCATCCATGCCAGTCCCCCGGGCGCAAGTCGCCCTAACATTACCCGATCTGCCGGGCCAATGCAAGGGGACTGAGGATGCCGGGGCGGCTACCTCGTGCCTTGCCCGCTTTCGGACGAAGGCCCCGCGTAGATCACGAAATCTGCCCGCCCCAGGTCGGTATCCGCGAGCGAAGGGCCGGTCGAGTCCGTCACGCTCAGGGTCAGGACGCGCACGCCCGGGCGCACTCGCCGGAGCAACTGGACTGTGCCGCCCTCGAAGTCCGTGTGGAAGCGGCCGATCACCTGCACGACGGGCCGGTTGCCCTGCGCGAGGACGCCAGCGACCGCGTCCGCCATCGTTGCGTCCCAGAGCGATTGCGAACGGAAGATGGCTTCGACCATGCTCCCACCTCCCCCGCTGCCGCCGTGCGACACGTCGCCCATGCCCGACATGAGCTTGAAGAACTCCTCGCGGTATCGGCCCGACGGCATCTCGACCGGGATGACGTAGTGGCGGCGTTGCTCGGGGGTCAGCGAGGCAAGGCGTTCGTACCCGCTCGCGCGTGCGATCCGCACGTAGCGGCGCGGCGCGTTCGACGCGATGACCGGGCGGCCGGCGTGCCTGGCGGCTTCGACCATGGCTCGGTGCCCCTCGGGGTAGTTGCCCGCCGTGCGCCCGGACGCCTTGCGGAACTGCTCCTCGTCGATGAGGCCGGCGAGGTAGTCGTCCAGGTGAACCTGCGAGTCCCGCTCGATGAACTCGAGGCTGAGCGCGGCGCGGTCGGTGCGAGCCAGCACGTCCTCCCAAAGCGCGGCGGCGAAGGCAAGGCCCAGCGGGTGCCCGTGCGTCTCGCCGATCATCACGGCGTCCGCAGCGGCCGCTGCGGAGACGAGTTCCTCCCAGCCGGCACGCCGGCCTGTGTCTCCGCGGTAAATCGCAACGTCGCTGCGGGGGTCGGACGGCTCAACGAGTGAAGCGCCTCGCCTCGGCGCAGATGCGCACCCGGCCGCGAACGCGGCGACCAAGGAGAGAGCCAGGGCGACCAGAACGGCGGCAGGGCGGACAACCATGACAGCAGGATGGCGAGCAATCGAGGCCGAGTCAAACCCACCCCTTCAGCGACGCCGGCCCCGTGCTCGCCATAGAGTCGCGGCATGGGCAGAGGGCACTCGGTCCGTCCCGCGCACGAGCGCGACGTCGCATCCATCATCGATATCACGAACCGCGAGATTCGCGAGGGCACTGCCCACTTCGGCACGGCGGAAGACTCGGTCGATGACGGGTTGCGCCTGTTTGAGGCCCGATGCCACTACCCGTGGTTCGTCGCCGTCGATCCCGACGATCGCGTCATCGGGTTCGCCAGGGCCGGCCGCTGGGACGCCCGCGGCGGGTACGACTGGACGACCATGATCGCGGTCTATGTCAAGCCCGAGCGGCACGGCGGCGGCGTCGGCCGGTCGTTGTACGCCGAACTTTTTCCCGCGGTCGAGGCCCTCGGCCTCCGCACCATCATTGCCGGTATCGCCCTGCCGAACCCGGCAAGCGTCAGGCTGCACGAGTCGTTTGGCATGGTGTACGCCGGCGTCTTTCCGCGCGCGGGGTTCAAGCACGGTCGGTGGATCGACGTCGCCTACTGGGTGCGACACCTCGGAGAAGGTCCGCCGCAGGGTGTCAGCCCCACCATCGACGCGACCACAACGCGAGATTGACGAGCGGCCACGCCGCGTGCCAGTGACGCGACGGCTCGGCGCGGACCACGGCGAGCGCGGCGGGTTGCACGAGTGATGAGACGAAGCCGCTGCCGCCCAGTTCCGCCGCGAAATCGGCGATCCACCGCTGGAACGGCAGCGGGAAACTCGCCTTCGGACGGACGACGACGCTCCCGGGCAACGCGCCCGAGAACGCCCGACGCAGCGCCAGTTTCGTCCGTGGCTCCGGAGATGCGATCGTTGCATCGAAGAGGTCATCCATCGGGACAGCGTCCGCCACGGCCGCCACGCGCACGTCCGCGAACGGCGTCCTGCCCTCGACGCCCTCGAGCATTGTCGCCGAGTCCAGCCGCTGGAGCAGGCCGGTCAGGTTCACGCGGCGATGGAAACGAAGGTGCGCTCGCAGCGGCCCTTCCCCCCCGCTTGCCGCGGCCTCGTACTCGGTTCGGTACTGCCCCACCAGCGCAGCGTCGCCCTCGACCGCCCGCCAGACCTCCGGTTCGAGCAAGGACGCCTTGGCGTGCGGCGGAATCCACGCGGCACAAGCGAGTTGGAACATCCCCGGATCCGGATTCCCGCGAGCGATGTGCTCGGCGGCCGCGAGCATCGGCGCGTCGTAGCCCGCCAGCAGTTCGTCCGCGCCCTCGCCGGAGAGCGTGACCGTGCAGCCGTCGGCGCGGAGCGAGCGGGCGACTTCGTTGATCGCAACCTCGTTTGGCGTGCTCAGTGGCAGGCCTGTGCGCAGCACGAGCGATCGCCAGCGTTCTGCGAAGAGCGAGCGTGAGACCGGGGCCTCGTGATGGTCGCTCCCGATCGCGGCGGACACCTCACGCGCAAATCGGAAGTCCTCCGACTGCGGGACGCCGTCGATGGGCGGCTCGTCAAAGGCTCCGGCGCACCAGGTGCGCAGATCGCCGACGTGGCGCCGAGCGACGGCCGCGACGATCGAACTGTCCAGACCGCCGCTGAGCAGGCAGCAGAGCGGCACGTCGGACCGCAGGTGCGCCAGCACCGATTCCTCGACGACGCTTCGCAGGTCGTCCGCGGTCGCACGACCGTTGAACGCCGGCGTCTCAACGGCTCCGCCCGTCGCCCGCAGGTCGGGCGAGCGAAGTTCGAACCGAAGCCATCGGCCGGGCGGCACGGTGCGAACGCCCCGGAACAGCGTGCGATCGCCGAGCGTCGTGCGGATCGTGGTCAGGTACGCGCTCACCGCGACCAGGTCCGGCTCGGGGCGCAGCCCGGGATGCTCGAACAGCGCCGCGATCTCGCTCGCGAACAGGATTCCAGGGCCCTGTGGCGTCTCAACTCGCGCCCAGTAGAGCGGCTTGATGCCGAACGCGTCGCGTGCCAGCAGCAGCGTCCCGTCGCGGTTGTCGTACAAAGCGAGGGCATACATGCCGCGCATCGAGCCGAGGTCCGAAGCCCCGGTCTTGGCGAGATGATGCAGAACCGTCTCGGTGTCGCACGAGGATCGAAACGCGACGCCATCGCACGCCCGTGCGGCACGAATCTCCGCGTCGTTGTAGAGCATCCCGTTGTAGACGATCGTGAACCGGCCGTCCGGCGTCGTCATCGGCTGGCGTCCGGCCGGTGACGGGTCGATGACAGCGAGTCGCCTGTGTCCCAGCACGACGCCGCGCCCGACGTACACGCCCCCGCCGTCCGGTCCGCGGTGGCTCAGACGCGACGCCATCCGTTCGACGATCGCGCGCGCGGCTCGACCCCACTCACCCTCGGGGCTGTCCAGTGTCCACTGCCCACTGTCCACTGTCCGGCAGACGCCGGCGATCCCGCACATGCCCGGTCTATCGGCCCGCTCAGACCCAGACCTGCACGACCAGCCCCGCCTCCTTGCCGAGTTTGCTCGTCCACTCGCCCACAGCGGTGGTGACGAACTTCACCTCGTACTGCGGGTGGGCGTCGAGCCACTCGTTGATCTGACGGTCGAGGTAGGCGATGCCGTCGTCGGAGAGTTTCGAATGGAAACTGCGGACGTGGATCGCTCCGGTGCCGGTCACGTTGGGAGATCGGCTCCAACTGTCCTCGTGCCGCGTCCCTCCTCCGAAGGTCTTGATCTTCGGGTTCAGTCCGGCGGGCGCGGCGGGCGCGGTCCCCTCGACCGGAATCGTGCGATTCTCAGGTGACGGCTCAGGACGGTCGGGCATCGCGTGCCTCCTTGCCGTTCGGGCGGTGCCTCTCAGCGTACCAGATCAAGCCGGTTCCTGCCCGAACGCCCACACCCCCCCTTCCAGGCGCCGGCCGACCAGTACTCGCCGTGCCCCCTCGAACTCGACCTCGACGCGGATGGCGTCGGCCGACTCCCGCGCGATCCTGCAGGCACCCTCGGCGACACGGATCACAGCCCCCCTGTCCCCCGAGATGACCCCTTCGTAGTGAAGATACAGCCGCCGATGGTCGGGCAGCGCCTCCGCACGGAACGAGCCGACGGAAGGGTCGTCGACCCTGACGCCCACGCGGAACGCCAGCAGCGAGCGGTCCTCGTCGGTCGCATCCGGCCCCGGCTCGGCCGACTCAATGAGCCAGTCGAAGTGCCGGGTGCCGTCGGGCAGCGTGTGTTCGAGCACAACCGTTCGGGGCACTCGGGATGGTACTGCCACGCCGTGGGCCGGGGCGGGTACCATGCCCGGCAATCGGGCAAGGAGCGACCCATGCGGACACACGGGGCAGTCACGATCGCAGTTCTCGCACTCGCGGGCATCTCCGGGCTGGGGGGCTGCGGGCAACGCCCGCTGAGCATGGTCCGGGCGGACGCCAACGCGCACTACTTCAATGGCCGCTACGAGCAGGCCCTGCCCTACAACAGCGAGTTCGTCGACCGCAAGCCCTCCGACGCCCAGGGGCAGTACGAGCTGGGACGCACGCTGCTGGCTTTGGATCGCCCCGGCGATGCACGCCAGCATCTGACTGTGGCCTACGACCTCGACCCGCGGAACGAGACCTACGTTGAAGCCCTCGCCGAGTCGATGCTCCGCTCGGGCGATTCCGAGTCTCTCTACGCACTCCTGCGGAGGCGTGTGAGCGAACAGGGGCGCGTCGAAGACCACCTCCGGCTCGGCCGATTCGCCCACCGCCTCGGCAACGCGGACGAGGCGCACAGGGCGTTTTTGAACGCTGCCGAGGTGGACGGCGGGCGGACCGTCGAGCCGCAGCGCACACTGGCCGAGTTCTACCGGGCGATCGGGGACGACGATCGGGAGGTCGAGCGGCTGCGGATGGTGCTGTTCTTCGAGCCGGACAACCCTCAGACCGGGGCGCGGCTGCGGGAACTGGGGTACGTTCCCGGGCCGAGTTTCTCCCTCCCCCCGCGCTGAATCGCCGCGGGGTTGACGGGGACGGTTGATCTTCTACACTTCATCCGGATAAACGGATGAAGCGAGCCGCCCCACCCATCCCCGCCACCGCCTTGCTGGCCGCGTTGAGCGAGCCGGTACGGGTGCGGATCGTCCGCCTTCTCGAAGCGGAGGAGTTGTCGGTTGGCGAGGTGGCGAGCGTCGTCCAGTTGCCGCAATCGACCGTGAGCCGACACCTGAAGGTGCTGGCGGACGCGGGTTGGCTGGCCCGGCGTGCGGCCGGGACCGCGACCTGCTACCGGGTTGTGCTCGACGACCTCCAGCCGTTTGCCCGGGCGGTTTGGGTCGCCATGCGTGACGAGACGGCCGGGTCCGCCGAGGTCGAAGAGGACGACCGCCGGCTCGCTACGGTGCTGGCCGAGCGGCCCGCCGACAGCCAGGCGTTCTTCGGCCGCATCGCTGGGCAGTGGGACAACCTTCGGCGCGAACTCTTCGGCGATCGTTTCACGCCGCTGGCGCTGCTCTCGCTTCTGCCACGGGAGTGGACCATCGCCGACCTCGGGTGCGGGACGGCGAACGCGGCGGAGTGGCTCGCCCCGCGCGTCGGGCGCGTCGCCGCGGTCGATCGGTCGGAAGCGATGCTGGACGCCGCACGCAAGCGGATGGGCAAGGCGAAGAACGTGCAGTTCAAGGTCGGCGACCTGGAGCGACTTCCGCTCGCCGCCGCGAGCGTCGACGCGTGCGTCTGCGTGCTCGTGCTGCACCATCTGCCCGAGCCTGAGGCGGCTCTGCGTGAGATGGCGCGCGTGCTGCGGACGGATCGGCGGGGCGGGGCCGCGCTCATCGTGGACATGGTCGAGCACGGGCGCGCCGAGTACCGCCACACCATGGGCCACACGCACCTCGGGTTCTCGGCGTCGCGGGTGCGGGAGATGTACCGCGGCGCGGGCTTTGAGGACGTCCGGGTCGAGCCGCTCGTGACCGAGTCGGCCGCGAAAGGACCGGGACTGTTCGCGGCGGTGGGATGGAAGAGGGAGTAGGCAAGGGAGACGGGTCTGCAAGGCCCCGCCCCGAGAGCGCAGAGGTTGCTGCGAGCCTTGTATCGACGATCGAAACTTCAACGGAGAAAGCGATGACCACGATGACGACGCGGAGCGCCACCACGACCACCGGCGACACGGGGCTTGAGTACCGGGTGCGGGATCTCGCCCTGGCGGAACTCGGGCGCAAGGAGATCACCCTCGCCGAGCACGAGATGCCGGGGCTGATGTCGGTGCGGCGCGAGTACGCCGCCACCAAGCCGCTGAAGGGGTTCCGCGTCGCGGGTTCGCTGCACATGACCGTTCAGACGGCGGTGCTGATCGAAACGCTCGCCGAACTCGGCGCGGACGTGCGCTGGGCGTCCTGCAACGTGTTCAGCACGCAGGATTCCGCCGCGGCGGCCGTCGTGGTCGGACGCGACGGGACGCCCGACGACCCCCGGGGCGTACCGGTCTTCGCGTGGAAGGGCGAGACGCTCGAAGAGTACTGGTGGTGCACGAAGCAGGCGCTCACCTGGCCCGACGGCCGCGGCCCGACGCTCCTCGTCGACGACGGGGGCGACGCGACGCTCCTCATCCACAAGGGCGTCGAGTTCGAGCAGGCCGGCCGCGTGCCGGACTTCAACGAGGCCCGCGACCCCGAGGAGTGGAAGTGGGTGCTGCACACGATCCGCGAGACGATCCGAGAGACGCCGGGCTGGTTCGCGCGCATCGCGGCCGAGATCAAGGGCGTGAGCGAGGAAACGACCACCGGCGTCCACCGGCTCTACGAGATGAGCAGGGCGGGCACGCTCCTCTTCCCCGCGATCAACGTCAACGACAGCGTCACCAAGAGCAAGTTCGACAACATCTACGGCTGCCGCCACTCGCTGCTCGACGGCCTGAACCGCGCGACGGACGTGATGCTCAGCGGCAAGGTCGCGGTCGTGTGCGGGTACGGCGAGGTGGGCAAGGGCTGCTGCCAGGCGCTCAAGGGCCAGGGCTGCCGCGTGATCGTGACCGAGATCGACCCGATCTGCGCGCTCCAGGCGGCGATGGAGGGATACGAGGTCAAGCGGCTCGAGGACGTGGTCCAGTTCGCCGACGTCTTCGTCACGGCGACGGGCAACAAAGACGTCATCACCGTCGAGCACATGAAGCGGATGAAGAACAAGGCCATCATCGGCAACATCGGGCACTTCGACAACGAGATCGACATGGCCGGGCTGGCCCGCCAGCCCGGCATCCGCCGCAACGCCATCAAGCCGCAGTACGATGAGTGGGTCTTCCCGGACGGGCGCGGCATCCTGGTGCTCGCCGAGGGCCGGCTCCTGAACCTCGGCTGCGCCACGGGCCACCCGAGTTTCGTGATGAGCGCGAGTTTCACGAACCAGGTGCTCGCGCAGATCGACCTGGCCCTGAACGCCGACGGCAAGCCCACGCTCTCGGGGACAAAGTACGAATCCGGCAAGGTCTACGTGCTCCCCAAACGGCTTGACGAGCAGGTCGCACGGCTCCACCTGGACCACCTCGGCGTGCGCCTGACGGAACTGACGCCGGAGCAGGCGACGTACATCGGCGTCGAGAAGCACGGGCCGTTCAAGCCCGAGCACTATCGGTACTGAACCGGACGAACGCGAAGGACACGAAGTCGAGTCGGAGGCGCGGAGGAGCGAGCCATTCTCCGCGCCTTCGCTTACTGTTCGTGCCTTCGCGTTCATCGCCTTATGGTGGAGCGTCCGTGAGCGGGATGGCCGGCGACCACTCCAGCCACTTTGAGTCGGGCTGAGGCGCGAGGTCGAAGACGTGTCCGTTGGCGATCGTCGCCCCGGGGCGATCCGGCGTGGCGAAGGCAACGCCGCCGACGATGAGCGATTCGAGCGAGTCCGTGCGCACGGAGAGGCCGCCGAAGAGGCCCCAGTTCACGCCGATGCCGCTGACGTTGAAGAAGCGGGAGTTATCGCGCACGAGGGGGGCGTAGCGGGGCTCGACGGCCGCGGTGAGTTCGACCGTGCGAGCGTCGTCGGCCATCCGCACCGAGCGGACCTCGCCGACCTGCACGTCGCGGTAGTACACGGGCGAGCCGATCCCGACGGAACCGCGCCGAGCCGCCCGAAGCACGACGATCAACTCGCCTTCGATGGGCGTCGCGGCGTCGTCGGGAGGGCGGGCAAGCCCCTCAAACTCGCCGATTCGCTTTGACCCAGGCACGCCCGGCGCGGCCGCGATCGACCGGGGACCAAGGAGCGATTCCAGCCCGCTGACGCCGCGCAACGAGACCTCGGGGCGCACGATCCAGAACCGCGTCCCCTCGACGGCGAGCGAGGCGGACTCGCGCGCCAGCGCGACCTCGACCACCACGCCCGACAGGTCACCCGACAGCCCGACCTCCCGCACCACGCCAACCTGCACCCCTCGGCAGGTCACCGGGTCGCCGGGACGCACGCCCGCGCCTTCCGCGAAGCGGATCGTGATGGGAACGGGGCGGTCGCGGATCGCCTGTACAGCCAACACGGTGAGAACCGCCGCGGCCGCCAGCGGCGCCAGCAGCGCCCACGTCACGCGCCGCACGCGCACGATCTCGCTCGACGGGATTCCGGCGTTCTCGCTCACAGGCGTTCATCCTCCCAGACGGCGTGCGGATCGAACGATGCGGAGGCGAGCAGGCTGAGCACGACAACCGCGCCGAACGCCGCGACGCCAGGCCCCGGCTGGACCGTCACCCAGTCCCCCAGCTTCACCGCCGCCACGAGCACCGCGACCAGCAGCACGTCCACCATGCCCCACCGCCCGAGGAACTCGACGAGCCTGTAGGCCGCGGCCCGGTGCCGGCGCTGGAGGAGCACGTCTCCGGCACAGAGCGCGAACGTCGCGGCCAGTTTCGCCAGCGGTGCGATGACGGAGCAGAACAGCACGACCAGTCCGATCGCCGTCTGCCCCTCCGCGAGGAGGCTCACGACGCCGGACCAGATCGTCGCCTCGTGGGCGTGCCCGAGCCGCTGCACCTGCATGACGGGCAGGCTCAGGGCTGCCGGGTAGAGCAGCAGCGCG
Source organism: Phycisphaerales bacterium (assembly GCA_039794165.1). Lineage (GTDB taxonomy): Bacteria > Planctomycetota > Phycisphaerae > Phycisphaerales > UBA1924 > CAADGN01. The sequence continues at coordinate 120,649 of JBDIVY010000003.1, forward strand.
GCGAGGGCGAAGGCGGCGGCGCGAGCGTTGGATCGCGGATGACGGGCGTGGCGGACGGTGGCGGCGCAGCGTGGGCAGCGTGCGCGGAAGCCGCGGGGCACGACGCCGACCCGCTGCACGAGGCCGCAGCGGTGGCAGGCGCGGAGCGTGCCGGGGGCCGTGGTCATCGCTGAAGTGTACTTCGGAACCTCGCGGTCGTGGGTTCAATCGTGGCGCACGGGCGGGTCTCGGTCGATGGACGTGCCGGAAAACATGGAGTTGTCGGCCGTCGGGTCGAAAGCCTCCACGACGCCGTTGCCTCGGATGACGTAGCCGAGCTCCGCGAGCGTCCAGTTCGACACGCTGCCGTCGATGAAGGAGACATTCGTCTTGCCGAGATGCCTGGGATCGGGGGCCGAGCGGTGTTCCGCCCCCGGGAACTGCGGGTCGGCGTGGTCGCTGTTGGGCGTCATGCGGGGCGGGTCGAGCGCGTATCCGTGCCCCCCCATCCCGGTCAGTTGCGGGTGGCGCGAGCCGTCGGGCAGGTTCGGCGTGCGATCCGCCGTCGGCTTTCCGGCGGCGGTGCCCATGCTGTCCGCGGCGAGCACCGTCCTGCCGACGTGGATGACGGACGCCCGCACCGGGAAGGACACGAACGAACCGAACTCAATGTCGTTCTTGAACCGCGTGTTGCCGAGGAAGTGGTAGTTGTATCCGTAGGGGTGGTTGCGTGTGCTCGTCCAGTCGATCGCGTTCGGGCAGAGGAAGACCTCGTTGTTGACCTGCACGTCGTGCTCGTGCTCGCGTTCGGGTCGAGGCTCGATGAGCGCGTAGAACCCGGCGGCGGCGCCCATCGTGACGTACCAGCGCGGGCGGTATTGATACCCGTTCCCGACGAAGTAGACGTTCTTCGACTCGTCCGAGTACCGGCCCATCTGGCCCGGAATGGAGATGTCGTCGTTGTCGTTGGCGTAGGTCGCCCAGCCGAGAGCGACCTGGCGCATGTTGGACGCGCACTTGACCATCTGGGCCGTCTTCCGCACGCCGCCAAGCGCGGGGAGCAGGATGCCCAGCAGCGCAGCGATGATGGCGATGACAACCAGGAGTTCGATGAGCGTGAACGCCCGGCGCGTCTGCTGTTCGAGATCAGTTCGGATGGCGGCGTTGGCCATGTTCCGGATTCTTCGGCTTGGGCATCGGCCGGGTTGCCCGGGAAGCGGAATCGGGGGAAGACTCGGCTTCATCCGTTCAGCCGGGAGAATGGATATAGTAGACGACCGTGCCGCAGGGCCGGGCCGGCACGAGGGGTGTCGGCCGTTCGAGGACGCGGATTCATGCACATCCTTGACGTCTTCGAAAGGCAGCGGACAACGTTCTCCTTCGAGTTCTTCCCGCCGCGCTCACCCGAGGCCGCGGACGACCTCTTCCGCAACATCGCGGAGCTCGAATCGCTCCGCCCGACGTTCGTCAGCGTGACCTATGGGGCCGGCGGCGGGACGGCCCGCGACCTCACCGAGAACCTCGTCATTCGCCTGAAGGACGAGACCGGGCTGAATCCCATGCCGCACCTCACCTGCGTCGGTCTCGACGAGGGGCAGGTGCACACGATGCTCGCCCGCTACGCCGCGCATGGCATCTCCAACATCCTCGCGCTCCGCGGGGACCACCCCGACGGCACGGCCGACGCGGGCGGGAGTTTCCAGTACGCCGGCGAACTCGTCGCGTGCATCACGCGGTTCAACGAGAGCGGCGTGCACCGAGATCCGCGCGGGTTCGGCATCGCAGTCGCGGGTTTCCCCGAGGGCCATCCGGAAACACCGAACCGCCTGCTCGAACTGGACTACCTCAAGGCGAAGGTTGACGCCGGGGCGGACTACATCATCACGCAACTCTTCTTCGACAACCGGGACTTCTACGACTTCCGCGACCGCTGCATTCTCGCCGGTATCCGGGTGCCGATCCTCGCCGGCATCATGCCGATCACCTCGGTCGGCGGCATGAAACGGATGGCGGAACTCGCCCTCGGCTCCCGGTTCCCGGCCCCGCTGATCCGGGCGATCAACCGGACGGGCGGCGACCCCGAGGCCGTCAAGCGGGTGGGCGTCCACTGGGCGACCGAGCAGTGCCGCGACCTGCTGGACCACAACGTCGCGGGCGTTCACTTCTATACCCTGAACAAGTCCCGCGCCACCCGCGACATCTACGCGACCCTGGGCGTGAAGGACTCCGACGCGCTGCGTCAGAACGGCGACCCCACGCCGCGGACTTGAGATCGGCCCGCCTGCGGGAATACAACCGTTACCCGATCCGGCGGAGGACCCGCATGATCGAAATCAGGCAACTGACCAGGCGATTCGGCCCGATCCTCGCGGTGGACGCCGTATCCCTGCGCGTCGAGAAAGGCGAGGTCCTGGGTTTCCTCGGCCCGAATGGCGCGGGCAAATCCACGACGATGAAGATGGTCTCGGGGTTCCTCCCCCCCACCGGCGGGACCGCGCTTGTGTGCGGGCACGACGTGCTTCGAGACCCGATCGCCGTCAAGCGTTCGCTCGGGTATCTCCCCGAGGGCGCGCCGGCCTATCCGGACATGACGCCGGAGTCGTTCCTCCGGTTTGTGGCCGAGGTTCGCGGCTACCGCGGCGCGGAGCGTCGGCGGCGGGTGGGTGAGGTCGCCGCTCGGGTGCACCTCGAGGGCGTGATGCGGCAGCCGATCGAGACGCTCAGCAAGGGGTACAAGCGGCGCGTGGGCCTCGCGCAGGCGCTGCTGCACGACCCGCTCGCGCTGATCCTCGACGAGCCGACCGACGGGCTTGACCCCAACCAGAAGCACGAAGTGCGCGAACTCATCCGCGACCTGCGCGGGCACAAGGCGGTCGTGCTCTCCACCCACATCCTGGAAGAAGTGAACGCGGTCTGCACACGGGCGACGATCATCGCCCGCGGGCGGATCGTCGCGGACGGCAGCCCCGAGGACCTGCGCCGCCGGTCGAGGCTGCACAACGCGGTGCGTGTGCGGGCGCGCTGCGCCGCGGACGGGCTGGAGGCCGACCTCGCCAGGATCGCCGGCGTGTCGGGGGTGGAACAGACCGCCGGGGGCGACGGCGTGTACGAGGCGCTCGTGCTGGCCCGCGACGGCGCGTCGATCCTCGCCGGCGTGAGCGACCTGCTTCGCGCACGGGGCGTGACGATCGACGCCCTCAGCGTCGAGCCCGGGCGCCTCGACGACGTGTTCCGCGAGATCACGGCCGGGTCGGCCGGGGAGGCGGCGTGATGCGCTCGACGCTCGCCGTGATGAAGCGCGAACTGGCGGGGTACTTTTCCACGCCCGTGGCGTACGTCTTCATCGTGATCTTCCTCGTGTTCACGGGGGTCTTCACGTTCTCGCAGGAACTCGGGAACTTCTACGAGCGGGGGCAGGCGGACCTCCGCCCGTTCTTCTCGTTCCACCCTTGGCTCTACCTGTTCCTGATCCCGGCCGTGTCGATGCGCCTGTGGGCGGAGGAGCGGCGCGGGGGGACAGTCGAGTTGCTGATGACGCTGCCGATAACGGCATGGTCCGCGGTGGCGGGCAAGTTCCTCGCCGCGTGGGCGTTCGTCGGCGTGGCCCTCGCGCTCACGTTCCCCGCCTGGGTCACGGTGAACGTGCTCGGCGAGCCGGACAACGGCGCGATCGTGGCGGCGTACCTCGGAAGCCTGCTGATGGCGGGCGGGTTCCTCGCGGTCGGGGCGTGCGTGTCGGCCCTGACCAAGAGCCAGGCGATCGCGTTCGTGCTCAGCACGTCGGCCTGCTTTCTCTTCCTGCTGGCGGGATTCCCGGTCGTCCAGGGCGCGCTGTCGGGCTGGGCGCCGGCGTGGCTGGCGCGCTCGATCGCCGAGTTCAGTTTCCTCACGCGGTTCGAGGCGCTCGCCAAGGGCGTCGTCGCGCCGAGAGACGTGGTCTACTTCATCTCGCTCATCGGCGTTGCGCTCGGGGCGAACGCCGTCGTCGTCGAGTTGAAGAAGGCGGGGTGAACGGATGACGAGCACAGGTGCATCCATGCCCGCTCGCCGATGGACCGCGGCCGCGACGCTCGGTCTGCTCGTGGTCCTGTTCTTCGCGATCAACCTGCTGGCGGACTCGACGCTCCGCGGCGTCCGAATCGATCTCACGGAGAACCGGCTGTACACGCTCTCGGAGGGCACGCGCCGCATCGTCTCGGGGCTGGACGAGCCGATCCGCCTCACGCTCTTCTTCTCCGAGTCGCTGGCGGGTGGGAGGCCAGCTTTGCAGGCCTACGGCAAGCGCGTGCGCGAACTGGTCGAGGAATACACGCTGCTTTCGCGCGGCAGGATCGAACTCGAAGTCGTCGATCCGGAGCCGTTCTCCGAGGCGGAGGATCGCGCACGCCAGGCAGGCCTTGCCGGCGCGCCCATCGGTCCGAACCGCGAGGAGTTCTACTTCGGCCTGCTCGGCGTGAACTCCATCGACGGACGGGAGGTCATCCGCTTCTTCGACCCCGGGGACGAGCGGTTCCTGGAGTACGAGGTCTCTCGCCTGGTCTACAACCTCGCCAATCCGAAGCGGAAGGTCGTCGCCGTGCTCTCGTCGCTCCCGCTGGACGGCGGGTTCGCGCTGCCCGGTCAGCCGGGCCGCTCGGCGTGGCAGATCATGCGCGAGATGCGCACGCTCTTCGATGTGCGAATGCTCGATCCCGCCGCGGACGAGATCGGCGGCGACGTGGACGTGCTGCTGATCGTGCATCCGAAGGGCCTCGAGGAGCCGACGCTGCGGGCGATCGACCGGTTCGCACTGAGCGGGCGCGGCGTGGCCGTGTTCGTGGACCCGCTCTGCGAGGCGGACGTGCCGCCGGGCGCGGACCAGAACCCCTTCGCCGCCATGCAGGCCGATCGGGCGTCGGACCTGAACACGCTGCTTGAGGCGTGGGGTGTCCGCGTCGAGCGCGATCAGGTCGCGGCGGACATGTCCAACGCGCTGCGGGGCCGCTCGCCGGACGGTCGCGAGGTCGTGCCGTACGTGCAGTACATCGGGCTGACAGGCGGGGGCATCGACCGTGAGGACGCGGTGACGCGCCAGGCGAGCCTGCTCCAGTTCGCGATCGCCGGCTCAATCTCGACCATGCCCGATGCAACGACGACAGTCCGTCCGCTGGTGCGAACGAGCGATCAGTCGATGCTGCTGAACGTGCAGCGGGTGTCGTTCTTCCCGCAGCCGAGGGAACTGATCGCGGAGTTCGTGGCGCGGGGAGAGCCGATCGTGCTGGCGGCGCGGGTGTCGGGTTCGGCGAGATCGGCGTTCGAGGAAGCCGGCGATGCGCCCCAGGGCCCGGTCCCGGAGGAGGCCGCGGACGATCGCGCCTCGGGCACGGTCAACGCGATCGTCGCGGCGGACGTGGACATGCTCTCCGACCGCATGTGGGTGGACGAAGTGCGCCTGGGCAACATGGTGCTGGGTTACCAGAAACTCTCGGACAACGGCGACTTCCTGCTCAACGCCCTCGACCATCTCGCCGGGTCGAGCGACCTGATCGCCATTCGCGCCCGCGGCACGTACTCGCGCCCGTTCACCCTGGTCGAGGAGATCCGGCGAGCGGCGGAGCAGCGGCACCTTGCCGAGGCGGAGCGCCTGGAGCAGCGCCGGCGCGAGACGGAACGGCGAATCACGGAGTTGCAGCGGGCGCGCCCGGACGCGGGCGAGCTCATCCTGACGCCGGAACAGCGGGCGGAGATCAAACGCTTCGAGGACGAGCTGGTCCAGACGAACGCCCAGTTGCGGCAGGTGCGCTACGACATGCGCAAGGACGTGGAGCGGCTCGGCGTGCAACTGAAGGCGATCAACATCGGGGCCGCGCCCGTGCTCGTCGCCGTCGCCGCGCTTGCGCTGGGCGCGTGGCGGGCGGCTCGCCGGCGGGCCGACCGGGGCGCGATCGCCGAGTAGGGAGGAGCGACGCTATGAACAGCCGATCGCTCACGGTTCTCGCCGTCCTGACCGCGATCGTCGTTGCAGCGGCCATCGCGTCGCACACCCTGCGCAGCGGCGGACGCGCGCCCGGCCTCGACACGGCCGACCGGCGGCTCTTCCCGGGCCTCGAGGAGCGCATCAACGAGGTCGAGTCCGTCAGCGTCGAGTCGGGCGGGGAGGCTCTGGAAATCCGGCGCCGCGACGGACGATGGACGGTCGAATCGCTGGACGGATACCCCGCGAAGTTCGAGGAGGTCAAATCGCTCGTGCTGAGTGTGGCCGCGCTGGAGATCGCCGAGCGCAAGACGGCCGATCCGTCGCGGCACGCGCGGCTGGGGCTGGAGCCGCCGGGCGGGGGGCGGTCGTCGAGGCTTGTCTCGCTGATCGACGGAGCCGGCACGAGCCTGGCAGGACTCATCATCGGTTCCGAGGCGGGGTCGGGCGGCACGAACCTGGTGTACGCACGGCGTGCCGACGAGGATCAGACCTGGCTCGTGCGCGGCAAGGTTGATGCGATCACGGACCCGATGCGCTGGGTGGACACAAGCGTCGTGAGCATCCCACGTGCGCGCGTGAAGCGTGTCTCAATCGCCCACCCGGACGGTGAGACGGTGACGATCGCCCGGCCGGACGCGACAACCGCGGACTTCGCTGTGCAGGATCTGCCCGAGGGCATGACGCACGGAACAGCAACGCAGGTCAACGCGATCGCCGATGGGCTGTCCTTCCTTCGCATGGAAGGCGTGCGAGCGGCCGGCGTCGATCCGACCGACCCGGCGTCGCCGGTCGTCGCGACCTTCGAAACGTTCGACGGGCTGGTCGTCGAGGTGCGGACATGGGACGACAGCGGGACTGTTCGGGCCACGCTGGCCGCGCGTGCAAACGATGCGGAGCGCGTCGAGGCGTCCGAAGGAGAAACCGGCGCGGTCGAGGAGGCCGAGGCATTGACCGCGAGGCTCCAAGGCTGGGTCTTTGACCTGCCCAGATTCGCGGGCGACCGGCTGCGCCGACGGCTGGCTGATGTCACCCAGCGTCAGGAGCCGCAGGAGCCGACGCCCGCCGACACCGACGACGAGCCGGCGGCGCCGTGGGAACGGCCGGTGGGCGAGGACTGACCTTCGGCGGCGCGCCGGAGCGGCTCACACGGGCACCGGCGCAGGCTCCGGGATGGTCGCCGCGCCCGCGTGCTCGCGCAGCATCGCGTCGACGTGCTCGAGGGTGACGTTCCCGGCGTCGGCCGCGGCCTTGATGCGGGCGGTGATCGAGCGGGCGTCCTCGTCGGTGAGCGACAGGCCGATCTGCTCCGCCCGTGCCCGCACGGCGTTCCAGCCGGTCAGGCGGTGGGCGACGTGCACGTAGCGCGAGAGGCCGAAGTCCTCCGGGCGCAGCGCCTCGTACGCGCTGGGGTCGTTGAGCACGGCCTTGGCGTGGATGCCCGCCTTGTGCGTGAACGCCGAGAACCCGGTGACGCAACTGTTGAACGGCACGTCGATGCCGACCAGACGCGCCACCGCGTGGTCGAGGTCGTGCAGCAGCGGCAGGCGGTAGCGTGCCCGCACGCCCTCCGGCTCGTCGCAGTACATGCGGGCGATGAAGCCGCTGAGCGGCGTGATGCCGTTGCGCTCGCCGATGCCGAGGACGGTGGTGTCCACGTGCGTCGCTCCGGCGCGCACGGCGGTCCAGGAGTTCGCGACCGCGCACCCGGTGTCGTTGTGCCCGTGGAACTCGACGCCGACGCCAGGACCGACCACGCCCCGTACCGCCCGCACCACGTGCTCGACCATCTGCGGCGTGGCGATCCCGACGGTGTCCGCGATGCCGACGCGGTGAACGCCGAGGGCGGCCACGGCCTCGTAGACGCGCAGCAGGTCGGGCAGTTCGCTGCGGAAACTGTCCTCGGTGCTGAAACGCACCTCGACGCCCGCCTCCATCGCGATGGGGATGACGTCGCGGGCGAGGGCGACGATCTCGTCGATGCTCTTGCCGTGGCCGAAGCGGCGCAGGTGCGACGAGGTGCCGATGACGACGTCCACGCCCGCCACGCCGGTCTGGATCGCCAGTCGCACGTCGTCCGAGTGGCAGCGTGTGTGGGTGAGCACCTTCGCCCGCAGCCCGAGCGAGGCGATGGTCTCGCAGTCGTCTCGGCTGCGCGGCGAGGCGGCGGGGCTGGTCAGTTCCAGGTAGTCCGCGCCGAAGGCGTCGAGCATCGTCGCCAGCCGAATCTTCTGCCCGGTCGTGAAGAAGGCGTTGGCGAACTGCTCACCCTCGCGAAGCGTGGATTCGATGACATGCCAGCCGCGGCGGGCGGGCGAGACGGCAGCGGGCGTGCCGTTGGAATGGGCGGTCATGCAGGGACTCCGGCGACCTCGCCCGCGAGTGCGGGGAGCGCGTGCGTCAGAACTCGGATCGAGCGCACGAACGCGTCGATCTCGATGTGCTCATCGGGCGTGTGGTCGAGGCCGCTGTCGCCCGGGCCGTAGGCGGCGATCGGGCACCGCCAGGCCGGCGCGACGACGTTCATGTCCGAGGTGCCGGTCTTCAGGAGCAGCCTCGGGCGCGATCCGATGGCGCGGACGCCGGCGTTCAAGGCCCGCACGACCGGCGAGCCGCGATCGGCGACCACAGACCGCTCGCGGCCGACGAACTCGACGGACGCCCCGCCGCCGTGCCGCGTGCAGACCGCTTCGACGTGCTCGGGGTCGAGGCCGGGCGGAAGGCGGAAGCCGGCCACGATTTCGATGCGATCCGCAAGCCCGTCGTGGTTCGTCGAGAGCGAGCGGACGTTCGCCTGCAACGATTCGAACGGCGACGAATCGGCCGGGCAGAGCGAGCGGCAGTCGTCCAGCACGGCCTGCCACCACCGGATGCCCTCGTCCGCCGCGCTCGGCGCCGGCCCGGCGGTGTGCGCGGACGAGCGTTCCATCGCAAAACGCACGACGAGCCGCCCCTTATAGCCAATGGTCACACCGTCCGTCCCGCTCGGCTCGCCGATGACGCAAGCGGCGGGCGAGTAGCGGTCGATCACGGCTCGGGCGCCGCGCGAGGTCGGCGTCTCCTCCTCGACCGCGCCGATGACGACAAGCCGGACGCCATCCGGCGCGTCGACCCGTGAGGCCGCCGCGACGAACGCCGCGAGCGGTCCTTTCGCGTCGACCGAGCCACGCCCGTAGAGCCGGCCGTTCTCCTCCCGCACCGGCACGACGCCCGGCACGGTGTCCATGTGGCCCAGCAGCACGATGTCCGTCGTGCCGGGCGGAGAGCGGAGCGGATCGCCGGACGTTGCGCCGACCACGTTCCCGGCGTCGTCGATCGCGGCGTTCATCCCTGCCCGGCGCATCGCATCGACGAGGAGCGCGGCCAGCGCAGCCTCATCTCCGGAGACGCTCGGCGTGCCGACCATCGCCCGCAGCAGGTCGATCGCGTCGCGGTCGGTCATTGGAACACCGTCCCGGCGCCGGCGAGCGCGCGGCTGATCGGATCGCGCGCCCGGGCGTCGCCGATCACGACGCGGCCGACCCCGCTGCACAGCGCCTCGCTCGCGCCGAGCACCTTCTTCTTCATGCGTCCCTGCGCCCACTCGACCGCGTTGCCGATGGCCGCGCGCGAGACGTGCGGCACGAGCGACGATTCGTCCGGGAATCGTTGGAGCAGCCCGGGCACGTTCGAGAGCAGCAGCAACTCCTCCGCGCCGAGCGCGGCCGCCGTCTGAGCCGCGGCCCGGTCCGCGTCCACGTTGATCGGTTCGTGATCCGTGCTGATGGCGGGCGGGGAGACGACCGGAGTGAAGCCCGCGTCAATCAGCGCGCGCAGCAGGCCGACGTTCACCCGCTCGACGGTGCCCGTGTAATCGTCGCGGACGATGACGACGCGCCCGCCTTCGACCGACCGCACGGCGGCCTTGCGCGTCCCCTCCCACAGGCGCCCGTCCATGCCGGACAACCCGACCGCGTTGACCGCGCGGGCCTGGAGCCGCTCGACGATCTGCTGGTTCATCACGCCGCGGCAGGCCATCTGGAAGATGCCGAGCGTCTCGCGATCGGTGCGACGGCTTGTGTGGCCCGAGGGGGAGGTGATGAACCGGGGCGGGGAGCCGAGCCGCTCGGCGAGCGTGTTCGTCGCGTCCGAACCGCCGTGGACGATGACGAGGCGTCGCCCCTCGCGCACGAGGCGCGCGGCGTCGTCGCACACCGCGGCGAGGTCTACGCCTGCGCTGCCGCCGATCTTGACGACGATCATGGGCGTGCCTCCGTCATGCCGGGTGAAGCCCGGAGAAGGTGAGTCCGGCGGTTTCTTCGAAGCCGCACATGAGGTTCATGCATTGCACCGCCGATCCGGCAGCGCCCTTCATCAGGTTGTCGATCGCCGAGACGACGACGATGCGGTCCGAGTGCGGATCGCGTTCGAATCCCACGTCGGCGTAGTTCGTGCCCGCGAGGATGCGCGGCTCCGGCAGGCGGTAGATGCTCGCCCGGTCCTTCACGATGCGGACGAACGGCTCGGCCGAGTACCGCTCGCGGAAGAGGGACCACAACTCGCGATCGTCCAGGGGGCGAGTCGGGAAGACGTGGGCCGTGCAGAGCACGCCGCGCACTATCTCGACCGCGGTCATCGAGACGTGCAGGTCGAAATCGCCGAGTTCCTGGCGCACTTCCGCCTGGTGCCGGTGCCCGGTCGCGGCGTAGGAGCGGACCGCCCCCGCTCGCTCCGGGTGGTGGCTCGCGGGGCTGACGGCGTTGCCCGCCTCGGACGAGCCGACCTTCACGTCGCAGACAGCCGACCGGATCAACCCCTTCGAGGCAAGCGGCAGCAGGGCGAGGTTCATCGCCGTCGCGTTGCACCCGACGCCGCTGACCAGCCGTGCGCCGCGGATGCGCTCCCGGTGCAGTTCCGGCAGGCCGTAGACGAAGCGGTCGAGCCACGCGGGGGCGCGGTGGGGTTCGCCGTACCACTGTTCGTGCGCCGCCGCGTCGCGCAGGCGGAAGTCCGCCGAGAGGTCGATGATGCGCGGCGCGAGCGCGGCGTAGCGATCGATGGCGGCGGCCGCCTCGCCGTGCGGCAGGCACAGGAAGAGCACGTCACAAGCCTCCAGGGTGTCGGGCGGGACGAACTGGAGCGTCGTGCGCCCGCGCAGATTCGGATGCACGCTGTGGACGAGCACGCCGGTCTTTGTCCGCGACGTGACCTGCGTGACTTCGACGCCCGGGTGGTCCAGCAGCAGGCGCAGGACTTCGCCCCCGCCGTAGCCCGACCCGCCGACGATCGAGGCCCGGAGCCTCTGCCCGCTCATGCGGCCCCCTGCGCCAGGGCGTCCGGTGCGAGCCGACCGGCCGCCACTTCCATGACGAAGTCCACGATGCGGGCGGGGATGTCCACGCCCGTCGGCTCGATGCTGTTGCGGAACTCCATGGTGTGGTTGACCTCGCTGACGAGCAGCCCGCGCTCGGGGCACTCGAGCAGGTCGATGGCGAGCACGCCGCCGCCCACCGCCCGCGCGGCGTGCACGCACACACGCTCGATCTCGGGCGTCATGTCAAGCCGCTCGGCCCGGCCGCCGCGGGCTGTGTTGGTGATCCAGTGCGCACTATGCCGGACGATGCCGCAGATCGCCCGCTCGCCCACGACGAAGACCCGCAGGTCGCGCTGGGGCTTGCGGACGTACTCCTGCACGTAGAAGACGCCGTGCTGCGGCCCGCCGAGCGTAGCCTTGTGCTCGATGACCGCTTCGGCGGCGTCGCGGTCGCTCACCCGGGCCAGCAGCCGACCCCACGACCCGACCGTCGGCTTCAGCACGGCCGGGTAGCCGATCGCCTCGACTGCCTGCAACGCGGACTCGGCGTCCACCGCGACCATCGTTCGCGGCGAGGGCACGTCCGCGCGAGCCAGGGCGAGCGTGGTCGCCAGCTTGTCCCCGCAGGTCTCGATCACGCGGGCCTGGTTCACGCACGGCACGCCGTAGGACTCGACGATCCGCACGGCGGCCGCGGCCTGCGTCTGGCTGATGCACCGATCAACGACAGCGTCGAACCGCGTCCACGACTCGGCGTCGTCGAGGTCCCAGACCAGCGTGCGGACGTCGAGCAGTTCCAGTTCCACGTCGCGGCGCTGCAACTCCTCGATCAGCAGCCGTTCCTCGACCCGCACCCTCGAGTGCAGGAGTCCGATGCGCATGGGCGTTCTCCGTTGAGGTTCCGTGTCTGGGGCCGTTCGGCAAAGCGGCGCGGTCACTCGCCCCAGTCTTCCTCGACGGTCGGCGCGAGTTCCAGCCGCAGCGGGCTGACGCTCGTGACCTCGAGTTCGGCCGAGCAATCCGTGCAGCGGAGCACTTCGCCCCGGAGCGGGTTGCGGGCGGGGCGAACCTCCGCGGCGCACTCGGGGCAGGGGGCGGCGACGGTCGTGGCGGTGGCGGTCGGGGGTGTCATGCGTCGGCTCCTTTCGTTCGTGTCGGGCTTTCGTGCTTCGGTCAGGGTGCAAAAAAACCGCGGGCCTGCCGGGTGATCCCGCCAGGCCCGTGTTCGTCCAGTTTCAGAGCGGGTGCCCTGCTGAAGTCACGAGCGCGGCCGGATCACCGGCAGGCCTTTGACTTTCAGCAGTTTCGAAGCGGCAACGCACACCGCAGGCCCGCTGGCCCCGGCGATCGACGTGCTGTTGGCGTGCCGCTCGTCCATGGTGATGGCGTGAACATATCCCCCCCTCCCCGGCTCGTCAAGTCGGATGTTCGCTTCCAACGATCAATCGGCAGGTCGGAGGCGGACGGCTTTGAGATTCATGAGGGCCAGGCCGTCGATGCGCACTGGCCGCACGCGGAACACCTGCACGCCCTCGGCCTCCACGGCGACCGGCCCCAGGTCGAGGGTTGCGAAAGTGGTCCACGACCCGGTCGGGGCGATCCGTCCGTCGGCCCGACGGTCCCCCACTTCGACCAGGAACGCGCCGCCCGATCCCGCGTCGCACGCGAACTCGACCTCGACGGCGTACCGGCCCGCGGGGACATGTGCTTCCCAGGAGACGGATTCGGAAGGGTCGGTCCAGAAACCGATGTTGTCCTTGCCGTGGCCGACCTCGTACTGGGTGTGGACGCCCTCGATGGTCGCGTCGCGTGCGTGGAGTTCGAGAACGCCGTCCGGACCGGGCCTGAGCGGCGCGATCACCACATCCGGCTCGCCCTCGATCTGGAGGACGACGACGGTCACCGGCTGGCTGGACGGCTCCACCGGGAGATAAATGACCACCCGCTCATCGTCCCGTTCCACGGGCAAGGGACGGCGGCGTGGGTCGGCGTGGAACCACGCTGCGCCCGTCCGGTTCCGCAGACCGTCGATCACGAGCCGGCCGTCGGAGGGCCAGTCGAAGACGTGGAGGTAGAGCGTTTCGCCGCGGCGCGTGCAGCGGCCCCAGGGGAGGCGGCGGAACGGGCTGGCTGTCGTGCCGTAGATCGCCTCGTCGTTGCGCCCCAGCCACTCGCCGACGGCGAGGAGACGATCCACGCTGGGCTGGGGGATCAGCCCCTCGGCCGTCGGCCCGGCGTTGAGGAGCAGGTTGCCGCCCTTGCTGGCGATGTCCACGACCATGCGAAGGAGTTCATCCGACGATTTCCAGTTGTGGTCGTTGGACTTGAAGCCCCAGGTGTCGTTCATCGTGATGCAGGACTCCCAGTCCAGGCCGGGCAGCCCGGTCGCGGGCACGGTCTGCTCCGGCGTGGCGAAATCGCCGACGGTGCGGCTCATGTCGCCCATGCCCGCGCCGCGCTTGCCGACGCGGTTGTTGACGATGACGGCGGGGTTGACCGCCCGGCAGAGGCGTTCGAGTTCGACGCCGTGCTCGACGGTCCACTCCGGGATCCACTCGCCGTCGAACCACATGACGTCGATGAGGCCGTAGTTGGCGAGGAGTTCCACGACCTGCTTGCGGAGCACGTCGGCGTAGGCGGGGAAACGCTCGCCGCTCGCGTCCGGGTGGTGCCAGTCCATGATCGAGTGGTACCAGCCGATGCGGATGCCCTCGGCGCGGCAGGCCTCCGCGAGTTCACGCATGATGTCCCGCTTGAAGGGCGTGGCGTCCATGATGTCGTAGTCGGTGTAGGCGGAGTCGAAGAGGCAGAAGCCGTCGTGGTGCTTGCTGGTGATGACGAGGTAGCGCATGCCCGCCTCGCGGGCGAGCCGCGCCCACTCGCGGGCGTCAAACTTCACGGGGTTGAACCGGGCCGCGAGCGGCTCGTAGTCCTTCGGGCTGATCTGGCCGTGGTACATGATCCACTCGCCGACGCCCGGCACCTCGCGCCCGTTCCACTCCCCGGCCGGGATCGCGTACAGGCCCCAGTGGATGAACATGCCGAAGCGTGCCTCTCGCCACCAGTCCATGCGACCCGGCACCTCGGGGATCGTGTCCAGTTCACGGACTCGGATGTTGCGGAACTGAAGCGGCGTGTCGTGGGCCTGGAGTTCGATCGGGCCGCGGGTCGGGATCGGCTTCGTGCGGTCCCAGTAGTTCTCGAGCGTCGTGTCGTTCACCACGAGCACGCCGTTGAGGAAGACGGTTACGCGGTCGCCGAGCACGATGATCCGGGAATCGTTCCACTCGCCTGGAGGGCGATCGGCGACTGTGGTCGGCCGCGAGGGGCCGACCTGGTTGTTGTACAGCCCGCCCGAGCCGACCGGGTTGTCCCAGATCTGGACCTGCGGGCAGCCCCGAATGTAGATGCCGCTGTCGCCGCCGGGTTCGATGCGCCACTCCAGCCGGAGTTCGAAGTCGCCGAAGTGCTCGACGGTCTGGAGGCTGGTCCAGCCCTTGTCGAAGTGCAGGACGCCGTCGCGGACGGTCCAGTGCGTCCGGGCGGCCTCGTTCGCGGTGGCCTGTGCCTCGGCACGCTTGTCATCGCTCATGGCGGCGACAGCGGGCGGATCGCCGGCAAGCCCCTGCCAGCCGGAGAGGTCCCGCCCGTTGAAGAGCGACCTGAACCCGGGTGGCGGGCTGACCGCGGCCGACGCAGCGGACGCGAAGACGACGAGCGATACGAAGGCGGTGAGCGTGCGCATGAGAGTTCTCGCGGTGTCGGTCAGGACGGGACGGACTGCTCCCGCTCCGCGTCCCAGGTGAAGACCTTATTCTGCCGGTACGCCTCGACGCCCATCTTGATGGCAACCATCGTGGAGCATCCCAGTTCGGCGTTGCAGTTCGGTTGAGCCTCGCCGCGGATCGCGTCGAGGAAGTTGCCGTTGGTGTCGCGGCGCGGCTCGCGGGCGACGGTGTAGGACATCTCGCCGCCGGGCGGGTCGGGAACAAACCGCCCCCGCGCGTCCTGCGCCATGCCCCACTCCGGCAGGAACTCCTTGTTCGCGGCCCGGAACTCGGGGAACCACGGCCGCTGCTCGCGCAGGATCAGGCCGTCGGCGAACTCCATCGAGCCGTGCTGGCCCCGGATGACGAGCGGCGGCGTCTCGTCGTTGAGCATCACGCTCACAAGCACGATCGTGTGCTCGCTCGGATAGTCTACCATGACCATCGACGTGTCGGGGATGTCGCGCTCGTCCTTCTGGATGTACAGCCCGCCCGCGGCAACGACGCGGCGCGGGTACTCGCCGTCCGGCCCGCTGATGGCGAGCAGGAGCGGCGCGAGGACGTGGTACATGAGGTCCGTGGCGACGCCGCCGTTGTAGGCGAAGTACTTGCGGAAGCGGAAGAAGTGATCGGGATTCCACGGGATCTTCTCGGCCAGCCCGTGCTCCCAGCCGAGCCAGCGGTCCCACCACACGTAGCCCGCACCCGAGGCATCCGGGCCGGCGTCGCGGTCGATGCCCCAGTTGAACTGATTGTCCCGCGAGTTTCGGCAGACCGCCCCCTGGCTCCAGACCGTCTTGCCGATGCGACCGGCCGCGATGGCGTCGCGGGCCTTCCAGGTGAGGTCGTCGCTCGCCCGCTGCGGGCCGACGGCGAAGACGCGCCCGGTCCGCTTGACCGCGTCGCGGCACTCGATCGCCTGCTCGATGGTGTGCGAGAGCGGCTTCTCGCAGAAGACGTCCTTGCCCGCTTCCATCGCTTCGATGGCGATCTTCGTGTGCCAGTGATCGGGCGTGGCGATGATCACGGCATCCACGTCCTTCGAGTCCAGCACCTCTCGGTAGTCGAGCGTGCCCGCGGACTCGCTGCCGCCGACCATGCCGACGGCCTGGTCGAGCCGCCTGCGGTAGACGTCGCAGACGCGCGTCACGACGACGTTGTCGGCCTCGGCGCGGCGGCGGTAGTCGCCGACGTGCCACCGGCCCTGTCCGCCGCACCCGATCACGCCAAGGCGGATGCGCTCGTTCGCGCCGAGGGTTCGAGCCCACGAGGCCGCGGGCATGAAGGCCGCTCCGGCCGCCAGGCCCGCCGTGACCCCGAGAAACCCGCGTCGATCGATGCCAATGCCGCTGCTCATGTCCGGCCTCCATTCCGCCCGCCTTGCTGTCCTCCAACCGAACAGCGTACCGCGAAGTAGCCGCTGCATCAGCGGGCCTGCTCGACCATGACGCTGACACCGGGGAATCGAAGGGCTGCCGCCTTGCCCTCGGATTCGCCGAGCACGCAGACCGCGGAAGCCAGGGCGTCGGCGTTCGCCGCGTCCGGGGCGATGACCGTGGCCGCGATTCGGTTGGTCAGTCCCAGGCCGGTTCGCGGGTCCACGATGTGCGAGTACCGGACGCCGTCGATCTCGACGAACTGGGCGGTATCGCCGGAGGTCGCTACCCCCGCGTTGGCGACGGTCAGCGACGTGGCATCGCCGAGATCGGTCCGGACCTCGACCGTCCAGCCGGCACGATCCGGGGGCGGCTCGCCCGCCAGAAGATCCCCGCCGAGGTCGATCAGAAAGCGGTTGACACCCTGTTCACGGAGCGCCTCGCCTGCCCGGTCGGCGATGTAGCCCTTGCCGATCCCTCCGAGGTCGAGTCTCATGCCGGGGCGGGAGAGCCGCACGGATCGGGACTCCGGCGCCAGTTCGACTCCTTGCCAGTCCACGGTCGAGAGGGCCGACACGAGGGCCTCGTCGTTGGGGAGTCGTCCGTCGCGTCTGGCCTGTCTCCACAGCCGCACCACCGGTCCGACCGTGGGGTCGAAGGCTCCGCCGGTCGCTTCTGAGAACTGCCGCGCGAGTTCCAGAACCCGGTACAAGTCGTCGCTGACGTGCACGGCCGGCCCGCCCGCCGCATCGTTCAGGCGGTTCAGTTCGCTTTCGAGCCTCCAGTCGCTGAGGGAGGCGTCGAGGGCGGCGATCCGCTCGTAGGCCCGCGCCGCGGATTTCTCGGCCGACTCCCTTTCGCCCGCGTAGAGCGTTATCCTGCACTCGACTCCCATGTGGACCTGTGCGAACTCGTACCGACTCAGGGCCCCCGCCGACGCCGCGGGATCGGACGGATCTGTGGTCGGGCGGGCCGCACAGCCCGCCAGCAGGAACGCGGGAAGAACGCAGAGCGCCAGCAGGAATCGAGAGGGCATCATGGTTCGTTTCGGACAGCGCCTGGCGGTGACTCTGCTGGGCTGCATCGCGGCAACGGTCAGCATCGCCTCGGATCCTCCGACGCCCGGCAAGCCGTTCAAGCAGGGTATCGAGGGCACCACGGTCTCGTTCGATCTTGTCTGGGTGCCTGGGGAGCGGAACGGCGAGGGCGTCTGGGTCAGTCGGACCGAGATGCCGTGGGACGTCTACGACGTGTTCACCTACGCCCTCGACCGCCCGAACCCGGATACTCCCGCCGACGGGGTCGCACGCCCGACCAAGCCCTACGTCACCATGGACCGCGGCTTCGGGCACGCGGGATTCCCGGCGATGTCCATGTCCTTCAAGAACGCGCAGGCATTCTGCGACTGGCTGAGCGCGAAGTCCGGCCTGCACTACCGCCTGCCGACGGAAGCCGAGTGGGAGCGGCTCTGCGATCGAGGCGCTAAGCCCGCTTTGGAGAAGCACCCGCTCGACCATCTCGCGTGGCACGACGGGAACGCGGGGTACCAGACCCGTGCCGTCGGGAGCAAGGCCGGTGATGCCCTCGGCCTGCACGACCTGCTCGGGAACGTCGCCGAGTGGTGCGTGACGGCGGACGGCAAGGGCGTCGCCCGCGGCGGGTCGTACCGCGATGAGCCGGAAATCGTCCGCTGCGACCGACGCGAGGAACCAAGCCCGGCCTGGAACGCCAGCGATCCGCAGATTCCCAAGAGCGTCTGGTGGCTGGCCGATTGCCCGTGGGTCGGCGTCCGTGTGATCTGCGACCCCAAACCGAAGCCCGCGCCGGAGGCCGACCCTGCCGAGAGGAGCGAGAAGTGAAGCGCGAGAACGCCCTGACCGTGTCGCGTCGTGAGTTCGTCAAGACGTCCGCCGCGGCCGTCGCGGTCGGAGCACTGACAACGCCGATCCTCGCACACGCCGGCGGGTCGGATCGCATCAAGATCGGCCTGATCGGATGCGGCGGGCGCGGCACAGGCGCGGCCGTGCAGGCCCTCCGCGCCGACCCAGGCGTCGTGCTCTGGTCCATGGGCGACGTCTTCCAGGACCGCCTCGACGCGTGCCACGAAAACCTGCGGAGCACGATGGCCGCACTCGACGAGGAGGAGAGCGAGGGAAGCACGCGCTGGCGAGACCGCATCGAGGTGTCCCAGGAGCGTCGATTCCTCGGCTTCGACGCCTACAAGCATGTGATCGACAGTGGCGTCGATGCCGTGCTCCTCACGTCGTACCCCTGCTTCCGTCCGCGTGAGATCGCCTACGCCGTCGATCGCGGCAAGCACGCCTTCGCGGAGAAGCCGGTGGCCGTGGACGGGCCGGGCCTGCGTTCGGTACTCGCCTCGGCGGAGGATGCCAGGCGACGCAACCTCGGCCTGCTCGTGGGCTTCTGCTGGCGGTACAACGCGGGCATGAGGGCCTGCTTCGAGCGGGTCAACGGCGGGGCGCTCGGTCGCGTTACCACCGTCCACACTACCTACCACACCGGCACCCTGCCGCGCCGCCCGAGACAGGAGGGGTGGAGCGATCTCGAGTTCCAGATGCGCAACTGGTGGCACTTCACGTGGATTTCCGGCGACCACATCGTCGAGCAGGCCGTTCACTCCGTCGATCGCACGGCGTGGGCGATGGGCGACCTGCCGCCCGCGCGCGCGACGTGCCTCGGCGGACGGGCGGCGCGGTCCGGCCCGGAGCACGGCAACGTCTTCGACCACTTCGCCGCCGTGTACGAGTACGAGGACGGGCGACGCGCCTTCCACACCTGCCGCCAGATCGACCACTGCCCGGGCGACAACACGGACTACGTCTACGGCACCGAAGGGTCGGCCATCGTCAACGGGTGGGCGCCGACGTACGCCCTCAAGGGCCTGGACGGCGCGGAGCGGTGGAGATTCCGCGGCCCGATCAAGGACATGTACCAGGTCGAGCACGACGAACTGTTCGCGTCGATCCGCGCGGGCACGCCGATCAATGACTGTGCCCGTGGGGCGAACAGCACGCTGATGGCCATCATGGCGCGGATGGCGGCGTACACCGGCCAGACCGTGTCGTGGGAGCAGGCGATGAACTCGCAGGAGTCGCTCATGCCGGCGACGCTGGAATGGGGCGATCTGCCGACGCCGCCCGTCGCCGTGCCGGGGCAGACCAAGCTCGTCTGAGTTGTGAGGAGCGTGCAGCGTGGATGATGGAGCCAACGGCGTAACCCGGCGCGAGTTCGTCAAGACCTCGGCGGTCGCTGCGGCGGCGCTGGTCGCTTCGCCCGCGATCGCGGTGTCACCGATTCGACCGGCGCGACCCCGTCTTCGCAAGGCGCTCAAGTACGGCATGATCGCCGAGGGTTCGAGCGTGCTGGAGAAGTTCCGCATCGCGCGCGAGTGCGGGTTCGAGGGCATCGAGTTGGACTCTCCCGGAGGGCCGCCGGCCGACGAGGTCCGCCGCGCGAGCGAAGAGACGGGGCTGGAAGTGCCCGGCGTCGTCGATTCGGTGCACTGGCGGCAGACGCTCGGAGACCCGGACCCGGAAGTGCGCGCCCAGGGACGGTCCGCTCTCGAACAGGCCATCCGCGATTGCAAGGCCTGCGGCGGCACGTCGGTGCTGCTCGTGCCCGCCGTCGTCAACAAACGCATCGCCTACGCCGACGCGTACGAGCGGTCGCAGGAGGAGATTCGGCGCGTCCTGCCGCTGGCGTCGGAACTCGGGATCACGATCTCGTTCGAGAACGTCTGGAACCATTTCCTGCTCAGCCCGATCGAGGCGGCGCGGTACGTCGACGAGTTCGAGTCGCCGATGGTCGGCTGGCACTTCGACGTGGGCAACGTCGTGAACTACGGCTGGCCGGAGCAGTGGATCCGCACGCTCGGCAAGCGGATCACGCGGCTGGACGTCAAGGAGTTCAGCCGCCGCAAGCGCGACGAGGAGGGCCTCTGGAAGGGCTTTGCCGTCGAGATCGGCGATGGCGACTGCGACTGGCCCGCTGTCATGGCGGCGCTGGGCGACATCGGCTACGAAGGCTGGGCGGCCGCCGAGGTAGGCGGGGGCGATGCGGAGCGGTTGCGGGATATTGCGTCGAGGATGGATCGGGTGTTTACTGGTGGTTGACGACGGGGTCTGCACTACTCCGCCACAGA
Source organism: Phycisphaerales bacterium (assembly GCA_039794165.1). Classification (GTDB taxonomy): domain Bacteria; phylum Planctomycetota; class Phycisphaerae; order Phycisphaerales; family UBA1924; genus CAADGN01. The sequence continues at coordinate 141,179 of JBDIVY010000003.1, forward strand.
AGCAGGGAGCGAACCATGAGCGCGTACACGAGACGGGAGTTCGTCAAGACATCGGCGGCGGTGACGGCAGCGGCGGCGATGGCCCCGCTCGCCTCCGGTCGCGGCTTCTTCGCCGGCGGATCGGACACCATCCGCGTCGGCGTCATCGGGTGCGGCGGCCGAGGCACGGGCGCGGCGTTCAACGCCATCGAGGCGGCACCGAACACCACCATCGTCGCGCTCGCCGACGTCATGCCCGACCGCGTCGAGTCGTGCCGCGGCGAACTCGTGAAACTCGGCGATCGCGTCCAGGTCTCGGACGACCGCTGCTTCACAGGCTTCGACGCCTACGAGCGGCTCATCCGCGACGGCGGCGTTGACTGCGTGATCCTCGCCACGCCCCCCCACTTCCGCCCGGCCCACCTCGCCGCGGCCGTCGTCGCGGGCAAGCACGTCTTCATGGAGAAGCCGGTCGCCGTCGACCCGGCGGGCGTGCGGTCTGTCCTGGCGTCGGCGATGCTCGCGGAGCGCAAGGGCCTGAGCATCGTCGCCGGCACGCAGCGCCGCCACGAGGCCTGCTACATCGAGGCGATGGCACGGATCAACGGCGGCTCGCTCGGCCGCGTCGTCCACGCCTCGTGCTACTGGAACCAGGGCGGCCTGTGGGTCCACGATCGCAAGCCGGAATGGACCGACATGGAGTGGCAACTGCGCAACTGGCTGTACTTCACATGGCTCTCGGGAGACCACATCGTCGAGCAGCACGTCCACAACCTCGACGTCGTGAACTGGGCGATCGGCGAGACCCCGGCCCGATGCACCGCGCTCGGCGGGCGGCAGGCACGCACCGACTCCAAGTACGGCCACATCTACGACCATTTCGCCGTCGAGTTCGAGTACCCGTCGGGCGCGACCGTGCTGAGCATGTGCCGGCAGATCGACGGCACGCCGCCGCGCGTCGAGGAGCGCATCGTCGGCACCGAGGGCAAGGCCGTGACACGCCCCGGCTTCGCGGTCATCGAGGGCGCGAGCGCCTGGCGGTTCCGCGGCGAGAACCCGGGGCCGTACGTGCAGGAGCACGTCAGCCTCGTCGCGTCGATCGTGAACGGCGCGGGGAGGAACGAGGCGAAGACGGTCGCCGAGTCCACGCTCACGGCGATCATGGGCCGCATGGCCGCCTACACCGGGCAGGAGGTGACGTGGGAGCAGGCCCTGAACAGCAAGCTGGACCTGACGCCGCCGAGTTACGAGTTCGGGCCGCTGCCTACGCCCGAGGTCGCGATCCCGGGGCGCACGCCGCTCGTCTGACCCGCTGCCGCCGACGAACGGCGCACGCACACGACCACGGAGAGTCCGCATGGAACGCCGGGAGTTTCTCGCATCGACGGTCGCGGCCGGGGCGGCCATCGCGTCCGCCGCGACAGGAAGCACGATGACCACGACCACCGCACCGTCCGGGCGCCGAGCCCCGTTCAAACTCAAGTACGCGCCGCACCAGGGCATGTTCCGACACCACGCCCCCGGCGGCATCCTCGACGAACTCCGCTTCATGGCCGACCAAGGCTTTACGGCGTTCGAGGACAACGGCATGATGGGCCGATCCGCTGAGGATCAGGAGAAGATCGGCGCGCTGCTGCGCGAACTCGGCATGACGATGGGCGTCTTCGTCGCCAGCCCTTCAACGGCTTGGAAACCGTCATTCGTGCGAGCAAACAAGGACGACCGCGAGCAGTTCCTCGCCGAGTGCCGCCAGGCCGTGGACGTCGCGCGCCGGTGCGGAGCGAAGTGGATGACCGTCGTGCCCGGCACGCTCGAGGCTCGGCTCGAGATGGGCTATCAGACGGCAAACGTGATCGACCAGTTGCGCTTGGCGTGCGATATCTTCGAGCCGCACGGGCTGGTGATGGTGCTCGAACCGCTCAACCCGTGGCGCGACCACCCCAACATGTATCTCTCGAAGACTCCGCAGGCGTTCGAGGTCTGCCGGGCCGTGAACTCGCCCGCGTGCAAGATCCTGTTCGACATCTACCACCAGCAGATCACGGAGGGGAACCTCATCCCCAACATCGACCTCGCGTGGAGCGAGATCGGTTACTTCCAGGTCGGCGACAACCCCGGGCGGGCCGAGCCGGGCACGGGCGAGATCAACTACCGCAACGTCTTCCGGCACATCCACCGCAAGGACTTCGAGGGCGTGGTCGGCATGGAGCACGGCAACAGCCGCCCCGGCACGGAGGGCGAGCAGGCCGTCATCGACGCCTACCGGGCGGCGGACGGGTTCTGAGCGAGGCTTCCTGCTACACTCGCGGCCCGTCGCCGGTCTCGCCCGCACCCGTGAGGGAAGCCATCCATGACCGCAGCTCAGCCGTCCCGTTCCGGCACCGCCGTCGCCGTTCAACTCGGAACGATGATGTTCCTCCAGTTCTTCGTCTGGGGAGCGTGGTACGTCACGATGGGGCCGTTCATGCACGCGAGCGGCATGTCCGGTTCGCTCATCGGGTGGGCGTACTCGGTCGGGCCGATCGCCGCGATCGTCTCCCCGTTCTTCCTCGGCATGGTCGCCGACCGCTTCTTCCCCACCGAGCGTGTGCTGGGCGTCATGCACCTGCTCGGCGGCCTCGCGCTGCTCGCGGCGCCGACGGCCGCGGGCGTCTCGCCGCAACTCTTCATCATCGCCGTGCTGGCGCACATGCTCCTCTACATGCCCACGCTGGGCCTGACAAACACGCTCGCCTTCCACAACCTGACCAACGGTGAGAAGCAGTTCCCGCTCGTCCGCGTGTTCGGCACGATCGGGTGGATCGTGGCGAACTGGGTCGTCTCGTTCCTCGCTCTCGATACCTCCGCGGGCATGTTCTACGTGGCCGGGGCGTCCGGGCTGATGCTCGGGGCGTACTCGTTCTTTCTCCCCCACACGCCCCCGCCGGCGAAGGGAAAGGCGTTCTCCGCACGCGATGCGATCGGCATGGACGCGCTCGTGCTGATGAAAGACCGCTCGTTCGCTGTCTTCATCATCTGCTCGTTCCTCATCTGCATCCCGCTCGCGGCCTACTACGCCTTCGCCGGACAGTTCGCCGGCGCGGTCGGTTTCGAGCGCATCGCCTTCACCATGTCCGCCGGGCAGATCTCCGAAATCTTCTTCATGCTCGTCATGCCGCTCTGCTTCGCCCGGCTCGGCGTCAAGTGGATGCTGCTCATCGGCATGGGCGCCTGGGTCGCCCGCTACGGCCTCTTCGCCGGTGCATGGGACAACGCGACCGGCAACCATCTCATGCCCATGGTGCTGATCGGCATCATCCTGCACGGCATCTGCTATGACTTCTTCTTCGTCACCGGCTTCATCTACACCGACAAGAAGGCTCCGGTCCACGTCCGCGGCTCCGCGCAGGGGTTCCTCGTGCTTGTCACTCAGGGGCTTGGCATGTTCATCGGAGCGCAGGTCGCCGGAAGGCTCGTCGATCACTACTCGACGCCGGCCGCGGACGGCACGGCCGTCATCGCGTGGGACAAACTCTGGCTCGTGCCCTGCCTCTTCGCGGCGGGCGTCATGGTCATCTTCTACCTGTTCTTCAGGGACCGAGTGACCGCCACGCCGGAGCAGGTCGATGCCACGCCCCTCGGCCCCGACCAGTCGGAGACAGCGGTGTGACCGGGCCGCGGCTGGCCGTCTGCTCGTGGTCGCTCCGGCCGACCGGCCCCGCGGACCTCGCCGCGAAGGTGCGGGCGTGTGGCCTGGATGCTGTGCAACTCGCCCTCGACCCCATCCGGCGCGGCGAGTGGGACGAGGGCGAGACGGTGCGCGTCCTCGACGGCGAGGGCGTCGCCGTCGTCAGCGGCATGATGGGCATGAAGGGCGAGGATTACTCGACCCTGGAGTCCATCCGGCGCACGGGCGGCGTGCGCACGGACGAGACGTGGCCGGAGAACCTGGCCGCGGCGGAGGCGAACGCGGCCCTGGCGCAGCGTCTCGGCCTCGGCCTCGTCACGTTCCACGCCGGATTCCTGCCGCACGAACAGGCCGACCCGGAGCGGGAACGGATGCTCGACCGACTTCGCAGGCTGGCGGGCGTCTTCGGCTCGCGCGGCGTGCGCGTCGCCCTCGAAACAGGACAGGAGACCGCCGACACGCTGATCGCGGTGCTCGACGATCTCAACGCCGGACCGGACGCTCCACCCGCGCCCGTCGGCGTGAACTTCGACCCCGCCAACATGATCCTCTACGGCATGGGCGATCCGATCACCGCTTTCACGCGGCTCTCGCACCACGTCGCGCAGGTCCACCTCAAGGACGCCCGCCCGACGGAACGGCCCGGTACGTGGGGCACGGAGACGCCGCTTGGCGACGGGGCCGTGCGCTGGCCGGACTTCTTCTACGTCTATCGCGACGCCGACCTGCGCTGCGACCTTGTGATCGAGCGAGAGTCGGGCGAACGCAGGGTTGAGGACGTTCAGTCGGCCGCGGAGTACGTGCGGCCACTGTTGCAGTGACCGGATTGGTCACGGATCGCTCTTTGCCTACTCCGCCTTGATCTCGCGTGCCTGGACGTCGCGCCACTCGACGACGTTGCCTGGGTGGTGGGTCTGGAGCGCGACGTGCCCCTGCGGGAACGGCTCGACCTCCGCGTCCACCATCGGCACGCCGTTGACCCACGTCTGGATGCGATCGCCGACGACGCGCACGCGGTAGTCGAACCAGGCACTGTCGCGCGTGACGAGCGTTCCGGCGAAGCCCCCCTCGGGCCAGGCGCGTCCGTAGACGCAGCCGGTCCAGTTGCGCGGGTCGTGGTTGTCGACCTGGGCCTCGTAGCCGACGGGCCATGATTCGGGGTTGTTCGGCGGCGGCAACGCCCGCGGGTAGAAGCCGCTGTTGCCGCGGGTGTTGACGCGGACGAAGGCCCTGATCACGACGTCGGTGAAGACTTGCTCGGTGTAGAGGTGCCCGCCGCCGTCGCGCCCGACGAGCGTGCCGCCCTCGACGGTCCACTTGCCCGTGCCCCTGGCGAACCAGCCGTCGAGGTCGCGGTTGTTGAAGAGCGGGACGAAGTTACCCGGGTCGGGGTCCGGCGAGAGGTCCATGATCTTGAGGTTGCGGAATCGAACCGGGTTGCCGTGGTCCTGGAGCGCGATGTAGCCGGTGGTCAGGCGGTTGCGGAGCGGGAGCGGCTGGTCGGACGAGCGGAAGATGCCGCGGTCGTCGAGTTTCTGCCCGTCGTGGATGCGCTCGCCGTTGAGCCACACGTCGAGTGTGTCGCCGACCAGTCGGATGTGGTAGGTGTTCCATTCTCCGGGCGGGCGGACGGCCTGGGTCGCCGGGGCGATGGCGTTGTAGACCGCGCCGCAGTGCGACAGGCCCGGCTCCTGGCCGTGGGTGTCGTAGATCTGGATTTCCATGCCCGTGAAGGCCGGATCGCCGACGCTGGACCCGCGCAGGCCGACGCCGGAGTTGCCGCCCGGCGGGATGAGGAAGTCGAGTTTGAGCTCGAAGTCCCGGTACATGCGGGAGGTGCGCAGCCACCAGCCGTTGTTGCCGGTCGTGTGGATCTCGCCGTCCTTGACGACCCAGGCCTCGATGTTGCCGGCGGTCGTCCAGCCGTCGAGCGTCGTCCCATCGAACAAAAGCGTCCAGCCCGCCTCACGCTCCTCTGCCGCGAGCGCATTGTGCTGGCCGAGCGCGGCTTGCGATAGGGTGATCGCCAGGACGGCGCCGGTACGTGCGAGCCAGGTCATGGCCATGTCTCCAACGAAGGAATGTACGCGAAGTCGCGAAGACAGCGCGGAGGAGCGACGACAGAGTGTGTGCATCAAGCCAGACTCCTCACTCCGCATCTCCGCCGCTCCCTCCGCGCCTCCGCGTTCTGATTGCAGCCTAAAACGCGACCCACTTCTGCTCGGACTTGCTGCTCTCGACCGTTCGCTCGATGAACCGGACGCCCCGCGCGCCGTCCTCGACGCCGGGGAAGTCGTGGCGGGCCGGGCCTTTCGCACCCGCGCCGGAGCGGACGGCCTCGCACGCGGCGCGATAGACGTTCGCGAAGGCCTCGATGAACGCCTCGGGGTGTCCGGAGGGCAGGCGGGTCGTCCGCTTGGCGGCGTCGCCGAGGTAGTCGTTGCCGCGCCTGTAGACCTGCTCCGGCTTGCCGAATCGTCTGACGATGAGGGCGTTCGGTTCCTCCTGGCGCCACTCGACGCCGCCTTTCGTGCCCCAGACGCGGAGGCGCAGGTCGTTCTCGTTCCCGACGCACACCTGGGAGGCGAAGAGGATGCCCTTCGCCCCGCCGCGGAATCGGATCAGGACGTTCGCGTCGTCGTCGAGCATGCGCCCTGGCACAAACGTCGTCAGGTCGGCGCACAAGGCCTTGAGTTCCAGCCCGGTGACGTAGGAGACCAGTTGCTCGCAGTGCGAGCCGATGTCGCCGATCGCGCCGCCGAGGCCGGATCGGGCCGGGTCGGTGCGCCAGTCGGCCTGCTTCTGCCCGGTCGCTTCGAGCCGATCCGCGAGCCAGCCCTGGTTGTACTCAACGACGACCTTGCGCACGTCGCCGATCTCGCCCGAGCGCACGATCTCACGGGCCTGTTTCACGAGCGGGTAGCCGGAGTAGTTGTACGTGACGCAGAAGACGACGTTCCGTGCCGCGACGAGCGAGGCGAGTTCCGCGGCCTGCTCGCTGGTATGCACCATGGGCTTGTCCAGCACGACATTGAAGCCGGCATCGACGAAGGCCCTCGCCACCGGGAAGTGGACGTGGTTCGGGGTGACGATGCTGACGAAGTCGATCTGATCTCCCGCCGGGAGGGACTTCTCGCCCCCGAGCATCGCTTCCCACGATTCGTAGTTGCGGCGGTCGTCGAGTCCGAGTTCACGCCCGCTCGCCCTGGCTTTCTCGGGCGAGGCCGAGAGCGCGCCGGCGACGAACTCGACGCCGCCGTCGAGCCGCGCGGCCATGCGATGCACCGCGCCGATGAACGCCCCCTGACCCCCGCCGACCATGCCCATTCTCAACCTGGATCCCATCATGCGTCTCCGATCTCGACCAGCGCTTCGCCGTCTCGAATCAGGTCGAGCGCACGGGCGAGGCTGGACGCCAGCAGCGAGCACAGGTGTTCGTTCGACGTGTTTCCGCACGTGAGCCGGATAACGGAGGGCGGCGGCCCATGCCGTTCAACCAGCCGCACGAAGTCCACGTCCTTCGACATGATGATCGCGCCCGCGTCGCGAGCCAACGCGAACGCCCGGTCGTCCGGCGTCCGCTGAAGTCCGAGATCGCGCATCATCACGCAACGAACGCTGAACGCACGCTCGATCCACGCTCCGACCCCTGGCGAGAGGTGAATGTCGAGCCATACCTCCACGACCTGCCCCCGTGTGTCACGCGACGAGCGTGGGATGATTCAGTCGGCGTGATGCAAAGACGAGGCAGGCCCGAACGTCGTCCGGTTCGAGGTCGGGGAGTTCCTCGACAACCTGCTCAGGCGTAAGTCCTGCGGCAAGCAGGTCGATCACGTCGGACACCCGGATCCGCATCCCGCGAACGCACGGCCGCCCGCCGCACATCGCCGGATCCATCGTGATGCGTCGCAGCAGATCATCCGCGTTGTCTGGAAGGCGGCTCACTTCAGGCTCCCTGGCATGCGGGGATCATATCAGGCGTCCTGCCGCGCGGTCATTCCTCGAACGCCGCGTCGAAGGCCCTGCCCGAGGGCGTGAAGTCCAGCGACCGGACGAACTCGCACGACTCGCGTGCTCCGTGTTCGCGGTCCATGCCGCTGTCCTCCCATTCGACGCTCAGCGGCCCGGCGTACCCGGCCCGGTTCAGGGCGCGGACGATCTCCTCGAAGTTCACGTCGCCGCGCCCGACCGAGCGGAAATCCCACCCGCGCCGCGCGTCGCCGAAGGGCAGGTGAGAAGAGAGGATGCAGCTCAGGCCGTCAAGCGTCGTCGCGGCGTCCTTCATGTGAACGTGGAAGATGCGGTCCGGGAAGCGGTCGATGAACCTGGCCGGGTCCACGCCCTGCCAGACGAGATGGCTCGGGTCGAAGTTGAAGCCGAAGGCGGGGTGATTGCCCACGGCCGCGAGGGCACGCTCGGCGGTGTACAGGTCGTAGGCGATCTCGCCCGGATGCACTTCGAGCGCGAACCGCACGCCGACCTCCTTGAAGGTGTCGAGGATCGGCCCCCACCGCCGCGCGAAGTCTTCGAACCCGGCGTCCACTTCCTTCTGCCCCGTCGGCGGGAAGAAGTACAGTTTGTGCCAGATCGCCGAGCCGGTGAACCCGTTGACCATCTTCACGCCGAGGTTTGCCGCGGCCCGCGCCGTCGTCTTCATCTCCTCCGCAGCCCGCCGGCGCACGCCCTCCGGCTCGCCGTCGCCCCAGACATGCGGCGGCAGGATGGACTTGTGCCGCTCGTCGATGAGGTCGCAGACCGCCTGCCCCGCGAGGTGGTTCGAGATCGCCCAGCACTTCAGCCCGTGCTTGGCCAGCAGGGCGTGCCTGCCGTCGCAATAGGCCTTGTCCTTCGCCCCGCGGACGGGGTCGAAGTGGTCGCCCCAGCAGGCCAGTTCGAGGCCGTCGTACCCGAACGACGCGGCCTTGGCCGCCATCTCTTCAAGGCTCAGGTCGGCCCACTGGCCAGTGAACAGCGTGACAGGTCGTGGCATCGGGGAATCCTCTCGTCGCCGGGCTGCCCGCCCGGGTCCGACAGGGTATCACACCGCCCGTTCCGCTACCCTGTCTCCGAGTCGCTCACCAGAAGGACCACCCATGCGCCACCGCCTGCTCGCTCTCACGATGCTGACGCTCGCTGTCGTTGCCACTGTCTGCCGCGGCCAGCCCGAGGATCTGCTCACGAAGGCCGAGCGCAGCGGCTACGCCCAGACCGCGACGCACGCCGAAGTCATGGACCTCGCCCGGCGGCTCGCGGATCGGTCGCCGCGGGTGCATCTGGCCGAACTCGGCCGGTCGGTTGAGGGGCGCGAACTGCCTCTGCTGATCGTCGCCGACCCCCCGGTCACGACGCCGGAGGAGGCGCGGGCGTCGGGAAAGGTCGTCGCCCTGCTCATCGGCAACATCCACGCGGGCGAAGTCTGCGGCAAGGAAGCCCTCTTGATGCTCGCCCGCGAACTCGCCCTCGCGGACGACCCCGGCGTGCTGAAGTCCGCCATCGTCTGCATCGCGCCGATCTACAACGCCGACGGCAACGAGCGGATGGAGCCCGGCAACCGGCCCGGCCAGGTCGGACCCGAGCGGATGGGCGTGCGACCGAACGCCCAGGGCTACGACCTGAACCGGGACTTCGTGAAGGCCGAGGCGCCCGAGACGCAGGCCCTCATCCGCTTCCTGCGCAGCTGGGACCCGCACGTCTTCGTGGACACGCACACGACGAACGGCTCCGCGCACCGCTACGTGCTCACCTACTCAGGCCCGAAGCACCCGGCGGGCGATGCCGAACTCATCCGGTGGGTGCGGGACGGGATGCTGCCCCGCATCACCGAGGCGCTCCGCGAGACGAAGGGCCACGAGACGTTCTTCTACGGCAACTTCGAGGACGACCACACGAAGTGGACCTCGTTCCCCGCAGAGCCTCGCTACAGCACGAACTACGTCGGCCTGCGGAACCGCATCGCCATCCTGTCCGAGGCGTACTCGTACGCGCCGTTCAAGGACCGCGTGATCTCGACGCTCGACTTCTGCCGCGCGATCGTCGAGGACGCGGCCGGACGGAAGGACGAGATCATCAGACTGCTGCGCGAGGCCGATCGGCGCGCCGCGCGCGCGGGCGAGTCGCCCAAGGAGGACGACCTGGTCGCGATCCGCACTCGGGCCGTGCCGCTCGCTGAGAAAGCGGCCGTAAAGGGCTTCGAGATGGAGGACCGCGACGGCCGGCGAGCAGCCACGGATCGGCCGCGCGAGTACGAGTGCGAACTGTGGCTCGACTACGAGGCGGAACTGGCGGTTCCCCGCCCGTGGGCGTACCTCATCCCGCCGGACCTGAGCACGGTGGTCGAGAGCCTGAAGCGCCACGGCGTCACGGTCGAGGAACTGCGGGAGGACATCGAACTCGACGCCGAACTGCTCCGCATCGAAACGCTGGAGCAGGCCGAGCGGGCGTTCCAGGGGCACCGCATGACGCGGGTAACCACAAGCGCGGAAGCGATCGCGCCGCGCCTCGACGCTGGCATGGCGATCGTGCGTACCGCGCAGCCGCTCGGCCCGCTCGCCATGCTGCTTCTCGAACCGATGAGCGAGGACGGCCTGACGCTCTGGAACGCGATCGACGACCGGCTCAACGCGGGCGAGCCGTATCCGATCCTGCGCGTCCTCGAACCCGTTCCGCTCACTCGTTCCGATCAGCCCCCGATCGACGAGGACCGCGTCTTCGACAGGCCGATCACCTTCGACAGCGTCTACCGCGACCGCCGGCGCCCCGACCTCAACGGCTCGCCGGCGCGCATCGGCGAGTGGATCGACGACGAACACTTCGCCCAGACGAAGGACGGCACGCGATACACGATCAACGCACGCACGGGACGGACGACCGCGCAGCCCCAGCCGGACACCTCCGCGCTGCGGCAGGCGCTTGCCGCCCTTCCCACGATCGACGACGCCACGGCAAGGCGCATCGCCGATCGCTCAGCCTTCGCACAGACGACACCGGACCGGGCCGCGGGCTTCTTCGAGCACGGCGACGACCTCTACTACGCACGCCTCGACGGCTCCGCCGCCCGCCGCCTGACCGCGACCCCCGGCCGCGAGGAACTGGCCTCGTTCAGCCCGGACGGCCGGTTCGTCGCCTTCGTGCGAGACAACGACCTGTTCGTCGTTGACGTCGACACGGCGACCGAGCGTCGCCTCACCACCACCGGCGCCGAGAGGCTCCTGAACGGCAAGGCCGACTGGGTCTACTTCGAGGAGGTCTTCGCCCGCTCGTGGCGCACCTACTGGTGGTCGCCGGACTCGTCGCGCATCGCGTTCTTCGAGACCGACACCTCGATGGTGGACACCTTCACGATCGTGGACGACTTGCCCGAGCCGCAGCGCATCGAGACGACGACCTATCCCAAGCCCGGACGGCCCAACCCGGAAGTGCGCGTCGGCATCGTGGCGGTCGCGGGCGGTCAGCCCCGCTTCGCAGACCTGTCGCGCTACACCGCAGGCTCGTTCATCGTCACCGGCGTCGGTTGGTGGCCCGACTCGCGCACCGCCTACTTCTTCGTGCAGGATCGCGCCCAGCGGTGGCTCGACTTCTGCACGGTCGATCCGAGCGCCGGCGCGTTCGCCGTGCTCTTCCGGGACTCGACGCAGGCCTGGATCGAAGCCCCGTGGGCGCCCCGCTTCCTCAAGGACGGCTCGTTCCTGCTCGACTCCGAGCGCACCGGCTGGAAGCACCTCTACCACTACGCCCGCGACGGCTCGCTCATCCGGCCCGTCACGACCGGCGAGTTCGAGGTGCGCGGCGTCGAACTCCTCGACGAGAAGAACTCCCGGCTGTATTTCACCGCCTCCACGCCCGAGGACGACCATCTCACCAACAACCTCTACCGCGTCAACCTCGACGGCGCCGGCCTCACGCGCCTGACGACCACGCCCGGCACGCACCGCGTATCGGTCAATCCCTCGGGCACGCTCTTCATCGACACATGGTCCGATGACGAGCGGCCCGCGAGAGTCGCCGTCCGCGCCGACGATGGCTCGATCGTCCGCATGTTGGACACCAACCCCGTGCCGGACCTGGACGAGTGGCGGCTCGGTCGATTCGAGCGCGCCCGCATTCCATCGCGGCGCGGTCCGATCCTTGACGCCACCATCCTGTACCCGCCCGACTTCGACCCGGCCCGACCCTATCCCGTCTGGTTCACGACCTACGCCGGCCCGCACGCGCCCACCGTGCGCGGCGGCTGGTCGCGCGGCAACGCGGCCGACCACATGCTCGCCAACCTCGGCTTCGTGGTCTTCCGCGCCGACCCCTACTCGGCCAGCGGCAAGGGCGCGATCAGCGCATGGACCGCGTACCGACGCCTCGGCGTCCCCGAACTCGAGGACATCGTGGACGCCATCACATGGCTCAAGCAGCAACCGGGCATCGACGGCTCACGCGTCGGCATGTCGGGCCACTCCTACGGCGGGTTCATCACTGCCTACGCCATGACGAACTGTGACCTCTTCGCGGCGGGCATCGCCGGCGCGCCCGTCACCGACTGGCGCGACTACGACACCATCTACACCGAGCGGTACATGGACACGCCGCAGGAAAACCCCGGCGGCTACGACGCGACTTCCGCCGTCAAGGCCGCGAAGAACCTGCACGGGCGGCTGCTGATCCTGCACGGGACGATGGACGACAACGTCCACATGCAGAACGCCACCCGACTGGCCAGGGCGCTCCAGGAAGCCAACCGACCGTTCGAGATCATGCTCTACCCGCAGTTCCGCCACGGCATCTGGGGCGACCACTACCGCGACCTCGTCCACGACTTCCAACGGCGGCTGCTCAACACCCCGCCGGGCGAACCCCGCCCCGATGGTTCGCCCGAGCCTGTGCCGAACGATCCTGTCGAAGGGGCCGCGCGAAGGCTCGGCCCGCGGTAAGCGCGGTGTCGATCGTCGGAGGACCGGGGGTCACTCCGCGTCGCGCCACGCGCTCTGCCCGGGATCGACCTCCCACGCGTTGCCGAAGAATCCGGCCCCGACGACGCCCTGCACGCCGCGCTCGAGCATGGTTGCATCCAGAACGATCCAGTCCGGGTACTGCACGCCCGAGACGAAGTACGGCAGGCGATCCGTGAGCCGTCGTCCGGCGAGACCCGTGCCCGACACGACCCCCACCATCGCACGCTCGCTCCCGGGTCGCGGGCGGCAGAGCAGCACAGCGAGGTCATCGCCGCTCACGAAGCGCTCCCCCACGCGGACTTCGGCCGACGTCACGCGGACGGGAGCGTCGCCAAGGAGCGCGTCCCAGCACGAGACCGTGTCGGCGTTGCCGTAGACGATCACGCTGCGATCTGGCTCTGCGGCGAGGTCGAAGAAGCGATCGGGAACGATCTCGACCGATCCGTTGCCGCGGTACCACCACGTCTCTGCGTCGTAGCGAGCCTTCGCAAAGGCCCAGTTCATTTCGACCTCCGTGCCGAGCGTGCCGACGACGAAGACGAAACGGCTGTCGAACGCGGCCTTGAACGGGCCGGACCGGTGCGGGCCTTTCGCGGACGGGTCGAGCGGCGCGGCGATCGACCACGACGCGCCGTCGTGCACGACGTGGAGCACGCCGCCCTCCGGCCATGCGACGCTCTGGAGCGCTTGCTCGTCGATCTCGACCGATACGGCGTCCCCTTCCTCCATCGATCGCAGATCGAGCGTGAGACGTGCAACGTTCTCCGTCGCGATCGTGACTCGACGGTCGGCCGCATCTATCGTCGCGTCAACACCGCTGAACTTCATGCACTCACGCTGCTGCTCGACCGTCACCCAGTCCCGCGTCGCGGAGACGCCCGGGGAGGCCGTCACAAACGCCACTCGGGCCGGCGTCTCCTCACGCCGGCGTTCCCTGAGGAACTCGACCATCGGCCCCCAGTCCACGCACTCGTTCCCCCACCAGTGCCCCGCGCCCGGCTGCTCGTGGTACTCGAAGTCTCGGTGCCACTCCCCCACTTCCCGGCGCATCGTCCGTGCCTGCTCGACCGGAACGTTGTCGTCCGCGTCGCCGTGCAGGACGTAGACGCCGAGGCCGTCGAGATTGCGCTTGAGCGCAAGCGTGTCGCTGGCGCTGGTCGCCCGCATCAGGATCGCCTCGACGCCTTCGGCCGTGTCGTAGCGGGCCGCGCCGGTGTACGACCAGAAACTCACCCACCCCGCGCTCGGCCCGATCGCCGCCCAGCGGCCGGGGAACGTGACGCCGAGGTGCCACGTGCCGTGCCCGCCCATCGAGTGACCGGTGACGATGGTGCGACGCGGGTCCGTGCCGTACCGCGCCGAAGCCAGCCCGAGGACTTCCATCGCGTCGAGCCGCCCCCAGTCTTCCCAGTCGAAGCCGTAGGGACGGCGGTTCGTCGGGGCAACGACGTGCGCCCAGTCCTTCGGCGCATAGCACGCGGCCTGCCCCCGGGCCTCGACGCTCGCGCCGTGCAGGGTCAGGATCAACCCCGGCGTCACGCCCTCCGCGATCGCGCCCGGGCGCACCGAATAGTACTGTACGCTGCCGTCGATCCCGCTGATGAACGTGCGGTCGTGCTGCTCGTCCGTCCTGCGCACGTCGACGGTGATCTCGGTTGTCGCGAGCACGGTGTCGTCGGAGTTCTCCAGCGTCAGCCGGTACCGCACGCTCCGGTCGATCAGGCCGGTGTCCTGCACCGCGGGCAGGTCGATGGGCACTTTCCGCGTCGAGTGCGGCCAGAGGATTCCGACGTCCGAGTGCAGTTCCGCCAGGGGCGTGCCGTCCGAGGCCAGCGCCTCGGCACGCACCGTCAGTTCGCGCGCGGCCGCGCGGTCGGTGTTCACCACCACCACGCCCGCGTGCAGCACCGCGCCCTCGCCCTGCACCAGCGACGGCAGCGTCAGGTCGCCGGTGTCGAAGAACACGCGCGAGGGCGGCGTCGCCACCCGCGTCCGCAGTCGGCCGCGAGCGCACACGAAGAGCAACTCGTTGTCGCCCGGGCGCAGGGCGATCGGCAGGCGGACGTACCCGGTCTGGTACGGGTCGCCGGCGCGCGGCTGGCCGTTGACGTAGACCATGCTGTGCCCCGACGCTTCGAGCACGAACAGCCCGCCGTGCATCGTGCGGACGTTGAGCCGGGCGTACCCGTTGCGCAGCGCGGCGTGGGCGAACCAGCCGTCGTCGTTCGCGGCAACGCCCTCCCATCGCCGCTCGTCCCCGCTGGGGAGCGTGACGGCGTCGCCCTCCGCCGGGGCCTTCCACTCTCCGCGCACGATCAAAGCCTCGACCGCGTCGGTGTGCACCGCGGACCGGCCGCCCCGCCCCACGTCGCCGATGACGAGCGCCTCGCCGATCCACTCGCCGACGGGCGTGACGCCCTGACCCCGGCAGGCGAGCGCGGCGACACAAGCGAGCAACAGGGCGAGCGAACGGGCGATCGTGCGCATGGGTCAGTCTCCGGGTCCGGTGCGAAGAGCGTAGCCGATGGCGATGTCGTTGACGTTCGTGCCCGTCGGGCCGGTTCGGATGAGGCAGCCGATGGCGTCGAGCGCTGTGTGGCTGTCGTGTTCACGGAGCGCAAGAGCGAGGTCAAGGTCGTGTGTGCGCGCGCGGGCCGCCGTCGAGCCGGTCACGAACGCGCCCGCCGCGTCGGTCGGCCCGTCCCGCCCGTCCGTGGCGAACGCGAGGACGCCGAGGCTCGGGTCGCCGTCGAGTTCGAGTGCGGCCGCGAGGGCGAGTTCCCGGTTCCTGCCTCCGATCCCGCTCGCCTCCCCTACCGTCACCGTCGTCTCGCCGCCGAACAGAATGCACGCTGGCCGGTCGGCGCCGGGAATCGCCCGGATGCGGCGCGCGAGTTCGCTTCCGATCTCGGCCGCTTCGCCCGTGGTCTCGCGTTCGACGGCGAGGACGCGAAAGCCCCCCGTATGCAGCCGAGACGCCGCGGCGGAGAGCGCGGTCTCATTCCCGCCGATGACCGTGTTGCAAACGTGAGCGAGCGCGGCATCACCGGGTTTCAGGGTTTCGGGCAGTTCCCCGGCCGCGCCGCGACGGAGGTGCTCGGTGACTGCAAGCGATGCGCCCGTCGCGCCGCGCCGCTCCAGCGCCCGCATCGCATCCGCGTAGGTTGTCGGATCCGGCGCGGTCGGCCCGGAGCCGATCACGTCGAGCCGATCGCTCACAACGTCGGACAGAATGAGCGCCTGTACCGCCCGCGGCGACGCGAGCCGCGCCAGCCCGCCGCCCTTGAGCCGCTCGCAGTGCTTGCGAACGGCGTTGAGTTCGTCGATCGGCGCGCCGGCCAGCAGCAGGGCACGGGTCACGGCGGCAAGGTCGTCGAGCGTCAACCCTTCCGCCGGCAGGGTGAGCAACGCCGACGCCCCGCCGGAGAGCAGCAGCAGGAGCCTGCCATCGCCCGGCATCGACTCGACGACCCGAGCCACGCGCAACGCCGCATCCAGGTTGCGGGCCGTCGGGACCGGATGGTCCGCCTCGACGGCCTCGACACCAAGGGCCGCGAGGCGATCCGTCCCGGGCGCCCCCGACGGAAAGACCGCTACGCCCGCCGACGGCGCTTCGCCAAGGCATTCGCACGCGGCGACCGCCATAGCCGGAGCGGCCTTCCCCGCCGCCACCAGCACGACCGGGCCGGGCGCGTCGAAATCGCCCGGCCAGCGCTCCCGAACAAGCCCGGCGGGGTCGCACGACGCCACCACCGCCCGTACCAGCCGCTCGGCAGCGGGTCGGAGGGCCTCGGCTTGTTCGGCAGGGGGAGACATGAGCAGTGGCGGGGTGGACGGAGACAGAGTACGCTGCCCGGGACTCACCTCGGGCACCTGCGCCCGACAGGATCAGGAGAACCCATCGTGACTCAGGTCCCTCCTCCCGCGTACACCTCCGGCGCCGCCCCCCACCGCGGCGTGCTCATTCTCGTGCTCGGCATTCTGAGCATCGTCGTCTGTGCTTTCCTCGGTCCGTTCGCCTGGATCATGGGCCAGGGAGACATGAAGAAGATCGCCGCCGGCAGCATGGACGCTTCCGGCAAAGGCCTGACGCAGGCAGGCATGATCTGCGGCATCATCGGCACCGTCTTCCTCGCCCTCGGCCTGCTTTACGTCATCTTTGTGATGGTGCTCGGCGTGGGCCTGGCCGCTGCCGGAGCCGCAGCCGCCGGCGCGGGCGGCCCGTGAGGTGTCTTTGACCCTCCGATTCGTCAGCGTGAGCCGTCGCGTTCCGATCCCGTGGTGGATCATTGCGATTGTCGTCCTGTGGAGCGGAAGCGTGCTGACGATCGAGGCGTGGCGTTCGCGTGGCGGTGATGCACCGATCACCTGCACCCTCCGTCGTGCCACCGGCGTTCCATGCGGCACCTGCGGCTCGACTCGCGCCGCCTTCGCGCTCATGCAAGGCGATCCCACCGCCGCCCTGCGATACAACCCGTTCGTGACGATTGGCAGCGTCGCGCTCGCCGGCGTCGGTGTGCTGCGTGTCGGCTTCGGCAGGCGCATCGAACCCGGCCTCGGGACGCGAAGCAGACGGATCGCCTGGTGCCTCGTCGGCGCGGCGTTCGCCGCCAACTGGGTCTACGTCATCGCGTACCACCGCGGCGTCGTCGCCGGGCCTGCCGAGGTCAGAACAGCAGCAGCCCCGCAGCCATCCACGCCCCCGCCGCAACCATGACGATCGCCGTGTAGCCCACGATGTCGCGCGCCTTCACGCCGGTGATCGCCAGCAGCGGCAACGCCCAGAACGGCTGGAGCATGTTCGTCAGTTGGTCCCCGTAGGCGACCGCCATCACCATCTTCGCCGGATCGACGCCCGCGTCCGCCGCGGCGTGCATCGTAATCGGCCCCTGCACCGCCCACTGCCCACCGCCCGAAGGCACGAAGAGGTTGACGATCGCAGCGCTGACGAACGTAAAGAGCGGCAGCGTCGTCGGGCTGGAGGTGTCCGCGATGGCCCTCGCCATCTGCGCCGTCAGGCCCGAGCCGGCCATCAGACCCATGATCCCCGCGTAGAGAGGGAACTGAAGGATGATCCCGGCGCACCCCGAGGCCGCACGCTCCACGGCCCGGACGTACCTGCGCGGCGTGCCGTGCAGCAGCAGGCCCAGCATGAGCATGGTCATGTTGACCGTGTCGGGCGTCAACTGCGTGATGCCCGATGGCGGGCGCGCGCCGGTCGTCGCATCCACCGGCGGCAGGTAGTACCCCCACGCCCACCACGCGATCAACCCGACGAGCAGGAGCGTCACCACCGGCGAGTCTTCGAACAGGCGGGGCAGAAGCGGCTTGTCCTTCTCGGGAGCAGGCGCGGCGTCAGGCTCCGCCGAGATGAACCGGGAAGCAGGCTCGATGTCCTCAGCGCGTCGCGGCGACATCACCGCGAGCAACGCGGGCGCGAGCACGAGCAGCCCGCCCGTCACAGCGAGGTTCATCGGGCTGAGGATCGTGCCCGTCAGCGCGATCGGTCCGAAGGGAGCGTCCGGGCCGAAGATGTCGCGTATCTCGCCCGGTTGCGTGACCTTCAGCGGCGCGCTCCCTGAGAACCCGCCGTGCCAGACCAGCAGTCCGACGTAGCCCGCGGCCGCCAGCAGCGGGTAGTGGACGGCGACGCCGCGCCGCTCCATCGCAGCCCCGACTCGCCGGGCCATCAACGCACCCGCGATCAACCCCAGCCCCCAGTTCAGCACGCCGAGCGAGGCCGCCACGAGCGCGACCAGCGCGACCGCCTGCGGGGCGGACCTCGGCGCGGCGGCCAGGGCGTCCAGCAGTCGCGAGACCGGCGGGCTGGACGCCAGCGCGTGCCCGGTGATCAGGATCAGGCACATCTGCATCGCGAACCGCAGCATCCCGGCGGACCAGACCCCCTCCGTGCCCGCCCACATCGAGACCGAGGTCGAGAAGGTCGTCGGCGTTCGGGCGAGCACGAGCACGAACGTGACCAGCGTGAGCAGCACCGCCAGCACGAACGGGTCGGGCGCGGTGCGACGGAAGCCCGTGCTGATTCGGAGGCCGAGTGTGGAGATCATGGCGACCAGAGTACCGTCGCGCGACGCGCGATGTCGTTCAGCCCAATGCGCTCCGCAGCCTCCGCACCGCCTCTTCCAGCGTCTCCCGTCGCTTGCAGAATGCGAAGCGGACGAGCGATCGGCCGTGCTCCTCGTGCTCGTAGAACACGCTCGGCGGGATGGCCGCAACGCCGACCTCCGCCGTCAGATGGCGGCAGAACGCCACGTCATCGGCGAGGCTCAGGCGGCGGCTGACGGGCGTGTGGTCGGCCATGATGAAGTACGTCCCGTCCGGCCTATGCACGCCGAACCCGAGCGCCCCGAGGGCCTCACCCAGAAAATCCCGTCCCGCCCGGTACTCCGCGGCGAGGCCCCGAACGTACGGCTCGCTCGCCGGGTCGCTCAGTGCGGCGGCCGCTCCGTGCTGGAGCGGAGTGGCGGTGGCGAACGTCAGAAACTGGTGCGACGCCCGCACGCACGCGCTCAGGTTCGGCGGCGCGATCGTCCAGCCGATCTTCCACCCCGTCAGGCTGAACGTCTTGCCCAGGCTCGAACAGACGATCGTCCGCTCCGCCATGCCCGGCAGCGACGCCATCGATACGTGCGGCCGGTCCACGTCGAACGTCAGCCGCTCGTAGACCTCGTCCGAGATCACCGTCACGCCGTGCCGCTCGCAGAGGGAGCCGATCAGGGCGAGTTCGCCGCGCGTAAAGACCTTGCCCGTCGGGTTGTGCGGGGTGTTCAGCACGAGCGCCCTCGTCCGCTGCCCGAATGCCCGGGCCAACTCGTCCTCGTCGAACGCGAACCGGCCGTCCGCCCCCGGCCTCAGCGTGACGAACCTCGCCACGCCGCCGGCCAAGGCGACGCCCGCCCGGTACGAGTCGTAGTACGGCTCGAAGAGAATCACCTCGTCGCCGGGATTGAGCAGGCCGAGGAAGCACGCGGCGAGGGCCTCCGTGCATCCGCTCGTCACCGTGACTTCAGCCGTCGGATCGACCGGCCTGCCGCCGCCGCGCCGGAACCACGCCGCGATCGCCTCGTTGAGGGGCGGCACACCGAGGGTGCGGGCGTACTGGTTGTGCCCGGCGTCCATGGCGGCCTTCGCGGCGTCCTTCACGAACGCCGGCCCGTCAAAGTCGGGGAACCCCTGCGAGAGATTGATCGCGTTGTGGCGAAGGGCCAACGCGGTCATCTCGGCGAAGATCGTGGTGCCGAACGGAGCGAGACGGTCGGCGACTGTGGGTTCGGGCATCGCCGAAGGATACCGTGAGTCCCGTACCGACAGGCCTTCATCGGAGGCCCTTGAGCCGGGGCCGGGACAGGCCGTCGGCGCCGTGCTCTCACGGCGTCGGCGTGCCGCCCCGGGCGAGCGCTTCCTTGAGCGGGCCGAGGTGGGCTTCGTACCGCTTCCATCGCGCCACGGACGTGGTGTAGATGGGGCGACGGACCTGATCCACACTGGCGGTCGAGACCGAGCGGGCGTTCTCATGGAAACGGAGGCAGCGGTCGTCCCACGGAAGGCCGATGAACTCGATGATCCGGCGCGCTGCGCTCTCGACGTCCCCGACCAGGTCCTCGTAGGCGACGCTCATCATCGGGACGTCGAGCACCCGCCGCCAGTGCTCCATGAGCCGGAGGTACTCGTTGTACGCGAAGCCGAGGTCGTCGAGCCGGCTGCGGTAGTTGTGCATCGGTGAGAGCGGCGTGAGATAGCAGGAGACGCACGTGTCCATGGGGTCTCGCGTGCAGTGAATGACGTGGGCCTTCGGGAGGATCAGGTTGATGAGACCGAGGGCCTCGAAGTTGTGCGGGAGCTTGTCCACCACGCGGCGAGCATCGGGCGCGATCTCCCTGAGAGCCTCGACATACCGCCGCGACGCGTCGTTGACGAGATCGGGGGTGAGGCCCGACATCGCGCCGGGCCAACCGGCGCGGAGCCGACGAGCAAGATCGGCGCAGAGACGCGGCACGACGAGCATCTCCCCCGCACCCACCGCCTCGGGGTGCGAGGCGATGATCTGCTCAATGAGCGTCGTTCCCGAGCGGGGCATGCCCACG
The DNA here is from genome assembly GCA_039794165.1 of Phycisphaerales bacterium. Classification (GTDB taxonomy): domain Bacteria; phylum Planctomycetota; class Phycisphaerae; order Phycisphaerales; family UBA1924; genus CAADGN01. Next base: position 161,869 of record JBDIVY010000003.1, read on the forward strand.
ACGAAGACGGGCAGGTCGCACGGTTCGGACGCTCGCGGCAGCGAACGCATCGCTTCCTCGCTGAACGTCGCGATCATCTCGTCCGTGAAGCGCCTCTTCGCCTCGGCCCGGAAACCCCTCGGATACAGGTCGTTGCCCCGGACGTAAGCGTCCCACGCCGCCTCGTCATCGCCCGCGGCCTCCAGGAGCCTTGCCAGCGTGAACCACAGCCCGATGCCCTGCTGCGCCGGCGCCTTGCCGCTCGCCAGCGCACTGCGCACAACGCCGACTCCCTCCTCGACCTTGCCGTGGCGCTCGCACAGCTCCGCGTAGGCGCTCGCGAGGTGCGGCCGGGGGCCGAGGCGGCCGACCGCCTCTTCAACGACCCGGAACGCTTCTTCATACTCGCCCTTGCGACGAAGATGCCGCGCGAGCGCGGCGATCGCGTTCTCGAGGGACGGGTCGAGACGAAGAGCCTCATGCAGGCACGCCTCCGCCTCCTCGTGGCGCCCCTGCTGATTCAGCGCCGCGGCCAGATTGCTGTGCGCCAGCGCGGACTCCGGTCGGCGCTCGGCGTACCTGCGCAGCCACGGCTCGGCGTCGGCCCCGCGCCCAGCGCTCAGCATCGCCACGCCGATCATGCTCATCAGCTCGGCGTTGTCCGGCGCGCAGTCGTACGCGGCCTGGAAGCACCGGGCGGCCTTGTTGCTCCGCAGCCCGTCGAGATGGGCGCGGCCCAGCCAGAAATGGGCCTGCGGGCTGCGGGGCATCGCCCGAGCGACGGACTCCAGCAGCGGGATGGCTTCCTCGTGACGCGAGGCGAGGACCAGCGTCATGCCGAGTTCACCGGCGAGCGGCGTGCTGGACGGGCGGTGGCGGCACGCCGCGGTCAGGTGCTCGACCGCCTCTCCCGCGCGTCCCGTTTCCCTCAGGACCGCCGCGAGCAGACGCAGCGCATCCACGTTCCCCGGCTGGGCCGACAGCACTCGCCGGCAGACAGACTCCGCCTCCCCACGCCTGCCCGCGCGATAGTGCGCCATGGCTTCATTCAGCGATGATCCTCCCGCGGACACCATGCGGACCGAGTATAGAGCGCGTCCTCTGTCGCACGCTCGCGTCAGCCGCCGCTGATGAGTTCGAGGGTCGCCCTCTGGCGGATCCGCTGCGTCTGTTCGATCTTCCTGGCCGGGTCGGACAGGTCCGGCATCGAGACCGACCAGTCCGAATCCATTGACATCTCCGACCGCACGATGCACCCGTCTGCGTGGTCGAAGAGCGTCTCGCCCGCGAGGCGTGAGTCCGCCAGGCGGACGCCGATCAGCCCCTCCAGCAGCCGGGACAGGTCGTCCCCCTCGGGCCGAACGAGCGAGAGCGTGCCGGCAGACTCGATGCGGGCGCACGACCGCGCGCCGTGCCGGGCCGTGCCCCGGAGCGTGTGCCGCGTCAGCGACTCGACTACGCCGACGACCGGCATCGGCTGCCGGATCAGGGTCTCCCACGACTCGCCGGTGCGGACGGCCCGCCCGGGAACGAGCCGCAGCGATTGTTCGATCTGCCGCCGCATGGACTCGTCCGTCAGCGTTGCGCTGAACGCGTTGAGCTGGGCGTCGAGTATCCCGCCCGAGAGCGGCGAGGTTACAGACTTCATGAGGTCCGAGACGCCGCGCACAGCGAGCACCCGCCCTTCCGCGTCAACGTCGAAACTGATGGTCTTGCCGACCAGCGCGGCGAACGGCGCGATCATCGGGTCCGACACCGCCTCGTGCGTGCCCGGCCGATCGGAGTCGTACTCGACGCGCCGCCCGTCCCGCGTCACGACCACCGAGACCGCCTCGTAGGTCCGATCGACCGTCGCCACCCCGCGCGCATCCACTCGCCGCACGTCCTCGCGGTAGCGGATCGTGCGGACCCACTTCAGTTCCGTGCCCTCCCCGCCGGCGATCGACTGGTCCATTTCCTCCACCACGCGATACGTGAGCGTCCGTCCCTCGATCCACCGCCAGTGCAGGTCGAGGTGGTCCTGTGCGGACGCAACGGCAACAAACAGGGACATGAGCACGAAAACGGAAAGGCGCAGCATGGACAAGTCTCCGCGGGAAGTACAGGTACGATACCGCCACGCTCCCCTGATGGCCGCACACGAGCGAAATCACTCCCATGCGAACAGCCCCGGCGTCCTTCGCCGGGGCTTGCTCGCCGCGTTCGCCGCCCGCCACCCCACGATCAGGCGTGGACGGCGACCTCGCTGAGGTTCTCGCTGATCCAGGAGTCCATGCCCGGCGCCCAGTGGACGCGGATCACCTCGCCGCCGGGACCGACGCCGAGGATGTTGAGCGTCCCGGCCATGGAGGCATGGGAGGCAAGCGTGCCAGCCGGTCGCACCGCCCCCTTCGCGTGCCCCTCGATGAGGGGTGAAACCACCCAGAGGTCGAGCGTCGGGGTCCACCAGTAGACGGTCAGTTCGCCCTCCGCGTCCAGCCCGGCGTAGTTCAGCCCGCCCCATGGAGTCGTGTAGCCGGTCAGTTGGCCGGGAGCCATCAGCGGGCCGTCGGCGTTCTCGGTAAGGTCGTTGGTCAGCCAGTCGCCGCCGAACTGCGGCACCCACCATGTGACCATGAGGCGGCCGTCAGCGTTGAGGCCCGCAAGATTGATGCCGTCCCACGAAGTGAGCGTGACGGCGAGTTGGCCGCTGATGAGGGGCGCGCCGGTGATTTCGGAGAGGTTGTCCACACGCCAGAGATCGAACGCGCCGGGCATGATCCAGACGGACTGGATGTTCCCGTCGGCGTCGATGCCCGCGAGGTGCCAGGCGTTCCAGTTCGTCACGTAGGCGATGAGGTCGTTGAGGTCTGGCGTCGCCATGCCCTGCGGGGTGAGATGGTCGTCGGAGATGTTGACGAAGGTCCAGAGGGGGTTGCCTGCGCCGTCCGCCGCGACGGTCTGCTGGAAGGCGACCATGCGTCTGTCCTGCGCAACACCGACCAGGACGACGATGCCGTCCGTGGAGATGAAGTGAGTCAGCAAGCGGTCAGGAGCGATCGAGCCGGCGAGTTCGCTCGTCAGGATGCGAACAGTCCACTCGCCGTCGAGGCCGAGTCTCAGCAGGACAAGGCCGTCGTCGGTGACCGCGGCTGCGTAGGTGAGGCCGTCGTTGAGGTCGGTCCAGGTCGTGGACGGGCCGGTGAAAATGTTCGGCTCGCCGGCGCTCGCCTCACGGACGCGCCAGCCGGTCTCGGTCGGCTCGAAGACGAAGACGCGGCCGTCGAGGTTGACGCCGACGATGCGGTGCGCATCGCCGCTGTCCGTCGTGACGTTGACGCGTGCGGCGTTGCGCACAAAGCGTGAGAGCCGTGGATCGAACTCGAACTCGGCAGGGTCACTCGGCGCGCCGACGTTGTCCACGGCGACAATCCGGAATCGCGCCGGCTCGCCGATGGGGATGCGGCTCGACGCGGCGGCGGAGACGACCGCCGTGAAACCATTGCTGGCGTCGGAGTCCGTGATCGTGTCGTTGGCATCGACCACGCCGTCGCCGTTGAGGTCGAAGAGCGCGATGAATCGGACCTCGACGATCGTGCCGTCGGCATCGACCGCGGTCGCGGCGAGGGTGAACGAGGCGCCCCGTTCCACCGTGCCCGCGGAGACGACGAACGATTGCACGAACGGACGCTCGTTCGAGGAATCGAAAGCCACGTCCGCTGCGAAGCCGTCGCTCGAAAAGCCGAGCGCGTCGGCCGCCACGGCGATGAAGGTCTCGGCCGGGCCTGCGCCGGGGAAGGGGCCGACGCTCGCTGTCCAGCCGTCGGATGCGTCGGTGTCCGTCGAGAGAAGCTCGCCGTCGTCGGGGACGCCGTTGCGGTTGGCGTCGTGGTAGAAACGGACCTCGACGATCGGTGCGTCGCCGGGGTCGGCGATGATCGCGGTGAGCGTGAAGGAATCCGGCAACCCGACGGGCGTGACGGACGGCGTGAGTGACGTGACCACCGGCGGGCCGTTGTGCTCGAACGCGCCGATGTCCGCGGCCGCGCCGAAGACGCGGGCGTTGCCGCGGGCGTCGGTGTCGAGGTTCTGTGGGTTCGAGCCGGCGTCGATGGCGGGGCTGCCGGGATGGAGCGCGTGCGTGAAGGTGGGACCGCCGTAGTCGGCCAGCGGGGCGATGAGCGGGTCGCCGCCGATGAGGTTGTGGGCTGCGTCGGCGGGGTCCCTGGAGAGCTGATCGTCGATGCCTTCAGTGGTGCGAGTGTTCATCGCGACGATGGAGGAGTAGAGACGGTTGTTGTGCTCCTGCCCGCTGAACTGGGCGAGGTAGACGCCGCCGCCGCGGAAGCCGCTGCTGTTGTTGGTGTCAGCGACGTTGTGGACGATGGTGGAGTTGGCGATGGTGCTGTTTCTAGCGACAACCCCGCCGCCGTTCCCGCCGGCGCGATTGCCGGTGACGGTGCTGTTGATGAGAAGCGTGCTTCCACTGCTGAGGAAGAGCCCACCGCCGTCGCCGCCCGCGGTGTTCCCGCGGAAGAGCGAACCGCGGATGACAGCCTCCGAACCTATTCCGACACTCACGCCTCCCCCGTACAGGACGGCGTGATTCCCGTCGAACTCGCAGTCGATCAGTTCGAGCGTGCCCTGGAAATGGTAGAGGCCGCCAGCGAAACCGGCCGACGTGTTCGCACGGAAGACGGTGCGCTCGATCCGAGCGTCCCTGCTGATCGAGACGCCCGAGCCCGAATTCCCGACGAACAGAGAGTCTGTGATGGTCGCGTCCACGTTCGAGGCAGCGAGCGCGCCACCGCCGTAGGGGGACGAGTTGTCGTGGAACTCGGATCGCTCGATGACGAGCGTCGCTTTTTCCACGTTCGAGACGTACAGCCCGCCGCCCGCACGATCCGTTGACACGTTCTCCTTGATTGTGGAGTCTCGAACCTCGACGTTTCCCCTCGCCCAGATCCCTCCCGCTTCCCATGCCGTGTTCCCAGCCACCACCGAACCCACGACAGCAAGCTCCCCAGCCACCATGACGCCGCCGCCCCAGCGGTCGGCGCTGCTGTTGCCGATAATCGAGCTGTTCACGATGGTCACCGAGATATCCCACGCGTTGATCCCGCCTCCGGACCCCGTCGTCGCCGAGTTCCCTTCTATCAAACAATCCTCGACGTGGAGCCGGTCTGCGAGGGTGACTTCGATCCCACCGCCGCTCCAGCCGACGTTTCCAACGACAGCGCAGCGGCGGAGCGTGAGGTTCTCGTAGCTGAAGATCGCGCCACCCGGCTGCGCCCCGCTTGAGCCGTTCCGGAGCGTCAGCCCCTCGATGAGGATGCCGCGGACGTCATCGAGGTCGCCGATGCTGACGCGGAAGACCCGCGACAGCCCGCCGGCGTCTATGGCGAGCAGGTCGGGGCCGGGGCCGAGGATGTCCACCTCATCCGTGATCTCGAGCTGGCCGAGAGCGAGGTTGAGCGTGGGGATGTCCTCCGTCTCCGATAAGAAGGGGACGAAACGGATCTCATCCCTGCCCGGCGAGTCGTTCGCCGCGATGATGGCCTCGCGCAGGCTCGTGAAGCCGTCGGCAGCGTCGATCACGTCCAAGCCCGTGTCCACCAAGAACGTGGCCAGGAGCTTTCGGGACTCCAGCGGCTCGAAGTAGCGGTCGCTGTCACGGAGCATGGGAAACCTCCTCGTCGTTCGGGTCCGGGCGGGGTGCTGGGCCGTGGCTCGTCCTGCACCCCAAGCGACGGGGAGGTCGAGCGTGCGACAGGAACGGACAGGAAAGCCGGGTGGCAGGTGCTCACTCGCCCAGGCGCGACCGCCAGTGGGCGGCCTGCTCGCCGTAGCCTTGCCCCGGCTCCGCGGCCTCGAGAGCATCGTACAGGCCCGCCAGCGTTCTTCTGCACTCACGCAGGTTGGAGTCGCTCGGCTGCAGCAACGCCTCGAGAATGCGATTCGATTCGAGGAGCGTCGCCTCCGCTTCGGCAATCCGCCCGAGGCTGGTAAGCGACACCCCGTGCCGCAGGGCGTAAACGCCGGTGAGCCGATGGTCGGGGCCGAAGACGCGGCGGGCCGTCTCGGCGGCCTCTCGGAAGCAGACTTCGGCTTCATCGAAGCGGGATGCGCGTTCGAGCGTCCTGCCGAGGTTGTTCAGCGACTGGATCGTGTCGGGGTGCTCAGGACCGAGGGCCCCTCGTCTTATGTCGAGCGCCGAACTGTGAAGCGCCTCGGCCTCGTCGAGCGCGCCAGCCCGCGAGAGATCAACCGCGAGATTGCTCATGGAAAACGCCGTATCCGGATGCTCGTCGCCGAGAACGCGCCTGCGCGCCTCCAGAATTTCGCGCTTCATCTCCACTGCTTCGTCCACCTTGCCGAGCCTCGGCAGGAGCACGGCCAGGTTGTTCTTCGAGAGGAGCGTGTCCGGGTGGTCACGCCCGAGCTTCCGCTCGCGAGTTTCTACCGCAAGACGGTAGAACTCCTCCGCCTCAGTGAGTTTGTCTTGGCCCGCGAGAAGCGCCCCGAGGTTGTTGACGAGCATGAGCGTCAGCGGATGGTCCTCACCCATCACCCTCCGGTGCGCGGCCAGCGACTCACGAAGGTGCCGCTCCGCCTCCCCGTACTTCTCCAGTTGCACCATCGCCACCCCGACGTTGTTCAGCGAGCTCAGCGTGTCGGGATGATCGTCGCCGAGCACCTCCCGCCGGAGCCGCAGCGTCTCGAGCGAGATCTCTTCCGCCTCGGCGTATCGGCCGCTCGCAAACAGGCACGTGCCGACGTTACCCATCGTCTGCAGCGTGTCCTTGTGCCGCGGTCCGAGCACTCGCCGCCTCGCTTCTAGAACTCGGGTCTCCGTCGCGAGCGCATCGGCAAACTGCCCGCGGCCATAGAGCGCGAAGGCGGCGTCCGCCAGCGACTCCAGCGTCTCGGGATGGTCCTCGCCCAGCCGCCGGCGGCGGACCTCGTACACCCCTCGCGCGAGGCTCTCGCTCTCGTCATACCTTCCTTGCCGCGCGTATACGTCCATGAGCCCCCGCTGCGCCGCGAGTGCCTCCGGGCTCTCGGCGTCGAGCGCCGTTCTGTTCAGATCGAGCGCCCGCAGGCAATGCGGCTCAGCGAGGGCGTACTCGCCGATCGCGGTATACGCCTGCCCGATCGCCAGTCTGATCGACGCCTCGACCTCGGGATCGCCGCCGACTTCATCGTCGACCTTTGCCGCGGCCCCGTCGAGGACAAGGCGCATCAGTTGCTTGTCAAGATCTCCAGCCACGGCCGGGTCGATGCTCGTGAACATCTCCCGTGTGAACCGTGCGACGCGCTCGGCCTTGGCCGCCTCGACTCCCGCTCTGCCAGAGTGGTACACCGCGACCGCCCGCTGCCGCTCCGCGCGCAGCGCGAACGCGGTCGATGCGATCACACCTCCGAGCAGCAGGACCGCGATCGCAACCCCCGCCATGACCGGGCCTTTGCGCCTCTTCACGAACTTCACGAGGCGGTACAACGAGCCGGGCGGGCCGGCCTCCACCGGCTCGTCGCGCAGGAACCGCTCCACGTCCGCCGCCAGCGCGGAGGCCGTCTCGTAGCGCCGCGTCCGGTCCTTCTCCAGCGCACGCATCACGATCCAGTCCAGTTCGCCGCGCACCAGGCGGCCCAGACGATCCGGCGTCGTCCCGCGACGCGACGCGATCGCGCCGAGACGCTCCGTCAGCCCGCTCAGGCGACCACTCGGCGTCGGCGGGTCCTCCTCGCGGATGATGCGCAGCAACTCGCCGAACGCCGCGCTGCGCAGACGCTTGCCGTCGAACGGCGTCGCGCCCGTCAGCAGCTCGTAGAGCAGCACGCCCAGCGAGTACACGTCCGTGCGCGTGTCCACGTCCACGCCCAGCATCTCCGCCTGCTCGGGGCTCATGTACTCCGGCGTGCCGACCAGCTGCCGGTGCTCGGTGAAAAGCGTGCGCTCCGTCAACCGCGCGCTCGTCGCCTTGGCGATGCCGAAGTCGATCACCTTCGGCAGCGGCCGCCCGTCCGCCACCGTCACCAGCACGTTGCTCGGCTTGACGTCGCGGTGGATGATCCCCTTCTGGTGCGCGTGCTGCACCGCCCGGCAGACCTGCGCGAAGAGGGACAGACGCTCGGGGGGGGGGAGGCGGTGGCGGTCGCAGTACTCCGTGATCGGCTCGCCGCGCACCAGTTCCATCACAAAGTACGGGCGCCCGGTCTCGGTCGCCCCGGCGTCGAAGACCCGGGCGATGCTGGGGTGGTCCATGAGCGCCAGCGCCTGCCGCTCGGCCTCGAAGCGGGCGATCACCTGCTTCGTGTCCATCCCCAACTTGATGATCTTCAACGCCACCCGACGCAACACAGGCTCCGTCTGCTCCGCCATCCACACCGTTCCGAACCCGCCCTCCCCGATCACCTGAAGCAACTTGTACCGGCCGATCACGTCGCCCGGAGACTCCTGCGAGACGATCGACGATCCGTCTCCTGGGCCGTCAGCGGTCGGGGCTTCGTCGGAACGCGCGGTGGGCGAGGCGAGGAACTCGCCCGCGGCACTGAGAGCGCCGAGCAACGACTCGACTTCGGCACGCAACATGGGATCCTCGGCGCATTCACGTTCGAGAAATCGTGTTCGCTCCTCCGCGGGCATCTCTGCGGCCGCCCCGAAGACGCGCTGGACCCGGTCTTTGCTCACGTGCGTCACTCCTCCCGCGGGGGCGAGTCACCCGCCTCACGTTGCAGTTCGCGCGCGAGCCACGCGCGGCCGTACGTCCAGTGCCTGTTGACCGTTCGCGTGGACACGCCGAGTGATGCCGCTGTCTGTTCCACACTCAGCCCCGCGTAGAAACGAAGCCGCACAACCTCCGCCGCGTCGGGCGACTCGTGCTCAAAGCAACGGAAGACCCGGTCGAACGCCTCGATTCGATCAGGATCGTCCCCGGATGCCAGATCGGCAACACCTGTCACGTCCAAGGGCACCCTCGATCGACCTCCCCCCCGCTTCACCCGTCGCTTCGACTTGGCATGGTCGAGCAGAATCCGCCGCATGGCCTCCGCGGCCGCTGCGAAGAAGTGGGCCTCATTCGCCCAGGGCTTCTGACGCCCCTCGGACAAACGCAGGAAGGCCTCATGGACAAGGGCCGTGGCTTGCAGCGTGTGGCTGGATCCCTCGGCCGCCATCGCACGCTGGGCGATGGCCCGAAGTTGGGCATAGACCGCGTCGAGGAGCTCGGGCGGCGGCCTGATGCTCCCGGAAGGCTCGGGCTGATTCCGATTGTCCTCGGACATGCGGACAGTGTAACAACGTACTCATGGACACCCGGCGGCCACAGGCGAGCCGTCGCGTCCGCGCCGATCCACGTTGGCTGACGGCGTACACTCGACGGCATGACACAGCCTTCACACTCGCTCTGGGGCGGCCGGTTTGGCGGCGGGCCGGATGCCGTCTTCCGGGCCATCAACGACTCTCTGGCCTTCGACTGGCGGCTCGTTCGCCAGGACATCGCCGGCTCGAAGGTGTGGGCACGGGCGCTTGGGCGGGCCGGCGTGCTGACCGCGGACGAGGTCGGACGGCTCGAGCAAGCCCTGACAGACCTGCAAGAGGAGGTCCGCCAGACCCCGGACGCCCCAGCCGACTCGGGCGCGGAGGACGTCCACACCTGGGTCGAGCACCGACTCATCGCGATGCTCGGGCCGCTCGGCAAGAAGCTGCACGCCGGCCGCAGCCGCAACGACCAGGTTGCGACCGACCTGCGGCTGTGGGTGCGAGAGGCGATCGACGAGCGCACCGCGGAGCTGCGGGCGATGCAGCACGCGTTCGTCACGCTCGCCGAGCGCGAGATCGAAACGCCGTTCCCGGGGTACACGCACCTCCAGCGCGCCCAGCCCGTGCTGCTCGCCCACTGGGCGCTCGCCCACGCCGAATCGTTCGACCGCGACGTCGGCCGACTTGGCGATGCTCGCAGGCGCGCCAATCTGTGCCCGCTCGGCGCGGCCGCCCTTGCGGGGACGGCCTATCCGATCGACCGTGAGACGCTCGCCCGCGAACTCGGATTCGACGGCCCGACCGCGAACAGCATGGACGCCGTCGCCGACCGCGATTTCGTCGCCGAGACGCTCGCCGCCGCGGCCCTCTGCGCCGTGCATCTCTCGCGACTCGGCGAGGAGTTGATCCTCTATTCCTCCAGCGAGTTCGGACTCGTCGAGATGGACGACGCGGTGACCAGCGGTTCGTCCATCATGCCGCAGAAGAAGAACCCCGACGGGTGCGAGCTCCTGCGCGGCAAGGCCGGCCGGATCATCGGCGCTCACGCGGGCTTCCTCACGACGCTCAAGGGCCTGCCCTTCGCGTACAACAAGGACCTGCAGGAGGACAAGGAGCCGCTCTTCGGCGCGATGGATCAGCTGTCTCTCTGCCTCCGTCTCGCCGAGCGGGTCGTGGCCGGATGTCGGTTCGACCGCGACCGATGCCGGTCTGCAGCTGTCGGGGGCTTCGCGAACGCGACCGAACTCGCCGACTACCTCGTCGAGAGAGGCGTGCCCTTCCGGGACGCGCACGAACAGACGGGCCGGCTCGTCCGCGAAGCGATCACACGCCGGTGCGCTCTCGAGGATCTGCCCTTCGACGCCGTGCGGCTGCACGCCCCCGCGGCGGGCGAAGACGCCTACGCACGGCTGACCCTCGACGCGACGCTCGCGAAGCGCGACGTGCGAGGAGGAACCGCCCCCGCGAGGGTCCGTCAGGCGGTCAGCGAGTTCAAACAGCGTCTCGCCAACGGCCGTTGACCGCGGCATGGCGACCACCGACCACCTGCGGCTTACTCGCTCGGCGCGAGCGCCTGCGTCATCTCAGCGTCAAGGTCCGGCATCCTTCGCCGCGCCGTAGCGGCGTCGAACCGATCGGGCAATCCGGACGCCAACCTCTTCGCCACGAGCGTCATCAGCCGCTCGACCACCTCGCTCGGCGGGCGTGTTCCCCCGCACCAGTAGTCGTGGTCCACCCAGGCAAGCGTCACCACGTGGCGGGTGACGGCGCCGGCACGGCGGACATGCACGTCGTACGACCATCCGCGGCCGGTCTCTGTCTCCGCGCCAACCTGCACGACGCTCATCGGTACGTCTCCCGGACCTAGAGTATCGGCCCACTGCCCCGCCCGCATCACCGCCGCGTGCGGACGGGCGGCCTCGGACCCCAGGAAACCGCCGTGAGTTACTTCTTCGAGACCTTCCGCCTCGGACTGCGCAACCTCAGGCTGCACATGCTCCGCTCGTTCCTGACCGCGCTGGGCATCATCCTCGGCGTGGCGGCCGTCATCATCATGGTCTCGATCGGCGAAGGCTCAAAGCAGGAGGCCCTGCTGCAACTGGAGCAACTGGGCGCGCGAAACCTCATCATCCGCTCGGAACGGCCAGCCGACTCCATCACCCAGCAGGGCGGCCAGCAGACCGGCATGATCAGCCGCTACGGCCTGACGCGCGACGACCTCAACGTCCTCCGCGAGAACTTCCCCAACGCCGAGAGCATCGTCGCTCTTAAAGAGGTCGGCGGGCAGGTGCTCCGCGCCGACCGTGTCCGCACCAGCCAGGCCTTCGGCAGCACGCCCGAGCTGCTCGGCGCGGCCGGTCTGCGCATCGCCCGAGGCCGCTTCCTCACACAGCGCGACATCGACGAGGGCGCGATGGTCGCCGTCATCGGCAAGGAGGTCGCCCGCGCCCTCTTCCCCTACGAAGACCCCATCGGCCTCACCATCAACATCGACGACAAGGCGTTCACCGTCGTCGGCGTGCTGGCGCCCGTCGGCCTCGCCGGCGGCGCGGGCGCCAAACTCGTCGGCCGCGACATGAACCACGACGTCCACATCCCCGTCACCACCGCCAACGACGTCTTCGGCGACCTCGTCCTGCGACGCTCCGCCGGCTCGTTCACGGGCAACGAAGTGCAGATCTCCGAGGTCTACATCGTCTCGCCGAACCGCGAGACCGTGCTGACCGACGCCGCCCGACTCCACCGGCTCATGGCAGTCCGACACCCCGACCTGACCGATGTCTCGATCATCGTCCCCTACGAGCTCCTCGAACAGGCCAAACGCACCGCCCTCACCTGGCAGGTCGTGCTCGGCATGGTCGCGGGCATCTCGCTCCTCGTCGGCGGCATCGGCATCATGAACATCATGCTCGCCACCGTCCAGGAGCGAACACGCGAGATCGGCATCCGCAGGGCCGTCGGCGCCAAGCGAATCGACATCGTCTCACAGTTCGTCGTCGAGACGGGCGTGCTCTCCGGCATCGGCGGCGTGATCGGCGTTGCCCTCGGCGTCGGGGCCAGCGTGCTGCTCGGCTACGCGGGACCGCTCGTCCTCTCGCTGTTCAAGTCCGACGCCCAACTCCACACCCAGGTCACGGGCTGGTCCATCCTTGTCGCATTCATCGTCGCGACCATCACCGGCCTGGTGTTCGGCATCTACCCGGCGCGACAGGCAGCAAAGCAAGACCCCATCGTCGCCCTGCGGCACGATTGACCCGCAAAAAGGGAACAAACCGGCGGGCATCGAGCCTTCGTGTCGCTGTCAGCCGCCGAGCAGCGAGTCCAGTTCCTCGTCGATCGGGTTGCGGGCACGCTGGTCCTTCGGCCCTTTCTTCTTGCCGCCCTTGTCCTTCGGCTCGGCGAGGTCGTCGGCCACTGGGGCGACTTCGGCGGGTTCGGCAGGCTTGCCGGCCTGCTCGCGAGCCTGCTTCTCACGCTCCATTTTCCGCTTGATCGCCTCGACCTTCGGCTTGTCCGGCGCGAGGATGATGCTCGCCTGCCTCCCAGCCCAGCGAGGCTCGGACTCCACCTTGGCCACGTCGGCCAGATCGTCGCAGATGCCCCGCAGCCGAGCGATGCCCAGTTCCTTGTGCATCATCTCACGCCCGCGGAATCGCTGCGTGATCTGCACCTTGTGCCCGTCGAGCAGGAACCGCCTCGCCTGATCGACGCGGATCTGCACGTCGTGAGGGTCGATCTTCACGGATCGGCCCAGACGGATCTCCTTGAGTTCTGACCCCTTCGACGAACTCTTGGTGTCCTTCTTCGAGAGTTCGTACTTGTACTTGCCGTAGTCCATGATCTTGCAGACCGGCGGGCGCGAGTCGGGCACGACCTCGACGAGGTCCAGCCCCTGCTCCTGCGCCATGCGGATCGCCTCCGGCGTCTCGACCACGCCGATCTGCTCGTTGTCCGGGCCGACCAGCCGGACCGGGCTGATGCGGATCAGGTGATTGACGCGGATGCGTCGGACCGGCCCGGCGTCTCTGTAAAATCTTCGCCCTCTGATGTCATGCACTCCTGGTGTGGCGGGCGACAAGCCCGCGCGATGCAACGGTGAACCGCGGGGAACGCTCCCCGCGATCAAGGTGGTGTGTACGTGGTGTGGGGGCGGGGGGCCGGGTCATGACCGCGCCGCCGAACGCCGCCCACGGGCGGAAGCGCCGGGCGCGATCGTCTGTGCCGTCTTTATCACCGCGCCGTGCCTCCGAAACCCCTGAACCCCGCCCCGCCGGGCCTGTCCCGGCGAGCGGTCCCCAAGCCTAACACGGGACCGACCCGCAAGGCAAGCCCAATCCGGCGTCATCCGCGAAGTGCCAGCAGGACGACGTTGAACGTGATGCTGATAACCGCGATCACGCACATGATGATGAACAGCGGCTCCTTGAACACCGACCCCACCCCCGAGACCGTCGCGTCCACGGCGATCTCCGCCGGCGCCGCGGCCTCCGCCGCTGCCAGGCTCGCCACCGCGTCCGCCGGCAGCACGTCCTTGTGGGCGATCGGAGGCGTCTCCCCCTTGCGAATCGCCCGCAGGTCGATGAGCAGGTCCGTGCAGTTCGGGTAGCGCCGGCGGGGGTCCTTGGCCATCATCATCTCGATGACCTCGCTGATCCCCGCTCCCAGTTTCGGATTGACGTGGTCCGGGGGGACCAGGTCAGCCTTCAGGTGCTTGTGCATCACCGCCGACGGGTTCTTGCCGTCGAACGGCACCGACCCCGTCACCATGTGGTACAGCGTCGCCCCCAGCGAATAGATGTCCGCCGGCGGGCCGATGTTCTTCTCGCCCCGGATCTGCTCCGGCGAGATGTAGTACGGCGTGCCGAAGGCCTTGCCCGCCTCGGCCTCCGCCGCCTCCTTGTCCGTGATCGCCCGGGCCAGGCCCATGTCCGCCAGTTTGGCGACCCCCTCCTTCGTCAGCATCACGTTCTTGGGCTTTACGTCGCGGTGGATCAGGCCCTTCGAGTGCGCGTGCTCCAACGCCTCGGCGACCTGAATCACCACGTCCAGCGCCTCCGATTCGCTGAACCTCCGGTGCTTGGCGATGTCGTCGTAGACCGTGCGCCCGTCCACGTACTCCATCACGAAGTAGTGGTGCTCGCCCGCCTTGCCGACGTCGAACGCCTGCACGATGTTCGGGTGGTTCAACTGGGCCGCCGCACGCCCCTCGGCGTAGAACCGCTCGATGAACTGCGGATTCGCCGAGTACTTCCGCGGCAGCACCTTGATCGCGACCATCCGGTCGAGGCTCAGTTGCTTCGCCTTGTAGACCGTCGCCATCGCCCCAGAGCCCAGTTTGCCGAGGAGTTTGTAGCCCGGGATCTGCTGGCCCGAACGCTCGGCCTCGATGATCTGACGCAGGCGGGACACCTGCCGCCGCGTGACGTACTCGTTGTCCACCAGCAGCTCGACGAGCGACCGCTGGTTCGCTTCGACTTCCCTCGCACGCCGCGACAACTCCAGGCAGGTCTGAACCTCCTCGGGCGTCGCCAGGCCTTGCTCAACGACGAGCCGACCGACCAGTGTGTCGACGTTCGTACCGCCCTTGGCGAGATCCTGCGGCGTATCGGTGTCGTGCGACGAGGCCGGGATGTCGGTCGGGGGGGCAACGGGCTTGGTGTCACCGGGCCGCCCTGCGGTCCTGCTCTCGGTCAGGTCTGGTTCTCGGTGCGCCTGGCTCATCCGTTCGGCTGCCGTGCCCTTCCATCCCCCTCACGCGCGGGGGAACCGTAAATCCGCCGCCGCGCCCTGTCAATGAGGCATCCTCGAGGCTCCGCCTCGCGACATCCCTGCCATCGGCCATACGAAGGCCGGGCTTGGGGGGTTCTCCTCACGCCGTCGTCCGTTCGGCACTCGGCCGGTGTGTAAGTCCGCCCCATGACCGCTACGCTCAGGCAGCAAGGAGCGACGATGACCCGAACGGATGCGGGCCGACATGCCGAAGCCCCCGAACTCGACCACCTCCTGACCGACCTCACCGAGCCGCAGCGCCGAGCCGTCACCACCACCGAGGGGCCGCTCCTGGTGCTGGCCGCCGCCGGGTCGGGCAAGACACGGGTGATCACGCGCCGGATCGCCTATCTGGTCGGGTGCGGCGTGCCGGCGTGGTCGATCCTCGCCCTGACCTTCACCAACCGGGCCGCGGGCGAGATGCGGGAGCGCGTCCTCGCCATGCTCAACCCGACGGGCGACACCGAAGGCCCCGCCGCCCGTCGCGTCCGCGGCCTGACGGTCACGACCTTCCACGCCCTCTGCGCCCGCCTGCTGCGCCGCTACGCCGAGACGGCTCGGGCCGACGCCGTCGAACTCGGCATCGGCCCCGACTTCACCATCTACGACGCCGCCGACCAGAACGCGCTCGTGAAGAAGGTCATCGCGTCGATCAACCTCTCGACCACGAACTGGTCTCCGGGCGCGATGCTGGCCGCGATCGGCCGGGCCAAGAACCGCCTCCAGACCGCGGACGTCTTTGCCGCCGAAGCGGGCGATTTCGCCGCGAAGACCACCGCAAAGGTCTACAAGGCCTACGAGAAGGCGCTCAGGGCGGCCAACGCCGTCGATTTCGACGACCTGCTGCTGCTCACAGCGATCATGCTCACCCGCTCGAAGGCGGTCCGCGAAGACTGCCGTGCCCGCTGGCAGTACCTGCTCATCGACGAGTACCAGGACACGAACCACGCGCAGTTCGTGATCGCCTCGCTGCTCGCGGGAGGGGGCGACGGCGGCGCTCGACCGAACGTGTGCGTCGTTGGCGACCCAGATCAATCGATCTATTCATGGCGGGGCGCGGACATCACCAACATCCTCGAGTTCGAGGAGCACTACGCCGACGCCGCGGTCATCATGCTCGGCGAGAACTTCCGCTCCACCGCACCCATCCTCGGGGCCGCGGACTCCGTCATCCGACGCAACCGCATGCGCAAGCCCAAGGACCTCTTCACCTCCAAACCGGGCGGCGAGCCGGTCACCGTCGCCTTCTGCGAGGACGAGCACGACGAGGCGAACCTCGTCGTGGACTGGTTCCGTCGGCTGCGCGAGGAGGGCCTCGCGTGGCGCGACATGGCCGTCCTGTACCGCACGAACGCCCTCTCCCGCGTGGTTGAGGACACGCTCCGCGCCGCTGCCGCTCCCTACGTCGTCGCCCGCGGCACGGCGTTCTACCAGCGCGAGGAGGTCAAGCACGCGCTCGCCTATCTGCGCGTCGTCGCGAACCCGGCCGACGACGTTTCGCTCAGTCGCATTGTTAACGTCCCGACACGCGGCATCGGCGGCGCGACGCTGGCCGCGGTCGAGGCCGAGGCCGCCCGCGCCGGCACACCCCTCATCGACGCCATCCGCGGCTCGGACTCGATCCCCGGCCTCTCGACGCGAGCGAACGCCGCCCTGCGCAGATTCGTCGCCACGCTCGACGGCTGGACCGGCGGCGGCTCTTTCCTCGGTCAGAGCGTCCCCGACTCCCTCAGCGAACTCGTCGAGCGTGTCATCAAGGAGTCCGGCCTCGAAGCGATGTACCTCAAGCAGGCCGAGAGCGGCGCCGAGACCGACCGCGAACGCCTCGACAACCTCGCCGAGGTCGTTTCCTCCGCCGCCGACTTCGAGGCCGAGTACGACCCCGAAGCCGACCCGATGACCTTTCCGGGCGCACAGGCCGCCGCCGAGGGCGAGCAGGCCGCCCCTCCCCCGCTGCTGGCCCTGCTCAGGGCCTACCTCGAGCGGGTCTCCCTCGTCGCCGACGCCGACGCCGTCGACCCGGCACAGGGCGCGGTCACGCTCATGACGCTGCACGCCGCCAAAGGACTCGAATACCCCGCCGTCGCCATCATCGGCCTCGAAGAGGGCTGCCTGCCGCACGCCCGCGCCTGGGAGTCCGAGTCCGACCTCGAGGAGGAACGCCGCCTCTTCTTCGTCGGCATGACCCGGGCCATGCGGCGTCTCCAGATCACCAGCGCACGCACCCGAACCCTCCGCGGCCGAACCGAACGCACCATCCCCAGCCGCTTTCTCGACGAGATCGACTCCTCGCATGTCCGAGTCGTCGAACTCGCCGAAGCCCACGAGCACGACGACGATTTGGATCACGACCGGCCGACCCACCGTCCCGCCTCAACAGCATCGCCCTCCGGAGGCAGGCTCGGGCAGGCGAAGGAGGCCTTCCCCCCCGGATGCCGCGTGCGACACCCCCAGTTCGGCGTCGGCACCGTCCTCGGCCTCGACGGCGGAACGAGCATCCGTGTCCGCGTCCGATTCGGCCAGGTCGGTGACAAGACGCTCATTCTCGAATACGCCCGCCTCCAGCGGCTTCCCTGAGGCGACCCGATGACCATCCGCCGCCAGCCGTCGGACTTCAGGGTCGAGGAGCAGCCCGCTCCCGGCTTCCTCGCTTCGCTCCACGACCGGCCCGGCCGCGATGCCCCGCACGCCGTCTTCGCACTCTCCAAGACCTCGATTGCCACGCCCGACGCCGCCGGGTTCCTCGCTCGTGAACTGCGCGTGCGCCAGGGGCAGGTCGCCTACGCCGGACTGAAGGACAAGCACGCCGAGACCCGGCAACTCGTCTCCGTGCCGGCCGCCGGCAGACCCGCAGAGCGCGTCCAAGGCCGCGGCTGGTCCGCCGAACTGCTCGGATTCGCCGGGCAGCCCGTGTCGGCCGACTGCATCGCGGGCAACCGCTTCCGGGTCGTCGTCCGCGACCTGACCCGCGAGCGAGTGCGCACGATGGAGCGAAGGGCCGGCGCGCTGCGCCGACGCGACAGGCCGGATTCCGTGCTCGTCGTCAACTACTTCGGCGACCAGCGCTTCGGCTCGGCCCGGCACGGGCAGGGATGGGTCGCCCGCCACCTCATCCGAGGCGAGTTCGAGCAGGCCCTCCGCCTCGCCGTCGGCACACCCTCGCGCAAGGACGCCGGGCGCACCAGGCGCATCACGCGTGCGTGCGCCACCGCATGGGGAAACTGGGACGACCTCGTGGCGCAACTCCCCCGCTGCCCGGAGCGTGCGGCGTTCGAAACGCTCGCCTCCGGCGGCTCGTTCCACGACGCCTTCGCCGCGCTCCCCTACTTCACGCAAGCCATGAGCGTCGAGGCGTACCAGTCGCACCTCTGGAACGAGGCCGCCCGTCTGCTCGCGCGGCGCATCGCCGACGACACGCCACCCGCGGAGACCGGAAACGAGGATCGCATCCGAGGCCCCCGCCTCCTGCGGTCGGACGATCCCTACGGCGACATGCTCTTCCCCATCGCGGCTGCCGTCAGCGAGCGTTGGCGCACGCTCGTGCTGCCCCTCCTCTCCCGCCGCACCCGGCTCGAAGATCCGTGGGCGGACGCCGTATCGACGGTCCTCTCCGAGGAAGGACTGACGCTCGACGACCTGCGCATCCCGGGTCTCCGACGCCCGTTCTTCGGCGAAGCGCCGCGAACGCTCTTTGCCGACGCTGACGGGTTCGAACTGTCCCGGGCCGAACCCGACGAACTCACGCCGGGACGCCTCTGTGTTACGGTTTCGTTCGATCTTCCCCGCGGGGCCTATGCCACGGTCGTGCTCCGTGCCCTCGGGGAGTGATCCGCGGAGACTGTCCCGGATCACGCCCATATCCTCGATGTCCGGCCGAGTCGGGCAGGGACAGGAGACGAACGGATGATTCGCCGAGTGGTCCTTCTCGTGCTGGCCTGCATCGCGTCGGCCGCGCTCGGATGGAGCGCACCCGGCCACCGCACGATCACGCACAGCGCGATCTCCCTTCTTCCCGACGAGATGCCCGCCTGGGTGCGCGACCCCGCCATCGCCGCGCAGGTCGCCTACCAGTCGAACGAGCCGGACCGCTGGCGAGGCACGCGCCTGCCCGCTCTCGAGCACGAGAACGGCCCGGACCACTACCTCGACGCCGAACTCCTCAGCGACGCCGGCCTGACGCTCCGCACGCTCCCCGCGCTCCGCTACGACTTCGTCCTCGCCATCGGCCGCGCACGCCCCGAGGGCCAACGCCGCGGCGTGACCGGCCCAGACGTCGGCAAAGTCGGCTTCCTTCCCTACGCGATCGCCGAGCACTACGCGAAACTCGTCTCCAGTTTCAACACAGCCCGCATTCTCGAACGGCTCGACGATCCGCGGCGCGCCCACCAGCTCGCCGCCGCCCGCGCCAATGCCGTCTACCACATGGGCCAGTTGAGCCATTTCGTCGGCGACGCCGCGCAGCCGCTCCACACCACGATCCATCACCACGGCTGGGTCGGGCCGAACCCCCGCAACTACACGACGGAGTACGCGTTTCACCGCTACATCGACGGCGACATCGTCGAATGGCACGCCCTGAACGCCGAGGGCCTGCGGCCGTTCCTTGGCGACCTGCCCGGCATCGAGACCGAAGGCGTGTGGGACGCCGTGATCGCCCACGTCGAGCGAAGCCACGCCGCGGTCGAGCCGCTGTACGCGTTGGAAAAGTCCGGCGCGCTGCGAGAGGACGCAGGCCGCAGGTTCATCGCCGAGCGCATGGCCGACGGCGCGATGACGCTCGCGGGCCTCTACTGGTCCGCGTGGCGTGCCGCCGAGCCGACCGACCAGCAGGTCCAGGATTGGGTCTGGTACAATGCCTTTGACGCAGAGGTCGGCTGGCGTCAGCGAACTCGATGATCAAGATCGCGCTCATCTTCCTTGGAGCGGGCCTCGGCGGCGTGCTTCGCTACGCGCTGAGCGGCTGGGTCCAGGGGCTTTCCGGCTCGTCATTCCCGACCGGCACGCTCGCCGTGAACGCCGTCGGATGCCTGCTCGTCGGTTTCTGCGCAGCGGTCTTCGCGGGGCCGGTGCTCATCCGCGAGGAGTACCGCCTTGCCGTCATCGTCGGGCTGCTCGGCGGCTTCACCACGTTCTCCACCTTCGGCAAGGAGACCCTCGCCCTCGCCGCGGACAGGCAATGGCTGTTCGTCGCGCTCAACCTCCTGCTGAGCAACGGCCTCGGCCTGCTCGCCGTCTGGGCCGGCATGAGAGCCGCCCATCGCATCTACGGGGTATAGACATGACCATCCCGGAGTCGGGCGTCCTGCTGCGCGTCTTCATCGGCGAGAGCGACCGCTGGCAGGGCAAGCCGCTCTACGAGGCCATCGTCCTCAAGGCCAGGGAACTCCACCTCGCCGGCGCGACCGTCCTCCGCGGCCCGATGGGCTTCGGCGCGAACTCTCGGCTCCACACGACCAAGATCCTCCGACTCTCCGAAGACCTCCCGATGGTCATCGAGATCGTGGACAGCCGGGAAAAGATCGAAACACTGCTGCCACACCTGGACCAGATGGTGAGCGAAGGGCTGGTCACGCTGGAGAACGTCCGCGTGTATCGCTACCGCGCGTCGGACCGTCCGAAGCCCTGAGAACGCCACGCCCTCAGAACAAGGCACGCAGACCGAAGCCGAGCGCGACGCAGCAGGCCAGCACGCGCAGCGTACCCCACTTCGCACCGAACACGAGCGCAAACGCCGCGCCGACGACCGCGAGCGAGGCCCAGTCCACCGACGCAGGACGCGGAAGCATCGCACGAACCGGCCCGAACGCCGCCGTGAACGTCTGGCTGAAGATCGTGTGCACGCCGAACCAGACCGCAAGGTTCAGGATCACGCCCACAATCGCGGCCGTGATCGCCGACAGCCCCGCTGTGAGCGACTTCCGCCCGCGCAAGGCCTCGACGTACGGCGCGCCAACGAAGATCCACAGGAAGCACGGCGCAAACGTCACCCACGTCACCAGCACCGAGGCGAGTGTGCCCGCGACCAGCGGGTGCAGCACGCCCGACTCCCGGAACGCGCCCATGAACCCCACGAACTGCACGACCTGAATGAGCGGGCCGGGCGTCGATTCCGCCATGCCCAGGCCGTCAAGCATCTCGCCCGGCGCCAGCCAGCCGAACCGCTCGACGGCCTGTTGCGCGACGTAAGCGAGCACCGAGTACGCCCCGCCGAAGGTCACGACCGCGGCCTTGCTGAAGAAGACCGCCTCCTGCGTGTAGACGCTCGCTCGACCGAGCCATGCCGCGAGCGCTCCGACCGGCGCAAGCCAGATCGCTCCCCAGAGGAGGGCTGTACGGATCGCCCTCATCAGGTTCGGCCGGGCGTGATCGAGCGTGCCGTCGCCGAGCGCCGTGTCGAGCAAGCCCGATTCCCGCTGGTCACTCGAACCATGCCCACCCACGACGCAGAAGAGACCGGGCGCGAAGCGACCGCCAAGGAGGCCGACGACGCCCGCTCCGACCACGATCAACGGGAACGGAACCCGAAGCAGGTGGATGCCGACAAACGCCGCGCCCGCGATGGTGACCATCGCCCAGTTCCGGAGCACGCGCCGCCCGATGCGAATCACGGCTTGCGCGACGATGGCGAGCACGCCTGCTTTCACGCCGAAGAAGAGTGTTTCGATCGTCCACGAGTCCTGAAACGAGGCGTAGGCAAGACTGAGCGCGAGGATCGACAGGAAGCCGGGAAGCACGAAGAGCGTTCCCGCAAGCAGCCCACCCGCCGTCCGGTGCATGAGCCAGCCCACGTACGTCGCCAGTTGCATCGCCTCGGGACCGGGCAGCAGCATGCAGTAGTTCAGGGCGTGCAGGAACCGCCGCTCGCTGATCCACCGCTTCTCATCGACCAGGATGCGGTGCATGACCGCGATCTGCCCCGCCGGGCCGCCGAAACTCTGCAGACCGACGATCGCCCAGACTCGCAGCGCTTCGCGCCACGAGACCCTCGAAGCGGACCCGGGCGGCGGTGTCGCCATCAGCGCACCGGCACGTCGTCGTCGAACGCGTCCAACTCGCCCGGCGCGGAGGCCGCCGGCCCGGACAGCCCGTACCGATCGATGATCCGCACGCACGCGTTCCATCGCAGCACAGCGTCGTCGTTCCCTTCCGGTGCGAGCGCCTCGGCGGCGTCGTAGCGGTCCATCGCCGACCGGAAGAACCCGAACGCGACCTCCGGCTGGTACCCGCCCAGCAGGAGAGCCTTCGCCCACCGCTCGTCGATCACGCCGGCGTAGTACGCCCGCTCGTACTCGCTCGGCAGGCGAGCCAGCAGCGGCCGAACCTCCTCGGGCCTGACCTCGAAAACGTGGAACAGGTCCGTCAGCGCGAGGATCAGGCAAACCGTCGCTTCGTGGTTGCCGGCGTCCACCGCCAGCACGTCGCGGCAGATGCTCTCCGCCTCGCGCGGCTCGTTCAGCAGCCGGTACCGCTCAGCCTTCGTGATCGCCCGCGACACGGACTCCTTCGAAATCGGCTTGAGATCAGCCATGCTGCCTCCACTGCCAGACCGCGCGCCACGCCCGGCCTACGGCTTGCGCGGCCGGAAGATGCGGAACAGCCGGGTCAGGGGATCATAGAACTCGTCCACCACCCGCTCCTTGAGCGGGATGATCGCGTTGTCCGTGATCGTGATGTGCTCCGGGCACACCTTCGTGCAGCACTTCGTGATGTTGCAGTACCCGATGCCGTCCTTCCCGCGCAGGTCGCCCACCCGATCCTCGACGTCCAGCGGGTGCATCTCCAGCGCGGCCGCGTAGACGAAGTGCCGCGGGCCGGCGAACTCCTCGTGCTTGTGGTGGTCCCGAAGCACGTGGCAGACGTCCTGGCACAGGAAGCACTCGATGCACTTGCGGAACTCCTGCACACGGTCCACGTCCGACTGCTGCATCCGCCACGTGCCGTCCGGGGCGTCGGGCCTGCGCGGCTTGAAGGGCTTGATCCGCTGCTTCACGCGGTAGTTCCACGACACGTCCGTGACCAGATCCTTCACGTGCGGGAACGCCCGCAGAGGCTCGATGATGACCGGCATCGAGAGGTCGAGGTCGCTCAGCCGCGTCATGCACATCAGCCGCGGCCTGCCGTTGATCTCCGCCGAGCACGACCCGCACTTGCCCGCCTTGCAGTTCCATCGGCACGCCAGGTCCGGCGCGGACTCCGCCTGCACCTGGTGCACGGCGTCGAGGACCACCATGCCCTCGGACACGTCCGTCGTGTAGTCCCTGAACGCCGCGGACTCGCCGCTGCCTCGCGTGATGCGGAATGTCGCTTTGGGCATAAGTGTCTCGTGCCGGGGTCGCCCCGTTCAGAACCAGTTCTTCTTGCCGACGACGTAGGTGTTGTAGAAGTCCTCATCGGTCTTCGTCAGGTAGATGATACCTTCGATGATCCCGATGATCGCCATGAGCCAGCTCAGGAATCCGAGCGTGAGGACGGAGACCAGCAGCATGATGATGCCGGGCACCGTCCTTCCCAGGATGAACTTGTGCACACCCAGGGCTCCCAGCAGAATGCCGCAGATGCCCGCCGCGATCTTCTTACCCTGGATGTTGGATGCCGATTCCGTCATGCGTTGCTTTCCCGAAAAGTGTGCGTGCTGCGTGGACACGTGCGACAACGTGGGATGGGCTCGCCGACTAATCCTCCCTGACCGTCTGCGGCTCATCCGTCGGCTCGGCGAACCAGAGCCAGTACCCGTCCGGGTCGCGGACCTCGAACTCCTTCATCCCGTAGAACGCCACGCGGAGATCCGTCACCAGGACGCCGCGTGATCGAAACTCAGCGTGCAAATCGGCGACGTTCTTCACGTCAAAGTAGAAAATCTGGTAATCCCTGCTCTTCGGCGGCACATCGCGTCTCACACAATCCGCCGGAGGGGCGTTCAGCATGAGGGCGACCCCATCACGCTCCACCTCCGCCCACACGGGCGGGTTACCGTGCATGGAGGAACAGTTGAAACCAAGCCGCTCGACGTAGAACCGGACGGCCCTCGGCAAGTCCGTCACCGCAAGCATCGGCCTGAGGTCAGCGATGCGGGGAGCATGGGAGTCGGATGCTTGCGGCGTCACTTGTTCTCCTCGATGACCTGCTCCAAGTCTTCACGGAGCGCCGCGATCGCCTGGCGTCTCAGACGCATCGAACCGTCCGGCCCTCGGCTCACGATCGTGTTGTGCCGCGCGTACTCGTCGCTCTTGGTCGGGTGGTCTTCGCGGAAGTGCGCCCCCCGGCTCTCGCGCCGGTCCAGCGCGGACCGAGCCACCGCCTCCGACACCGCGAGCAGATTCTCCAGGTCCAGCGCGGTGTGCCAGCCGGGGTTGTACTCCCTGTTGCCCTCCACTCGCGAGTTCGCCGCTCGCCGGTGCAAGGCCGCCAGCCCATCCAGCGCGGCGGCCATGTCCGCCTCCGTGCGCACGATGCCGACTCTGTCCTGCATCATGTCCTGCAGGTCGTGCTGGATCGTGTACGGGTTCTCGCCCGATGCCCGGTCGAACGGCGCAAGCGCAGCCGCCGCGGCGTCGCGCACCTGCCCTTCGTCCGGGGCCGGCGCGGCATGCTCCTTCGCCCACGCCGCCGCGTACTCTCCCGCCCGCTTGCCGAAGACGAGCAAATCAGACAGTGAGTTCCCGCCGAGCCGGTTCGCGCCGTGCAGCCCGGCCGCCACTTCGCCGGCCGCGAACAGCCCCGGCACCGTGGACATCTGCGTCACGCCGTCCACACGCACGCCGCCCATGGCGTAGTGCGTCGTCGGCCCGACCTCCATCGGCTCGGCCGTGATGTCCACGCCCGCCAGTTCCTTGAACTGGTGGTACATGCTTGGCAGTTTCTTGCGGATGTGCTCCGGTGCGTTGGGTATCTTCTCCCTGATCCACGCGATGTCGAGGAAGACGCCGCCGTGCGGGCTGCCACGGCCGGCCTTGACCTCCCGCACGATGCACCGCGCGACGTGGTCGCGTGTCAGCAGTTCCGGCGGGCGGTTCGCGTTCTTGTCGCCCGTCACGTACCGCCACCCCTCCTCGGCGTCCTTGGCGGTCTGGTTCTTGTAGAGGTCGGGGATGTCGTTGAACATGAACCGCTCGCCGCGGTCATTCACCAGCCGCCCCCCCTCGCCGCGCACGCCCTCCGTCACGAGAATCCCGCGCACGCTCGGCGGCCAGACCATCCCCGTCGGGTGGAACTGGACGAACTCCATGTCCATCAGGTCCGCGCCGGCGTGATACGCGAGCGAGTGCCCGTCGCCCGTGTACTCCCACGAGTTGCTCGTGATCTTGTACGCCCGCCCGATCCCGCCCGTCGCCAGCACCACCGCCCCGGCCCGGAAGACGCGGAACCGCCCGCGCTCGCGGTCATAGCCGAACGCCCCGGCGACGCGGTCGCCGTCCTTCAGCAGGCGCGTGACGGTGTGCTCCATGTAGAACTCGATGCCACGGTGGATGCCGTGGTCCTGGAGCGTGCGGATCATCTCCAGCCCCGTGCGGTCGCCCACGTGCGCGAGCCTCGGGTACTTGTGCCCGCCGAAGTTCCGCTGGAGGATGCGCCCGTCCTTCGTCCGGTCGAAGAGCGCGCCCCACGCCTCGAGTTCCCGCACGCGGTCCGGCGCCTCCTTCGCGTGCAGTTCGGCCATGACCCAGTTGTTGAGATACTGCCCGCCGCGCATCGTGTCGGCGAAGTGAACTTTCCAGCCGTCGCGGTCGTCCACGTTCGCCAGGGCCGCCGCCACGCCGCCCTCGGCCATCACCGTGTGCGCCTTGCCCAGCAGAGACTTGCACACGACCCCGACCGACACCCCCGCCGCCGAGGCTTCGATCGCGGCCCGAAGCCCGGCCCCGCCTGCACCGATGATGAGGACGTCGTGCTCGTGCGTCTGGTAGTCGGTCATGGCGAGTATTCAACCCACGGGCATCCGCCCGTCTTCAAGCCCCATCAGATGATGCGAAGGTCCGTGATGACGCCCGCGCACAGCAGCCGGACATAGACGTCTGTCAACGCGACCCAGACCAGGCTCACCCACGCCCAGGCCATGTGCTTTCGGTTCAGCCAACTCACGCACGTGTAGCACGACTTGCGGACCGGAGCGTCCGACAGCGTGTCCCTGCCCCCGCCTACGAGGTGGCGAGCGCAGTGGCACCCGAACGTGTAGCCGCCCAGCAGGACCGCGTTCAGCGCGAGCACGATCGTCCCCACGCCGATCCCGAACTCCGAACCCGTCCCATCGGCCCTTGTGAACCACAGGGCCTTGAACGCGTCGAACGCGAGAATGACCACGAACGCCGCGGCCGGGTAGAAGAAATACCGGTGCGCGTTCTGCATCACCAGCGGGAACTTCCGCTCACCCCTGTACCGCTTGCCGCGGAACCCCGGCTCGCCCACGGCGCACGCGGGCGGATCGCCCCAGAAGGCCTTGTAGTACGCCCCGCGGTAGTAGTAGCACGTGAACCGCATCCCCGCAGGCCCGACAAGAATCAGCATCGCCGGTGAGAACGGCAGCCACCCCGGCCACCAGCTCGGGTGCGTCGCGGCGAACACACGCGGCTCGTTCTCCTGCCCGAACAGCAACGGCGAGTAGAACGGCGACAGGTAGTGCGCCCCGCCACCGTCGTAGAAATAGTTCTGCCCCTGCAGCGCGGCCCAGGTCGTGTAGACGATGAACGCCGTCAGCCCCAGCAGGATCGCCCCCGGCTGGAGCCACCACGCGTCCGTCCGCGAGGTCCTGCCCATGCCGCGCAACTGGGGAAGCTGAAGGTCGGAACCGCTCATCGAGGCTCTCCGGGCGGGAACGCCGTGCGGCGGGGAGCATACAGGATCGGCAACCCCCCGGCCACGCGAGCCGCTCCGATCGGCACAATCGTCTGCCGCGCTATAGTCACGCCCCCCGTGCCCGGGGCTTCCCTGCCACGACCGGAACCGACCTGATGCCCGACCTGAGCGTCACCGTCCACGGCCTGCGCCTCCCGAACCCGTTCGTCATCGCCTCGGGGCCGCCGGGCACGAACGCCAACGTCATCGCGCGAGCCTTTGACGAGGGGTGGGGGGCGGTGGTCGCAAAGACCGTCTGCCTCGACGCCTCCCGGATCGTGAACGTCGCGCCCAGGTACGCACGCCTCCGGACCGGCGCATCGCGAGAAATCTACGGCTGGGAGAACATCGAACTCATCAGCGACCGCGACTTCGGCGTCTGGCTCGACGACTTCCGGCGACTCAAGGACCGCTACCCGGACCGCGTCCTCGTCGCCTCCGTCATGGAGGAGTACCGCCGCGACGCCTGGCACGAGATCGTCGAACGCGTCCAGGAAACCGGCGTAGACGCCCTCGAGCTGAACTTCTCCTGCCCCCACGGGCTGCCCGAACGCCGCATGGGGTCGGCGATGGGCCAGGATCCCGCCATCCTCGACGAAGTCTGCGGCTGGGTGCGCGAGGTCGCCCGCATCCCAGTCTGGGCGAAGCTGACGCCCAACGTCACGCACGTCGAGGAACCCGCCAGGGCAGCCCTCCGTGCAGGGTGCGACGGCATCAGCGCGATCAACACCATCCTCTGCGTCATGGGCATCAACCTCGACACCCTCCGCCCGGAGCCGACCGTCGAGGGATACTCCGTCGCCGGTGGGTACTCCTCGAAGGCTGTCCGGCCCATCGCCCTGCGCATGGTGATGGAACTCGGCACCATGATGTTCGGCGGCGGCAACGGGCAGCCCATCCCGGCCCCGGGAGAGCCGACGAGGCGGGGCGAGTTCCCCCAATGCACCCTTCACGCCATCGGCGGCGTCGAGTCCGGCGCGGACGCCGCACAGTTCATCCTCACCGGCGCCCACACCGTCCAGGTCTGCACGGGCGTCATGAAGTTCGGCTACGCCCTGATCGACACCCTGCGCGAGGGGTTGTCGGCGTTCATGTCCCGACACGGCTTCACGACCGTCGAGGAGTTCCGCGGCCACTCCCTCCGGTATTTCACGACGCACGCCGAACTCGTCCGCCTCCAGGCCGAGCGCGGCATCGCCCCTCGGACCGACGATGCCGACACGGCGAGCGACGACTCGGTCTGGGAGGGCGACCGCGTGACCGAGCAGAGCGAACGGCTCGCCCGCAACTGATCCATGCCGGTCAGAAGTGCGTCGGCTCGCGGGGGATGAACCGCCCGCGTCCGATCGTGCCGACGAACTCGCCGTTCCGGGCCTGCACCTCGCCTCGCACCGCCACAACGCTCGCCCTGCCCTTCACGGGCCAGCCCTCGAACGCGCAGTAGTCCACACGCGACAGCAACGTGCGCCGTGAGAGCACGCCCCGCCACGACGGATCCCACACAACCAGGTCCGCGTCGCTGCCGGGAGCGATCGTGCCCTTCTTCGGGTACATCCCGAAGATGCGGGCGGCCTGAGTCGAGCAGGCGTCCACGAACCTGTGCTGGTCGATGCGCCCGGCCGCGACGCCGTGCGTGTACACGAGCGAGATCCGCTCCTGGAGAGAGGGCACGCCGTTGGGGATCTTCGTGAAGTCGCCGCGCCCCATCTCCTTCTGGCCCCGGTAGTCAAAGGGCGCATGGTCGGTGCCAATCGCGGCAATGTCGCGCCCTCGGACGGCGTTCCACAGGAAGTCCTGGTGCCGCTTGTCGCGCAGGGGCGGCGACATCACGTACTTCGCGCCATCGAAGTCCGGCCGCTCAGCGAAGGATCGGTCGAGCGTGAGGTGCGGCACGACGGCCTCCACCCATACGTTCACGCCCCGGAGCCTCGCCTCGACGGCCTCGCGCACCGCCTCCTCGCACGAGGTGTGCACCGTGTAGACGTGCGCTCCGGTCAACTCCGCGAACGTCGTGATCCGACGGACGCCCTCCGCCTCCACGATCGTCGGACGCGAAGGCTCGTGCCACTCCGGGCCGATCTTTCCCGCCGCGATCAGACGGGCCTGCATCGCGGCCACCGCGTCGGCGTTCTCGCAATGCGCCGTGACGATGACCCCCAGTTCCTTCGCCATCGCCATGAGGTCGAAGAGGTCCGCGTCGTTGAGGTTGAGCGCGCCCTTGTACGCGAGGAACACCTTGAACGACGCCACGCCCTGCCGCACAATCTCTCGCAACTGCCGCCTCGCGAGTTCGTCGAACCGCACCGCGGCCATGTGGAACGAGTAGTCCACCGCCGCACGCCCCTCGGCCTTCGACCGCCATTCGTCGAAGGCCGCCGAAGGCTCGTCCTTCGCCCCTGGGCAGACCATCTCGATCAGCGTCGTCGTCCCGCCCACGAGCGCGGCCTTGCTCGCCGACTCGTAGTCGTCCTTCGCGTGCGTGCCCATGAAGGGCAGATGGATATGCACGTGCGGGTCGATGAACCCGGGAAACACCATCATGCCCGCCGCGTCGATCACCTCGACCCCGGCCCCGTGCGCGGGCAGCGAGCGCACGTCGATCGACGGTTCGACTCGCGTGATCGTCTCGCCCTCGCAGTAGACGTCCGCGACGCGGTCGTCGCTCGCCGTGATGACTCGGCCGCCCGTGATGAGCAACGCCATCGGTTCGCTCCCGCCTCACCGCGCCCGCGTCAGAGGCGCGTCACGCCGCCGTAGGTCTCGGGGCGGCGGTCCCGGAACCACTGCCACGTGGCGCGGACCTCCTCGATCATGTCGAGGTCGAGGTCGGCGACGACGATCTCGTCCCTGTCGCGCGAGGCCTGCGCGACGATCTTCCCCCGTGGATCACAGAAGTAACTCTTCCCGTAGAACTCGCCGACGTTCCACGGCGCCTCGTGCCCAACGCGGTTGATCGCCCCGACGAAGTACTGGTTCGCCACCGCCATCGACGGCTGCTCGATCTCCCACAGGTACTCGCTCAGCCCCGCGACGGTCGCGCTGGGGTTGAAGACGATCTCCGCCCCGTTCAGCCCGAGGATGCGAGCCCCTTCCGGGAAGTGTCGGTCGTAGCAGATGTACACGCCGATCCGACCCGCGCTTGTCTCGAAGACCGGATACCCGAGATTGCCGGGCGCGAAGTAGAACTTCTCCCAGAAGCCCGGCTTGCAGTGCGGCAGGTGGCTCTTGCGGTACTTGCCGAGATACTCCCCCCGCTCGTCGATCACCGCGGCGCAGTTGTAGTACAGCCCCGGCATCTCCCGCTCGTACACCGGCACGATCAGGATGACACCGTGCTTCTTGGCCACGCCGCGCATCGTGGTTACCGTCGGTCCGTCCGGCACCGGCTCGGCGAAGGCGTACCACTTCGTCTCCTGCTCGGCGCAGAAGTACGGCCCGTTGAACAACTCCTGGAGACACACCACCCGCGCCCCACGATCGGCCGCCTCGGCGATCAGCGAAACGTGCAGGTCGATCATCGACCGCTTGATCCGATCGAACGGGGCATCGGCGCCCTCGCAGAGCGAGGCCTGAATCAGCGCGGCACGTGTCACTCTCGGCATGAGCCGTCTCCGTGCGGCGCAGCCCATCCACGCCGGGGGCACGAACGCCGGATCATATTGCTCCGCCGACCCGTCGCCCGCCCGCTCACGCCGCCCGCTTCGAGGCGACGTGCTCCGGCCGCGGCAGCCGGACATCCCGGGCCAGCCGGACCAGCGCCAGCCCCCTGATCACGAGGTAACTGAGGTCGAACTGCCACCACCGCAGCCCATGCCGCGCCGACGCCGGGAACGCGTGGTGATTGTTGTGCCACCCCTCCCCGAATCCGAGAACCCCGAAGATCGGATTGTTGCGGCTGTGGTCGTGCGTGCGGTACGGCCTCGACCCCCACAGGTGGCAGACCGAGTTGATGCTCCACGTCACGTGATGCACGAGGAACACCCGCACCAACCCGCCCCAGAGCAGCCCGAGAAACGCACCCGTCCACGCCCCCGTCACGGCCCACGCGATCCCCGCGGGAATGGCCAGACCAAGCACGACCCAGAGCACGAACAGCTGGCTGACGCCCCGCACCAACGGGTCGGCCTGAAGGTCGGGCGCATACCTGTCAGGGTCGCTCTGCTGCCCCAGAAAGAGCCAGCCGAAGTGGGCATGGAGCAGCCCGTGGAGGAACCCGCGGATGCCCTCGCCGTGCCCGTGAGGCGAGTGCGGATCGTCGTCGCGGTCGCTGTGCTGGTGGTGCTGCCTGTGCGTGGCGACCCACGACAGGATCGGCCCCTCGACCGCCATCGAGCCGAGCACGCCGAGGACCGCGGTCACCACGCGATTCGTCCTGAACGACCTGTGCGTGAAGAGCCGGTGGTAGCCGACGGTGACGCCCAGCCCCGTGAGCATGTACCCCCCGACCAGGAGCCACAGGTGAACCCAGCCGAAACCGACGCCCCAAAGCAGGACGATCGCGGCCACCAGCCCGATGAAGGGAACCACGACGGCGAGCAGATTGACCAGTCGAAACAAAAACGAAGCCCGCTGGGCGGGCTCGTTCTCGATCGCGTCAACGAATGGTGTCAGGAACACGCTATCGGCCGGCTCAGCTCGCCCGTTGCGATCGATGAGCGAGACGTTGCCGTCCTCACCGGCCTGCGGGGTGTGAACCGCGCGGGCCGATGTCGTGTTTCCCCCCGGAAGCCGTGATGGCTCCGGTGTGTGTCGCACGGTTGGTGTTTTGAACGACGCCTGGATTACCAGCCGCCCCGTCCGCCGCGCCCACCGCCGCCGCCGTAGCCGCCACGACCGCCGCCGCCGCCGCCGCCACCGCCGCGGTTCTCGCGGGGCTTGGCCTCGTTCACGGTGAGGTCGCGACCGTCGATGTTCTTGCCGTTGAGGGCGTTGATGGCGGCCCTGGCCTCATCATCGTTGTTGAACTCGACGAACCCGAACCCGCGGGGGCGACCCGTGTCGCGGTCCATCACCAGTGTGGCCGACGCGACCTGACCGTGCTCTTCGAACATCTCGCGAAGACGGTCCTCAGTGGTGCTGAACGAGAGATTGCCGACATAAAGCTTCATGAACCCGATCCTCTTGCCCGAGTGCTTTTCCGACCGCTGCTTGAACCCGGGCAAGAGTCAGCTTCGGCGATCCAGTTGCGGAACCAGACGCCTGGTCCCGCCGGACAACCAGATTCTAGCCCCATCCCCAAGCCCGTGCAGGAGGGAGTCAAGGGAAGTCCCCTTTGGTCCACCCGTCTCGCAGGGCCGTGTCGAAACCAGCCCGCCGGGGGAGCACGTAACGCCTGTCCCGCCAATGACTTGGCCCGCTTTCACGCACGCATTCTCCCCTTTGGGGTATGCTGACCGGGCATCCGGAGAAACACCATGCTTGCCCAGAACCGAATCGTGACTGCCGTCCTGGCAGGCGCCCTCGCCGTGGGACTCACGCTCGCCATCGTTCCGACCCGTGCCCAACCCGAGACAGGACCGACCGTGCGGATGCCCCCGCGCCCGGCCGTGATCAACCATGTCGTCTTCTTCAAACTGAAGGACCCCGCGGATGCCGCCCGGCTCATCGACGACTGCGACCGCAGGCTCGCGCACATCCCCGGCATCACCTCCTACTTCTGCGGCCAGCACGTCGGCACCGGCCGTCCGACCGTCGAAACCGAGTATGACGTCGCCTTCTACGTCGGCTTCGACACGCTGAAGGACTACGCTGCGTACGTGGAGCACCCGCTGCACGTTGCCGTCGTCGCCGAGTGGCGGTCACGTTTCGAGTGGATCAAGGTGTACGACGTTCACGACGAGACGCCATGACCGCATCCGCCAACCACCAGGTGCGTGTTCTCCACGTCGGGCTTGGCCCGCTCGGGCGGCTCATCGCCTCCGATCTGCACGCACGCGGCGCGGGTGTCGTCGTTGCCGCCGTCGATCCCGATCCGGCCCTCGCCGGACGACCCCTCAGCGAGTTCGCCCCCGGCACGACGCCCGGGGTCACCATCGATGCCGACCTCGCCCGCGCCGCCGATTCCGCCGCGTTCGACGCCGCCATCGTGACGACCGTCTCATCGCTCGCCTCCTGCGCCCCCACGCTTCGCACGCTGCTCGAGCGTGGCGCCACGGTCGTGAGCACCTGCGAGGAACTGGTCTACCCACGCCTCCGACACGCCCTGCTCGCCGACGAACTCCACGATCTGGCCGTGCGCCGGGGAGGCCGACTGCTGGGCACGGGCGTCAATCCCGGCTTCCTCATGGACCTGCTGCCGGTCGTCGCCACCGGCGTCTGCCGGAGCGTCCGATCCGTGCGGGTGGAGCGCGTGCAGGACGCCTCGACGCGCCGCCTCCCGTTCCAACGCAAGATCGGCGCCGGCCTCGACCGCGACGCCTTCGAGCGCGGCGTCCGCAAGGGCTGGCTCCGCCACGTCGGCATCGGCGAGAGCCTCCACTTCATCGCAGACCGCCTCGCCATCGAGATCGAGGACTGGAGCGAATCCGTCGAACCCGTCATCGCCGACCGCGAACTCCGGTGTGCCCTCGGCGTGATCGAGCCGGGCAGGGCGGCAGGCGTGAGGCAGGTCGCCGTCGGCGTCGGGGGACGGCGCGACGCCGTTCGGCTCGAGTTCGTCGCCGCCATCGGACAAGCCGGCCCGCACGACAGCGTGCGCATCGACGGCGACCCACCGATCGACCTGACCATCCGCGGCGGCGTCCACGGCGACACCGCGACCGTCGCCATCACGGTCAACTCGATCCGCCCGCTGCTTGCGGCGCCGCCCGGACTTCATACCATGTCCACCATCGCGCCCCCGGCCTGCGACCGGCACGCGAACGCACCCCTTCAGCACGGACGCTGACCATGCCAGCCCCCCCCTTCGACGCCGCGACCGCAACAACCGTGACCACCACCGACGGACGCACGCTCGTCTCCTTCGGCGGCTGCAACTACCACGGGCTGGCGCACCACCCGCGCGTCGTGCTCGCGGCGCAGGACGCCCTCGCTCGCTTCGGCCTCAGCGCGTCGGCCAGCCGCGAGACGACAGGCAACGCTCGCCCACACGAGCGCCTTGAACGGGAGATGGCGGACTTCCTCGGCCTGGAAACCGCGCTCCTCGTTCCCGACGGCTACACCGCGAACGTCGCCGCGGCCCAGGCGGCCGCACGAACGCACGGCGTCGCCATCCTCGACGAGCGATCCCACGCCAGCCTCCACGACGCCGCCGCCGCCGCCGGACTCCACACGCTCGTTTACCGACACGCCGACACCGACCAGGCCTCGACCATGGCCGCCGAGCACACCGAGCACGGCGTCGTCATGATGGTCGACGGCGTCTTCGCCGCGGACGGACGCATCGCACGCCTTCGCGACCTCCTCGCCGCGCTCCCCGAGGACGGCCTGCTCATCGTCGACGACTGCCACGGCTTCCTGACGCTCGGCCCGGACGGGCGCGGCACGGCCTCGCACCACGCCCTGCACGATCCTCGCATCGCACTCACCACCACGCTCGCCAAGGGCCTCGGCTGCGCCGGCGGCATCGTCGCCGGCCAACACTGCTTCATCGAGCGAGCCAGACGCGCCACCGCCTACGTCTGCACCACGCCGACTCCGCCGGCACTCGCCGAAGCCGCGCGGGAGGGACTCCGCGTGATGCGTGACGAACCCTGGCGCCTGGAACGCCTGCGCGACAACGCCTCGCGCCTGCGGGCGCACGCCGTCCGCCTCGGGCTGGCCGTCTGCCCCGACCCGACCCCGATCATCACCTTCACGCTCGGCACACGCGACGACATGGAGCACGCCCGAGCCACGCTGACCGCCGCGGGTTTCCGCGTCCCGCTCATCGACTACCCCGGCGGCCCCGCGCCCATGTACTTCCGCCTGATGGTCTCCAGCGAGCACACGCCGGACCAGATCGACTCGCTCGCGGTCGCTCTCGCCGGCGCGATCCCCCGGCCGATCCGAGCGGCTTCCTGACGTTCACCCTTCGATCGCGCGCGCAGGCTCGACCGTTCGAACGGTCACCGGTGTGCCCGCGACGTCGCGTGTCCCACCCGGCCTCGCCAGCAACGCCCGGTACTCGCCGTACGCGTTCGGGTGCGACTTGTGGTCCTTTGAAACGCGCTCGCGGACGACGACGAACCCGGTCGTCACGATCAACCGTCGGAGTTTTTCCTCGCTGAACGAGTGCGGGTGCATGTGGTCGCTGTAGTCCATCAGGTCCACGAGCAGCCACAGCAGCCCGCCCGGCCGCAGGACGCGCCGGCACTCCAGCATCACGCACGCAGGGTCCGTGACATGGTCCAGACAGTTCTCCGCGATCACGAGGTCCGCGATGCCGCCAGGCACGGGAACCGACTCGCCCGGCGCGGCGACAAACACCACTTCATCGCAGTGCGCCCGCTTCGGCAGCAAACCCTCACGCACGTACCCGTCCGCAAGCGGATCGACCGCGATCGCCCGCCGCCAGCGTGCCGCCGCGACGGCCGGGTACGGCCCGGGGCCGATCTCCAGGACGGACTGCCTCGCGCACCACGCGCGAAGTTCGTGCTCGCCGGTCGCGCCGACGAACCGCCCCAACTCAGCGATCCGATCGCGCTGCCAACGACCGAACGTCTCCTCGTAGTCTCCGATGCCCGCGTGGGGCTCCGGCTCGCGGATGAGCGAAACCCAGAAAGCCAGTTCGTCGCGGTACTTCGCCGTCTGCTCCTCCGCTCGCACCGCATCGACGCCGTCGGCGTGCACCACTCTCCCGTCGGCCAACCCCCCGCGCCACATGCCGACGGTGTCCGCCCGCGTCGTCCCGAGTTGATCCAGCCGCGCGTGGATGCCCGCGAGTCCCGGCTTGAGCAGCCGCTGCACGAACGCTTTCGACCGTGATTTCGCGCTCATCCCGGTTCGCTCCAGCCGTCGAGTCGCCTAGAGCACGACCGGGCTTCCGATCGGCTCGAAGTTCCACGTCTCTTCGCCCAGCAGGAACGTGAACAGGCCGAGCGCGCTCTGCCCACCCGCGTCACGTGCCGCGACGATCATGCGCCCGCCCGCCGATGCGGCGGACACCGGGAAGTCTATCGTCGGCCCGCTCGCGAGCGCGGTGGCGTCGCTCGAACTCCACACGAGCGTGACGAGCGAGAACCGCAGCATCACGAGGTTTCCGGCCGGAGTCAGCCCGAACAGGTTGATCCCCCCGTCGGCCGACACGGCGGCCGAGACGGCTCGGTCGAGCGCCGGCGCTGCCGCCGCCTGCGAGATGTTCGCGACCTCCCATCCATCCGGCTCGCCCGCCGCGACCTTCTGATCGCGCAGCGCAGGCGACCACCAGTACGTCCAGACCTCGCCCCCAGCCGTCTGCCCAGCGATGTTCAGCCCGCCCCACGGCGTGACGTACGCGTCCAACTGCCCCTCGAACGTCGGCCCGCTGAAGAGCGTCGTCATGTTCAGCGTCTGCCAGTCGGAGAGACCGGGCGCCCACCAGTAGACGATCACCTCGCCGCCATCATTCAGGCCCGCGAGATTCAGCCCGTCCCACGCGGCGACGTACCCCGCCAGTCCGCCTGTCATCGTCGGGCCGTTGAAGAGGGCCGTGAGGTCGGAGTATTCCCACGCCGGCAGCCCCGGCGCCCACCAGTAGTTGATCGCGTGGCCCCGGGCGTCCAGCCCCGCAACGTGGATCGATCCCCAACTCGGCTGGTAGCTCGTCAGGTCGCCGGTCAGCCCCGGCGCGCCGATCTCCGCGGTCTTGTTCACGACGCTCCACGTCCCGAGCTCGTGGTCGCCGCTGAAGATCCACAGCCTGTGCTCCTCGTCCGTCACCGCCAGGTGCAGCAGCCCGTCCGGCGTGACGTACGGCGTCATGTCGTGCACCCGTGCACGGAAGTTGGTCAGCAGCGCGATGTCCTGCCGGCTCACGTCCCCCGTGTTCCCGTCCGACAGCATCAGGAACGGTCGAAGGTCCGGCCCCAGCGCGAACGTCGCGATCAACGAGCCGACGCTCGTCGAGACGATCTTCTCCGTCTGGCCCTGAGCGTCCCGTGCGCGGAAACGCACCACGAGATCTCGCGCGAACGAGGGCAGGCTAAAGGTCAGCGAGCCGTCCGGGCTGAACAGCCCGGTCAGCGTCGTAGCCGGCCCCGTGACACCCGCCGCCGTCCCCCAGACCTCAGCGTCGTACAGCGTGTCCGGCATCAGGCCGCGCACCGTCAGCCTCGCACCCTGCACCGTGCCCTCGCGCACGTTCGCGTCCTTCAGCACGTACACCAGCCCCCGGCTCCGGTCGGAACCGCCGAACAGGTGCAGCACGTCGCCTGACGAGTTCGTCGATGACATCCGGCCGACCAGCGAGTCGGGGTGGTAGCGGGAGAAGTCAAACCCGAGCGAACCGTGCAGCACGAAGCGGGACATGGTCTGCTGCAGCGCCCGCATCCCGTTCGGCAGAATGTACCCGGTGAAGTCGAGTTCCTCCGTCACGATCCGCAAGGGCGTGCCGAACTGCCCGGAAGCCAGCCCGGACCACAGCACCGTCCGGAACAGCGCCTCGTCGTCGGACTGCGTGAAGCCCGGCCCGTAGACCGGACGCCCGTTCGGCCAGTCCACGCGCGTCATCCCCCATTCGCCGTTGATGATCGGCCGCCTCAGCCACTCGTGCGTCAGCCAGTACGCCGTGATGTTCCCCTGCTCGACGGCGGCACGGATCGAGCGGTCCGTGTCCGGGTTGTTGATCGGTTCCTCGTTCGCGTTCGTGTAGAAGTGCGGCGTTATCGCGTCGAAGTTCCGGCTCAGGAAGTTGAGGCGGTTCAGAGGCCCCCGCGGGTCCTGCGCGATCGTGCTGTTCAGCACCATGTGGTGCGGGTCGTACTCCCGCATGTGCGCCGCCAGAGCGTCGATCCACTGCGCCCGACGCGCGAACTCCGGCTCGCGCCCCGGACCCACGTCCCCCTCCGCGTTCAGCGTCCACTCGTAACTGTCCCACTCGCTCGGGATCTCCCACCCCATCACGCGGCGGCCGAACTCGCTCTCGTTGACCCAGTCCGCGACGACCTCCATCCGTCGCTTCGCCATCTCGAGCGTCTCGGCTGTCTGGAAGAAGTCATTGATCGACGCCAGCGGGCCGCCGAAGTTCTGCGCCCACGGACCCTCGACCGCCGAGCCCGAGTCGCCGAACGCCTCGAAGACCTCGTCGTAGTGGAACGTGTCGAACGCGCTGAGAATCACGTAGATGCCGTTCCGATCGGCCTCCTCCAGCAGGTTGTGGATGAACTGCCGCATGTCCGCGTTGAACTCGCCCGCTCGCCACTCCAGCCAGTACAGCCCGTCCGGCGCCGAGGTGATCGGCGTGTCAGGCCCCGTGGGCACCGTCGGGTTCCCCTGCCAGTGGTTGTTCAGCAGTTCGAGGTACACGCGCATCGTGTTGATGCCGCGCGCGGCCAGCGCCTCGAAGTACGGCCCGGCCGGACCCTCGAACGACGGCTGGTCGTGGAAGTTCTGGAAGACGCTGCCCTCGTTGTCCCACACGTTCCCGGGGTACAGGTTGCGCGTGTAGTTCCAACTCAGCCCCAGGTGGTCCCCCACCGCCACGAACGCATCGCCCCGCTCGGTGACCACCATCCGCCCCAGCGGCGACGGCACGAGCCGCAGCCCGCCGGAAGGGTCTTGCGCCGTCGTCCGCGTCGTGAACTGCACGGACCCGGCAAGATCGCCCAACGCGCCGGCCGCATCCAACCCCCGAACTGCAACGTGGTACGTGGTCCCGGGCGTCAGGCCGATGATCCGAACGTCCTCCTCCAGTCCAGCAAGCCGCGGCACGTGGCGATGCTCGTACACCGTCGCCTTCAGCCAATCACCCTCACTCACGATCGGCGACTCGCCGAACCGGACCTGGTACCCCGAGACATGACCGAGTCCCCCCGTCGTCCCGGTCGGGGCGTCGAACCGAAGACGCGCCGAGTAGCCCGTCGCGTCGGTCGCGACAAGCCCCGCGACGGGCGCGGGCCGCTCCCCCGCCCGCGTGTCGATGAACATCACCTCCGCGTAGTTCACCGGCCCGCGGATGCCCGCCTGCGTGGTTGCGTAACTGCTGTGAACGCCTGTGATGAAGTCGTCCACGAAGGCCGGCATCTCGAACCGCTCGGGCAGGTCGCGCCGGTCCGTCAGGTCCCGTGTGCCCCCCGAGTCGTCGAAGATCACCTCGAAGTTGATCCCGATCGTTCGGCCGTGCGTCGGGGCCGTCGTCCCCAACGCGGACCACGGGATGAACATCTCCATCGTCCACCCGTCGTCGAGGTCGGAGTTGTCGTTGACCGTGCCGTTGACGACGGTGGCGTACAGAAAACCAGCGGGCAGCGAGGTCGCCAGGTCGTCCGGCGCGGCGTTCAAAATGCCCGGCGCGCCGCCCTGCCCGTCGCCCATCACATACTTGCCGCGGGCGACCGCCCCGCCGCCGTTCACAGGCCGGTCGAGGTTGGCGATGTTCACGCCGATGGCGACGTCGTCGGCCCGGAAGAACTCGTCGCGCGAGCCGTCGAGATCGAAGTACAGGAGGAACGAGTCGTCGTTCTCCAACTCCCAGCGGCTGCCGGCGCCCCCGCCGTTGCCGTCAGCCCAGAGAAACTGGTCCTTGACGTCAACGGAGGCGTAGAAGCCGGCCTCGTCGTACATGAACCGCACGGTCGCCGCCGCCCCAGTCCTGAACGGCAGCGTGCGATGGAGTGTGAACGCGTCCGCCCAGGCAGCGTCGTTCAGCACGCCGTCGATCGAAGCGCTCCCGTTGGGGATCGCCCACAACGGATGGTCCTGGGTGATCGGATCGGCGGCGAGCAACTGCCGCGGTTCGAGCGGTTCGATGCGGTGCCGGCCGTTCACGCGACGCCTGAATCCGAACATCCTCGCGCCTCCTGGAATCGCACCTGCGCTGCCGCCGCGAAGCCTACACGCACGCCCGGTGGGCGTTGATGATCGGCTGGACGACGCGCCGCCCTGCCGCGTTGCGCCCCCGCGAAACTACCGAATCACACGTCCGGATCAGGCATTGACCTTCGGGTCTCCTGCAACCTCGTTCCTGACAAGACCTTATGGCAAACACAGAGTTCTCGTTACCCATCTTGACCCGTACATCCCCTTCACCGATAATATTCAAGACATAGATATCCGCATGCACCGAGGGAAGGGAGGCCCCATGACACGGCGAAGCCATCACGCGGAAGGCAGCACAACCCGGAGCGGGACAGCCGAACCCGGGACGGTGCGTGAAGCCCTGGCCGAGTTGAACTCGCTTCGACGCACCGAGGCCCCACGACGCCGCACACTCGGCCGCCGGCCGACGCTGGATATCCCCCCCCCCAAGGCTTCCTCCGCATCAGAATGTGCTCCAACGGCCCACGTCGCACCCGACGCGCCGACACCGGATCAGGTCCGCCGCCGCGCATACGAACTCTGGATCGCCCGCGGCTGCCGGGACGGCCACGACCTCGAAGACTGGCTCGACGCCGAGCGTGAACTGCGCGCCGAGCGCTGACCTCCGCGCGAACCGAGTTCTCGGACCTCGCTCGCGGCGCCCTCGTCGTCGCCGTCAACAACGCGCCCGCAGCACCCTTACGGCTGTCGTAGTCGCTTCCCCGGGAGCGAGTCGTCCCCGCGCGGACTGGCCGCACCACCGTTCGAATGGAATGGTGGAGGTGTCAGGGCACACGTCGCGCACGACGCGGCCCGCATCAGCCGGCCAACGCCGGAAAGGTGGTTCAGCATGAGAAGGACTTCGTGCATCGCCCTCGGGACGCTCGCCACGGTCGGCCTCGCCTCGGCCGCGCACGCCGACATCGTCGCCACGCCCTTCAACATGGAGGACGCCTCTTCCGTCGCCGGCCTCACCATCCGCCTCGACGTGATCGACCACGGCTCGTTCGCCGAACTCGTGATCTCCAACGACTCCGACACCGCCGGAGTGCTCACCACCCTCTACGTCGAGAACACCCCCACCTCGCAACTGTGGGGCGGTGTCTCGCTGCACGCCTGGTCGAACGGCGTCTCGTTCAGCAACGGCGCCACGCCGGCCAACCCGCCCGGCTCCATCGCCGACTTCGGCGGCCCGTGGGGCGGCTCCCTCTTCGCCTTCGGCGCGGACAACCCCAAGCCGGCCAAGGGCGTCGGCCCCGGCGAGTGGCTCTCGCTCAAGATCGACCCCGGTTCGTCGTCCGTCACCGCGATCCAGGCCGCCTACACCGACCCGACCGCCCTCCGATTCGCCGGCCACGTGCAGGCACTCGCCGACGAATCCAGCGCCTGGATCGTGACCGTGCCCACGCCCGGCACCGCGGCCCTGCTCGCCGTCGGCGGTGCGCTCGCCATCCGTCGGCGTCGCGCCTGACCGCCTCTGTGTGAACTCCCACCCGGGCGGGCGCGGATCGCCCGCCCTTTCTCATGCGCCGGCGGCCTTCCGGGCCACTTCTCTCGCAACGTCGAGCGTCGAATCCCCGCGCCCGCGACCTTTCACGTCGTACGTCGCCACACGTCCCTCGCGGATCACCTCGGCGATCGCCGACTCCAGACGCCCCGCGAGCGACGGCTCACCGAGCCACTCGAACATCAGCCCGACCGTCAGCAGCATCGCCATCGGGTTCACGACGTGCTGCCCCGCGTACTTCGGGGCGGACCCGTGCGTCGGCTCAAAGACGGCGTAGTCATCGCCGATGTTCGCCGACGCCGCGAAGCCCAGCCCGCCGACGAGGCCGGCGCACAGGTCGGAGATGATGTCGCCGAACATGTTCTCGGCGACGAGCACGTCGTACTCCTGCGGGTTCTTCAGCAGCCACATGCAGACCGCGTCGATGTTCGCCTCATCGCTCGCGATCCCGGGATAGCCGCGTGCGACTTCCCGGAAGACCCGCGTCATCAGCCCCCCGGTCTCCCGCAGCACGTTCGGCTTCTCGACCAGCGTGACCCGCCGGCGCCCGTGCCTTCTCGCGTGCTCGAATGCCCGCCGACAGATGCGCTCGCACCCCTGACGCGACACGATCCGCGTCGAAAGTGCGACGCTCTCCAGCCCCTTGGCGGCCCACGGCTTCATGCGAGGATTCGCGCACAATGCCTCGTACACACGCTCCGGCACCGGGAAAAACTCCACGCCCGCGTACATCCCCTCCGTGTTCTCGCGGAAGACCACGAGATCGATCGGCCCCGACACCGGCCAAGCCTCCGAGCCGCGGAAGTTCAGCGGGTTCCCCTCGTAGGCCCTGCACGGACGCAGGTTCGTGTGCAGGTCGAACACCTGCCGGAGGCGCACGATCGGCGAGACGTAGACCAGCCCCCGCCCACGCAGCGACGGGTCCAGTTCCCCCTCCGCCTCCTCGCTCGGCTTGCTGGTGATCGCGCCGAACAGCGCGCAGTCGGTCCCCTTCAGCGCCTCGATCGTTCGGGCGGGCAGAGCGTCGCCCTCACGCCGCCAGCACTCCCAGCCGATGTCGGCCGGCACGTACTCGGCGTCGAACCCGAGCGCATCGAGCACGAG
Organism: Phycisphaerales bacterium; assembly: GCA_039794165.1. Taxonomy (GTDB): domain Bacteria; phylum Planctomycetota; class Phycisphaerae; order Phycisphaerales; family UBA1924; genus CAADGN01. Next base: position 204,210 of record JBDIVY010000003.1, read on the forward strand.
CCGCGCGGCGTCCATGACGTCCTGCCCGACGCCGTCGCCCGGCATCCACGCGATTCGGTGCTTCGCCACCGGCTCACTCTTCGAGCAAGGCCCGCAACTGCTCCAGGTGATCGGCCCAGAACTTCTTGGCCTTCGACACGTCGCTGGACGCCTTCAGTTTGCGCTGCTGCACCGCGACCTGGCACTTGCCCTCGCCCTTGGGCGTGAAATACACGTCCACGAACGTCTGGTCCGGCCAGGTCACGCGAAGGTTCTTGTCGCGGTTCGCAACCCGCACCGTGAACGGCGTCATCAGCCAGCGCTTCCGCGTCCGCGTGTCCGCCCACGCCCGGTACGCGCGCGAGACCGGAACCTCGATCACGCGGCTCGCCGAAGTCTGGTAGCCCGTCGCGGCCTGGTTCGGCTCACGCCGCCCCCGCGCCTGCTCGTAGCCCACCGTCACCATCTGCGCCCACCAGGCCGAAAGCCCGTCGCGCTCGGTCAGGAAGACCGCGATCTCCTTGTGCGTCATCACTTCCGCACCGGCGTCGTCCAGGATGCGGCACCAGTCCTCCCACCCGCGCCCCGTCCCCTTCTTGACCGCCTCTTCCGTGATCCCCGCCGTCTTGTCCTCGCCGTTCGCCTCGGCGACGACGCCGCCGTTCGCCATCGCCTTCTCGGCGAGAGCGGCCGCCTTCTTGGGCTTCGGAGCGGATTTCGTCGCTGTCGTTCCTGCCTTCTTCGCCATGGCCTCGATCCTCATCCCGCGCTGAGCGCGGCCCGCGTCATCGATTCCGCCCCCCCCATCGCCACCAGTTCCTGCGCGACCGGCGAGAGCGGCGTGAACCCGTACTCCTCCCCCGCGCACCGCACGACCGACGACCCGAAGTCGATCTCAACCGTCGGCCCCTGCGCCGTTCCGACCGTCAGTCCGGGAAACCGCTCGTGCAGGGCCTCCACAAGCCCCGGACACTCGACGCACGGCAGGCCGTTGTTGAACGCGTTGCGCAGGTAGGTCTCGCTGAACGACGCCGCGACCACGCACGGCACGCCCCTGTGCTTGAGGGCTGTCGCCGCCTGCTCGCGGCTCGAACCCGCCCCGAAGTTCCGACCGGACACGATCACGTCGCCCCGCCTGTAGTACGTGCTGAACTCGGGATCATAGTTCTCAAAGACGACGGCGGCCATTTGTTCGGGTGTCAGGGCCTCATTGTAGGTGTGTTTCCCGGCAAAAATCCCGTCCGTGTTCATGTCGTCCCGGGGGAGAAACACCGTTCCGGCCCGGATGAGGCCCGGAAACCCCGCCACCACCCGCCTCTGTCCGTTGGGAGCCTGTGAGGCGGCCGCCCGCTCACCCACGCGATGCGATGCCACCGCACGCGAATCGGCGAAAGATCCGGGAGCACAAATGAACCCCGCGACCGCACTCGCGGCGACCACCGCCGGCGACCCCAGATACACCTCCGCGTTCGGGCTCCCCATCCGCCCCCGGAAGTTGCGGTTCGTCGCGCTGATCGCCACTTCGCCGTCGCGCACCAGACCGGCGCCCAGACCGATGCACGGCCCACACCCGGACGGCAGCGCGATCGCACCCGCGTCGAGCAGCGCTCGCCACCAGCCCAGACGCTCCGCCTCCCGCTGCACCTCCGCGCTCGCCGCGGCGACGTAGAACTCGACACCATCCGCCACACGTTTCCCGCGCACCACCGACGCCGCCTCGGCGAGATCGTCGAGCCGAGCGTTCACGCACGAGAGCAGGTACGCCTTCTGAATGCGCACGCGCCGTCTCTCCATCTCCGGCAGCGAGTGCATCACCTTCACCCCGTTCGGCCCGCTCACGTGCGGGATCACCGTCGAGAGGTCCAACTCCATTTCGACGTGGTAAGCCGCGCCCGGGTCCGCCGCGAGTTCGCGCCGCCCTTCCCACCACCGCTCGACGTCCGCGGCAGTGTACCCGCCGAGCGATCCGTCCCGTCGCACACCCGGTCGTCGCCACTGCGCGAAGTACCCGGCCCGGCCGAGCAGGTACTCGCGCAGCGTCCCATCGAAGGGAAAAAGCCCCGCCAGCGCGCCCCACTCCGTGGTCATGTTCGCGATGGACATGCGCTGGTCCATCGAGAGCGATGCGACGCCCTCGCCATCGAACTCCACCGCGTGGTTCAGCGCCTCGTCGCGGTTGAACACGCCGCACAGCGCGATGATCACGTCCTTGCCCACCACGCCCGACCTCAGACGCCCCCTCAGCACGCACCGCGCAACCCGCGGCGTCCTCCACCACGTCGTCCCGGTCGCCCACAGGCACGCCGCGTCCGTGCGCACGATCGGCGTACCCAGACAGCAGAGCGCACCGTACAGGTTCGAGTGCGAGTCCGACCCCACCACCATCGAGCCGGGAGTCACGTACCCCTGCTCCACCATCACCTGGTGTGAGATGCCCGTGCCGGGCGGGTAGTGGTCGATCCCGTGCTCCGCCGCGAACCGCTCGATCCTCGCGTACTTGCCGAGGTTCTCAGGCGTCACGTTCTGGATGTCGTGATCGATCGCGAAGACCGGCTGGCGCTGGTCGTGCACGCGCGGCGTGCGCCCCGTCCCCTCGAACAGGCCCAGGAACTTCGGAATCACCGCCGCCGTGTTGTCGTGCGTCATCACGTGCTTCGGGCGGATGCGGACGATCCGCCCCGACCACGCCGCCTCGCCCGGCCCGAGGCCGACCGCGGCGTGCGTGGCGAGTTTCTCGACGAGCGTCAGCGGCATGGGGAGGGCGAGCCTCTGGAAGCGGCGTTCGGGTCATTGTAGGGAATCAGGCCGCACGGTACGCCCCTGCGATTTCCCTTTCCTGACCTGACAGACCGCCCGCGCTCGCGCCAATCCCCTTCGGACGGGCGATCGTCGAAGCCAAATCGCCCGGAGACACGCACACCCATCGGGCTTCGCAGGAGAACACCCGTGACACCCCGGCGGCGGACTCTCGCCTCACTCGTCGCAACCTCCCTCTGTGCCGCCTCGACCGCGACCCAGGCCCAGTTCATCAAGCATTTCGACACCGACCGCGAGTACCAGAGCGTGGCCGGCCCCGCCGAGCCGACCGAGCACTACGCCCTCGACGCCTTCCTCAAGGCTCCCGCCGTCGTCGATCGGCTCGTGAGCGTTGGCTCGCGCACGCTGCCGACGGGGGAGAAGGGCCTGCACGTCGTCTTCTGGTCCTCGCAGCACACCATCATCGACGAGTGGCTCCTCACCGACCACTTCCCGAGGGGCGACCTCGTCGGCTACGACGTCAAGGTCGCCGCCAACAAGCGCGACATCCTGATCGCGGGGCAGTACCGCAGACCGAACGGCAACGAAGGCGTCTTTGCCTGCCGCGCCGATACCGTCGCCCGCTCGCTCACCTGGTACGTCGGCCTCGCCGGCGAGTACCTCGTCTCGGTGTTCGACTGGAGTTACGAACGCCCGGCCATCACCGTCGAGGAACTCCCCAACGGCGACGTCGTCGTCTCCAGAACGCTCTACTTCGGGTTCACTGCGCCATCCGTCGGCGTCGTCACGTGCCTCGACGCCGTGGGCAACTTCAAGTGGTCCAGGACCTACGCCGACGGAACGGGCCTGGGGCGATCGCTCTCGCTCCTCGACATGACCATCGTCCCACCGGGCAGCGTCAGCCCGCCCGCCGGCAGCATCGTCGCTGTCGGCGCGTACGGCAGCCAGGCCCTCATCCTCAACATCGACCCCGCCACCGGCAACCCAGTCCTGGGCGCCAACACGACCGTCCACGACCACGTCGATCAGTGGCGGGCCATCGACTTCGACCCCGCCTCGCTCGACATGGTCCTCGCGGGCATCTTCATCGACCAGTGGGACTTCTGCTCCGGCCCGCAGGTCGTGGTCGGACGATTCACTCCCGGCACCTGCGGCAATCCTCCACCCACCAACTGGCTCATGCACGCGGTCGGGCTTGACTTCGTCCCCGCACCGGGCGCGATCTCCTTCCGACGCCCGCCCGTCGGCTCACCCGACCGCATCATCGTCGCCGGCAGCACGACCTGCTACGACGAGGGACTGGGCATGACCATCGACGGCGCCGGCTTCCCGATCTCCGTCTGGTCCGATTCCGGCGGCGCGCCGACCTCTTATGTCCGCACGCACGACCTCGCCGGAACTCGACTCAACTTCACCCCGCACACCATCGGCGCCCGCGGCCTCGCGGGAGCACCCCCCACCGGCGTCTACATCTCGGCGGCCAACTGTGTCCAGAGCATTGACATGCTCCCCGACGGTCTGCCCATGGAGTGCTACAGCGAAGACACCATCGTCGCCCTCGACGACCAGATCTTCGAGCCGCTGATGTGGAACGACTGGCCCACCCAGAGCGTCGAGATCCACAACTGCCGGAGCAACCCCTTCGGCGGCGGCGTCAACGACGCGCCAGACCCCAAGATCAAGTTCAAGTGGCCCCCGTGATACAACACCCCCGTCGGCCGCTCGACCGCTCGCGCCCCAACGCACAACCGCCCGGATCGCACACGCGACCCGGGCGGTTGTCCAAAGCGGGCGAAGGGAATCGAACCCTCGACATTCAGCTTGGGAAGCTGACGTTCTACCGCTGAACTACGCCCGCGAACCCGATCAGTATACCTCTCGCAAGGGCCGTGGACAGAGCCGCTCCCCCCGCTCCCGGGGCGGGGCCTTCCAAGGGCCACCTTTGCCTCTACCACCTCTCGCTCGGCACGCCCCCAAGGCCCTCTACAGCACCTCGCCAGCCCCCGCCCCGCCCGTCATCGACTCGCCCGACCGCTTCACCAACCCGAACCAGACGAGGCAGAACACCGGCCACGCAAGCCCGAAGAGCAGGATCATCACGACCCCGATCACCGCCCCGATCGCGCCACCCGGGCCGGTCTGGCTCTGCGCCATCGGATTGTTCGGGTAGTCCGCCGCCCACTGGGCCATCGCGGCGTTCTTGTCGAGCGCATTCCAGATGTTCACCGCGACCAGAGGCAGGGCCGCTACCGCGTACGCCAGGTGCAGCGTCCGACCCACCGGCTTTCGACCCACCGTCGCGATCCCCGCGAAGAGCAGGACGAAGGTCAACCCGAGGCCGATCGCCCCGAGCGCCCAGTCCAGCGGCCCCATGACCATCGACGGCGGAAGCGGCGCTCCCTCCAGCGTTGGCTCCATCATCTGCGACCAGAACGGGATCATCGCCAGCCCGCACCCCGTGCAGAAAAGCCCCAGGCCCGCCCAGCAGATGCTGATGATCCCGACCACCTTCGGCCACTTCGGCGCGTCCACGAACAGCGACGGATCGTCCGGATCAAACCCGGTCGGCGGCTCCAGCCCTCGGTCGAACTCGCTCATGCAGCCCCCTTGCGCAACGCTTCACACCTGCCCGAGGAACCGCAGGTCGTTCTCGAACAGCAGCCGGATGTCCGGGATGCCGTACCGCCCCATGGCGATGCGCTCGATCCCGAACCCGAACGCGAAGCCCGTCCATTCTTCGGGATCGACGCCGCACGCTTGCAGCACGGCCGGGTCCACCATGCCGCACCCGCCCAACTCGATCCACCGGGCCGGCTCGCCCGGGCGCAGGGCGATCTTCATGTCGAACTCCGCGCTCGGCTCGGTGAAGGGGAAGAACGACGGTCGCAGACGCACCTCGGCCCCGTCGCCGAAGTAGGCCCGAGCGAACTGGAAAAGGGTCGTCTTCAGGTCCACCATGGTCACGCCGCGATCGATGAACAGGCCCTCGATCTGGTGGAACATGAACGAGTGCGTCGCGTCAACCGTGTCGGGCCGGTACACGCGCCCCGGGCTGATGACCTTGATCGGCGGCCCCCACCCCCTGGCCACCGCGTCCTCCATCACGCGCACCTGCACGGTGCTCGTCTGGCTGCGCATCATCCGCGGCCTGGTGGTCGTCCGCGGGTCGTCCACGTAGAAGTTGTCGATCGGATCGCGCGCCGGGTGGTCCGGCGGAATGTTCAACTTCACGAAGTTGTGCTCGTCGTCCTCGAGTTCCGGGCCGTCCGCGACGTCGAACCCCATCCGCCCGAAGACCTCGCACAACTCCTCCCGCACCCGCGTCAGAATGTGCCGCCTCCCCGCCGACTCCGTGACGACACGTCCCGGCTCGGTCACGTCAAGCACGGGACCGCTGGCCGCGGGCTGCCCGTTGTCCAACGCCGCACGCCTGGCCTCGAACGCCGCCTCAAGCGAAGCCTTCACCTCGTTGAGCCGCTTACCGACCGCCGGCTTCTCCGGCCCTGGTACGTCCTTCAGCCCGGCCATGGCGGCGCGGAGTCGGCCCTTCGTACCCAGGTAAGCGATGCGCCACGCCTCGACGGCCTCGGCATCCCCCGCCGCGGCCAACCCGGCCAGCCCTTCTGACTCGATCCTCGTGAGTTCCGCCAGCATGGCTGCATGGTACGGCCGCCGGAGCCTGCCCGCGTCACGGCCCGCCTGGCGCGCCCTGCTCGTTCGCCTCAATGAACGCGATCAGCCGCCACGAGCCGCCGGTCACGCCGCGCACCCGGCAGGTCACGACCGCGCCGCCGCCCGGCGGAACGATCAACTCCATCCGCGTCCGCCCCGTCGGCCCGAGCGGCAGCCCGATGTTCCGCGTCAGCAGTTCCACGCTGCCGAACGCCTCGGACGCTGACAACTCCGCGTCCAAAGCCGCGCCGCCGTCGTCGGTCAGCCGCGGCCGGAAGAGCAGGTTGAGGTCCCGCGAACCCGACCCGACCGTCTCCTGCACGCCGATGCCGGCCTGCTCACCCTCGAACTGGATCACGCCCATGGTGGCATCGCACCGGGCAAGCCCCTCGGCAGACAGCGAATCGGCAAGCCCGCGGAGCATCTTCAGCGTCGCCCCGTCCGCCGCACCGCTCTCGAGTCGCGCCGCGGTCTCCACCAGCATCCGCGCCTCCCCCCGTTCGAGCGAGGTCTCCGGGATCCGGTACAGGCTCGACCCCACCACCACGATGCGCCTCGGGGCGTCCTCGGCGGCCTGCTCAGGCTCGTCGTGTGCCTCGGCCGTGTTCACCGGAGCACGAACCGGACGGATGAGTTTCGTCCGCACGCCGACCAGCACGAGCGTCAAGGCCAGCACACCGACGATCGCGACGACGACTCTCGCCTTCCGCATGTTCACTTCTCCCAACGACAACGCCCGACCGCGATGGCCGGGCGTCGTGAGATTCTACCTTCCACGGAGCGCTCAGGCCGTAGCGGCCTGCGCCTCCTGCCCGTCCTTGCGGAGCTTGGCCGCAAAGGCCGTGCGGCGGTCCGCCTGCCTGCGCCTGGTGCCGGGCCGCCCGCCGACCTCGGGCCCTTCCTCCGCGCCGACGAACTGCAGCACGCAAAGCGGCGTGCCGTCGCCGAGGCGCCGGTACCCGAGTTTGACGATGCGCGTGTACCCGCCCGGGCGGTCCTGGAATCGCGGGGCAACGTTGTCGAAGATGTGCTTCACGAGCCGCGGCGCCTTGCGGAGTTCGCCGTAGCGGTTCCGCTCGACGGCCGACGCCTCGGGGATGTCGAAGAACGCCTCGGCCTGCTCTCGCTGCTGCTCGACGCGCTCGCGCTCCGCGTCCGACGCCTGCTTGGGAAGGTACGACCAGGCGAACGCCTTGCGATCGTTCCCGAGCATGGCGATGACCTGGCGACGCGCGTGCAGGTCTCCCCGCTTCGCCTTCGTCACGATCCGCTCGACGAACGGCTGCACGGCCTTGGCCTTCGGCACCGTCGTCACGATCTGCCCGTGCTCGAAGAGCGACGCGGCCATGTTGCGAAGCATCGCCGCACGGTGCGCGGTCGTCCGACCCAGTTTGTAGCCAGCCTTGCGGTGGCGCATGACGCAACTCCTCTACGCCCCCGGCCTTCCCCGGCGGGCCTCAACTCTAGGCCGACGCCCCCGTCAGGCGGAGGAAGTCGGCAACGCGTACCCCTCCGGCAGCGACATCCCCAGGTCCAGACCGAGGTCCAGCAACTTCCGCTTCACCTCCCGCAGCGAGGTCCGACCGAACGAGCGGAGCTTCAGCAGTTCCGCGTCGCTGTGCGTGACGAGCTGCGCCACCGTGTCGATCTTGGCCGACTCGAGGCAGTTGCTCGCCCGCACGCTCAGCTCCAGGTCGCCGATCGGCATGTTCAGCTTGCGGATGAGTTCCTCGTCCACGCCCGCCGCCGCCGCCGCCTCGTCCGAGACACGCTCCTGGCCCAGCTCGAAGTACTGCACGAACGGGTTGAGGTGCTTGCGCAGAATCTTCGCGGCCTCGACCAGCGCCAGCTCGGGCGCGACCGTGCCGTTCGTCCATATCTCCATGATCAGCTTGTCGAAGTTCGTGCGCTGACCGACGCGAGTCTCCTCGACCTTGTAGCGCACGCGCTGGACGGGCGAGTAGATCGCGTCCATGAAGATGCGGCCGATCTCCTGCTCCTCGTTGCGGCTGTACTGCTCGCTCGCCGGAACGTACCCACGCCCCTTCCCGACCACAAACTCCATCTCGAAATCCACCTCGTCGGTCAGCGTGCAGATCACGTACCCCTTGTTCAGCACCGTGATCGCCGGGTCCGCCTCGATCAAGTCGGCCGTCACCTCGCCCGGCCCGCGGGCCGCGAGTTTCATCGTCTTCTCCTCGTCGCCGTCGAGGCGCACGACGAGCCCCTTGACGTTCAGGATCAGGTCCGTGACGTCCTCCAGCACCCCGGGAAGCGTCGTGAACTCGTGCTCCGCGCCCTTGATCTTGACGCTCTTGACCGCAGCCCCCTCGAGCGAACTGAGCAGGATGCGCCGGAGGCTGTTGCCCACCGTCGTCCCGAACCCGCGCTCGAACGGCTCGATCGTGAAGCGACCGAACGTGTCGCTCCTGAACTTCGGGTCGTTCGTGACCCGGCTCGGCAACTCCAGCCCACGCCAGCGAATGCGCATGATGACCACCTCAGACCGCGGCAGCCTCCAGAGAGGTCAGACGCCCGACGGCTCTCGGATGCCAAGGCCCTGCCGCATGGCCTCGGCCCCTGCTGTCCGGGGGCGACGCGAACGAACCAGAATCAAACCCGGCGACGCTTCCGCGGCCGGCAACCGTTGTGCGGCACCGGCGTGTGGTCCTCGATCGCCGTCACACGAAGCCCCGTGCTCACCAGACCGTTCACCGCCGACTCGCGCCCCGGGCCGGTCCCCTTGATCCGCACCTCGACCTCGCTCATGCCGAGCTTGCGGGCCTTCTGACCGGCCTGCTCGCCCGCGCGGGTCGCCGCGAAAGGGGTGCTCTTGCGGGCGCCCTTGAACCCGATCGTGCCCGACGAGTCCCAGCACAGCGTCTCGCCGTTCGGGTCCGTGATCGTCACGATCGTGTTGTTCTGCGTCGCGCGGACGTACACGATTCCGCGGACGACGTTCTTGCGAACCTTCTTGACCTTCTTCGCCATCTGTCCCTCGCTTCAGCGGTTCCTTCTCCCCGCACGGGGCAGGAACCTCGCGATGATGCCGCGACACGCGGCGATCACTTGGCCTTCACGCCCTTCTTGCCCGCGACCGTCTTCTTCCGGCCCTTGCGCGTGCGCGCGTTGCACCGCGTCCGCTGCCCGCGGACGGGCAGGCCCTTGCGGTGACGCTCGCCGCGGTAGCACCGGATGTCCTTCAGCCGCTGGACATTCTGCGACACGTGCCGACGCAGCGCGCCCTCGACGAGGTAACTCGCGTCGATGATGGCGTTGATCTGCGCCACCTTCTGCTCCGGCAGTTCGCCCGCCGCCAGGTTCGGATCGACCTGCGCCTCGGCCAGGATGTCCGACGCGAACTTCGGACCGATCCCGTGCACGTACTGCAGCGAGTACAGGATCTTCTTCTTCTCGGGAACGTCAACACCGGCGATACGTGGCACCGCGATGCTCCTTCAACCCAGTCGATGTCAGCCCTGCACCTGCTTGTGCTTCGGGTCCGCCTTGCAGATCACGCGAACCTTGCCCCGGCGGCGAACCACCTGGCACTTCGCACAGATACGCTTCACGCTCGCCTTGACCTTCACGGCTCAAACCCCAGGCCCAGCGGCCGATTCGGATACGATCCACAACCACGAACCCGCCCACGCGGCGGGGCCGGGATGGTAGGCCCGCCCCCGCGACCCGGCCACTTCCCAATCGCCGGGCAAGCCCTCGCACGCCTGATTCCTCGCCCTCCCGCTCTCGGGGCGGGGCCTCGCAGGCCCAGACTCAGTGCCGATACGTGATCCGCGCCTTCGTCAGGTCGTACGGACTCATCTCGACCGTCACCCGGTCGCCCGGCAGGATGCGGATGTAGTTCATCCGCATCTTCCCCGACACGTACGCCAGCACCTCGGTCTTCTGCTCGTTCGGCAGGCGGACCTTGAACGTGGCGTTCGGCAACGCCTCGATCACCGTCGCTTCGAACGTGAACTTTTCATCCTGCTTCGCCATACACCTCCCGGGAGCCGCCGATCCGGGGGGCGACGCCGCCCCTCCCGAGACCGGAAGCACATTGTTGGCCGCCCGAGCGCCCGCGTCATGCCCCGGTCAACACCATCACGCTTTCTTCGAGAATCGCCACCGTCCGCTCCTCGGTGCAGGCGAGGCCGCCATCCGCCGTGAACACCCTCCCGTTCCGCTCGACGACCTCCCCTCCGAGTCCGGCCGTCACCGTCGGCTCCAGCGTGATGACCATGCCCGGCCGGAGTATGACTTCATCCGACCCGCCCTCCACCCCGGCCAGCCGCAGCGACGGTCCCTCGTGCAGCCGACGCCCGATCCCGTGCCCGGCCGGCAACGAAGTGAGGCCGACGCCCAGGCGCGCGGCCTCTGCCCGCACCGCGGCCGCCACGGCGGACCACGCCACGCCAGGCCTCACCTCCGCCAGCCCCGCCCCGAGTACGCTCCGGGCCGCCGTCGCCAACCGGGGGGCCTCTCCTTTCGCGGGCGGCACAACCACGACACCAGCCGCATCCGCCCACCAGCCCCCAACCGCGCCGGCCACGTCAACGGTGACAAGATCGCCCGCATCCAGCCGCTTCGGCCCGGGGGCAGCGAACGCCGCTTCGTCGTTCACGCACGTGCAGACCGCGGCCTCGGTCAACTCGGCGGCAGCGGCCCGTGCCGCGCCGGCGACCTCCGCCGTCGTGATGCCGATGCTGCACCGATCGATCGCCGTGGATAAGGCGCGCCACACCGCGCGACCCGCGACTCGCATCGCCGCGAGATCGTCCTGACTCTTGAGAACGATCACCATGCCGCGCCCGCGATCGTCAGCCCCGTGGACCTCGGATGCGCATCTTCTGCCCGCCCTCCTGCCCGCTGAGGAAGCCCGCGTAGTTCCGCATCAGCAGGGCCGCCTCGACGCGCTGCAGGAAGTCGAGCGTCACGCTCACCACGATCAGCAGGCCCGTGCCCCCGAGGAACTGCGTCACCGAGAAGTCGATGTTCAGGCTCTTGTTCACGACCATCGGCAGCACGGCGATCACCGCCAGGAACGCGGCCCCCACGTAGGTGATCCGCTCCATCACGGTTTCCAGGTACTCCGCCGTGCGCGGGCCGGGACGCAGGCCGGGGATGAATGATCCGTGATCGCGCAGTTGCTTGGACATCTCCTCCGGGTTGAACTGCACCGTGATCCAGAAGTAACTGAAGAAGTAGACCATCAGCACATAGAGCAGCACGTAGGGGAACTCGCCCATCATGAAGGCGTCGCCCAGCCACCTCGTCGTGGCGATCCACCACGCGGGCGACGAGCCGGGCTGGGCCGCCTTCGCCAGCGCCTCGAAGATCACCGACGGGAAGATCATCAGCGAACTGGCGAAGATGATCGGCATGACGCCGCCGTGATTCACCTTCAGCGGCAGGTAACTCCGCTGACCGCCGTAGACGCGCCGGCCGCGGGTGTGCTTCGCCTGCTGCACGGGGATGCGCCGCTGCGCCACGGTCAGGATGACCGACCCCCCCACGACCAGCGCGAAGCCGCCCAGCAGGAAGAGCAGGCTCATGTAGTTCATCTTGGTCGGGTCGGTCGGATCAAAGTTCCCGAAAACCCAGAAGACGGCCTGCGGCATCCCGGTCAGGATGCCGGCCATGATGATCATCGACACCCCGTTCCCGATCCCGAACCGGTCGATCTGCTCGCCCAGCCACATCAGAAAGACCGTGCCGGCCGTCAGGGCCGTGACCGCGGTGATCCACCACATCGGGTTCTGTGCCGCGGCCTGGTACACCATCCCCTGCGAGGTGATGTACGTCAGCCATCCGACCGCCTGCACAATGCACAGGCCGACAGTGGTGTAGCGGGTCCATTCCTGGATCTTCACACGTCCGGTCGGGCCTTCATCCTGGATCTTCTTCAAGGCGGGCCACGCCGACATGAGCAACTGAAAGATGATCGCCGCCGAGATGTACGGCATGATCCCGAGGCCGAAGATCGTCGATTGTGAGAACGAGCCGCCCGAGAAGATAGCGACGTACTGCGAGAGCCGCCCGACCGCGCTGCCCGTCTCCGCGGCCTGCCGGAAATACTCCGCCAGTCGCTCCTGGTTCACGCCGGGGAGCGGGATCCAGAACCCGATCCGGTAGACCACGAGCATCCCGAGCGTGAACAGGATCTTGTTCCGCAGTTCGGAGATGCGAAAGACGTTGACGAGGGTGCTCAGCATCCTGCCGGCTCCTGGACCCGCGCGTACCCGCCGCGCCCGCTTGACTCACGCGCTCGCGGGCCGATCACGATTCCTCCGTCGGCGCGGCCGCCCCCGCCTTCGCCGGCTTCTTCTTGGAGCCGCGACGCAGCTTCTTGGTCAGGTTCTTGGGCGTGGGGTCGCCGGAGTTGCGGTCGATGCCGCGGACGCGGTCGCGCCGCGAGCCGGTCTCGTTGACCGAGCCGCCCGCGCCCTCGACCAGTTTCCGCGCCGGTGCCGACACCCGCGCCGCCTCCACGGTGAACTTCTGCGTGAGTTTCTGCTCGCCGAGGTCGCCCAGCACCTTCACCCCGCGGCTCGTGTCGCGGATCAGCCCCGCCTTCACGAGCGACGCCGCGTTCACCGCGCCCCCCCGGGCGAAGTCGGGGTGCGACACGATCGAGCCGAGGTTCACGATCCAGAACCGCGTCTTGAAGTTGACGTTCGAGAAGCCGAACTTCGGCATGCGCCGGAAGTACGGCATCTGCCCGCCCTCGAACTGGTGGCGCGTCGAGTGGCCGGCGCGGCTGCCCGCGCCCTTGTGCCCGCGCCCGGACTGCTTGCCCTGGCCGGAGCCTTGGCCGCGACCGATGCGCTTGCGCGCCTTGTACTTGCCGGCCAGCTTGGTTACGTCGTGGATCATCATCTCGGGTCACTCCCGCTCGATCGGGCCGATGTGTTGTTTCGTTCCGTCCCTCTGCCGTCAGGCGCGCGCGCCCTCCGCGCCACCCTGGCCTTCCGCGCTCCCGCCCTGCTGGCCACCGCCATGCTGACCGCCGCGGCGACCGCGACCGCCGCCGCCGCCTCGGCCGCCGCGACGCTCCTGCCCGATCGTGTTCACCGGAGCGCGCATCCGCTCGCCGGCGACGTTCGAGGGCATGAACCGCTTGCCCCGCTCGATCTTCTGCTCGATCTCCGTCGCGGGCAGGTCCACGCCGCGCAACTCGCGCACGGTCTCGCTCATGCGCAGGCGGGCCAGCCCGTCGAAGACGGCCTTCACCGTGTTGATCTTGTTCGTCGAGCCGTAGCACTTGGTCAGGCAGTCGCTCACGCCCGCCATCTCAAGGACCGCCCGGACCGACCCGCCCGCCACGACGCCCGTGCCCGGCGACGCGGGGATCAGCCGCACGCGCGACGCGGCGTACCGGCCCTCCACTTCGTGCGGGATCGTGCCGCCGACGCGCGGGATCGTCGTCATCTTTCGCCGAGCGAACTTCTCCGCCTTCTCGATCGCCGTCGGCACTTCCTTGGCCTTCCCGTGCCCGTACCCGACGCGCCCGCGCTTGTCGCCGCAGACGACCAGCGCGCCGAAACTGAACCGGCGTCCGCCCTTGACCGTGGACGCCGTGCGAAAGACGCCCAGCGTCGTCGATTCCATCTGCCCGTGCTCTTCGAGACCCTGTGCCATGATGCTCTCTGTTCGTCCCCGGGCCGCAGCCCGTCATGCCGTCCGTCCGTGCGGGGCACGCGCCCGCCGCGCTCCGCCCCGATCCAACCACCCCGCGTCAGAACTCCAGTCCGCCCTTGCGCGCCGCGTCCGCAAGCGACTTGATCCGCCCGTGGTAGCGGAACCCGCCGCGATCGAACACGACCTTCGTGATGCCATTCGCCTTCGCCTTCGCCGCCAGTTTCGCGCCGACGGCCGCAGCCGCGGCGGTGTTGCCCGTCTTCTCGATCGAAGCGTCCTTGTCGCGCGTGGACGCGGACACGATCGTCCGGCCGGCGAGGTCGTCGATCACCTGCGCGTAGACGTGGTTCAGCGAGCGGTACACCGCCAGGCGGGGCCGCTCGGCCGTGCCCGTGATGCGCTTGCGGATGCCGATCCGCCGCCTCGCGTGACGCTTCTCTTTTTTCTGCTGCGTGTCCATCGTCCAACTCCGCCCGGATCGCCCGGGCCTGCGCGCCGGTTCAGGCGCCGAACTGCTTGCCCTGCTTGCGACGGATCGTCTCGTCCGAGTACTTGATCCCCTTGCCGTTGTACGGCTCGGGCTTGCGCTTCGAGCGCATTGCCGCCGCGAACTGCCCGACCGCCTGCTTGTCCGGGCCGGCGATCTTCACGATCTGCTTGTCCACCGTGACCGTCAGGCCCTGCGGGATCGGCATGACCACGGGGTTGGCGAACCCGAGCTGCAGACGCACCTCGCGCCCCGCGAGCGCCGCCTGCCAGCCGACGCCGACGATCTCCATCGTCTTCTCGTATCCCTTGGAGACGCCGTCCACCATGTTCTGGATGTGCGCCCGCGTTGTGCCCCAGTGCGCCCGCACCTGGCGCTCCTCGGCACGCGCGGGATCGATCTCGCAGACCACGTTGCCCGCGCCCTCATCGACGCGCACCGATACCTCGGCCGGACGCCTGATCGACAGCGTGCCCTTCGGCCCCTCGACCTTCACCGCGTCGTCGCTCACCGTGACCTTCACGCCCTTGGGCACGGCTACGGGTTGTTTTCCGATCCTCGACATCTCGGCTGTCCTCGTCGTCCGCCACGCGGCGGGGATTCCAGTCCTTCCTCAACTCACTCGACCGTGCAGAGCAACTCGCCCCCGATGCGCTCCTCGCGGCACTTGCGATCGCTCAGCACGCCGCGGCTCGTCGAGACCACGCCGATGCCAAGCCCCTGGATCGGACGCGGCAGCGCCTCCACGCCGACGTACACACGCCGGCCGGGCCGGCTCTCGCGCCGGATCTCGTGGATCACCGTCTCGCCGCGCGGGCCGTAGCGCAGCCGCAGTTTGATCAGGCCCTGCCGCCCGTCCTCGACCACGTCATAACCCTCGACGTAGCCCTCGGCCTGCAGCACGCCCGCGATCCCGCGGTTCACCTTGCTGTTCAGGCAGGTTACCGTCCGGGCCTTGTTGCGCACGGCGTTCCGGATCCGTGTCAGCATGTCCGCGATTGGGTCGCTCATCGCCATCGTTCGTCACCGCCTCGAAGCCTGTGTGGCTCGGTGTGTTCAGTCCCGTCCAACGCTCACCAACTCGCCTTCCGCATCCCGGGGATCTTCCCCTCCAGCGCCAGTTTCCGCAGCATGATGCGGCTGATGCGGAACTTGCGGTACACCGCACGCGAACGCCCGGTCAACTCGCACCGGCGCACCGTCCGCGTCGAGAACTTCGGGGTCCGCCTCGTCTTCGCCATCTGCGCCTTCGTCGTCATGCGTCCTCCAGAGCCGATCAGCTCTTCTCGCCCACCTTCTGGAACGGCATCCCCAACTGCTCGAGCACAAACAGGCTCTTCTCGGGGTCCGAGTTCGAAAAGGAGAAGTTGATGTTCATCCCGTGCGTGAACTGCACCTCCGCCATGTTGATCTCGGGGAACACCCCCTGCTCGTTCAGGCCCATCGAGTAGTTGCCCTGGCGGTCGAAGGCCGTCCGCGACAGGCCGCGGAAGTCCTTGATGCGGGGCGTCGCGAGGTTGATCAGGCGGTCGAGGAAGTGCCACATCCGGTCCCGCCGGAGCGTCACCATCGCCGCCGTCTCGTACCCCTCGCGGACCTTGAAGTTCGAGACCGACTTCTTCGCCTTGAGCACCACCGGCCTCTGCCCGCTGATCGTCTTCAGCGTGTCGAGCACCTGCTGCTTCACGGTCGGCGGGATCTTCGTCCCGTCCAGGTGCCGCCCCATGTTCACGTTGATCACGATCTTCTCGAGTTTCGGCATCGCCATGCGGTTCTCGATCCCGAATCGCTCGGTCACCTTCGGGCGGACCTCGGTGTCGTAGCGGGTGCGCACGCGCGACGGCCGCGCCGGCTCCGCGCCCTCGATCACCCCGCCCTTGCCCTTCTTCTGCTTTGTCGCGTCTTTCGCCATGATTCAACCCGCCGTTCTGCCCGCTCGGGGCCTCACGCCCCCGCCTTCGTCCTCGGCCCGTGCACCTTGCCCAGCGTCTTGCCCCCGCGCACCGCCACGCGGACCTTGCTCCCGTCCGGCTTCACATCGAACCGCACGCGCGTGGGCTTGCCGTCCACGACCGGGCTGACGTTGCTGATGTGGATCGGCGCCTCCTTGGTGATGATCCCGCCCTGCGGGCTGGTCCGCGTGGGCTTGACGTGCTTCACACGGAGGTTCACGCCCTTCACCACCACCCGGTCCTTGTCGGGGATGACGCGCATGATCTCGCCCTGCCGGCCCCTGTGCGAGCCGGAGGTCACGATCACCACGTCGCCTTTCTTCACGTGCCTGGGCATCGGATCACCTTCCCTCACACCACCTCGGAGGCCAGAGAAACGATCTTCATGTAGTTCCGCTCGCGCAGCTCTCTCGCCACCGGCCCGAAGATGCGCGTCCCCTTCGGATTCCCGTCGTCGTTGATCAGCACCACCGCGCTGCGGTCGAACCGAACGTACGAGCCGTCCGCACGGCGCTTCGCCTTCGCCGTCCGCACGACGACGGCCTTGGACATGTCGCCCGGCTTCACCTCGGCCCCGGGCAGGGCCTTCTTCACGCTCACCAGCACTCGGTCGCCGACGCCCGCCGTCCGCCGGCGGAACCCGCCGCGCCGCGTCGAACCGCCGTACACCTTGATGACGTACGCGATCTTCGCGCCCGAGTTGTCCGCGACCTCGCACCTTGATTCCTGCTGCAGCATGACGGCACCTCAACCCGATCTCACACGCCCTCGACCAGACGCTCGCTCTTGCGCTCCACCACCCGCACCAGACGCCACCGCTTCGTCTTGCTCACCGGACGGCACTGCGTCACCTCCACCACGTCGCCCCGGCGGCTCTCGTTCTCCGGATCGTGAACGTGCAGCACCGTCCGCCGCTGCACGTACTTCCCGTACTTCGGGTGCCGCGCCGTGAACCGCACGACCACCTTGCGCGTCTTGTCACGACCGTCGGTCTCGACCACGCCGACCTTCGTCGTCCTGGATTCAGTCTTCGCTTCGCTCATCGTCGATGGTCCTCAGCCGATCCGCCGGTCACGCCCTCGCTCCGGCCGCCGCGCGGCGCCGGCTCCGCTCCGTCTCCAGCCTCGCGATGTCACGCCGCACCTTCCGAAAGAGCGACGTGTCCTCGATCTTCTCGCTCGCGGCCTGGGTCCGCATCCTGAACCGCTTCTCGCGCAGCGTGCGCAGTTCGATCACAAGTTCCTCGTCCTTCATCCGCCTGATCTCGGGGCCTGTCATCGCGCCGACCTCCTCACGCCGTGATCCGCCGGCCGACGAACCGGCACCGCACCGGCATCTTCATCGCCACCCGCGACAACGCCTGCTTCGCCACGTCCTCCGGCACCCCCGCGATCTCGAAGAGCATCGTGCCCGCACGCACCCGCGCCGCCCAGTACTCCACGTCCGCCTTGCCCGTCCCCATCCGCGTCTCCAGCGGCTTCTTGCTGATCGGCTTGTCCGGGAAGACGCGGATGAACAGCTTGCCCTCGCGCTTCAGCAGGTGCTGAGCCGCGATGCGCCCCGCCTCGATCACGTTCGACGGCAGCCAGCACCCGTCCAGCGCCTGCAGCCCGTAGTCCCCGAACGCGACGTAGTTCCCCTTCGTCGCGCGCCGATCGCGCACACGCCGGAACTCCTTGCGGTACTTCACTCGCTTGGGAATCTTGTAGGGAGGCATCCGTCAATCTCCGCTGCTGCTCGTTCCGTGTCTCAGTGACGCCCGCGCGCCCGAGGCCTCGCGCCAGCCGCACGCGACGCGCTCTCGTCCTCGGTCTGCTGCTCGTCGTACATCCCACGATAGATCCACACCTTCACGCCGATCACCCCGTAGCCCGTCCTCGCCTCGGCGAACCCGTAGTCCACGTGCGCCTGCAGCGTGCTCAGCGGGAGCGACCCGAGCCGCACGTCCAACTGGCGGCTCATCTCCGCGCCGCCAAGGCGCCCCGAGATCAGGATCTTCACGCCCTTCGCCCCGGCCTGCATCACGCCCTCGGCCCGGGTCTTCACCACGCGCCGGAACGCCGCTCGCTTGGTCAACTGCTCCGCCACGCCCTCGGCAACCAACTGCGCATCCAGGTCCGGCTGCTTGATCTCGATGATCGAGATCGCCACCTTCCGACCCGTCATGTACGCCAGTTCCTGCGTGATGCGCTCGACCTCGGCCCCCTTCGGACCGATCACCAGCCCCGGACGCGCCGTCCGGATGATCACCTTCAACTCCTCACGGGTGCGCTCGATGTGGATGTCCGAGACCGCGGCGTTCGGCGGCGTCCGGTTCAGACGCTTGTCCAGGTGCCGGCGGATCTTCTCGTCCTCCACCAGCAACTCGCCGTACAACGCCTTCGGCGCATACCACCGCGAACGGTGCGCTTCCGTGATGCCGAGCCTCAGTCCGAACGGGTGCGTCTTCTGTCCCATCAGCCGCGTTCCTCCACGCCGATCGTGATGTGGCTCGTCTGCTTGATGATCTGGTGCGCCCGCCCCCGATCCTTCGGGCGGAACCGCTTGATCTGCGACCCCTCGTCCACGCGGCTCTCGGCGACGACCAGGTTCCCCACGTCCGCCTCCGCCGCCTCCGCGTCCGCCACCGCGGCAGACAACGCCTTGCGGACGTTCGTCGCCGCACGCTTCGGGCTGAACGCCAGCACGTTCAACGCGTCCTCGACCGTGCGCCCACGGACCATGTCCGCCACCAGCCGGGCCTTGCGGGTGCTCCCGCGGCTGTAGCGCACGCTGCTCGTGAACCGCACCAGGTCGCGCGCCTCGCACCCCAGCGCCTCGGCCAGCCTCGCCACGTCCGCCGCCTTGCAGCGGGGGTGATCGCGACCGCCCATCCAGTTCCGCAACGCGGTCGCGGCACGGTCGCCCTTGAGGCCCGTCCGCTCGACCGCGCGCGCCAACTCGTCGGCTGTCACGCCGCTCTGCTCCGCCAGCAGTCTCAGTTTGTCGCCTCGAATCCTCACGGCACGGTCCCTTTGCTGCTTCGCCCGCCTCAGGCGGACTCGCCCGCCTTGATGCCTTCCTTCTTGTTCGTGTGCCCGCGGAACGTGCGGGTCGCGCTGAACTCGCCCAGCTTGTGCCCCACCATGTCCTCGGTCACGAACACGTCGATGAACACACGCCCGTTGTGCACCTTGAACGTGTGCCCCACGAACTCCGGCACGATCGTGCAGCGACGCGACCAGGTCTTCACCGGCTCGCGCCGGTTCTGCTGGTTCATCCGCTCCACCTTGCGGTAGAGCTTCTCCACGACGTACGGGCCTTTCTTCAGACTGCGTCCCATGTGCCTCGTCCCTCAGATCACTTCAACTGCCCGTAGCGGCGGCTGTACCGGCGACGGATGATCAACTTCTCGCTGTGCTGCTTGCGATTGCGGGTGCTGCCGCCCTTGGCCGGCACGCCCGTCGGCCCGCACGGGGCGCGGTTGCTCTTCGAGCGGCCCTCGCCCCCGCCCAGCGGGTGGGCGTGGTGGCTCTTCGCCACGCCGCGCGTGATGGGGCGACGCCCCAACTTCCGCGAAAGCCCCGCCTTGCCAAGCCGGCGGTTCTGGTGATCGGTGTTCCCGACCGCACCGATGGTCGCCCTGCATTCCGCCGGGACACGCCGGATCTCGCCGCTCGGAAGCACCAGCGTGGCGAAGCCGCCCTCGCGGTTGCTCAGCCGCGCGCTCGTCCCCGCCGAGCGGCACATCTGACCGCCCTTGCCCGGCGTGATCTCCACGCAGTGAACCTCGAGGCCCGTCGGGATGTACCGCAGCGGCATCGCGTTGCCGGCCTCCGGCTCCACCGGCCCCGTGCTCGAGCACACGACCGTCCGCCCCACCTTCAGCCCGGCCGGCGCGGGGATGTACCGCTTCACGCCGTCCGCGTACTCGATCAGGGCGATGTGACACGAGCGGTTCGGGTCGTACTCGACCCCGACGACTTTGCCCTCGATCCCGTCGCGGTCCTTGCGCCGGAAGTCGATGAGGCGGTACATCCGTTTCACCCCGCCCCCGCGCCCGCGCGACGTGATCACGCCGTGGTGGTTCCGCCCGCCCTTCTTGGGAAGCGGGCGCACCAGCGACTTCTCGGGACGCTTCTTTGTCACCTCGGCATTGGTGTTGACGGAGGCGTTGCGGCGTCCGGCGCTCGTCGGTTTGTATGTGCGGATCGGCATCGTCAATCACCTCAGAACAACTCGATCGACTGGCCCTCGGCCAGAAGAACGCTCGCCTTCTTCACCACCGGCTCCTTGACCCACCCGTACCGCAGGCGGCGGCGCCGGCCCTTCTGGTTCTGCGTCCACACCCGCTCGACCTTGACGCCGTACAGCGTCTCCACCGCACGCTTCACGTCCGTCTTCGACGCGCGACGGTCGATCACGAACGCGTAGTGCCCGCGCTCGTTCATCCCGAGCGTGGACTTCTCGGTCAGCAGCGGCCGCTTGATCACGTCCGCAGGGTTCATCGCTTCGCCTCCCCGCCGGCCGCCTTCGCGCGGCCCATTGGCTCGACCTTCGCCGACTTGCCCGTCTGGCTGCTCGGCCCGTTCAGCCACGACTCCAACTCACGCCGGCCGATCACCAGGTACCGGTGATTCAGCATGTTGAAGCACGTCAGCTGGTCCGATCGGCAGAGCGTCACCCCGTCGATGTTCCGCGCCGAGAGCGCGGCGTTCCGCTGACCCTCGCGGTCGCCCGAGAGCGCGACCAGCGCGCTGCGATCAACCTTCAACGCACCCAGCAGATCGACGAACGACCTGGTCTTCGGCTCCGCGAAGGCCAGGTCGTCCACCACGCGCACTTCGTTGTCCACCAGTTTCGCCAGCAGCGCGTTGCGATTCGCCTTGCGACGCATCTTCGTCGGCATCGACAGGTGGTAGTCCTCGCGGGTCCGCCGCTTGGCGAACGCGTGCCCGCCCCCGCGGAACTGCGGCACCTTCCGGTCGCCGTGCCGCGCCCGGCCCGTCCCCTTCTGCTTGTAGATCTTCTTCGTCGAGCCTTCTACGTCGTGGCGGTTCTTCGTCCGCGACGAACCCTGCCGGAGGTTGGCGTGGTACATCACGTACGCCTGCTTGATCAGCGCGGCGTTCACCGTCCCGCCAAGGGACTGCTCGTCGATGCTGAGCGTTGCGATCTCGTCGCCCTTCGTGTTGTAGACGGGGACATCCATGCGTCTTACCTCGCCCTGCGCCTTGCCCCGGGCTTCGCCCGGCTCGCCTATCCGCCCTCCCCTGTCGCCCTCGCGGGCCGCCGGGTCGCCCCGACGGGGGCCGGGTCGGCTTCGACTCGGCTGCCTTTGCGCGGTCCGCCACGCGACGGGCCGCTCACGTCTCCTGTTGCCGCCCGGCGGTTTCGTCGGCCTTCGCCTCGGACCCTCCGGGCCTCCCGGGCGAGTCGCTCTCGCCCGCGGAAGTCACCTGCTTCACGCCGCTACTTCGCGGCCGCCTTCTTCGCCTTGCTCTTGTTCAGCCGGATCGCCGGCCGAACCTCCACCACCGAACCATAGGGACCGGGCACCGGCCCCTTCACGAGCAGCAGACCTTTTTCCGCGTCGATCCGCACCACGTCGAGGCTCCGCGCCGTGACGCGCTCCGCCCCGAGGTGCCCGGACATGCGCTTGCCCTTCTTCAGCTTGCCGCTGAAGCCGCGGTTCGTCGCCAGGCCGCCGATCGAGCCGGGCGCCCGGTGCTTGCGCTCCGTGCCGTGAGTCGCCGTGAACCCCTTGAAGTTGTGCCGCTTCATGGTGCCGGCGAAGCCCTTCCCCTTGCTCACGCCGATCACGTCCACGTACGCGACGCCCTCGAACCGATCCACGCCGAGCGTCTGGCCCGTTTCGAACGCCGACGCCTCGTCCGCGCCGAGGCGAGACTCGATGTGCACTCGCTTGGGCGTCGTCCCGGCCTTCGCGTCGTGCGCGATCATCGCCATGGTCGAGCGCCGCGGCTTGATCTCCCCGTACCCGACCTGCACCGCCGCGTACCCGTCGCGGTCGTCCGTGCGGACCTGCGTCACCACGCACGGCCCGACCTCGATGACGGTCACGGGCACGCTGACGTTCGCGTCGTTGTAGACGCGCGTCATGCCGATCTTTTTGCCCAGCAGTGTCAGGCCCATCGTCCGTCGTCCTTCGCTGCTTCGTGCCTCTCCGGGCAGAGGAAGCCTTCATTCAAACTCACCGGGCCGACCCTCTCGTCTGAGGACCGGCCCGGAACACGTCACGCCTTGATCTTCACGAACACGCCAGCGGGGACGACGAGTCGGTTGAGCGCCTCGACCGTCCTCGCGTTCGGCTCGATGATGTCGATGATCCGCTTGTGCGTGCGGATCTCGTACTGCTCGCGGCTCTTCTTGTCGATGAACGGCGAGCGCAGCACGGTGTACCGCTCGATCCGCGTCGGCAGCGGGATCGGACCCGCGACCTTCGCGTTCGTGCGCTTCGCGTGCTCCACGATCTCGCGCGCCGAAGCGTCGAGCGCGATGTGGTCATACGCCTCCATCCGGATTCGGATCTTCCCGCCCGTCATCGTGCGCCCCGCATCGCCGACGCCACACGCCGGCCCAAGCACTCCGTGCCCGCACGCTCGTTCGTGCGACACACACCGCACGCCGATCGGTACGCCCGACCGACGATCCACACCGACGCGCCCGGACCACCGGACGCGATTCGGTTCACTCCCCGAACTCTGGCGGCCGTTCCCGCCGGACCGGCCAGTTCGTGATCCGCGACAGGCTCCGCCCGTGCGCGCGCTCCGCTTCCTCGCGGAGACGAGCCCCGTAGGGTACGGCCCCGGCGGCGGTTGTCAACGCCACCCCGACCGCCCACCCCCCATTTTCCCATCCCATCGCCGCCCCGCTACGCTGCCATGGGCCGATCATCACCCCCGCCAAAGCCCGCGCCCAACGCCGGTCGATGATGCCGATGGCCGCGTCCGACACACGGAGGTTCAGACATGCTCCCCCACCACCGCCGCCACTCGACCCGTCCCTCCTCCTGTCTCGCAATCGCGACCATACTCCTCCTCACGCCACTCACCCCAGCCCAAACACAACCCAATCAAGCCGCACGCCCCGTCTCCGTAGAGTTCGACGACACCCCCTTCCGGCGCGACTCGATCGGGCTGGAGATGTACCTGCCGCTCGGCTCTGAGGCGGCCTCAAACGAGATCGGCGGGGTGGCGAACGTACGCATCAACCTGCCGGACATGATCGGCCTCATCAACGTACAGACCGCCCGCGCCGATCCGGACCAGACCGTCACCTCCGTCGGCGACGAGATCATCCGCGAGCGGGAGGAGTCCGTTTCCAGCGTCGTCCGCTCCCCCGGCGACAGCCGCACCACGCGGACCCAGGCCACCACCTTCGACCGCGCCTCCAACATGGTTCTCGACGGCATGCCCGTCGATCGCTTCTACATCTCCACCCCGGCCTACTCCGGCCCCGCGATCGTCTACGGCTACACCATCTTCCGGCCTTTCTCAGAACGGATCGTCACCTTCGAACTCATCACCACCGAGCCGAACCTGCCGATCGCCCGTGCCCTCTACGAGGCCACCATGGCCCGCGTCGCCTTCGCCGATCCCGCCGATATCGCCCTCCGCAGGGGCACGGGGCTGAACCTCGGCGCGGCCGTCGTCTCGCAACTCACGCCCGCCGACTTCGCAGCCGTCGTCGCCCCCACCGGCCCGAACTGGGAGTGGCATCGCCTGCACATCCCCGCGCAGACCGGGGCGGACGCCGACTCGACGGAACTCGGCTACCGCCGGGTTGCCGCCTACAGGGGGTCACGCGCCGAACTCGGCTCAGCCGCCGGCGCTCGCAACACCGACGCCGCCGGTCGGCAGGACGGCTATGTTGTCCGCGTCGAGAGCCGCACGCTCACGCCGGAGGGCACGATCGACAGCGCGGGCGCGTTCTTCATGACCCCCGACGGTCAGGAGGAATCCTGGACGATCCGCATGGCGATCCGGAACCAGGGCGCCAAGCCCGCGGTCTGGACCGAAACCGGCGCCCGCAGCGGCCGAAGCATGACCATCATCACCTCGGGAGCGGGCACCGCCCCCACCGAAACTCGGCCTGTCATCGAGGGCGAGGGCTACGTCAGCCGCGCCCTGGCCTTCCTCCTGCCGGAGATTCTCGTTCGCAAAGGCATCCCCGGCGATTACCGCTTCTACGCCTACAACTCGCGCGCCGGCAAAATCACACTCCGAGCCGACACCCTCGAACAGCCCCCCGACCGCCCGAACGTCTGGCGGCTCACAACCCGACTGAGCGAGGACGAGGCCCCGCAGCAGACGCTGTTCACCCAGAACGGCGACCTCATCCACACCGACCTGCCCAACGACGCCGGCGTCTGGGAGCCGATCGACCTCGACCGGCTCGTTCGCCTTTGGAAATCCAAGAACCTGCCGATGGATTGACTCCATCCCTTGGTGTGGCACCTTGCAGGCCCTCTACACCTCTTCCACACCTCCCCCTCGGCAAGTGGATTCCCTCGCCTTCAGAAGACCGGCCCGACGCTCACCAGCGATGCCGCGCGGACCGCGATCGTTTGCGATATCCTCGCAATCGAGTCCCCATATCGGAGTCCCCACATGCGAGCCATCTCTCCGCGCGCCGTCACCCGTTCACTCCTGATTGCCCTGAGCCTCACGACCCTCGCCGGCGTCGGCTGCCAGACCACCTGCCGCGCCTGCCGCGACGCTGACACCGGCAATGCGGGCGCGGCCGCCACGCTCGCCGCGCCCGTCGCGGAGTACGCGGTCGTCAACGGCGAGCAGGCGCCCGTGCCGCAGATCCCGATGGGCGACGAGGCGACGATCCGCGCCATCCTCGACGAGGGGATGAACCGCAACCAGGTCATGGCCCAGTTGACGACGCTCTGCGAGACCTTCGGCCCGCGCCTCACCGGCTCGACCGACCTTGAACGCGCCGCACACTGGGCGCGCGACCAGTTCGCCTCCTGGGGGCTGTCGAACGCCCACCTGTTCGAGTGGGGCACGGTTGCGATGCGATTCGACCGCGGACCTTCCACCGCTGTCGTCTACCGCCGTGTCGAGCGCGACGACGGCACTGTCACGCACGAAAAAATCCGCGACCTCGCCGGTTTCACCACGCTCGCGTGGACGCCGGGCACCGAGGGCGCCGCCCGCGGCCCGGTCATTCGCATGCCCACGACGCAGGAAGAGTTCGAGGCCGTCAAGGAATCCCTCGCCAGCGCATGGGTCATCATTTCGCCCGAGCAAACCGGTCGTCGCGGCATCCGCGGCGCCCCCGGGCGTGTCTCCGCCCGCTACTCGGCCCGCGTCGAGGCACGCCAGAACATCGCCTCGCGCGCTGACGCCCCGCCGCCCGACGCCGTCGCGGGTGTCTGGTCCGGCGTCGTCACCGGCGAAGACCTCGGCGACGGGCTTGACATGCGCGTCGAGATCACCCGGCAGGACGACGGCACGCTCGCCGGCTCCTTCACCGTGCAGGACTTCTCCGCAGAACTTGAGGGCGTCACCTTCGATCCGACAACGGGCACGCTCTCCTATCGCAGCGTCAGCCCGGCCGGCGCGTTCAACTCGACCTGGACGATCGCCGGAAACACGGCCGACGCCTCGTCGATCCTGGCCGATGACCCCGACGCCCGCTACCACGCCACGCTGACGCGCGACGCCGGCGATGGTCCCTCGCTCCTCGAACGCGTCCTCCTCGCCGGGCCGCTCGGATTCGTCTCCTCCTCGGGAGACCAGCGCGTCTGGACCAGCGCGGCCCCCGGCTGGCGCGAGTTGACTCCGGACAAGATCGCCCAGGACATCGAGGTCAACATCTCCGAGCCGGACTACGACTACATCAACTCCCGCCTGCACGACGGCGTCCCCCTCGACATCGAGTTCGATCTCCCCCACACCTTCACACCCGGCCCCATCCCGGTCTACAACGTCATCGCCGAGATTCCCGGAACCGAGTTCCCCGACGAGGTCATCATCATCTCCGCACACCTCGACTCGTGGAACGGACCCGGCTCGCAGGGCACGACCGACAACGGCACCGGATCGTCCGTCACGCTGGAAACCGCCCGCATCCTCGCCGCCGTCGGAGCGAAACCCAAGCGCACCATCCGCTTCATCCTCTGGACCGGCGAGGAGCAGGGCCTGCTCGGCTCGCGGGCCTACGTCGAGTCGCTCTCCCCCGAGGAACTCTCGAAGATCTCCGCCGTCTTCGTCGATGACGGCGGCACGAACTACCAGGGCGGCCTGCACGCCGTCGCCCCAATGAGCAACTACCTCGCCGCCGCCACCGCGCCGACCAATGGCCGCTTCTTTGACTCCTCGCGCGACGTCTGGATGGACGTCAACGTGCGCGTCGAGGAAGCCATGCCGCGCGGCGGCGGGTCCGACCATGCCTCCTTCAACCGCGTCGGCGTCCCCGGATTCTTCTGGGACGAGATCGGCCGCGCCAACTACGGGCACGGCTGGCACACCCAGTTCGACCGCCTCGACCTCGCCATCCCCGAGTACCTCGCGCAGTCCTCCACCAACTCGGCGATCACGGCCTACAACCTCGCCTGCGCCCCGACGCTCCTGCCACGCGCCGTCCAACCGACGCAGGAGGGACAGCAGGCGGCGGCCGGAAACTGACCGCTCGCACGGAGAGCCGCTTCCACGACCCGCCCGTTTCCCGTACACTCCCCGCATGGCCACGGAACGGCTCGTCACCGCGCAGCAGCAGCCCGAGGATGATGTCGCGTCCAACGCCCTGCGCCCCTCGCGCATCGACGAGTACGTCGGCCAGGCCGACCTGCTCGAACGCCTCCGCATCACCATCGAGGCCGTCAAGGCCCGCGCCGCCGCCGGTTCTGCTTCGCCCGAGGCCATGGAGCACGTCCTCCTCCACGGCCCGCCGGGCCTGGGCAAGACCACCCTCGCCCACGTAATCGGCAACGAGATGGGATCGCGCGTCTACGTCACCAGCGGCCCTGCCCTCGCCCGCGGCACCGACCTCGTCGCCGCCCTGACCCGCCTGCATCAGGGCGACGTGCTCTTCATCGATGAAATCCACCGCCTGCCCGTCGCCGTCGAGGAGTTCATCTACCCCGCGATGGAGGACTTCCGCATCGACGTTACCGTCGACAGCGGCTTGCACGCGCGCACCGTGCAGATCCGCTGCAAGCCCTTCACGCTCATCGGCGCGACAACGCGGGCAGGCCTCCTCTCCGCCCCGCTACGTTCCCGCTTCGGCCTCGTCCACCACCTCCGCTACTACTCACCGGACGAACTGCTGACCATCCTCGAACGCACGTGCAGGGTGCTCGCCGTCCACGCCCCGTCCGCGACCGCGCTTGCCACCATCGCCTCACGCTCGCGCGGCACGCCCCGCATCGCCAACCGCCTCCTCCGCCGCGTCCGCGACTACGCCCAGGTGCGGGCCAACGGCACGATCACCCCCGACCTCGTGGACGAGGCCCTCGCCCTCGAAGGCGTCGATGCACTCGGCCTCGACGAACTCGACCGCGCCTACCTCCGCGTCATCGGCTCGATCTACGAAGGCGGTCCCGTCGGCCTGGAAACCGTCGCCGCGACCATGAACGAGGACGCCGGCACACTCGAAGATGTCGTCGAGCCGTACCTGCTCCAGATCGGCTTCCTCGCCCGCACCCGCCGCGGCCGCGCCCTCACCCGAGCCGGCGCGTCCCACCTCGGTATCGAACTGAAGCCCACTGCCGCGAGCGTCGAGGCCGAACTCTTCAACGCGGAGTGACGGCCTTCAACCGACCGCCGCCATCAACTCTCGGGCCATCCGATCGGCGAAGAGAAACCCGTCCTCCGTGGGGCGCCATCGCCCGTTCGCAGCCTCAAGCCACCCTGCCGCAATAAGCCGCGCAGCCCGGCCCTCCAACCGCTCCGCCGATTCGCCGCTGATCGTGCGCGCCTCCGCAATCACGCCGCCCGCATCGACGCCCTCCGCGATGCGCACGCCGGTCATCAGCCGTTCCGCGAGCAGGCGGCGAGGGTCCGGCTCCTCGACGTCCGACGCCGGTCCAAGCGGCTCCGTCCACCCGAGATAGTCGTCCAGGCGCAGCACGTTCCGCCACCGCCGGCTCCCCCCCCTGGGATCAAGCACGTGCGACGCAGCCGACGGACCCACGCCGATCCACTGCTCCTGCCGCCAGTACGCGAGGTTGTGCCGACATTCCACGCCCGGCGCGGCGAAGTTGCTGACCTCGTACCGGGTCAGACCCGCCTCGCGCAACCGGGCGGCGGTCCACCGCATCATCTCCGCCTCGATCTCCTCCTCGATCGGCTCGAACTCGCCCCGGCGCATCCGCGCCGTCATCGCCGTGTTCGGCTCGTAGGTCAGCGCGTAGCACGACAGGTGCGTCGTCCCCAGCCCGATCGCCCGCTCGACGTCCCTCTCCCACTCGGCGTGGGTCTGCCCCGGCACGCCGAAGATCAGGTCCACCGACTGCCTGGCGATGCCCGCCTTGCGCGCCGCCTCGACCGCCCGTTCAACGTTCCCCGGATCGTGCCGGCGTTCGAGCGTCCGCAGATGACGCATCTCGAACGACTGCGCCCCGACACTCACGCGGTTGACCCCCCCAGCCGCCAGCACGCCCATCAGCCCCTCGCTCGCCGTCTCGGGGTTGCACTCGACGGTGAACTCCCCCTCGCCCGCCGCGATCATCCCCGTGTCGAACAGCCGATGGAGCGAGGAAAGGACACGCTCCCACAGGTCGATTCGCAACAGGCTCGGCGTCCCGCCCCCGACGAAAACCGTCCGGAGCGGCACGCCCGCGAACCACGGCGCGACGCCCTCCAACTCCCGGGTCAGACGCTCCACGAACGCCGCCTGCCGGTCGCGGGTGTCCACAAGGCTGTAGAAATCGCAGTAGTGGCACTTGTGCGAGCAGAACGGGACATGGACGTAGAGGGACTCCACCCCCCGCCACCCCGCCGGCACCGACCCCAGGGGGTGGGCCGAAGGACGCTCGCGTTGCGGGAGGACGGTCAGCACGGTATGGTGGTCGGCGTATCCCGGGGGCAGGTTGCCCGTGGCCGGGGACCCATTCACGGAACAAGGATACGCCCCACGTGAACGCCTCCCTCGTCCATGTCCGATCCGACGGCCGTCAGCGAGAGATCCCCCTCAACCACCCTGTCACGCTCGTCGGCCGGCGCACCGACTGCCAACTCCGCATCCCGATTCCCAGCGTTTCACGCCGGCACTGCGAACTCCGCTTGGCCGACGGCGGCCTGTACCTCCGCGACCTCGGATCGAGCAACGGCACGTTCGTCAACGGCCACCGGCTCCAGGGCGAGGCCGAACTCACCCCGGGCGACCTCCTCTCGATCGGCTCCCTCGTGTTCGTCGTCCGTCTCGACGGCCACCCGCGCGCGATCGAAGCCTCTGACGCGGCCAAGCGCGGCAAACCCGCGCAGGCGCCGGGCATAGCGCCCTCCGCCATCCAGTCCGGGTTCGCCTCGCCCTCCGCCGGCGATAGCAGCGTCGATTTCGACTTTGACCTCGACCTCGACGATGACGACGAAGAACAACCCTCGCTCTGAACTCCGGTCAATCTCAGGCACGCGACCACGCCCGCGATGAGCAACGCGAATCCCGGGATCGACCCTCATGCACCTGCGATCATGCTGCGTTCGCGGGGGGTACATGCTTTTCCGCGGATGCCTTCTGCTCCGCGGGCTTTGCCCCCGAACTCGCCTCTGGAATCCGGATGCGAGTTCCGCACGCCCTGCACTTGACCGTCTTTCCCCGCGCCTCGACCGGCACCGCGAGCACCTTCCGGCACACCAGGCTCGGGCACATGATTCGGATGGTCTCTTCGCTCATGTTCTCACCACCCCGGGGATCGACCCGCCAACCAATCGACCAAGATGCAGTCCCCCTTCACTGACCGTCATGCCGGGCTGATCCCGCGAAACGCACTGCGCAGTCTGTAACGCCTGCGACGGCCGTGCCGCTCGCCCGCCCGCCTATCGTTCGCCCGCTCCGCCCAGGCACCGTACCCCGAGCGCGACATGACCCTTCCTCCACAGCAGACCGGGACGCCATCGCCCCGCACCGCCGCGGCCACCGCCGTCGTCGGCCTCCAGTGGGGCGACGAGGGCAAGGGCAAGGTCGTGGACCTCCTCGCCGCAGGCCACGACGCCGTCGTCCGCTACAACGGCGGCGCCAACGCCGGGCACACCGTCGTCGTCAACGGCGAGCGATTCGCGCTCCACCTCATCCCATCCGGCATCCTCTACCCCGGCAAGACCGCCGTCATCGGCAACGGCGTTGTCGTCGATCCCGAGGCGCTCCTCCGCGAAATCGACTCGCTCAACGAACGCGGCATCGACACCTCGGGCCTCGTGCTCAGCAGCCGCGCCCACGTCGTCATGCCATACCACAAGGCCGAGGACGAACTGCGCGAGAGCGTGACCGCGGGCACGCCGGCCGACCCCGCTCGCGTCGTCATCGGCACCACCAAGCGCGGCATCGGCCCCTGCTACGCCGAAAAGTCCCAGCGATCCACCGCTGTTCGCGTCGCCGACCTGCTCCGGCCGGACACGCTCCGCGAGCGCGTTGAGGCCGCATGCCGATTGAAGAACCACCTGCTCGCCGACCGCGCCCCCGAGGCCTTGGACGCCGCGGCCATCGCGGACCGGATGGCCGACTGCGGCCGACGGCTCGCGCCCATCGTGCGCGACACGACCTGGCTCCTGCACGACCTGCTCGCCGAAGGCAAACGACTCCTCTTCGAGGGCGGCAACGCGACCCTCCTCGACGTCGACCACGGCACCTATCCGTTCGTCACCTCTTCCTCCGCATCCGCGCTCGGCA
This sequence comes from Phycisphaerales bacterium, assembly GCA_039794165.1. Lineage (GTDB taxonomy): Bacteria > Planctomycetota > Phycisphaerae > Phycisphaerales > UBA1924 > CAADGN01. The sequence goes on from JBDIVY010000003.1 coordinate 235,542, forward strand.
TCGGGCCGGGCACGGGCGTGCCCCCCCAGCGCATCGGACGGGTCGTCGGCATCATGAAGGCCTACTCAACCCGCGTCGGCGCGGGACCGATGCCCACCGAACTCCTCGACGAGACCGGCAATCGCATCCGCGAGCGCGGACGCGAGTACGGCACAACAACCGGCCGACCGCGCCGCTGCGGGTGGCTCGACCTCGTCGCCGTGCGATATGCCGCGGCCATCAACGGCACGACCGAACTCGCGGTCATGCTCTTCGACGTGCTCGCGGGATTTGACTCACTCAGCGTCTGCACCGCCTACGAGATCGACGGCGAACGCACCGACCGATTCACCCCCGACGGCGTCGATCTCGCCCGCGCACGTCCAGTCTTCCAGCGGTTCCCCGGTTTCAACGAGGAGATCGGCTCGGCCCGGCGCCTCGACGACCTCCCCGCCCCGGCCCGGAAATACCTCGACTTCGTCGCCGAATACGTCCGAGTCCCCCTCTCGATCGTGAGCCTCGGGCCGGACCGGGCGCAAACCATCGTTCTCTGATCGTCGCGTGCCGCGATCGAACGATCCGTGCTCGCCGCTCGTAGTCATTGCGAACCACGGGAGCAACCCAGTGCCGGATAACGCCGCTGAGACCGTCGAGTCGCACGCTCCGCCGATCGTGCGCCTCGACGACGCCGACCGGGCCGCGCTCGATCACATCCGGCGCATCAACCCCCGCGCGAACCCTCTGGAGCGGCTGCCGGACGTGCGCCCCTCTCGCCTTCCCCGCCACGTCGCGATCATCATGGACGGCAACGGCCGCTGGGCCGAGCAGCGCGGCTTCCCCCGCATCTTCGGCCACCGCAACGGCGCAGCCGCCGTGCGCGAAACCATCGCCGAGTGCGGCCGACTCGGGATCGAGGCTCTCACCCTCTTCAGTTTCTCGAGCGAGAACTGGCGGCGACCCCCCGACGAAATCGAAGCTCTCATGCGCCTCTGCGTCATGTACCTCGAGGGCGAGCGCGACGCACTCGTCCGCGAGAATCTGCGCCTCCGCGTCATCGGCAGGCGTGAAGGCCTCCCCGAAGAGGTCGTCCGCGCCATCGAGGCCGTCGAAGCGGAGACCGCGCACCTCACCGGCCCCACGCTCTGCCTCGCCATCAACTACGGCTCACGCGCCGAGATCATCGACGCGACCCGTGCCCTGGCCCGCCGCGTCAAAGCCGGCCTTCTGGACCCGGCCGACATCGACGAGACCGCCTTCGAGGCCGCTCTCGGCACCGCCGGACTGTCCGAGCCGGACCTGCTCATCCGCACCGCGGGCGAGATGCGCCTGAGCAACTTCCTCCTCTGGCAACTCAGTTACGCTGAACTCTACGTGACCGACGTCTACTGGCCCGACTTCGACACCGCCCGGTTCCACGCGGCCATCCGCGAGTTCGCCCGGCGGGGGCGGCGCTTCGGCGGCCTCGGCCACGGCCCGGCACCGGACTGAGCCTTCCCCGCTACAGTGCCCGCCGTGCTCCAGCAGCGGCTCCTCTTCGGCCCCCTCATGATCGCTCTCCTCGTCGCGGGACTCGCCCTCGACGAATGGGTCAACGACCTCCCGCTTCCCGATGGTCTCGCCGACCTTCTGGGCCACGACACCGCCCCGCCGGGCGTCGTGATCTTCTTCGCCGTCGTTCCCCTCAGTTGGCTCGCCGCCATCGAACTCGCCGCGATCCTCCGTGCCAACGGCATCCAGGCCTCCGCCCGCGCGAGCGCCGCCGCCGCCCTCGTCGGCCTCGCGGTCTCCTGCCTCGTCCCCAGCGAGGCCGACGCCGTTGCCAGCGTCGCCACCGTCTCCTCCGCGGCCGTCGTCGTGCTCGTCGGCTCGCTGCTCTTCTTCTCTCGCCACCAGAGTTTCGAGGGTGTCGTCGCGGCCGCGGGCGGGACGCTCCTCGCCTTCGTCTACCTCGGCCTCATGTTCGGCTTCCTGCTCGCGCTCCGGCGCGAGCACTCGGTCTGGACCATCCTCTGGGTGCTCATGACCACGAAGTCATGCGACATCGGCGCGTACTTTGTCGGCCGGGCCATCGGACGCCACAAACTCATCCGCTGGCTCAGCCCCGGCAAGACCTGGGAGGGTCTGGCCGGCGGCGTCGCACTCAGCGCCACGATCGGCACCCTCGGGGCCTGGGCGCTCGCGTCGGCCGGCATCCCGGGCGGACCCGGCCTCATCATCGGCGCAATCGCCGGTGTCGCCTTCGGTCTCCTCGGGCAGGTCGGCGACCTCCTCGCCAGCCTCCTCAAACGAGACGCGGGAATGAAGGACTCCGGACACTCCCTGCCCGGCTTCGGCGGCATCCTCGACGTGCTCGATTCACCCCTCCTGGTGATGCCAGCCGCGTACTGGATCCTCCGTTTCGCGCCCGCTGCGGAATTGTCAATCCCCCCCGGCTAGACTGAAGGCGTGACCGCTCCCCGGGAGGGATCGATGGACGACGTGACGGCCCGCCTTCTCCGCGTCTTCCAGGCAGACAGGCAACTCGCGGGACTCCAGAGCCGACTCCGCGCCGCCGAAGCCTTCCACGCCGAGCAGGTCCGCCAACTCGCCCAGATCAGGACCAAGGCCGAGTCGATCGGGGCACAGACCCGTCAACTCGCCGCCACCATCGGCAACCTCGAGAACGAGATCCGCTCGCTCGACGAACGGATCGAGCACCTGCGCGCCCAGATGAACGAGGCCCGGACCAACAAGGAATACAAAGCGCTCCTGACCGAGGTGAACACCCACAAAGCCGACCGTGAGCGGATCGAAGAAGAGGCCCTCGGGCACATGACCCGGATCGACGAACTCAAGGCCCAACTGGCCGATCTCGCCGCCCAGGAAGCCGAGCGGGACAAGGTCCGCAAGGTCGCGGAGGCGGAGCGTGATGCCCGCGCGGCCGAGATCAAGGACCGCGTCCAGCAACTCAAGGCCGAACGCGACAGCCTGTCCCGCGAGGTTCCCGGCGACATCATGGCCATGTACACACGCCTCCTCGAACTCCGCGACGAGGAGGCCATGGCCGCACTCGAAATCGCCGACCGCAAGCGGCACGAGTACACCTGCGGGGCCTGCATGATGAGCCTGCCGATGGAGATCGCCATCTCCCTGCTCGGCGGCAAACTCACCCTCTGCCCCAACTGCCAGTGCATCCTCTACCTCACGCCAGAGACCGCCGGGGCGATCACGCCCGCTTCCTCGAAGCGGTAATCTGGCCGCGTGCGAACGACCCGGCACTGGCTGCTCCCCCTGGTCCTGCTGCTCTGCATGACCCTCCCGCACCTCGGCCAGGGCGACTGGCAGCGCACCGACGGCGCGTGGTACGGCGCGATCGCAGTGCAGGCCTGGCGCACAGGCGAACTCTGGACACTCCAGGGCCCCCCCGGCCAGCCGTACTTCAACAAACCACCCCTCGCCTTCTGGCTCCACGGCCTCGCGCTGCACGCCTTCGGGCCTGGCGCGGCCGCCGCGCGGATTCCCAGCGTTCTGGCCGCATCCGTGGGCCTCCTCGCAGGCGTCTGGACGGTGCGCATGCTCGCCGGCAGACGCGCTGCCCTCCTCAGCGGCGTCACGCTCGCGCTCACCGCCGAGTACTTCCGCCGCACGCGGGATATCTCGCTCGACCTCTGGCAGGCGGCGTTCATCATGCTCGCCGTCGCGTTGCTCGTCCGCGCGATTCTCCCTCGGAGGTCACGACCCCGCGCCGGCATCCTCTGGGCGTGCGCCTCCGGCGCGGCCCTCGGCGCGGCCCTGCTCACCAAGCCCTTCGTCGCGCTCGCGACCATCCCCCTGCTCGCGGCGTGGCTCGCCTGGGACTCGCCTCGCCCGAACCGATCGAACCCGCGCTGTCACCCCCAACGCCCCCTGATGCTCTTGCTCCTCGCGGCCGCAGTCGCCCTCGTCGTCGCTCTCCCCTGGCACCTCTCGATGGTCGCCACGCACGGCGGGGAGTTCACGGCGCAGTACTTCGGCGCTGAGGTCGCCGACCGTGCCGCCGGCAGACTCACCGCCTCGCCAATCTGGGCCAAGCCGTGGTGGTTCTACCTGCACCAGATCGCCGCGGCGTACTGGCCTTGGCTCGCGTGCGTCGCGATCGCCCTCGCCGCGTGGACGCGACGAGGGCGCCTCACCGGCCGCGGCTCCGTCGAGCGATGGGCGCTCGTCTGGGCCGTCGGCTGGCTGCTCCTCCTCTCAATCTTTCCCGACCGTCGAGACCGCTACGCCGTGATCGTCTGGCCCGCGCTGAGCGTCCTCGCAGGCCTCGGCCTTGCGCACGCACCATGGGGCTGGCTTCGCTACGGCGTGCGCGGGTTCGTCGCTCGCTGGCGAGTCATCGCCGCCTGCGTGATCGCCGGAGCGATCCTGTTCTCGCTCCTTCCCGTGCGCGTGCAGCGGCCGATCGAGCCTCAGTGGCCCGCGCTCTTCGCTCACCTGGACACGCTCCCCGACGAACCCGTCTGGCAGGGCGGCTTCAACCCCGCGCGCGGCGCACGGCTCTACCTCGAACGCGGCGCATGGCCGATTCCCACACGCGACCGCTGGGGCAACACCGTCGCCGAACCGCCCGAGGGAGCGCTCATGATCTACCACCGCCGCGACGGCCTCGTGCCCGGCACGAACGAGCAGCCCGTCTTCACCTTCGACGACCTCACGCTCACGCGCCTCGGACCCGGCGGATGGCAACCGACCGAAGTCGAGGATCCGGGTTGACAGTCTGACACGCCGCGTGCTCCGATTCCGCCTCCGCGACTCCGCGCTCACAAGTCCCCTTCCGACCCCGCCGCATCCGGCCGGTTCAACCCAAGCCGCGACAGCAGGCCCCGCAGGTCGCGCGGCCATCGCGTGCGCACGTCGAGCCGCTCGCCGGTCACCGGATGGTCGAGCGTCACGCGGTGGGCGTGCAGCGCGAGGCGCGGCGATGCGGCGCGCACCTCATCGGGGCCGTAGGTGTCGTCGCCCAGCACGGTCGCGCCGATCGAGTCGAGATGCACGCGAATCTGGTGCAGCCTCCCCGTGATCGCCCTCGCCTCGATCAGCGCGCCCATCGGCGACGCCTCCACCACCCGGTACGCCGTCGCCGAGGGCTTGCCCGCGCCGGATACTCTCGCCACCTTCACCGTGCGGTAGCGGTCGAGCCGCACCGTCTGCTCCGCGATCGGACGCTTGATAACCCCAGTCGGCCTCGCCGGCGCGGCCCGCGTGACGGCCCAGTAGTACTTCCCAACCTCGCGCCCCTCGAACGCCTCGCGCAGCCGGTCGTACGCGGGCGCGGTCAGGGCCACGACCACCAGCCCGCTCGTATCCCTGTCGAGCCGGTGCAACAGGCCGAAGTCCCGCTTCGCACCGAGCGATTGCAGCCGCGCCCCGAACCGGGCGAACAGGCCGTTGAGGAGCGAGTCCGACTCGTGCGCCTTCCCCGGCGTCGTCACCAGCCGCGCCGGCTTCTCGACGATCAGCAGGTGCTTGTCCTGGTGGGCAATGCCGAAGGTCACGCGGTCGTTGGGCTGGACGGTAAGGGCCGGCATTCGCGTCACGCTGTCGGGCACGCCTCGTGGTCGATGTACCACCGGAGCGAGCCGGCCAGCGGGCGCACGCCGAGGATCGGCGCGTCCTCCGGCGCAGGCCGCTCGTGGACCAGCCGTGCCAAAATGCCTCGCTTGCCACGCCCGGTAACCATCACCCCCACCAGCCGCGAGGCGTTGATCAGCCGCCACGTCATCGTGACACGGTCGGGCGGCGTCACCGTAGGCCCTGAGTTCAACGCGACCAGCCGCCCGTCCGCGTGCAGCGCGGGCGAGCGCGGGAACAGACTCGCCGTGTGCCCGTCCGCCCCGACGCCGAGCAGCACGAAGTCCAGCCGGTCGTGACCGCGCTCGCGCCATTCCAGTTCGCTCTGGAGTTCACGTTCGTAGGCATCAGCCGCGTCGTCCGCGGTCGCGTGGATCGGGTGGACCTGCGAGCGCGGAATGTCCGAGTGCTCGACGATCAACTCGCGGATGTGCTTGAAGTTGCTCCGCTCGTCGTCCAACGGCACCCGCCGCTCGTCCACGATCCACAGGTGCGTCCGGCTCCACGGCATCGAGCGAAGCCGCGGGTCGTACATCAGACGCCGATAGAGCGGCTCCGGCGTAGAACCGCCCGACAGCGCGAGGTGGAAGTCCCCGAACGCCCGCGCGCACGACACCGCCTGCCCAAGCAGGTCCGCGGCGATGGCATCCACGACGGCATCCACCGTCGCCCGCACGACGACCTCCCCCGGCAACGCGGGAGGCGTCGGCCCCGGCTCGACCTCGATCCGATCCGGCATCACCGGTGCATTGTCCGCGCCCCGACCGCCCGAGGCCAGCCTCAACCCGCCGAGTTGTGCCACCGGCACCCGGTGGCCTCGATCAGCGCGTCCGCCCCCGGCGGTCCCCATGAGCCGGGCGCGTACGTCGCAATCCGCTCTCGTAGGGGGCCGGGGTCGAGGAACGGCTGCACGATCGACCAGCCCCCCTCGACCTCGTCACGGTGCTTAAAGAGCGTCCGATCGCCCCGCATCGCGTCCAGCAGCAGCGGCCCGTACGCCTCGATCGGCTCGCCGCCGAACCGTTCGACGTAGTCCAGGTCCAGCGCAGCAGAGGCGATCCGCAGTCCGGCCCCCGGCACCTTGCCGCGAAGTTCGAGCGAGATGCCCTCGCGCGGGGCGACGTTGATGACAAGGCGGTTCGGAGCGCACCCGTCGCCGAGGCCACGCACGCCGCGGAAGATCGCAGTAGGCGGCTCGCGAAACTGCACGACGACCTCCGTCAGTTTGGCCGCCAGCCGCTTGCCCGTTCGCACGAAGAACGGCACGCCCGCCCACCGCCAGTTGTCGAACTCGATGCGCATGGCCGCGTAGGTCTCGGTCCGCCTGCCGGGATCGACCCCCGGCTCGTCGGCGTAGGCGGGGCCGTCCGCGCCCGCCCCGTACCGCCCCAGCACGCCCCATGACGCCGCCTCCTCTGGCGACCCGGCGATCTTCGCCGCGGAGAACAACTTGATCTTCTCACGCACGATCGCCTCCGCCTCGTACCGCGCCGGAGACTCCATCGCCACCAGCGCCAGCACCTGCAGCAGGTGGCTCTGGATCATGTCGCGGATCGCACCCGCCCCGTCGTAGAACGAGCCGGCACGCGCCCCCACCCCGATCGTCTCCGACGCCGTCAACTGCACCGAGTGCACCGCGTCCCGGCTCCAGATCGGCTCGAAGATCGAGTTCGCGAACCGCATCACCAGCAGGTTCTGAACCAGTTCCTTGCCGAGGTAGTGGTCGATGCGGTAGACCGCGTCCTCCTCGAACACGCGCCCGAGCGCCCGGTTCAGCGACCGCGCCGTGGCGAGGTCCGTGCCGAAGGGCTTCTCAACCACGATCCGCTGCCACGCCGTGGCGGCAGGGTCGATCACGCACCACCGCTTGCCCTCCGTGATGAGGCCCGACGCCCCGACGTTCGCCACGATCGGCTCGTACAACTCCGGCGCGACCGACAGATAGAACAGCACGTTCGGCCCGCCCTGCGGACGCGCGATGCCACGCTCCGCCCCCAGCGACTCGATCCGGCGCACCAGCCCGGAGTACGCCTCCGGCCGAACCGCGTCGCCCGCGAAGTAGTGCAGTCGGCGCGCGAAGGCCGCGTAGCGATCCGCGTCGAAGGCGCGGGCGTGCTTCGAGACGGACTCTCGCATCCGGTCGCGGAAGGCGTCGTCCGTCATCTCCGTCCGCGACACGCCCAGCACGCACAGCCCGTCCGGCAACTGCCGACGCTGGTCGAGTTCGTACAGGGCCGGGACGAGTTTCCGGGCGGTCAGGTCGCCAGACGCGCCGAAGATGACGAGCACGCACGGCTCGGGGACGGTGCTGGGAGGCATGGGCCGCATCCTACCCCGGAGTCGCCCCGCCCGGGGCCTATCCTCGCGCCGTGCGGCACCCGGCACGCCTGATCGACGCCAACGCCAACCGGGCACGCGAGGGCCTCCGCGTCCTCGAGGACGCGGCCCGCTTCCTGCTCGACGACGCCAACTTGTGCTCCGCCCTTAAGTCGATGCGACACGACCTGCGATCGGCTCTCGATTCGCTCCCCTTCGACCGCGGCGTCCTGCTCGCCCACAGGGCCGTTCCGGAGGACCAGGGCACCGCCCTCTCGACCCCCGGCGAGATGCAACGCGAGACCATGACACAGGTCGTCGCGGTGGCCGCGGGCCGGACGAGCGAAGCCCTCCGAGTCCTCGAGGAAACCGCCAAGACGCTCCCCGGCGGGGACACCGCGGCTCGCGCATTCGAGGCCCTTCGCTATTGCGTGTACGACGCCGAACGCTCCCTCGCCCTCGCGCTCGGCACGGGCCGCGCCCGCCAGTGGCGGCTGTGCGTTCTCATCACAGAGTCGCTCTGTCTCCACCACCCATGGGACAGCGTCGCCGAACTCGCCCTCGAAGGCGGCGCGGACTGCCTCCAGTTGCGCGAGAAGTCGCTCGACGGCGGGGAACTCGTCCGACGCGCCAGCAGACTCGTCGAGATCGCCCGCCCCCACGGCGCAAGCGTCATCGTCAACGACCGAGCCGACGTCGCACTCGCGGCCGGAACACACGGCGTCCACCTCGGCCAGACCGACATCACGGTTGAAGATGCACGCCGTGTCGCCGGCTTCCGTTTGCTTGTGGGGGTCTCCACGGCAGATCTTGAGCAGGCCCGACGCGCCGCAAGGGACGGCGCGGACTACTGCGGCGTCGGCCCGATGTTCCCCACACAAACCAAACCGGCCAAAGCGATCGCGGGCGTCGAGTACCTCCGGCAATACCTCGCGGACGATCGGTGCAGGTGCATCCCTCACGTAGCGATCGGCGGCATCACTCCGGAAACGGTCCGAGACCTGATCGCGGCGGGCGCGGAAGGGGTCGCGGTGGCCGCCGCCGTGTGCGGCTCCCCATCTCCCGCCTCGATCTGCCGGTCGATATGCCGGTCACTGAGACCGAGTCTCATTCCCGAGGATGGGTAAGCACTCTGGTAAAGTTGGGGAATTCGGGGTTTCCCGGTTGCGTCCGAGAATGCCCTGGGGTATCGTGCCGCAGTCGCCTTGGAGAGGAGACAGCCGCCGCCATTCGTGGAGTCCGGGCTTTCGGCGGCGGTGTGTGGGTGTCTGCAACTGAACAACCGGCTTCACGTTCGTCCGGGCACGGGACTGTGTCGGTCCGTTGGTGCCAGCGCGCGGTGAGGCCAAGGAGGGATGCCATGCAACGCGTGCTTGCGTTGGTTTCCGGTGTGTCGATCGGATGTGCGGCCGCGGCGATGCCCATCGCCCTGCCCACGAACCCGGTCAGTCCGCAACCTGATGTGACGCCGATCGAGCGATGGGATGGAGAGCCGATGCTCTTCCGGGTGCTCGACGGCCAGCCCGTGATGGGGCCGCGCGGCCCTCATGACCTGCTGGGCGGCGGCTGGGGCTTCGTGGACCCGCCCCGTGTGCTGACCGAGGAAGAGTCCGCGCTTCGCCAGGTTCGCGAGGCCCCCGAGGGCGGCTTCCCCAACATGCAGATGAGTTCCGCCCCGGACGGCTGGAACGGCGAGAACGAGGGCGGCGACGGATCACGCATGATCAACCAGCCCCCGGATTGCTCCGCAGGCATCTGGTTCTCGAACAACAACTCCAACCGCAGCCCCTACCTCGTCTTCGACGACTTCGTCGCGGACGGCAGCCCGCTGACCTCCGTCGAGTTCTACGGGGGCATGTGGGACTTCGACGCGTGGACCGGCTGCGGCCTGACGAATCTGTCCTCCGTCGGCATCGAGATCTGGACCATCCAGGGCGGCGGCGCGTGCGGGTGGCAGTACGCCTCGTTCGTCGCCGCGCAGTCCTTCTCCGTCGCGTCGCTCAATCCGACCTACCACTGCGACGGCGACTTCGGAGAGGACATCTACAAGTTCGTCGCGAACTTCTCCTCCGCCATCTCGCTCAACAACGGCCAGAACTACATGATCACCATCTACGGCACGGTCTCCAACTCCGATCACCGCTGCGTGTTCGGGTGGAGCACGAGCACCGTGAACAACTACAACCCCGCCACGTCCTGGAACCGGACCAACGGCAGTTACGACCGCTGCGGCCCGGACAACGCCTTCACGCTCAACCCGAGCAGCGGCGGCGGCACCTACTGCCAGAAGAACGACTGCAACACCACCTGCTGGTTCAGCAACGCCTGGCACAACGTGAACCCCTACATCGCCGCTGATGACTGGAAGCCCTCGGCAAGCGGGCCGTGGACACAAGTCACCTTCGAAGGAGGCGGCTGGAACGTCAACACAAACTCGCCGTGCGGAATCAACGGAATCGACAGCTTCCTCATCGAACTCTACACGGGCGGCCCATCCGGCAGCGTGTGCGGCTGGAACGTCCAGTCCTTCCTCGGCGGCTTCACCGTCCCCTTCAACGCGACGAATCCGACTCCGACCTGCGTCGACATCTTCGGAATCCAGCACTACAAGTTCACGGTCAACGTCCCCGCGGGCTTCAACGTCACCGCCGGGACGACGTACGTCCTCGGCATCTACGCCCTCGCCAGCAACCCCAACGACCCATGCATCTTCTGCTGGGGCGGGAGCAGCGTCGTCGTCGGCTTCCCGTCGTACTCCTACAACATGACCACCGCCATGCAGGAGATCTGCCACGACACCGACCTCAACTACTGCGTCACCGTCGGCAACCCCTGCCCCGTCGACTGCAACGGCGACACGGTCGTCAACTCTCTCGACTTCCTCTGCTTCCTCAACCTCTACGTCGTCAGTGATCCCAAGGCCGACTTCAACGGCGACACCGTCGTCAACTCCCTCGACTTCCTCGCCTTCCTCAACGCCTACGTCGCCGGCTGCCCGTGATCCGAACGACCTGACCTGAGCGGTCACGCACTCACAAGACGCCCCCGGGGATCCAACCCGGGGGCGTCTTCATTCGTGCTCACGCCGTGTGGAGAGCATCGAACAGGGACATGACCTCCCCGCCGGGGATGCCGATCGTCGCGAAGCCGCCGCCCAGGTCGCGGTCCCAGTGCTCGAATCCAGCGACCACGACCTGCGGCGCGGACACCCGCACGCCGTAGAACAGGTCCTCGCCGAGGGCCAGCACAGACTGCTCCGCGTGGACCTTCACGTCCTCCAGTTCCTTCGGGTCGAGCCGCTTCGTAACCGTAACGGAGCGACCATCCGAGAAGAAGAACTCGATGGTCACGGCGACCGAGGCGCCGGTCGGGTTGAAGACGTACACATCGTCGGTCACGGCTTTCCCCGCGCGGGAGCGGCTCATGTAGCCCTCGCCGAAGTCCCATGTCGTAGCCGCGACCGTCGCCGCGGGGATGCCCATCGCGTCGCCCGACTGGTACACGACGGCCGTCACCGTCACCGGCACGTCGGAGAGGTAGAGCACGCCGAACTCCTCGTCGAACGGCACGCCGAGTTCGCGGATCGACAGCCCGCCGCGTGAGTTCGCGGGAATAACGATCCGCTCCTCACGCGGCGTCGGCACAGCGTCATCATCTCGCCAGAGGAAGGTGAATGTGACCGTTGCGACATCATCGCTGGTGTTCAGCACGGTCAGGAAGGCGTTCGCGGGCCATTCGTCCCCGTCATCGCTGCCGTGGCCGCCGTGGTCGTCGTCGATATCGTCGCCGTCGTCGCTGCCGTGGCCGCCGTGGTCGTCGTCGATATCGTCGCCGTCGTCGCTGCCGTGGCCGTTGCCACCGTGATCGTCATCCGGTCCGTCGGGGCTGACACGCGGCCCGTGGTCCTCGAACTCGATGGCCGGGATGAAGCCCGCCAATGCTCCGCCGTCCGCGGTTCCGAGCGCGCCGAAGCCGCGCTCGGTCACGATCTCGTAGTGCGATTGCGACGCCACGATCGGGGCGGACGCGACCACTTCCACCGCGAACACGCCGTCCGGCAACCCCGGCTGGGTGTCGAAGTTCCACCCGCCGCGACGCTGCGCACCCAGCGTGAGTTCGAGCGTAACCGTCTCGCCACCGGCGCCGAACACCCGCGTCGTCACCTGCGCGGGGGCGTCGGACGGGTTGTAGAACAGCACGAAGTCCCGTGTCCAGTTGTGATCCCGGTAGCCTTCGCCGAACGTCCATCGAGTCGAGGGAGTCGTCGAGAAGGACTCCCCGATCGCCGTGCCGAAGTCGTAGTGGCTGATCGTCGCTCCGAGGGCGTCCTCGGCCTTCAGCACGAGGGCGTACGGCGTGTCCGCCCGCACGAGCATCAGGTCCGGCCGCCCGGCGAGGCTGATCGTCACGCCCCCGCGCGACCTCGCCGGCACGACACCATCCGCGATCAACTGGTCCCGCTCGCCCACCTCGTACCGCGCGTGCAACTCGAAGCGCACGTCCCGGTCGTGCGGGTTCGTCAGCGGCACGAACTCGCTGATGCCCGCGTGCGAGTAGCCCTCCGGGAAGTAGGCCTCGAAGCCAAGACCGTCATCGACCCCGCTCAGCAGACGACGGGTCTCAAGCGATTCAAAGCAGGGATGGGCGTGCCGGTGAGTGTGCATCCGATCGCTCCGTGTTGGTGGCGTGCCGGCAGAATGCAACGCCCGTGCCAGCCCCGACTCGCCCCGCCGCAAGCCGTTCGGATCGCACCGTCGGCCATCCCCGGCCAGACCCGGCCATCGGCGACACCACCGCTGCGATGCGTGAACCCTTCCGCGGTACACTCCGCCCATGCCCATCGAGTTCCGACAGCACACGCTCCCAAACGGCCTCACCGTCATCGCCGAGACCGACGACGCGGCCCACTCCGCGGCCGCGGGGTTCTTCGTCCGCACCGGAGCGCGCGACGAGCCTGCGCCGCTCATGGGCGTCAGCCACTTCCTCGAGCACATGATGTTCAAGGGCACCGCCGACCTCTCCGCCGACGCCCTCAACCGCGCTTTCGACGACCTCGGCGCCCGCCACAACGCCTACACCAGCAACGAGATGACCTGCTTCTACGCACAGGTCGTCCCCGAACGCCTCGACGACGCCGAGGCCCTGCTCGGCCGCATGATGCGCCCCGCCCTCCGCGACGACGACTTCACCACCGAGAAGGGCGTGATCCTCGAAGAGATCGCCATGTACAAGGACAACCCCTTCTGGGTGCTCTACGAGGAGTGCGTCGATCGCTACTACGCCCCCCACCCGCTCCGGCACCGCGTCCTCGGCACGCCCGAGACCATCACGGCCATGACGCCCGCGCAGATGCGCGACTACTTCCACCGCCGCTACTCGGCCGACAACACCACGCTCGCCCTCGCCGGCCGACTGGACTTCGACCGCTGCGTCGATCTGGCCGAGCGTCTCTGCGGCCCGTGGCTGCGAACCGGCGCAGCGCGCGAGCCGACGCCGCCGCGCGTCAACGAGGGCCGCTTCGAAATGCGCGACGAAAAGGTGAACCGGGCCTACCTGCTCGGCCTCTCGCCCGGCCCCGGCGCGCAGGACGAACGCAAGTACGCCGCGATGATGGCCGCGCTCGTCCTCGGCGGCCCGGACAACTCGCGCCTGCACTGGTCGCTCATCGAGACCGGGCTGGCGGAGGAGGCCCAGGCGGCCTACGACGCCCACGACGGCGTGGGCGAGTTCTTCGTCTACGCCTCCTGCGACCCCGAGCGGGCCGACGAGGTGTGGGAGACTGTCGAGCGCGAGTGCGCCGCCCTCGCCGACTCGCTCACCGAGGACGACCTCGAACGCCTCCGCAACCGCCTCGCCACCGGTGTCACGCTCTCGGGCGAGCGGCCCTCCGACCGCATGCAGCGCATCGGCCGCCTCTGGACACTCACCGGCTCGCACCGGTCGCTCGAAGATGAACTCGACCGCATCGAGCGCGTCACCCTCGCCGACCTCCGCTCGCTGCTCGAGGCCTTCCCCGTCCGGGCGGTCATAGGCGGCCGCCTCCTGCCGTCCGGCTGATTCCCCGCCCGCCCGGCCTGCCGCTACGATGCACGCGACATGACCACCTCGACCAAGCCCGCGACAGACGCCAAGACCGAGGCCGCCGACCGTCCGCTCCTTCGCGTGCGCGATCTGAGGACGCACTTTCCCGTGCGCTCCGGCATCCTCCAGCGCGTCACCGGCTGGGTGAAGGCCGTGGACGGCGTGTCGTTCGACCTCGCCCGCGGGGAGACGCTGGGGCTTGTCGGCGAGTCCGGGTGCGGCAAGACGACCGTCGGCCGGACCATCCTCAAACTAATCCCCCACACCTCGGGCACGGTCGAGTTCGAGGGCAGGAACGTGTTCGCCGCCCACGGCGCGGCCCTCAAGGCGCTGCGCCGCGACATGCAGATCATCTTCCAGGACCCGGCCGGCTCGCTCAACCCGCGCATGCGCGTCGGGGCGATCGTGGGCGAGCCGCTCGTCGTCCACGGGCTGGTCAAGTCGCGCGATGAACTCCGCGAGAAGACGGGCGAGTTGCTCGTGCGCTGCGGGATGCCCAAGGCCGCGGCCGACCGATATCCGCACGAGTTCTCAGGCGGGCAGCGCCAGCGCATCGGCATCGCCCGCGCCCTGGCGCTGGAGCCCAAGTTCATCGTGTGCGACGAGCCGACCAGCGCGCTCGACGTCTCCATCCAGGCGCAGATCATCAACCTGCTGACCGACCTCCAGAGCGAGTTCGGGCTTTCGTACCTGTTCATCTCGCACGACATGGCGGTCATCCAGCACGTCTGCCGCAATATCGCCGTCATGTACCAGGGCAAGATCGTCGAGCACGGCGAACGCGAGCAGATCCTCGAGAACCCGCGGCACAAGTACACGCAGTCGCTGCTCTCGGCCGTCCCCGAGCCGGACCCGCGGACCGAGAAGAAGCGCGTGATCTTCGAGGGCGGGGCGATGTAGGGCGTGCGCTCCCAAGGTGGGCGAGCAACGACCGCGTCAGAGCGGTCTGATCGCCCTTTCCGCGGCACACGATCATCCGCACACATCCCTCAGGGCAGGCCCCACATCCGGAAACTCGAACTCGAATCCCTCGTGCAGCAACCTGCTGGGCACGCAGTATCGCCCGTAGAGCGCCAGTTCAGGATCGGTTCGCATCACGAGCGGCGCTCCGAGACGCACCAACGGTGCGGGGGCGGGCAGCCCGATCCTCTTCCCCATCGCGCGACGCAACTCGCGCATGAACTCGGCGTTCGAGACGGGCTTCGGCGCGGTCACGACGTATGTGCCCCGCATCGTCGGTTCTCCCAGTGCACGCTCAAAGACACGGTTCATATCGCGCTCGTGTATCCAGCTCATCCCCTGACGGCCGTGCCCAACCGTGCCGCCCAGCCCGAAGCGCACCAGCCGGGATAGCCGGGCCAGCGCCCCGCCACCGCGCCCGATCACGAAACTCGTGCGCAGAACGACCCCCCGCACGCCCTCGGGCGCAGCCTCCTCAAACGCCCGCTCCCACTCGCGCCCGACGTGCGGCGCCAGGCCGTAGCCGAGCGCGGAGGCCTCATCGCACACCGCCTCGGGCGGGTCGCCGTAGATGTGGGCGGTGCTCATCTGCACCCAGACCGGCGGCGGGTCCGCGGCCAGCCCCAACGCATGCCCCACCGCTCGCGTCGCCTCCACACGCGACCGCAGGATTTCATCGCAGTGGTCCGGCGTCTTGATGCAGTCCACCGACCGCCCGGCCAGGTTCACCACCCCCGCGGCCCCATCCAGTTCCCGCCCCCACCCCGCCTCGACCGTCCGCCCGTCCCACGACACGTGCCGCCACGGGCCGTCGGCGCGGGGTCGGCTCCGCGAAACGATGACAACCTCGCGGCCCCTGCCGGCGAGCCAGCGGGCGAGCGAAAGACCGAGGAATCCGCTGCCGCCGGCGATGACCACTCGGCCGCGGGACGTTGGAGTCTCCATGGGCGGAATCATACAAGTACTCGCGCGAATCGTGCCGGGCGACCCTTGCAGCGACCACACCCAACCAACGGTATTGTGTGCCCATGAGATCTCCGAGACCCCACGAGATCATCCGCGAGGCAGCGCTCCCGCGGGCCATCGCGCGCCGCATCCGTCGGGGTTGAAGGAGGACGCGCGATGTCCAGAGCGGGGCTTGCCTTGGCGTGTGCGGCGGTGGTGTGGGTGTTTGGAGAGTCGCACGCAGCCGTCGATGGCGCAGGGCACCTGCGCGCGACGGACCTGCGCTGCGAGTACCTGCACGATCCGCTCGGCGTGGAGGAGCGTTCGCCGCGGCTGGGGTGGGTGGTGCATTCCGATCGCCGGGGTGAGGTGCAGACCGCGTACCGGGTGCTGGTGGCGTCGTCGTCCGAGCGGCTGGCGCGCGATCAGGGCGACCTCTGGGACAGCGGGAAGGTGATCTCAAGCGAGACGACGCACGTTGTGTATGAGGGCAGGCCGCTCGCGTCGAGGCAGGCGTGCTTCTGGAAGGTTCGAGCGTGGGACCGCGACGGCGAGGCGGGGGAATGGAGCGAGGCTGCACACTGGGAGATGGGGCTGTTTGCGCCGGAGGACTGGACCGCGGAGTGGATAGAGGCCGGGGCGAACAGGACGGAGATCGAGGTCGAGAGCGCGGTGTACTACTCGGTGGACGGCGCGGCTCGCGCGGACGTGACCGAGCACGTCGCCGCGATGGTCGCTCGGGGCGAACCGATCGTGGCGAGCAACGCGGCGCTGGGCGGCGACCCCGCCTACGGCGTCCCGAAGCGACTCGCGGTGGCTTACCGCTCCGGCGGGGCGACACTGCGGGCGGACGTGGCGGAGAACGCGGAGGCGCTGGTCGCGCGGGAGCGGCTGCCGTATCTGCGGCGATCGTTCGCCGTGATCAAGCCGGTCGCCAAGGCGCGGCTGTACGCGACCGCGCTAGGGGTGTACGAGGCCCACCTGAACGGCGATCGCGTGGGAGACGGACGGCTGACGCCGGGGTGGACGGACTACCGAAAGCGCGTGCGTTACCAGGTGTACGACGTGACGGACCGGATCACGCCGGGCGAGAACGTGATCGGGGCGATGGTGGGACCGGGGTGGTTCTGCGGGCGGGCGGGGCTGTTTCAGGCGCGGGCGTTCTACGGGCAAACCCCGGCGTTCCTGGCGCAACTGGAGATCACCTACGCGGACGGCTCGGTCGAGCGGGTCGTCACTGACGCGGCGTGGCGGCAGCACGACGGGCCGATCATGGCGGCGGACCTCATGGACGGCGAGGTCCACGACGCTCGGGCCGAGATCGACGGCTGGTGCAGCCCGGGGCTGGATGACCGCGCGTGGACGCCGGTGAGCGTGCGCGAGGAGTCGCGCCGGCTGGAGGGCGATGTCGATCGTCCGGTGCGGGAGCTCATGGAGTTGCCGGCCATCTCGGTGACTGAGCCGATGCCGGGGCGCTGGACGTTCGACCTCGGGCAGAACATGGTCGGCGTGGTCCGGCTGCGAGTGCGGTGCGAGCCGGGGACGGTCCTGACCGTTCGCCACGCGGAAATGCTGAACCCGGACGGCACAATCTACACCGCGAACCTGCGGGCGGCGGCCGCGACCGACACGTACATCTGCAAGGGCGGCGTCGAGGAATGGCAGCCTCGGTTCACGTTCCACGGGTTCAGGTACGTCGAGATCACCGGGCTGGGCGGGCGCCCCGGCCCGGAAACGGTCACCGGGATCGTGCTCGGGTCGGACCTGACACCGACGGGGGAGTTCGCGTGCTCGGACGAGCGGATCAACCGGCTGCAATCGAACATCGTGTGGGGGCTGCGCGGGAACTTCGTGAGCATCCCGACGGACTGCCCGCAGCGTGACGAGCGCATGGGCTGGACCGGGGACGCGCAGGCGTTCGCGCCGACGGCGGCGTACAACGCGGACATCGCCCAGTTCATGACGAAGTGGCTGATCGATCTCGCCGACGCGCAACGCGAGGACGGCGCGCACTCGGACGTCGCGCCCGTGATGCGCGGGCTGAGTTACGGGACACCCGCGTGGGCCGACGCGGGCGTCATCGTCCCGTGGACGGTGCATGAGGCGTATGGCGACGCTCGCATCCTCGAACGGCACGCGGAGTCGATGATCCGTTGGGTCGAGTGGTGCAGGGCGCACAGCACCGGCCTCATCCGCGACCACGCGAGAGGGAACGACTACGGGGACTGGCTGTCGATCGGCGCGGACACGCCGAAGGACCTGCTCGGCACCGCGTACTTCGCGCACTCGACAGACCTGCTGGCCCGGAGCCTGCGCGCCATCGGGCGCGATGATGACGCGGCCCGGTACGAGCGGCTGTTCGAGGACATCCGCCTGGCGTTCGCCGCGCGGTACGTCGATTCGCGCGGGCGCGTGGCGGGCGACACGCAGACTGCTTACGTCCTCGCTCTGCGGTTCGGGCTGGTCCCGGAGGAAGTGCTCGCGGCCGCGCTCGACAGGCTCGTGGCCGACATCGAGGCGAAGGGGTGGCGGCTGTCGACCGGCTTCGTGGGCGTCGGACACCTGCTGCACGTGCTGAGCGACGGGGGCAGGGACGACGTGGCGTACCGCCTGCTGATGCAGGACGAGTTCCCGTCGTGGCTCTTCTCGGTGAAGCACGGCGCGACGACGATCTGGGAACGGTGGGACGGGTGGACGCCGGACCGGGGGTTCCAGGACCCGGGGATGAACTCGTTCAATCACTACGCGCTCGGCTCGTGCGGGCGGTGGCTCTTCGAGCGCGTCGGCGGGATCGAGCCGGATTCGCGATCCCCCGGATTCGCCCGCTTCGTGGTGCGGCCGCAAACGGACGGGCCGCTCACTTGGGCGCGGGCGACCTACCGCTCGATTCGCGGGGAGATTGCGACGGAATGGCGCCGCGACAGCGACGGGCTGACGCTCGCGGTGACCGTCCCTGCGAACACGACGGCAACGGTGTACGTGCCGGCCGCGGAGGGGGCGGACGTGCTTGAGTCAGGACGCGGACTGGCCGGCGCGGAAGGCGTGCGGCTGCTGCGACGGGACGAGGGCGAGGTGGTGCTGAGCGTGGGGTCGGGGAGGTTCGTGTTCACGTCAAGCCGAGCGGCAACGCGGTGAACACATGCAGCCTGCCCGGACGCGGCGGGTGGCGAGCGGGGCAGCGTCTCCCGCTTCATCAACGTGGTCAGTTGAGGAAAACTGACGGGACTTCGGCAGCTGGACGATCAACGGTGTCGGACGAGGCAGGCATACGGAGTGACTGCCGGACCGATCGACCGCACACCCGGACGTTGTGCAGAAACAGTTCGTCGATCGGGTAACCTGCCGGTGTCGAATTTGGGTTCCAGCAAAGTCGGCCTGTGACACACCGCGCAGCCTGGCGCATCTTCGCCTTCATGTTGGCGGTAGTGTCCAGTGCGATCACGCGAGCAAAGGCGCCGGACAATTCCGGGCTGTGCTGGCCCCCTCCGCGCAGCAGCAAGGTCAGGGGACGCTGAACTGAGCGTGCGAGTATCACGAGTTGCTGGGCGTGCCACGCTCGGCGCGGAGCCGATCTGCCCATCGTGCCCATCTCGTAAGACACGGCATAAACCGACGGTGAGGCATTCAAGTAGTTGATCCACCGCTGAAAATCGTGGGGAGTCCGACCGTTGACGTGCACCGCCGTGGGGAGGCCAGCGGCCGCGAACTCCTCAAAGCACGAGACGATGCGTGACATACTCACGAGGTTGTCGTGTCGTACGGTGTCCACGTGCATGGAGAAGTTGGGCGTTGCAATCAGGGCGGGACGCAGCCGGCGGAGCGCCTCTGCCGTCCTTTTGGCACGAAAAACGTGCCAGAATCGCTCGACATCTCGGTCCTTTCCGGTCGCCGTGATGACGAGTCGGGCATTCGCATTCACCCTGAAATGAGCGAGTAACTCCTCCCGACAGTCGTATCTCGGAAGTCCGGTTTTCCCGTCGATGATGGAATAGAGCGAGAGAGCAACGACCGGGATCGCCAACGGTCCCGCAAGGTCCCCGGAGTCGAGGATGCACGGGACATAGTCCGGGATCACCAGCATCGGCGCGACTCGGCCCTTGTACGGACGGAGGTCGAACCCTCCGGCTTCGTTGACAAGTTTGCTGTAGCGCGGCTGCGAGGGACAGACATACCGCCTGCACGTCCTGGGATCCCCACAGCACAGATCCATGCAGTTGAAGGCGGGAGCAGCGATGCTCAGACCTCCACAGTGGCGCAACTCGGGACACGTTGTGCAGCCGAGTTTGACCTCTTGGCCAGGCTGATGCCAGAGTGATGGGTCGGCCAGCTTCCCGCGCACGGTCAACGGCGTCGTTTGTCGCGGTTTCTTCATTGCTACTCCAACTGGGCTACTCCAACTGGATTTCCGCCTTCCGCGTCAGGGTAAACAGCTTGTTCACCTGCCCGAACGCGCTGGGGCACGGGCCGCGCATCATGTCGACGACGCTGGAGGGCGGGTTCTCCACGTGGCCCACCACGGAGACGCCCCGCACGACAAGCAAGCGAGAGTCATCGTCAAGCGTGAGGCGGCACTCTTCGCCGATGGTGAATTCGTGGCCATTGTCCGGCGTGGCGACTACGGCGATCAACAACTGCGGCGTGCCGGTGAACAGCGTGGGTTCGTCAAGTAGATCCAGGCATCTCCGCTGCTTGCGCTCGAAGCTGTCGGTCGCCTTCGCGATCATTTCGGTACCCATAGCGGAGGTTCTCCAAGAGCGGCCGGTAGAGCCGGGAACGCCCACGGCGCTCGGACGTAAGGATGCCTTTGGTCTCCAGGGCGGCAAGGCGGTTGTTCGCCGCCGACAAGCCGACGCCTGGAATCGCCCGTAACACGAACGTCGCATCAAATTCCGGCTGGCCCTCAACGGCTTGCAGGGTGTCGCGGAGGGCGGGGTCAAGCCGACCCAAGACAACCGGCTGGGTCGAATGGGAACCAAACCCCGCTTCCGCAGCGATGAGGACGGCACCGGTAGCTTCCAGCGCGACTTCCAGTTCTTCGCGCACGAGAGGGGAGAGGCCGGTCGCGACGAATCGGAAGTCGGGCTGTATAGCGGCGGCGTATTTGCAGAGCAAGAGCGGACCCTCGCGGAGCCAACTGACGGTGGCGATCCTGACGCCATTGAAGTCAATGGCGTAGAGCCCCGGCTGGGCCGCGTCGATGCGCGGCCGCGCCGCTTGAAACCAAGCAGCGCCGTCGGCAGCGCCGGCGAGATCAACCGACCGAGCAATTTCCGAGACCGAGATGGTTCCGCAGACGTTCATGTGAACGTCTGAAGAATAGCCTGCCCAGCACCGGCTGTCAAGCCCCTGGGCTGGCAGTTGGGGAGATTTCGACGGACACCACTACCCCTTGGTGGTGCGGCCGTTGAGAGCATCGGCCTTGGTCGGGTGTGGGGCCGATCCCCGCCATTTCCAGCACCGCCTGGCCGGACCGGAGGCGGACCGTACCGTGGGCAGCCCTCAGGGGCAGGAAGACAGCTCGGTAGCCGTACCCGTAACCCACCCCCCGGCCATGCCTTGAGACACCAGGTGTGACCGCCAGCGGGAGGGCCTCGAGGTCGTCCCGGAGGGAGCGGAACTCCGGCGCACGGCGCAAGCTGGCGAGCATGCCGATGCCCGAGTCCGCGACGACGTACTCAAATGCGCCAGCGCGGTGCGCGAATGCCACAAGCCCCGATCCCGGTGCTTCGCTGTGCTGGATGACGTTATCCGCGAGCTCGCGGATCGCCCCGGCGAAGCCTGCGGCAACGGAGTCAGCGAAGCCAACTGCGCGGGCAGTCATCTCGGCTCGTTTGAGGAAGGCCATCCAGGCAGTGTCGCGTCCGAGCGCCGTGGGGATCGCGACGGCGTCAGCGGTTGCGGCTTGCAGGCTGTGGTTGACGGTCGCCGGCCCGATGCCATCGAGAATGCGCACAACCTGATGGGCGATGCCCGACTGCGTGTGATCCGAGAGCCGCGGCAAGTGAGTGCCGCCATGGCGACGAAAAAACTCGTACTCGACGATGAAGCCGACGCGGTCACCGAGCACACTTCCAAGCGAGTGGAGTACGCCGTCTAGCGTCGATGGGCTTGCGACAGCGAGTTCGTCCAAAAAGTGGGCTGGCATAGTCGGGATAAAGCAACGGCCGATCAACTCGCCTGCGATTTTTGTGAAAGCTTCGACTTGGCAGCGCACCAATCGAACTTTTCGCGCATGCCATCCGAACTTGCGAGCGTGGAACTCGGGTTCTGCTGACTGCCAAACCGTGGAGCTGGCTCATTGCCACTGTTCCGGTCGGAAACGAGAGAAAAGGCGAGGTGCAGGGGACTCGGCGATGCCGAGTTCGGCGGACTTGATCCAGTATGTCCTAATCAGACAGTCTTCTACCGCCATCAAGACGTAGCTTGCCGGGATCGCGATCCCAACTTTCCTGCTTCCCTGCACCCCCTATCGCGTAGATTGCGAGGCCCTTATCGACACCAGAAGGTCATCCGGCCGCAGGCTTCATCCCAATCGGGCGGGGGAGCTACACCCCATAGGCCACGCATCCAAATTTTTTCAGCAATTCCGCACCTCCTATTCTCCCCGAAGAGGATCCCGTGAAATCGGGGTGACTGGATTCGAACCAGCGACCTTCTGACCCCCAGTCAGACGCGCTAACCAAGCTGCGCTACACCCCGTGGTTGTCGATCGGAGGAGGATAGGCGGGGGGGAAGCCGGAGGCCGCTGGGGTGAGGCCGGAGGGCGGAGTGGAGAAGGGCGAGGGCGGGGCCGGGAGGGGGAGGCGGCGTATATTGCCCGGATGGGCACGCTTCTGATTGCCGGCGGGCGGCTGATTGATCCCGCCTCGGGGACGGACGCGACGCTGGACATCGCGCTTGCGGACGGGCGGGTGGCCGCGATCGGGCGGGGGCTGGACCGGACCGGGGCTGATCGCGTGATCGACGCTGCGGGGCTGATCGTTGCGCCGGGGCTGATCGACCCGCACGTGCACCTCCGCGAGCCGGGGGGCGAGCACAAGGAGACCCTCGCCACCGGGTCGGCGGCGGCGGTGGCGGGCGGGTTCACCACCGTCTGCTGCATGCCGAACACGACGCCCGCGATCGACTCGCCGGAGATGGTGGCGTTCGTGCGCGACCGCGCCGCCCGCACGGCCCGCTGCCGCGTGTACGCGGTGGCGGCTGCGACAAAGGGGCGGCTGGGGGAGGAACTGGCGGAGATCGGGCTGTGCGCGGACGCGGGGGCGGTCGGCTTCTCCGATGATGGCGACTGCGTGGCGTCGGCGGGCATGATGCGGAGCGTGCTGCGGGCGGTCGGGGCGACGGGCCTGGCGTTCATGCAGCACTGCCAGGAGCCGACGCTGACGCGCGGGGCCTCGATGCACGCGGGCGACGTAGCGGTGCGGCTGGGGCTGATCGGCTGGCCGCGGGAGGCGGAGGAGACGATCGTCGAGCGGGATCTGCGTCTGAACCGGGCGATCGGGTGCCGCTACCACGTGCAGCACGCGTCGTGCGCGGGGACGGTGGAGTTGGTGCGGCGGGCGCGGGCGGAAGGTCTGCCGGTGACGGCCGAGGCTTCGCCCCACCACCTGCTGCTGACGCACGAGGTTTGCGAGGGCTACGACACGGCGTCGAAGATGAACCCGCCGCTGCGCGAGACCGGCGACGTGCGGACGCTGCGCGAGGGCGTGGCGGACGGCACGATCAGCGTGCTGGCGACGGACCACGCGCCGCACGCGCCGGACGAGAAGGACCGGCCGTTCGAGGAGGCGCCGTTCGGGATCGTGGGGCTGGAGACGGCGCTCGCGCTCTACACGGAGGCGCTGGTGGCGTCGGGGCTGATCGACTGGGGGCGGCTGATCGCGTTGATGACGGTGGAGCCGGCGCGGCTGACGCGGCTTGACGAGCACGCGCTGGGCAGGCTCGAAGCCGGCGGCCCGGCGGACGTGACCATCATCGATCCGGACCTCGAATGGACGATCGGCGAGGGCGACCTTGCCGGGCGGTCGCGGAACACGCCGTTCCTGGGGCGGCGCGTGCGGGGGCGGACGGTTTGCACGGTGGTCGCGGGCCGGGTGATGCACGAGTTGCCGCAGATGGCGCACGCCTGACCGGGCGCGGCTCCACCTTTCGCCTTCGGCCTTCAGGCTCAAATACCATCCCGAGTGCCCGGATCGCCCGACGAACTCGGCCGTGAGGCGCTCGCGCTGTGCCGCGAGCGGGGCTTTGCGCTGGCGGGCATCGCGGACTGCTCGCCATCCGCGCGTGTGGAGGAGTTGCGCGCGTGGCTTGCCGCGGGCAGGCACGGGACGATGGACTGGCTCGCGGAGACAGCGGCGGATCGCATCGACCCGGGGCGGCTGCTGCGTGGGGCGCGTTCGGTGGTGATGGTCGCCGACCAGTACGCGACGCGTGGACGCACGACGGACTCGACCCCGGCTGCGATGCACGGCCGGATCGCCCGCTATGCCCGCGGGCGCGACTACCACCGGGTGATGAAGCGTCGTCTGCACGCTGTTTGCGACGCGCTGCGCGAGCACTACCCGGGCGAGGGTTTCCGCGCGTTCGTGGACACGGCGCCGGTTCCGGAGCGGGAACTGGCGGCGCGGGCGGG
The DNA here is from genome assembly GCA_039794165.1 of Phycisphaerales bacterium. Lineage (GTDB taxonomy): Bacteria > Planctomycetota > Phycisphaerae > Phycisphaerales > UBA1924 > CAADGN01. The sequence goes on from JBDIVY010000003.1 coordinate 260,044, forward strand.
CCTCGGCTGGATCGGCAAGCACACGCTCCTCATTCACCCGCAGCGAGGCTCGTGGCTGGTTCTCGGCGGCTTCTTGACCACGCTCGAGCTACGCGACCCGGACGGCGCGGCAGTGACGGACCACTGCGGCACGTGCACGCGGTGCATCGACGCATGTCCGACCGGCGCGATCTCGCCGTACAGCGTGGATGGGTCGCGGTGCATCAGTTACCTGACCATCGAACGGCGCGAGCCGATCCAGGCCGAGTTCCACGGCTCGCTCGGGGGCTGGCTGGTCGGGTGCGATGTCTGCCAGGAGGTCTGCCCGCACAACTCGCCGCGCCAGGACGACGCGGCGACGGGCGCGGCGCATCCCGACTACGCCCCGCGGCGTGATTCGTTCGATCTGCTCGACGTGCTCGGCTGGGACGATGCGACGCGCCGCGCCCGCTTCGCCAACAGCGCGATGAAGCGGATCACGCTAACCCACCTGAAGCGGACGGCCGCGCTCCTGCTCGCGGACCGGCTCGCGGCGGACGGCTCGGCGAGTGAGATCGCGGCGGCAGTCGATCGCCTCAGCGATAGCGCGTGGAGCGCCGACGTGGACCCGACCGTCCGCGAGGCCGCGCGCGAGGCCATAGCGAGTCTTACCCGAGCGGGCGTGAGCGAGCCGGGAGCCTGTGCAGCAACACCAGCAACAGACCCGGGATGAGCAAACTGTCCTGCCGCTCGATGAATCCCTTCCAGTAGAACATGGACGCCACCCCGACAGCCATGCACCAGAGCAGTATCTTGCGTTTCCCCGCCTTACCCGCGAGGCCGGCGTGCCCGTCGCGCGTGGGGATCGTGCAGATCCAGACGTAGGCCGGGAAGACGAGGCCGTAGAAGGCCATGAAGACGCGGTAGACGACTTCGCCGGCCGGCATTCCGGCATCCGCGACGACGGGCGAGCCGAGGCTGAACGAGAAGGCGGCCATGGCCGCGGCGATGCCGGCGACGAGCGCCTGCGGGGCTCGCCCGCGGCCGAGGGAGGGCACGCTCGCCAGTTCGCGGACGTGCACGCCGACAGTGAACACGATCTGCACGCCGACGTGAACGAGGACGAGCGTTCCCGCGAGCGTGGCGCCCGAGGCCGCCGCACCGAGGCGCTCGATTGTCGCCCCGTAGAGCAGGGTGAAGGCGATCATCGCGGCGAAGAGCACGCCGAAGCCGATCGTGAACGCGGCACGCCGCTGGCGTGTGTCAAGAGAGGCGGCGGCGCGGAGGAAGGTCGGGTCGAGGTACGGGCAGAGGGCGAACCCGAAGGCGCAGACCGGCGCGAGCCACAGCAGGCCGGTCGGCATGGGGCGCGGTTCCGGCAGCGAGGCGCCGGCGTTGACCACATACCCAAGGAGACACGCGGACGAGGTCAGCCACACGAAGATCGCGAGGAGCAGCGTGCCTCGCGCCGATCGGAGCATGAACGCTGCCGCCGCTGCCGCGAGCGCCACGGCCCCCACCACCGGCCCCGGCGCGGCCCACTGCACGAGCCATCCCACAAAGAAGCACTGGAACGCGATGGTGACGAGCGAGAAGGCACGCACGGCGACCGCGTGGCGTTCGCGCAGGCGCTCGGCCTGTCCCGGGCGGGCCAGCACCCACCCCATCCCCGCGGCTCCAGCGACGTTTGGGAGAGCGAAGGCGACGAATCCCCACAGCCCGTAGTCGCGGACGAGGAGGACGGGCAGGAACATGCCGATGCACCAGGTCCAGGAGCAGGCGAGGTACGCCGCCCAGCCGAGCACCGATGGGTAGCCCCCGCTCCTGACCGAACCCGACCAGATCTGTGCCGCTCTGGCGATCAAGGCGGGGAGTGTACGGCGTCGCCGTTCCGCGCTGGGGCGGAGCGTGTCTGGGAAGCGGCCAGCCGTACCCCGATCAATGCGCAAACCATTGCAAAGACTGGGGTTCCAATCTGTGAATCCGTCGATTTGGGCTTGGCGCGTCGTCCGGCGGGCGGTATGCTGCCTCCGCGGGATCGGACGCCGGCGGGAGGAGAGAGAGACCCTTGCCCGCACGGCCGACGCCGGCCCCGCTTTTCTCATGCACACCCGCACGCTCGTCGTGTTCGTCGCGCTCAGCGCGGCCGCCTCGGCCGTCGCCGGCGACAACTTCACACGCAACATCATGATCACAGGGTACTGGCCCCCGACGAACTGGATGATCGAACGGTTCAGCACCAATCCCGACCTCAATCCTTCGGGCTGGATCGGCGGCGACTGGGAAAGCCGCGGCTACAACGTACACTCGTTCTTCCCGACGTTCCCGGGCCAGGACGGCCCGAACTGGGGCAAGGGCGTCGGGGACTTCGAGGTGGATTACCAGGACACAGTCGCCGACTGGCACCGGATCACGGACGACCTCAAGCCTCTGGCGATCATCACTTTTTCGCGTGGCTTCCCGGGCAGTTCGTGGGAGATTGAGTCGCGCCACATGATGCGGGCGGTGAACGGCTGGGCCAATGACTACGAGGCACCTTTCCGTCCCACCACCGACATGCCGATCTTCCAGTCGCTCACGCCCGGCGACATCCTGCACAGTTCGCTGCCGATGGACGCGATCCGCGACGCCGTCTCGGACGCGGGCATCATCGATAGCGTGTACATCGACACCGGCAACGGCTTCGGCGGCAACTTCCTTTCCGAGTTCATCGGGCTGCACGGCGTCTGGTACAACTCGCTGAACAGCGCGCCCGACGCCGAGTACCGCAACTTCGCGGCGGGGCACGTGCACGTGGGCATCGACACCCCGCTCTGGGCCGCGGAGGAGGCGACGCTCATCACGCTGCGTACGCTGACCGACTATCTCGACACGGTGGTGCCTGCGCCGTCCTCGCTTGCTGTCTTCGCTGCGTTCGTCGCCCTGCGCCGGCGTCGCGAGCCATGAGGCTCGCGGTCAGCGGATGCGCCGGCCCTTGCTCTTCTGGTGGAGTTTCGGCGTGACGTGGAAGGTCGCGGTCGCGCGCCCTACGCGGCGCTCCTTGCCGCCCGGCTTTGTGATCGACTGGACGACGTCCATGTCCACGGTTACGTCGAACTCTTCGCGCTTGGCCACGAGGGCTTCGATGTCCTCACGCGGGTTGATCCGATAGACGGCGGGGCCGAGGCATGGGCGCAGGAACCGGTATTCGAGGTTTTTGCAGACGACGGTGAAGTCCCCGCCGACGACACCGAAGACGTACATCCCCCCCGCAACCTCGGCGTTCCCGAGCAGCGCCGCGCCGGCCATCGCGTTGTACCAGTTGCGATTGAAGCGGCGGAAGGGCAGCACGGCGGTGAAGGTCTTGCGGTCCAGCCGCTTCATCCGGATGCCGCTGTGGAAGGCGTAGGGCAGCCAGATCAGCGACGCGAGGCGGTGGAAGAAGTTGTTGCGCGTGCTGAGGCGGCTGACGTAGGCGTCCACGCGGTCCATGAACGACCGCTTGTGGTGCCCCGTGGCACGGCGCGGCTGCTCGCGCGAGGATGATTCATCGCCGGTGCGGTCCGAAGGGGGCATCACGTCGGCCGGTTCGGCCGGCGCGGCCACGGTTTCGGTCTCTGACGCGGTGGGGAGCATGGAAGCGACACCATGATAGCGATGCTGCTCTCGGGCCAGATTCACCTCCCGATGCCCTCCACGGGCGTCAGGTCGTACCACCCCTTCGCGTTCCGGGAGACCCGCACAGCGGGCAGCCGCGGCTCGTGGTCCAGCACGAGCACCCAGCCGCCCCTCGCCGCCTCGTCGAGGAACCACCGCTTCGTCACCATCGACGTGTAGGGCTCGACGTCATACGCGAGGCTGTATGCGGCCCCGACGTGCCAAACCGACGGCATCACGTCCGGCGTGAAGACCACGCTCCGCCCGTCAACGTCCAGGAAGCGGATCGCCTGCTGGCCCCAGGTGTGCCCCGGCGCGAGGAAGACCCGTACACCGGGCAGCACGGTTGTCTCCCTGTACGACAAGGGCACCCTCGGCATCTCGTCGCGGTGCGGCAGCACGCCCGTCGGGAACGGCCGGGGCGAGTCCACAACTCGCACGCGGTCGGCGATCGGGAGCAGGTGGTCGCGGTAGTAGGTTCGCGTCATCACGGCGTCGTTGGTGATGGCGATGTCCCACTCGCGCCGCTGCACCACGACCTCCGCGTTGGGGAAGGTGCGTTTGACCTCCGCGCAGTCGCCGCTCGCCGCGCCCGGGCCGGCCCGCCAGTCGGGGGTCTCGCCGGACCTGGCCCGGCGCGTCAGGCCTCCTGCGTGGTCGAAGTGCAGGTGCGACACGATGACCGTGTCTATCTCATCGCAAGCGAGTCCCGCCTCGTTGACGGCCGTTTCCACCGTGCGACCGCCGACCCCGAAGATCTCCGCCATCTTGGCGTCCAGTTTGTCGCCGGTTCCGGCCTCGATGATCACTCGCCGGGTGCGGCCGAGGGACGGATCGACCTCTTCCGACTCCAGCAGCAGGCAGTTGTGGTGCAGGGCGATCCGGTTGCGTTCGTCCGGCTGGACGGTCCGCGACCAGACGACGCGCGGCACGACGCCGAACATCGATCCGCCGTCCAGCAGGAGCGGGCCGGCGTCGAGGAGCCGCCACCGCCACCGCATCTCGGGTTTCTCGCTCATGCCGCGATCGTACTGGACCCGATGCAACGGCGACGCCCCGCCCCCGTAGGATCACGCGATGAACTCGCTCCTCGGCCTGCTTGGAACCGCTCTCGACCTCGCCCTCGTCATCGTCGGGTTCGGGCTGATCGTCTTCGTGCACGAACTGGGCCACTTCCTGGCGGCGCGCTGGGCGGGCATCCGCGTGCTCGCGTTCGCGATCGGCTTCGGCCCTGCGATCGTGAGTTACCGCAAGGGCCTCGGCTGGAGGCGCGGCTCGACGGAGCGTGAGTACGCGGCCCGACTCTCAACCCAGGCGGCCGGCGTAACGACGATCGAAGGCAACCGTGAGACATACCACCGCCTCAGCCCCACCGAGTACCGCATCAACGCCCTCCCTTTCGGGGGCTACGTCCGGATGCTCGGGCAGGAGGACCTCGCCCCGGGCGCGGTCAGCGAGGCGCCCGACAGTTACCAGAGTTGTCCGCCGACCAAGCGGATGGTCGTCATCAGCGCGGGCGTGGTGATGAATCTCATCGCGGCCATGCTCGCCTTCATGTTCGTCTTCATGGTCGGGCTTGAGACGGAGCCTGCGAAGGTCGGGCGGGTCTGGCCGGAAGGCCCCGCCGCGACCGTCGTTGCCGCGAACGCCGCGGAACTCGGCGTGGCCGTCGAGGGCCTGCGCCCCGGGGACCGCATCGTGCGGATCGGCGACCGGGAGCCTCGGACGTTCGACGACGTGGTCCTGGCGGTGGCCACGGCGTCGCCCGAGAGGCCTGTGCTCGTCGAAGTCGAGCGGGTGGGTGTGGCCGCGCCCCTGCGGTTCGCCATCACACCCGAGCGTGGCACGCTCACGGGCCTGCTGGACCTTGGGATCGAGCCGGCCCGGGCACTCCGCATCGACCGGCAACTTGCACGCCACGCCGACGCCTGGGCCGAGGTCGCGCCGCGAATCGGTCTGCCTGGCGTCGAACCCGGCATGCGCCTGGTCTCCGCGGGGGGGCGCAGCGATCTGGCGGGGGCGGCGGATGCCGAACTGGCGTTCCGCGACTCGGGCGGCGAGGCGGTGCGGCTCGTGTTCGAGTCCGAGGACGGGCGGCGCGTCGAGGTATCGGCCGCGCCGCGTGCGGAACTCATGACGAGCGACGCGAACCCCGACCCGAAGGTCGTCACGCCGCTCACGCACCTGCTGGGGCTGACGCCCGTGATGAAGGTCGGCTCGGCGTCGGAGGGCGATCGGGGGTACGGCGAGGGGCTGCGAGAGGGCGACGTCTTTGCTCGGGTCGGCATGCTGGAGTATCCGAGCATCGCGGCGGGCCGCGCTGAGATTCAGCGCCACGCGGGACGCACGGTGCCGGTGGTCGTGCTTCGCCGGAGCGCGGGCACGGGCGAGGTCGAGCGCGTCGCGCTCGAGCCTTCTGTTTCCCGTGCGGGAACGATCGGGTTCGGCGCGGACGACACGGCCGGCGACGGCACGCTGCTTGCGCTGCCGCCCGAGTCGCTCGCCGATCTGCACCGCGATGCCACGCGTGCCGCGCCGGCCGCGGCGGACCTGATCACGCGGCCGGGGACGCGGGTGCTCTCGGTGAACGGTGTTCCGGTGTCGGACTTCACGGGATTGCGCGAGGCTCTTCGAGGCGCGACGCGCGACGCCCACGGGCGCGGCGAACCTGCCCGTGTGTCGCTGGAACTGGAACTCCCCGTCGAGCGCGGCGGCGTGCGGGTCGTGCGCACCGCGGATTGGACGCTCGCCACTGCCGATCTGGGCGTGCTGCATTCGCTTTCGTGGCGACCGCCGTTCGACGTGGCGGTCTTTGAACTCGAGTCGTTCCTTCGCCGCGCGACCGGGCCGGTCAACGCCGTTACGGAGGGTGTCCGCGAGACGCACCGGATGATGATGATGACCTACCTGACGATCGCCCGGCTCTTCCAGGGCACGGTGAAGGTCGAGCACCTGCGCGGGCCGGTCGGGATCGCGGACCTGGGCACGCGGATCGCGGGGCGCGGCATCATCTGGCTGATTTTCTTCCTCGGCCTGATCAGCGTGAACCTCGCCGTTATCAACTTCCTGCCGCTGCCGATCGTGGACGGCGGGCAGTTCCTCATGCTCGTCTACGAACAGATACGCGGCCGACCTGTTCCGATTCCCGTGCAGAACGCCGTGACCATGGCGGGCCTGCTGCTGATCGGCACGGTGTTCCTCGTTGTCACCTTCCACGATGTTGCGCGGCTGTTCGGGCGCTGACCGCGCGGTCACCAATCGAAGACGACCTCGCCCATCACCCGTTCAGCATCCTGCACTCCGCGCAAGTCCAGGACGAGCGGGCCGTTCCAGCCTGCCACGGAGGCCGCGGCGAGGTAGGCTTCGATGTCTAAGCGACCATGGCCGGGCGTGACGCGGCCCCCGGCGGAATCCAGATCGTTCAAACGGGGGCTTGCGAGCCGGTTGCCGATCCGGGCGGTGAGCGCGGCCGGGTCTTCTTCTGCGATCATCACCGCTGCAGGGTCCACGCCTACGCCGAGGGGACTATCCGACGAAGCCGGCTCGCGAACCGGGAGCGCATGATCGGCGATTCGCACGTCGAACCGCTGGGCGGCGTCGAGCAGCGATTGCTCCACGCCGTCGGCGGTCGCGTGCGGCAGGCGGATCGAGACGACGCGTCCCGGCGAGGCCGTGAGCGTCGCGAGGTCCGCAGCGAGCGCGATGGCCTGCGTGGTGGCCGCGACGGCCCGGTCGGCGTGCTCGGGCGAGGCGAAGTGATCTTCCGGGATCCAGAGGTCCAGCCCGGAGAGGCTGAGTTCGCACCGGCGGAGAAGCGCGGCGAGGTCGCGGCGCGCTGAGCGCGACAGTTCGCGGGCGCGGACGCCGGGGGCTGCGGCGTCGAGTTGCACCCAGCGGTATCCGACGGGGGCGGCCGCCTCGATTCGCGCGCGAGCCTCCCCACCGTCGCGGCTTGGCAGCGCGCAGAGGGCCATGCTCAGCGGGGGTCTGGCGATCACGCCAAGTTGTAGGCCGTGCGCCCCGGTAGCATGCCCGGTAGCATGTGCCCATGTCGCCGCTGCGTCGAGCCGTCGAGTCGGTCCACCTTGCCTCGCTCGGCTTGTGGCTGGGCATCCTGATCGCGACCGGGGCGGCGGCGGCACTCGTCTTCCCGGCCATGAAGGCTCTGGATCCGACGCTGCCGGCTTACGCCGCGTTCGACCGTCCGCACTGGACGCTCGCGGCGGGGCACGTCGCGGAGCGGTACTTCCGGGCGAGCGACGTCGCGCAGGTCGCCTTGGCGGGCATCGCCTGGCTGACGCTGCCGATCGCGGCGGCTGTCTTCGGCCCGCGCCGGTCGCTGCCGATCATTCGCGTCGGGCTTGTGGGGGCATTGAGCGTTTCGCTCGCGTGGCAGTTGCTCTCGCTGCGCCCCCGGATGGACCTGCACCTGTCCGCCTATCGCGCCGCGGCGATTGCCGGCGAGTCGGAGTTCGCGGAGGCCGAGCGTGCCGCGTTCGCTGCGCTCCACCCGGCGGCGACGCGGGCCATGGCGATCAATGCCGCGGTGGTGCTGTTCGCGCTGGCGGCCGGCGCGGTTGACGCGACACGCCCCAGGAGGGACGAGGATGCCCCGGAAGACACCGACGAAGAAGCCGTCCAAGGCGGCCGCGAAGCCTCGCAAGCCCGCGGGGGCTGACGATGCTCCGCCTCGCGCAGCGGAGAAGCGCCGTGCGCTCGACCTGATGCGCGCCCTCGAAGCGGCCTATCCCGACGCGCACTGCGAACTGGACTACCGGTCTCCTCACGAGTTGCTGGTGGCGACGATCCTCTCGGCGCAGACGACGGACGTGGCCGTGAACAAGGCGACGCCCGCGCTTTTCAAGCGTTTTCCCACGCCGCGCGCCTATGCCGAGGCCTCGCCGGAGGAGATCGAGCCGTACGTCAAGACGCTCGGTTTCTTCCGCAACAAGGCCCGGGCTGTTCACGAGTCGATGAAGGAGGTCGCGGATCGTTTCGGCGGCGAGGTGCCGCGCACGATGGAGGAACTGCTCACGCTGCGCGGGGTGGCCCGCAAGACGGCCAACGTGGTGCTGGGCAACGCCTACGGAATCAACGAGGGATTCGTGGTGGACACGCACGTGGAGCGGCTTGCGGTGCGTCTCGGGCTGGCCGCGCCGGGGTCGAACGTGGCGCAGATCGAACGCCGCCTGATGGCTCTCTTCCCGCGTGATCGATGGTGCGACCTGAGCCACATGCTCATCTGGCACGGTCGGCGGGCCTGCAAGGCGCGGATGCCCGCCTGCGCGGACCATCCGCTTTGCCGGCGCTTCGGGCAAGCGTGCGAACTGCGTGTCTCGGCGAAACCCGCCAGAGGGGAAGCCTCCGGCGGATCGGCGGCGAAGGTCAGTTCCCGGGCGGCGGTGGCGCGCTCGGCGCGATCGCCCCGGGGGGCGGCGAGAAGCTCGGGAACTTCGACTCGTCGGCGTTGACGTCGACGCGGGTGTACTGCACGCGCCACTCGACCTGCCCCATCGCCTGCACGACGCGCATCGGGATCTTCAATCCGTTCGCCTCCTTGTAGTCGAGGAAGAGCGCGCGGATCATCTCGGTGCCGCGCTGGTTCTTGAGGGTCGTTGCCTTGGCGGCGAGCAGGCCGGTTTCCGCGTCGAAGTAGACGGCGGATTCCTTGCCCGTCGGGGAGATCGCCTTGACGTGGTACGCGGGCCGGTCGCCGACGTTGACGCGGCCAACCGTCTCATACGAGGCGTAGAGTTTCTCGTAGTCGGCCTCGCCGTTGAAGTAGGCTGTCTCGCGGAAGTCGGTGAGTTCGTCGCCTTCGTACAGGACGGTCATGCCGGACTTGTTTGTCTCCCAACCGACCCTGCCGTCGAACGCGCGGATGGTCTTGCCCACGCCCGGCTCATCGATCTCGACGCGGAGCCTGTCCGGCTCGGCCGCCCAGACCGTGAGCAGGAGCCGAGGGGCGCCCGGCTGGTTGCTGGTGAACGACCCGTGCATGACCCGGTTCTTGTGCTTTTTGAACGCTTCCCATCCTCCCGCGGCCTCGACGTGGCGATCGAAGAGCGACTTGGCCGATGGCAGCGCCTCGCCTGCCGGCTGCCCCTCGGTCTGGGCCGAAGCCGGGGCGACCCCGAGCGGCCCGATCCCGGCGGCGAGCGAGAGGGCGCAGGCCAATCCGAACGGAGTGAACATGCGACGCCAGGCGTTCATACGAGACTCCTCGGCGCGGACGCGCCCCGCGAGTCAACCGCCGGCGGGACGCGGGGTTGCGATCTCCCGCCCGGCGGCCCGACCCCCTCAATACGCCCGCCGCGACTCGAACGCGGAACCTCTGCCTTCGGAGGGCAGCGCTCTATCCAATTGAGCTACGGGCGCATCCATGGGGCACGAACGAACGCCCCGCACCCGGCATGGTACGATCACCCGCCCCACGCGGCAACAACACACCGATTGTCCGCCGACACATGCACCCCGCCGCCACGCCGACCAACTCCGGCCGAACGCCCGTCTGCGCGCCCCTGTGGGCGGTGCTTGGGGTGACGTTCGTCAACAGCCTCGGCACGGGGATCGTGACGAACGGCGTGTTTTTCGTGGCGCGCGAGGGCTACGGCTTCGGCGCGGCGTCGAACTATGGGCTGGGTCTCCTCCTCGGTCTGTTCTACGTCGGCGGGGCGCTCGGGGTCAGCCCGCTTCTGCTCCGGCTCGCGGCGCGGCACAAGGCCGTCAGCATTCGTGCGGTGCTCATCTGCGTGACCGCCTCGCTGGGCGTGCTGTGCTTCCTGCCGGTGCTCGGCGAGCGCCTCGACGCGGGCTCCTGGGTCATCTGGATGTTCACCGGCTGCTACAGCGCGCTCTCCGGGTCGCTGTGGCCGATGATCGAGAGTTACCTGAGCGGGGGCCGACGCGACAAGCCGCTCCGTTCCGCCCTGGGGCGTTTCAACGTCGTGTGGGGCGTGGCCGTGGTCGCCGCGTTCTGGATGATGGCCCCGCTGGTGAAGCCCTGGCCGCTGGGCATCATCGCGATCCTGGGCGTGCTGCATGTTCTCACGGCTGGGGTCAGTTGGACGCTCGGGGCGGAGCCTGGCCGCCACCTCGAGAGCCGCGCCGAGCCTCACTCGCCGGTCTACCGCTGCCTGCTCGGCGTCCTTCGCATCCTGCTCCCGACGAGTTACTTCATCGCCGCGGCGTGGCAGCCCTTTGCGCCGACCGCGGTCGAACGCATCGGCGTCGCCGTGGCATGGCAGACACCGCTGGTCGCGACGTGGATGGCGAGCCGGGTTCTGGTCTTTTTCGTGATGGAGCGGTGGCACGGCTGGCACGGTCGTTGGGGAACGCCGCTGGCGGGGGCGTTCCTGCTCGGCATCGGGTTCGCGGTCAGTGTTCTCGCTCCGCTCGCCGGGGCGGGAGCCCTCGGAGTGGCCGCGATGATCGCGGGGCTGTCCACCCTTGGACTGGGCATGGGGATCATCTATTCCGCAGCCCTCTACTACGCGATGGAGGTCGGCGAGGCGGCGGTCTCCGCCGGCGGCAAGCACGAGGCCCTGATCGGCCTGGGGTTCACTCTCGGGCCTGTGTGCGGGCTTGCGGGAACCGTGGGCGTCGAGTCCGGCCTGCTTCGCGGCGTGCCGGTGGAGGTGGCGGTGCTGTCGGCCGTAGGGCTGGTGCTGGTTTCGGTCGGCGTGGTCGTCTCCCGGCTGGTTGTCCGCGGCGCGAGGGCGAATCCGGCAAACCTCCCAAACGGGGCAACCGTACTAGGGGATGACCGATAGCATGGAGCGGCGGCCTGCGAGGGCGGCCGCTGCTGAACCGTCCCGAGCGGCGGGTCGATCTGGACGCGGCCGGACGCCGAAGCGGCGAGTCTGGCCGATAACGCCGAGTGTGTGGAGCAACCATGAGCATCAGAGGCACGTCGGGCTGGCTGGCCGCGGGACTCGCCCTTGTCCTCACCGGCACGCTCTTCCCGACGCCCGGCGCGTTTGCGCAGCAGCAGCACGCGCTTGCGGAATCCCGCACGACAGCGATCGACGACGCGTGGTCAGCGCGTGTGTGGGCACAGGCACGCGAGAAGGGCGAGGGCGCCCTGCTCGGCCTGGTCTCGGACTTCCCGGCTGACGGCGTCGAAGAGCCGATCGCCCGGCTTCGCGACTCGTTCGAACTCTTCGAGGCGAATCTCGGGAAGCGGAACGCGGAGCGCGTCGCGCGGATCGAGGCGGTCCGGTCGGAGATCGAGGCGGCGATCCGGCCCGCGGAGGGCGTTCCTACCGACCTGGACCTGAGCAAGGCGATGCGTCTTGCGGCGGAGTGGCAGATGCTGGTGGGCGACGCCGCGGTTGTGGTGCGCGAGCCGATTGTCGCCGAGCTCATTTCGCGGGCCGAGTCCGCGGCACAGGGCGCAGAAGCCCGTGCGGAATGGCTCATCGCCAGCGAGCTCTTCCACCGGCTGAACGTTCTGACCGAGGAGGTGGACGGCCGTCATCTCGATGACCTTGACCGGCAGAACGATCGCCTGGCGATGATCCGTCTCTATGTCCCTGAGAAACTGTGGGAACTTCGCAACGCCCGTCGCCTGATGGAAATGGACACGCCGCTCCCGCCCTACAACGCCACGGCGGACGGGTGGTCGCAGAAACTCAACGGCATCAGCCGGTACCTCGTGATCCGCGCCCTGCTCAAGGCTGCGCAGTCGAACGTCGAGGGCGTGACCACCGCCTCGCTGCTTGACGGCGGGCTTGAAGCCGTCCGAACCCTGGCCACGACGGAGTGCCTGAGCGAGGCGTTCCCCGGCATTGCCGACCCGACGGCCCGCGAGGCGATGGTGAAGTTCGTCGACCAGACGCGCGGCGAGCTGCGTCAGAGCAGCCGTGCGCTCGGCGTCCGCGACATCACCGCGCTGATCGAATCCCTGCTCTCGACGAACCAGTTGTCCCTGCGCATCCCGGAAGAGGCGCTGCTCCACGAGTTCGGCAACGGGGCGATGGGCCGGCTGGATGAGTACTCATCCATCATCTGGCCCGACGAGGTCCGCCGGTTCCAGCGCAACACGCGCGGCTCGTTCGTCGGCATCGGCGTGCAGATTCACCTCGACGAGGCGCAGCGCCTGGCCGTCGTGACCCCCCTCGAAGGCACGCCCGCCCAACGGGCCGGCATCCGGGCGGGCGACGTCATCAGCAAGGTGGACGGCGTCTCGACGGTGGGGTTTTCGCTCGATCAGGCGGTGGACGTCATCACCGGCCCTCGCGGCACGAAGGTGACGCTCACGATCGAACGCGAGGCCGACGACCAGACCCAGGAGATCGAGTTCGTCATCACCCGCGACATCATCGACGTGAAGAGCGTCAAGGGCTGGAAGCGGGGCGAGCGGGAGGACGACTGGGAGTGGTTCATCGACCGCGAGGCCGGGATTGGCTACGTCCGGCTCACGCAGTTCCAGGAGAACACGACTGCCGAACTCGAACGCGCCATCGTCCGGATGCGGGCCGACGGGCTGCGCGGCCTCATCCTCGACCTGCGCTTCAACCCCGGCGGCCTGCTGAACGAGGCCGTGGGCGTCGCGAGCCAGTTCATCGAGACGGGGCGGGTTGTCACCACCGAGGCCGCCGACGGCTCGGTCGCGGGGGTCGAGACCGCGCTGGGCGGCGCGACCCTGTCCGACATCCCTGTGGTCGTGCTCATCAACGAAGGCTCTGCGTCGGCCAGCGAGATCGTCGCTGGCGCGATCCAGGACTACGCCCGGGCCGGCACGATTGACGCGATTGTGGTCGGCGAGCGCTCGTTCGGCAAGGGCAGCGTCCAGAACGTCTGGCCGCTGCCCGTCCAGACCGACGCGATGCTCAAGCTGACCACGCAGTACTACAAACTCCCCGCCGGTCGCCTTATTCATCGCCAGCGGCACCCGGGCGAGACGCGCTGGGGCATCGAGCCGGATGTCACTGTGTCGATGCTCCCCTCGCAGATCGAGGCCTCGCTCCTTCTCCGGCAGAAGGCCGACCTGCTTGTGCTCGACGAGAACGGCGCGGCCAAGCGTGACGACGCCGAGTCGCCTCCGGACCCCGACGACCTGCTCGCTGAGGGCATCGACCTCCAGCTCAATACCGCGCTGGTTCTCCTTCAGAGCCGCACCCTCGCGCCGACGGCCTCGCGGACCACGATGAAGCCGGTGGGCGAGCCGGCCTCGGCCGTGCGCTGAGGCCATTCCGCGTCTCTTCCCCTCGGCGGCACCCACCGGGCTGTTCGTTGTCGGGTCGGGTGCGCTTTCCTACACTTGGCCGGCGAGTTCCGCGCACCCCGAACCAGGACGGGCCACGATGTCCCAGACCTCCGAGAAAACCCCGCGCGCCCACACGAAGGGCGACCGTCCGTCGGATGCGCTCCCCGACAAGACGGTGGTGAAGTGGCTGCACGACATGCAGCTGATCCGGGAGTTCGAGACGCGCACGATGCAGGCCTACCAGCAGGCCAAGATCGGCGGCTTCTGCCACATCTACTCCGGGCAGGAGGCCTCGGCCGTCGGCACTCTCGCAGCAGTCGAGCATGATGAGCCGGTCATCCTGGCCTACCGCGACCATGGGCACGCCCTCGCCCGCGGCATGGACCCGAAGGTCTGCATGGCCGAGATGTTCGGCAGGCAGGCGGGGTGCGCCAAAGGCAAGGGCGGCTCGATGCACATGTTCGACAAGCCGAACTGGCTCTTCGGCGGGCACGGGATCGTGGGCGCTCAGACGCCTCTGGGTGCGGGTCTCGCGTTCGCCGCACGCTACGAGTGGGAGGTCCTCGAAACGGGGAAGAAGAAGGTGTGCCTCTGCTACCTGGGTGACGGGGCGATCGACCAGGGGGCGTTCCACGAGGCCCTCAACCTCGCTTCGCTGTTCGGCCTGCCGGTCATCTACGTGATCGAGAACAACGGCTACTCGATGGGCACGGCCATTCACCGGCACACCGCCAACCACGACCGCCTCACGATGCGCGGCGAGTCGTACGGCATCAAGAGCGTGGAGATCGACGGGTTCGACGTGCTGAACGTGTATGACAGGTTCCAGCCGCTCGCTGACGAGTGCCGGGACCTTCAGCGTCCGGCGTTCGTGGACTTGAAGACGTACCGGTACATGGGCCACTCGATGTCGGACCCGCAGAAGTACCGGACGAAGGAGGAGGTGGACGAGTGGAAGGAGCGTGATTCGATCGCTGCTCTGGCCTCGCTCCTGATGCGGAGCAAGGACGACGGGGGGCGGGCGTGCCTGACCGAGGAGGAGTGGAAGGAGATGCAGCGCTCGATCCGGGAGGCCGTGAAGGAGGCGGTGGAGTTCGCGGAGTCGGCGGCGGCGCCGGACATTGAGGCCGAACTCTACAGCGACGTGTTCATCAACCCCCTGCCGCAGTCCAGCCCGATCCGTGACTACGTCCACGGGGAGAAGAACCCGTTGCTGTAACACGCTTGATGCCGAGGCTCACCGCGGGGTTCCGACATGCCGGAGTGGCCGAACTGGTGGTCATGGGAACTGGAACTCACGCCGCATGTGCTTAAGCGCATGATCGACCGCCAGTTCAGCGAGACGGACTTGCGAGACATGATCGAGTCCACCACAGGCATCAGGATGGCCGAGGAATCAGGCCGATGGATTGCGGAAACAAAGTTCGAAGGCCGGGATTGGAATGTCGTTCTGGAACCCATCGATGACGAGCGACTCCTCCTCGTGATCACTGCGTATCGGGTGGAGCACACCGACTAAGGGCCGACAATGAAGGATAGATACCTTGAAATCACGTTCCGGAAGGGGAAGCCGATCGCGGCGTACTTCTATCTCCCACGAATGGAGGGCGACCACAGCGCCCGGACAACCTCGCTCGGTGATGGCCTCCTCGCGGACTTCAGCGCCGACGGACGGCCGATCGGCATCGAGATCACTTCCCCGTCCAGCACAACCGTCGAGACATTGAACCGGGCGCTCGCGGCCTTGAACCAATCACCCGTCAGCGGCGCCGAGATCGCTCCTCTGGCCGCCTGAACCGCTCCAAGCGGCGAGTCCCCGAGGGGTAGACGGGTTCCCTGAACGAAGGCCGAAGCGTCGGAACGCACCGCGAAGAAGATACCCTTGTGAGCCTGACAATCCCAGAGACCGTCGCCGCCCGCCTGCGCGATGCGCCATACCCGGTGCTCTTCGCGACGGTGAGTGGTGCGCACCTGTACGGCTTCGAATCGTCGGATTCCGATTGGGATCTGCGTGGCGCGTTCGTCGCCCCGACCGACGATGTCCTCTCCCTCAGCCCGGGTCCAGAAACGCACGAGGTGATCGACAAGCACGCGCGTCCCGAACTCGACATTGTGCT
The DNA here is from genome assembly GCA_039794165.1 of Phycisphaerales bacterium. Classification (GTDB taxonomy): domain Bacteria; phylum Planctomycetota; class Phycisphaerae; order Phycisphaerales; family UBA1924; genus CAADGN01. The sequence continues at coordinate 275,965 of JBDIVY010000003.1, forward strand.
GCACGAAGTCAGGAAGTTCTTCCGTCTGCTGCTGAAGAACAACGGCTACGTCCTGGAGCAAGTCTTCTCACCGCTGATCGTGGCCGGATCGTCGGCCCTCAACGAACTCAGGCACATTGCCCGTCTGTGCATCTCGAAGCAGCACCGCTTCCACTTCTTCCACTTCGGCTGCGACCAGTGGAAGATCGCCACCGGCTCCGACAAGCCAACGGTCAAGGGGCTGCTGTACACGTACCGACCGCTCATGGCGGGCATCCACCTCATGCGCACCGGCGAGGTGGAATCCAACCTCGTCCGCCTCAACGAAGTCTTCGGGTTGCCGGAGATCGACGACCTCATCGCCCGCAAGATCGGCGGAGAAGAGCGGATGCGATTGTCGCCGAGAGAGCTCGACCTTCATCGCCCCAAGATCGACCACTTGTGCCAAACCCTTGACGAAGCAAAGAGCTGGAGCCGATTGCCCGAAGAGCCCCAGAGCCGTGAGGCCCTCAACGACCTGTTGATCCGCATCCGGAAGTGTGACTGGAAGCCCGTACCTTCGTGTGCTGTTCTCTTGGCGTCGGAGCCTCCCGAATGACCACAAGCAAAGCCTCTCCCCTCCCCCCGCGCGCCCGTCTCGTCGAGCATCCCGCGCTGCCCGGCGGTTTCGCCGTGCCGGACTTCGACGCGGAACTCCCGGCGCGCGAGGGGGACCGCGTCATCCAGTTCCGCGAGGCGCTCCGCGAGGCCATGTCCGAGGAGATGCGCCGCGACCCGCGGGTCTTCCTCATGGGCGAGGAGGTCGCCGAGTACAACGGCGCGTACAAGGTGTCGCAGGGCATGCTGGACGAGTTCGGGCCGAAGCGCATCATCGACACGCCCATCTCCGAGAATGGGTTCGCGGGCCTGGGCATCGCGGCCGCCATGTACGGTCTGCGCCCCATCGTCGAGTTCATGTCGTGGTCGTTCAGCCTTGTGGCCGCGGACCAGATCCTCAACAACGCCCCGAAGATGCTGTACATGTCCGGCGGCCAGTGGGGCTGCCCGGTTGTCTTCCGGGGCAACAACGGGGCGGGGGGGCAGCTCGGCTCGACCCATTCCTGGTGCGTCGAGGGCCTGTACGCCAACGTGCCGGGCATGAAGATCGCCGTGCCCAGCAACCCGTACGATGCCAAGGGGCTGCTCAAGACCGCGATCCTCGACCCCGATCCGGTCTTCTTCCTTGAGTCTGAACGCATGCTCGGCGACAAGGCGCACGTGCCCGAGGAGGAGTACTACATCCCGTTCGGCCGCGCCCGACTGGCCCGCGAGGGCGACGCCTGCACGCTCGTCTCATTCGGGCGGCCGGTGAACTTCTGCCTTGAGGCCGCCGAGACGCTCGCCGCCGAGGGCGTCGAGTGCGACGTGCTCGACATGCGGACCGTCCGTCCGCTCGACCTTGAGTCCATCGTCCGCAGCCTGCGCAGGACGAACCGGGTCGTCGTGGTGGATCAGTCCTGGCCCTTCGGCGGCGTGGCGAGCGAGGTCATCGCCCAGATCAGCGAGAAGGCGTTCGACTGGCTCGATGCGCCTCCCTCGCGCGTCAACACGGACGACGTGCCGACGCCGTACGCGAAGAACATGGAGGCGGCGTACCTGCCGAACGCGGAGAAGATCGCGGCGGCGGTCAGGCGTACGCTGCGCTAAAGCGAACAACGAAAAGCGAAAAACGAAAAGGCAAGGGAGCGAGAGCGTGGCGAGGCTGACTGAGGAACTTGTTGAGCGGGCGGAAGCATTCTCGCATCGGATGCTCGACGTTGCCGAGACCGTCGAGCGGCAGCGGCGTTCCGCTCGCATCGTCGACCAGATCACAGGCTGCGGAACTTCGGTCGGAGCCAATGTCTGCGAGGCCGATGAGGCTATGAGTCCCAAGGACTTTGTCCGCGCCCTTGGCGTCGCCGTCAAGGAACTGAGCGAATCTCGGTTCTGGCTCCGTCTCGTTGCGAAGCGTGACTGGATTGAGCAAACACGGCTTGACCCGTTGATTCAGGAGTGCATGGAACTCCGTCGCATCTTCGGCACCATGATCGCCCGCACCAAAGCCCGAGCAGGCGGTGGACGACGTGTGCCCTAGTATCGCTGCCGCTCGGCGCTTCTCCGGCGGCGCCTCATGTTCGCTGTTCGCTGTTCGCTTTTCGCTCTGAGGCCCCTCCCATGCCGATCGAGATCACCATGCCCCGTTTGTCTGACACGATGGAGCAGGGCACCGTTGTGAAGTGGTACGTCAAGGAGGGCGACGCGGTCTCCTCCGGTGACGTGATCGCCGACATCGAGACCGACAAGGCGACGATGGAACTCCAGTCCTTCGACGAGGGGACCATCGCCAGGCTTGCCGTCGAAGAGGGCAAGGCGGTCGCCGTCGGGACGGTCATTGCCTTGCTGGCCGGGGAGGGCGAGGATGCCGCGGCCGTCAAGGGCGGCGAGAGTACAACCTCGAGCGCGAACGCCCGATCCTCCAAGTCCGCCGGCGCCGACGCTGAGCCTCCGTCGGGTGAAGGGTCGAAACGGGCCACCGCGACCTCGGCCCCCGACTCGTCCCGCGCCGATCGCAACGGCTCGCGTGTGTTCGCCTCACCGCTGGCCCGCAAGATCGCCGAGGAGCGTGGGGTGGACCTCGCGTCGATCGAGGGCACGGGGCCATCCGGGCGCATCACGCGCAAGGACGTCGAGGCTGCTGCCCCGGCGGCGGCTCCCCGCCGTCCTGCCGCGGATGCCCAGGCCGAGCGGATGGTCGCGGCGAAGGTGCCGTCGGCGCCGGTCCCGGAGATCGCCGCGGCCCGTCTCGATGACCGCACCGTCACGCTCTCGAACATGCGGGCCACGATCGCCCGCCGGCTCGTCGAGAGCAAGGCCACCATCCCCCACTACCAGGTGACGGTGAGCGCCCGCATGGATGCGTTACTCTCGCTGCGCGAACAACTCAACGAGCAACTGGAGCCGCAGGGCGTAAAACTCAGCGTGAACGACTTCCTCGTCCGCGCCTGCGCGCTCGCGATGCACCAGCACCCGTTCGTCAACGCCTCGTGGGTCGATGCGAAGGGCGGCGATGCGCCCGCGATCCGCCTGCACGGGCGTGTGAACGTCGGCGTCGCGATCGCGCTGCCCGCCGAGAAGGGGGGCGGCCTCGTCGTCGGTGTCATCCGTGACGCCGACCGGGTGGGTCTTCGCCAGATCTCCGACGAGACCCGCCGCCTGGCCTCCAAGGCGCGCGAGAAGGGGCTGAGCGTCGAGGAAATGAGCGACTCGACGTTCACCATCTCGAATCTGGGCATGTTCGGCGTGGATCACTTCACGGCCATCATCAACCCGCCGAACGCCGCGATTCTGGCCGTCGGACGCGCGATTGAACGCCCGGCCATCGAACAGGACGACGACGGCGAGGCACGCGTCACGGTGATCCGTGAGATGGCGATGACGATGTCCAGCGACCACCGCATCATCGACGGGGCGATGGCGGCCCAGTACCTCGGCACCGTGAAGCAGATGCTCGAACGCCCGGCCTCGCTGCTCGTGTGACGGCCGCCCGGCTCATGGCGATGAGGACGCGGGCGCGGCTGCCGGGGCCTTCGCCGGGGCATCTTCCTCTACGCCGGCCGCCCAGCGGATGCCGCCGAGCAGGTGTTCGAGGAAGAGCGGCTCCTCGTAGGACTCGTTGGTGTGCCCCAGCGCGGTGTACCAGGCCCGCCCGCCGCGGTACTCGTGGCACCACGCGATCGGGTGGTCGTCGCCCATGCCGCCGCCCTCGTAGGTCCGCTCATCGACAGACATGAGCACGTGGACGCGCCCGCGCGGGCTGTCGCGGAAGGTGTACCACTCGTCCGTGCGCACCCACCGCTCGGGGAGCATCTTCGTCGAGGGATGATCGCGATCGTGCACGAGGATCGTCGCTTGCTGGATCGCCGGGTGGCCCTTGAAGTACGCCCCGACCAGCCCCGCGTACCACGGCCAGTCGTACTCCGTGTCCGACGCCGAGTGCACGCCCACCCAGCCGCGGCCCTTGGCGATGAACCGCTCGAACGCCGCCTTCTGGTCCGCGTCCAGCACCGTGCCCGTGGTGTTCAGGAAGAGAGCCACGGCATACCGGTCCAGGTTCTCGTCCGTGAACTCAGCGGGGTTCTCCGTCGCGTCCACGACGAACCCGTGCTTTTCGCCAAGTTGCGTCACCGACGCGATCCCTGCGGCGATCGACCCGTGACGGAACCCGGCTGTGCGGCTGAAGAGCAGGATGCGAAACCGCTCTTCGTGCGAGACCGACGGCCCCGGAGATCCGAGGATCGACGCCCGGACTGCCGCCAGCGGAAGCGCGGCCAGGAACAGGACGATCGGGAGCAGCGCGAGTCGTGACATGCGGGGGTCCTCCGGGCTGGCGTCATGATATCTGGCGCACAAGGCCCTGGGCCGGAGGGCCTGTGATGAGTTGGAGGAAAGCATCAGGGGACGACGGCATCATGGCAGCGGGTGATGCGACAGCGCGGCTCTCCGCGAGCCGGGGGTATCACAGAGCAATCGGCACTATGCTCCTGCCGTGCGTGTGCCTCACGTCAGGGCGGGAGTCTGGCCTGATCGAGCCGCCGACCGGTTCGCGTCGCTCGTGCGCACGGATCGGGCGGATGGGTGCCGCGTTGGGCTCCTGGGCATGCCGGATGACACGGGTGTGCGTCTGAATGGAGGTCGCGTCGGAGCGAGGGACGGGCCAACGGCGTTCCGAGCCGCGTTGGCGCGGCTGGGCGCAGCAAAGCCCTGTGGCTTTGCGTGGCCGGGTGTGTTTGATGCCGGGGACGTGCAGCCGGCCGGCGAAGACCTTGACGAGACGCACCGGCGGGTGACGGAGGCCGCTGGGGCGTTGATCGATGCGGGGCTGCTGCCGGTCGGCATCGGCGGCGGCCACGACCTGACGTTCGGGTTTGCGCGGGCGGCGGCTGAACGACGGCCTGGCCTGGCGGGCGTCTCTTTCGATCCCCACCTCGACGTGCGCGAGCAACCGGGCAGCGGGATGCCCATGCGGGCGTTGATCGAGCGGTGCCGCGTCGGTCGCGTGGACCTGTTCGGTCATTCTCCGATCGTCAACAGCGCGGACCACGCGCACTGGTTCGGCGAGCACGGTGGGCACACACGAGAACGGGCGGAGTTGGGATCCGTGCTGGCACAGGGCGACGCGCCGGTCTTCGTCACGTTCGACCTGGACGTGGTGGACATGGCGCATGCGCCGGGGGTCAGCGCGATGAACCCGGCCGGATGGTCGGCGACCGAGGCTGCCGTGGCTGTGCGCGAGGTCGGCGGCTGCCCGCGCGTCGTGTGCTTCGACATCATGGAACTCAACCCCGCGACGGACGAGGGAGGACGAACCGCGAGGCTCGCGACGTGGCTTTTCCTGGAGTTTCTGCGGGGCGTCGCGGAGCGGGAGCGGTGAGCCTGCGCATCCGCGATGCCCGAGTCGTGACAGTGGCGGGATCGCCAGGGTTGCGGCGCGGCGTCGCCATGAGCGAGATCGGGATCGTTGACCGCGCCGACGTGCTGGTGCGCGGAGACGTGATCGAAGCGGTCGTTCACGGCGGAGGAACCGTGTCTCCCGCCAACGCGAGAACGATCGAGGCCGACGGGCGTGTGCTGCTGCCGGGTTTCGTCGATTGTCACACCCATGCCTGCTGGGCGGGCGACAGGCTCGACGAGTGGGAGACGAAACTCCGCGGCGAGGCATACCTGGACACGCTCGAGCGCGGCGGCGGCATCATGGCGACGGTGCGGGCCGTGAGAGCGGCGAGCGAGTCTGAACTCGCCGAGCGCCTCGCCGAGCGGCTGAGCCGGGCGCTGCGATCCGGCACGACCACGATCGAGGTCAAGAGCGGCTACGGCCTGACCACGGCGGACGAGTTGAAGATGCTGCGGGCGATCCGGCACGCCGGCGACTCGTGGGATGGCACGGTGGTTCCGACCGCCTGCATCGGCCACGCGATCGACCCGGACGTGCCCCGCGATGTCTTTGTCCGCCGAACGATCGAGGAGACACTCCCGGCGGTTTCGGCGGAGTTCCCCGGCATCGCCATCGACGCCTACTGCGAGCGCGGAGCCTGGACCGTGGAGGAGTGCGTGCGTCTGTTTGAGGCGGCGGCGCGGCGCGGGCACCCGTGCCGCGTTCACGCGGACCAGTTCTCGCGACTCGGCATGACAGCGGAGTCGGCAGGGCGCGGGTTCGTGAGCGTGGATCATCTCGAGGCGAGCGACCCGGGCGAAGTCGGGGCGATTGCCGCGTCGCAGACCGCGGCGGTGCTGCTTCCCTGCTCGGGGTTCCACCTCGACGGTCGATACGCGAACGGGCGTGAAATCATCGACGCCGGCGGCGCGGTCGCGCTCGCGACGAACTGGAACCCCGGGAGCGCGCCCTGCGGCTCCGTGCCGATGGCGATCGCCCTCGGGGTGCGGATGTGCGGCCTGAGCGTCGCCGAAGCGGTCTGCGCCGCGACTGTGAACGGGGCGTGCGTCCTCGGACTGCGCGATCGAGGCGTCATCGCGCCCGGGATGCGGGCGGACCTCGTGCTGCTGGGGCACACGGATGTACGGATGCTTGCATGGGAGTTCGGCATGGACGCGGTGGACGTTGTGATCCGCGGGGGACAGGCAGTCACGACGTGACCCAGTCGGCACTGCATTCATGGGGGGGCGAGGATCGAGATGGCCTCCGGTTCCACCGAGCATCGCCATACGACCTGACCCGGAGTCTGCGACGGGATGCCTGTGGGGCCGGTCTCGCCGTCGATCTGGCATGGTGCGTCGGGGTCGTCGGCGATCACTTCAACGACTCGCCCGCGCGCGAGCCGGCAGGACGGGAGTTTGAACTGAGCGCGGCATCGTGCGGCGAGCATCCAGACGACAGCGACGACGGCTGTCGTCGTCGGGAAGAAGACGGCGTCGAGCATGCCGTCGGCAACGTCGGCCGCTGGGACCGGATCGATCCGCAGGCCGTAGTGACGGCTGTTGGCGACGACGACGAACCCTCGGCGTGCCTGGACGATGGGCTTTCCATCGACCGTTACGGTGAGTCGGGCCAGGTGCGGCCGGATCAACTCGGCCAGCACGGGTCGGACGTATGCGGCGTGCCCGATGGCTCGCGTGCGCAGGGCATCAAGGCGGTGTATGACACCGGCATCGGGGCCGATGGAAGCCATGAGGGCGAAGGGACGGCCGTTGCACCGGGCGAGGTCCATGCGGTCCACGCGGCCGCGTTCAATCGCGGCGATCAGGTGCGGAACGCCGGCGCTCATGCGGAACTCGCGCGCGAACAGATTCTCGTTGCCGGTCGGGAGGTGGTAGAGCGGGGCGCCGTGAGCCGCCAAGGTCTCAAGGAGGTGATTGACGGTCCCGTCACCGCCGACAACAACGGCGAGAGAGCAGGCGCCGATCGCACTCGCGGCATCGTGACCATCGCTCCCCGGCCCGACCGGCACGAGGAGGACTTCGTGGCCGGCGCGGCTCAGGGCATCGGCAGCGGACGCGCCGAGGCGACCCGCGCGACCCCTGCCCGAACACTCGTTGACGAGCACTGCGACTCTCACGCGGGGATGAGCGTAGCGGACCGGCGCGAGCCGCTACCATTGCGGCCATGACGCGGGCGACCATCGTCACCGAGCACGACGCCGAACTCGCCCATGCGGCGGCACAGTGCGTCGTGGAGACCCACCGTCGCCTCGCCGCGTTCCTGCGCCGCGGGCAGACGCTCGCGGAGATCGACCGCTTCGTCGCCCGCACGCTGGAGGACCTGCGGTGCCGGTCGTGCTTCCTGCACTACAAGGTGCCGAAGACGCCGCCCTTCCCATCGCACGCCTGCCTGAGCGTGAACGATTGCATCGTCCACGGCACCGCCGGCTACCTCACGCGGCCCCTGACGGACGGCGATCTGCTCAAGGTCGACGTCGGCGTCGTCCACCGCGGTTGGATCGGAGATGCCGCGTGGACGTACTCGTTCGGGCCGCCGACGGACGAGGTTCGGCGGCTGATGGCGTGCGGCAAGGAGTCGATCCGGCGGGGCGTGGCTGAACTTCGGCCCGGCAACACGTACCTTGCCTGGGCACGGACCGTGCAGGGGTATGTCGAAGGCGAGTGCGGCTTCCACCTGGTGCGCGGCCTCGGCGGGCACGGGTACGGGCGGAGGTTGCACGAGCCGCCGTTCGTCTCGAACGTCGTGCCAGGCTCCCCCTTCGAGTGGCCGGACGGCAGCGAGCCGTGCCGGCCGGGGACGCTCGTGGCGGTCGAGCCGATGATCGCAACCGGGACGGGGCGCACGCGTCAGGCGCGGCACGAGTGGCCGATTTTCACGGCGGACGGGTCGATGAGCGTTCACTACGAGCACGACGTGCTCATCACGGAGTCCGGGCCGCGCGTGCTCACCGAAGGACTTGAATCCCTGCCCGACGAGGTCGGCTGAGCGCAGGAGAAAGGGGCCGGCCCCTCCGGGCCGGCCCCTGCAAGATTGCTGCTGGATCCGCAGGTCAGTTGTCGATCGGGGCGGACCACACGGACCACTGGCTGTTGCGTCCGTCGGAGAGCGTGCGGACACGGTAGCGGTAGCGTCCCGAGGGCGGGCTGTCGGAGGTTCCGGTGACGTTGGCGCCGACGGTTCCGATCACGGTGGTGTTGGTCCAGGAGTTTCCGACGCGCTGCTGGCGCTGGATCTCGAAGCCGGACTCGATGCCGGAGGGGTCATTCCAGGCGATGAAGATGGTGCCCCCGGTGGCCGAGCCTGTGGGCTTGGCGGGGCGAGCCGCCCGGAGGGCCTTCCACTTCGACCATGCGGAGTCGCCACTGTTGCCGTTGGCGCGGACGCGGTAGCGCCATCCGCCCTGGCCGACGCTGTCGGAGAAGGTGGTGACATTGGCGCCGACCGAGCCGACGATCGTGTTGTTCTGCCACTTGCCTGCGACCTTCTCCTGGCGCTGGATCTGGAATCCGGTCTCGTTTCCGGAGTTGTCGGCCCAGACGACAACGGCCTCGCCGGGATTGCCCTCGTCGCTGGAGACGATGGTGGGCGCGACGGGGATGCTCGCTTCGACGATTGCGATGGTGAAGAAGTCGTCGTCGCTTGCGCCTCCGGAGTCTGTGACTGTCGGGGTGATGTAGTGGTTGCCGAGGGAGAGGCTGGAAGTGGTCACGTTCGCGCCCACGCCGATCAGGCCGTCGAGGTGCGAGACCCAGACAATCTGATCGGAGATGTCGCCGTCCTCGGGGTCGATGGCGGTGCCGGAGAAGGTGACGGGCGACCCCTGCACGAACTGGGAACCCGGGGTCGGGGAGAGGACTGTGAGCACGGGGGGCTGGTTGGGCGTGTAGCCGATCGCGGCGGCGGCGTTGACCACACCGCCGGTGACGGTGTTGTTGGCGAGCGCGGTGATGGGGCGAACGGTACTCAGAACCTGATCTCGAACGGAGGCCCATGGTGAGTTGGGGTTCTTGCCGTAGACGAGGGCGACGACACCGGCCACATGGGGCGAAGCCATCGAGGTGCCGTCGAGGTAGGCGTAGCCGCTGGAGCCGTAGGTGCTGTAGATGTTCGCGCCGGGGGCGCCGAGGTCGACGGTGTTCTTGCCGTAGTTCGACCAGCTTGCCTTGGCGTCCTTGCTGGTGGTGGCGGCGACGGCGATGAGGTTGGTGTTGTCGTAGGCGGCGGGGTAGAAGGGGTTGTTGTCGTTGTTGGAGCCGTTGTTGCCGGCGGCGCAGACGAAGATGTGCCCGACCGACTTGGAGTTTTCGATGGCACTGCGGAGCGAGGAGGAATAGCCGCCTCCGCCCCAGCTGTTGTTGGAGACCTTCACTCCCATCAACACGGCGTACTGGATCGAGTTGATGGCGCCCGTTGTTGTTCCGCCGCCGGACCCGAGGAATTTGATGGGCATCAGCTTGCATCGCCAGTTGACGCCCACGACGCCGGTGCCGTTGTTCCCGACCGCGCCGACGGTGCCCGCGACGTGGGTGCCGTGCCCCGTGTCGTACGGGTTGTTGTTGTTGCTGTAGAAGTTCCAGCCGTAGAAGTCGTCGACGAAGCCGTTGCCGTCGTCGTCGATGCCGTTGTTGGGGATCTCGCCCGGGTTCTCCCAGCGGTTCGCGGCGAGGTCGGGGTGGTTGTAGTTCATCCCGGTGTCGATGACGGCGATGACGAAGTTCGGGTTGCCCGTGTAGACATCCCATGCCTCAGGCCCGTCGATGTCGGCGTCGGGCGTGCCTGTGACGCCGTTGACCGTCTGTCCCGTGTTGTGCATGCCCCAGAGGCGGGAGAAGTGGGTGTCGTTCGGGATGACGCAGGTGCGAACGATGTAGTCCGGCTCCGCGTAGACGACCGCCCCGGAGAGCGCGGGGCTCGACAGCAAGGCGATCGCGTCATTCACACTGACGCCGCCCCCCAGGCTGAGATGCACGAGGTTCGGGACCAGGGTGAACTGGTCCAGAACCTGACCGCCGATGATCGCCGCCACGGCCTGCGCGGGCGTCCCCGGCGTGAGTTGCACGAGAATCGTGAACGGGTCGTACTCGAGATGAATCGTCGGATCCTCGAGCAGTGAGTGCAGCGCCGCCCGGGGGTTCTCGGGCGCCACGCCCGCCATGTGCAACGCCAGCGCGTCATCCGACGCCGACGACGCTCCGGCGAACGCCATGAGCGCGCCAAGACAGAGTGCGATCCGATCGCGTGCCCACTTCATGCCTCGTTCCTTTCTTCGCATGTGCCCGACCGGGCGGGACTGTCGCCCGGCGTTCTCTCCGACGGCCGAACCGGCAACGCCACCGCGCGAACCGCGCTCTTGGAGTATGGCGGCACCGGCACCGAAACCCCCATGAGTATCCGCAAAGGGCCCCCTTCCGGGGCCACATTTTTCGAAAGTACCTCACAGGGCATCCCCCGTCAAGAGTCGAGGGGAATGGTCCACGGTCGACCGAGAATCCTGCGAGGCACTACGCTCTGGGGCCATGAACCGAGTCGATCATGCTTTCGAGGCGGCTCGCAAGTCCCAGAGCCGCCTGCTGATGCCCTTCATTTGCGGTGGATTCCCTAGGCCAGGCCTGACGGGTCCGCTCTTGGTGGCCCTGGAACGGGGAGGCGCGTCGATCGTCGAGGTCGGCATCCCGTTTTCCGATCCCATCGCGGACGGACCGGTCATCGCCGGAGCGATGCACAGGGCGATCGAGGCCGGCGCTACGCCCGAGAGCATTTTCGAAGAGGTGGGTTCTGTTCGGGGTACGGTCGGGGTAAGCATGGTGGCCATGGTCAGCGTGACGATCGTTCATCGCCTCGGAGGGCGCGAGGGTTTCATTGGACGGGCAGCGGAGGTCGGGTTCGACGGCCTGATCGTCCCCGATTTGCCGTTGGAGGAGAGCGGGGCGTACCGCGAGCGCTGCTCGGAGATCGGCCTGACGTTCTCCCACCTGGTGGCGCCGACGACCCCCCGTGACCGCGCCACGGCCCTTGCGAAAGGCTCCACGGGGTTCGTGTACCTGCTTGCACGCACGGGGATTACCGGTGAAAGGACGGACGCTCCGGACGTGGCGGAGCGCGTCGCCGGCCTCCGACGATCGACCGACCTCCCGATCGCGTGCGGCTTCGGCATTTCAACCCCTGAGCACGTCCGGGCGGTGGTGGCTCACGCCGACGCGGCCATTGTGGGCAGCGCGATGGTGCGTCGGCTCGAACGGGCGACCGAGTCGGGCCAGGATCCGGTCGAGGCGGCTGAGGCCTTCACCCGCGAACTGGCGACGGGGCTGACAGGCCCGCCGGGTTGAGGCTCGGGAGGATGGCGGCACAAAATCTTGTGGGCGATCGCCGCGCGGCCTTGCGAACTTCGCCGGGTATGCAACAATCCCCGCGTCGGGTCCGACGGGGGTCCGATTCCGCACGGCGGCGCGTCTGAGACTCGCCGCCCAGGGTCGCGAGGAGCAGGCAAGCATGGTCCGGCGAGAGCTGAGCGGGAATGGTGCGCGCACCGCGTACGTCGGCACGACGGAGCGCAATGGCACGGAGGGCACCGCCATGACACGATGGGAGGACGTGGAAGCGACCTTCTCGTGCGACGTGTTCACCGAGCGTGTGATGCAGCAGCGCCTGCCGAAAGACGTGTTCCGGCGTCTGCTCCGCACGATCCACCAGGGCGACCCGCTCGAGATCGAGGTCGCGGACGTCATCGCCGCGGCGATGAAGGACTGGGCGGTCGAGAACGGGGCGACGCACTACACGCACTGGTTCCAGCCGCTCACGGGCCTGACCGCCGAGAAGCACGACACGTTTTTGACTCCTGACGGGCACGGCGGTGTGATCAGCGAGTTCACGGGGTCCATGCTCGTGCAGGGCGAGCCGGACGCTTCGAGTTTCCCGTCCGGTGGGCTGCGGGCGACGTTCGAGGCGCGTGGGTACACGGCGTGGGACGCGACAAGCCCGGTGTTTCTGATGCGCGGCCCGAACTACGCGACGCTGTGCATTCCCACGGCGTTCGTGTCGTGGAACGGCGAGGCGCTCGACAAGAAGACGCCGCTGCTGCGGTCGATGGACGCGCTGTCGGCGGCCGCGCTGCGTGTGCTGCGCATCTTCGGGAGCGACACGGGGGTGCGCCGGGTGTACGCGACGGTGGGGGCGGAGCAGGAGTATTTCCTGCTCGACCAGTCGCTGTTCTACTCGCGCCCCGACCTCTCGACGTGCGACCGGACGCTGTTTGGCGCCCGTCCCCCGAAGGGACAGCAGCTGGAGGACCACTACTTCGGCTCGATCCCGCCGCGGGTGCTGGCGTTCATGGCCGAGTGCGAGCGAGAGTTGTATCGGCTGGGGGTGCCGGTCAAGACGAGGCACAACGAGGTCGCCCCTGGGCAGTTCGAACTGGCCGCGCACTACGAGACGGCGAACGTTGCGTGCGACCACCAGATGATCGTGATGGAGACGCTGAAGCGTGTCGCGCCGCGCTACGGCCTGCGCTGCGTTCTTGCCGAGAAGCCCTTCGCTGGCATCAACGGCTCGGGCAAGCACCTGAACTGGTCGATGGCGACCGACACGGGGGAGAACCTGCTGGACCCGCAGGACGACACGCACTCGAACATGGAGTTCCTGACGTTCCTGTGCGCCGTGATCCGCGCCGTGGACCTGAACGCGGACCTGCTGCGGGCCTCGGTGGCGAGCGCGGGGAACGACCACCGTCTCGGAGCGAACGAGGCGCCGCCGGCGATCATCTCGATCTTCCTGGGCGACATGCTCACGGACATCATCGAGCAGTTGGCCGCGGGCGCGCCGAAGAAGACCATGCGCGGGGGGAAGCTCGACCTCGGGGCGGCGACGCTGCCGCAGATCCCTCGGCACACGGGCGACCGCAACCGGACCTCGCCGTTCGCGTTCACGGGCAACAAGTTCGAGTTTCGAGCGGTCGGCTCGTCGGCGAGCGTCGCCTGGCCGACGACGGTGCTGAACACGATCGTCACCGATTCCCTGCATCACCTGGCGGACGAACTCGAGCAGGCCGCCGGCGCGAACCCGACGCCTCAGAAACTGGAAACCTCGGTGTGGAAGGTGCTGCAGGGGGTCGTGAAGGAGCACCGCCGCGTAATCTTCAACGGCGACGGCTACGACGCCGCGTGGCACGCGGAGGCCGAGAAGCGCGGCTTGCCGAACCTGCGGGACACGGTGGATGCGCTGCCGGTGCTCAAGTCGAAGAAGGCGACGGACCTCTTCAAGCGGCACAAGGTGCTGAGCAAGCCGGAACTGGAGAGTCGGGCGTACATCTTCGTCGAGAAGTACATCAAGCAGGTGACGATCGAGGCCGAGACGATGGCGTCAATGGCACGCACGATCATCCTGCCAGCGGCCCTGCGCCAGCAGGCGGAGATCGCGGAGACCGTCGCGGCGACCGAGGCCGCGGACGTGGACGCCGGGGACACCCGGGCCGCGTTGGAGGAGTTCGCTGATCTGGTGACGCGGTTCCGAGCCGCGATCGGTCGCGTCGAGGCCGCGCTGCGGCACGAGTCGTCCACCCCGGACAAGCACGCGGAGCACGTCAAGCGTGCGGTGCGGCCGGCGATGGCGGATTTGCGTGAGCTGGGCGACGAACTGGAGATGCACGTCGCGGACGATCTTTGGACGCTCCCCAAGTACCGAGAGATGCTGGCGATCCGATGAGTCGCGAGCCGGACGATGTCCCCGACCCTCGCCCGCCCCGTCCGCGGAGAGGATGCGAATCTGGTCCCCGGCTTCCGGTATGATGCCCCAAAGGCCCTGTAGCTCAGCGGTTAGAGCAGGCGACTCATAATCGCTCGGTCCCCGGTTCGAATCCGGGCGGGGCCACGTGGTCGTTGGAGGGGGCTTGTGCGGGGGGGTGGGATTGCTATACTGGCGAGGTCCGGATTTCGGGGCCGGGCGAGGAGTGGCCCGATCGGGCTGGGCGTTCGTGATGCATCCCAGAGGCCATCGCGTGGGCGGGCGTCGTGTCGGCGTGTTTGCGGCCGCGCGCACACCGCGTGCCTTCACGCTGCTGGAACTCCTCGTGAGCGTTGCGATTGTGGCGGTGCTGCTCGGGCTGGTCGTGCCCGGGTTGGCGATGTCCATGAAATCCGCGCGTGGGTTCAGGTGCCAGATGGCTCTGAGGAGCGTGGCGTTCGATTTCGCGGTGTTCGCCGACGACACGCTGCATGGCGACCGCGGCGACGACACCATATGGGCGAACCGCTTCCGGCTGAGCACGTTCCAGGAGAGCCAGTACGGGATCGACGAGTTCTGGCGCTGGGATGGCGAGGATTCCCACACCGTGCCCGACGAGTCTCGCTACGACCCGATGCGTTGCTCGGAGGTCAAGGGACCGCTGACGCTCCGCAGGGACCTGCCCTGCGGGAAGCCCGGCGCGATCTCTCCGCCGGAGAACGTATCGTTCGGCTTCAACGCGAGGCTTCACAGGGCGGAGGTCGTCGGCGCGGACGGCAAGGTGAAGGCCGTCTACGTGATGCTGACGCAGGACATCCTGTCGCAGACCGACGTGCCGTTGGCGTGGGACGTGGATGGCTCGCTCGCGGGACAGAAGGGCGTCGAGCCGGTGTATTCCGCGCCATCGCTGGACAGCCAAGGCCCGTACGCCGGCGACGCGTACTGGTTCCCCGGGCTTCGGCACAACGGATCGGCCAACTTCGCGTTCATGGACGGGCGGGTGGAGTCGTCGCGAGTTCCGCTGGACGAGGACGGCTGGCGCTGGGGCTACCAGCCTGTCCGCTAGTCGCGCCCCGCCATGACGCTGCAACGAAAGTTCGCTGTGCTGCTCGTGCTGCTGGGGCTGACCGTGGCGGCGAATCTCGGCGCGGCGGTCTGGGTCGTGAACATGCTCGACCGCGAGCAGCGTGAGCCGATCGAGGGGCTGACGCGCGTGCTGAGCGGCATGAGCCGCCTGAAGCGATCGCTCTGGGATCAGGCCGAGATGCTCGACCTGCCGGTGCTGGAAGGGCGGGAGTCGGAGGACGGCAGCGCCGCCCCCGACCCCGACGGCACGCTGCAACGCTTCGAGGCATCCTTCGACCGCGTGCAGCGTGAGATCGACCTTCTCGAATCCGGCGGTTCGTACGTGGTGCGCTCGGGGATCAGCACCACCAGGAACCTGCGAGCGCGGATCGAACTGACCGACGACGAGGTTGCCAAGTGGCTCGGGCAACGCGACGACGACGCGAGAGAGCGAGCCAGAAGGAACCTGTACGAACTGCACGAGTTGATCGAGCGCATCGAGGGCAGGTTGCTCGCGGATGCGCGGATTGCGGCGGAGTACGGGGCGGACCTGCGGCGAAGGCTGTCGTTCGTGCTCGGGGCTTCGCTCGTGGTGGTTGTGCTTTCCGCGTGGCTTGCGGTGGTGCTTTTCCGGCGATGGGTGCTGCGGCCGGTCGGGCTGCTGCGCGTCGCGGCGGACGAGATCGCGCGTGGGAACTTCGAGCATCGCGTGCCCGAACTGGCTCGGGACGAACTTGGCCTGTTGAGCCGCGAGGTCAACGACATGGCGCAGACGATCTCCCGCATGCAGGCAGAACGGATCGAGCGTGAGCGGCTGGCCGCCGTGGGTGAGATGGCGCGGAGCGTGGCGCACAACATCCGCAACCCGCTTGGCGGCATCCGCTCCCTCGCCGAACTCTCCGCCGACGAACTGCCGCCCGACTCTCCCATCCGCGAGAATCAGGCGCGTATCGTCCGTACCGTCGATCGCTTCTCCGCCTGGCTGAACGGGCTTCTTCACGCGACGACGCCGCTCGAACTGCACCCCGTCGAAGGCGAGGTCGCGGGGTGGCTGGAAGGCATCGTCGAGACGCATCGCGCATCGGCCCAGTCGCGCGGCGTCCGCCTCGAACTCGACGCGGGTGCGGCCCCCGGAGGCGCGGTCTTCGATCGCCGGCACCTGGAGCAGGCCGTGGTCGCTCTGCTGACCAACGCGATCGAGGCCTCGCGGACCGGCGGGCGGGTGCAGGTCCGGACGTTCTCGGACGGGTCGTGGTGGGGTGTCGTGGTGGAGGATGAAGGGGGCGGCGTTCCGGAAGGCTTGCAGGAACGGGTATTCGCTCCATACTTCACGACGAAGCCCGGTGGATCTGGCATAGGTCTTGCCAGTGTGAGACGTGTCGTTGGACAGCACGGCGGGCGGGTCTGGGTCGAAAACCGCTCCGAAGGGTCGGGCGCGGCGGGCTGGACCGGGCCGGGGGCCGTGTTCACGCTCAGGCTGCCGCTCGGAGTGGCGGCAGATTCGGCCAGCGGTGGCCAGACAGGACCACGCCATGGCGAGAGTGCTGATCATTGAGGACGAGGAGAACCTGCGATTCTCGATGCGCCGTGCTCTCGAGCGGGCCGGGCATCAGGTCGAGGAGTCGGCAACCGCGTCAGGAGGGCTGGCCGCAGCGGAGGAGGGCGTGTTCGACGCTCTCGTCACGGACGTGAACCTCGGGGCCGGGGCGGATGGGTTATCGGTCGTCCAGCAGGTGCGTGAGCGTGGGTTCGAGGGCGCGATCGTTGTTGTGACGGGGTATGGGAGTGTCGAGGGCGCGGTGGCGGCGATGAAGCAGGGGGCGGACGACTACCTGCTCAAGCCGGTGAGCCTCGAGGAACTGGGCCTGCTTCTGGAGCGTCTGCTTGAGGAGCGTCGGGCACGGACGCGGCTCCGACTGTACCAGCGGTTGGAGTCCGCGCGCGATGCGCAGCGTGAACTGCTCGGCGAAAGCCCCGCGTGGCGCGAGACGGTGAGGCTTGCCGAGCGGCTCGCGAAGTTGCCGCTTCCGAAGGCTGAGGGCGTGTCGTTGCCGACGGTGCTGCTGCTGGGCGAGACGGGGACAGGCAAGGGCCTGCTCGCGCGGCACGTGCACCGCTCGTCGGAGTCGCCGGATGCGCCGTTTGTCCATGTGAACTGCACCGCGCTTCCTGCCAACCTGGTGGAGTCGGAGTTGTTCGGACATGAGCGTGGGGCGTTCACCGATGCGAAGACGGCGCGCGAAGGCCTCTTCGAGATGGCCGACGGCGGCACGATCTTCCTCGACGAGATCGGCGACATGCCGGCGGACTTGCAGGCGAAGCTGCTGACGGTGCTGGAGGAAGGAGCGTTCCGACGGGTCGGCGGGTCAAAGCCGCGCCGGGTGAAGGCCCGTGTGATCGCGGCGACGAACCTCAATCTCGCTGAGCGCGTCGAGCGGGGCGAGTTCCGACGGGACCTGTTCTACCGTCTCAACGCCTTTACCGTGACGATTCCCGCGCTGCGCGAGCGCAACGATGACGCGGTGCTGATCGGGCGCGAGATGGCGGGGCGGTTCGGGAAGCAGTTCGGTCGCGTCGGGCTGCGGCTCTCTCCGGAGGCCGAGGCCGCGGTGCGCGGGCATGGCTGGCCCGGGAACGTGAGGGAACTGATCAACGCTCTGCAGCGGGCAGCGCTGCTGTGCGACGGAGAAGAGATCGGCCCTGGCGCACTCGGTCTGGCGGGTGTTCGAGCCGGCCCGCTCAAGGCGAGGCCCATCCCTTCGCAGGCGTCGGCTCCGAAGCCGGATGGACTGGTCTTTGACTTCGACCACGGCGTCCACACGGCCGAAGAAGTCGAGAAGCAACTGATTCTTCAGGCGCTGGCGCGCACGCGGGGGAACGTCTCGCGGGCCGCGCGGCTGATCTCCATGCAGCGGAGCAGCCTGCGCTACCGGATCGAACGCTACAACCTTCACGAGTTCGTCCAGGAGCTCACACGATGAAGCGCGACGCCTGGGTTGCGGGGTTCACGGCGGTTGTGACCGGCCTTCCCGCGGGCGCGCTGGCGCTGGGCGGAGATTGCGTTTCGTGGATCGATCCGCGCGGTGATGCGGTGGTTCGCCGCACCGACTCCGGCAACGACGGCCCGATCATGCCCGGCGCGACACTGCCCGACGTGGTCCGGGTCAGCCTCTGCGCGTGGCAGCCCACCGACCCGGTCGCCGATCCGTACACCGGCACGTCGATCGATCCGGACGACGCGCACTTGTTCAGGCTCGACGTGGCCTTCGCCGGCGTCGTCAATCCGCCCGGGCCGCTGGGGTTCTACGGGCAGCCCTACGATCCCTTCCGGCACGGGCCAAGCCCCGTGGTGGGATTCCTCGACATCGACGTGGACTCGAGGAACACGGGTGGCGAACTCGGCTCCGCCGCCCGATCGCGGTACCTGGCGAACGTCGCTCGATTCGGCAGGCTCCCCTACGGCTCGATCTCGGAAAGGGTGGCGACGTCCGCGTTCGACTATGACTGGGACTTCGGCACGCCGCCGCAGTACGAACGGACGGGCGCGGACTTCGCGCTGGTCTTCTGCGGGTGCTGGGGGCTCACCGTCGTCAGCGAAGGGGGCAACGGGAACGGCGTGTTCGACGGGGGCGAGACGTGGGTCGTGCGAGGCAGGCTGTTTCAGCGCACCAACGGCTACCAGGAGGCGAGTTCCGCGTGGGGCGGGAGCGGGTTCGGCACCTACGACCCGTACGTCAACGTGCGGTTCGCCCACGATCTCCAGGCCGACGAGACCACGGTCACGCTCGTCTTCGCGCTCGACATGACGGGCGCGGCGATGCTGACGGGCCAGGCCGAGCAGCCGATCAACTACAACGTCGGCGACCACGTGAGCATCGTGGAGGCGCTCTCGGACGTCATCGACGGCGCGGATGCCGGCGGGCTGAGCGAGCCTGCGTGGGAACTCATCAAGGGCTGGAGGGGGCGCGACCCGTTCGACTACCTCGACCCGACCGACTGGGAAGTGACGGCGCTCTTCGGGATGCCCTACGCGGAGCAGCAGCCGGACGCGATCTTCGTGTGGACCGACTCGGGCATGGGGGAATGCCACGGCGACCTGAACGCCAACGGGTACGCGACCGCCGCGGACAAGGCGCTGCTGCGTGAAGCGGTCTACGACCTCGACGGCGGCGAGCAGGACGCCGACGGCGCCATCAACGGGCGGGTCGTGGTCGTGGACCCGGGCCCGAACTTCAGCCTGTTCGATCTCAACGGAGACACCGTCGTCAACCTCGACGACTTCCGCGTGTACGGCAAGCCCGCCGACTTCGACGGGAACGGCGTCGTCAACACGCTGGACTTCATCGCGTTCCTGAACGCGTGGGTCGCCGGCGATCCGACCGCCGACTTTGACCTGAACCAGGTCGTCAACACGCTGGACTTCATCGCGTTCCTGAACGAGTGGGTCCAGGGCTGAGCGTGCGCGCACCTGTGGCCGACCCGGTCTCCACGTGTGGCCAGTCCGCCCGTTCGCACGCACGGGCCGCCGCGCGACCACCCTCCGATGGCCCTTTCGCGACTGGCACGCGCGCTGCATGGTGAGTCGGCGGCGGCATCGTGGCCGCGAATCCAACACCGTTTGGCAGGAGGTCTCAGATGAATGCTCAGAGGGCCGCGCTCAGCGCGGCGGTTGTCGGTGCGCTCGTGCAGAGCGCGGTCGCGCAGTTCAGTTTCAATGCGGGTGTCGGATACCCCGCCCCGGAACGCCCCGACGGCGTCGCGGCTGCGGACTTCAACGGCGACGGCTTCGCCGATCTCGCCGTCGCCACGGACACTCCCGACAAGGTCTCCTTCTTCTTCAACAACGGCGACGGCACGTTCGGAGCGGCGGTCAACGTGCTGACCGGCGGCGGGACGAGTCCTGGCTTCGTCGCGGCGGGCGACTTCGACGGTGACGGCGACATGGACGTGGCCGTCGCCCTCAAGAACATCGGCGTGGTTCGTGTGCTCGTCAACAACGCCGGCACGTTCACCGCCGGCAGCAGCACGGCCGTGGGCGACGAACCTCGCTGGATCGCCACCGGCGACCTCGACGGCGACGGCGACCTCGACATGGTCGTCGTGAACCGGGACTCCAACTCGGTGAGCGTGCTGCTCAACGACGGCGCCGGCAACTTCACGGCGGCCGCCGTGCCGGTCGGAGAGGATCCGCGCGCCGCCGCCATCGGCGACTTCAACCGCGACGGACACCCGGACATCGCGGTCACGAACCACGACGACCGCACGATCAGCATCCTCGCCAACAACGGCGCGGGCGGCTTCACGCTGGCGGCCACGCTCTCGGTCGGCGCGCAACTCCGCGCCGATGGCATCGTCGCGGCCGATCTCGACGGCGATGGACACGCCGATCTCGCTGCGGCCACGTCCGGCAACGGCCTGAACTTCGCCGGCGTCTTCTTGAACACAGCGGGGGGCATGGCGGGACCGGTCAACTACGCCGTCGGCGGCGCCAACCCCGGCGCGATCGCCGCGGGCGACTTCGACGGCGACGGCGATGCCGATCTCGTCACCGTCAACCAGGACTCGGCCAACGTCTCCCTGCTTGCCAACAACGGCGCGGGCGCGTTCGGCGCGTCGATGCAGCTCGCCGTCGGCGCGACGCCGCAGCACGTCGCGGCGAGTGATCTGACGGGGAACGGCGTGCCGGACCTGGCCGTCACGAACCGCGACAGCAACACGGTCACGGTCCTGATCAACGCCGCCGCCCCGCCGTGCCCCGCGGACTTCAACGGCGACACGGTTGTGAACTCGCTCGACGTGCTTGCGTTCCTCAATGCGTACACGAGCGGCGACCCGTCGGCCGACATCAACGGCGACACGGTGATCAACTCCCTCGACGTGCTGGCCTTCCTGAACCTGTACAACGCCGGCTGCGTGTGATCGCAACGCCGGACGCACCCTCCCCCGGCCGGTCGAGAGGCCGACCGGGGCGTTTGCGGTCACTCTCGGCCGGTCGCTCGCTCCCCCGGCGGGCGGCCGGCATTTCAGCCCCCGCTCGACTGTCGCGCCCGGCGTGCCTGCACGCCCGGATCGGCGTTCACGATGCGCTCGACGATTTCGGGCGTGAGTGGATCGCCGGTGTCGAGCGGGTAGCCCTGCCATCGAACAACGCCGTCGCTGCTGATGACCAGCACGTGCGGGATGCCCTCGACGCCGATCGCATCCGACATGCGCTTCTGCGTGTCGATCGCCTGCGGGTAGTACATGTCGTTGGCGGCCATGAACTCGCGGATCTTCTCGGCCGGCTCGTCGCTCAGGCCGATCACGACGACGTCGTGGCGGAACTTCGCCTGGATCTCGTTCAGTTCGGGGATCGCCTTGCGGCACGGGCCGCACCAGGTCGCCCAGAAGTCGATGATGACCACCTTCTCCCCGGTGTCGGGCTGGTTGGTCAGCCATTCCTCAACGACGATGTCCGGCGCGGGCTTTCCGCGGAAGTCCTGGCCGTACAACTTCTTCTCGACCGGCGCTGGCCAGCCGCCTTCGAGCGTCCGCGCCCCGGGCGCGTCGTACGGCTCGGAGAGGAGGGCGTTGACGATTTCTTCGAGTTTGTCGCGGTCCGCGCCGGCGACCCGCATAACGCCGTTGCGGTCGATGAGGAAGTAACTCGGGATGAACTTGACGTCGAGTTGCGCGGAGAGTTTCCGCTGCGGGTCCGCGGCGAACGCCCAGGGGAGTTGCTCCTTCTGGACGAAAGCGTCCATCTGCTCCCAGCCGCGGGCGGAGTGGACGCCGAGGATGACCAGCCCCCGGTCCTCGTACTTGGCGTGGATATCGCGGAGTTTGGGCAACGCCGCGCGGCACGGCCCGCACCAGGTCGCCCAGTAGTCGAGGAGCACGACCTTGCCCCGCAGGTCGGCCCACGAACGGGCGTCGGTGTTGATCCACGTGGTCAGGCCGTCGAGGGCGGAGGCGGGCTTGCCTTCGAGCGTGTCCCAGTGTCGGCGTGAAGGCGCATCGCTGCGATCACGCCATGCGGCGGGACCGGGGTCTGGGGCGTTCGCCTGCTGCGCGGGCAGCTGACGCTGAGCGCCGCCGGTCTGTGCGCTCGCCGGGGCGACGGGGAGGAGCGAGACGGCCGCGAGAGCGGCCACGGCCATGGATCGATTCCGCACGACAAGCCTCCTTCCGGCAGGGTCAACGTCCACGATACCGACGATGGGTCGATCGGCTGAATCATAGCCGTAACTGAGATTTGGTATCAATCGACTTTGTTGGCCGACAAGGTATCGTCTCTGCGATGCAGACCGAGGCGACGGCCATCGAGCGCGCGGAAGGCGGCGTCTCTCCTCCGAGGGCTGCCGCGCCGACCTGGCCTTGGACGCCGCGCGTGGAACTGTGGGCGTCGATCGTCGCCGGGATGCTGCTGGGCGCGGCCGTGGGCGGTGAGCACCTCGCCGGCCTTGCGGATGCCGTTGTCCTGGCGTGGGTGAGCCTTGCGATTGGAATGGTCTACGGCGTGCGGGCGGCGATGATCGCGCTCGCCGAGCGGCGTGTGGACATCGACGTGCTCATGGTCCTCGGAGCGGGGCTGGCGGCGGGCATCGGCCACCCGGAGGAAGGTGCGCTGCTGCTCTTCCTGTTCGTGCTCGCCGGCGCGCTCGAGAAACTGGCCATGCAGCGCACACGCCGCGAGATCGAGGCGCTGCACGCGCTGATGCCGACCGAGGCCCTGGTCTGGCGCGACAACGCCTGGCAGACCTGTGAGCCGGAGTCGCTGGGTTGCGGGGATCGCGTCCGCATCCGTCCCGGCGACCGCGTGCCGGCCGACGCCCGCATCGTCGAGGGGTCGTCCGCCGTCGATGAGTCCCTGCTCACCGGCGAGAGCGTGCCCCGCTCGGTCGGCGTCGGCGATGAGGTGTTCACCGGAACGATCAACGGCGAGGGCGTGCTGGTCGCCGAGGTCGAGCGATCGGTCTCCGAGTCGAGCCTGCGCCGCGTGCTGGAACTGGTTACCGTCGCCCGAGAGCAGCGTGAGCCGCTGCAGCGGGCGATCGACCGGATCGGTCAGCCGTACACCCTGGGCGTCATCACGTCGAGCCTTGCCGTGTTCGTGGTGTGGTGGCTTGCGTTCGGCGACGATCCTGCCCGCGCTGCCTACGTTGCGATCACGCTGCTCATCGTCGCGTCGCCCTGCGCGCTCGTGATCTCGACGCCGACCGCCACGCTGGCGGCGATCGCACGCGGCGCGCGGGCAGGGGTGCTCTTCAAGGGAGGAGAGTCGATCGACCGGCTGAGCCGCACCGGCGCGGTCTGCTTCGACAAGACTGGTACGCTGACGCGCGGGCGCCCCACCGTCACCGACGTCGTCACCCTCGACGGGTTGGACCACGAGAGCGCGCTCGGCACGGCCGCCGCTCTCGAAGCGGACTCGACGCATCCGACCGCCGCGGCGATCGTGTCCGCGGCCCAGGCCGAGGGCATTGCGCTGCCTCGCGTGGACGAGCCGAGGGCGGTCATCGGGCGCGGCATGACCGGGCGAGTCAACGGTTACGAAAGCCGCGTCGGGAGTCTCGCGCACATGGAGGGACTGCTCTCGGCGGGCGACACTGCGCAGGTCCGGTCGATCCTCGACGAGGCGCGAACTGCCGGGATGCTCGGCGTTGTCGTGGCCGTGGGGAGCCGCGCGGCGGTCATCCTGCTGCGCGACGAGGTGCGGCCTGGCGCCAAGGGACTGGTCGATCGCCTTCACGATCTGGGTATCCGCCCCGTGCGGATGCTGACCGGCGACGACCGGATCGTCGCCGAGCGCGTGGCCCACGAACTCGGCATCGACCGGTGGGACGCCTCGCTGCTGCCGGAGGACAAAGTGGCCGCGGTGGAGGAGATGAGAAACGAAAAGCGAAAAGCGAAAAGCGAACAGGCCGTCGCGGTCATTGGGGACGGCGTGAACGACGCCCCTGCGCTCGCCGCCGCGGACGTCTCGATCGCGATCGGGTCGATCGGCTCGGACGCGGCGATGGAGTCGGCGGACATCGTGCTCCTGGGCGAAGACCTCGAACGGGTGCCGTGGGCGATCCGCCTGGCCCGCCGCACGCGGGGGACCGTGAAGGCGAACATCGCGTTCGCGCTTTCCATCATCGTGGTCATGGGCCTGGTTACGCTGATCGGTTCCCGCACCGGACTCCAGATTCCCCTCTCGGTCGGCGTCCTCGCCCACGAGGGCGGCACCCTGCTCGTCGTCCTCAACTCGCTCAGACTGCTCTGGTTCCGGTGAGCGGTTGCGGAATCCTTCCAGCGGCGTCAGAATCGGCTCGCGGCATCGACCGCGACCGGAGGCGAACGGATGAACGCAGCGTGGTTCTGCGGGCTGGACCTTGCCCGGCTCTCGTCGGCCAGGAGCCGGTCGATCTCAGCGGAGAACCCGACGGGCGCGAAGGGGGCGGGCGCGCAGGCGTCCCCGGGCGACGACCCCCACTGCTCGGACGCCGGGCGCGACCTCGGTCGCGGCTGGAAGATCAGGCCCTGCCTGCGGAACTTTGAGCCGGGGCAGACGCTCACGCTCGCCGAGATCGAAGGTCCGGGCGTCATCCGGCACGTCTGGTGCACCGTGCTGCACGCCGTGCACCGCTGGGTGCGGCTGCGGGTGTACTACGACGGGAGCGACCGGCCCTCCATTGACGTGCCGCTCGGCGACTTCTTCGCCAACGGGCTGGACGGAGCCGCGGTCGTGAACTCGCTGCCGGTGGCGGTCAACCCGAAGGGCGGGATGAACTGCTACTGGCCGATGCCCTTCCGCAAGAGCGTGCGCGTCGAGGTGACGAACGACGGACGCGAACGCATCAGCGAGTTTTTCTACCAGATCGACTACACGCTCGAGGACGTGCCGGACGACGCCGCGTATCTGCACGCCTGCTGGCGCCGGAGCATGACGACGCGCGATCGGCCCGAGCACGTGATCCTCGACGGCGTGCGCGGACGAGGGCACTACGTCGGCACGTACCTCGTCTGGAACCAACTCTCCACCGGCTGGTGGGGCGAAGGCGAAGTCAAGTTCTTCATCGACGGCGACGCCCCCGACGGCCCGACCGTCTGCGGCACCGGCACAGAGGACTACTTCGGGGGCGCATGGGGGTTTGTGATGGACCACGCCGCGGACCTGCGCCCGACGACCTACTCGACTGCGTTCCTCGGCTACCCGCAGGCGGTGTACGAAGCGACGCCTCGTGTGGGGCCGCGCCCGCCCGCGCACGCGCTGTACCGCTGGCACGTGCCGGACCCGGTGCGGTTCGAGCGCGACCTGCGCGTGACGGTGCAGGCCCTGGGGTGGTGGCCGAGCGGACGGTACCAGCGGCTGACGGACGACATCGCCTCGACGGCGTTCTGGTATCAGTCCCCTGCGGCGGGCGTGCCGCCTCTGGCGGGGCTGGACGAGCGGCTGCCGAGATAGGCCGCCCTCGCACAAGGCCATTACCTTTCCCGATTCCGCGCGTGAGCGGCGAGGTCGGGTCTCGTTTCTCCCTTGGCGGGTTCTATGCGAACTCAGCCACAAGGAGAACGACCGTGAGAACGAACCCCTGTGCGATCCTGCTCATGGCTGCCGCGTGCATCGGGATCGGATGTGCGGCGCACGCGCAACCAACGATCTCAACCGAGCACGACGGCAACGACAAGTTCCCCGTCATCACCTGGACCGTTGTCGTCCCGGTGGATGATCCGATCTCGAGCCTTCACATCAAGGGGCCATACGCTGCGGAGATCATCAAGACCGTGGAGCCGAAGGGGTGGAGTTGGACGGGCAAGAACACGCCCGGCGACAGCGGGCAGTACGAGTGGCAGAGCGACAGCAACGTGTCGGGAACCTTCACTTTCTCGATCCAGATGGGGGCGCACAGCCCCCTCGCGGACAAGGCGACGTTCGTGCAATACGACGTGCTGGACACGGACGACGAGGGCGAGACCTGGCGGTACTACTACGACTTCACCAAGCCCGCAGTCCCTGCCAAGGGCAACTGGGCCTTCGTCCCCGTGCCGACTCCCGGAACGCTTGCGCTGCTGGGCACGGCCGGGCTGGTGGCGGCACGGCGCCGACGCGGATGCTGACACGGCCCTACCCCGCGGCGCAAGGGCCGGGGTATGCCGACACGCAGGCCCCGGCCGACCCGTATGCTGTGCGCAATGCATCGCGGACCGTCGCTTCCAGCCTATGGCTTCATCGCCTTCCCCCTCGCCGCGCTGTTCCTGTTCACGCTCGCGCCGACCGTCGCCGGACTGGGGCTGAGCCTGTTCGCCTGGGACGGCGGGGGCGTGCCACGGTTCGTCGGGGTGAGCAACTTCGCGGACCTGTGGGCGGACGCGAAGTTCCGCCCCGCTCTCCGGAACACGCTGCTCTTCGTCGCGTTGAGCGTGCCGCCGACGGTGGCGATCGGCTTCCTGCTCGCCGTCGCCGTGCATGCGCGCTGGTTCGTGGGCAAGACGGCGGCGCGCACGGCGTTCTTCCTGCCCACGATCCTCTCGATCGTGGCCATCGGCTTCGTCTGGCGCTGGCTGCTCGACCCGGAAGCGGGGCTGGTGAACTGGGCGCTGCGAGGCCTCGGCGTCGCCCGCCCGCCGGACTGGCTCAACGACGGATGGTGGCCGATGGCATCGATCGTGCTGGTGTCGGTCTGGCGCGGGGTGGGCTTCTGCATGGTGCTCTATCTCGCCTCGCTGGGGTCCATCAGCCGATCGCTCTACGAGGCCGCCGAGGTAGACGGGGCGAGCGGGTGGGCGGTCGTGCGTCACGTGACCTGGCCGCAGGTCGCGCCGACGACGGCGTTCCTGCTCATCACGGGCGTCATCGGCGCGTTGCAGGTCTTCGACATCGTCTTCGTGATGACCGGGCAGGTCGAGAGCGACCGCACCAACGTGCTGAACCTGTACGTCTACCGCCAGTTCAGTTACGGCCAGCTCGGCTACGCGTCCGCCGTCGGCGTCGTCATCTTCACCATCACCATCCTGGCAACGCTCGCGCAACTGGCGTGGTACAGCCTGCGCGGGAGGGAGGTGTAGCGTGGGCACGGTCGCACGCCACCGTCGGCCGCCGATGGCGATCGTGCTGCTCGTGCACGCGCTCGTCTACGCGGGCGTGGCCGCGATGGCGCTGCCGCTGGTTTGGATGGTCGTCACGTCCCTGAAGACCGAGGCCGAGGCGGGGGCGTCGCCGACGTTCGCCACGCTGCTGCCCGATGCGCCGCAGTGGGTGAACTACGCGAGAGCGTTCGAGTCGGCTCGCCTCGAGCGGTACTACCTGAACTCGACGCTCGCCGCCGTGCTGACCACCGTGCTCGGGGTCGCGCACAACGCCCTGGCCGGCTACGCCTTCGCGAAACTCCGGTTCCGCGGCCGCCGCGTGCTGCTCGGCCTCGCGCTGGCGACCATGATGGTGCCCGTACAGGTCTACTTCATCTTCGCGTACCTGCTCTGCACCTGGCTGGGGTACGTGGACAGTGTGCAGGCTCTGGTGGTCCCCTTCCTCGCGTCCGGCTTCGGCATCTTCTACATGCGCCAGGCGACGCTCGCGGTGCCCGATTCGCTGCTGGAGGCGGGGCGGCTTGACGGCATGTCCGAGTTCGAACTCTTCTGGCACGTCGTGCGACCGACCGTGTGGCCCGCCATGAGCGCGCTGGGCATCTTCACCTTCGTCTTCAGCTGGAACAACTTCTTCTGGCCCCTGATCGTCGTGGACTCGGAGCGATCCAAGACACTCCCGCTCGCGCTCGCGGACCTCTCGGCCGGGCTGTACGTAGACTCGTGGCCCGTGCAGATGGCGGCGGCGACAATCATGGTCGTGCCGATGGTGGTCGTCTATCTCGCCCTGCAACGAGCGTTCGTCCAGGGCGTCGCCCTCACGGGAATGAAGGAATAATCGCGAAGGAGACAGGCGTGCGCTCATCGGCTGTCGTGCTCTTCGCGATCGCGGCAGGAACGGCGGCCGTGGTCGCCCCGCTCGCCCTGCTCACGCACGTCGGCGGCGGGGCGGCGCGCTCGCGTGAGATCCTGTTCACGGTCTGGGGCATGCCCTTCGAGGACCGCCTGTTCGAGGACGGCTACGCCCGCGGTTTCGAGGCCGAGGAGCCGGGCGTGCGAGTCGAATACCGTCGATTCCCCGACGTGACCGCGAAGTACACCGCCTGGCACGCGCGCGGCATCGGCGCGGAGGTCATGCGAGTTCAGGTCACCGATTACCACCAGATGGTCGAGCGCGGCATGTTGGAGCCGCTGGGTTCGTACATCGACGATCCCGCGGACGGCATGAGCGAGGCCGCGCTTGCCGCAATCCCGCCGGAGATGCTCGAGGCCCTGCGCGTTGACGGCAGGCTGTACGCCCTGCCGCAGGACATGGCGCAGATCGGGCTGTACTACAACCGCGCCGTTTTCGACGCCTGGAACGCCGCCAACCCCGACGATCCCGTGGAGTATCCGCGCGAGGGATGGACATGGGACGACCTGCGAGACACCGCCCGCAAACTCACGCGGCGCGAGGGCGGCCGCGTCGACGTCTACGGGTTCGACATGCTCATCTGGCAGTGGCCCTTCATGAACTTCTTCGCGCAGGCCGGCGGCAGACTCTGGAGCGAGGACGGGCTGACGACGCTGATCGACTCGCAGGCGGGGGTTGAGGCGATCGCGCTCTTCCGGGCGATGGTGTTTGAGGACGGATCGTTCGTGCCCGCGTTCGGCGAGCAGCAAGCGACCGGGCCGCACTCTCGCTTCGCGGAAGGGCGGACGGCGATGTTCCTGGACGGCTCGTGGATGGCGCCGAGTTTCCAGCTGCGCAACCCCTCGCTGGACTTCGCGGTTGCGCCCGTGCCGCGCGGCCGCGTGGAGGCGGTCTGCGCCGGCGCGTGCCTCTGGGGCATCTCCGTCCATGCGAAGCAGAAGCGAGACGCCTGGCGGATGATCCGGTGGCTCGTGGACGAGCCGCAGGCGCTGCGGTACTGGGACACGCTCCGCGTCGCGCCGCCTGCCAACCTCGCCGTCGTCAACTCCGATGCGTTCAGGCGAACCTCCGGCATCGCCTCCGAGCGCGAGACGGGGCGCGCGCTGGTGCCGCCGATGCGCGAGGAGGAGTTCGCTCGCTACGCCGAGTGGCTTCGCTACGGCATGACGCCGCGGGGAGAGTCGGGCGGTGCGCCGGCCTTTATCCCGGTGTCGCTCTACCAGCGGGCGCTGGAGAACGAGATCACTGCGCTTCTACACGACATTCTGCGGCACCCGACGCAACCCTCGGCGGAGGACGCGCTGGCGCGCGCCGCCAAGGCCGTGCACGACGTCATCGACCGCGACAGGGCGGCCAGGGGACTGCCACGGGTCGATCGCGGCTCGAAACCGGACTGAGAGACTCCGAGCGAGCGGCGTACGAAACCGCTCCTTCACGGTTGCGACTCGTTCAGCGTGGTCGCCCATGCCGAAGTCGTGCCGGCGTCGATCGACCCGCGCACCGAAGCCGGCGCGCCATCGGCAGCAAGCCACGCGATCATCCGATGAAGCAGGTACAGGCCCGCCGGGCCGGCGTGGTCGAGTGTGGACACCACCAGAACGCCTTGGCCAACTCGCGCCGCGAAGACCTGGTCGAAAGGCTCCGGCCCGCCCCGATCGTGCGTGAACACCAGACGGACGATCGGCTCGACACTCTCGTCCAGGCCGAGGCGCGCCGTCGGCACGGCGCGGCAGACCCTGCGATTCAGGTCGTGGAGCAGACAGTCCGCGCTCCATTCGCTCTCACCCGGCGCGAGCGGGCCGCCCGGCCGACGGTCGATGACGAGCGGAATCTGGCCGTAGAGGTTGACCGGCTCGTTCGGCGGGGAGCAGGCGGCCTTGGAGGCGAGCAAGAGCACACGCCCGCCGGACTCCATTGCGCGAACGACCTCCGGCGTGAGCCGGTGTGCGACCAGCACGCTCCACCCACCCGAACCGACCCGATCCCGCGCGACGGGCTTGGCGTCGGGCAGGAGGGCCGCCGTGTTCGGCAGCGCGGGCCGCCACAACCGGCACGGGAGCGCCCACCCGCTGCTGTACGCCCGCTCCTCGAACGCCGGCTCTCGCTCGGCATCGGTGAATGGCAGTCCGTCGAGCCGGGCCACTCCGCGCGGCAGCGGCGGCGACTCCGGAATCACCCACAGATCCCATCCGTTCGACTCCATGCCCTCGGCCTCAGCGCGGATCGAGAGCCGCGTCGGCTTGTCCACCGTCGGCGCAGGCACATCGACCGACGCGAACGCCACCTCCCCCGGTGCGACCCGCAACCGCACTGTGGAGATCGCGTGCTCATCACGATGCTCGAAGCGCGTGATGATCCGCACGCCCGAGTCCAGATCGCGATCGGAGAAGTTGCTGATGCCCGCTTCGAGCCGCAGCATCCCGCCGGAAGGCACGCCCGTCATCCGGTCGGGCGTGCGCAGCAGCAGCGCGGCGTCCGCGAGCCATGGTCGCGTCTGCTCCGGCGCGAACCGCCACCGGCCGAGGTCGTCCTCGAAGCCGCACTGGCAGACCGGCACGTCGCGCAGGTGGTTCATCACCCAGCCCGCGTGCGACGGATCCTCGCGGAAGACCTCGGACTGCCACTTTCGGAGCAGCAGATTGAAGCGGTCGCCGCAGCGTCGCAGCCGGCCCGCCGCGTCGATGCCGAACCGCTCGCTCGTGCGTCGCTCGAACTCGGCGAAGCGGTCGAGTTGCTTCGGCAACCACCACGGGCGCGAGGCCCCCACCTCGGCCAGCAGTCCCGCCGTATCGGGCCACGACGTGCCGATGATCGTCTCGCCCATCACGAACGGCCTCGGCTGCATCCGGCCGAGCGCGGCCCGCAGGTCGTCGAAGTAGGCGTCCCAGCGGCCGGGATTGTCGTAGGTGTGCTCGTCGTGCAGGTCGGTCCGCGATCCGTCGCTCCAGTTGAGGAATCCGGTCTGCACCTGGAGCAACCGCCCCGGCAGTTCAGCGCTGGCCGTCTCCCACCACCACTCGGCCAGGTCCGGGTGGAACCGCTCGTGCTCGCAGGTCGCGCTCACGATCACGACCGACGGGTGGCGCCGGTCCCGCCGCATGAACGCCGCGAGCAGCCGGCGGTACTCCGGCAGCAGCCGCTCGTCCATGTCGGACTTCCAGACCGGGTGGATCTGCCAGAGCATCATCCCCGTCTCGTCCGCGATGTCGTAGAACCAGCGCGGGGCGTACCACATGCACATGCACACGGCATTGAAGCCCATCTCGCGCAGTTGCTTGAAGCGCTCGCGCACCTCGTCGGTACGCGGCGCGGGCGCGAGGTGCTTCGGCTCGTGCCCCCAGTCGAGCACGCCGCGGATGAGCAGTGGACGGCCGTTGAGCAGGATGCGCGTGTTTCCCGGCCCGCCGGTCTCGATCTCGCGAAAGGCGAACCGAACGCGGTCAACATCCGGCGGCCCGGGTGTCTGTCCGCGAACAAGCGCGACGGCCTCGCCGAGTTGGGGATCGGCGGACGACCATCGAACAACGCGAGCCACGCGCACGCTCGTCTCAACCGTCTTCTGCTCCCGGTCGAACCGAACATCCTTCTCGATGGCCTCGCCCGTGCCCGGCGCGCGCACGCGGAACACCGCGCGCCCCCCATCGTGCCCCGGTTCGAGATCGACACGCAGCCGGACCTCACCGGACATCGGATCCGCGAACACCGCCAGCCCGTCCGGCCGGATCGCTGGCAGACCGGTCTGCCGGACCGACACACCGCCCCAGATGCCCCCGTGCTGGAGGCTGATGACGTCGTGGAAGCCCTTGGTGATGTGGCCGATCCACGGCTCCTCGCCGACCTTCTCCGGGCGCCGACCGACGACCTGGTCAACGCGGCAGACGATTTCGACCCTTTCGCTCCCCGCGATCGCCCCGGTGATGTCGAACTGGAAGGGTAGATAGTCGCCCGAGTGAGAGCCGACCTCCACGCCGTTGACCCAAGCCGTGCAGTCCGTGGCGACGGCCTCGAACCGCAGCCAGACGCGCCGACCAGGCGCGAGCCATCTCGCCGGCAGCCGTGCCCGTCGGCGGTACCACGCGACGCCGGTCGTGGCCTCACCGAGCGCGACCTGCCAGGGCTCGTCCGTTCTGGTCGAGACCCAGCCCTCGCGCGGCGGCACATCCCACCATTGCGCCCGCAGGCCGGCATCGTCGGGGTCGTGACGAGCGGACCATCGGCGCAGCAGGTCGAGAGAGTCAGCGGGCATGGGGCGAACTGTAGAACCTATCCCCAAACCCATGATTCACCACAGAGGCACAGAGGGCACCGAGAGAAAAACCAAGGATTCCTGCCTCGGTGCTCTCTGTGCCTCTGTGGTGAGATCGGTTCTCCGAGGTTACGGGATAGCCTCTGGCGTCGGGTGTCGCCGCCTACTCCGCGCGAGCGCGACGCGCCGCCTCGATCATCGCCCGGCACCGGTCCGCATCCGGCGGATTCGACCACACGCCCTCGCGCTTGATCCACGAGCCAACGATCACGGCGTCCGCGTGCTGGTACAGCGCAGCAAGTGACTCGGGCGTCGCGCCGGACCCTACCCACACCGGAAGTCGTGTCGCTTCCCTGGCCTCGACAAGGTCGCCCGGCGCGACCGCCTCTCCCGTGAAGCGACCTGTCACCACTATCCCATCCGCCCCGAAGAACTCCGCGGCGTGGCACGCCTCCGCCAGCGACACGTCGGCGGTAATCGCGTGGGATGCGTGCTTTTTTTTCACGTCGCACATGACGGCGATCGCCTCCGCGCCGATCGAACGCCGGTACCGCAGCAGGGGACCCGCCGCCGCCTCCGGAAGCAGGCCCTCGTCTGCCACATGGGCAAAGACGAAGTTCTCGCAGCGGATGAACCGGGCGCCCGCGGCGAGGGCGACCGCCAGCGCCTCGCGTTCGCCCCCCGAGAGCACCTGCACGCCGAGCGGGAGGTCCGTAGCGTCCGCGACCTCGAGTGCGATGCGGGTCATCGCGGCCGGCACCTCTGGCCCATGCCGACCGTGCACATACGGGCGATCGTGCATGTTCTCGATGATGATGCCGTCGAACCCGGCCTCCGCGAGCAGCCTTGCCTCGGCCGCCGCCTGCACCGCCAGCATCTCGACGGAGGTCTCGTTGAAGGGCGTCCCCGGCAGCGCGCCGGCGTGGACCATCCCGATGAGCGCCTTCGGCCGCAGCGGCCACCAGCCGTTTGCCATCCCCGGTCCCTCCGATCGACGCCCCGCGAGCGTTCGGGGAGTCTATGCAGTCGCTCGCGTGTTACACTCCCTCCATGACGCCCGCCGAGGCCCGCGCCCTGATGCACGAGTGGACGCAGTCCCCCTCGCTCCGCACTCACATGGAGTGCGTTGCCGCGTGCATGGCCGCCTACGCGCGCCTGCTCGACCCCCGCGACGAGGAACGATGGACCGTCACGGGCCTCCTCCACGATTTCGACTACGAGCGCCACCCGACGAAGGAGGAGCATCCGTTCGTCGGCGTGCGACACCTCGAATCGCTCGGCGTCGATGGCGAGGTCCGTGACGCGATCCTCGGGCATGCCGAGTACTCGGGCGTGCCGAGGCGGACCCCGATGGCCCGCGCCCTCTTTGCTGTGGACGAACTGGCAGGGTTCCTCGTGGCGTGCGCGAAGGTGCGGCCCGACGGCTTCGCCAGCCTGGAGCCGAAGAGCGTCCGCAAGAAACTCAAGGACAAGGCCTTCGCAGCCGCCGTCAACCGCGACGACGTCCGCATCGGCTTCGAGGAACTCAGCCCTCTGCTGCCGGAGGGATTCGACGAGTCAACCCACTATCAGACGTGCATCGAGGCGATCCGGACCCGTGTGCCGGAGTTCTCCGCCTCGTCCGCGTAGGTCCGGAGGAACGTGATGCGACATGGGCCGACGATGATGATGGCCGTGCTCCTGCACACGAGTCTGTGGCTCGCGGGGTGCGCCACCGCCCAGCCGATCGGGGGCGGGGATGCCGGGGCATGGGCCGAGCGCGTGCGCACGGTGTACGTCGTTTCGCTCGCCCAGGCGCACGCCCAGACGGTGGAGATCACGGTCATCCTCGACCGCGTTGACTCCCCGGCGCTCGACCTCCACCTGCCCGTCTGGCGGCCGGGTCGCTACGCGGTGAACGACCATGCCGGAACGGTGCGCCGCGTGCGGGCGGAGGACGGCCGGAATCGCCCGCTCGAGATCGAGAAGACCGCGAAATCGACATGGCGAGTGCGGACCGCCGGGGCGGAGACCGTCCGCGTCCACTACGACCTGTACGCGAACTCGATCGCCGACCGCACGCGTCACGCCGACGACACCCACGCCTTCCTGAGCGGGTCCTCGGTCTTCATGTACGCGGAGGAGCGGCGTGGGGAGCCGGCTCGCGTGACCATCGACGCGCCGGACGGCTGGCGCGTCGCCACCGGCCTCGACCCCGACCCGCACCTCGACCGCTCGTGGATCGCCCGCGACTACGACGTGCTCGTTGACTCGCCCATCGAGGTCGGCCTGCACCACCTGATCGAGTTCGAGGTGGACAGCGTGCCGCACGAGATCGTCATCTGGGGCAGGTGCGAACCCGCGACCGACAAACTCCGCGACGACTTCGCGAAGATCGTCGCCACGCAGCGCGACATCTTCGGCGACCTGCCCTACGGCCGCTACGTCTTCCTCATCCACGCCTACCCGGGCGGGAGCGGGGGCACCGAGCACCTGAACTCGACGATCATGCAGACAACGCCCGCGGCCGTCGAGGGAGGCGATTCGTACCGTCGTCTGCTCGGGCTGACGTCGCACGAGTTCTTCCACACCTGGAACGTGAAGCAGCTCCGGCCCGCCGGGCTTGTGCCGTATGACTACCTGCGCGAGAACTACACGGATCTGCTCTGGGTGGCCGAGGGAACCACGGTCTACTACACCGACGTGACGCTTGTTCGCGCGGGGCTGGTCAAGCCGGACGACTACCTGCGCGACATGGCCGGGCGCGTGGCGAGCGAGCGAGCGCGCCCCGGGATCGGCGTCCAGAGCCTGGCCGAGTCGTCGTTCGACGCGTGGATCAAGTTCAACCGCTCGACGCCGGACTCGGTGAACGCGACCGTCTCGTTCTATTCGAAGGGTTCTCTCGTCAGCCTGATGCTTGACATGGAGGTCCGCCGGTTGACGAACAACGCCGCCTCCCTCGACGGCGTGATGGCCAACCTGTACCGGCGCCACACCGTCGAGTCCGGCGGTTTCACGACCGCGGACCTGCTCGCCGCGCTCGAACGGCACACGGGGACAAGTTTCGAGGAGTTCTTCGAGCGGTATGTCTCGGGCGTCGAGCCGCTCGACCTCGAGGCCGCCTACGCCGTCGCGGGCCTGACGCTCGAACCCCGCAAGCCGCGCGACGATGATCCGAAGTCGTACCTCGGGCTTGACCTGCGGCAGGAGGGGGACTTTGCCGTGGTCGCGGCCGCCCGCGCGGACGGTCCGGGCTACGCGGCGGGGCTGATCGCCGGCGACCAGATCGTCGCGCTGGACGGCACCCGCCTGCGTGCCGGCGACCTCGACCGTCGCCTCCGCAGGATCGAGCCGGGGCAGGACGTGCTGATCATGTTCATCCGCCGCGACGAGCTCCGGGAGACGCGCTTCAAGGCCGCCGAGCCGAAGCCGAGCGGGTACACGCTCACGCGGGTCAAGGAGCCGACGGACCTCCAGGTCGCGGTGTACGAGTCGTGGCTGGGCCAGAAGTGGCCGGGACGATCAGCGGACAGGGCGCCTTCGTCCGGTCCGGTCGAGGCCGACGATCCGCACGCGGAATCCGGTCCGTAGCCAGGCTCAGGCCTTCACGATCCGTGCCCGCGACGGACGCGCCCGCGACATCGCGTCGCGCGTGTCCACCACCAGGCGCGCGTGATCGGCCACGAGTTGCCAGTCGATCGCTTCGTGGTGCGTGACCACGAGCACGCAGTCGGCGCGGGCAAGGCGTTCCGGCGTCAGCGGCTCCGACGCCATCTCGAACTGGTAGCGCCGCATCCGCGGGAAGACCGGGACGTGCGGGTCGTGGTAGGACACGCGGGCGCCCCGGTCCGACAGCAGCCGGATGATCTCCGCCGCCGGCGTTTCTCGCACGTCGTCCACGTTCGGCTTGTACGCAAGCCCGAGCACGAGCACGTCCACGCCGTGCAGCCCGCCCCCTTCGTCGCGGAGCGCGGCCTCCGCCCGATCGACCACGCGCTCCGGCATGCGGCTGTTGATCTCCCCGGCCAGTTCGATGAATCGCGTGCGCTCCCCGACCTGCCGCGCCTTCCACGCGAGGTAGAACGGGTCGATCGGGATGCAGTGCCCGCCCAGTCCAGGCCCCGGATAGAACGGCTGGAAGCCGAACGGCTTGGTGGCCGCCGCGCGAACGACCTGCCACACGTCGATCCCCATCGCCGCCAGCACGGGCTTGAGTTCGTTCACGAGGGCGATGTTGACGGCGCGGTAGACGTTCTCCAGCAGTTTCGCTGCCTCGGCGACCTCGGCCGACTCCACGGGAATGACCCGCTCCAGCGCGGCCGAGTAGAGCGCGACCCCCACTGCCGTCGAAACCGGATCGACGCCCCCGACCAGCCGTGGAATCGTCCGCGTCGAGTGCGTTGCGCTGCCGGGGTCTTCGCGTTCGGGGCTGAAGACAAGGAACCAGTCCCGCCCGCATTCGAGGCCGCGACGCCTGGCCGCCCCCTCGATGATCGGCAGGCAGATCTCGCGCGTCGTGCCTGGGTAACTGGTCGATTCGAGGCTGACGAGCGTCCCGGCCCGGACGTTCGCCGCGGCCAACTCCGTTGATCGCTGCACGAAGGACAGGTCCGGCTCGCGATCCTGCCCGAGCGGCGTGGGCACGCAGAGCACGATCGCGTCCGCCCCGGCGAGGCGGGCCGGATCATCGGTCGCCTCGAAGCGTTCCGAACAGGCGATGTCGCGCACGAAGCCCTCGCCGAGGTGCTTCAGATACGCCTCCCCGCGCCGCAGCATGGCGATCTTGGCCGCGTCGATGTCGAACCCGACGACGCGAAAGCCCGCGTCGTGCATCGCCCGCACGAGCGGCAGCCCGACATACCCAAGGCCCACGACGGCGACCGTGGCGGAACGATCGTTGAACCGGCCGATGGTCGAGCGTGCGTGCGGTGGGAGCGTGTTGTCCGGCTCGGCCGTCATGAATGGAGGCGTCCCCGAGGCGAGTGCTACCGTTGTGCCGCCGCACTGTACCCCGCGGAAGTGGCGGACGCGAGAACGGCCCGATGCTCATTGCAGGAACGCTGCTGCTGCCTGACGATCGCGTGGGTGGGTCGGGCGTGCGCCTGGCAACCGGCAGCGTGCTCGTTCGAGACGGCCGCATCGCGGGGGTGCGCGAGGGCGACCCGGCCGACAGACCGGACCTCGGCGGCGATGACGCCCTGATTCTGCCCGGCTTCATCGACGCCCACCTGCACCTGCCGCAGTTCGACTCGATCGGCGCGGACGGCATGGACCTGCTCCGGTGGCTCGACCGCGTGATCTACCCCGCCGAGGCCCGTTGGGCCGAACCGGACTTCGCCGGCGCGATGGCCCTGCGCGCCTGCCGGCAGTTGGCCTCGTTCGGCACCACCGGAATCGCCGCGTACTTGACCGTACATCACGCGGGTTCGCTGGCCGCTGCGAGAGCGGTCGATGCGTTCGGGCTTCGGGCGACGCTCGGACAGACGCTCATGGACCGCGAGGCCCCGGCGGAACTCATCCGGCCTCCGCTGCAACTGCTCGCCGAGTCGGAGGCGTTTCTCGACGCGCTTCGCGGGAACCCGCGCATCGAGGGCGCGGTCACCCCGCGCTTCGCGGTCGCCTGCACTCCTGCACTCCTTGCGGGCGCCGGGGCGTTGGCGCGTCGGACGGGCGCCCCCGTCCAGACGCACCTCGGGGAAACCGAGGCCGAGTGCCGGCGGGTCGCCGAGCTCTTCGACGGCACGCCCTACACCGGTGTCTACGAGCGAGCCGGCCTGCTCGCCGAGCGGACGATCGTCGGCCACGGCATCTGGCTCGACGCTGCGCAGCGCGCCACGCTGGCGCGCACCCGAAGCGTCATCGCCCACTGCCCCACCGCCAATACCTTCCTGCGGGCCGGCAGCATGGACCGCGCCGGCCTGCTCCGCGA
Source organism: Phycisphaerales bacterium (assembly GCA_039794165.1). Classification (GTDB taxonomy): domain Bacteria; phylum Planctomycetota; class Phycisphaerae; order Phycisphaerales; family UBA1924; genus CAADGN01. The sequence continues at coordinate 314,312 of JBDIVY010000003.1, forward strand.
CGGCGTGCGCCTCGCCCTCGGCAGCGACGTCGCGGGCGGCCCCGACCGGTCGATGGTCCGCGTCGCCCGAGCGATGCTCGAAACAGCGAAGGCACGCGGCGACACCCCCCCCACCGCGGCCGAGTGCTGGCGCCAGATCACGGCCGGCAATGCCGATGCCCTCGGGTGGCGGGACACCGGCCGCATTGCGCCGACGGCTTGGGCCGATCTCGCCGTCGTGACGCCCGACGTGCCCTGGCGCGACGCCCCCGATCCGTTCGCCCGGCTGCTTTACGCCTGGGACGACCGATGGATCACCGCGACGCTCGCGGCGGGAAGGCTCGTCTACACGCGAGGTTGAAGGCTCAATGCCCGGCCTCGTAGACCAGCGGCCCGCCCGGCCCGAGGCTGAAGCCGGCGCCCATCCACAGCAGCAGCATCGCGAGCCAGACAATCGTGAACGTGATGGTGTACGGCAGCATCATCGAGATGAGCGACCCCATCCCCGCCTTCGGCGCGTACTTCTGCATGACCACCAGGATGATGACGAGGTACGCGTTCAGCGGCGTGATGATGTTCGTCGTCGAGTCGCCGATGCGGTAGGCGGCCTGCGTCAGTTCCGGGCTGATCCCAATGATCATGAACATCGGGACGAAGATCGGCGCGAACATGGCGTACTTCGCGCTCATCGAGCCGACGAACAGGTTGAACACCGCCGTGAGCAGCACGAACGCGACCATCAGCACCGACGGGCTGAGGTTCGCGCCCGCGAGGAACTCTCCGCCGGTGTAGGCGAGCATCTTGTCCAGGTTCGAGTACTTGAAGTACTCGATGAACTGGGCCGCGAAGAACGCGAGGACGATGATCGGCGCCATGCCCGCCATGGACTCGACCATCAGCCGCGCCGCGTCGGTGCTGTTGCGGACCGTCTTGACGACCACTCCGTACACGACCCCCGGCAGCAGGAACAGGATGAACAGCAGCGGCACGATCGCCTCGACCCAGCGGTCGAAGTGGTCCCCCGCGCGGCTCAGCCCGGGGATCGCCCCCATGCGACCGCGAGCGTCGTCGAAAGGCCAGCCGGGGATCAGTTTGAAGCACACGAAGAGCAGCGTCGCGGCGGCGAGAACGCCGAACGCCCAGAACAGGCCTCGGATCTCCTCCGGCCGCAGCCGCTGGGCCGCCGAATCCTCGGCGGTCACCGGCGAAGGCCCGCCCTGCGCCGCTTCCTTGCGTGCATATCGCGGCTCCACGAGGAAGTCGCTCGTGATCCAACCGACGCCGGTGATGACGACGGTGGACGCGATCATGAACCACCAGTTGCAGGTCGGAGCGACGTTGTAGCCCGGGTCGATGACCTGCGCCCCGGCCGTGCTGAACCCGGCGAGCAGCGGGTCCAGGCTCGTCACGAGCAGGTTCGCGTTGAACCCCGCGGACACACCCGCGAAGACCGCCGCGATGCCGGCGAGCGGCGATCGACCCACGGACTTGTACAACGCCGCGGCGACCGGCGGAAGGACGACATAGCCCGCATCCGTCCCCAGCGACGACATGATGCCGAGGAAGATCATCGTGGGCGTGAGCAGTTGCTTCGGGACGACGACCATCATGGCCTTCAACGCCGCGCCGATGAACCCCGCGCGCTCGGCAAGCCCGATCCCCAGCATCCCGACCAGCACGACGCCGAGCGGCGGGAAGTTCACGAAGTTGTCCACCATGCTCGAGACCGCGTAGTACAGCCCGTCCGCCGAGAGCAGGTTGCGCGTGCGGAAGGGCTGCCCGTCGTTGCGGCTCAGGTCATCGACGAGTTCCAGGACCGGCCGACTCTGCTCGTCGAGGACGGGCCGCGTCACGGGTAGCCCCGTCTCGGCGTCCAGCACGGGGTTGCCCTCGTCGTCAAGCACGACCTCGACCGCAGGTCGCAGCATCTTCGGCTGCACCGCCCACCCGGCGTAGTGCCCCACCGCCGACAGGGCCATGACCAGCACGGCCCCGAAGACGAAGATGAAGGCCGGGTCGGGCAGTTTGTTGCCGACCCACTCGATGAGGTCGAGGAGGCCTTTGCGTCCGCGAGGCTCGGTGGGCTGCTGCATGGGATCGTCCCCGTGGTGGTTCCAGAGGTGAAGGGGCACGGTACGGGACAGACGGGCGGAGCACAACCCCTCCGCTCGCGCCCGACGCGGCAAGCCGCGGACGGTATGCTCTGGCTCTTGACGGAGGCCGACCGCCGGCACCGGCCTGCTGCGGCCCGAAACCCAGATTCATCCGGAGCGAATCGGAATGGCCACGCAGCGTGACGGAACGGGCGCCGAAGGCATGGAACAGGAGACGGCGCCGGTTGTGCCGCTCTCGTTCGAGAGCCCTCCTTCGAAGGGGCATCCGCCGGGCCTGTGGGTGCTGTTCATCACCGAGATGTGGGAGCGTTTCAGCTACTACGGGATGCGCGCGATCCTCGTGCTGTTCCTGATCGCGTCGTCGGCCGAGTTCGTCATCCCCGAGAACGGCGGAGAAGCGGTAGCGAACTCCAACCCCGGCTTCGGCTGGAGCGCGGCCGACGCATACGTGCTCTATGGCGTGTACACGTTCATGGTGTACTTCGGCGGCATCTTCGGGGGTGTCGCCGCAGATCGTCTCCTCGGGACGCACCGTTCCATGCTCTTCGGGGGATGGATTATCGCCCTCGGACACATCACGCTGGCCATCTCCGGCCTGTTCGCCTACGAGCGGGGATCGGCCGTGTCGATGGTCACCGGACCCGGCGCGCTGAGTACATTCCTCCTCGGCCTGTCCTTCATCATCATCGGGACAGGGTTGTTCAAGCCGTGTGTATCGGTGATGGTCGGTCAACTCTACCGTGAGAAGGATCCTCGCCGCGATTCGGGGTTCACGATCTTCTACATGGGCATCAACTTGGGGGCGTTCTTCTCGCCCCTCATCGCGGGCACGCTCGGCGAGAAGATCGGCTGGCACTGGGGGTTCGGCTCCGCAGCAGTGGGAATGCTCGCAGGGCTGTTCTGCTACCAGGCGATCCGCCCACGCTACCTCAAGGGCATCGGGCTGCCCCAGGAACCGAAGCCGTCCGCTCGGAACGTGCGCATCTTCGTCGGCGTGGTCGCCGCGCTCGTGGCGATTCCGGTCGTGCCGTTCCTGCTGTTCGTCTGGAACTGGCTGACACCTGTGACCGACGCCTGGAACTGGTTCTACGAGACGTTCACGGTTTGGGGCGTGACAGCGGTGATTTCCGTGCTGCTCGCGGCAGCGATCGCCGTGTTCCTGCTCAAGCAACCGGGCCAGGACCGTGCGCCCCTCGGCGTCATCATCGTGCTGGCCTTCCTAGGCAACATCTTCTTCTGGACTGCCTTCGAGCAGGCGGGCACTTCCCTGAATGTGTTCGCCAAGAACAACACCGACCGCACGCTCTGGGGATTGTTCGGGGAGGATGGTTTTACGAAACTGTGGGGTCTGGCAAGTGGCGACGGCTTTCCGGCAAGCTGGTACCAGTCGGTCAACCCCCTCGCTATTCTCGTCTTCGCGCCGGTGTTCGCGTGGCTGTGGGTCTGGCTCGACCGCCGACGCGCGAACCCTTCGACGCCGTTGAAGTTCGCCATCGGCCTGTGGCTGCTGGGGCTCTCGTTCCTGGCGATGGTCTTCGGAGCGCTCGAGGCGCGCAGCGAGGGGAGCCTGGCCGGCGCACACTGGCTGCTCATCACCTACGTCGTGGTCACGTGGGGCGAGTTGTGCCTCTCACCAGTCGGCCTCTCGATGGTCACGAAGCTTGCCCCGCCGCGCCTCCAGTCGCAGATGATGGGCTTCTGGTTCTTCACGTTCGCGCTGTCGAATCTGTTCGCCGGGTTGGTGGCGAGATTCTCGACCAAGTTCGTGCCCGACCCCGACACCGGCGCGCCGGCCGAGATGACGTTTATCATCGACGGCCTGCCCGGGTTCTTCCTCATGCTCGTGGTATTCCCGATCGGCGCCGGCTGCCTAGTCCTCGCCATCACCCCCGTGCTCAAGAGGATGATGCACGGTCGAACATAGAACCTACTAAAGAGCCATGACTCAACACGGAGGCACTGAGAGACCTACTCATACGGAACGTGGGAAGTCCATGCGCCTCGGGTACCCCGCCACTCCGTGGCGGCTCTGCTGCTTCCACCCCTACCACCGCGCAAGGACTTTCCACGTTCAGTATCAGGGTTGCTCCCTCGATACCCTCATTCTCTCAGCGGTGAAACCGATGGGCGAACGCGGGGACAGGCGCCAACCCTGCTGGTTACTGCACCGTCCGCAGCGCGCCACTCAGCAGCCCCCCCGCCGCCACCGCAAGCCACAGACCGAAGTGGCACGCCATCAGGATCAGCGTCTCGCGCGCCGGCAGACGGAAGAACGACCACACCACGCCCGCGTACGCCACGGCCGCCAGCACGAACTCGTCGATGCGCCCGGGGATCGGCACGTTCAGGTTCACCACGAGCGCGAACGCCGACACCGCCAGGAACATCCGCCCTGCCGCCTGCTCGAATCGCGAGAACCGCCGCTCGGTCAGCAGCGACGCGACCATCACGGCCGCCACCCCTGTTCCCGTATGCATCAGCGTCTCGTACAGCGTCTTGACGACCGACAACGCAACCGGACGGAACGGCGTGTTCACGCCGTTGAAGACCAGCGCGGCAGCAAGCGCGATCGTTCCGAGGATCGCCGGCAATCTCCAACCGCCGGCCATCGGCAGGACGAAGTCGAGTCGTTCCTTCGGCTTCTCGTCGTCGGGCCGCGCCTCGGCCGTTTTGGGCTTGCCCTTGATCGCCGCTTCGACCTCGGGATCGGTCAGCAGGTCCGCATCGTCATCGAAGTCGTCCAGCAAGCCCTCTTTGAACTGCGCGGGCTTCGGCGGCTGCGGCTCGGGGCCGAGCGGGATCGGGCCTGAGTCCTCGGGTCTGGCCTTGGCGGATTCGCTGGCGTCGCTCATATCGGCTCCCGTCCTTGTTCGGATACCGGAGGATAGCCGTTCGGCTATCGTGCCCTGCGGGGCGGAAGCCCACGAGACAGGAGCGACGAGATGAACTTCGATCCAGACGCGGCCGTCGCGCCGGGCGCGGGCGTGTTCGGCCTGCCGGCCGCACGCGAAGACGCCCGCATCGTCCTCATCCCCGCCCCGTTCGAAGCGACGACCTCCTACGGCGGCGGCGCCGAGCGCGGTCCGGAGGCGATCCTCGCCGCATCGGCCCAGGTCGACCTCCACGACCGCCGATTCGGACCCGTCTGGCGCCAGGGCATCTTCATGGAGGACGAGGACGCCCGGTTCCGCCTCTGGGGCCGCGAGGCCCGTGAGCACGCACGCCGTATCATCGAGCGCGGCGGGGCGGGGCCGGGCGATGAGGAAGCCGTCGGCACGGTGGACACCGCCGGCTCACGGATGAACGCCCTCGTCGCGGAGCGTGCCTTCGCTGCGCTGGAAGAGGGCCGAGTGCCGGGAGTCATCGGAGGCGAGCACAGCGTCTCGTACGGAGCGATCCGGGCGTGCGCCGAGCGGTGGGGCGACATCGGCATCTTCCAGATCGACGCCCACATGGACCTGCGTGACCGCTTCGAAGGCTTCCGGTGGTCGCACGCCTCCGTCATGTTCAACGTGCTGGAGGACGAACCGCGCGTGAAGCGCGTCGTGCAGGTCGGCATCCGCGACTTCGGCGAGCGGGAGGAGGAGTACGCGAACCGACGAGCCGGGGACGAACGCCGCGTCGTGGTCCACTACGACGACGACCTCTTCGATCGCCTCGCGTCCGGCCGCTCCTTCGCCAAACGGTGCCGACGCATCGTCGAGGCCCTGCCCGAGCGCGTCTATGTCACCTTCGACATCGACGGCCTCGACCCCGGCCTCTGCCCGCACACCGGAACACCCGTCCCCGGCGGCCTGTCCTGGCGCGAGGTCTCCCTCCTGCTGGCCACGCTCGCGGCATCGGGCCGGCAGATCGTCGGGTTCGATCTCGTCGAAGTCGCGCCCGGCCCGGAAGGCGACGAATGGGACGCCAACGTCGGCGCCCGAATCCTCTACCGGCTCTGCGGCCTCGTCGGGCAGTCGGCAGCCCGATAGATGCCTGTCAGCCGCCGCTCGCGGGAGAATCCCCCGGCCCCGGCGGAGGGAACCGTGCTGCCGTGCGACGGCGCAGTTCCGCTCGCAGTTCAAGCCGCATCGCGTCGATCTCACGGCGCAGCCGGTCGAGCGCGGCGTCCGGCCCGTCGCGCAGCAGTTCGTCGTGGGGGATCGGCTCGCCGTAGCGGACGGCGACGCGGCATCCGAAGAGCCGCGGCCAGCTGGCGGAACGAGGCCAGGCGTCGAAGACCCCCTCGATCGCCACGGGCATCACGGGGCACGAAGACCGACGGACCAGCACGGCGACGCCGCGCTTGAACTCCTGCATCGCCCCGTCCGTCGTGCGCGAGCCTTCCGGGAAGATGAGCACCGCCCGCCCCGCATCGAGGCGCCGGAGGATCTCGCGGACCGCAGCCGCGTCCGCCCCTTCCTCGCTGATCGGGATCGAGTTCAAAGCCCGGATCAGGCCGCCGAAGACGGGGGACGCGAACAACCCCGCCCGGGCGACATAATCCAGATGCCTCTTTGTGACGGCGAACCCTATCACTGGGGGGTCGAGGAAGGACTGGTGATTGGCGGCGAGGAGAACCGGCCCGGTCAGCGGCACACGCCCAAGTTCCTGGACGACAGGCCGGTACAGCACACGGACGATGAGCGAGAGGAGCCGCCGCATCCCCTCGTAGACGAGCAGGTTGCCCAGTGTGGTTCCCGGGCGCCTGGCCCGCAGCCGTGCGAACATGACCGGAGGGTACCGGCCCGGCGTTTCCCGCGCCCCAGGACCGCCGTCAGAGCAGGGCGGCGATCCTCGTCCGGACCGCGTCCTCAAGGCAGTCCACGACCTCCTCGAACGCCAGCCGTGTCGTGTCGACCCGGACCGCGTCCGGCGGGCAGACCAGCGGCCCAACCGGCCGGGTCGAGTCCGAGCGGTCTCGCTCGATGATGTCCCGAAGCAGCCCGGGCTCGTCCGCGGGCAGTCCGGCCGCACGCAGTTGGTCGGCCCGGCGCCGGGCACGCTCGGCCGGGTCCGCGTCCAGGTAGAACTTTACCGCGGCGTCAGGAAACACCACCGACCCCTGGTCCCGCCCCTCGGAAACAAGCCTCGGATGCTGGCGCCAGATGATGCGCTGCTTCTGCACCATATGTGCCCGAAGTTCCGGGATCGCGGAGATGGGCGAGACGATCGCCGTCACGTCCGGCTCCCGGATACGGCCGTTGATCGGCTGGTCCCAGGCGAGCATCGCGGGTGGGTCCATCGACCAGTCGAAGTGCAGGTCCGCGCTGCGCACTTTTTCGACGATGGCTCGGTGGTCGTCGTGCGGGATGCCGTGGTCGATGACGATGGCCGCGGCCGCTCGGTACATCGCCCCCGTGTCGAGAAAATCCAGTCCCAGCCGCGAGGCCAAGGCGCGCGCGACCGAAGATTTGCCCGTCCCGGCGGGGCCGTCGATCGTGATGATGATGGGCAGGTCGGGAGGCACGACGATCTGGGGACGGGGCCGGGTCGGGATCGTTGCGCCGCGTGATTCCATCGCTCGGCCCAACCCCCGGCCGCACAGGCGTTACGCCTCGACGGCCCGGCGGATCGCATCCACCAACGCCGCTCGGCTCATCTTCACGCCCAGTGTAGCGTCTCCTCCGCCGCGGTACTCCACCGCAAGATTGCCGTCGAACCCCACCGACAGCACCGCCCGAACCAACGGCTCCAGCGGGTACGCGGTATGCTCCGGAGGCGGAGGCTCCTCCGGGATTTCTGGCTCCGGTTGGGCCTTCTTGCGGGGCTTGGAAGCCGTCGGCACCGCAAACGTCACCGTTGAGGCGGAAACCGCCGCGGCATACGGCGTGAGGCGACGCAGGTAGGAAACCGCGTCACCGGACGCGACGGCGGTCTGGAAATCGGGCATGGTGCCGATGCGAAACCCCCCCACCGACTTGATGAGTTCGGTGAGGCGGACAGGCTCGGCCGTCAGGCCGGGAGCGGACGAGATTGCCAGGTTGATCTCGAGTTTTTCCGCCCGCTCGACGACGGGCCGAAGCCGCTCGGCCACGATCTCCTCGCTCTCTTCCGATGAGTCTGACTCGACGCAGACCGAAACGGCGTTGCAGCCGAGGAACGCGCCCGCCTGAAGCACCCGCTTCGCCCGTTCCACGACCTTCTCCCCCTCGTCCTCGTCGAGGCTCGCAAACGCCAGGGGACGGGGTTCGATCAGCACCAGGCACGAGCAGCGGGCCTTGTCCGCGCTGTCGCGGAGGCGCTCAAGGTCGCGGGCCTCAGCGCCAACAAGGAGGCCCGTAGAGAGGTTCAGTCCGTGCAGACCCAGGTCGCCACCGACGATCGCGGGCAGGGCGTGCAGGTCCGGCTTGCCGGATGAGCGCCGCGTGGCAAGGAAGGGTTGCGCATCGGTCACTGTGAGCGTCAGCAGCATGTCTGTGGATACCCCTCCGGCCGCCAGACTCTACCCATGCAACCCCTGAACCGCCACGAGAATCCGGGCAAGGGGGGCAACTCAAAGAAAGACGGTCGGGCCGTGAGGCACCGACCGTCCGGAGGGGAGAGACAGGGGGAAGTGGCCACAATAGCGGAATCGTTCAAGCCATGTCAAGCCGCCTTTGACAAGGGGAGCAGACTTGGGGTTTCCACTTGAGGAGGCGGCCCATACCATTCCGCCCGCTCGGGATGGCTCATGCCATCGAAGTGAAGCGACAAGACCGAACCTGTCAGCACCCTCTTGCGAAGGAACGCCCATGGCCAGCCCGTCCGACCGCCGCTACTCCGACTCGCACGAATGGCACAAGATCGACGGCGACACGCTCACGCTCGGGCTGACGCGCTTCGCCGTCGATCAACTCACCGACGTCACGTACGTCGAGATGAAGAAGCCCGGCTTCGCGTTCCGCGCCGGCGACTCGGTCGGCGAGGTCGAGAGCGTAAAGACGACGAGCGACGTCTATTGCGCGTGCGCGGGCGAGATCCTCGAGGCAAACCAGGCTGTCGCGGAAGACCCGAGCCTGCTCAACAGCGACCCCTACGGCGCGGGCTGGCTCGTGAAGATCGCGATCAAGGACGCGGCGGGGCTGGACGGGCTGATGGACGCGGCCGCCTACGACGCCAAGTACGGCACGTGAACCGCCAACATTCCAGCATCGAACGGCGCGGAACGCGGGCGGTGCCCGCATGATCCGGTGCGCCGGCGTCCACAAGGCGTACCAGACCGGGACGCAGCGCGTCGAGGCGCTGCGCGGCGTTGATCTGCACGTCCCCGAACCCGGCTTCTACGCCATCATGGGGCAGTCGGGCAGCGGCAAGAGCACGCTCCTCCACCTCCTCGGCGCGCTCGACCGTCCCGATTCCGGCGAGGTCTGGCACGGCGAGCGAGCGCTGCACACGCTCAGCGAACGGGCCGCGACGGAGTTCCGGCGGCGGGGCGTCGGCATCGTCTTCCAGCAGTTCAACCTCATCCCGACGCTGACGGCGCGGGAGAACGTCGAGTTGCCCGGTTTGCTGGCGGGGGAGCCGGCGCGCACTCTCGCGCGGCGCAGTGCCGAACTGCTCGAGGAACTGGGGGTCGGACACCTCGCAGACCGACGCCCGGACGCCATCTCCGGCGGTGAGCAGCAGCGCGTCGCGATCGCCCGGGCGCTGCTCTTCTCGCCGCCCGTGCTGCTGGCGGACGAGCCGACCGGCGCGCTCGACTCCGCCAACGCCGACCGGCTCTGGGGGCTGCTTGCCTCGCTCGCGTCTCAGCGATCGATGACGGTCGTGATGGTGACCCACGAGCCGGCCGCGGCGACGCACTGCAGGCGTGTCTACGTGCTCCGCGACGGGCGCGTCGAGGGAGAGATCGATACGGAGGGACTCGATGCGTCCGGCGTGGCGGCTCGCTACCAGCAGTTTGTCCGGGCGGCGTAGGCGCACCGCGCTGCTCGTCGCCGCGGTCGCACTCTCGGCTGCGCTCATCGCCGCGGTTTCCTGCGCGATGGCCTCGATCAACGAGTCCGTGCGCATGCGCCTCGACGCCGCCGTCGGGCGCGCTGACCTTCAGATTCGACCGACCGGGACGGGCCAGACCTTCGACGCCTCGCTCCTGGACGCGGTGCGTTCGTGGCCGGAGACGAAGGCCGCGGCTGGGCGCCTGCAGGACACGGTCTCGATCGTCTTCGCGACGCCGTTCCTGGCGAATGCGAACGACGGACACGCGTTGGCGACGCTCACGCTCAGAGCCTCTGCCCTCGCCCTGGGCGTGTCGTTCGAGGACGAGCGGGAGGTCCGTCCGGTGAGCATCCTCGCGGGCCGAGAGCCTCGCCACCCCGGCGAGATCGTGATCGACGCCGCGCTGGCGGAGCGGCTGACCTGGCTGGCCGCGCGGGATGCCGAAGCCTCGCTGGGCGGGTTCGCTCTCGTGGCAGGCCTCGGGGTGTGGGAGACGCCTGCGCCCGAAGTCCCCGATCGCGCGGACGACGCGCGAAAGGCGGAGGAGATCAACCGGCGCGTCGGCGTGCGTATCGGCGACGAGGTCGAGATCGTGCGCCTGCTGCGCCGGCCGGTCCGCCTCACGGTCGTCGGCATCGCCGCGCAGCCGCCCCTCGGCGGCCGCCCGCAGGCGTACATGACGCTCGACGGTCTGGCCTCCATCACCGGCGGTGCGGGCAGGCTCGGCGAGATTGACGCCGTGCTGCGCGAGCCGGACCGCGCCGAGGAAATCGTGAAGGCTCGCCGGCCGGACATGCCGCGCGGCGTCGTGCTCCAGACCAGCGCCCGCGTGACCTCCGGCGTCGAGCGCAGCGTGGCCTCCACGCAACTCGGCCTCGCCCTTGCCACCTTCCTCGCCTTCCTCACCGCGACGTTCATCACTTTCACCGGCATGATGACCGACGCCGTCGAACGCGAACGAGAGTTGGCTGTCCTGCGGTGCATCGGCGCCTCGCGGGGTCAGCTCGGCGGGGCGCAGTTGCTCGTCGGCGTGATCGTCGGCGGCCTCGGCGGACTGATCGGCGTCCCGCTGGGCCTGCTTGTCGCGGGGTCGCTTGTCGCCGCGTTCCCCGAGCAGGTGCCCGCCGGCCCGCGCGTGCAGCCGCTCGGTGTATGGCTCGCTTTCACCGGAGCACTGGCGAGCGGGGTGGCGGGCGCGCTGGCACCGGCATGGCGAGCCTCTCGCACCAGCCCGCTCCGTGCGCTCGCCGCACGCGCGCGCCGACCAACGCGGCGATCCGTCGTGGCCGTTACCATCGCCGGGCTGATCGGCGTCGCCACCCACGCGCTGGTGATCGGCACGCCCGACGACGGCCAGACCGCCTTCTGGCTCTACGTCACGCTCGGACTGCCCGCGATGCTCACGGGCTACTTCCTCCTCGGTGTCTCGGCGGTGCTGCTCGCCTCGACCGCCTGCGGGGCCGTGGTCTCCGGCTCGCTGGGTCTGCCGCGCCGACTCCTGGGGCGGACTGTGCGCGCGACGCCCTTCCGCTACGGCTTTACGGCGGGCGCGATGATGGCCGGCCTGGCGCTCATGGTCGCACTCTGGACCCAGGGCGGCGCGGTCCTCCGCGACTGGTTCGGCAAACTCAGGTTCCCCGACGCCTTCGTGACAGGCCTCGCCCTCACGGATGAGAGCGTGCGCGCCCTCGACGCCCTCCCCTTCGTCACCAACACCTGCGCCATCACGCTGCACCCCGTCGATACCGACGCCTTCGGCGTGCGCGCCCTGCAACGCTATCGCACCACCTTCATCGCCTTCGAACCCGGGCCGTTCTTCCGCATGTCGAACCTCACCTGGGTCGAGGGCGATCCTGCAACCGCCCAGCGTCGCCTCGAAGAGGGCGGCGCGGTGATCGTCGCCCGCGAGTTCAAGGTCGCGCAGGGCCTGGGGGTCGGCGACCTCTTCCGCTGCGAGGACAACGGCGTGCAGCACGAGTTCGAGATCGTCGGCGTCGTCACCAGCCCGGGACTCGACATCGTCAGCAAGTTCTTCAACGTCGGCGACGAGTACCTCCAGCAGGCCGTCCACGCCGTCTTCGGCAGCCGGCGCGACCTGCGCGATCGCTTCGGCTCCGATGCGATCAACATGATCCAGATCGACCTCGCCGACAACGCCGACGACGCCGAGGCCATCCGCACCATCCGGCGCGAACTCTTCGCCGCCGGCATCCTCGACGCGGGCAGCGGGCGGATGATCCGGCGCGAGATCGAGGAGTTCATCCGCGGCACGCTGCTGGCTGTCAGCATGCTCGCCGTGCTCAGCATGTTCATCGCCTGCTTCGGCGTGGCGAACGTGATCGTCGCGGGCGTCGAGGCACGCCAGTTCGAGTTCGGCGTGCTGAGGGCGGTCGGGGCGCAGCGTGGTTTGCTGCTTCGCCTCATCGTCGGCGAGGCGCTCCTGATCGCCCTCGCCGCGTGCATGCTCGGAACGCTCATGGGCGTGCAGGGCGCGTGGGGCGGCACACGCCTGAACGCCCTGCTCCTCGGCCTCTCGCTCACGCCCCGCCCGCCGCTCGTGCCGATCGCCGCGGGTTGGGGGTTCGTGCTGGTGATGTGCCTCGGGGCCGCCGCGCCGTCGATCGCGAGGCTGAACCGCCGGAGGCCTCGGGAGTTGCTCGCCGCGGTCCGCGGGTGAGGCGGCCGGCGTGTGCGGGTATGCTGCGGGGCGATGGCACGTCCGCCGCTGGACGATCGCGGCGTTCCCTACGAGCCTGTCGTGCTCGCGGAACTGGCCCTGCGCGCGGACTCGCAGGCTGACCGCGAATCCGCGAGGCGGCTGCAGCGGCAACTGAAGCGGGCGCGGGATGAGGCGTCCCGACGATGGTCATTCGGGCGGATGCTCGTGACCGCGCCGGTCACGCTCTTCGTCGCCATCATCGCGTTTCCGACCTTCCTCTGGGTGTTCGGCGCGTGGACCGGCGGCTTTCCCTCCATGCTCGCCGTGCTGGTCACCTTCGGACTGATGCAGTGGATCGACTGGACGATCTCGGTACGTCGGCTGCGTCATGGCGTCGGCGCGACGATCGTTGCTCACGGGTACTGTGCGCGGTGCGCCTACTCTCTCAAGGGCCTCGAAGCGCAGCCCGACGGCGCGATCGTGTGCCCGGAGTGCGGCGCGGCCTGGACCGCTGCCCGCATCACCCGCCCGCACTGGACGGGCGTGCAGCCGCCCCTCGCGGAGGCCCCGCCGCTGCTGCCGCGGCTGATCTTCATCCGTCCGCCGCTGGTGAACGATGCCCGGGGCGTGCTCGTGCGCAGGGTCGACTCATGGTTGCTCTCGGTCTGGCCGGATCGTCGCAAGGCGATGGGCAGGGAGCGCGTTCTGCGGCTGCGCCGCGCGCTGCGCAGCCGCGGCCGCTGGCTCCGTTGGTCGCTTGCGGCGTTCCTCGCGGCGGCGGCGGTCTGGGTGCTGACCCTGCTCACTCGCCTGGAAGGCGTCGAGGATCCGGCCAGATGGCTTGCGATCATCGGGATCGGGGGGGGCGCTCTGTTGCTGGGTTTCGCCTCGCTCGCCGCCGTGGTGGGCGAACTCGACATCCCCGAGTCCCACTTCGCACGCACCGCCGAGGCCGAGGGCGTCTGCGCAACGTGCGCGGGCGAACTCGGCGCGACCGACGCTGGCGGCTACCGCGTCTGCATCGCCTGCGGCGCAACCTGGCGCGCGCCGACCGCGCCGGATCAGCGCGGCCACGCCGCCGCGTAGAATCGCGCATGCCCAGGCCCCGCAGCTTTGAACTGGTGAGCGATTTCGCGCCTACGGGCGACCAGCCCGGTGCGATTGAGGGCGTCTGCCGCGATCTGCTGGGCGGCGTGCGGCACGTCTGCCTGCTCGGCGCGACCGGCACGGGCAAGACGTTCACGATGGCGAACGTGATCGCCGCCCTTCAACGACCCACGCTCATCATCAGCCACAACAAGACGCTCGCCGCGCAACTCTACGAGGAACTCCGCCAGTTCTTCCCGCGCAACAGCGTCAACTACTTCGTCTCCTACTACGACTTCTACCAGCCCGAGGCCTACATCCCCGCACGCGACATCTACATCGAGAAGGACGCCAGCCGCAACGACGACCTCGACATGCTCCGCCTCGCCGCGACCAGCAGCATCCTCAGCCGGCGTGACACCATCGTCGTCGCGTCGGTCTCCTGCATCTTCGGCCTCGGGTCGCCCGATGCGTACGCGCAGCGGGTGCTGACGATCACGCGCGGCAGCCGCATCGACCGGCGCGACTTCTTCCTCGCCCTCAACGCGATGCAGTACCAGCGTGTGGACGTCGAGTTCAAGCGCGGCTCGTACCGCGTGCGCGGCGACGCCGTCGAGGTCTGGCCCGCCTACGAGCGCTTCGCCGTGCGCGTCGAACTGTTCGGCGACGAGATCGACCGCATCGACCTGATCGACCCGACCGGGGGCGAGCTGCTCGCCGAGGAGCGGCAGTTCTTCCTCTATCCCGCCGTTCACTACGTGATGCCCGAGGAGGAGATCAAGCCCATCCTCGACTCGATCCGGGCCGACCTCGACGACCGGGTGCTCGAACTGCGCTCGCAGGGCAAACTCCTCGAAGCCCAGCGCCTGCACGCCCGCACCAGGTACGACCTCGAGATGATCGAGGAGGTCGGCTATTGCTCCGGCATCGAGAACTACTCCCGCTACTTCGACGGCCGCGCCCCCGGCGAGCGTCCGTTCACGCTGCTCGATTATTTCGAGCGAGCGCCGCGGCAGGACGGAAAGTGGCAGAGTGGCGGAGTGGCAGAGTGGCAAAGCGATGCTGCGAGCATGGCCGCCAAGCCCCACTCCGCCACTTCTGCTTCGAGCGACTGGCTGCTCATCATCGACGAGTCCCACGTCACCATCCCGCAGGTGCGGGCGATGTTCAACGGCGACCGCGCCCGCAAGGAAGTGCTCGTCGAGCACGGTTTCCGCCTTCCCGCCGCCCTCGACAACCGCCCGCTGCGGTTCGAGGAGTTTGAGTCGATGGTGCCACAGGTCGTGTTCGTCAGTGCGACGCCGGGGCCGTACGAACTCGGCCTGACCGGCGGCGCGGTGCACGAGCAGGTCATCCGCCCGACCGGGCTGCTCGACCCCGAGATCGAGGTCCGCCCTGCCTCGAACCAGGTGCAGGACCTGCTCGGACGCTGCCGCGAGCGTGCAGCCTCGGGCGAGCGTGTGCTCATCACCGCCCTCACGAAGCGTCTCTGCGAGGACCTCACCGGCTACCTCGACCAGCAGGGCCTGCGCGTGCGTTACCTGCACAGCGAGATCGACACGCTCGAGCGCGTCGGCATCCTCACCGACCTGCGCCTCGGCGAGTTTGACGTGCTCGTCGGCGTCAACCTTCTCCGCGAGGGCCTCGACCTGCCCGAGGTCTCCCTCGTCTGCATTCTCGACGCCGACAAAGAGGGATTCCTGCGCTCCGCGACGAGCCTCATCCAGCAGATGGGCCGTGCCGCGCGAAACGTGAACGCCAGGGTCGTCATGTACGCCGACTCGGTCACGCCGGCCATGCAGGCCGCGATCGAAGAGACCGAGCGTCGCCGGGCCAGGCAGATCGCGTTCAACCGCGAGCACGGCGTCACGCCCACCACCATCCGCAAGGACATCCGCCGGGGGCTGGAGTGTGAACTCAAGGCAAGGCGCACGGCCCGTGAGGCCTCGCTCACCAGCGAGCGGCCACTCGACGCCGCGACGCTGCTTGCCGAGATCGAGGGCGAGATGCGCGAGGCCGCGGAATCGCTGAACTTCGAGCGCGCCGCCGAGCTGCGCGACCAGGCCGCCACCGTGCGACGACTGATCGAGGAGCACGGCGGGCACGCTCCCGGCCTGCCGAGCGATGGCGAGCCGCGCGAGCCGCTCCTGTTCCGCCGCGCGGAGGTCGAGGAGGCCCTGCGATCAAAGGGCGGCCAGCGCCGCCGCAAGCCTGGGATGGCCGGGGTGCATCCGCGTGCAAAGGAGCGCCGCACGCGCCGCAAGCCCCGCTGACGCACCCCTAGCATGGCCCGTGGAACGCGACGCACCGAGAGCACTGCCGCCACGACGCAAGCGCGAGTTCCGGCGTCGCCTCGGGCTGTACCTGCTGGGCGTGGCGATCGGCCTCATCATGCTGGGGCTGATCCAGCGTGCCAAGCACGCGGCCACCTCGCCGCCGCCCCAACCCGCCGCTCCGGCCGAGACCGGACCGTAACGCCGACGACCTACGATCGCTCCCACGGAGGGAGACGGATGCCCCGCGCCGCGACAGAGCCACGGAAGAGCCGACCGAGAGCAGCGCCGAAGGCCGCGCCTCAGCCCTCGCCGCCGGACTCGCCCGAGCCTCGCCGCCAGCCGCCGCCGGACCGGTTCATCCGAGTGCGCGGAGCGCGCGAGCACAACCTGAAGAACCTCGACGTGGACATCCCGCGCGACCGGCTTGTGGTCATCACGGGCCTGTCCGGCTCGGGCAAGTCGTCGCTGGCTTTCGACACCATCTTCGCCGAGGGGCAGCGCAAGTACATGGAGTCGCTCTCCGCGTACGCCCGCCAGTTCCTCGAACAACTGAAGAAGCCCGACGTCGAGGAGATCGAGGGCATCCCCCCCACCATCGCCATTGAGCAGCGGTCGGCCTCCGGCAATCCGCGCTCGACCGTCGCCACAACGACCGAAATCTACGACTACCTTCGTCTGCTCTACGCCCGCTGCGGCACGCCGTACTCGTGGGCGCCGACGAAGACCCGCAAGGACGGCACGGTGGTCGAACGCGCGGGTTTGCCGATCTCGGCAACCAGCGCGACCCAGATCGTGGACACGATCATGGGCTGGCCCCCTTCCACCGACCGGCTCATGGTGCTCGCTCCCGTCGTTCGCGGGCTTAAGGGATTCCACAAGGACGTCGCGGAGCGGCTCCATCGGCAGGGCTGGTCGCGGGCGCGCGTCGATGGCACGGTCGTTGACCTGCGCGACGCTCTCGCACGCGGCGGCGAGAACCCGCTCGGCCTCGGCCGCCACGAGAAGCACACCATCGAGGCCGTCGTCGATCGACTGACGCTCGACGCCGACTCCCGCCAACGTCTCGCCGAGTCCGTCGAGGCCGCGCTGCGTCTGGCCGAAGGCTCCGTCATCATCGCCGTCGAGCACGCGCCCCAAGCCTCAAGCCCCAAGCCTCAAGCCCCCTGGACCGACCACGCCTTCTCAACCCGCTTCGCCGACCCCGAGCGCCCCGAGTACGCCCTCGAAGAGATCAGCCCGCGGCTCTTCAGTTTCAACTCACCGTTCGGCGCGTGCCCGCGCTGCCACGGCCTCGGAAACCTCGCCGAGTTCGACGAGAACCTCGTCCTGCCCGACGACGCGAAGAGCCTCGCCGACGGCGCGGTGGCGGCGTGGAACAAGAACGGCCCGGTCCGCGCCTGGTACAACCGCAAACTCCGCCGCTTCTGCAAGACGTTCGGCGTCTCCTTCCACCAGCCCGTCCGCGAGTTCCCCGCCGATGCCCGCCGCGCCCTGCTGCACGGCACGGGCAAGGACGCCCCGCGCGCCCGCCAGTTCGAGGGCGTCATCCCGAACGTCGCCGCGTGGTGGGAATCGACTGAGAACCCGGGCGTCAAGGAGTGGCTCAGCGGGTTCTTCTCGCAACGCCCGTGCCCGGAGTGCCGCGGCGACCGCCTGCGCATCGAGGCCCTCCACGTCCTCCTCACGAGCGACCACCACGCCGACGCCGCCCGCGCCGCGTCCGGCTCCGTCATCGGCCGCCCCGCGAACGACGGCACGATGCTCAACATCGCCGAACTCTCCCGCCTGACCATCAACGACGCGATTGAGTTCGTCGAGGGCCTCCGCCTCACGAGCGAGCAACGCACCATCGCGGAGCCGATCCTGAAAGAGGTCGGCAGCCGGCTGCGGTTCCTCACGAGCGTGGGGCTGGAATACCTGAGCCTCGACCGCCGCACCAGCACGCTCTCCGGCGGCGAAGCCCAGCGCATCCGCCTCGCCACGCAGGTCGGCTCGGGGCTGGTAGGCGCGTGCTACGTTCTCGACGAACCGACCATTGGCCTCCACCAGCGCGACAACGGCCGGCTCGTCCGCACGCTGCGCCACCTCGCCGACATCGGCAACACGGTCATCGTCGTCGAGCACGACGAGGAGATGATCCGCGCCTCCGACCACCTCATCGACGTCGGCCCCGGCCCGGGCGTCCACGGCGGGACCGTCGTCGCGCAGGGCACCGTTCAGCAGGTCTGCGAGACGCCCGGCTCGATCACCGGCGACTATCTCTCCGGCCGTCGGGCCATCGAAACTCCAGCACGCCGCCGTCCTCTCGACCCCAGCCGAAACGTGATCGCCGTCAAGGGCGCGAGGCAGAACAACCTCAAGGGCATCGACGCCTCGTTCCCGCTCGGCGGCATCGTTTGCGTTACCGGCGTCTCCGGCTCCGGCAAGAGCACGCTCGTCAACGACGTGCTCCTCAAGGCCACCCGCAAGCACCTGCTCGGCGCGCGCGAGGCACCGGGCGATCACGCCCGCGTCACCGGCCTCAACCGCATCGATCGCGTCATCGAGGTCGATCAGTCTCCGATAGGCCGCACGCCCCGCTCGAATCCGGCGACCTACACGGGGTTCTTCGACGACGTGCGGCGCATCTTCGCGCAGACCAAGGAGGCCCGCATCCGCGGCTACAAGCCGGGACGGTTCAGTTTCAACGTCTCCGCCCAGAACGGCGGCGGCCGCTGCGAAGCCTGCCAGGGTCAGGGCCTCAAGAAGATCGAGATGCACTTCCTCCCGGACGTCTACGTCGAGTGCGAGGTCTGCCGCGGCCGGCGCTACAACCGCGAGACCCTCGAAGTCACCTACCGCGGCAAGAGCATCGCCGACGTCCTTGACATGACGGTCGAAGAGGCCAGCACCTTCTTCGAGAACCACCCGAAGATCCACCGCTTCGTCCGCTCGCTGCACGACGTGGGGCTGGACTACCTCACGCTCGGCCAGCCCTCGACGACGCTCTCCGGCGGCGAGGCCCAGCGCATCAAGCTCGCCGCCGAACTCGGCAAGGGCGTCCGCCCCGACGGCACGGGAACCGGCGAACGGACGCTCTACGTCCTCGACGAGCCGACCACGGGCCTCCACTTCGAGGACGTGCGCAAACTCGTCGCCGTGATGAACCGCCTCGCCGACGCGGGCAACACGCTCGTCGTGATTGAACACAACCTCGACGTGGTGAAGTGCGCCGACTGGATCATCGACCTCGGCCCCGAGGGAGGCGACGCGGGCGGGTCGATCGTCGCGGAGGGCACGCCGGAGCAGGTCGCCCGCGCCGAGCGGAGTTACACGGGCCAGTACCTGCGCCGAATGCTGGCGTAGGCGGAGCATCGCGGGGCGTCGCGGCTCGCCCCGCCGTGCGCGCCGCGTTGCGGCCTCGCTCCTACTATTTCGACGCATGGCCCGCGATCAGAACGAGTCCGACAGTGTCATCATCATCGGCCCGGGCATCGACTCCGAACGCCTCCCCGACGAGCCGTGCTGCGCCGACCCCGCTGCCTTCTCGCTCGCCGCCGACGAGGAGCACAAACGCCGCGAGGGGCGGCGCCTGCTGCTGCGGCTCATCGTCGCGTTCGCTCTCGTGATCCTGCTCGGCTTCGTCTGCTTCGTCGTGCTGCCGGGCTTCGGCGTCTACCTGCCGCCGATCGTGCCCATCGCCGCGTTCGCGGCCATCGTCGTGGGGTCGCTCCTGACGGCCAAGGCCGAGGGGCACTTCCCCCCGCCGCAACGAAAGCCCGACGACGACGGCCGCCCCATCGGCTGCTGTCCGGGCCCACGCCCGCCGCGCAGCCTGCGGTGAGCGTTCGCTTGCGCGACTACGCCCCCACCCCCGCCCTTTCCTTCTCCGACCTGCGCCGCTTCAGTTCAGCGTCGACAAACGGCTCCAGATACCCCTGCAGCACCTTCTCGTAGTTGCTCTCTTCGTACCCGGTCCGGTGGTCCTTCACGCGGTTGTCGTAGAACACGTAGCTGCGGATCTGCGTCCCCCAGCCGCGCCCCATCTCGGCCCCCTTGGCCTCGGCGATCTCGCGCTCTCGCTTTTCCTCCTCGAGCTGCTCCAGTTTCGCCCGGAGGATCGCCATCGCCTGCTGGCGGTTCTGCGGCTGCTCCTTGTAGGTCGAAGAGACCACCATGATGCCGGTGGGCTTGTGGACGATGCGCACGGCCGTCGCGACCTTGTTGACGTTCTGTCCCCCCGGCCCGGCCGACCGCGCGAAGGGCGTGATCTCCAGTTCGGTGTCCGGGATCTCGAGTTCCACCTCCTCGAACTCCGGCGTCACGTCCACGCTCGCGAAACTCGTCTGCCGCTTCCCCTGCGAGTTGAACGGAGACACCCGCGCCAGCCGGTGCGTCCCACGCTCGCAACTGAGGTACCCGAAGGCGTACGGTCCCTTCACGTGCAGGGTTACGTGGTCGACCCCCACCTCCGTGCCGAACGTCTTGGAGATTTCGTCGAGTTTCCACCCCATCCGCTCGCAGTAGTAGATGTACATCCGCAGCAGCATCTCGGCCCAGTCGTTGGCCTCGGTGCCGCCGTCCCCCGCCGAGATGGTCAGGTAGCAGTTCCGGTGGTCGTGCTTGCCCGAGAGCAGCGACTGCAACTCGACCTTCTCCATCCGGCCGACCAGCCCGTGCAGCGACTCGTCCGCCTCGGCGAGCAGGTCCTTGTCGCCGGACTCCTTTGCCATCTCGTACGCGAGGCGCGCGTTCTCGAAGTCCTCGACGATCGCCTTGAGCGGGTCCGTCTGGGCTTTGAGCAGTTTCAGTTCCGCCACCGTGGCCTTGGCGGCCTCCGGCGCGTCCCAGAAGCCCGGCTCCCCCATCTTCGACTCGAGTTCCGCCAACCGGCGGCGCTTGGACTCGTAGTTAAAGAGAGTCGCGGATGGTTACGATCCGCGCCTCAAGGTCGTCGATCACGGGCTGGTGGGCGTCGAAGTGCATGGCGGCTCCTCTGCGGGCCGGACTCTAGGCCGACCGCCGGGCCGCTTCGCCCGATCCGGCAACTCCGCACGGCCAAGTCGATATTCTTGTCAGGCCGCGCCGAACATCCGCCCCGGCGGCGTTCAGGCTCCGCGAGCGGCCCCGGCCGCTCGACAAGGAGACCGCCATGCCGAAGACCCGCGCCAGCAAGTGCCCCTTCGCCCTCGCGATCGCCGCCCTGACCTTCGCCGCGCCCGCACTGACCGCCCAGCCCGAGCCTGCTCCGGAACGGACGAGACCGACCGGCGCACAGATCGCCGCGGCCCGCACGCAGGACACCTCCCCCCTCATCTCCCTCCGATACCCCGGCGGTTCGCTGCCCGAGTACGTGCAGGCCGTCAAACTGGCCGCCCAGGACAACCCCGTCAATGTCGTGATCCGAGGCGAGGCCGACGACGTGCGTCTCCCACAGGTCTTCCTCGAGAAGGTCTCCGCACGGTCAGCGCTCGAACTCGTCACCGGCAACTACTCGATCGACGACCTGGCTGTTCGAGTTGATCTGACGATCCCGGGGGCGCTCCCGATGGCCTTTCCAGGACCGGGAGAGCCAATCTACGAGCCGATCTACCTGATCGAGATCCGTCGCGATACAGGCAGAAGGACAACGCCGACCGGTCGGCTGATGCCTGCGGAAACCCTTGTGGTCTCGATCCGTGACCTCATTACCCCGCTCCCCGGCGAACCCGCCGATTCCGCCATGCCGCGCGAGTCGGTGCTGACCGCGGTCGAGGCGGCCCTCACCACCGCCGCCGCCCATGCCGAGCCGACGGTTCGCTTCCACGAGGACACGGGCCTCGTCATCCTGAACGCTCCGCCCGACGCGCTCTCGGCCGCCCAGGGCGCGATCAACGCCATCAGTTCGGACCTCGCCCGCAGGCGTGAGCTCGCCAGGTTGCAGTCAACCCGCTCGATGGCGGACGCCGCGAAACTCGAACTCGAACTCGCGGACGCGCGTGCCAACCTGGAACTGCAATCGATCGGGATCGAGCGCGCTCGCCAGCGCGTCACCGTGGCGGAGCAGGAACTCAACGAACGAAGGAAACTGTTCGAGCGGTCCGCGATCCCGCCCGCCGATCTCCGGGCGAGTGAGGAGCAGCTCGCCGAGGCGGTTGCGATGATGCGCGCCGCGGAAGTCGAGCGTGAGCGTGCCGCCCAGCGCATGAAGGCGATGCAGTCGATGCTCGAGAGCGCGCGAACAACGACGACGGGGGCGCAGGCCGATCCGGCCGCTCGTCTCGCGGCGGAGAACACCGCGCTGCGCGAGCGAGTCGCCGCGCTCGAAGCCGAACTCAAAGCCATGCGCGAAGAACTCGCCCGGCTTCGCGCCCGTGACGGGGGGACACGCTGACCGCATCAGTCGCCATTGCGGCTGCTCGACCCACCCGCGTGGACCCCACGCCATCCATGCCGCGTCCCGCGCCCGCAGCACTCGCACCGCGCGAGCGGGGGGACGCCACGCGCGACCTGACCGCCGCCATCGCCCGGGGCGACGCCGAGGCACTCGCCCGCTTCTACGAAGCGTGGTTCGACCGCGCCCTCGCCGCCGCTCGATCGCTCACGGGACGCGACGAGTCGTTCTGCCTGGACGTGGTACAGGACGCGATGATCCGCGTCGCGCGCCGCATGCCGACGCTCCCCGACGAGCGAGCGCTCGAAGGCTGGCTCGCCCGCGTCGTGCGCTCGTCCGCCCTCGATCGCCTCCGCCGCGAGAAGCGCCGTATCCTGCGCGAACGCTCGCGCGCGCCCGCGCCGACGACCGTGCCTCCCGACGAACTCAACGACCTGCTCGAACGGATCGACTGGCTCCGCGCCGCCCTCACTGAACTCCCGGCCGACGACCGCGCCCTCCTCGACGCCCGCTTTGCCCGATCGCGCACGCTGCGCGACGCCGGCGAGGAGGCCGGCCTGACCGGCGACGCCGCCCACGGCCGCCTGCGACGCATCATCAACCGTTTGCGCCACGCCGCGACGGAGAAACACCCATGACCACCGACCCTACCGGAAGCCCCCCCCTCAGCCCCGTCGGCCTTGAACGCCGCGGCGAGATCCTCGTGGTCGCGCAGTGCGCCCTGCGCGCCCGCGTGCGCCGACGCATCGCCGCCCGTGCCGCGCTCGCCTCGCTCCCGTTGGCGGTCGCCATCGCTGCGGGGGCCGTGCTCACGCGGCAGCATCCGACGCCCGCTCCCCTGCCGATCGCCCATCATGGCTCGCAGGGCGCGCCCGGAACGCTCGATCCGCCGGTCGCCCGCGGGTCCCGGATCGAGTTCGTGCGCTCCGACCCCGGCATCCTCGAGCGAACCGCGATCGTCGGCGGCCCCTCGCGTGCCGAAGCCCTCGACGATCGCGGCCTCGCGGATGCCCTGTCGCAGGCGGGCCTCCCCGCCGGCGTTATCCGCACGCCCGATCGCGTGACCATCGCCCCGATCGCTCGCTCCGCATCGCGGCCCCCGCCGCCTCCCGGCGGCGATCCGGGCGCGCTGCCCGCCGCGCCGACCGGGTGAGCCGCCCGCGGCTATCGTCCCCGCGTGCCGCTCGCTCTTGGAACCATGGCAACCGCCGTCGCAACGCAGACCCCCACGCCCGCGCAGGGTGAGGCGGTCGCCTATCTCGCTCTGGCGGTCGTGCTCGTGGCGGCGTTGTTGGTCGTTATTGCGCTCGGCGCGCTCGCTCTCGTCGTGTCACGGCGCCGCCGACTTGCTCGCTCGCCATCCCCCCCCCCCCCCG